>CAWFRK010000048.1:0-237217 GCA_963818175.1 uncultured beta proteobacterium | reverse complement strand
GGATCGGGCGCACCTTCAGGTCCACCGTCTTCAGGCTGCGGAACGCGCGCTCCACATTGGCCAGCGCCTTGTAGTTGCGCACGCAGTCGGCCGCATCCATGCGAGCCGCATCGACCGAGGTGCGGATGATGTCGATGCCGTCCAGCGCGGCCTCGGCGGCAATCGCCTCGCGCTTGCGCTCGAAGGTGAAGCTGTTGTCGCCGATGGCCAGCTCGAAGTGCTTGGCGACCTTGTACTGGTTGACCACCTTGCCCGCGGCCAGCCCGATCGCATCGGCCTTCTTGAGCCTGCCTGCATCGACGCGGTCCTTGATCTGCTGCAGGGTCTTCTCGGTGGCGGGAGCAGCTCCTCGCGCTTGAGCGCACGCAGCTTGGCCAGCTGCGGATTGCGGCACGCCACCAGCCGCTCGTGCGGGTAGTCGGGCGAGGAGATCTCCAGCAGGTTGCGCTCGTCGAACAGTCCCAGCTGCAGCTGCCCCTGCTCGACCAGCGTGCGGATCGACGCGTTCTTCAACGCCGTGAGCCAGTCGATGCCCTGCATGTCGCGCAGCTCGGCAATGGCCTTGCTGGAGATCATGCCGCGGTCACCCACCATCACCAACTGCTCGATGCCGAACTGCTCGCGCAGGCGCTGCACCTCGGGCAGGAAGGTGGCGCTGTCGGCCACGTTGCCCTCGTGCACCGACACGGCCACCGGGCAGCCGCGCGCATCGGTGAGCAGCCCGTAGTTGACCTGCAGCAACCCCTTCTTGCCATCGCGGTTGTGGCCCAGCTTGGCCAGCGGGCAGGTGGTGCCCTCGAAGTAGCTCGAGCTCAGGTCGTACAGCACCAGGCCGCCCTCGCTGCAGGTGGCGGCGGCTCAGCTTCTTCTGGATCGCGTCCTGGCGCGCGAGCAGCCAGTCCATCGCCGCGTACAGATCGTCCTCGTTCGCCTCGGCGACGCCGAAGTCCGATGCGAGCGTCGTGGTGTGCCACCAGCGCGTGGTGGCCAGCTTGGTGTGCGGCGCCACGATGCGCGCGGCCACCATCGCCAGCACCAGTTCGCGCTCGCGCGAGGGCTTGCTGCCCAGCAACGACGCGAAGTCCAGGCGCTGCATCGCCAGCGCCACGGCGTGCACGTGGCCATGCGCGGGGGAGCCGGTGACCTCGAACGCCTGGCCCAGCGCCACGAAGGTCTCGCCTTGCAGCGCGCGGCGAATGATCTCGATCAGTGACTCGGGCAGATGCGACAGGTTGCCCAGCGTCTCGTTCTTGACCTTGCCGTCCTCGCGGTAGCTGCGTCGCAGCAGGTGCGTGTGATAGACCTTGCCCTTGTAGGTGCGCGTTGTGGTGACGACGTGAGCGGTTCCGGTTCTGGAGGGCATGCAGTGAACTTAGGCTCGACAACGCACAATGTCAAGCCATTTTAGTGACTACAATTTGAAACCAATAAAAGCGCCTCGAAGGCGCAAATGCTCAGCAAACACGCGGGCTTATGCCCGCGTGATGACTACGCGGGGGCTAACAGGTTAGCGAGCACTAGCTTAGTGAAGCCAAAATCCTATCCGGATACCAAGTGGGATACCACGTACGTTCCATGGCTCGCCACTGAGTCGACCTTGCTGCCAACTCGCGTGTCGGGTGCTCTAGGAGTCTGTCGGACTTGAGCATCGGCGCCGCGCTACAAGGCGATAAGTTGATCCTGAACGGTGCTCGCGCCGATTCTTATCGCCCTGTAGCGCGCGAAAAGTGCTGCGGAATAAAGCAATGGGCTCTTGTGAAGCGAAAGTCCGACAGACTCCTAGGCCAGTGGATGGCAACTTGCTGTCATTGGTTCAAGATTGACAAAGTAGACAAAAGAGATTAAGCTTTCAACGTTCCAGTCGACAGGGGGCCGCTCATGCCCAACACCATGGAGTTCATCGCCGATCGCCTGCCCCGGGTGACAGTCGGACGAGTGCGCCGCTTTGCCGACACCGTGGAGATACGCGACGCCGAGGCCTTTGCGGCCGAACTGGAGGTGTTCATGCACGAACGGTTGGAGCGGGTCGAGTGCCTGCGTCCGTCGAGGAGGCGTCTGCACTACGACGGTGCAGCGCAGCCTGGCCCGCAAGGCCGCCGCCCTGCGGGCACCAAGTCGCTGGGCACCGGGAGACACCGACATCCAGCGCGGCCGTGCGGCGATGCTCGAAGCCTCGATCAACCGCACAACCTGCCGCTGCCGGAGTTCGCCCGGCTGGCGAACAAGGTCCGCCAGCAGATCTACAAGGACATTGACGGGGGCCGGCTGCTGGCGCTGAACGTCGGGCCGCGCGGCCGCAAGCTGCCCGATTGGCAACTCGATCCGGTCAAGCAGCGGCTGACCCAGGCCGTGCTGCAGGCAGCGCTCAGGCATCGACGCGTGGACGCTGTACCGTGCCTTGTCCGAACCGCTCGAAGGGCTCGAGGGCCGTGCGCCGGTCGAGGCCGTGACGGAGGATTCGATCGATGCGGTGGCCCGGGCCGTCTTCAACGTGCTGGGCGTGCATTGACGGGCCGCCGGCATGGGCATCGCGCTTCCGACGCGGCGCATCGATGCGGGAAGACTTGCTGCAGCATGTCAGCCGCGTGGTCTACCGGGGCAGCCGTTGCACTACGGGCGCGATGGTGCGAACCGGTTATGACGCGCCCGACCACAGCTACGGTGTCCTCTATCTGGGCCTCACGCTGCCGACGGCCTTGATGGAGTCGGTGTTTCACAAGCACCAGTGGGACCTGGATCACAAGCGCTAGATCGCGCTCGCCGAAGTCTGCAGCCGCCTGGTACGTGCTGTCGGTGTCCTGCAAGATCTGCAACTGGCCGACCTGACGGCAGAAGGGTCATGGCGGTCACTTCGGCCTGAATCTGGAGCAGTTGGCCAGCCGCGGCTACCAACATACGCAGCGGATATCCGCCGAGTCCAGGCGATGCAGGACGCCGACGGTGAGCCTCGGTTCGACGGCGTGCTCTATCCGTCGCGCAACAACTATCCGGCAGCCGGTATCGCGCTCTTCGATCGCGCCCAACACAAGGTCGCGGTGTTCGAAGACATCGACCTGCCCGACCACGTGGACTGGCCGCGTTTCGTCAAGGACTATCGGATCGGTATCGAGCCGATCCGGGTCCGCCAGAGGGTTCCTGAGCGGCGTCCACCAAGCCCGACGCTGGTGATCAAGAGATCGTCGTTGTTGGCGCAGCGCGCTTCGGCATCGACCGCAGCAAGCGTCCGATCTTTTCGAAACGCATACGGCCACGCAGATCGCAGATATCCTTCATCGGGGACGGGTACTCGTCCACCCGCAACTGGTGGCGCGCACCGATCGGCTCACGCCGCGCTATGACCGACTGCGCGAACGCCGGATGCTCAAGCTGCAGGTGCTTACCGCAAGGATCGGGATAGCGATCCCGGCTGCAGCGCGCAGTGCCTGAACATGCGCGCCCGCGCGGTCCCATGCTTCGGCCATCTCTGCGCTGTAGTCATGGCCGTCGTAGACGCGACGCATTGTCTCCGTCTCCTGGTGGTTCATGCAGAGCTCGGCCACGTGCGGCTGGATGCCGAGCCTCGACAGCATCGTCCGAAAGGTGCGGCGCAGATCGTGAGGCCTCAGTCTCTTCCCGCCGTACTCGGTGACCCGGTCAGCGTGGCGTGACAGTGCCCGTGCGACCGCCATCTTCTCCATGGCGCCGCCCGTTGGCACCAGGGAACACGAAGTCGTGCGCTTGTCGGACCTGAGCTTCAGGGCTTCCTTCAGACACCAAGACCGCGTGATCCGAGAGGTGGACCCGGAACTCGCGGCCGGACTTCACTCGATCAGGCGGGATGGTCCATCGCCTCTTGTCCAGGCGAACCTCCGGCCACACTGCGAGACGAACCTCACCGGGCCGAGCGCCAGTCAACAGTTGGAACTCGATGGCGAGCCTGGTGCATGGCCACAGCTGGACTCATCGATGACCTGCAGCAGCGCCACCAACTCGGCGTCCGATGCGGCGACGACAGGCGCAGGCCGATACGGCTTCGGATTGTCGATGCCGCGCATCGGATCGGCGCCCTCGATGTGCCCGCGCTTGATCGCGAAGTTGATCAGGCCCCGAAGCGTGCGGTAGATCTGCGCCGCGGCCCCAGGCGCGCCTCGCTTGCGAGGTGCATCGATGCAGGATCGAAGCGCCTCGGGGGTCAGCTTGGCAACCTTGGCATCGCCGATCCGGCGGCGGATGTCGGCGTCGAAGTTCTGCGCCGAGCACGTCGATCGTGCGCTCGCGCACTGGCTTGCCGCCCTTGCGCGCACTGCCGAGTCGCTTGTCGGCGATCCACTCATCGAACAACTCGGAGACCGTGGGCAGCGCCTTGGCCGCATTGCGCGCGAAGCGCGCTGCAAGCACGGGGTGATCGGCCTCGCCCTTCTTTGCAGCCTCATGGGCTTCTTGAAGTGAGCCGCAACTCCGCGTTAGCCTGGCCAAGCCGACGGCGGGGTAGGCCCCCAGCGAGAGCCATCGACGACTGCCACTCCACTTGGGCCCGATACTGCCAATGCTTCGAGATGGAGTTGTCAGTCTTGCGGCGAAGGTGAACATAGAGTCCCGGCGCCACCAGCGTGCGCGACTCGCTTTTCTCAGGCGGCAGCTTGAGCGACTTGACCTTCTCGTCGGTCCACCGGGTCGCGTGCCTCACCTTGGCGGCAGTCATCTCCATGGCCAGTTCCGGATATCACTGTGGATACCACTTTAGGCGGACAAGCTCGCTGCCTCAAGAACGCCATGGGACGAACTTCCCTTCCAAATCAACAACTTCAGGATCCACGAAGATCCCGCCAAATCCCACGCGGGGCCGCTTGTAAGCGGTAGGTCATCTGTTCGAGTCGAGATAGTCGGCACCAAATCCAAGGTTCGACCGCACGTGACGGCAAGCGCTACAGCGGAGGCGTCGCCCCTCGGCGTCGCGCATGTCCCCACCCATGACCTGCAGCGCCTGCTCGCCGTGCCGCGAAAGTTCCTCCCTAGCCCGAAGTTCGACCCATCCGCGTAGTCATCACGCGGGCGCAAGCCCGCGTGTTTGCTAAGCATTCGCGCCTTCGAGGCGCTTTTATTTGCTTCAAAATGTAGTCACTAAAATGGCTTGACATCTGCTCGACGATCGCGCTATGTTCGCTGCATGCCTTCCAGAACCGGAACCGCTCACGTCGTCACCACAACGCGCACCTACAAGGGCAAGGTCTACCGCACGCACCTGCTGCGGCGCAGCTACCGCGAGGACGGCAAGGTCAAGAACGAGACGCTGGGCAACCTGTCGCATCTGCCCGAGTCGCTGATCGAGATCATTCGCCGCTCGCTGCAAGGCGAGACCTTCGTGCCGCTGGGCCAGGCGTTCGAGGTCATCGGCTCGCCCGCGCACGGCCATGTGCACGCCGTGGCGCTGGCGATGCAGCGCCTGGACTTCGCGTCGTTGCTGGGCAGCAAGCCCTCGCGCGAGCGCGAGCTGGTGCTGGCGATGGTGGCCGCGCGCATCGTCGCGCCGCACACGAAGCTGGCCACCACGCGCTGGTGGCACACCACCACGCTGGCAGCGGACTTCGGCGTGGCCGACGCGAACGAGGACGACCTGTACGCGGCGATGGACTGGCTGCTCGCGCGCCAGGACGCGATCCAGAAGAAGCTCGCCGCGCGCCACCTGAGCGAGGGCGGCCTGGTGCTGTACGACCTGTCGTCCAGCTACTTCGAGGGCACCACCTGCCCGCTGGCCAAGCTGGGCCACAACCGCGACGGCAAGAAGGGGCTGCTGCAGGTCAACTACGGGCTGCTCACCGACGCGCGCGGCTGCCCGGTGGCGGTGTCGGT
Source organism: uncultured beta proteobacterium (assembly GCA_963818175.1). GTDB lineage: Bacteria > Pseudomonadota > Gammaproteobacteria > Burkholderiales > Burkholderiaceae_C > Caldimonas. The sequence continues at coordinate 231,388 of CAWFRK010000048.1, read as the reverse complement.
GCACGAGGGCAACGTGGCCGACAGCGCCACCTTCCTGCCCGAGGTGCAGCGCCTGCGCGAGAGCTTCGGCATCGAGCAGCTGGTGATGGTGGGCGACCGCGGCATGATCTCCAGCAAGGCCATCGCCGAGCTGCGCGACATGCACGGGCATCGACTGGATCACGGCGCTGAAGAACGCGTCGATCCGCACGCTGGTCGAGCAAGGGCAGCTGCAGCTGGGGCTGTTCGACGAGCGCAACCTGGTGGAGATCGCCTCGCCCGAGTACCCGGGCGAGCGGCTGGTGGCGTGCCGCAACCCGCAGCTGGCCAAGCTGCGCGCGCTCAAGCGCGAGGAGCTGCTGGTCGCCACCGAGAAGAACCTGCAGCACGATCAAGGACCGCGTCGATGCGGGCAAGCTCAAGAAGGCCGATGCGATCGGGCTGGGCGCGGGCAAGGTGGTCAACCAGTACAAGGTCGCCAAGCACTTCGAGCTGGCCATCGGCGACAACAGCTTCACCTTCGAGCGCAAGCGCGAGGCGATCGCCGCCGAGGCCGCGCTGGACGGCATCTACATCATCCGCACCTCGGTCGATGCGCATCGCATGGACGCGGCCGACTGCGTGCGCAACTACAAGGCGCTGGCCAATGTGGAGCGCGCGTTCCGCTGCCTGAAGACGGTGGACCTGAAGGTGCGCCCGATCCACCACCGCACGGCCGATCGCGTGCGTGCGCACATCCTGCTGTGCATGCTCGCGTACTACGTGGAGTGGCACATGCGCGAGGCCTGGCGCGAGCTGATGTTCGCCGACATCGATCAGGCGGCCAAGGCCACGCGCGATCCGGTGGCGCCGGCGCAGCGCTCGCAGCTGGCGCTGGACAAGGTGGCCAGCCGCACCGTCGACGACGGCACGCCCGCACACAGCTTCTCCACCCTGATGGCCGAGCTGGCCGGCATCGTGCGCAACACCTGCCGCACGCCCGGCGCCGGGCCCGATGCGCCGACGTTCGACATCGTCACCACGCCCAACGCGACGCAACGCCACGCGCTCGATCTGATCAAGCAGATCCGGCCGTAGACAGAAGCCGGAACCCCGATCTCACGCCAAGTGCTTGTGGCGCAAGGAAAACTCGTTCGGCGGCGAGGAAATGCGAAGGTCTCTTCCAGCAAGAGGTGCTCGGTGTGCAGGTCCGCAAAGCGTTCCGCAACCCTTTCCAATTCCGGGTCCCGAAGGCCGCCGGCCAACGCATCCAGCAGTGGCTGCAGTTCGGCCCACGCCTCGCGGATCAGCACATGGTCGTCTACCAGTCGCTGGGCCACCTCTATTGCCTGGGGATCGCCGCTCGTGCGCAAGGCGGGAACGACGTGGCGCTCCTCATCCTCGTGGTGCGCAGGCGCAGCCACGGTGAAATAGCGCAGCACGTCGCGAGCGCCATCGCGTGCACGCTCGTCCGCTCCCTGTGTCACGGCATGCTCGATCAAGCGACGCAAGAGCTTCAGCGAACGTCGCACCCTGTCATGGCAGGCCGTAAGCATCTCGAACGGCTGCTCGAAGGTGGCAGCGGGCTCATTCGAGCCTGGTGGCGAGATCCTGTGCATGGCTCATTGTGGCGCCAGCCGTTGGGTTTCAGGTCCTGACCATCTTCAGCGCGCCGCGGCCGCGCGCAGCACTTGGCAGAGTTGCTCGAGTTCGATCGGCTTGGTCAGGTGCGCATCGAAGCCCGCCGCCAGGGTGCTCTGGCGGTCGGCCTTCTGGCCGTAGCCCGTCATGGCGGCAACGTAGAGGTCCTGCAACCTGGGCTGCTCACGCAAATGCCGAAGTACCGCATAGCCATCGGCCTCGGGCATGTTCAGATCCAGCAGCGCGACTTGAGGCGTGAATCGGCCGAGGATCTCCAGCGCTTGCGCGAGGCCATACGCCCCATGTGCCTGATGGCCCAGCAGCTGGAGCAGTTCGACCATGGTGTCGGTCGAATCGCGGTTGTCGTCGATCACCAGCACGTGCATCGGCGGGCCGTCCGATGACTGCATGGCTTGCGCGGATGTGGAGTCCTGTGGTGCATCCACTCGCAAGGGCAGGCGGACCGTGAATTCGCTGCCCTTGCCTTCGCCCTCGCTCGAGGCCGTCAGGTTGCCGCCGTGCTGGTGGACGAGCATCCGCGCCAGCGTCAAGCCGATGCCCAATCCGCCGTCTTGCTGCAGGCGTGGTGAATGCTCCTGCTCGAAGAGGTCGAAGATGCGCGACAGGGCGTGGCGCGCAATGCCCATGCCGTTGTCGGTCACGGTGGTCAGGCACTCGTTGCCCGCCGTGCGCACGATCAGGGACAAGTCGCCGCCTTCGGCGGTGTAGCGAGCCGCATTGTTGAGCAGGTTCTGCAGCACCTGGGCAAGGCGGGTCGGGTCCCCCGTCATCGGAACCGCCTCGGGCGGCAGCTTGACGGTCAGGTGATGCCGCCGGGCCTCGACCTGGGGGCCCGCGGCTTCGACGCTGGCCATCACCACGTCGCGGAAGTCGATGGGCTCGCGCTTGAGCAGGATCTTGCCGGTCACGATGCGCGCCACTTCGAGCAGATCGTCCACCAGGCGAGTGAGATGGCCGATCTGGCGCGCGATGACGTCGCGCATCTGCATCATCTGCGGCGAGAGGTCGTGCTGCATCTGCATCACGCTCACCGCATTGCGCACCGGAGCGAGCGGGTTGCGCAGCTCATGCGCCAGCATCGCGAGGAACTCGCTCATGCGCCGGCTCGAGTGCTCCAGCTCCGTGAGCCGGCGCTGCTCCGTCATGTCGCGCGTGACCTTGGCGAAGCCTCGCAGGGTGCCGCTGTCGTCCATCACCGGCGTCAGGACCACCTCGGCCCAGAACAGGCTGCCGTCCTTGCGGATACGCCAGCCCTGCTCGTCGGCGCGGCCTTCGCGCAAGGCGCGCTCCAGCTCCCGGGCGGGGCGCCCGGCTTGCTTGTCCTCTGGAGTGAAGAAGAGCGAGAAGTGCTCGCCGAGCACCTCGGACGCCATCCAGCCATGGATGGCCAGGGCGCCGGCATTCCATGTCCGGATGAATCCGTGCGGGTCGAGCATGAAGATGGCGTAGTCCTTGACCGACTCCACCAGCAGGCGCAACTGCTCCTCGCTCTGGCGCAGGGCCTCTTCCTGCCTTCGGTTTTCAGTCAGGTCGCGCGTCACCTTCGCGAAGCCACGCAGCTCGCCATCGGTGTCGCGCAGGGCGGTGATGACGACGTTGGCCCATAGCCGGGTGCCGTCCTTGCGCACGCGCCAGCCCTGGTCCTCGAAGCGGCCGTCGAGCGTCGCCCGGCGCAACTCTTCCTTCGGCCAGCCCGAGGCGACAGCCTCGGGGGTATAGAAGGTCTCGAACGAACGCCCGATGATCTCGTCGGCCTTCCAGCCCTTGATCTTGTGAGCGCCGAGATTCCACGTCATGACGCGGCCTTCGACGTCGAGCATGAAGATCGCATAGTCCTGCACGCTGTCGATGAGCAGTTCGAAGCGATCGCGGCTGCGCCTTCGCCTGGCCGCGACGCCGTTCTGCTCTGCGGGATCTTGAGAGGCTTCGTTCATGTCGCCGACCTTCCTGGTCACTCCCTCGATCGCCCCGGCCTCGACCCGGTGCACACTCGAAGCCTACAGCATGCCGGAGACCCATCGAATGGACACGCCACTGCCTTCCCAGGTGCGTTCGATCCGCCCCGATCGCGAGGTCCTGACCCGCCAGAGCTTGCCGTATTTCCTCGGCGTTTCCGCCAGCACGGTCGGCTCGCGGGGGCTGTCGATGCACATGGTGGTCATCCCGCCCGGCGCGCGCTCGCAGCCGCATCTGCATCGTGGCTACGAGACCGCCATCTTCGTGCTCGACGGCCGCGTGGAAACCCGCTGGGGCGAGGGCCTTGCGTCCTCGGTGATCTCGGAGCCCGGGGACTTTCTCTTCATCCCGGCCGACGTGCCGCACGAGGCCATCAACCTCAGCTCGACCGAGCCGGCCCGGGCCATCGTCGCGCGCAACGACCCTGCGGAACAGGACCGGGTCGAACCGTACATCCCATGACGCCGTCACGGGCACTGCTCACACGCTGACACAGGTCTGACAGGCGTGTAGGACTGGCGGACATGGTGCGGTGTACAAGCGGTTCATACGATGCTGTCCATTCCGATAACAAGAGAGGTTCCGATGAGCCGCTTCAACGAATCCAAATACATGGTGGTGGTGGCCCAGGCAGAACACGATGCGCGGGCCCTGCTCTTCGACGACCAGGGAAACTATCTCGCCGACGTGGATGAGCAGAGCGTGCCGGTGGAAGACCTGGTGAGGGCCGCATCCCCGTGCAGCATTCCCTCCGCCATCGCTCACACCCTCGAGCGATGGACGCGCCCCAGTTTCGAGGCCTCGAAGATGCGCTGCTTCTCCGTCGGCTGAGCTACGCTTGGCGCGTGGACAGACCCAAGCGCTTCTCGATGATCCGCGAGTTCCACCTCGCGGACTGGTTCACGCTCGCCAACGCCTGCAGCGGAGTGGGCGCGCTGTTCTCGGTGATGTCGTACCTGCAGTCCGGCGACCTGGTGCATATCTACTTCGCATGCGCCCTCGTGCCGCTCGCGCTGGTCTTCGACGTGCTGGACGGCCGGATCGCACGCTGGCGCCAGCGCAGCTCGGCCATGGGGCGCGAGCTGGACTCGCTGGCCGATGTGATCTCCTTTGGCGTTGCGCCGGCCGCCATTGCCTATGCCTGCGGCATGCAGGGCCTCTACGACCGGATCGCCCTGGTCTTCTTCGTGGCCTGCGGCGTGTCGCGACTGGCCCGCTACAACGTCACCGCCGAAAAGCTCTCCGATGGCGGAGAGAAGGTGAAGTATTTCGAAGGCACGCCCATTCCGACCTCGATGGTGCTCGTCGTCGTGCTGGCGGTCGCCGCGTGGCAGGGCGCCTTGGGCGAGCGCCTGTGGCTGGGCGAGATGACGCTGGCCGGCTTCACGCTGCATCCGCTGGTGCTGCTGTATGTCGCCTCCGGCTCCTTGATGGTGAGCCGGATACGGATTCCGAAGCTTTAGCTAGGAGAAAGCGCTTTCTGTAGTGCTTGTGGCCTCGGGCGGCAGCCCGCCGGGGCTAGCTAATCTCGACCGTCCTCAAAGGATCGAACTCGGAGTTTTCGAGCACATAGCCCTGGCCTGTGCCCGCGCGGCCGAAGCTGCGGCAATAGCCCGCCGGATTGCACACCACGCGACAGCGGCCCACTCGATAGTCGAAGCTGTTGTGGACGTGGCCGTGGACCCACAGGTCTGCCTGCTCGACCAGCTCTGGCAGGTGGCTCGCGAAGGCAGGGTTGATCGGCGAGGCCTTGTAGTTCTCGTGGATCGAGCTCCGGTGCGGCGCATGGTGCGTCATGACCACGGTGCGACCGGCCAGGGCCTGGCGAGGCTCGCCTCCAGCCAGTCGTCGCGAGGCGAGGTGCAGTTCCAGCGCGTCCTGGGGCGCGAAGCGGCGCTCGCCGTGGCGGATCAGCCTGTGGTCGTTGAGGCATTCGCATGCCACGGCCATGGCCTCGGCCTGCGGCTTGGCGGGTTCGTCGAGCCGATAGTCCGTCCACAGGCTCGTCCCCAGCACGCGCAGGTCGCCGAAGCGAAGCTCCGTGCACTCGAGAAACTGGAGCTGCCCCGTGGCGGCGGCCGCCTGCCTTGCCATGCCGCTGCGATGCTCGGTTCCATAGAGCTCGTGGTTGCCCGCCACCAGCAGCACCGGGCAGGGCCAGTGCGAGAACAGGCGCGCGGCGTGCTCGCCGGTCGAAATGTCGCCCGCCAGCAGCAGCAAGTCGGCGCCCGGGGCCGGCCGCACATGCGTTTCGCGCGAGTCGTGCCGAAGCAGGAACTCGAGATGCAGGTCGCTGGCGAATTGGATCTTCATGGTTTTCCCTGGACTCCCGGGCAAGCTGAATTTATACGATGCCCCGATGACTGCCGCCGATCACGCCAGAGAGAGCCTGATGAGCCACCGGCAGCTTCCGCTGGGCGTGATCGACCCGGGCGTGCCCTGGACCCAGGCGGAAGGACGTCCGCTGCTGCTGGCCTTGAAGTCCGGCAACTTCGGCGGCGCCGACTTCTTCACCAAGGCGCTGGCGCAGGTGCAGTGATGAACCCGGCACAGCAGCTCCTGCGAGACGAGATCTGCCGCATCGGCCGTTCGCTCTTCGAGCGAGGCTACGTTCATGCCACCGCCGGCAACATCAGCGCGCGCCTGGACGAGTCCGAAGGCGGCGGCTTTCTCATCACGCCTACCGATGCCTGCCTGGGCTTTCTCGAGCCTTCCTGCCCTGGCCTGGGTTGGGCAGGACGGCGCGCAGCGAAGCGGCGGGCGCGCGAGCAAGACACTCTCGCTGCACCAGCGCATCTACGCCTCTGACGCCCAGGCGCGTTGCGTGATCCACACCCACTCCACCCACCTGGTCGCGCTCACGCTTCAAGGCGCGTGGAGTGTCGAGGACATCCTGCCGCCCATCACTCCCTATTACGTGATGAAGGTCGGCCACGTACCCCTGATTCCTTACCATCGCCCGGGAGACCCCCAGGTGGGCGAGCTGGTCGCGCAGGCGATCGCCCACGCGCGCGAGCGCGGCAAGCCCATTCGCGCCGTGATGCTCGAGCGCCTCGGCCCGAACGTCTGGCACGACAGCCCCGCCGCCGCGATGGCCGTGCTCGAAGAACTCGAAGAGACGGCGCGCCTGTGGCTGATGTGCGAGCCGCGCCCCGACCCGCTCGATGAAGAGCAAATCGATGAACTGCGCCGCAGCTTCGGCGCACACTGGTGATGCCATGCCCCGCTTTGCCGCCAACCTGTCGATGATGTACACCGAGCACTCCTTCCTGGAGCGCTTTGCGGCCGCCGCAGCCGATGGCTTCGAGGCGGTGGAATACCTGTTCCCGTACGAGCACGCGCCCGACGAGATCGCCACGCGCCTGCAAGGCCACGGGCTCGTGCAGGCGCTGTTCAACCTGCCTCCCGGCGACTGGGCCGTGGGAGAGCGCGGCATGGCGGCCTTGCCCGGCCGCGAACAGGAATTCGCGGCCTCGGTGCAGACCGCATTGCGCTACGCACAGGCCACCGGCTGCCGCCGCGTGCATGCGATGGCGGGATCGCCCCCGCGCACGCCGACCGCGCCGCGATGCGCGCCACCTTCGTCGCCAACCTGCGCGAGGCCGCGGCCTCGCTCTTGCCGCACGGCATCACGCTGCTCATCGAGCCGATCAACACGCGCGACATGCCGGGCTATTTCCTCAACTACCAGCAGCAGGCCCACGACATCGTGGCGGAGGTGGGCGCAAGCAATCTCAAGGTGCAGATGGACTTCTATCACTGCCAGATCATGGAAGGCGACCTCGCGACCCGGCTGCGTCGCCATCTGCCGCAGGTGGGCCACATCCAGATTGCCGGCGTGCCGCACCGGCACGAGCCGGACGAAGGCGAAGTCAACTTCAACTGGCTCTTCGACCTGTTCGACGAGCTCGGGTATGAGGGATTCGTCGGCTGCGAATACCGGCCGCGCAAGGGCACGAGCGAAGGGCTCGGTTGGTTTCGCGACTGGCGCCAGCGCCAAGGCATCCGGCCGGAAGCCGGGAAAGGAATCTCGACATGAGGCTGCTCATCACCGGCGGTGCCGGCTTCCTCGGCTCGCTTCTCGCGCGCACCCTGCTCAAGCGTGGCGAGCTCGACGGCAGGCACATCGGCGAAGTGGTGCTGGCGGATCTCGCTGCACCCGCCGACGCGTCGCTGCGCAACGACCCGCGCGTCCAGTCGCGCGTGGGCGACCTGACAGGCCAGATCGGCACGCTGATGAGCGAGCCCTTCGACGTGGTGTTCCATCTCGCGTCCGCCGTCTCGGGCGAATGCGAGGCCGACTTCGACCTCGGCCTGCGTTCCAACCTCGACACCACCCGGGCGCTGCTGGATGCCTGCCGAGCGCAGGCGGTTGCAGGCCAGGTGCCGCGATTCATCTTCTCGAGCTCGGTGGCGGTCTTCGGCAGCGACGCCGCAGTCCCGATGCCGCCGTGCATCGAGGACCACACCCTGCCGACGCCGCAATCGAGCTACGGCATCCAGAAGTTCATCTGCGAGCAACTGGTGGCCGACTACACCCGCAAGGGCTACATCGACGGTCGCGCCGCCCGGCTCATGACCGTGTCGGTACGCCCCGGACGGCCCAATCGGGCGGCTTCGGGCTTCCTGTCGGGCATCGTGAGGGAGCCCTTGGCGGGCCAGGTCGCGGTGTGCCCGGTGAGCCCCGAGGCGGCCGTGGCGCTCGCTTCGCCGGCCACCACCATCGCGGGTCTCATCGCCGTGGCCGAGGCTTCGCGCGAAGCCTTCGGCGGCCGTACCGCAATCAATCTTCCGGCGCTCAGCGTCACCGTGCGCGAGATGCTCGATGCATTGCGATCGGTGGGTGGCGACGAAGCGCTCGAGCTGGTGCGCTTCGAGCATGACGCGACCATCTCGCGAGTCGTCAAGCAGCTGGCCCTCGCGCCTTTCCAGCGTGCGAGCCGCACGACTCGGGTTGGCCGCGGATGGCGATTTCCGCTCCATCGTGCTGCAGTACGTGCGCGACCACGCTTCAGCCGTCACGAATGCGCGCGCCCTCGCCGCGAGCTGAAGGCCCAGCCACCAAGGAAACCGTCATGAGCAGCCTCCCCGTCCATCTGCACTTCATCAACCATCGGCGAGTGCCTTCGGCCACGGGCGAGACGCTGCCCATGATCGACCCATCGGACGGCCAGCCGTTCGCGCAGATCGCTCGCGGCACGGCGCGCGAGATCGATGCAGCCGTGCTCGCCGCAAGCGCCGCCTTCGCCGGCGGCTGGGGCCGGGCAAGCGGCGTCGAGCGCGGCCGCATCCTGGCGCGGGCCTCGGCCCTGGTGCTCGCGGCACGCCGATGAGCTCGCCGCCATCGAATCGCGCGACTGCGGCAAGCCGCTGACGCAGGCGCGCAACGACGTCGACGGCGATCGCACGCTATCTTCGAGTTCTATGCCGGCGCCGCCGACAAGGTGGGCGGGCAGGTCCTGCCCTATCTCGAGGGCTACACGGTGCTCACCGGCCGCGAGCCGCATGGCGTCACCGGCCACATCATTCCGTGGAACTATCCGCTGCAGATCTTCGGCCGCTCGGTGGGCGCGCGCGCTGGCGGCGGGCAATGCCTGCGTGGTCAAGCCGGCCGAAGACGCCTGCCTGTCGCTGCTGCGCGTGGCCGAGCTTGCTGGCCGAGGCGGGCTTGCCCGAAGGGCGCGCTGAACATCGTGACCGGGCTCGGACGCGAAGCGGGCGCGGCGCTGGCGGCGCACCCCGGCCTCGATCACATCTCCTTCACCGGCTCGCCGCCGACCGGCACGCAGGTGGCGCAGGCGGCAGCGGCAACCCATTGCCGGTCACGCTGGAGCTCGGCGGCAAGTCGCCGCAGATCGTGTTCGACGATGCCGACCTCGATGCCGCGGTGCCGGTGATCGTCAACGCCATCGTGCAGAACGCCGGCCAGACCTGCTCGGCCGGCAGCCGGCTGCTGGTGCGAGCGGGCGCCTACGAGCCGCTGCTGGAGCGGCTTGGCCGAGGCTTCGCTGCCTTGCGCGTGGGGCCGGCGCAGGCTGATCTCGACTGCGGCCCGCTGATCCGCGCCTCGCAGCTTGCGCGCATGTGCGGCATTCGTGCACGAGGCGCGCGAGGCGGGGCTTGACGGTCGCGGCGCACGGGCAGATCGTCGCCGGACGCGCCGCACCGGCGGCTTCTACTTCGCGCCCACGCTGTTCCGCGACGTGCCGCCCGCGCACCGGCTGGCGCAGGACGAGGTGTTCGGCCCCGTGCTTGCCGCGATGAGCTTCGACGACGAAGACGACGCGCGTGCGCCCTGGCCAACGGCACGCGTCTTCGGCCTGGTGGCGGGCGTCTGGACGCGCGACGGCTCTCGTGCGATGCGCGTTGCGCAGGCGCATGCGCTGCGGCCAGGTGTTCGTCAATGACTACGGCGCCGGCGGCGGCGTCGAGCTGCCCTTCGGCGGCGTGAAGTCATGCGGCCACGGGCGCGAGAAGGGCTTCGAGGGCTGCTGTCGCTTCACCGCACCAAGACCATCGCGATCCGGCACGGCTGATCCGCATTGCCAAGGACCCGACGGAGATCTCATGAGACTCGAGAACAAGATCGCGATCGTGACCGGCGCCGGCTCAGGCTTTGGCGAAGGCATCGCCAAGCGCTTCGCCGAGGAGGGCTGCAAGGTGATCGTCAACGATCTCAATGCCGAGGGCGGCGAGCGGGTCGTGGGCGAGATTCGCGCGGCCGGCGGCCAGGCCGCATTCGTGCAGGCCGACGTGTCGAAGGATGCCGACGTGGCGCGGCTCGTGCAGAGTTCGCGATCGATGACGTTCGGCGGGCTGCGACGTCATCGTCAACAACGCCGGCACCACGCATCGCAACCGGCCGATGCTCGAAGTGACCGAGGCCGAGTTCGATCGCATCTACGCCGTCAACGTCAAGAGCCTCTTCCTGACCGCGCAGCATGCGGTGCCTCACTTCCGCAAGCAGGGAGGCGGCTGCTTCATCACGATCGCCTCGACCGCCGGCGTGCGTCCACGGCCGGGGCTCACCTGGTACAACGGCAGCAAGGGCGCGGCCATCATCACCAGCCGCTCGATGGCGGCCGAGCTCGGCCCCGACAACATCCGCGTCAATTGCATCAACCCCGTGGCCGGCGAGACGCCGCTGCTCAAGGAATTCATGGGCGGGCAGGACACCCCGGAAATGCGCGCCAGGTTCATCGGCACGGTCCCGCTCGGGCGACTGTCGAAGCCGCTCGACGTGGCCAACGCCGCGCTCTATCTCGCCTCGGACGAGGCGGAGTTCATCTCGGGCGTGTGCCTGGAGGTCGACGGCGCGCGGTGCGTTTAAGCGTCCTGACGCTCTCGGCCCATTCGTGATCCATTCTGGAACCCCCGCCAGGCGGGGGCAGGGGGTGCAGTAGGTGCAGCGGCGAAGCCGAGATCTCGTACATCGTTCCGTTAAAACATTTACGTAAATATGATCATGTGCGGGGATGAGGCATCCTCTGCAGGCGATTGCTCTGAGGCTGGCGTGGCACGACGGACGAGGCGAGCGGCATTGACGTTGAGTGAGGAGCACAAGGCGATGCTCGACGAGCTTGCGGGCTCGCGTACGGCGCCAGCGCGCGAGTCGAACGAGCCCGGGTGCTGCTGGCGTATGCCGATGGGCAATGGCCACGCAGATACAGCGCGCGCTGGGCACGTCCCGCCCGACGATCTACAAGTGCATCGACAAGGCCCTGGCGACGGGTGTGGCGAGGGGTTGCAGGATCGCTACCACCGGCCGCATCCGCCGCGATCACCGATGACGCTCGTGCGTGGGTCGTCGACCTGGCCTGTCGCAAGCCCAAGGACTTGGGCTACGCCGCAGAGGCTTGGACGCTGTCGGCGTTGGCCGCGCACGTGCGCGCGAACGCGCACGGCGCGGGCTTTGCGCGACTGGCTCGCGCAGGCAAGACCACGGTATGGCGCATCCTCGACGCCCATGAACCCAGGCGCACCGGATGCGCTACTCCTCGAGCGGCGCGATGCGCAGTTCGAGCGCAAGATGGCCGAGTGCTGATGGTCTATCGCGACGTGAAGCTGTACCGCGCCGACGCCGTCCACGACGCGCGTCCCACCCGATCTACACCGTCAGCGTCGATGAGAAGCCGGGCGTGCAGGCGCTGCGGACCGCGCCGATCCGCCGCCGGTCGCCGGCGTGCACCCCGGCGTGGGACGTGACCACGAATACGTGCGCCACGGCACCTTGTCGATCCTCGCGGCGCTGGACCTGCACAGCGGCGAGATCATCACCACGTCGAGCCGCGCCATCGCAGCCGCGAGTTCATCGCCCTGCTCGAACGCCTGCATACGCACTACCCGAGCGAGGCCGTCATCCGTGTCGTGCTGGACAACCACAGTGCCCACATCTCCAAGGAGACGATGGCCTACTTGGCGAGCCGCCGGGTCGTTTCGGTACGTGCACGCCCAAGCACGGCTCCTGGCCAATCTCGTCGAGTCGGCCTTCTCGAAGATGGCACGATGTTCCTCGCCACATCCGGTCGCCGCTCGAAGAACTCGAGCAACGCATCCTCAAAGGCATCGATGAGATGAACGCCCAGCCCGTTCGCTTCCAGTGGAAGAGCTCGACTTTCAAATGACCTAAACGTAAAGCTTCGAGACGATGTATCGCCGAGATCTAGCCGTGCAAACGGCTAGATCTCGGCACGCTGGCCAGCAGGAACTCCATCTGGTCGACCAGGATGCGGCGGCCGCGCAGGATCATGTCCTCGTGCAGGCTGGGCACGTAGGGCAGGTACAGCAGGCTCATGTGGGCTTCCTCGGGCATGCGGTTGCCCTTGCGCCCATTGCACCCCCGGCATGCGGTGATGCAGTTCATCCAGATGTCGCGCCCACCCCGGGAGGTCGGGCGGATGTGCTCGCGAGTCAGGTCGTCGGGGTGGTATTGCCGGCCGCAGTAGGCGCACAGGTAGCGGTCGCGCGCGAACAGCTTGGTGTTGGAAAGTGCCGGTTGCTGTCGCCAGGCCCGGGTCGGGACCGTTCCGCGCACCGCGATGATGGGATGCAGTTCGATGCGCGACTGCAGCCCGCTCACGCGCTGGATACCTCCACGCAGGACCAGGCAGGGGTCGCCCAAGGTCCAGGCGACGCCATCGCTGGCATAGAGGGTGGCCGCTTCCTTTGGTGAGATCCAAGCTTGTGGGCGGCCTGATACGTCTAGTTGCAGGACGTCCATGGCAAAGCACCTTCTGGCGCCTGTGCGCCCGGCATTGGCACCGGAGCCTGCGCAGGCCCCGCGAGCATATTGCAATTTGTATACCCGGCTCAATAGGCGGGGCCCCAGGGAGGTGCCATTCGTGAGCGTCCAAACAACAACGCCGCGGAATTCGCGGCGTTTGTCATCAGCCTGAAACGATTCAGATGCCCATGATCTTCATCGCCTTCGCCAGCGTGTCGACCGATTCCTGGTGCTTGCCTTCCTTGTGCAGTCGCTCGCCTTCAGCGCGCAGCTTCTTCACTTCCTCCATCTGCCCGGCACTGAGCTTGGCGCTCGGCAGCGCGTCGTCGATCTTCTTCATGTCTACCGGGCAATGAAATGCCATGGCCGAAGAGCTGGCCAGCGCCAGAAAGCCAACGAGAAAGCGGGTCTTCATGTCGTCTCCTTCGGGTGAACCGAGCGGGCGCAAGGGGAATCGAGCGCCGCGAACATGGGCGCCGAGCCGGAATTTCAGCATCCTCGAGGTCGACCTCAAAGAAAGGGGCAGCGTGCCCCTCATGCAGGCGAGGGTTTGAGCCGAGCCTGCCAAGCTGCGACTGCCGACGCGCAAGTTGCACAATGCCCCGCATGACTGTTCCATCCACGCCGCTGCGCTGCCTCCTGTGGCTGGCTTTGTTGTTCGAGGCGATGCCTGTCGCGGCGGCAGAGACTGTCGTTCCGATCGCAAACCCGGCGCCTGCTGCCGCGCCTGCGCCTCGATGCGCCGCCCTCGGGGCTCCAGGTCCCGCAGGCCGCGCCGGAAGCCCAGCCGCCACCGGTCTCGGCATCGGCGCAGCGCATCTTCGAGCGCACGAGAGGCCAGCTGGTCCAGATTCGCACCCTGGTCAAGGGACAGTCGAGCCAGGCGACCGTGGGTTCGGGCTTTCTCATCACGTCCGAAGGCCACCTGATCACCAACTATCACGTCGTGAGCCAGGTCGCCTTGCAGCCGGAGCGCTACCAGCTGGTCTACACGACCGCCGAGGGCGACGACGGGCAGCTGGAGTTGCTGGCCTTCGATGCGATCCACGACGTGGCGCTGGTGCGTGCCGCAGGCTCGACCCTGCGCGGGCGCACGCCGCTCAACTTCCGCGCCCAAGCAGAAGGTGCTCGCCAAGGGCGAGCGGATCTTCTCGCTGGGCAATCCGCTGGACGTCGGCTTTGCCGTGGTGGAGGGCAACTACAACGGGCTGGTCGAGCGCAGCTTCTATCCGAGCATCTTCTTTGCCGGCTCGCTCAATCCCGGCATGAGCGGCGGCCCGGCGCTCGACGAGCGCGGCGACGTCATCGGCGTGAACGTCGCCACCCGGCGCGATGGGCAGCAGATCAGCTTCCTGGTGCCGGCCGAATACGCGCGCAGCCTGCTGGAGCGCGCGCGCGCCGCCGTGCCCATCACTCAGGCGGTCTATCCGCAGCTCACCTCGCAGCTCAAGACGCACCAGCAGGAGCTGACCGATCGCTTCCTGCAGCAGCCCTGGCGCACTCCCGCGCATCCTCGTTACGTCATTCCCGTGCCGCAGGAGACTTTCATGCGCTGCTGGGGCAACACCAGCCCGGCCGACGTCAAGGGGCTGGAATTCGAGCGCTCCGATTGCGAGATGGACACCCACATCTTCATCTCGGACACCCTCTACACAGGCGGCCTGAGCGTGAGGCACGAGGCCTATGACGGGCGCAAGCTGGGGGCCTGGCGCTTTTCCTCGCAGTATTCGGCCAGCTTTCGCAACGAGAACTTCACCGAGCGCACCACCCGCAACCGGACCGCGGCGCAATGCGAGGAACGCTTCGTCGAGCAGGCCGGGCTGCCGATGCGCACCGTGCTGTGCATGAGCGCCTACCGCAAGTTGCCGGGCCTCTACGACCTGAGCGTGCTGGTGGCCACGCTGGACCAGTCCACCGCCGGCGCCCAGGGGCGCTTCGACGCACGCGGCGTGAGCTTCGACAACGCCATGAGGCTGGCGCGCCACTACCTCGAGGGCTTCGCATGGAAAAACTAGCCCTGCTGGAGGTGATCGACCGCGACGGACGCGTCCGCCAGGTCCATGCCGTGACCCGCTGGCCGCTGCATGTGGGCCGCTCGCTCGAATGCGACCTGGTGCTCGACGACCCGCACGTGGCGCCGCGTCACTTCAGTGTCGAGCACTCCCCCGAAACGGGCGTCACGGTGACGGTCGGCGAGACCGTCAACGGCCTCCGGTGCGGGCACCGGCTGCTGGCCGCGGGCACGCGCGAGGTGCGCCTGGGCGGCGGCGAGGAATGGGTCGCCGGGCATACCCGGCTGCGCCTTCGCCTGCCCGACGAGATGCTCGCTCCGGAACTGCCGTTGCCTCAATTGAGCGGCTGGCGAGCGGGCGGCTTGCTTGCGGTGCTCGTCGGCCTCGCCTTGTGGACCACCTGGGGCGAATACCTGGATGCGGACCCCGGCGACTTCCTCCCCCGCCTGGCCCCGGTGCTCATCGGCGTGTTCGCGCTGCTCGCGCTCTGGTGCTTCCTGTGGGCGCTGGGCTCGAAGATCTTCCAGCATCGCTTCGACTACTGGACCCATGTGCGCATCGCCTCCACCGGCCTGCTCGCCTCCGGCGTGCTCGGAGCCGGCCTGGGGGTGCTGGCGTACAGCACTTCATGGGTGGCCTTGAGTCGCATACGAGAGCCGGTCGAGGCGCTGGTGCTGGCGACTGGCCGTGTACGCTCATCTGTGCGCCGTGCAGCCGCAGCGGCGCAAGGCCTTCGGCTGGGCGGTGAGCGCCGCGGTGGTCGCGGGCCTGGCCGTAGCGGCGGCCTTCAGGTACCACAACACCGGCCGCTTCGCCGAGGAGCTCTATCTGGCAACCCTGCCGCCACCGGCCCTGCGACTGGCGCCGGCCGTGAGCCCTGAAACCTTCCTCCAGGGCGCTGCCGAGATGAAGGCTCGACTGGATCGCAAGGCGCAGGAGTCCGACGACGACGTTATTGCTGATGAGGATGCCGACGCCGAAAATGATGTGAAACCAGGCCATGTCCCAAGATGCGGCGCGTCCTTGCGTCCGGCATCCGCATGGCACACACTGGGTGCGAGAGCCCGCCTTCATCCCACCGCAGCCCTCGAATCGATGCGGGTTGCACCCGCAGGGAAATCAGCATCGTTTTCGCCATGCCGTGATTTCTAGGCATGCGACTCTAAAAAATTCTTCTCCCCACTCGGTAGCGAGTTCACGGAATTCTGCAAAATAGAACGATCGTTCGTTTTATTTGGGGTACTCGTGAACGACCACAACTCTTCGCCCACCAGGCCATCGCGCGAATCGTCGCGCGAGCCGTCCCGCGGCCTGCAGAAGGGCCAGCAGACCAGGGCGACGATCCTCGAAGCGGCCTTGGGGCTGGCCTCGCAGGTGGGGCTCGAGGGCCTGTCGATCGGCGCCCTCGCGGAAGTCACGCGGATGAGCAAGTCGGGCGTCTTCGCCCACTTCGGGTCGCGTGAAGAGCTGCAGATCTCCGTCATCCGCGAGTACCACGCCAAGTTCGCGGAAGAGGTGTTCTCGCCGGGTATCCGTGAGCCGCGCGGGCTGCCGCGGCTGCGGGCCCTCTTCGAGCGCTGGGTCCGTCGCGTTTCGGTGGAGATCGATTCCGGCTGCATCTACATCAGCGGTGCAGTGGAGTTCGATGACCGTCCCGGCCCCGTCCGGGATGCGCTGGTCGCGATGGTGCTCGATTGGCATGAGGCGCTCGGCCGGGCCATCCGGATCTCGATCGAGGAAGGTCACTTGGGGCCCGACACCGATCCGTTGCAGATGCTCTTCGAGATCCACGGCCTCATCCTCGCCCTGCACCACGATGCTCGCTTCCTGCGGCTGCCCGGCTCGATCGAGCGGGCGCGCCGCTCCTTCGAATTGATCGTGAGCCACTACGCGACCCAGCCGGCGCCCGTGCCCACCGTCGCCGAGCCGGCCGCGAAGGCCGCGCCGCGCAAGACCATCAAATCCACCCGCTGATCCAGCCCACCCTCAGGAGTCTTTTTCATGCCTCAGTACAACCCGCCGCTGCGCGACATGCAATTCGTCCTGCACGAGCTGTTCAAGGTTGCCGACGAGTTCAAGGCGATGCCCTCGCATGCCGAGACCGATGCCGACACCATCAATGCCGTGCTCGAGGAAGGCGGCAAGTTCGCGGCGGAGGTGATCTTCCCGCTCAATCGCGCTGGCGACGTGGAAGGCTGCAAGCTCGACAAGGCCACCCATGAGGTGAAGGCGCCCACGGGCTTCAAGCAAGCGTATGCGCAATATGTCGAGGGCGGCTGGCCGGCGTTGTCGTGCGACCCGGAGTTCGGCGGCCAGGGCCTGCCGATCGTGCTGAACCAGTGCATCTTCGAGATGCTCAACTCGGCCAACCAGGCCTGGACGATGTATCCCGGCCTCTCGCACGGTGCCTACGAGGCCTTGCACGCCCACGGCACGCCTGAGCAAAAGGCTGCTTACCTGCCCAAGCTCACCAGCGGCGTGTGGACAGGCACGATGTGCCTGACCGAGCCGCATTGCGGCACCGACCTCGGCATGCTGCGCACCAAGGCCGAGCCGCAGGCCGATGGCACGTACAAGATCACCGGCCAGAAGATCTTCATCTCGGCCGGCGAGCACGACTTGGCCGAGAACATCCTCCACCTCGTTCTGGCGCGCCTGCCCGGCGCGCCCGAGGGCAGCAAGGGCATCTCGCTGTTCCTCGTGCCGAAGTTCCTGGTGAACGCGGACGGCACCCTGGGCGCACGCAACAGCGTCTACTGCGCCGGTCTCGAGGAGAAGATGGGCATCCACGGCAACGCGACGGCGCAGATCGCGCTCGACGGCGCCATGGGCACGCTGGTGGGCCAGCCCAACAAGGGCCTGGCCGCAATGTTCGTGATGATGAATGCGGCACGCCTGGGGGTGGGCAACCAGTCGCTCGGGCTGACCGAGGTGGCCTATCAGAACGCCGCCGCCTACGCGAAGGACCGCATCCAGATGCGCGCGCTGTCCGGCCCCAAGGCGCCGGACAAGCCCGCCGATCCCATCATCGTGCACCCCGACGTGCGCAAGATGCTGCTGACCGCACGCGCCTATGCGGAAGGCGGACGCGCGATGTCGATCTTCACCGCGCTGCAGATCGACAAGGAACTCTCCTCGACCGACGAGCAGGTGCGCAAGGACAGCGCCGACCTGGTCGCGCTGCTCACGCCCATCATCAAGGCCTTCATCACCGACAACGCCTGGATCGCCACCTCGCACTGCATGCAGGTCTACGGCGGCCACGGCTACATCGCCGAATGGGGCATGGAGCAGTACGTGCGCGACTCGCGCATCAACATGATCTACGAGGGCACCAACACCATCCAGTCGCTCGATCTCCTGGGTCGCAAGGTGCTCGCCGACAACGGCGCCAAGCTCAAGAAGTTCGGCAAGCTGGTGCAGGAATTCGTGGAGGAAGAAGGCGTTGACGAGGCGATGCAGGAGTTCGTCAATCCGCTGGCCGACCTGGGCGACAAGCTCACCAAGCTGACCACCGAGATCGGCATGAAGGCCTTCGGCAATGCCGATGAAGTGGGTGCCGCCGCGGTCGACTACCTGCGCGTCTGCGGCCACCTGGTGTTCGCCTACTTCTGGGCCCGCATGGCCAAGGTGGCGCTGGAGAAGCAGGCCTCGGGCGACTCCTTCTACAAGGCCAAGCTGGCCACGGCGCGCTTCTACTTCGCCAAGCTGCTGCCGGAGACGGCGAGCCTCATCCGCACCGCGCGTGCCGGCCTCAAGCCGCTGATGGAAATGGAAGAGGCGCTGTTCTGATGAAGCATCTCTTCACCACCGCCCTGGCCAGCGCACTCTTCGCGTTGGCCACCGGCAGCGCGCTCGCCCAGGCCACGCCGGTCGGCGTGTGGAAGACCATCGACGACAAGAGCAAGGCCGAGAAGTCGCTGGTCCGCATCAGCGAGAGCGGCGGCGTGCTGACCGGGCGCATCGAGAAGCTGCTCGCATCCGACGCCAAGCCCGATGCGGTGTGCGACAAGTGCAGCGACGATCGCAAGGACAAGCCGATGGTGGGGCTCGAAGATCATCCGCGGCGTCCGCAAGAGCGACGACGCCCTGTGGGACGGCGGCACCATCCTTGATCCCAACGACGGCAAGGTCTACAAGGTTCGCTTGTCGCCCGCCGATGGCGGCAAGAAGCTCGAGGTGCGTGGCTACATCGGCGCGCCGCTGCTCGGCCGCACGCAGACCTGGATCCGGGTCGAGTGACACAACTTTCAACGGAGCAATCCATGAGTCGATTCCAAGTTCGCAAGGTGGCCGTGCTCGGCGCCGGCGTCATGGGCGCGCAGATCGCGGCCCATCTGGTCAACGTGAAGGTGCCGGTCGTGCTGTTCGACCTGCCTGCCAAGGAGGGTCCGAAGAACGGCATCGTCAGCCGTGCGATCGACAACCTGAAGAAGCTCAAGCCCTCGCCGCTGGGCGTGCCCGAAGACGCCGCGCGCATCGGCCAGGCCAACTACGAAGAGCACCTCGACCAGCTCAAGGATTGCGACCTCATCATCGAGGCGATCGCCGAGCGCATGGACTGGAAGCTCGATCTGTACAAGAAGATCGCGCCCCACGTGGCGCCGCATGCGATCGTGGCGTCCAACACCTCGGGCCTCAGCATCACCGCGCTGTCCGAGGCGCTGCCTGAAGAGATCAAGCCGCGCTTCTGCGGCATCCACTTCTTCAATCCGCCGCGCTACATGTACCTGGTGGAGCTGATCCCGACGCCGACCACCCGGCCCGAGATCCTCGACCAGCTCGAGACCTTCGTGACCACGAGCCTGGGCAAGGGCGTGGTGCGCGCGAAGGACACGCCCAACTTCATCGCCAACCGCGTGGGCGTTGCCGGCATGCTGGCCACCATCCACGAGGCCGAGAAGTTCGGCCTGGGCTACGACGTGGTGGACGACCTCACCGGCAAGAAGCTCGGCCGCGCAAGCTCGGGCACTTTCCGCACCGCCGACGTGGTGGGCCTGGACACCATGGCCCATGTGATCAAGACGCTGCAGGACAACCTGGCCTCCGACCCGTTCTACGCCACCTACGCCACGCCGCCGGTGCTCGCCGCGCTGATCGAGAAGGGCGCGCTGGGGCAGAAGACCGGCGCCGGCTTCTACAAGAAGGTGGGCAAGGACATCCTGCGCCTGGACCCGGCCAAGCGGGAGTACGTACCGGCCGGCGGCCAGGCCGACGAGATCATCGGCCGCATCCTCAAGAAGCCGGCCGGCGAGCGCCTCAAGCTGCTGCGTGAATCGAGCAATCCGCAGGCGCAATTCCTGTGGAGCATCTTCCGCGACGGCTTCCACTACTGCGCCGTGCACCTCGAGGAGATCGCCGAGAGCGCGCGCGATGTCGACTTCGCGATCCGCTGGGGCTTCGGCTGGAAGCAAGGCCCCTTCGAGCTGTGGCAGGAGGCCGGCTGGAAGCAGGTGGCCGAGTGGGTGAAGCAGGACATCGAGGCCGGCAAGGCCCTGTCGTCCGCGCCGTTGCCCGCGTGGGTCTTCGACGGCCGCGATGGCGTTCACACTCCCGAGGGCTCCTGGTCGCCAGCGAAGAAGTCCTATGTGCCGCGCAGCACGCTGCCGGTCTACCAGCGCCAGCTCTTCCCGGAGGACGTGCTGGGTTCGGGCGCGCCGTCACCCACCACTGCGGGCAAGACGCTGCACGAAGACGACTCCATCCGTCTCTGGACGCTCGACGACGAGGTCGTCATCGCCAGCATCAAGACCAAGATGCATGTGATCGGCCCGGGCGTGGTCGAGGGCCTGCTCAAGGCGGTCGAGCTGGCCGAGGGCCGGTACAAGGGCGTGGTGGTGTGGTCGCCGGAGGAGCCTTTCTCGGCCGGCGCCGACCTGCAGGCCATGCTGCCCGCCTTCATGGCCGGCGGCTCCAAGGCGATCGCGCCTGAAGAGAAGAAGCTGCAGGACGCGATGCTCAGGCTGCGCTACGCGAACGTGCCGGTGGTCTCGGCGATTCGGGGCATGGCGCTCGGTGGCGGCTGCGAA
This sequence comes from uncultured beta proteobacterium, assembly GCA_963818175.1. GTDB lineage: Bacteria > Pseudomonadota > Gammaproteobacteria > Burkholderiales > Burkholderiaceae_C > Caldimonas. The sequence goes on along the minus strand of CAWFRK010000048.1, from coordinate 210,548 downwards.
CTCGCCGTGTACAGCGCCCAGCGCGTGGCCGGGATGGAAAGCTACGTCGGCCTGGTGGAAGTGGGCGTGGGGCTGATCCCGGGTGGCGGCGGCCTGACCTACATCGCGCGCCGCGCCGCCGAGATGGCGTCGGCGGGCAATGCCAATGCCGACATCCTCGCCTTCCTGAAGGAAGGCTTCGCCAGCGCCGCGATGGCCAAGGTAGGCACCAGCGCGCACGAGTCGCGCAAGCTGGGCTACCTGCTCGACAGCGACGTGGTGGTGCCGAACAAGGACGAGCTCCTGTTCGTCGCCATCGCGCAGGCCAAGGCCTTGTCCGACAGCTGCTATCGCCCGCCGCACAAGGCGGTGTTCCCGGTGGCCGGCCGCTCGGGCGTCGCCACCATCAAGGGCCAGCTCGTCAACATGCGCGACGGCGGCTTCATCAGCGAGCACGACTTCCACATCGCGAGCCTGATCGCCGAGGTGGTGTGCGGCGGCGAAGTGGAGGCCGGGTCGCTGGTGACCGAGGAGTACCTGATGGCGCTCGAGCGCAAGCACTTCTGCTCGCTGCTCGACAACCGCAAGACGCAGGAGCGGATCATGGGCATGCTGCAGACCGGCAAGCCTGTGAGGAATTGACCCACCCCCGTAGCGCCTTCGGCGCTCCCCCTCAAGGGGGCTCCGCCTGCGGACCGGCGGAGCCGGATCCGCGGCTCCCGGCTCGCTGGCAGCTGGTTCCGCGGGCTGATTTGGAGGACATGACATGACCAAGCAAATTCAAGAGGCCTACATCGTCGCCGCCACGCGCACGCCCATCGGCAGGTCGGGCCGCGGCTATCTTCAGGAACACGCGACCGGACGAACTGCTGATCGCCGCCATCCAGGGCGCGATGAAGCAGGTGCCCAACCTCGACCCGAAGGCGATCGAAGACGCGATCATCGGCTGCGCGATGCCCGAGGCCGAGCAGGGCCTCAACATCGCCCGCATCGGCGCGCTGCTGGCAGGCCTGCCCAACACCGTGGGCGGAGTCACCGTCAACCGCTTCTGCGCCTCGGGCCTGACGGCGGTGCAGATGGCCGCCGACCGCATCCGCGTGGGCGAGGCCGACGTGATGATCGCCGGCGGCGTCGAGTCGATGAGCATGGTGCCGATGAGCGGCAACAAGCCTTCGATGAGCCCGCACATCTTCGAGCGCGACGAGAACATCGGCATCGCCTACGGCATGGGGCTCACCGCCGAGAAGGTGGCCGAGCAGTGGAAGGTCGTCGCGCGAGGCCCAGGACGAGTTCGCGCTGCACTCGCACCTCAAGGCGCTCAAGGCCATCCAGGCGGGCGAATTCAAGGACGAGATCACGCCGGTGGAAGTCGTCGAGCGCCTGCCCAACCTCGCCGACGGCTCGGTGATGCTCAAGAAGCGCACCGTCGATGTCGACGAAGGCCCGCGCGCGGATACCTCGCCCGAAGGCCTGGCCCGGCTGAAGACGGTGTTCGCCGCCAAGGGCAGCGTGACGGCGGGCAACAGCTCGCAGACCTCCGACGGCTCGGGCTGCCTCATCCTCGCCAGCGAGGCAGCGATCAAGCGCCACGACCTCAAGCCGCTGGCGCGCTTCGTCAGCTTCGCGAGCAAGGGCGTGCCGCCCGAGATCATGGGCATCGGCCCGATCGAGGCGATCCCCGCGGCGCTCAAGTACGCCGGCCTGACCAAGGACCAACTCGACTGGATCGAGCTCAACGAAGCCTTCGCCGCGCAGTCGCTGGCGGTGCTCAATACGCTCGAGCTCGACCGCACCAAGGTCAACCCGATGGGCGGCGCGATCGCCCTCGGCCATCCGCTGGGCGCGACCGGCGCGATCCGCGCCGCCACCGTCGTGCACGCCCTGCGCCGTCACAACCTGAAGTACGGCATGGTCACCATGTGCGTCGGGACAGGGCCAGGGCGCGGCGGCATCTTCGAGCGCGCTGACTGAGGCGCAGGGTCTGCACCGCTGGCTCGCCAGGCTTCAGGGCCCACTCGAGCACAGGAAACAGCATGAGCATCAAGACCGCGACCATCAACGGCGTGGCGACCATCGAGATCGCGCGGCCCGAGAAGAAGAACGCCCTCACCGCCGCGATGTACCAGGCCATGGCCGACGCGCTCAAGGCAGCCGGCGCGGACCCTTCCGTGCGCGCGGTGCTGATCACTGGCCAGCCGGGCATCTTCACCTCCGGCAACGACCTCGAGGATTTCATGCAGCGTCCGCCGCAGGGCATGGAGTCACCGGTGTTCCAGTTCATGTTTGCGCTCTCGGGCTGCGACAAGCCGGTGATCGCCGGCGTGACCGGGGCCGCGATCGGCATCGGCACGACCATGCTGCTGCACTGCGACCTCGTGTACACCGCCGACGATGCCCGCTTCGCACTGCCTTTCGCCAACCTGGGCCTGGTGCCGGAATTCGCCTCCAGCCTCCTGCTGCCCTTGCTGGCAGGGCGCGTCAAGGCGGCCGAGAAGCTCTTGCTGGGCGACCCCTTCGGTGCCGAAGAGGCGCAGGACATGCGGCTGGTCAACGCCATCCTGCCGGCCGGCGAGGTGCTGAATCATGCGCGGCGCATCGCCGAGCGGTTCAATACCCTGGCGCCTTCCGCGGTGCGCGACACCAAGAAGCTGCTGCGTCGCGGCAAGGAGGTGCTGATCCGGGAGGCGATCGGCGTCGAGGCCGAACTCTTCGGCCAGCGCCTGCGCAGCCCCGAGGCGCGCGAGGCCTTCCAGGCTTTCTTCGAGAAGCGAAAGCCCGATTTCTCGAAGTTCAGCTGAGCACGCTGGCCGGGGGATTTCGCGCGGCTGCCCGTCCTTGCTGATGGCCACGTAGGTGAGATTGGCGCTCGTGACCTTCACGATCTGCGGATCGGCCGGATTGCGCTCGGCATACACCTCGACATGCACGGTGACCGAGGTCCGGCCGACGCGCTCGACGCGGGCATAGAACGACAGCAGGTCACCGATCGAGACCGGCTGCTTGAAGACGAACTGGTTGACCGCCACGGTGGTGATGCGGCCCTTCGCGATGCGCGCCGGCAGCACTGCGCCGGCCAGGTCCACCTGGGCCATGATCCAGCCGCCGAAAATGTCGCCATTCCCGTTCGCGTCCGCGGGCATCGGCATCACTCTCAGCACGAGATCCATGTCCGTGGGCAAACTCTCGGGCTCGAGTGTCGTGACGGCCTTGCCGGGCTTGGAGTCGGATGAGTCAGTCATGGATGTCGGCGCTCGATAAGTCCTTAACAGCCTGATTCTTCCACGATGCGACGCCTTGCCACTCATGCATGCCGACGGCCACGCTGCGGCGCCGGACTGCAGGCGGCCCCTAGCCACGACTGGTGGGCGCCCGCTGCCGCTGCCGCGCCCCGCTCGGACTGGGCCACGCTCGCGCGGCTGCTGCCCTATCTTTGGCAGTACCGCTGGCGCGTGATGGTCGCGCTCGGCTTCATGGTGGCGGCCAAGGCGGCCAATGTCGGCGTGCCGCTGCTGCTCAAGCAGCTGGTGGACAGCATGGCCATCTCGCCCGGCGACCCGCGCGCCCTGCTGGTGGTGCCCATCGGCCTGCTGGTCGCCTACGGCGGCCTGAGGCTCAGCACCTCGCTTTTCACCGAGTTGCGCGAGCTGGTCTTCGCCAAGGCGACCGAGGGCGCCTCGCGCAGCATCTCGCTGCAGGTCTTTCGCCATCTGCACTCGCTCAGCCTGCGCTTCCACCTCGAGCGCCAGACGGGCGGCATGACGCGCGACATCGAGCGCGGCACACGCGGCGTGCATTCGCTGATCTCGTATTCGCTCTACAGCATCCTGCCCACCCTGATCGAGGTGGGCATGGTGCTGACGCTGCTGGCGGTGAAGTTCGACGCCTCGTTCGCCTGGATCACGCTGGCGGCCCTGGTGTTCTACATCGCCTTCACGGTGGTGGTGACGGAGTGGCGGACGCAGTTTCGCAAGACCATGAACGAGCTCGATTCGAAGGCCCATACGAAGGCCATCGATTCGCTGCTCAACTACGAGACGGTCAAGTACTTCAACAACGAAGGCTACGAGGCCAGGCGCTACGACGAAAGCCTGGAGAGCCTGCGTCGCGCGGGGTTGAAGTCGCAGTCCACGCTGTCCCTGCTCAATTCCGGGCAGCAGGTGATCATCTCCATCGCGCTGGTGATCATGCTGTGGAGCGCCACGCAGGGCGTGGCGGCCGGGCATCTGACGCTGGGCGACCTGGTGATGGTCAATGCCTTCATGATCCAGCTCTACATCCCGCTCAACTTCCTCGGCGTGGTGTATCGCGAGATCAAGCAGGCGCTCACCGATCTCGACAAGATGTTCAACCTGCTCGAGCGCGAGCGCGAGGTCGACGACCTGCCCGATGCGGGCGAGCTGCAGGTGAGTGAAGGCACGGTCCGCTTCGAGGGCGTGAGCTTCGGCTACGAGGCTGCCCGGCCCATCCTGCACGACCTGAGCTTCGAGATCCCGGCGGGCAGGAAGGTCGCGGTGGTCGGCCCCTCAGGGGCGGGCAAGTCCACCCTGGCGCGCCTGCTGTTCCGCTTCTACGACGCCACCGGCGGGCGCATCACCATCGACGGCCAGGACATCCGCGCGGTCACGCAGGCCAGCTTGCGCCAGTCCATCGGCATCGTGCCGCAGGACACGGTGCTGTTCAACGACACGGTGGAATACAACATCGCCTACGGCCGACCCGGCGCGACGCACGAGCAGGTGGTCGCGGCGGCCCAGTCGGCGCACATTCACGACTTCATCATGTCCACGCCCAAGGGGTACGACACGATGGTGGGCGAGCGGGGGCTCAAGCTCTCCGGCGGCGAGAAGCAGCGCGTGGCCATTGCGCGCACGCTGCTGAAGAACCCGCCCATCCTGATCTTCGACGAGGCCACCTCGGCGCTGGATTCGGCCAACGAGCGCGCCATCCAGGCCGAGCTGCAATCGGCGCGCCCGCAACAAGACGGCGCTGGTGATCGCGCACCGGCTCTCCACCGTGGTGGATGCGCACGAGATCCTGGTGATGGAAAAGGGCCGCATCATCGAGCGCGGCACCCATGCACAGCTGATGGCCCAGGGCGGGCGCTATGCCCGCATGTGGGCGCTGCAGCAAAGCGGCCGTGATAGCGAGGGGCCGCCTCAGCCTTCTCTCGCGGGGGGCTGAGGCCCGGCAGCCGGCGCGTTCCCCTGCTCGTCATTGGCCGGCGCGCCGCCGGGTTCGTTGCGCTGCTGCACCTTGCGCTGGAGCTTTTCTTCCTTCTTTCTCTTCTTGGCCAGCTCGCGCTGGCGTTTCTCGTAGGAGTAATTGGGTGTTGCCAAGGTGGACCTCTCAGTCTCGCGCAGCACGCGACAAGGTTGAATCTGACCCCATCCTAACCGCCCGGCTTCCGCGAAGTGACAAACTCCACACCACCATGGCCCTTAAATCCACCATTTTCAAGATCGAACTCCAGATCGCCGACATGGACCGCGGCTACTACGCCGACCATGCCCTGACGATCGCCCGCCACCCTTCGGAGAACGACGAGCGCATGATGGCCCGCGTGCTCGCCTTCGCCTTGCATGCGCACGAGGCGCTGGCCTTCGGACGGGGCCTGAGCGCCGATGACGAACCCGACCTCTGGCGGCGCGACCTCACCGGCGCCATCGAGCAGTGGATCGACGTCGGCCAGCCCGACGAGCGCCTGCTGCGCAAGGCCTGCAACCGCTCGCAGGAGGTGGTGCTGCTCACCTATGGCCGCACCGCCGAAGTCTGGTGGGCACAGAACCGCAACGCGCTGGAGCGCCTGGCCAATCTGCGGGTGCTGCACCTGCCGGCCGAGATGAGCCAGTAGCTTGCCGAACTGGTCGAGCGCACCATGCGCTTCAGTGCACCGTGCAGGACGGCCAGGTCTGGCTGGGCCATGCCGAGCACACCGTGCACGTCGAAGTGGCGCAATGGAAGGCCCGTCTCGAGCGGCGAGCCTGAGGCTGCGGTGCCAGGCCAGGGCCGGCGCCCTCCGATTCCCTGATGTGACCTGCCCGACTTGCCCTGGTTACACTTCCCGCGTGGAAACCAAGGCGCGAGGGCTTCGGCACGGTCAAGAGCCGGCTCATCGCGCTCAACGTGCACGACGCCGTAATGCGGCTCGCGGAAGGCAGCTGCGATCTGTGTGATGGCCTATCACCATCCTTCACAGCCCCTGCAGCTCAATCCGGACCGCTACGAGATGCTGAGGCTCGGCATGGGCTTGCCTTCCTGCCGGTCAGCTCGGTGAAGAAGGAGCTGCGCTCGAAGCGGCTGGTTCCAGCCGCCATGATCCATGATGGCTACGAGATGACGATGGATGTGCGCATCTATCGCGAGCGGCCCGAGGTCGCCCGGCATGTTCGCCCGGAGGTGGCGCGGCTCTGGGGCTACCTCAGTCAGACCTGCGGCGACTGAGCCGGCCGGCACTGTGGTTCCTTGCCGAAAGTACGTAGTCACACGTACGCCGCGCTGCCTAGAATCCCGTTCTTGCAAGTGCCCTGATACGGGGCTGTCAACTCTCGAAGGAGATCTCATGAAGAAGTCCCTGCTCGTCCTCGCCGCTGCCCTGGTTGCAGTGGGCGTGGCCCAGGCCCAGTCCAGCGACACCCTGAAGAAGATCAAGGACACCAGCAAGGTCGTGATGGGGGTGCGTGAGTCCTCCGCGCCTCTTTCGCTGACGCTCGGCGGCGGCAAGTATGTCGGCTACCACGTCGAGCTTTGCGAGCGCATCATCAGCGACATCCGCAAGCAGCTCGGCCTCTCGCAGCTCACCATCGAATACACCCCGGTGACTTCGCAGAACCGCATTCCGCTGGTGCAGAACGGCACCGTCGACATCGAGTGCGGCTCGACCACCAACAACCAGGCTCGCCAGCAGCAGGTCGCCTTCGGCCTGACCACCTACGTGACCGAAGTGCGCATCGCGGTCAATGCCAAGTCCGGCATCAACTCGATCGCCCAGCTCAACGGCAAGACCGTCGTGACCACCACCGGCACGACCTCGGTGCAGCACCTGCGCAAGCATGAGCGCGGGGCAGCGTGAACTTCAACGAGGTCTACGGCAAGGACCACGCCGATTCGATGCTGATCCTCGAATCCGGCCGGGCCGACGCCTTCGTGATGGACGACAACCTGCTGGCCGGCAACATCGCCAACACCAAGAACCCGGCCGATTTCAAGATCGTCGGCGAGGTGCTCTCGGTCGAGCCGATCGCGATCATGTTCCGCAAGGATGATCCGGCCTTCAAGAAGGCTGTGGACGACTCCATTCGTGCAGCCATCAAGAGCGGCGACCTGGCGAAGCTCTATGACAAGTGGTTCATGCAGCCGATCCCGCCCAAGAACGTGAGCGTGAACCTGCCGATGGGCGGCACCCTCAAGGCATTGCTGGGCACCCCCAACGACAACCCGATGGAAGCCTACGCCAAGAAGTAAGGCGGCCACAGCGGGCAAGGCCCACCAGCCTGTGGCGGGTGGGCCTTTCTCTTTTTCCGACCGAGCCGGCGCCGAATTGACACTGGCCCGAATTCAGGTGTCCACTTAGCCGGCGCGAAACTCGCATATCCGGACGGGGCCCTCAAGGGCCATGCAAATCACGACCGGAGGAGAACAACAGATGGCCTATCAATGGGATTGGCAGGTGTTCTGCAAGGACACCATTACCGGAGAGGTTGGGGCGAGCTGCTTCGGCAGCAAAGGCGACATCACCTACCTCGACTGGATGCTCTCGGCCTGGGGCTGGACCCTCTCCGTCGCCGCCTGCGCCTGGGTGGTCGCGCTGGTCGTCGGTGCCATCATCGGCACCTTGCGCACCGTGCCGAACAAGGGGCTGCAGCTGTTCGGCAATGCCTGGGTCGAGCTGTTTCGCAACATTCCGCTGCTGGTGCAGATCTTCATCTGGTATCACGTGGTTCCCGCGCTGATCCCGGTGTTCAAAGGCTTCCCCACCTTCGTGCTCGTCATCTTCGCGCTGGGCTTCTTCACCTCCTCCCGCGTGGCCGAGCAGGTCAGGGCCGGCATCCAGTCGCTGCCGCGCGGCCAGATGATGGCCGGCTCCGCGATGGGCCTCACGCTGCCGCAGACCTACCGCCACGTGATCCTGCCGATGGCGTTTCGCATCATCCTTCCGCCGCTCACCAGCGAGGCGATGAACATCATCAAGAACTCCTCGGTGGCCTTCGCGGTGTCGATCGCCGAGCTCACGCTGTTCGCGATGCAGGCTCAGGAGGAGACCTCGCGCGGCATCGAGGTCTACCTTGGCGTCACCACGCTGTACATCATCTCCGCGTTCTTCGTGAACCGAGTCATGGCATTCATTGAAAACCGTGTGCGCGTCCCCGGCTATGTGGGAGGCGGCAAGTGACTAACCTCGACTGGTCCTTCTACAACTGGGAGCTCATGACCCAGTACGTGCTGCACGGCCTGGCGTTCAGCCTGCAGCTCACGCTCGTCGCAATGGTGGGCGGCATCCTGATCGGCACGGTGCTGGCGCTGATGCGCCTGTCGGGCATCAAGATCCTCGAGATCCCCGCGACGATCTACGTCAACGGCCTGCGCTCCATCCCGCTCGTGATGGTGATCCTGTGGTTCTACCTGCTGATCCCATTCGCCACCGGCAGGCCGATCGGCAAGGAGGTCTCGGCCATCATCACCTTCACGATCTTCGAGGCGGCCTACTACTCCGAGATCATGCGCGCGGGCATCCAGTCGATTTCGCGCGGCCAGGTGTATGCCGGCCAGGCCGTGGGCCTCACCTACGGCCAGAACATGCGCTTCGTGATCCTGCCGCAGGCCTTCCGCAACATGCTGCCGGTGCTGCTGACGCAGACCATCATCCTGTTCCAGGACACCTCGCTCGTGTATGCCATCGGCGCCTACGACCTGCTGCACGGCTTCGAGGTGGCCGGCAAGAACAACGGCCGTCCGGTCGAGGCCTACCTCGCTGCGGCCGTCGTGTATTTCGTGATCTGCTTTGCGCTCTCGTATGTGGTGAAGCGCCTGCAGAAGAAGATCGCCATCGTGCGCTAGGAGAGATTCATGCCTGCAATGATCGAAGTCAACAACGTCAGCAAGTGGTACGGCACCTTCCAGGTGCTGACCGATTGCAGCACCGTGGTCCAGAAGGGCGAGGTGGTGGTGGTCTGCGGCCCTTCGGGTTCGGGCAAGTCCACCCTGATCAAGACCGTCAACGCGCTGGAGCCCTTCCAGAAGGGCGACATCAAGGTCGACGGCACCTCGATCAGCGACCGCAAGACCAACCTGCCCAAGCTGCGCTCGCGCGTGGGCATGGTGTTCCAGCACTTCGAGCTGTTCCCGCACCTGAGCGTGACCGAAAACCTCACGCTCGCGCAGATCAAGGTGCTCGGGCGCAGCACCGACGAGGCCAAGGCGCGCGGCCTGAAGATGCTCGAGCGCGTGGGACTCACGGCCCACAAGGACAAGTTCCCCGGCCAGCTCTCCGGCGGCCAGCAGCAGCGCGTGGCGATCGCCCGCGCCTTGTCGATGGACCCGATCGTGATGCTGTTCGACGAGCCTACTTCGGCGCTGGATCCTGAGATGGTCGGCGAGGTGCTCGACGTGATGGTGAAGCTGGCCGAGGAAGGCATGACGATGATGTGCGTCACGCACGAGATGGGCTTCGCCCGCAAGGTGAGCCATCGGGTCATCTTCATGGACCAGGGAAAGATCGTCGAGGACTGCAAGAAGGAGGAATTCTTCGGCAACCCCGAAGCGCGATCTCCCCGTGCCAGGGACTTCCTCTCGAAGATCCTGCACCACTGAGCCTCGTCAAGGGGGTGCGGTCATGACCACCACCCGCATGCCAGTGGCGTTCTTCGGGCATGGCAGCCCGATGAACGCCTTGCAGGTCAATCGCTACACCGAGGCATGGAAGCGCATCGGTGCCGGCGTGCCGCGGCCCAAGGCGATTCTTTGCATCTCGGCCCACTGGCATGTGGAGGGCACGGCAGTCACGGCCATGGAGCGGCCGCGCACCATCCATGACTTCTACGGCTTCCCGCAAGCCCTGTTCGACATCCGCTATCCCGCGCCCGGCGACCCTGCGCTGGCTGCAAGGGTGCAGACGCTGCTGCAACCCTTGGCGGTGACGGCGGACACGGAGTGGGGCCTCGATCACGGTGCATGGCAGGTGCTGCTGCACGCCTTTCCGCAGGCCGATGTGCCGGTGGTGCAGCTGGCGATCGATGCCATGCGAGCGCCGATCTTCCACTACGAGCTCGGTCGGCATCTGGCGCCCTTGCGCGACGAAGGCGTGCTGATTGCCGGCAGCGGCAATGTCGTGCACAACCTCCCCTTGATTCAATGGAACCTCGGGCCGGTCGGCTTCGACTGGGCGCGGCGCTTCAATGATCAAGTGCGAGAGCGGGTGCAGAAGCGCGAGCATCGTCCGCTGATCGACTATGCGTCGCTGGGGCCGGACGCCGCCTTGTCCATCCCCACACCCGAGCACTATCTTCCGTTGCTGTATTGCCTGGGCGCGCAGGCTGACGACGACGAGGTCGAGATCGCCGTCGACGGCCTGGAGATGGGCTCCATCAGCATGATGTCGGTGCTGATCCGGCCCGCTCAAGACGCATAGCGCCCCCTTCCTCAGCCGGGTGTTTCGCCAGCGCTTTCGACTGAGCCCGAGCCAGCTGCGGGCTCGTGCCGCGCAATCCGGCCAGCCTGCCCCAAGCGTGAGCTCGTTCGGGTCGTGGCGCTTGTGCGCCGTGCCGTCCCCGACCCAGGCATCGAGCAGCGTGTAGGCCACGGCCAGCATCACCGGCCCCACGAAGATGCCCACCAGCCCGAAGCCGATCAGCCCGCCGATCACGCCGGCGAAGATCAGGAGCAGCGGAAGGTCGGCGCCGCGCTTGATGAGCAGGGGCCGGATGAAGTTGTCCATCGTGACCACGATCACCGTCCATATCAGCAGGAAAGTGCCCCAGCCGGTGTCGCCGCTCCAGTAGACCCAGGCCACCGCCGGGGCGAGCACCAGGAAGGCTCCGATCTGGACGATGCACAGGATGAAGATCACGGCGGTGAGCAGCGCGGCGAAGGGCACGCCTGCGATCTCCAGGCCGATCCAGGCCGCCACTGCCTGGATGATGGCCGTGCCTCCCACGCCGAGCGCCACGCCGCGAATGGCCTGGCCCGCCAGCAGGACCGCTCCTTCGCCGCGCTCGCCGCCGAGGCGCTTGCCGAAGCGCATTACCTCGGAGGCAGCCGATTCGCCATGGGCGTACATCACCGCCGCGATCACCACGGTGAGCAGGAACTGCAGCGACAGCGTGCCGACCACGCCGGCTTGCGCGAGCAGCCAGCCGGTGAGCTCCTTCGCGTGGGGAGCGAGGCGCTGCTCCAGCCCGGCCGAGCCCGCGGAGACCAGCTCGTTCCAGGCCTCCGACGCGCGCGGGCCGACGAGGGGCAGGGAGGCCACCCAGTCCGGCAGCGAAGGCGGACCGCGGGCAATGAGGGAGCGCACCCAGTCGACGATCTCGTCGCCGTGCACGGCGATGGTGGAGATCGCCAGCGACAAGGGCAGCACGAACACCAGCAGGAGGATCACGGTCATGGCGGCCACTGCCAGGCCGCGTCGGTTCCAGAGCTTCCCCTGCAGCCACAGCAATCCCGGCCAGCTGGCCACCACCAGCATGGTGGCCCAGATGGTCGCGCCCAGGAACGGCCGCAGGATCCACAGCGAGGTGGCGATGAGCACGCCGATGGTCAGCACGCCGAGCGTGGTCTTGGTGAGGTCGTGGCGAGGAGCGGTCATGACGGCTACATCTCCGTGATGGGCGCGGCAGGCGCGGGTGGCGAGAGCATACGGTCAGCAGGTTGACGCGCGAGCGTGCAGGCCTGAGGATGACAAGCGCCAGGGCGGCGCGGGAAGCCGCCTGCGAGTTTCCTCCAGGAGGATGACATGCGGCGAGGCTTCGTGATGTTCCTGTGTGCGTGGCTGGGCGCCGCATCGGCCCAGTCACCGATCTTCCAGCCCAAGGTCGAAGAGCAGCCGGGCTTCCGATCCGAGCAGGTGGACATGATCACCTACCGTGTCGAGTACCAGGGAGCGCGGGGCGAGAGCGTCAGGCAGGCCGAGGAGATCGGCCTGGTGCGCACCGCGGAACTGGTTCTGCAAAAGGGATACAGCCATTTCTCCCTGGTCGAAAGCCAGGCGGGTGGCCAGGTGGCTACCGGGCAGCAGGCGCCGACGACCTTCGGTGCGGAGAGCAGCACGGTCTTCAAGAACTCGCGCATCACCGAGACCAGCAGCCCCAATGTGCGCGGGACGGTGCGGCTCTACCAGGGTGCGCCGGAAGGAGTGACGAGGGTGTTCGAAGCGCGCGCGGTATGCGCGACCTTCGCGCCCAAGTACGGCGTGGTCTGCCCCGGAGGATGAATTACTGCCTCGCTTAGAGGAGATTGCGGATGTGCGCCTGCGTCTGCAGCAGCGCCGGCAGGCAGCGTTCCTGCAGTTCATTCATCGACATTCGCGCCGCATGCACGCTCACATTGAGGGCGGCCACGCTGTCCCCGCGCAGGTTCTTCAGCGGCACGGAGATCGTCCGCAGGCCCAGCTCCAGTTCCTGGTCCACCGCTGCAAAGCCCTGCGCCCGTGCTCGCGCGATCTCGATGCGCAGCCGCTCCTTGTTGGTCACGGTGTGGGGCGTCAATGGTTCGAGCCTCTGGCGCTCGAGCCAGCGATCGACCTGCTCCTGCGCAAGGCCCGAAAGCAGCACCCGGCCATTGGCAGTGCAGTAGGCCGGCACGCGCGTGCCCGGCTGCAGGGTGGCCGACACCACGCGCCCGGCCGTCGTGGCGCCGATGCAGATCACGTCGTCCACATCGAGCACGCCGGCCGAGGAGGCCTCCTGCAGCGCATGAGCGAGCTTGTGCAACTGCGGATGCACGATGCGCGGCAGGCGCGCCGAATGCAGGTACGACTGGCCGAGCCGCAACACCTTCGGGGTGATCGAGAACATGCGCCCGTCGTAGGACACGAATCCGAGTTGCGTGAGCGTGAGCAGGTAGCGCCGCGCGGCAGCGCGGGTGAGGCCCGTGCGCTGGGCCACCTCGCTCATCGACAGGCGCGTCTGCTCCTGGTCGAAGGCCTGGATCACCGCCAGCCCCTTGTCGAGGCCGGCAATGAAGTCACGCTTCTGTATGTTGAATTCGGCAGGAGATGCAGCGGACATGGGCAGGCGACCCCAGAAACCTCGGAAAGCGCGATCGCCGCACAGCCCGCCGTCAATCGCCCTCAAACAAACTCAATAAACTTGAGACGCAGATGAATATAGCCTAGATTGATCGGAATTGTTCGTTCCACACACAGCTGTGCGCTATGCGTACAACACTGTCGTCACTTGAGCCATGTCTGCATTCATCTTCGAAGGCTTCCTGTCCACCCCCGACATGCTCGAGGTGTTCGGCGAGAACGCGGTCATCCAGGCCATGATGGATTTCGAGGCCGCCCTCTCGCGTGCGCAAGCCGCGGAAGGGCTGATCCCGGTCGCGGCGGCGCCGGCCATCGCCGCAGTCTGCAAGGCCGATCTCTACGACGTGCCGGCCATCGTGTCGCAAAGCGGTCGCGCCGGCAGCCTGGCCATCCCGCTGGTCAAGAAGCTCACCGAAACCGTGGCCCTGTTCGACAAGCAGGCCGCAGGCTTCGTGCATTGGGGCGCCACCAGCCAGGACGTGATCGACACCGGCATGGTGCTCGTGACGCGCAAGGCGCTCGCGCTGGTCGATCGCGACCTGGGCGAACTGATCCGCAGCTTGCTCGAGCTGGCCCGGACCCATGTGGACACGCCCGTGCTGGCACGCACGCTGATGCAGCCGGCCCAGGTGGTGAGCTTCGGCTACAAGCTGGTCGGCTGGGTCGCGCCCCTCGTGCGGCGCCGGGCCCGGCTGCGCGAGCAAGGCGCGCAGGCACTCAGGCTGCAGTTCGGCGGCGCGGTCGGCACGCTCTCCGTGCTGGCCGAGCAGGGGCCTGCGGTCGCCAGGCGCATGGGCGCCGAACTCGACCTCGTCGTGCCGCCCTGTGCCTGGCACACGCAGCGCGACGAATGGGTGGCGCTCGGCGCGGAGCTGGGCGTGCTGTGCGGCGCCCTCGGCAAGATCGCGCGCGACATTTCGCTGCTGGCCCAGGGCGAGATCGGCGAAGTGAGCGAGCCCTCGGGCGGCGGGCGCGGCGGGTCGTCCGCCATGCCGCACAAGCGCAATCCGGTCTCCTCGATGGTGGCGCTGGCCGCGGCGCTGCGTGTGCCCCATCGCGTCGCGGCGCTGCTCTCGGCCATGCCGCAGGAGCAGGAGCGCGGCCTGGGCAACTGGCAGGCCGAGTTGGCCGAATGGGCGGGCCTGTTCATTTCGACTCACGGGGCGCTCAAGGCGCTGGCCGAAGCGGCTTCCGGCCTCGAGGTGGATACCGGCCGCATGAGGCGCAACATCGATGCGCTGCAGGGCCTGGTGTTTGCGGAAGCCGTGTCGATGCGGCTGGCCGCCACGATCGGCAAGGCGCAGGCGCATGCACTGTTCGAGACGCTTTCGCAGCGGGTCGTCCGCGAGGGCCGGCACCTGCGCGACGTGACGCTGGAGGCGCTGGAGAGCGACCCCACGCTGAAGGCGGCCGTGTCGCAGGAGCAGATCGAGCGCCTGTTCAGCGCCGAAGCCGCCGCCGAGCCTGCGGCGCGCATCGCGCGGGCCAACCTTGCCGCCCTCGAGGAGCAGGCCGCGGAGCTGGCCCGGGCCGCACCTTTCACATCCCACGGATCACGCGCCGCCGCGGGTCCGGCCTGAGGAGCAACGCATCCATGTCCGCTGATTCCCCATCCGAGCGCCCGTCGCACGAAGACGACTTCGACCGCGGAGTGCGCAACCGCCGCAAGGTGCTGGGCGATGCCTGGGTCGATCGCTCGCTGCAGAACGCCACCAGCTTCAATGCCGACTTCCAGGCGCTCATCACGCGCTATGCATGGAACGACATCTGGGGCCGGCCCGGCCTCGACCACCGCACGCGCCGCCTGCTGGTGCTGGGCATGACCATCGCCCAGGGGCGCTGGGAAGAATACGAGCTTCACCTGCGCGCGGCCGTGGCAGGAGGCGTCTCGATCGAGGAGATCAAGGAGACGCTGCTGCAATCAGCCATCTATTGCGGCGTGCCGGCGGCCAACACCGCCTTCAAGCTCGCGCTGGGCATCCTGAAGGAGCAGGGCGTGGCGCTCGAAGCCGAGCCGCTGACGGCCGCCTCGCGCGTCTCGCACCACCGCACCTTCAGCACGCCGGAGCTGCATGTGCACTGCCAGGGCCAGGGTCGCCCGGTGGTCTTGAGCCATGCGCTCGGCCTGGACCTGCACTTGTGGGATCAGCACGGCCCGAGCCTTGTCCGGGGACCACGAGGTGCTGCGCTACGACCACCGCGGCCATGGCCAGTCGGCTGCACCGACGGGGCCGTACACGATGGACGACCTGGTGGACGATGCCGCCCGCGTGATCCGCGAATGGGGCCGTGGGCCGGTTGTGTGGGTGGGCATCTCGATGGGCGGCATGGTGGGCCAGGGCCTGGCCGCGCGTCATCCGGAGCTGGTGAAGGCGCTGGTGGTGGCCAACTCGACTTCCTGGTATCCGCCCGAAGCGCACGACATGTGGAGGCAGCGCATCGCGACCGTCGAATCGCAGGGCATGCAGGGCATCGTCGAGGGCGTGCTGGCGCGCTACTTCCACGAGGGATTTCGTGCCGCGCATCCGGAGATCGACGCCGCGGCGCGCGCGACGCTGCTGCGCAACGACGCGCAGGGCTACGTGGGCTGCTGCCATGCGGTGAAAGGACTCGACTGGCGCGCCGAGCTGGCGAAGATCGCCTGCCCCACGCTCGTGATCGCCGGCGCCAAGGACCAGGGCGCGCCGGTGGCCATGTCCGAGGCCATCGTGAAGGCCGTGCCGGGCGCAAGGCTCGAGGTCATGCCCGAGGCCTCGCACATCAGCGTGCTGGAGCAGCCGGCGGAGTTCGAGCGCATCGTCAAGGCCTTCCTTGCGACGCTCTGAGCGTCGGCGCTAGTCCGCTGCGTCATTGAAATGCCACCCGAGGGACGCCCGAGACGGGATGCGATGCAAGGCGCAAAGCGCAGCGATACCCGCAGGTATCGCGAGCATTTGCAACGCCGCAGCGCGCCCGTATCGGGTGGACAGCGGGGGTGCGATTTCAGTGACGCAGTGGACTAATTGCTGCTGATGCGCGTGATGCCGCCCCGCGTCAGCACGTAGAGCGCGCCATCGGCGCCCACCAGCATGTCCACCGGCAAGTCGGCGACGCTGGCGAAGGCATAGGCCGCGTTCTCGTTGGCCACGTCCAGGCGAGCGACGAACCGGCTGCCGAAATCGGCGAAGAAGTAGTTGCCGTGATAGCTCGGCGGGAAGGGGCCGCCCGCGGGGTAGAACTCGCCGCCGGTGATCGCGATGCCGGTGAAGAAGCCGCCGGGCCCCGACCCGGGCGGATTGGCGTCGGCATTGCCCGTAGCTGAACAGCGGCGCCGTGAAGCCGGCCGGTCTGCTCCGGTCCTTCCGAGGCGGGCCATCCATAGTTCGCGCCTGCCGCACCGAGGTTGATTTCCTCCCAACGCGCCGCGCCCACGTCGTTGATGTGCATGCGTCCGGTTCCCGGCTCGAAGGCGAAGGTGAAGGGATTGCGCAGCCCATAGGCCCAGACCGCGCAACGCAGCAACCCGTTCGTCGTGCAGAACGGGTTGTCGGCGGGGATGGAACCGTCGTCGTTGAAGCGCAGCATCTTGCCGAGCGGATCGTTGAGGTCCTGTGCCCGGCTGCCGTTGGCGTTCTCGCCTACGCCCACGTAGAGCTTGCCGTCGGGGCCGAAGTGCAGGGCGCCGCCGTTGTGGTTGGTGGCGCTCGACAAGGCGGGCAGGTCGCGCAGCACGAATTCGCTGCCCCCTGCCGCGATGTCGAAGCTTGCGGTGAAGCGGCTGATGCGGTTGTGGATGGGCGCAGCGGCGCGTCGTGTAGTAGACGAAGACCCAGCCGTTGACCGCGAAGTTCGGATGCAAGGCCACGCCGAGCAGGCCTCGCTCGCCACTGGAATCGACGTTCAGCGTGAGGAAGGGCGTGGGAAGCAGCGCCCCGTTCTTGACGATGCGCAGCGCGCCGCCTTGCGTCGTCACGAACAGGCGTCCGTCGGGTGCCTGGGCGATGGCGGTGGCGTCTCCGCCGAGCCCCGTCACGAAGCTCTCGTCCTTGGTGAAGCCGCTCTGGACATCGCGGCCACCGCCGACGCGGACGGTGACGATGCGCCACGCGGTGAAATCCTGGTTGGCATCGCGTGCTCGCGCGCGCAGCACGTGCTGGCCGGCGGCGTAGTCGTCGGCGTTGAAGCGTGCCTCGAAAGGCGCGCCAGGATCGGTTGCGATTGTTTCGCCGTCGATCTGGAATTCGACCGCCGTTGCACCCGGTGCGTCAGCCTGGAACACCTGCTGCCCCACCAGGCCATCGGCGAATTGCGCCGGCTGCAGGATCGATGGCGCCGCCATGTTGGACGTGCCAGGGGGGCCCAGTTGCGCGCCGCCGCCACCGCCGCCACCTCCCGAGCCACCTCCACCGCCACATCCAGCGACCAAGGCAGCCGCCACCAGCCAGAGCATCCAGCGAGCAGACATGGAACACCTCCCTGCGGGCCTGCCGCAAGAAGCAGGCCCGCAAGGAGAGAGTGGCTGCCGCGCTAAAAGGTTCAGACCCGCTCGAGGATCAGCGCGATGCCCTGGCCCACGCCGATGCACATGGTGCACAGCGCATAGCGGCCCTTGGTCTTGTGCAGCTGGTTCACCGCCGTGGTCGCCAGCCGTGCGCCGGAGGCGCCCAGCGGATGGCCGAGCGCGATCGCGCCGCCGTTGGGGTTCACGCGCGGGTCGTCGTCGGCGACGCCCAGGTCGCGCAGCACCGCCAGGCCCTGCGCCGCGAAGGCTTCGTTGAGCTCGATCACGTCGATCTGGTCCAGCGTGAGGCCGGTGAGCGCGAGCACCTTGCGGGTGGCAGGCGCCGGGCCCATGCCCATGATGCGCGGCGGCACGCCGGCCGTGGCCATGCCGACCACGCGGGCCTTGGGCTTGAGGCCGTACTTCGCGGCGGAGGCTTCGTCGGCCAGCAGCAGCGCACAGGCGCCGTCGTTCACGCCCGAGGCATTGCCGGCGGTCACCGTGCCGTCGGGACGCACCACGCCCTTGAGCTTGGCCAGCGCCTCGAGGCTGGTCTCGCGCGGATGCTCGTCCTTGCCCACGACGATGGCCTCGCCCTTCTTCTGCGGAATGGTCACCGGCGTGATCTCGGCATCGAAGTAGCCGGACTTCTGCGCCGCCACGGCCTTGAGCTGCGAGGCCAGCGCCATCTTGTCCTGGTCTTCGCGGCTGATCTTGTAGTCGGTGGCCACGTTCTCGGCCGTCTCGGGCATGGAGTCGACGCCGTGCTGCGACTTCATCAAGGGGTTGACGAAGCGCCAGCCGATGGTGGTGTCGTAGATGGCCGCATTGCGGCTGAAGGCGGTGTCGGCCTTGCCCATCACGAAGGGCGCGCGGCTCATGCTCTCGACGCCGCCCGCGATCATCAGCGTCGCTTCGCCGGCCTTGATGGCGCGTGCCGCGGTGCCCAGCGCGTCGAGACCCGAGCCGCACAGGCGGTTGACGGTCGAGCCCGGCACGTCCTTCGGCAGGCCGGCCAGCAGCGAGGACATGCGGGCGACGTTGC
Source organism: uncultured beta proteobacterium (assembly GCA_963818175.1). Classification (GTDB taxonomy): domain Bacteria; phylum Pseudomonadota; class Gammaproteobacteria; order Burkholderiales; family Burkholderiaceae_C; genus Caldimonas. The sequence goes on along the minus strand of CAWFRK010000048.1, from coordinate 191,804 downwards.
GGTTGTCCTCGCCGGCCTGGTTGGCGCAGCCGAAGATGACATCGGCGACTGCCGCCCAGTCGACCTCGGGGTTGCGCGCCATCAGGGCCTTGAGCGGCACGGCGCCGAGATCGTCGGTGCGGACGCCGGAGAGGGCGCCGCCGTAGCGGCCGAAGGGGGTGCGGATCGCGTCGCAGATATAGGCTTGGGTCATGCTGTTCTCTCTCGAATGAAAGGGCGGCGAGGCCTCAGGCGCGCGCCAGCGGGATGGCGGTGAGCTCTTGCAACTGCTCGAAGCCGAGTCCTTCGACGATGTCGATCACCTTCGCGCCCTCGGGGGTGAGATCGATCACCGCCAGGTCGGTGTACACGCGGCTCACGCAGCCGATGCCGGTGAGCGGGTAGGTGCATTGCGGCACCAGCTTGCTCTCGCCGCTCTTGGTGAGGTGCTCCATCATCACGTAGGTCTTCTTCGCTCCGATGGCCAGGTCCATCGCGCCACCCACGGCGGGAATGGCGTCGGCCGCGCCGGTGTGCCAGTTGGCGAGGTCGCCGTTGGCCGCGACCTGGAAGGCGCCGAGCACGCACACGTCGAGGTGGCCACCTCGCATCATCGCGAAGCTGTCGGCATGGTGGAAGAACGAGCCTCCGGGCAGCAGGGTGACGGGCTGCTTGCCGGCATTGATGAGGTCGTAGTCCTCCTCGCCCTTCGCGGGCGCCGGGCCCATGCCCAGCACGCCGTTCTCGCTGTGCAGGATGACCTCACGGTCCTTCGGCAGGTGGTTGGCCACCACCGTGGGCAGGCCGATGCCGAGGTTGACCACCATGCCGTCGGCGATGTCCTGCGCGACGCGCTTGGCCATCTGGTCGCGGGTCCATTTATTGGTGCTCATGCCGCGCCCCCTTCCTTCTTGAACCCACCGGCCTGCGTGACCGAGCGCTCGACCTTCACCACCCGGTGCACGAAGATGCCCGGCGTCACGATCGCCTCGGGATCGAGGCTGCCGAGCTCGGCGATCTCGGGCACCTCCACCACCGTGCACTTGGAGGCGCTGGCCATGATGGGGCCGAAGTTGCGGGCGGTCATGCGATAGCTCAGGTTGCCCCAGCGATCCGCGCGCTCCGCCTTGATGAGCGCAAGGTCCGCGTAGATGGGGTATTCGAGAACGTAGTCGATGCCGTTGATCTTGCGCGTCTCCTTGCCTTCGGCCAGCACGGTGCCATAGCCCGTAGGGGTGAAGAAGCCGCCGATGCCGGCCCCTGCCGCGCGGATGCGCTCGGCGAGATTGCCCTGCGGCACCAGTTCGAGCTCGAGCTTGCCGCTGCGGTAGAGCTCGTCGAACACATAGGAATCGACTTGGCGCGGGAACGAGCAGATGATCTTGCGCACCCGCCCCGTCTTCAGCAGTGCGGCCAGCCCCGTGTCGCCATTGCCCGCGTTGTTGTTGACGACGGTGAGGTCCTTCGCGCCTTGGGCGATCAGGCCGTCGATCAGTTCGTTGGGAATGCCGGCCGTGCCGAAGCCGCCGACCATGACGGTCGAGCCATCACGGACGTCCGCCAAGGCGGCTTCGACCGAAGGAAAGAGCTTGTTGATCATGTGCGCTGTGAGAACAAATTGTTGATAATCAGCAGATGAGTTCTTATAATGAACAGCAGTTCTGTATGAGAACAAGTTTACAGCGCATGACCATCAGCTCAAACGAATCCAGGGATCGCAATGGGGTATCTGAGGCCGCGCCCTCGGCGGCCGGGCTTCATCGCGAGCCGGGCGACAGCTATGTGCAGTCGTTCGCGCGCGGCCTGGCCGTGGTGCGCACCTTCAGCGCCGAGGCGCCGGCCCAGACCATCACCGAGGTGGCCGAGCGGGCCGGACTCACCCGTGCGGGGGCGCGTCGCATCCTGCACACCTTGCAGCACCTGGGCTACGTGGAGACGGAGGGGCGCCTGTTCCGCCTCACCGCCAAGATCCTCGACCTCGGCTTTGCCTACCTCAGCTCGCTGCCGCTATGGAACCTGGCCGAGCCGGTGATGGAGAACCTGGTGCAGGACATCAAGGAGTCCTGCTCCGCCGCCGTGCTCGACGGTGCCGACATCGTCTACGTGCTGCGCGTGCCGACCCACAAGATCATGGCGATCAACCTCGGCGTGGGCAGCCGGCTGCCGGCCTATTGCACGTCGATGGGTCGAGTGCTGCTGGCCGGGCTGGCGCCCGATGCGCTGGAGGCGAAGCTCGCGCAAAGCGAGCTCATCGTGCGCGGGCCGAAGACGGTGACGGATCCGGCGCAGCTGACCGAGCTGATCGAGCAGGTGCGCATCCAGGGCTGGTCGCTGGTGGCGGAGGAACTGGAGGAGGGCCTGGTGTCGCTGGCCGCGCCGATCCGCGGCCGGCACGGCGAGGTGGTGGCCGCCATCAACGTGAGCGGCCAGCAGCACCGCACTCCGCCGGTGGTGATGCTCGAGCGCTTCCTGCCGAAGCTGCTCAAGGCGGCGCATGACATCAGCGCGATGATCGGCGGGCGGGCAGGATGAGGACGAGGACCTGACGGGCCGGTGGTTCCAGCCAGCAAGGCATCCACCATCGCCCGCATGTGCTGCCAGTGCGAGCCTTCCCAGAACACGCGCTTGCACAGATCGCAGGTGCTGAAGCGCTGGTAGCGCTCGAGCACCTTCGGCGGCAAGGCCGGTGCGGCCAGCGCCTTGTCGATCGGCCGCAAAGGCGCATTGCAGTGCAGGCACAGCGAAAACGGCCGTGCGCCGCGGGCCAGGTCGAGCCGGTCGAACACCTCGCGGATCTGCTCGGCCGAACGCAGCGCGCGAACGTAACAGCCATGCGTGACCCCACGGCGCTTGAGCAGGTCGCGATCGCGCGTGAGCACGATGCGGCCCTCGTCGCGCGCGATGCGCTCGATCTCATCGTCCTGGAAGCCGTTGTCGTAGAGCGTGTCGAAGCCGGTCATGCGCAGCAGGTGGGCGAGACCGCCCAGGTGCGCATCGGCGACGAAGCGGCTCACGCGCAAGGGATGCGCACGCACGCGCAAGAGCGGCGTGATGTCGATCGCTTCGAACTTCGGGTAGACGGACACGCGGTCGCCGTCGCGCAGCAGCAGGTCGAAGCCGACCGACTCGCCATTGACCAGCACCAGCTCCACTTCAGTGTGCGGCACGCCGAGCGCCTCGATCATGTGCTTGGTGGTCGCCGCCCTGGCGCAGCGCGAGGAAAACTCCCGCCCGCGTCGCTCGGGCGGGAGGAAGTCGTTCAACTCCTCGTAGAAGCGAAAGCTGGCCGTGACCATTGGCTGGGGCCCTTCGAAGTCCCCAAGAATGGCATCGATCGGGGCGAAGCGCGAGGTGCTCGTCATTACCTTCCAGGTCATCGACGCACGGCCTGTCGGGTCTCAAGATGAGCTTGCACAAACGATGGAGCACCCCATGAACGGCATCGACCTCCTCCCCCTGGCCGTGGCCCTGCTGATCGGCATGGCCTCGATCGGCTCGTGCATCGGCATCGCGATGTCCGGGATGAAGTTCCTGGAGTCCTCGGCCCGGCAGCCCGAGCTGATCGACCAGTTGCAGGCCAAGTTCTTCCTGATCGCAGGGGTGACCGATGGCGCGTTCATCATCGCGACCGGCATCGGCCTGTGGTTCGCCACGGCGAATCCGTTCGGTGGGTGAGGGGGCTTGCGCGCTATCCGTCGACGTCCAGCTCGAGCAGCATGGGCTGGTGGTCCGATGCGTCGCTGGCAAGGTCGACGCGAACATCGCGCACGCGAGATGCCAGTTCGTCGCTCACGAAGAAGAAGTCCCAGGTGAAGGGCGGCCCGGGCCACTGCGCCTGGTCGTGCACTCCCACGGTCGGCGGGTGAGGCGCGCCGGGGTGGGCGAGTTCCCACGCGTCGCGATATGAAGGCGTCTGGGCATCGATGGGCGAGAGCATGCGCACTCGCTCTGCCGAATCGGGCTTGTAATTGAAGTCGCCCGCCAGTATCGAAGGCCCACCGCGCGGCAGTCGGTCGAAGGGACCATCGGCCGCGGTGCCGGGCCGCGGGTGTGCCGCGTGCGCCGCGGCCTCCCGGTGCAAGTCGCGCAAGCGCTCGACCTGGGCCGCCCGCTGCAAGGGCGAGTAGTACGCGAGGTGCGTCGTGGTCACGCGGATGAGGCCGATCGGCGTCGACACCGTGACCTCGAGCGCAACGCGCTGCATGCTCGGCACGGCCGGATCGACCGGCCAGGGCAACAGGTGCCGGAAGACGGCGCCGACCGGCAGCCGGCTCAGGATCATGTTGCCGAACCTGCGCCGATGGCCGGAAGGATGTGGCGCATCCGTCGCGACACCGGCCACCGGCTCGTACCCGGGGAGCCGCGCCGAAAGTCCGGCGAACTGGTCCGAGCCGTCGCACCCGGGAAGCTCGGGGTAGCCGGCCGACACTTCCTGGAGACACAGCACATCGAAGTCGGCAAGCCTGCGCGCATGAGACACGATGCGATCCAGGTCGACGCGTCCATCCGCGCCGCGCCCCCACTGGATGTTCCATGTCACGAGCTTCATGTCGATGCCTCGATGTTCAGCGCCGTGGTGCATCCCTCGTCGCCGGCCAGGAGCCGCTGAGCTACCACAGTGAGCCGGTTCGACGCAATCACCCAAACGAGGTCGAAGCGTCCTTGGTCCCACACTGCCGGCACCAGGTGAGTCGCCCCCGGCAGCAGGGCGCGCGCCAGTCCGGGCAGCTCCTTGTGACGCCAGCACACAAGCACATTTCCTGCGGTGGCGATCAGTTGCCCGGCCACGGCGGCCGGGTCGCCGTCAGCCGGAAGCGGGTGAAGCTTCAATCCCAGCAGTTCGGCAAGAGGTCGCAAGGTGTCCCGCGGACGGTGACTGCGGCCGGGATCCTCGGCAACGCAGAGGACGTCGGGCCGTGTGAGCATGGCATGGCGCGGTGCGGTCGAAATGCCGCCGAAGAGCGCCGCCAATGCGCCGGCCCGCTGCCAGCCACGGACGGAAAGACCGTGCGGATCGGCTCGGCCGCAGTATGTCGACCCCGCCTGCGTTCGCGTCCGGATCCGGCTTCTCCGCATGGCGTATGAGGAAGATGGAATCGCTCATGCCTGGGGACGGCAAGTGCTGTGCCCACTTCTGTGCCGCTACGACTGCCGCGCGGATGGCGCGAGGGTTCGTCCCGGGGCGAAGCTGCACTTCCAAAAATGGATTTCTCACTTCTGAACAAATCCATATACTGTGTTTTCATCCAGTTCATAAGTGAGCGAAATGCATGCTGTTCCCGCACGGCAGGGGGCTTCCTCCCTGTCACTCGCAGGCCGCCTGGCCGGCACCGTCTGGCGCGGTGATCAACTTGGGGCCGGCCTCGAGCGGGTGCTGCCCACCGGCTATGCCGTGCTGGACCAGGCCCTGCCCGGCGGTGGCTGGCCCTGCCAGGGGCTGACCGAGATCCTGCAGCCCGAGCCGGCGATGGGCGAATGGCGCCTGCTGGGCCCCGGCTTGAGGCGTGCAGCGGCACAGGGTGGGGCGGTGGTGGTGATCGGCGCGCCCGAAATGCCGCATCTCCCGGGCTCTGCACCTGGGTCCGCAGGCGGAAAAGTCGCTGATCTGGATCCGTCCCCAGACTGCGGCGCAAGCCCTGTGGGCCACCGAACAGGCCCTGCATTGCCGCCAGACGGCTGCCGTGCTGGCCTGGCTGCCCCAAGCCAGGGCGCAGGCCTTGCGGCGACTGCAGGTGCATGCGCAGCAAGGCGATGCGCCGGTCTTCGTGTTCCGGCACAGCGCGGCGCAGGCCGAGTCATCGCCGGCGCCGCTGCGCTTGGGCATCGAGCCGGGCAGGGCCTGGAGCCTGCAAGTGCGCCTGCTCAAGCGCCGGGGACCGGTGTACGAAGGGGTGATCGAGCTGCCCTGCCTGCCGCAGCGGCTGGCGGGCGTGCTGGCCGTGCGTCTGGCCAGGCGTGCGAAGACCAGGCCTGCGGCACCGGAACAGATGAAGAGGGCGGACTTCGCGCCATCGGGGATGAGGCATGGAGCACTGGCTGGCCTTGCTGCCGACCCTGTCGCCGAACTCGCCTCCTGAGAACGGCCTGCCGCTGCCTGCGATGCCGGCCGAGGCGCAACGAGCGCTGGGCTGGTGGGCCTTGCAGTTCACGCCGCGGGTCTGCCTCGTCGAGGAGGCGGTGCTGCTCGAAGTGGAGGCTTCCCTGCGCCTTTTCGGCGGCGCCGAGGCCTTGCGCGAACGGGTGGCCGCCGAGGCGGGCGAGCTCGGTTGCAGCCTGCGCGCCTGGGCGCCCACCGCGCTGGCGGCCCTGGCCCTGGCTCGCAGCGGGCAGGCCGATGGCTTGTCCCGCCCGCTGGCCTCCATCCTCGATGCCGTACCTCTGGGCAGCCTGAGCGCGGCGGCCGAGCACGAGCCCCTGCTGGCCCGGCTGGGTTGTCGACGCCTGGGAGAGCTGCGCCGCCTGCCGCGCGAGGGCCTGGGCCGGCGTTTCGGCGCCGGGCTGCTGGCGGCCATGGACCAGGCCTACGGGCTGCGTCCCTCCGCCCATGCCTGGCTCGCCCTGCCGGAAGTCTTCGAGGCCCGGGTCGAGTTGCCCGGCCGGGTCGAATCGGCGCCGGCGCTGATGTTCGCGGCGCGCCGCCTGCTGCTGCAGATGTGCGGCTGGCTCGCGGCCCGCCAGGCCGGCATGCGGCGCTTCGTGCTGGGCTGGCGACATGACTTCCACCGCGCCGGCACCGAAGGCGCAGGCGAACTCGAGGTGCGCACCGCCGAGACCACGCGCGATGCCGAGCACCTGTCCCGCCTGCTGGGCGAACTGCTCGCGCGGGTGCGGCTGGCCGCGCCGGTGGGCGAGATCAGCCTGCGCTGCGACGAGGCCGAGCCGCTCGTTCTCGCCAACCGGCTCCTCCTGCCCGGCCCCGATGAACTTCGCGAAGGCGAATCGCTGCCCCAGTTGCTCGAGCGTCTTTCGGCCCGGCTCGGCGCGGACCAGGTCCTGCGGCCGGTGCTGCGCCAGGACCATCGACCGCAATGCAGGCAGGCCTGGTATCCGGCCACGCAGGAAAAACCACCGCAGCCGCGCTGGCCCGAGCACGAGGAGCTGCGCTGGCCCGAGCCGAGCTGGGTGCTGCCCGAGCCCAGGCCGCTGGCCGTGCGGCGCGACCGCCCGTTCTACCGCGGCCCGCTGGAGCTGCTCTCGGGTCCGCACCGCATCGAGGCCGGCTGGTGGGACACGAGCCGGCAGCCGGAGGCGGCGCGCGATTACTTCGTGGCCTTCAACCAGCGCGCCGGCCTGCTGTGGATCTATCGCCAGCAGCAGCCACGCAGCGAACAGCCCGGCTCGGCTGCTGAAGGCGGCTGGTTCCTGCAAGGCATCTTCGGTTGAGGCTTCCATGGACAGCTTCGTCCTGCCGGCCTACGCCGAGCTGCACTGCCTCAGCAACTTCAGCTTCCAGCGCGGCGCCTCGCACCCGCAGGAGCTGGTGCGGCGCGCCTACGAACTCGGCTACAGCGCGCTGGCGATCACCGACGAATGCTCGGTGGCCGGCGTGGTGCGCGCCTGGCAGGGGCTGCTGGACCTGCAGGAAGAGGCTCGCGAAGAAGGCGTGCCTGCCAGCCGCAATTGCAGTTGCTGATCGGCAGCGAGTTCGCTGTCGATGCACCGCTGCCTTCAGGCTCGTGCTGCTCGCCTGCAGACCGCGAGGGCTGGGGCAACCTGTGCGAATTCATCACCGCGCGCTGCGCCGCGCCAGTGCCCAAGGGCAGCTACCGCCTGAGCTGGGCGCAGGTGCTGCCTTCGCGGCTGCAAGACTGCGTGGCCCTGCTGGTGCCCTCGCGCACCGCGAGCTTCGACGACGCTGTTCGCCCAGGCCCGATGGCTGCGCGCAATCCTTCCCCGGCCGAGGCTTGGCTGGCCGTCGAGCTGCTGCAGGAGCTCGACGACGACCTCTGGCTGCACACCCTGCGCGAAGCGGGCCGGCTGGCCGGCGTGCCGCTGGTGGCCGCCGGCGACGTGCACATGCACGTGCGCTCGCGCAAGCCGCTGCAGGACGTGATCACCGCCGTGCGGCTGGGCAGGCCGGTGAGCGAATGCGGCTTCGCCTGCAGCCGCAATGCCGAGCGGCACCTGCGCTCGCGCCTGCGGCTGGCGCGGCTCTATCCGGCCGAGCTGCTGGCGCGCCACGCTGGAGGTGGCCGCGCGCTGCCAGTTTCAGCCTGGAGCGAGCTCAGCTACAACTATCCCGCTGGAAACGGTGCCGCGCGGCGATGACGCCGGCCAGGCGCCTGCGGCGCATGACCTACGAAGGCGCGCGCACGCGCTATCCCGACGGCGTGCCCGAGGCGGTGCGCGCGCAGATCGAGAAGGAGCTGCAGCTGATCGGCTGAATGCGGCTACGAGATGTTCTTCCTGACGGTGCACGACATCGTCGACTTCGCGCGCCAGAAGGACATCCTGTGCCAGGGCCGCGGCTCGGCCGCCAACTCGGCGGTCTGCTACTGCCTGGGCATCACCGCGATCGATCCCGACGCGCGCCAACCTGCTGTTCGAGCGCTTCATCAGCCTGGAGCGCAACGAGCCGCCGGACATCGACGTCGACTTCGAGCACGAGCGGCGCGAGGAGGTGATCCAGTACCTCTACGGCAAGTACGGCCGCGAGCGCGCCGCCATCGCCGCGGTGGTGATCTGCTACCGCGCGCGCAGCGCGATCCGCGACGTCGGCAAGGCGCTGGGCATTCGACCGACAGCTGGTCGACGCCTTCGCCAAGGACCACTACTGGTTCGACGACAGCCCCGAGGCGATGCGCGAGCGCCTGGCCGAGCTGCGGCATGGACTGGGGCGAGGTCGCGCACGCGCTGCGCAGTGGCTGGAGCTGACCGATGCAGCTGCGCGGCTTTCCGCGCCACCTGAGCCAGCACGTGGGCGGCTTCGTGCTGACGCAGCGCAAGCTCACGCGCTGGTGCCGGTCGAGAACGCCGCGATGAAGGACCGCTCGGTCATCCAGTGGGACAAGGACGACCTGGAAGACCATGGGCCTGATGAAGGTCGACGTGCTGGCGCTGGGCATGCTGACGCGCCATTGCGCCGCTGCCTCGATTTCATCGCGCCGGCGGCGCGGCCAGCCTTTCGCGCCTGCAGGACATCCCCGACAAGGACCAGGCCACCTACGACATGATCTGCCGCGCCGACACGGTGGGCGTGTTCCAGATCGAGAGCCGCGCGCAGCAGATGTCGATGCTGCCGCGCCTGAAGCCGCGCATCTTCTACGACCTGGTGGTCGAGGTGGCCATCGTGCGGCCGGGGCCGATCCAGGGCGGCATGGTGCACCCCTACCTCAAGCGGCGCGAGAAGGTGCAGGCCCTCGTCGCCCGCGGCGGGAAGCGCGAGCCGCTGGAGACGCCGGGGCTCGAGGCCGGCCCTGGAGCGCACGCTGGGCGTGCCGATCTTCCAGGAGCAGGTGATGCAGATCTGCGATGATCGCGCGCCGGCTTCACGCCGGGCGAGGCCGACCAGCTGCGCCGCGCGATGGCCGCCTGGAAGCGCCAGTGGCGGCGTGACGCACTTCCACGACCAGCTCGTCGACGGCATGGTCGCGCAAGGGCTACACGCCCGAGTTCGCCGAGCAGCATCTTCAAGCAGATCCAGGGCTTCGGCGAATACGGCTTTCCCGAAAGCCATGCCGCCAGCTTCGCGCTGCTGGCCTACGACAGCAGCTGGCTCAAGTGCCACGAGCCGGCGTGCTTCCTCGCGGCGCTTGCTCAACTCGCAGCCCATGGGCTTTTACTCGCCCTCGCAGCTGGTGCAGGACGCGCGCCGGCACGGCGTGGAGGTGCGGCCGGTCGATGTGCTCGCACAGCGAGGCTCGGGACTGCCAGCCTCGAAGAGATCGGAACGCACGCCTGCCGATCGCCAGCCGCGCCGTGCGCCTGGGCCTGCGGCATGGTGGCCAGCCTGCGCGACGCGGTGGCCGAGCGCATCGTGTCGGCGCGGGCCGCGGGCGCCGTTCGCCGATGTGCGAAGACCTCGCGCTGCGGGCCGAGCTCGACACTGCGCGACCTCGAGCTGCTGGCCGCGGCCGATGCGCTGCAGTCGCCTGGCGGGCCACCGCCGCCAGCAGGTGTGGGAGGCGGCGGCGCAGCGACGGCGTGCCGGCCTTGCTGCAAGGACGCGCCCGTCCATCGAAGCGCCGCTGCAATTGCCGCTCGCGCCCGAGGGCGAGGAGATCGTGTTCGACTACGCCGCGCTGGGCCTCACGCTGCGCCGCCATCCGCTGGCGCTGCTGCGGCCGATGCTGGCGCGCCGACGCCTGCTGAGCGCCGAGCAGCTGCACGACCTGCCCCACGGCCGGCTGGCGCGCGCCTGCGGCATCGTCACCGTGCGCCAGCAGCCGCAGACCGCCAACGGCACGATCTTCGTCACGCTCGAGGACGAGACCGGCGCGGTCAACGTGATCGTCTGGCGGCATGTGCAGGAGCGCCAGCGCGCAGGCGCTGCTGGGCTCGCGGCTGCTGGCGGTGTTCGGGGTGTGGCAGCGGAGGAAGGGCGAGGTGCGGCACCTGGTGGCGCAGCGGTTCGAGAATCTCACGTCGCTGCTGGGGCGGCTTGGGGAGGGGCAGGGGATGCGCAGCCGGGATTTCCATTGAGCGGCGCTAAGCCGCTTCGCACGCCATAGCCGGCCGAAGGCCTGTCCCTCTTTCGTAGCAACGCAGCTGCTTCGTCGACGGTCTTGTTCTGCAGGTCGATGGAAGAGTGACCTTCATCCGGGGAAACGAGCTTCAAGTCTGCGCGATCGCAATGTCGAGAGGAACCGGATTCAGTCATCCCGCCTTGAAGTTCTTGCTCGCGTTCGTCGGCCAGTTCGTCCCAAGCGACTTCGGCTCTCGGTGTGCCACGCGGCATAGCGCAGGCCTGCATGATGTCCTCGCGATCAAGATACGGGTAGTCCGCAGGATCTCATCGATGCTGTGACCGGCGCGATCTGGCCGACGTTCGTGCCCACCGTGACGCGCATGCTCTGATGCACGCTGCTGGACATGACATCGGCTTGCTAGGTGATGCGATCGAGTTGTGCCATGCGCTCTCCCTGTCCAAACTCGCCGACAAGATTGGATGGGGAGGTATCCAGTGAGCGTCCGATCCTTGCGCAGTGGGAAAATCCCGCCCATGACCACCCTCACCATCACCCGCCCCGACGACTGGCACCTGCACGTGCGCGACGGCGCGCCCATGCGAAGCGTCGTTCCCGACACCGCCGCCAGTTCGGCCGCGCCATCATCATGCCCAACCTCAAGCCGCCGATCACGACGGCCGAGCAGGCACTGGCCTACCGCGATCGCATCCGCGCCGCCGTGCCCGCGGGCCTGAGCTTCGAGCCGCTGATGACGCTCTATCTCACCGACAAGCTGCCCGCCGACGAGATCGCGCGCGCCAAGGCGGCCGGGGTGGTGGCCGTCAAGCTCTATCCCGCCGGCGCCACCACCAACAGCGATGCCGGCGTGACCGACCTGCGCAAGACCTACAAGACGCTCGAAGCGCATGCAGCGCGAAGGCATGCCGCTGCTCGTGCACGGCGAAGTGACCGATCCCGAGATCGACCTGTTCGACCGCGAGAAGGCCTTCATCGACGACAAGCTGATCCCGCTGCGCCGCGACTTCCCCGAGCTGAAGATCGTGTTCGAGCACATCACCACGCGTGAAGCCGCGCAGTACGTGCAGGAGGCCGACGACAAGGTCGGCGCCACCATCACCGCGCATCACCTGCTCTACAACCGCAACGCGATCTTCCTCGGCGGCATCCGGCCGCACTACTACTGCCTGCCGGTGCTCAAGCGCGAGGAGCACCGTCGCGCGCTCGTCGCGGCGGCCGCCTCGGGCAGCCCGAAGTTCTTCCTCGGCACCGACAGCGCGCCGCATCCGTCCCACCTGAAGGAGCACGCCAGCGGCTGCGCCGGCTGCTACACGGCGCATGCGGCGCTGGAGCTTTACGCCGAGGCCTTCGAGGCGGCTGGCGCGCTCGACAAGCTGGAAGGCTTCGCCAGCTTCCACGGCGCCGACTTCTACGGCCTGCCGCGCAACACCGGCACGGTGACGCTGAAGAAGGAAGCCTGGACGGCGCCCGAATCCATCGCCTTCGGCGAGGCCGAGCTCAAGCCGCTGCGCGGCGGCGAATCGCTGGCCTGGCGGCTGGTGCGGGGAAGCTGACCATGGAGCGCAAGCCCCGCGTGGCCCTGCTGATCGATGCCGACAACTCGCCCGCCTCCAAGATCGACCTGATCCTCAACGAGCTGTCCACCTTCGGCGAGACCAACATCCGCCGTGCCTACGGCAACTGGAAGAAGAACGAGCTCAAGGGCTGGGAGGAGATGCTGCACGAGCATGCGATCCGCCCCATCCAGCAGTTCGACTACTCCAAGGGCAAGAACGCCAGCGACATGGCGATGGTGATCGATGCCCTGGAGCTGCTCTACACCGATCGGCCCGACGCCTTCGGCATCGTCTCCTCGGATGCCGACTTCACGCCCCTGGTCATGCATTTGCGCGCCAAGGGTTCGGCGGTCTATGGCTTCGGCGCGCAGAAGACGCCGGAGCCTTTCGTCAACGCCTGCTCGCGCTTCCTGTTCCTCGACAAGCTGGCGAGCGAGACCGGCGGAGTGGGCGACGCCGCGCCTGCGGCCCCGCTTCGTGTTCCGACCGCCCAGCTCAAGCAGGACGCAAAGCTCGTCACCCTTCTGCGCAATGCAGTGCAGGCCGCGGCCGGCGACGATGGCTGGGCGCGAGTGGGTGCGGTCGGGCAGCAGATTGCCAACCAGGCATCGTTCGACCCTCGCAACTACGGCTACTCGACCCTGACCAAGCTGCTCACGGCCTCGCAACTCTTCGACATGGCCAACGAGGGCACCTCCGGCGTCGCCGTGCGCGACAAGCGGCAGGCCCGCGCTTCAAAAGCCTGAGCCCGGCTGAGCCATCGCCGGCCCGGCGATAATTGACATGTGAAGCAAGCCAGACCGCCGCTGGTGCGAGAGTAGAAATACTGCACTGGAGGAAGGTCCGGACTGCACAGGGCAGCGTAGCAGGTAACACCTGTCCGCCGTGAGGCGAGGATCAGAGCAACAGAGACGAGTCAGGCTGGGGCGACAGCCCCAGCCTGGGTGAAACGGGCAATCTCTACGCGCAGCAATACCAAGTAGGTGGACGTCGAGGCGGCCCGCTGAGTCCACGGGTAGGTAGCACCGAGCCGCTTTCGCGAGAGGCGGCCCAGATGAATGGCGGTCACGCCCGGGCAACCGGGTGCACAGAATCCGGCCTATCGGCTTGCTTCACATCTTTCTTCCCCGCGTCGGGGCCCGCGCACAACAAGAACCGAGGCATGAACCCCGACGCGCACAAGATCTGGAACGCCCCGCGCTGGGCCCTGGCCGTGCTGCTGGCGATGCTGGGCATGCTCGGCCCCTTCTCGGTCGACACCTACATTCCGGCCTTCTCGGGCATTGCCCGCTCGCTCGGCGCCACGCCGGTCGAGATGCAGCAGACGCTGTCGGCCTACCTGTTCGGCTTCGCGTTCATGAACCTCTTCCACGGGGCGCTGTCCGACAGCTTCGGTCGCAGGCCGGTGGTCCTGTGGGGCATCGCGATGTTCACGATCGCCTCGGCCGGCTGCGCGCTTTCGCAGAGCATCGGGCAGCTCGTGTTCTTTCGTGCCTTGCAGGGCCTGTCGACCGGCGCAGGCATCGTGGTCTCGCGCGCGGTGATCCGCGACATGTTCCCGCCGGCCGATGCGCAGCGGGTGATGTCGCAGGTCACGATCTACTTCGGCGTGGCGCCGGCGGTCGCGCCCATCGTCGGAGGCTGGCTGTACGTGCACGCGGGCTGGCACAGCGTCTTCTGGTTCCTCACCGGCGTGGGCGTCTTCCTGTGGCTCGCCAACTACCAGCTGTTGCCCGAGACGCTGCACACGACGCACCGTCAGCCCTTCGAGGTGCGGCACCTGATGCGCGGCTACTGGGAGCTCGGCGCAAGCCCGCGCTTCCTGTTGCTCGCGCTTGCCAGCGGCGTGCCTTTCAACGGCATGTTCCTCTATGTGCTGTCGGCGCCCGCCTTCCTGGGCGAGCTCCTCGGCCTCGAGCCGACCGAGTTCTTCTGGTTCTTCGTGCTGACGATCTCCGGCATCATGCTCGGCGCCTGGGCCAGCGGCCGCCTGGCCGGGAAGATCGCGCCGAAGCGACAGATCCGGCACGGCTTCGTCATCATGTTCTCCGTATCGCTGCTGAACCTCGCGGCCAATCTGCTCTTCGAGGCACATGTGTCCTGGGCGCTGCTGCCGATCGCGGTGTTCGCTTTCGGATGGGCGCTGATGGTGCCGGTCGTCACGCTGCTCGTGCTCGACCTCCACCCCGAGCGGCGCGGCATGGCCTCCTCCTTGCAGGCCTTCATCGGCTCCCTGGCCAATGGCGTGGTCGCGGGTGTCATCGCGCCCCTGGTGATGCATTCCACGGCAGCGCTCGCGGCAGCCTCACTCGTCATGATGGGGGTGGGCCTGGCGGCGTGGGCATACCTGCACCATCGCTGGCCCGAGATCGGCCAGAGCGTCCATCCGACGCACTGAAGCGCAAGTGCGCGCCAGGAGCCCAGGCTCCCAGGTGTGGCTTGCTCCTCGCACAAGCGTGTCAGATGCTCAATCTTCCTTTGCTGACGGCCTAGTAGCTACTGCGTATGAAGTAGTTCGACAGGAATACCTGCCGTTACATTCGGCCCCACTTCAACCGGGTCATACGGAATGGGGCGGCTCTGTAGCGCGTGCAAGTCCTTCTCGCGGATGGGCGCCTGGCCCCGGAAGCTTGTGGGAGAGATGGAATGCACCGCGAAGATTCAACGCATGTCGCCACTTCGGTAGCCCGGGGGGCCTGCCACCGGGGAACGACCGATTTTTCCTTTGCCTGTGCCGTGTGCCGTTCGCCGGAGGCATTCCGGCAGATCGTCCGCGGTCCCGTTCGCGGTTTCTTGCCGCACACAGGCTTGATTGCAGCGATGGGCCTTGGAGAGGGGGACGGCACGAGACTGCGCTGCCTGATGGGCATCGACGTGCCGAGTGCGCTTGCGAACGAGAGAGAACGCCGCGTCCATCCGAGCCTGCAAGAACTGGTCAGGAAGTGGTTCAAGTGCCGGCAGCCCGTGCTTCTGAAGCCGCCGCGCGGCTCCGGCGCGGTCACCAAGGCCGACGCCGATGCCGGCACGCTGCGGCAAGCAGGGCGGATCGCCATCCACGGCGAGGTCGACCTGTACACGCGCGCATGGTCGTACTTCATCTTTACCGGCATCCCGGCCGCAATGGCGGCCCCCACCGTCGCTCATCGGCTCCAACTCCTCGCCCCCATGCTGAGCGCGCCCCTGATGAAGCTGGTCGCCGGCCAGTGCCACCAGCCAGACGCTGCTCGAAGAGCTGAGCGCCGCCGAAAGGCAACTCCTCCAATGGATCGTCGAAGGTTGCTCGAACCCGGAGATCGCCAGCTTGAGCGGCTCCAGGTTGCCGGTCGTGCGCACCCAGGTGCTGCGTCTCTACGCGAAGCTGGGCGTCAAGAACCGGGGCGAAGCCATTCGGGTGGGAGCGCCCGTCTTCTCGCGGCACGACGCAGTGCGAAGAGGCCGCTGAAAGCTGCTAGCTAGCGGCCGGGGCCTGGCGCGAGGCGGTGCAGCCTCAGGGTGTCGCGATGGAATCAGGAGAGTTTTCATCGCCACGGTCGGCTGCCTCGCGCAGCTGCTGCACCGTGTAGCCTTGCTTGAGCAGCGCGTGCCGCAGCCACTCGGGGTGGGAGCCCACGCCGTCCCAGGTTTCGCCGGAGACTGGATGGCGGTACTTGACCTCGGGGGCCTCGGGCTCTTCATTCAGCTTGGCTTCCGGAGCCCGCTCCAGGTCTTCAGGGGTGATGCACCAGAACTCCATCAGTGTCCGGATCCGATGGATCATGGCAGCCCGCTGGCTGGGCGTCACCGGCAGGTCGGTGTCTTCGTTCACCCTGTCTTCGCGTCCTTGCAGGAGGGGTCGCACACGAATTGCGTCTTGCCGAGGATCTTGCGCGACTTCAGCGCCTGGCGGGGCCGGTGCTTTCCGCACAGGAAGCAGGACATCGTGGCGGCGGAAAACACGCCGGCGGATGCGAACGGAGAACCGGGGGTCTTGCTGCGATAGCGCAGACCTTGCGGATCAATGGTGGTCTTGACTTCGTCTTTGGCCATGGGCGGACCGATCTGATTTTCCAACGACAAAACGAAGCATATGGGTGCGCCGAGGCCGAGCACAAGGGAGTTCTCCCCTAGATCGACAGCTTGAAGTGCAATTTACCCAAGACTACGCCGTTGACGAGCACTTCGACCTCGTGGGTGCCGGGGTACAGCCGGCGCGTCGTCCGGGGCACGAAGTCGCGAGTGAAGACCAGCCGCTGCGGCTTGCCGGGCGGCATCGGCAGCTTCACTCCCTTGAAGACCTTGCGGCGCAGGGCAGTCCCGCGGGCGTCCGCGTAGCGGATCGCGTAGTCGACGACGGCCATCACCAGCTTCGGGGGCGTTCGAGCGCAATTCCACCGTGATGCCGAGGTCCTCGCCGAGCTTCAGCCGCGTGCGGTTCAGGCGCAGCAATGTCAGTGCGATATCCGCCCCGACGTGGTAGCCGAGCAGCGCGAGCGCGTGCGGATGCCCTTGCTTCACCAGCCCGCGCAAGGCATGGCGTACCGTGCGTGCCGCCAAGTCGCCTCCGGTGGCCTGCCATTGGCTGGCGTGTGCCAGCGCCAGTTCCGCGTCAAGCCGGCTCACGTCGTTCAGGTGATTGGCGGCCGAGCGGCGGACGATCTCGGACTCGTCGGCGCAAAGCGGTGCGATCAGGGCCAGGCAGCGGCCGGGCTCGCGCTTGAGCGCCGCCACGTGCTTGCCCCATGGGAGCAGCGGGCGGGTCCCCTCGCTGGCGAGCCGGCGTACACGCGGATCCGGGCTCTTCACCCAGCTTGCGACATGACCCAGCGTCAACTCGAGATGGCGCTCCAGGAACGGCCGGATCGCGAACTCGGCCGTGAAGTGCCGCGTGATCCGCGCCAAGGCCGGCAGGGCGACTTCCGGCTCGTCCAGCCCCGCGACCATCACGAATTCCGGAAACGGCGCCCAGCGAAAGGCCGCGATGCCCTCTCCCTCGCGTTCGCCGTCCGGCGGGTCGCCCAGGGCCTTCTCGACGATGGCCAGCGCTTGGGGGAATTCGGCCGGCAAGGCGCTTGCGAGGCCAAGCGCCACCCGATGCACCCGCGACATCAGGCTCAATTCCTCGAAGCCGCTCGAGCAGCACTCGGCAAAGGCCCTGGCGTCGAAGCCTCGGCCGCCGCGCTTCATGAATTCCGCGATGGCTGCCACCGTCGCTTGCGAGAAGCCGTCCTTGAGGGCCGGGTATGACTCAGGCGTAGAGTTCATTGGCGCTGGATCTTAAGTTGTGCTCAACACAGGCTCGAGGAGCAGCCACCATGAATGAAGAAACCTTCAACATCAGCATCCGCAAGTTCCTGAAAGTGGTCGGCGTGAGCTCGCAGCGCGAGATCGAGCACGCGGTGGCCAAGGCCATTGCCGACGGCTCGCTCGCGGGAACCGAGACGCTGCCCGCCGTCATGACGCTGGAGATCGGCGCCGTGAATCTCAAGACCACCTTCGACGGCCAGATCAAGCTGGAAGGCGACGGCACTTAGGACGCCTGCGGCAGGCTCGAACGCGCCTCTAGGGCGCTACAGCACCTCGCGCCCGAGCTGCGGGAAGACGCGCGACACCTTGGCAAGCAGGTAGTCGCCGTACGTGCCATCGAAGGCGTGCACGTTGGCCTGGTCCCAGCGCTGGGCGCTGTCGTCGATCGCCCCATCCCCCAGGCCTTCGATCGGCTGCACCCGCGCAAGGAAGTTGGGATCGAAGAAGAACGGGAACGACAGCCGGTCCCGCCCGGAGGTGTTGATGATCACGCGATGCGGTGTCGATCGGTACAGGCCGCCCTGTCATGCGGTCGAGCATGTCGCCGATATTGCAGACGAAGGAATGCGGCACGGGCGGCGCGTCGATCCAGCCGGCGGCGGTCTTGACCTCGAGGCCTCCGACATCGTCCTGCCACAGCATCGTCAGCAGCCCGTAGTCGGTGTGCTCGCCCACGCCCCATTGCACGTCGGCCCCCTCCGGCACCGGCTGGCTGGGGTAGTTGAAGATGCGAAACAGCACCAGCGGGTCACCCGTGTACCGCCGGGCGAAATACTGCGCATCGAGCCCCAGGCTCAGCGCGATCCCCTCCATCAACGTGTGGCCCAGGCGGGTCAGCGCGCCGATGTAGTCGAGCACTGCCTCGCGCAAGCCCGGCAGGTCGGGAAACAGGTTGCGGCCGTGCACCGGCGTGCCGGCGCGCACGAGCGGATGCTCGTCGCCGAGCTCGGTGCCGAGGTAGAGGCCCTCCTTCCAGTCGGGTCGGCCGGAGGTGAGCTCGCCGCCGAGCGGAAAGTACCCGCGCCAGGCCCGCCCGCCGAGGGCCATGCGCCATTGCATCTTGGTGGCTTCGGGCCACGCGAAGAACTCGCGGCTCAGGGCCTCCAGGCGGGCGCACAGGCCTTCGTCGACGCCATGCCCGACGACATAGAAGAAGCCGTGCGCGCGGCAGGCCGCCGCGATCTGGCGGGCGACCTCCGCACGGCCGGCCTCGCCGGCGACCAGCGCGCCGATGTCGATGATCGGCACATGGGCAAGTTCACTTTGCAGTTCGTTCATGGCGGAAATCATAGGCAGCGCCGCGCGCGAGCGGCAGGCCTTCGGCGGTTTGCGCATATCCATCGACGGATTCATTCGTTCCTTGCTCCGGGTGTGCTCCCTAGCATCGACCCCAATGCGATCTCGCAGCTCACAAGGAACGAACACCATGAATGCCACCCGATTCCTCGGCCGCACCCTGGCCGCCGTCGTCGCCACGCTGCTCGTGACCACCGCCCAAGCCAAGGACATCACGCTTCTCAACGTCTCCTACGATCCCACCCGCGAGCTCTACCAGGAGTTCAACGCGGCCTTCGCCAAGCACTGGAAGGCCAAGACCGGCGACAACGTCACGATCAAGGTCTCGCACGGCGGCTCCGGCAAGCAGGCGCGCTCGGTGATCGACGGCATCGATGCCGACGTCGTGACCCTGGCGCTTGCCTATGACATCGACGAGATCGGCCAGAAGGCGCAAGCTGATCCCGGCCGACTGGCAGAAGCGCCTCCAGCACAACAGCGCGCCCTACACCTCCACCATCGTGTTCCTGGTGCGCAAGGGCAACCCCAAGGGCATCAAGGACTGGGACGACCTGGCCAAGCCCGGCGTCCAGGTGATCACGCCCAACCCCAAGACCTCGGGCGGCGCGCGCTGGAACTACCTGGCGGCCTGGGGCTATGCGCAGAAGAAGTTCGGCTCCGACGCCAAGGCCGAGGAGTTCGTCGCCAGCATCCTGCAAGAACGTGCCGGTGCTCGACTCCGGCGCGCGCGGCTCCACCACCACCTTCGTGGAGCGCGGCATCGGCGACGTGCTGCTCGCCTGGGAGAACGAGGCTCTGCTGGCGCTCAAGGAACTGGGGCCGGACAAGTTCGACATCGTCGCGCCCTCGGTCAGCATCCTGGCCGAGCCGCCCGTGACCGTGGTCGACAAGGTGGTCGACAAGAAGGGCACCCGCGCCGTGGCGCAGGCCTATCTCGAATACCTCTATTCGCCGGAGGGCCAGGACATCGTCGGCCAGAACTACTACCGCCCGATCGACCCGCAGGCCGCCGCCAAGTACGCCAAGCAGTTCCCCAAGCTCGCCCTCTTCACCATCGAGGAGGTCTTCGGCGGCTGGGC
Source organism: uncultured beta proteobacterium (assembly GCA_963818175.1). GTDB lineage: Bacteria > Pseudomonadota > Gammaproteobacteria > Burkholderiales > Burkholderiaceae_C > Caldimonas. The sequence goes on along the minus strand of CAWFRK010000048.1, from coordinate 171,965 downwards.
AAAGGCGCAGAAGACGCACTTTGCCGATGGCGGCGTGTTCGACCAGATCTACACCAGGAAGCTGGCAGGCGTCGGCACCCGCCCGTAGGCGCTGAATACCGGCATCGAGCGAGGCCGCCTTCGGGCGGTCTTACTCGTTTAGCGCATAAGGAAGCTCGAATCCCTTCGTTCACCCGGGATGAGCAGCTTTCTACGATGCGTTTCGCGCATTTGGAAATCTCTCATCATGCTCAAAGCTTACTAAGGCCATCGCTGGCTGCCATGCTCGCCACCGCCTGCGCTCGCCGGCTTGGCCGCGCCGCCGCTGCTCAACGTCAGCTACGACGTCTCGCGCGAGTTCTACAAGGACCTACAACGCCGCCTTCATCAAGCACTGGAAGAAGACCGCCGGCGAGGACCTGGTCGTCAACCAGTCGCACGGCGGCTCGAGCAAGCAGGCGCGCAGCGTCGCCGACGGCCTCGAGGCCGACGTCGTGACGATGAACCAGGCCAACGACATCGACTTCCTGGCCGAGCGCGGCAAGCTGGTGCCGGCCGACTGGGCCAAGCGCCTGCCCAACAACAGCGCGCCCACCACCTCGGTCTCGGTGATCCTGGTGCGCAAGGGCAACCCCAAGGGCATCAAGGACTGGGCCGACCTGGCCAAGCCCGGCACTCAGGTCGTGATCCCGAACCCCAAGATCACCGGCAACGGCCGCTACACCTACCTGGCCGCCTGGGGCTCGGTGCTCAAGGCCGGCGGCACGCCGGCGCAGGCGCGCGAGCTGGTGCAGAAGATCTTCGCCAACGTGCCGGTGTTCGACGGCGGCGGGCGCGCGGCCACCACCACCTTCGCGCAACGCAGCATCGGCGACGCGCTGGTGACCTTCGAGAGCGAGGTGCAGCTGATCACCGAGGAATTCGGCAAGGACTTCGAGGTCGTCTACCCGCGCTCGACCGTGCTGGCCGAGAACCCGGTCAGCGTGGTCGACAAGGTGGTCGACCAGCAAGGGCACGCGCAAGCAGGCCGAGGCCTACCTGAAGTACCTGTACTCCGACGAAGGCCAGGAGATCGCCGCGAAGCACAACCTGCGCCCGCGCTCGGACAAGGTGCTGGCCAAGTACGCGAAGGAGTTCCCGAAGGTGAACACCTTCACCGTCGACGAGGTGTTCGGCGGCTGGACGAAGGCGCAGAAGGACCACTTCGACGACGGCGCGCTTGTACGACCAGGTGATCGCCGCGGCGAAGAAGCAGTCAGCGCTGCAGGCGGTACCACGTGATCCTTTCGCGCACTCTCCTGCAGGCGCCACAGCGTGCTGCCCGGCTTCGACCTGGCGCTGGGCTTCACGCTGCTCTACCTGAGCCTGATCGTGCTGATGCCGCTGGCGGCGGCCTTCCTCAAGACCTTCACGCTCACCTGGCCGCAGTTCTGGGAGGCGGTCACCTCGCCGCGCGTGGTGGCCTCGTACCGGCTCACCTTCGGCGCCTCGCTGCGCGGCCGCGCGCTCAACGCGCTTCTTCGGGCTGATCGTCGCCTGGGTGCTGGTGCGCTACGAGTTCCCGGTCAAGCGCGTGATCGACGCGCTGGTCGACCTGCCGTTCGCCCTGCCGACGGCGGTGGCCGGCATCGCGCTGACGGCGCATCTATGCCGCCAACGGCTGGATCGGCCAGCTGGCTCGCGCCCTTCGCATCAAGGTGGCCTTCACGCCGCTGGGCGTGTTCGTGGCGCTGACCTTCATCGGGCTGCCCTTCGTCGTGCGCACCTTGCAGCCGGTGCTCGAAGACCTGCAAAAGGAGCTCGAGGAGGCCGCGGCCACGCTCGGCGCCACGCGCTGGCAGACCTTCACGCGGGTGATCTTCCCGATCGTCACGCCGGCCCTGCTGACCGGCTTCGCGCTGGCCTTCGCGCGCGCGCTCGGCGAGTACGGCTCGGTGATCTTCATCGCCGGCAACATGCCGATGGTCTCGCGAGATCACGCCGCTGCTCATCATCACCAAGCTGGAGCAGTACGACTACGCCGGCGCCACCGCCATCGCGGTGGTGATGCTGGTGGCCTCCTTCGTGCTGCTGCTGCTGATCAACCTGCTGCAGGCCTGGGCGCGCAGGCGCCAGGGGGGCGTCATGAGCGCTGCGACGCAAGCCTGCCCGTGCCGGCGTCCGCAGGTCGAGCCGTCCCGCCCCCGGCCGTGCGTCGCCGCCACTGCCGAGCCCACCTGGGTGCGCTGCACGCTGATCGGCCTTGGCGCTGGCTTCCTGACGCTGTTCCTGTTCGTGCCGCTGGTGGCCGTCTTCTACGAGGCGCTGAAGAAGGGCTCGGACGTCTACCTCGCCGCGATCATCGAGCCCGATGCGCTCTCGGCCATCCAGCTCACGCTGCTCGCCGCCGCCATCGCCGTGCCGCTGAACCTGGTGTTCGGCGTCGCGGCCGCCTGGGCGATCGCCAAGTTCGACTTCCGCGGCAAGAACCTGCTGCTCACGCTGATCGACCTGCCGTTCTCGGTCTCGCCGGTGATCGCCGGCCTGATCTACGTGCTGGTGTTCGGCCTGCAGGGCTGGTTCGGCGAATGGCTGCGCGACCACGACCTCAAGATCATCTTCGCGGTGCCCGGCATCGTGCTGGCGACGGTCTTCGTCACCTTCCCGTTCGTCGCCCGCGAGCTGATCCCGCTGATGCAGGCGCAGGGCAGGAGCAGGAGGAGGCCGCGCGCGTGCTCGGCGCCAGCGGCTGGCAGATCTTCTGGCGCGTGACGCTGCCCAACGTCAAGTGGGCGCTGCTGTACGGCGTGATCCTCTGCAACGCGCGCGCGATGGGCGAGTTCGGCGCGGTGTCGCGTGGTCTCCGGGCCACATCCGCGGCCAGACCAACACCATGCCGCTGCACATCGAGATCCTCTACAACGAGTACCAGTTCGCCGCGGCCTTCGCGGTGGCCTCGCTGCTGGCGCTGCTGGCGCTGGTGACGCTGGTGCTCAAGTACCTCGTCGAGCGCCGCGTGCGAGCGCAGCTTCGGGTCCAAGGAGCGCAGGAATGAGCATCGAAATCCGCAACCTGAACAAGCGCTTCGGCAAGACCGTCGTCTGCGACAACCTCAACCTCGACATCCCGGCGGGCGAGCTGGTCGCGCTGCTCGGGCCCTCGGGCTCGGGCAAGACGACGCTGCTGCGCATCATCGCGGGCCTCGAGCGGCCGGACAGCGGGCACCGTGCTCTTCCACGGCGAGGACGCCACCTACGCCGACGTGCGCGAGCGCAACGTCGGCTTCGTGTTCCAGCACTACGCGCTGTTCGGCCACATGACGATCTTCGAGAACGTCGCCTTCGGCCTGCGCGTGCGGCCCAAGGCGACGCGGCCCGCCGAGCCGGAGATCCGCAAGCAAGGTGACGCGAGCTGCTCAAGCTGGTGCAGCTCGACTGGATCGCCGACCGCTACCCGCACCAGCTCTCCGGCGGCCAGCGCCAGCGCATCGCGCTGGCGCGCGCGCTCGCGGTCGAGCCGCAAGGTGCTGCTGCTCGACGAGCCCTTCGGCGCGCTCGATGCCAAGGTGCGCAAGGAACTGCGCCGCTGGCTGCGCCGCCTGCACGACGAGATGCACGTGACCAGCGTCTTCGTCACGCACGACCAGGACGAGGCGATGGAAGTCGCCGACCGCGTCGTCGTGATGAACCACGGCCGCATCGAGCAGGACGGCACGCCGGACGAGGTCTACGACCATCCGGCCACGCCCTTCGTGCTGCAGTTCCTCGGCGACGTGAACCTGTTCCACGGCCGCTTCGGGCATGCGCCCGGCGGCGCGGTGTCCGGCGACGAAGTCAGCTATGTGCGGCCGCACGAGCTGGACATCGTGGCCCAGCCGGAGGAGGGCACCTTGCCGGTCACGCTGTCGCAGACGCTGACGGTGGGCCCGAACACGCGCATCGAGTTCAAGCGTGTCGACGATGGCGGGCTATGTCGACGTGGAGCTGCCGCGCAGCGAGTTCGCGCGGCTGCGCGACAAGCTTGCGCTGGAGTCAGGCGCGACGGTGCACCTGCAAGCCGCGCAAGGTGACGCGCTTCGAGCCGCAGCAGCTGTACGACTCCCTGTGAGCTCTCAGATCTCGAACACCGCCGCCTGGCTCGGCAGCCAGCGCCCGGTCCACCACCGCCCGGGTCAGCGGCGGCGCGAACGACTCGATGAACGAATACACATAGGCCCGCAGGAAGGTCCCGCGCCGGACCGCCAGGCGCGTCATGTTCATCGCGAACAGGTGCCGCGCATCGATCGAGCGCAGGTGCCGGTCGCGCTCTTCGTCGTAGGCGATCGAGGCGACGATGCCCACGCCCAGGCCGAGCTCGACATAGGTCTTCACCACGTCGGCGTCCATCGCGGTGAGCACGATGTTCGGCTCGATGCCCGCGCGGTCGAAGGCCTCGTCGATGTGCGAGCGGCCGGTGTAGCCGGCGTCGTAGGTGATGACCGGATGCTGCGCGATGCGCTCCAGCGTGAGCGGTCCGCGTCGAGCAGCGGCATGGCCCGGCGGCACCAGCACGCAGTGCGTCCAGCGATAGCAGGGCAGGGCGACCAGGTCGTCGTAGTGGGCCAGCGCCTCGGTGGCGATGCCGATGTCGGCCTCGCCGGCCAGCAGCATCTCGGCCACCTGCCGGGGCGAGCCCTGGTGCAGGTTGAGCGTGACCTGCGGGAACTGCCGGCGGAAGTCGCGCACCGCCTGCGGCAGCGCATAGCGCGCCTGCGAGTGCGTGGCCGCGATCGCGAACCGTGCCGCGCGACTGGTGCACGAAGTCTTCGCCGGCGCGACGCAGGTTGTCGGCATCGAGCAGCAGGCGCTCGATGATGGGCAGCACCTGCGCGCCCGGCGGCGTGAGGCCGGTCAGGCGCTTGCCGGCGCGCACGAACAGCGCGATGCCCAGCTCGTCCTCCAGTTCGCGGATCTGGCGGCTCACGCCCGGCTGCGAGGTGTGCAGCGCGTTGGCCACTTCGGTCAGGTTGAAGCCCCGGCGCACGGTCTCGCGCACGGAGCGCAGTTGCTGGAAGTTCATCGCTTTCCTTCGGCTTCTTATGCAAAAACCGATGATGGAAGCTCAGCTCATGAATGAAACGAATCAATAGTTGTTTGCAAGCGCGGAAAACGCATAAGGCCGGTCTCAAGCGGTCGCTGGTCCGGGTGACCATGGCCGGCTGGGCAAGTCGCGTGTCGGCGGATGCACGAGCGTGTGGGCGAGCGACTGCAGGCTCTCGATGTTGTGTGCGGGCAGGAACAGGTCGACATGCGGCAGCATGGTGCGGATGCCCGCCGCCTTGGGCTCGAAGCCTTCGAAGCGCAGCAGCGGGTTGAGCCACACCAGCCTGCCGGCAGGACTTGTGCAGCCGCTCCATCTCGAAGGCGAGCGAGGTCGTCTCGCCATGCGCCAGGCCGTCGGTGATGAGCAGCACGGTGGCGTCGCTCGCCAGCACGCGGCGCGACCAGTCGTGGTTGAAGCGGTGCAGGTTCTCGGCCAGGCGGGTGCCGCCGGACCAGTCCGGCACGGCCCGCACGACCCGGCTCACCGCGATGTCGGGGTCGCGCTGGCGCAGGTGGCGGGTGATGGGCGACAGCCGGGTGCCGAACACGAAGCTGTGCACATGCAGGTCGGCGTTGGCCAGCGCGTGGGTGAAGTGCAGCAGCATGCGCGAGTAGCGGCTCATCGAGCCGGAGATGTCGGCCAGCACCACCAGCGGCACGGGCCGCACGCGGGGGCGCTGCCAGCGCATGCTCCAGGCTCGCCGGTGCGGGCCATGGCCTGCATGGTGGCGCGCCAGTCGGCCCGGCCGGGCTGCTGGCGCGGCGCATGCGGCGCGTGGCGCGGCGCTCGAAGAACAGCTCCAGTTCGGCCACCAGCCGCTTGGCCTGCTGCCATTCGTCGGCGGTCATGGTGTCGAAGTCGGCCTTGCGCAGCACTTCGCGGTCGGACCAGGTGTAGCTGGCCTCGACCTCGACACGCTGCTCCTCGCGCGGCTGCTGCCGCTCGGGCCTGGTGCGGGAACAGCGCGTCGGCCAGGCGCCGGTTCTCGGGCGGGGCGGGCGCGCCTTGGCGGGCCTGCACCTTGCGGCAGCATCATCGCCATGACGCGGCCGAGCAGGTCGGGGTCGCGCCAGAAGATGTGGAAGGCCTGGTCGAACAGCGCGCGGTGCTCGGCACGATCGACGAAGCAGGCGGCGAGGGTGGCATGGAAGTCGCCGCGGCTCTGCCAGCCCTGCGACCTCGCAGCGCCTGCAGCGCAGCTGCGACCGCGGTCGGTGCCGCCCGGCATGCCGGCCGCACTGCGCAGCACGCGGGCGAAGTGCATGACGTTTTCCGCCAGGTGGCCGGGCAGCGGCGACAGCGCTTGATTGGCAGGCATGCGAGGGCCTGTGACGCCCTACCTGGCCCGCCGCTTCCCGCGTCGCCATGCGCACCTGCTCCAGCAGCCGCGCCGCCTCCGAGCCCTGCACGCGGGCGATGTCGTCCTGGTACTTCAGCAGCACGCCCAGCGTGTTCTCGATGGTCGCCGGGTCGAGCACCAGCGCATCGAGCTCCAGCAGCGCGCGGGTCCATTCGATGGTTTCGGCGATGCCGGGCAGCTTGAACAGCTCGATCCCGCGCAGCCCTGGATGAAGGCGACGATCTGCCGCGTCAGCGCCTCGGGCGCGCCGGGCACGCGCGCTGCAGGATCTCGAGCTCGCGCCGCGCATCGGGAAACGCCACCCAGTGGTACAGGCAGCGGCGCTTCACCGCATCGTGGATCTCGCGCGTGCGGTTGGAGGTCAGCACCACGATCGGCGGCTCGGGCGCGCGCAGCGTGCCGAGCTCGGGAATGGTGATCTGGAAGTCGGACAGCACTTCGAGCAGATAGGCCTCGAAGGGCTCGTCGGCGCGGTCGAGCTCGTCGATCAGCAGCACCGGCGGCAGGCTGTGCGCCGGATCGATGGCCTGCAACAGCGCGCGCTTGATCAGGAAGCGCGGCGAGAAAAGCTCGGTGCCCAGCTCGCTCGCGGCTCATGCCTTCGTGTCGGCAAGGCGGATCTCGATCATCTGCCGCGCGATAGTTCCATTCGTAGGCCGCGCCGGTCAGGTCGAGCCCCTCATGGCACTGCAGGCGGATCAAGCGGGCGGCCGAGCATCGTGGCCACCGTCTTGGCGATCTCGGTCTTGCCGGTGCCGGGCTCGCCTTCGAGGAAGAGCGGGCGCTGCAGCCTGAGCGAGAGGAACAGGGCCGTCGCAAGCTGGCGATCGGGGACGTAGTCGTGCGCGAGCAGCTTCGCTTCGGTCTCGTCGATGCTGGCAGGAAGGTCGGTGGAAGCCATGGAGCGGAGTGCTGACGCTCAAAGGAAACGCCGCGCGAGGGCGGCGTTTCGCAAGTGCAAGGAGCAAGTCGCTTCAGGACGCCGCGACCGCCCGCTTCGCGAGCACCGGGATCAACGCCGCGCGGTACTCGGCCGAGCCGTGCAGGTCGCTGTTGAGCCCCGAGGCGCTCGACCTTCACGCCGTCGCAGGACTCGGGCGCCCATTTGGCACCGAGCTTGTCCTCCAGCTCCTTCGCGCGGAACACGCTGGGCCCGGCGCCCGTCACCGCCACGCGCACGCCCTGCGCGCCCTTGCTGACGAACACGCCCACGATGCGCGAAGCGCGAGGCCGGCTGGCGGAACTTCTGGTAGGCCGCCTTCTCCGGCACCGGGAAGCTCACCGAGGTGATCACCTCGCCCTCGGCGAGCGCGGTCTCGTACAGGCCCTTGAAGAAGTCGTCCGCGGCAATGCTGCGCCTGTCCGTCTGGACGGTGGCGCCCAGGGCCAGCACCGCTGCCGGGTAGTCGGCGGCCGGATCGTTGTTGGCGAGGCTTCCGCCCAGCGTGCCGCGGTTGCGCACCTGGCGGTCGCCGATGCTCTCGGCAAGCGCCGCCAGGGCGGGCAGCGCTTCGCGCACCTCCTTGGAGGAGGCCACCGCGGCGTGCGTGGTCATCGCGCCGATCACGACCTTGCCGGCGTCGACCTTGATGCCCTTGAGCTCGGCAATGCCGCCAAGATCGACCAATGCCGAAGGCGCCGCCAGCCCCAGCTTCATCGAGGCCAGCAGCGACTGCCCGCCGGCCAGCAGCTTGGCGTCTTCGGCGCCTGCCGCCTTGACCGCATCGGCGACAGTCTTGGGAGTCTGATAGTCGAAGGCTTGCATGTCTTTGTCCTCCTCAAGCCTGGTTCAAGGCTTTCCAGACGTTGTAGGGCGAGGCGGGCATCGGCATGTCCTTCACGCCGAGCGCATCGCACACCGCGTTCATCGTTGCCGCGGGCGAGCCGATCGCGCCGGCTTCGCCGCAGCCCTTGACCCCCAGCGGGTTGTGGGTGCAGGGCGTGCCCTTCACCGTCTCGACCTGGAAGCTCGGCAGGTCGTCGGCGCGCGGCATCGCGTAGTCCATGTAGCTGCCGGAGAGCAGCTGGCCCGACTCGGTGTCGTACACGCCATGCTCGAGCAGCGCCTGCCCGATGCCCTGCGCCAGCCCGCCGTGCACCTGGCCCTCGACGATCATCGGATTGACGACGTTGCCGAAGTCGTCGCAGGCGGTGAAGCGGTCGACCGTCACCTGGCCGGTGAGCGGATCGACCTCCACCTCGCAGATGTAGGTGCCCGCCGGGTAGGTGAAGTTGGTCGGGTCGTAGAAGGCGTTCTCGTTCAGCCCGGGCTCGAGCTTGTCGAGCGGGAAGTTGTGCGGCACGTAGGCCGTGAGCGCCACGGCGGCGAAGGGCACGTTCTTGTCGGTGCCCGCCACCTTGAAGACGCCCTGTTCGAACTCGACGTCGGCATCCGACGCTTCCATCAGGTGCGCCGCGATCTTCTTGCCCTTGGCGATGACCTTGTCCACCGCCTTCACGATCGCGCTGCCGCCCACCGCCAGCGAGCGGCTGCCGTAGGTGCCCATGCCGAACAGGATCTTGCCGGTGTCGCCATGCTGGATGTCGACGTCGTCGAGGCCCATTCCCAGCTTGTCGGCCACGATCTGCGCGAAGGTGGTCTCGTGGCCCTGCCCGTGGCTGTGGCTGCCGGTGAAGACGGTCACCTTGCCGGTGGGGTGCACCCGCACTTCGCCGGCTTCGAAGAGGCCCGCGCGCGCGCCCAGCGCGCCAGCGATGTTCGAAGGCGCGATGCCGCAGGCTTCGATGTAGGCCGCATAGCCGATGCCGCGCTTGAGGCCCTTGGCTTCGCTGGCCTTCTTGCGGGCGGAGTAGCCCTCCACGTCGGCCAGGCTGATGGCGCGCGACATGGTGGACTCGTAGTCGCCGGTGTCGTAGGTCAGCCCGACCGGCGTCGCATACGGGAAGCTCTTGATGAAATTGCGCCGGCGGATCTCGGCCGGGTCGAGCTTGAGCTCGTGCGCGGCGGTTTCCACCAGGCGCTCGACCACGTAGGTCGCTTCGGGCCGGCCCGCGCCCCGGTAGGCATCGACCGGCGCGGTGTTGGTGAAGACGCCTGTCACCGCGCAGTGGATCTTCGGCGTGGCGTACTGCCCGGCCAGCAGCGTGGCGTACAGGATGGTCGGCACGCTCGAGGCGAAGGTGGAGAGGTAGGCGCCCAGGTTGGCGGTGGTGTCGACGCGCATCGCGAGGAACTTGCCGTCCTTGTCGGTGGCCAGCTCGGCGGTCGTCACGTGGTCGCGCCCGTGGGCGTCGCTCAGGAAGGATTCGCTGCGCTCGGCCGTCCACTTGATCGGCCGGCGCAGGCGCTTGGCGGCCCACACCAGCGCCGTTTCCTCGCCGTAGAGAAAGATCTTCGAGCCGAAGCCGCCGCCCACGTCGGGCGCCACCACGCGCATCTTGTGCTCGGGGATGCCGAGCACGAAGGCGCACATCAGCAGCCGCTCGACGTGCGGGTTCTGGTTGGACACGTAGAGGGTGTAGCTCTCGTCGGCGGGGTTGTAGTCGGCATTGGCCGCGCGCGGCTCGATCGCGTTGGGGATCAGGCGGTTGTTGCGGAACTCGAGCTTCGTCACATGAGGCGCGGAGGACATCGCGGCATCGACGGCTGCCTTGTCGCCGATGGCCCAGCTGTAGCAGACGTTGTCGGGCGCCGCGTCGTGCAGGGCCGTGCCTGCTCCCTTGGCGGTGGCCGTGTCGACCACCGGCGTGAGCTCCTCGTAGTCCACGTCGATCAGCGCGGCCGCGGCCTTGGCCTGCTCGTAGGTCTCGGCGACGACCAGCGCGACCCGGTCGCCGACATAGCGCACCTTGTCGTCGGCCAGCACCGGGTGCTTCGGCTCCTTCATCGGCGTGCCGTCCACGCTGGTGATGAGCCAGCCGCAGGGCAGGCCGCCGACCTCGCGGAAGTCGGCGCCCGTGAAGACCCCGAGCACGCCCGGCGCGGCCTTGGCCTGCGCGATGTCGACGCCCTTGATGCGGGCGTGAGCGTAGGGCGAGCGCAGGAAGCAGGCGTAGGTCTGTCCGGGCAGGATCAGGTCGTCGGTGTACTGGCCGCGGCCGGTCAGGAAGCGCACGTCTTCCTTGCGCTCGACGCGCTGGCCGATCAGGCCTTGTTGGGGAGCGTTCATGACGGTGTCCTCCTTACGCGCCCATCGCCTCGGCGCCCTGCTGGACGGCCTTGACGATGTTCTGGTAGCCGGTGCACCGGCAGAAGTTGCCTTCGAGGTGCTCGCGGATCTCGCGCTCGCTGCCGTGCGGATGGTGCTGCACCAGGTCGATCGCGCTCATCACCATGCCGGGGGTGCAGAAGCCGCATTGCAGGCCGTGGCACTGCTTGAAGGCGGCCTGCATCGGATGCAGTGCGCCGTCGGCGCCGGAGATGCCCTCGATGGTCGTGACCTGGGCCCCCGCCGCCTGCACCGCCAGCATGCTGCAGGACTTGACCGCGCGGCCGTCGAGGTGCACGGTGCAGGCTCCGCACTGCAGGGTGTCGCAGCCGACGTGGGTGCCTGTCAGGCGCAGGTCGTCGCGCAGGAAGGTCACCAGCAGGGTGCTGGGTTCCACTTCGCGCGTCACTGGTGCGCCGTTGACCTGGAGAGAGATCTTCTGACCCATTGTTTGCTCCTGGTTGGCCCCCAGCCGCACTGAACTTCTGCCTTGGGGCGGACCCGGCTGCCTCGTGGTGGTTTTGCGGCCGGGATGGTTCTTGAAGGGAGAAGGCCATCGTAGGGCGGGGCTCGTTTCCGTGCGACTCCTAGGAAACCCGTAGAACCCCGTGGGCAGGGCGCTCTGGCCGGCGCGTCGGGCGACCCGCATGGTGCAGTGCGGCATGTTCGGGCGGCGGCGCATCAATACACTGAGGCTTCCGAAGGGAAATTCCCTGTCGCGGCTCGTTACGAGTGGTGCTCTATTACAAGGGACCATTCAGCAGGGCTGCATCCGCAGCGATCCGGGACAACACATGGACAACGTCGATCTCAACGTCTTGCGCAAGGTCAGCGAATGGCAACGCGACCGGCATCGCGTGGTGCTGGGCACCATCGTCCACACCTGGGGATCGGCGCCGCGGCCGGTGGGCTCCGTCATGGCGATCCGCGAAGACGGGCAGGTGGCGGGCTCGGTCTCGGGCGGCTGCATCGAGGACGACCTGATCGACAAGGTGCGGCACGGCGCGCTCGAGCTGATGGTGCCGAAGCGCGTCGTCTATGGCGTGCGCGCGGAGGAGGCCACGCGCTTCGGGTTGCCGTGCGGCGGCACGCTGGAGCTGGTGCTGGAGCCCGTGACCGAGGCTTCGCGCATCGACGACCTGCTGGCCGAGCTGACCGAAGGCCACCGCGTGCGGCGCAGCCTCGACCTCACGACCGGCGCGGTGCAGCTTGCGCCAGCCCACGGGCATGATGAATTGCAGCTGGACGAGACGACGCTGGTCTCGACCCACGGCCCCGACTGGCGCCTGCTCATCATCGGTGCCGGGCAGATGACCCACTACCTCGCCTCGATGGCGCTGGCGCTCGACTACCAGGTGATCATCTGCGACCCGCGCGAGGAGTACTCGCAAGGCTGGGAGGTGCCGGGCACGACGCTGCTGCGCACGATGCCGGACGACACGGTGATCGATCTCAAGCCCGATGGGCACACGGCCATCATCGCGCTCACCCACGACCCGAAGCTCGACGATCTCGCCTTGATGGAAGCCTTGAAGTCGCAGGCCTTCTACGTCGGCGCGATCGGCTCGCGCGTCAACCAGCAGAAGCGCCGCGAGCGGCTGCTGGACTTCGACGTGACGCCGGAGCAGCTCGATCGGCTGCACGGTCCGATCGGGATCAAGAACGGGGCGCGCACGCCGCCCGAGATCGCGGTGTCGATCCTGGCCGAGCTCACGGCGGTGAGATACGGGTATCGGCTGCCGGCGCCCATTCCGCCTGCGGCAGAGGTGGCGGTCGTGGCGGGTTGCTCGGTCTGACAGCTTGGAATGCCGGAACCCTGCGAGGCAGGGCGTTACTCAGGCAGCAGTCGTCACTGCCTGAGCGAACATGAACAACCTGATCGTCTCCTACGAACTGCTTGCCCCCGAACACAACCTCGAACGAGTCATCAGCACGCTCAAGGCTGCCGGCTCCTGCATCAGGCTTCGGTATTCCCTGTGGCACGTCAAGACCACGCGGAGCGCGGCGCAAGTCGCCGAAACCCTCTCCGGCCTCATGGGACCGCAGGACAACGTGATCGTGATCGACGCGACCACTGGCAACGCGGCCTGGTGCAACCTCGACTCGAAGACTTCCTCTGAGTTGCGGCAGCGCTGGAATTCGAAGTGAGGCCAGGGTTTGCCGAGGCGAGGAGCGCCGCATCATCAGCCTGCGCAAGGCCAATGCACGAGAGGTAAAGCGCCATGCCGAGATATCGGCAAATCCAATCCCACATAACTCCAACATAAAGTGCCGAATTTTCGTTGTCATTTCGACGTTTAACCCTTATATTTGCCTCCCATGGCATCGACTTGGCCGCGTCGTCCCCCCAAGCACACTCCCGTGCTGGTGCAGGCCTCGCTGGAGCGCCTGGGCAAGCGCCTGGTCCTCGCGCGCAAGCTGCGCGAGATGACGCAGGAGCAGCTTGCCCACCTGTCCGATGTGTCGCTATCGACGCTCAGGTCCTTGGAGGATGGTGCCGACGGCGTGGCGATCGGCAACTTCCTCAAGGTGCTGCAGGGGTTGAACCTCCTGGATCAGGCAGACGAGCTGCTTGATCCGGTCCGCGACCCGGAGACGGTCGCCTTCGCCGAGCGCCGGGTGGGCAGTCGCTGATGCCGACGGTGCCCGTCTGGGCCTGGCTGCCCGGTCACGATGTGCCGGTGCAGGCCGGCGAGTTGATCGTCGAGCGCGCCAGTCGCTTCAACTACCGCCGCGACTACCTTGCGAGGGAAGATGCCTTGGCGCTCGACCCGGTCGAGCTTCGCCTGGTGCGTGGCAGCCGCGGCCTTGCGATTCAGGCCGCCGACGGCCTGCCCGGCGTGGTGCGCGACGCGAAGCCGGCCGGCTACGGCGCCGACCGCCTGAATGCCCGGGCCGGAGCCGAGCTCGGCCCGCTCGAACTGCTCGAACGGGGTGTCCCCGATGGGGTGGGCGCGATCGAGGTCTGCACCGACATCGAACGCAAGCTGGCCTGGACGCCCAAGGCGCTGGAGGAGCTGAAGACGCTGGCCGAAGAACTGGACGCGGACGCGCCGGCCAGCCGGGCGCTGCGCAGGCTCGACCAAGACCTGGACACCAGCGCGGGCGGCGAGCGCCCGAAGACCACGGTCGTGCATGAGGGCCGCCTGTGGCTGGCGAAGATGCAGGACCGCGGCGACCGCCCCGCCTTGCCTGCGCGTGAGTACGTCGCGATGAAGCTGGCGCGCATGGCGGGCCTGGACGCCGCGCACGTGGTCCTCCAGACCCATGGCGCACACCAGGTGCTCCTGGTCGAGCGCTTCGACCGCGCCGGGGATCCGCGGCGGCCGCAGCGCCGCCTCTACGCCAGCGCACACACCGTGCTGCGTCTGTCGCCGGGGTCCACCAGGGGCGACCCGCAGCGGTCCTACCTGAACCTGGGCGATCGCCTGCGCGTCTGGGCCCGCGGCCGCGCGGACCTGGGCGAGCAGCTGTGCGAGCTGTGGCAGCGGATGGCCTTCAATGCGCTGGTGGGCAACGTCGACGACCACCCGCTCAACCACGGCCTGCTGCATGACGGCCAGCCCCAGCGCGGCTGGCGCCTGTCGCCTGCCTTCGACATCGCGCCGGCGGCAACCGCGGCACCCCAACCCTTGCACGACGGGCCCGCACTGTCGATGGCGACCGGCGCGGACGGCTCCGCGCGCTCGGGCATGCAGCGGCTGCTCGCCGCCGCCGGCCACTTCGGGGTTGATGACGACGCGGCCGGCACGTGGATGCGCGCTACCGCCAGGATGGTCGCCGAACACTGGGAGCCGATGCTGCGCGAGGCTGCGGCGCCTGTCATGGCGGACCACTCCCGGCTGGAAGCCGTGGTCGCCGAAGCACGTGCCGCCTTCGCCTACGGTGAGTGGCTGGCCACCCGGCTCTGACCGGCCGATGCATGCGGGGGCGCCAACAGCGTTACCCAGGACCCGGATCCGCCGCCGCCGCCCGGGCATCATCGACCATCATCTCCACCAGCTCGCGCGAGAAGGCGGCAGCAGGTGCACCCGCATGCGCACCCGCTTGTGCAGGCCCGTTGATGTCCGGATGCGTGCCCAGGTAGCGCCGCAGCACGTCGGGCAGGAACTCGGAGATCGCGCTGGTGTTCGCATACACCCGAACGTGCCCCTTCACCCTAGGAGTTCGCCATTTCCTCAGCGACGAACCGCGCCAAGGGACAAATATCGCCATGGACGCTTGCTTGCTCGAGTGCGCCCATGTACGCGCTGCGGCGCGTGACCCGGATGACGGTCCACGAATATCCGCCCGACGCCAGCAGGGCGTTCATCAGGAAACGTCCGATGCGTCCGTTGCCGTCGAAGTACGGATGGATGAACACGAACAGATGGTGGCCCAGCACGGCGCGGACGCAGGCCTCGGGTTCCTCGCGAAGCAGTTCGAACAAGGTCTCCAGGCAGTCGAGGATGGCTTCACGCGGCACTGGCGTGTGCATGGAGTTCCGGATGAAGATGGGTCCTGTCCGGTAGCCCGCCAGTTGATGCCGTTGCAGGATGCCGGCGGCCACCGCGGGGCCGAACAATTCGGCGTACCAATCATGATGGTCGCGCTTCGCGACGCGACCGGCGTTCTCGCCGTCGAAGATCCGCGTGATGCTGGCCTTGACGGCGTGGAACGCCTGAAAGTAGCCACGAGCCGCAAGCGCATCGCGGGTTTCCTGGTGGTCCGGGTTCGAGTCCGGGTTCCAGTCGCCGCGGGCGACTCGCTCGATGAGTTCGTCGGTAACTTGGTAGCCCTCGATCGACAGCGAGTTGTACGCGTCGGCCATGTAGCGCTCGTCCACCTGGGAGAGATACGCCGCGGTATCCGCAGCGATGCCCGGGGCGGGCGGGAAGTACTTGATGACGTCTTCGCGCCAGCCGCACCACATCGAGCGCAGGCGCAGGACGTACGGCGAGCGTTCGCGACCGGGCGACAGAGAAGGCTGGGGCAGCTCGAAAGGATTGCTCGGCTTGAGTGAGCTACCAGCCTGCGAGAAGGCTTTGAGAATGCGCCCGGCGTCGTCGCCACGTCGTGCGAACTGCAGCGCTCCCGCCAGTCGCGCAGCCGCGGTCGGCATGCCCTGATTGGCCAGCAGCGTGGTCAGGAATTCGGATGGATCGCGCACCATGGCCAGCGCAATCTCCGCTTCGCGGGGATAGCTCACAAAGAACTGCGGGCCGGCGAGGCACAGGGCCTCTGGCACGGGCCAGGCCTGCAGCCCCCGGACTTCCATGCGCGACTTGGGGACCCGCTTTTCATCGGAGTAGACCAACAGCGAAGTCTTGAAGGGCAGCTTGAGGACCGTGGTTCCGCCCTCCTTGGTTACGACCGTGACTTGCGGTGGCACCGTTGTGTTGCCGGTGTGAAGGAGCAAGGAGGCTTCCGGGTTGAGGCAGTAGCGCTTGCCGAAGCGCTTGCCGAGGTAGCCGGAAACGAAGGCCCAGAAGCTGGCGTACCAGGCGGTCGAGTCGCCGGCCTGGTCTGCTGGGTTGCCGCAGATGTACCAACCCTTCATCACGGGGCGCAGGAAGCCTGTCTCGGTCAACACCGCTCGGTGCTCATCTGGCAGGTCCTTCGACTCCACCACGCCATGGTGCTTGTCCTGCAGTCGCTTCAGCGTCCGAAGTGCCGCTGCGAGCAGGGCGGAGCCGGATGGGGTGCGGCACGGGTGAAGGGGGCATCGCGGCCAGAATCGACTTTGCTGTGGTGCTGAAATTTACTTTGGTATTCTGTCAGAAACCACTTTGATATTCGACCGGAATCTACTTTGACTTGCCCTGCAGGCCCGAGGAAGCAAGAGCGGGTGAGGCCCGGGCATCATCGACCATCATCTCCACCAGCTCGCGCGAGAACGGCGGCAGCAGGTCCATGCTGCGCACGCAGATCTGAAGATCCCTGCGCGACCACGCGTCGGCCAATGGAACGATCCGTATCGCCATCTGCCTTGCATGCCGCCTCGCCGATGACTCCGGCAAGATGCCGATCCCGATGTCGGCCTCGATCATCCGGCACACCGATTCGAAGTTGCCCACCTGCACCCGCATGCGCACCCGCTTGTGCAGGCCCGCCGCGGCGCGCTCCAGGAAGATGTGGATCGCACTCGCCGGCGGCAGGGCGACGAAGTCGTATTCCAGCACCTGATCGAAGGCCACCGCCTCCATCCCGGCCAGCGGATGCGCGAGCGAGGTCGCCAGCACCAGGCGATCCTTGAAGTAGGGCAGCACCTCCAGCCCCTCGGTGTAGACGCTGCCGGCCACGATGCCGATGTCGGTGTTGCCGTCGAGCACCGCCCGCACGATGTCCGGGCTCAGGTGCTCCTGCAGGTCGACGTTGATGTCCGGATGCGTGCCCAGGTAGCGCCGCAGCACGTCGGGCAGGAACTCGGAGATCGCGCTGGTGTTCGCATGCACCCGAACGTGTCCCTTCACGCCGCGCGCGTACTCCTGCATCTCGCCGCGCAGCATGTCGGTCTGCTGCAGCACCAGCCGCGCGTGATGGAGAAAAGTGTCCCCCGGCGGCGTCAGGGTGACGCCCTGGCTGTGGCGGTACAGCAGCTTGCTGCCGATGTTGTCTTCCAGGTTCCTGATGCGGGCGCTCGCCGCCGGCAGGGAAAGGTGCGTCCGCTCGGCCCCGCGCGTCAGGCTCTTGGTGGTCGCGACATTGAGAAACAACTTCAGGTCGACGAGATCGAAATGCATGGGCCTTGGTTCTTTTCTCGGAGTAAACCCTCGGGTGATCCGGGCGCCCTTAAGCGCAGGCGAAGACCGTGTTCCGGAATGAGGAATTTTCTCACCCGGCTATCGAACGCATAGTGGCGACCAATGCGGGCCGCGCCGTGTGGCCGCGCAGTTGCCTTCCGGGGGTGCGGTAATGAACGTCGACATCGATCATCTGCGTGGCTGGCTTGGCAAGACCGAGTCGCGCACCGAGACCATGGGTGTGTCTTCCGTCACGGGCCTGTCGGCCACGCTGGACCGCGACGACCCGCACCCCGCAGCCGGCGATGCGGTGCCGCCGCTGTGGCACTGGCTGTACTTCCTGCCGCAGGCCCTGCAGCGCGAGATCGGCGCCGACGGCCATCCGCGCCGCGGCGGCTTCCTGCCGCCGGTGCCGCTGCCGCGCCGCATGTGGGCCGGCGGCCGGGTGGACTTCGCTCGCTCCGCTGGCGGTCGACGAACCGGCCACGCGCACCTCGCGCATCGCAGCCGTCGACGCACAAGGCGGGCCGCAGCGGCGCGCTGGTGTTCGTGCGCGTGCGCGCACGAGATCTGCGCAATGCCAAGGGCCTGGCGCTGAGCGAGGAGCACGACATCGTCTACCGCGACGTGCCGCAGCCCGGCGCGCCCGCGCCCGCGCCGCAGGCCGCGCCCACCGACGAGACCTTCGCGCGCGAGATCGTGCCCGACCCGGTGCTGCTGTTCCGCTACTCGGCGCTGACCTTCAACGGCCACCGCATCCACTACGACCGCAGCTACGTGACCGAGGTCGAGGGCTACCCGGGCCTGATCGTGCACGGCCCGCTGATCGCCACGCTGCTGCTCGACCTGCTGCGCCGCGACAAGCCCGACGCCCGCGTGTCGCGCTTCGAGTTCAAGGCCGTGCGGCCGACTCTTCGACATCGCACCGCTTCGCCGTCTGCGGCCGGCCCGCCCGAGGCGGCCAGGGCGCGCTACCGCCTCTGGGCCCACGACCACGAAGGCGCGCTCGCGATGCAGGCCATGCCGACGTCCTGATTCGACGACTACTCATGAAGACCCACCATGCCAGCACCACCGACCAGCACCAGGACATCCGCGACGCGGTGCGCGCCCTGTGCGCCGAGTTCCCCGACGAGTACCTCCGCAAGGTCGACGAGGAGCGCGGCTACCCGGAGGCCTTCGTCGACGCGCTGACCAAGGCCGGCTGGCTGGCCGCGCTGATCCCGCAGGAGTACGGCGGCTCGGGCCTGGGCCTGGCCGAGGCGTCGGTGATCATGGAAGAGATCAACCGCTCGGGCGGCAACTCCGGCGCCTGCCACGGCCAGATGTACAACATGGGCACGCTGCTGCGCCACGGCTCCGAGGAGCAGAAGCGCTGCTACCTGCCCAAGATCGCCAGCGGCGAGCTGCGCCTGCAGTCGATGGGCGTGACCGAGCCCACCACCGGCACCGACACCACCAAGATCAAGACCACCGCGGTGCAAGAAGGGCGACCGCTACGTCGTCAACGGCCAGAAGGTCTGGATCTCGCGCGTCCAGCACTCCGACCTGATGATCCTGCTGGCGCGCACCACGCCGCTGGCCGAGGTGAAGAAGAAGTCCGAAGGCATGTCGATCTTCCTCGTCGACCTGCGCGAGGCGATCGGCAACGGCCTGACCGTGCGGCCGATCCCCAACATGGTCAACCACGAGACCAACGAGCTGTTCTTCGAGAACCTCGAGATCCCGGCGGAGAACCTGATCGGCGAGGAAGGCCAGGGCTTCAAGTACATCCTCGACGGCCTGAACGCCGAGCGCACGCTGATCGCCGCCGAGTGCATCGGCGACGGCTACTGGTTCATCGACAGGGTGACGCGTACGCCAAGCGAGCGCGTCGTGTTCGGCCGGCCGATCGGCCAGAACCAGGGCGTGCAGTTCCCGATCGCCGAGGCCTACATCGAGGTCGAGGCGGCCAACCTGATGCGCTTCAAGGCCTGCGCGCTGTTCGACGCGCAGCAGCCCTGCGGCGCGCGAGGCCAACATGGCCAAGTACCTGGCCGCCAAGGCCACCTGGGAGGCGGCCAACGCCTGCCTGCAGTTCCACGGCGGCTTCGGCTTCGCCTGCGAATACGACGTCGAGCGCAAGTTCCGCGAGACGCGGCTCTACCAGGTGGCGCCGATCTCGACCAACCTGATCCTGTCGTACGTGGCCGAGCACGTGCTCGGGCTGCCGCGGTCGTTCTGAGGCGATGCCATGACGCCCGCTCGACGGCATCACCGTCGTCTCGCTGGAGCACGCGATCGCGGCGCCGTTCTGCACCCGCCAGCTGGCCGACCTGGGCGCGCGCGTGATCAAGGTCGAGCGCCCCGGCGTCGGCGACTTCGCGCGCGGCTACGACGAGCGCGTGCGCGGGCCTGGCCTCGCACTTCGTCTGGACCAACCGCTCCAAGGAAAGCCTGACGCTCGACCTCAAGCATCCGCGCGGCGCTGGAGGTCCTCGAGGCGCTTGCTCGCCAAGGCCGACGTGCTGGTGCAGAACCTCGCGCCCGGCGCGGCGGCGCGCCTGGGCCTGTCGTACGAGGCGCTGCACGCAGAAGCATCCCGCGGCTGATCGTCTGCGACATCTCCGGCTACGGCGACGAGGCGGCCCCTACCGCGACAAGAAGGCCTACGACCTGCTGATCCAGAGCGAAGCCGGGCTTCCTGTCGATCACCGGCACGCCGGACGAGCCGGCCAAGGCCGGCTGCTCGATCGCCGACATCGCCGCCGGCATGTACGCGCTACACCAGCATCCTCGCGGCGCTGATCGCAGCGCGGCACGACCGGCCGCAGGGCAGCCGCATCGACGTGTCGATGCTGGAGAGCATGGTCGAGTGGATGGGCTTCCCGCTGTACTACGCCTTCGACGGCGCGCGCCGCCGCCGCGCACCGGCGCCGCGCACGCGACGATCTATCCCTACGGCCCGTTCGCCGCCGGCGACGGCAAGATCGTGATGCTCGGCCTGCAGAACGAGCGCGAATGGGAGGTCTTCTGCGAGCAAGGTGCTGGTGCAGCCGGCGCTGGCGACCGACCCGCGCTTCGCGTCCAACGCGAAGCGCATCGCGGCCCGCGACGAGCTGCGCGCGCTGATCGTCGAGGCCTTCGCCGCTGACCGCCGAGCAGGTGATCGCAGCGGCTGGACGCGGCGCAGATCGCCAACGCGCGCATGAACGACGATGGCCGACGTCTGGGAGCACCCGCAGCTGCAGGCGCGCGAGCGCTGGACCGAGGTCGGCACGCCGGCCGGCACGATGCCGGCGCTGCTGCCGCCGGGCGTGCCAGCGCAGCTTCGACGCCGCGCATGGACCCGGTGCCCGCGCTCGGCGAGCACACCGAGGCGATCCTGCGCCGAGCTGGGCTACGACGACGACGACGATCGCGCAGCTGCGCGCCGAGCACGCGGTCTGATGACGGACGACCAGCATGACCGACCACCATCCGAGCCAGACGCTGGCCGCCTTCGCCGCCGACGCTGCGCTTCGAAGACATCCCCGCGCCGGTGGTGCGCCGCGCCGAAGACCTGCTGCTCGACTGGTTCGGCTCGGCGCTGGCCGGCAAGGGCGCGCGGCCGGTCGAGACGATCGCGCGCTTCGCCGCCACGATGGGCCCGGCAGACGGCCCGAGCGAAGTGCTGATCTCGCGCCGCGGCACCACGCCCGCTGTTCGCCGCGATGGTCAACGCCGCCGCTTCGCACTTCGCCGAGCAGGACGACGTGCACAACGGCTCGGTGTTCCATCCGGCCGCCGTGGTGTTCCCGGCCGCGCTGGCCGTGGCGCAGGCGCTCGGCGCCAGCGGCCGCGAGCTGCTCACCGCTTCGGTGGCCGGCTACGAAGTCGGCATCCGCGTCGGCGAATTCCTCGGCCGCTCGCACTACAAGATCTTCCACACCACCGGCACCGCCGGCACGCTGGCCGCCGCCGCCGCGGTGGGCCGCCTGCTGGGGCTCGACGCCGAGCAGATGCTGCACGCCTTCGGCTCGGCCGGCACGCAGGCCGCGGGCCTGTGGGAGTTCCTGCGCGACGCCGCCGATTCCAAGCAACTGCACACCGCGCACGCGGCGGCCGCCGGCCTGATGGCCGCCTACCTGGCGCAGGACGGCTTCACCGGCGCGCAAGCGCATCCTCGAAGGCACGCAGGGCATGGCGGCCGGCATGTCGAGCGATGCCGATCCGGCGCGCCTGACCGACGGCCTCGGCACAGCGCTGGGCGCTGGCCGAGACCTCGTTCAAGTTCCACGCCTCGTGCCGCCACACGCATCCGGCGGCCGACGCGCTGCTGCAGGTGATGCGCGAGCACGACCTGCGCGCCGAGCACATCGCGCGCGTGACGACGCATGTGCACCAGGGCGCGATCGACGTGCTGGGGCCGGTGGTCGACCCGCAGACGGTGCACCAGGCGCAAGTTCTCGATGGGCACGGTGCTGGGCCTGATCGCGCGGTTCCGGCCGCGCCGGCCTGGCCGAGTTCGAGCCGCACTATCGCGACGACCGCGCGTCGCCGCCTTCCGCGACAAGGTGCGAGATGGAGCTCGACGCCGAAGTCGACGCCGCCTACCCGGCGCGCTGGATCGGCAAGGTGACGGTCGAGACGCACCGACGGCCGCACGCTGACGGCGCGTGTCGACGAGCCCAAGGGCGACCCCGGCAACACGCTCTCGCGCGCCGAGCTGGAAGACAAGGCGCTGCGCCTGGCCGCCTTCAGCGGCGGCGCGAGCGACGCCGAGATGCGCGCGGCGTTCGAGCGCCTCTGGGCGCTCGACACGAATGAAGCCGTGGGCATGCCGCTGGCTCGGCCGCGCAGGTCTGCGCTATCGGCGCTGCGCATGCCCCGCTCCTACCTGTTCGTGCCGGCCAACCGGCCCGAGCGCTTCGACAAGGCGCTGGCGCAGCGGCGCCGACGCGGTGATCGTCGATCTGGAGGACGCCGTCGCGCCCGGCCGAGAAGACTGCCGCGCGCGAAGCGCTGGCCGCGGCTGGCTCCGGCCGCGCAGCCGGTGCTGGTGCGCATCAACTGCGCCGACACCGACGTGGTTTCGCGACGACCTGGCGCTGTGCGGCCTGCCCGGCGTCGCCGGCGTGATGCTGCCCAAGGCCGAGCGGCGCAGGACATGTCGCCGAAGTGGCGCAGCGCCTCGGCGCCCAGCCGCGTGCTGCCGCTGATCGAAACGGCGCGCCGGGCTTTGCCAACGCGCTCGAGCTGGCGCGCGCCCCGGCGTGCAGCGGCTGGTGTTCGGCTCGCATCGATTTCCAGCTCGACCTCGGCATCGACGGCGAAGGCGACGAGCTGCTGTACTTCCGCTCGCAGCTCGTGCTGGTGTCGCGGCTGGCCGGCATCGCAGCCGCCGGTCGACGGCGTGTACACCGCCTTCGACGACGACGCCGGCCTGCGCGCCGAACCCTGCGCGTGCGCGCGCTCGGCTTCGGCGCCAAGTGTGGCATCCATCCGCGCCAGGTGGCGCGTGATCAACGACGCCTTCCGCCCGACGGCCGACGAAGTGGCCTGGGCCAAGCGCGTGATGCAGGCGGCCGCCGACGCGAAGGGCGCCGCAGTGGCGCTGGACGGCAAGCATGGTCGACACGCCGGTCATCGTCAAGGCCGAACAGATCCTTCAAGACGCTCAGCACTGAGCGCACATCAGCATTCGCGGAGAACACAGATGGACAACACGAAGATGGTCGAAGGCAAGGTGGTGGTGGTCACCGGCGCGGGCGGCGGCATCGGCCGCGACATCGCGCTGGCCATGGCGCGCGACGGCGCGCAAGGTGGTGGTCAACGACATCGGCGCCTCGGTCGGGCGAAGGCCAGGACGCCGGCCCGGCGCAGCAGGTGGTCGACGAGATCCGCGCGCCGGCGGCGAGGCCGTGGCCAACACCGACAGCGTGGCCGAGCAGCGAGCCGCGCAGCGCATCGTCGAGCGCGCGCTCGACGCCTTCGGCCGCATCGACGTGCGTGGTCAACAACGCCGGCATCCTGCGCGACCGCTTCTTCCACAAGATGAGCGTCGACGAATGGGACGCCGTCATCAAGGTGCACCTGTACGGCAGCTTCTACGTGAGCCGCGCCGCCGCCCACGCACTTCAAGGAGCAGGGAGCGGCGGCTTCGTGCACATGACCTCGACCTCGGGCCTGATCGGCAACTTCGGCCAGGCCAACTACTCGGCGGCCAAGCTGGGCATCGCCGGCGCTGTCGAAGTCGATCGCGCTCGACATGCAGAAGTTCAACGTGCGCTCCAACTGCATCTCGCCCTTCGCCTGGAGCCGCATGATCGGCTCGATCCCGACCGACACGCCGAGCAGAGCAGGCGCGCGTGGAGCAGCTGAAGCAGATGACGCCGGCCAAGATCGCGCCGCTGGCCGTGTTCCTGGCCAGCGACGCGGCCAACGACGTCAACGGCCAGATCTTCGCGGTGCGCAACAACGAGATCTTCCTGATGAGCCAGCCGCGGCCGTGCGCTCGGTGCATCGCAGCGAGGGCTGGACGCCGGAGACGATCGCCGAGCACGCGATGCCGGCGCTGAAGGCTTCCTTCTTCGATCTCGACCGTTCGGGCGACGTGTTCAGCTGGGACCCGATCTGACCCCCGACCCTTCAAAAGAATCCGGAGTCCTTCATGGCACGCCCCCCCAAGCCCATCCGTTCCGACATCGCCTACAGCACGCCCGACCCATCAGCGTGCGCGGCAAGGACCTGCCGAACGAGATGCTCGACCCATGGAGCTCGGTGACTTCGCCGTGCTGCAGTTGACCGGCAAGGAGCCACGCCGCAGCAGTCGCGCATGTTCAACGCGTGATCATCACCCTCGTCGAGCACGGCATGACGCCGAGCGCGATCGCCGCGCGCATGACCTACGCCGGCGCGCCCGAGTCGCTCCGGCGGCCGTGGCCGCCGGCCTGTGCGGCATGAGGCAGCGGTGTTCCTCGGCAGCCTGGAGGCGAGGCCAAGTTGTTTGTATGCCGCGCTGCGCAAGGGCCGAAGGGTGCGGACCTCGACGAAGCGCGCGCGAGACGGACGCAGTCCTGCCGCGAGCGCAAGCCGATCATTCCTGGCGACGGCCACCCGCAGCACAACCCTCGACCCGCGCGGCCGCGCCTGTTCGATGGCGGAGGAATGCGGCCGTCGGGCGAGCCCCCGCGCCTGATGCAGCTCGTGGCCGAGGAGCCGGCGCGCGCATCGGGCCGGGCGGTGCCCTGCAACGCGACCGGCGCGCTGGACCCGATCTGGTCGAGCTGGGCTTCCCCGGCCTCTGGTGCAGGGCTTGGGCGTGATGACCGCGCCTCGGCCTGGTCGGCCCATCCTGGGAGAGTCGGCGACACCGGTGGCCATCGAGCTCTGAGCAGCGCATCGTGGCCGAGGCCAGGAGCCCATGTGCGTCGGCGGCGGCCGGGCTATTTGAGAGAGGAACCGCATGATCCGCGACCAGGAAACACTGAACGTCCTGCTCGACAACATCGCGCCGCTTCGTGCGCGAACGGCTGGTGCCGAACGAGGAGCACGTCGCCGAGACCGACGAGATCCCGGCCGACATCGTCGACGACATGAAGGCGCTGGGCCTGTTCGGGCTGACCGATCCCGGAAGAATACGGCGGCCTGGAGCTGACCATGGAGGAAGAAGTGCTGGTCGATGTTCGAGCTGAGCCAGCGCCTCGCCCGCGTTCCGTTCGCTGATCGGCACGACCGTCGGCATCGGCTCGCAGGGCATCCTGTTCGACGGCACGGAGGAGCAGAAGCGCAAGTACCTGCCGCGGCTGGCCACCGGTGAGCTCATCGCGTCGTTCGCGCTGACCGAGCCCGAAGCCGGCTCGGACGCCGCGTCGCTGCGCACCACGGCCCGCCGCGAGGGCGACCACTACGTCGTCAACGGCACCAAGCGCTTCATCACCAACGCGCCGCATGCCGGCATCTTCACCTTGATGGCGCGCACCAACCCGGAGGACAAGGGCGCCGGCGGCATCTCCGCGTTCATCGTCGAGGCGAGCACGCCGGGCATCAGCTTCGGCAAGCGCGACCGGAAGATGGGCCAGAGCGGCGCGCACACCTGCGACGTGATCTTCGAGAACTGCCGCGTGCCGGCCGCGAACCTGATCGGCGGCGTCGAGGGCCGCGGCTTCAAGACCGCGATGAAGGTGCTCGACAAGGGCCGCATCCACATCGCGGCGGTTTGCGTCGGCGTGGCCGAACGCATGCTGGCCGATGCGCTGCGCTACGCGATCGAGCGCAAGCAGTTCGGCCAGCCGATCGCGGACTTCCAGCTGGTCCAGGCGATGCTCGCCGACAGCAAGGCCGAGATCTACGCGGCGCGCAGCATGGTGCTCGATGCCGCGCGGCGCCGCGACGACGACCTGCCGGTCGCACCGAGGCGTCCTGCGCGCAAGCTGTTCGCCTCCGAGATGTGCGGCCGGGTCGCCGATCGCGCGGTGCAGATCTTCGGCGGCGCCGGCTACATGAGCGAGTACGGCATCGAGCGCTTCTACCGCGACGTGCGCCTGTTCCGCATCTACGAAGGCACGACGCAGATCCAGCAGCTGGTGATCGCGCGCAACATGATCCGCGAGGCGGCGCGCTGAGGGGAACGGGCAGGCGATGTTCGGCGCGGTGTCTACTCAGGTTTGAACCATTCAGGAAGCTGCTCCTGCAAGACCCTCTGCACAATTGTGCAAAGAGGTTGTCTTGGATGTACACGAGCGGAGCGAGCTTTTTTGACACCAGTGCTTTCCGCGTGTCTGTGTCGGCACCCGCCTGCAGATTGGGACGTTCAAGTCATGCTTGAACTTCACGGTCAGCTTGGCGGGACGGCTATAGTTATCGGTGCTCCAACGGGTGAGTCGAACCAATCGCGCAAGAGATTGAACAATTGCTGGCTCGCGTTTGGGTCTTTGCGCTGCGTCGCAGCGACGTATTCGAACGCGTCCATCAGCGGGGGACTACCCGGTACGTCCTGGAGGTAAAAGGAGACGCTATCCAAGTAATTGAAGTCATTTAAGAAACTTCTGATGTTGAATTTGAATTGTCCCAATTCAATGAGCCCGATCCATCAACTTGTCGCTCTTGCCGGCCATTGCGTTTTCGCAGGCCTGACCGATCGCATTCTGAACAAGGTCCTGGCTGCTTCGAGAACTTGCCAAGCCACAGGATGAGGCGGACCTTCCCACGCCAAGCGTTTGCTCCCGGCGTTTCAAGAAGGGCGACTGCAATCTTTTTGAGCAAGATCGGCGAACATGGTCCGAAGAGGTCCTCGAGCGCTTGGTGTTGTCCATGCTGGACAAGCAAGCAGCCCACGCGCGCAATTTGCACCTCCAGCCTCTCGTAAACAGAATCCTTCGCCAACTGGTGCAGTTCAGCCCAAGCCGGGTTGGCCGTTCTCAGTTCCTGTTCCCGTTTTTGCAGTTCCAGGAATTCGTTAGGGTGTCCAGGGGAGTCGGAATCGCTCGTGGGGTAGGCCGGTTGCGTGTAGGGATTGTTTACGCGTTCCATAGTCTTACTGTGTCGGTGAGTGCATACGCGGCCTTAGGGGGGGCCCCCCCCCCCCCCCCCCCCCCCCCCCCCCCCCCCCCCCCCCCCCCCCCCCCCCCCCCCCCCCCCCCCCCCCCCCCCCCCCCCCCCCCCCCCCCCCCCCCCCCCCCCCCCCCCCCCCCCCCCCCCCCCCCCCCCCCCCCCCCCCCCCCCCCCCCCCCCCCCCCCCCCCCCCCCCCCCCCCCCCCCCCCCCCCCCCCCCCCCCCCCCCCCCCCCCCCCCCCCCCCCCCCCCCCCCCCCCCCCCCCCCCCCCCCCCCCCCCCCCCCCCCCCCCCCCCCCCCCCCCCCCCCCCCCCCCCCCCCCCCCCCCCCCCCCCCCCCCCCCCCCCCCCCCCCCCCCCCCCCCCCCCCCCCCCCCCCCCCCCCCCCCCCCCCCCCCCCCCCCCCCCCCCCCCCCCCCCCCCCCCCCCCCCCCCCCCCCCCCCCCCCCCCCCCCCCCCCCCCCCCCCCCCCCCCCCCCCCCCCCCCCCCCCCCCCCCCCCCCCCCCCCCCCCCCCCCCCCCCCCCCCCCCCCCCCCCCCCCCCCCCCCCCCCCCCCCCCCCCCCCCCCCCCCCCCCCCCCCCCCCCCCCCCCCCCCCCCCCCCCCCCCCCCCCCCCTAACCATACGCTCGGCCTAGTTCCCGTACCTACATCGGGCTCCGGTTGCACTGCGTGGTCTTCGTGGACCGCGAAGATGCACGCCGTGTGATCAGTCTTCGCAAGGCGAATTCGAGAGAGGTGAAGCGCTATGCCGAAGCCTAAACCGGGAACCATCATCCCCACGTCCGAGGAAGACAGGGAGATCGGGCGAGGCATCGCCAGCGATCCCCGCCAAGGGCCAGCGGGCCGGGATGGCAGACGCGGGTCAACGAACTGCTGCGCAAGGCGGTGCGGCACAAACGGATCTGAACGAGACGGATTGCCCAGGTTGGTTGAACTCGCTCAGCCCTTCACGCACACCACCTGCTTCAGCGTGTGCACCACGTCCACCAGGTCCTCTGCGCCGCCATCACCGCGTCGATGTCCTTGTAGGCCGCCGGCGTCTCGTCGATCACGTCCTTGTCCTTGCGGCACTCGACGCCCTCGGTCGCGGCTCGGTGGTCGGCCAGGGTGAAGCGGCGCTTGGCCTCGCCGCGGCTCATCGTGCGGCCGGCGCCGTGCGAGCAGCTTCGAACGTGTCCGGGTTGCCCTTGCCGCGCACGATGTAGCTGCGCGCGCCCATGCTGCCCGGGATGATGCCCAGCTGCCCGGCCTTCGCGCTGACCGCGCCCTTGCGCGTGACGTACACGTCCTGCGCCGAAGTGGTGCTCCTGCTGCACGTAGTTGTGGTGGCAGTTCACCGCCTCGATGTGGCTCTGGAAGTTCTTGGGATCACGGTCTTCGCGGCCTCGATCACGCGGCGCATCATCACCTCGCGGTTGAGGCGGCGAACTCCTGCGCCCAGCCCACGGCACGCACGTAGTCGCCGAAGTAGCGGCTGCCTTCCTCGAAGTAGGCCAGGTCTCGGTCCGGCAGGTTGGCGTTGTTGCGCATCGCTCCTGCTTGGCCAGCTCGATGAACATCGTGCCGATGGCGTTGCCCACGCCGCGCGAGCCCGAGTGCAGCATGAACCACACGGAGCCCGCCCGTCCAGGCAGACCTCGATGAAGTGGTTGCCCGTGCCCAGCGTGCCCAGATGCTGGCGTGGTTGGTCTTCTCCAGCTTCGGGTAGTCGCGGCACAGCTCGGTGAATTCCGGCTCCAGCTGCGCCCAGGCCGTGTCCACCGAGCCCGGCACCTTGCCCCAGGCACCGGGGTCGCGGCTGCCGGGCGAGCGGCCGTGCGGCACCGCGCGTTCGATGGCCGCGCGCAGCGGGCCAGGTTGTCGGGCAGGTCCTCGGCGCGCAGCGTGGTCTTGCACGGCCATCATGCCGCAGCCGATGTCCACGCCCACCGCGGCCGGGATGATGGCCTTCAGCGTCGGGATCACCGAGCCCACGGTGGCGCCGATGCCGAAGTGCACGTCGGGCATGGCCGCGATGTGCGTGAAGACGATGGGCAGCCGCGCGGCGTTGGTCAGCTGGCGCTTGGCCTGGTCTTCCACCGGCACGCCGCGCGTCCACATCTTCACCGGCACGCCGCCGGGGACGTCTTCTTCGTCGTAGGCAAGGTGAGTGCTCATGTTGACGTACTGTGCGCCGTCCCTTGCCGCATTTCCACTGCCAGCGCTTTCACGCTCCTCTCAAGTTTCCGGCAGTTGCACCTCGACCCGGGTTTCCACGTTCTGAGGCTTTTCAAGGAACTGCAGCCAGCCTTGCAGCGCGGCCTTGAACTCGGCGAGGCTGAACCGGCCTTCCTTGTTTTCCCCCTTGCGATTGCCCGGTGGCCGATCTGTACGCCAGAGCGACGCAGCTTGATGAACCATGCACGGCCTGCCCACCGGAATTCCGTCTTCTTGCCGCGCTCCAGGAGGTTGATTTCCACCAGCAACTGGATGCAAGTGCCCAGGGACTGAAAGTCGTTCACCAGTGCGATGCAGAGGTAGCGGTTGTACCGACTGGCCTGGCCTTCCGGGCCGGCAACGAGCGATGCCCTGCGAGAAAGGTCATTGCCCCGAAATGCGTGATGTCCAACGCTGGTCCAAAAAAACTGGAGGGTTTTCATGATCCGGATTCGCTTCTGGCTTGGTTGTGGGACGGCGGCCGAAGCATCGGATCATCGTGGTGTTGTCGATCTCCGCCGTTCGTTGATATCGGAGCAAACAGCCAGCAACGATCCAACTCGACCGAGCCCCGGCGAGAGGCTGACGTGCCCGGCAGCGCTGGTTGAGTGCCGGACCCCGAAGGCAGGGCTTGCCAGAGCGCACTCTCAAGCGCTGCCATTTCGGGGCGACCAACGGCTGGTCGAAGCGGCGTGATGAGTCGGCGGACCAAGCCCAAATGTGCGTTGTATCAGAGAGGCATTCTTTGGTTACTTTCTTGTGCCAGCAAGAAAGTGACCCGCCGCCGGGCGGCCCCGGGCGGGCTGCCCCGCAGGGCCACAAAGCCCGCTTTTTCAACAGCCTGCCCAAGCCTTTCGCAGTCAACGCTTGACCCCAAGCAGCAACTCGCCTTCGACTGGCGGCACCCGGTCCCCTGACGCAAGTGCCCCCTCCTTGAAGGAGGGGGCGCTGCGGCTCGACCAGGGGCACCATCGGCTCCTCCGCAGGGCCCAGGCTCCTGGGCCCCTATTGCGACAGAAGGAGTAACGATGAACCGCAAGACAAGCACCCTGCTCGCCACCTGCCCCGCCCCGCTCAGCCGCCGCCATCTGCTGGCGGGCAGTGCCGGTGCGCTCGTCTCCGCCGGCCTCGGCACCTGGACCGGCAGCGCCGGCGCAGCCGAGGCGAAACCCCTGCCCGGCTACGCAGCCTGGAAGGATCCGAACAGCGTGATCGTGCACAGCTCCAGCACGCTGGAGACCCGGCGCAGCGCCTTCGGCAGCAGCATCATCACGCCGTCCGACCGCTTGTACGTGCGCAACAACCTGCCTGCGCCGGATGCCTCCATCCTGTCCGACCGCGATGCCTGGCAGATCGCGATCGAAGGCGTGAAGATCCCCCGCACCCTGACCGTGCGCGAGCTGAAGGCCCTCGGCGTCGAAACGGTGGCGACGGTGCTGCAGTGTTCGGGCAACGGCCGCGGCTTCTTCCCAGCAAGCCGAGCGGCACCCCATGGACAGTGGGCGCCGCGGGCTGCGTCATGTGGAGCGGCGTGCCGTTGAAAGCGGTCGCGCAGGCGCTCGGCGGCGTGGCCGACGGCATGCTGCACATCACCGGCACCGGCGGCGAGAAGCTGCCCGAGGGCATCGATCCGAAGAGCATCGTGGTGGAGCGCTCGGTGCCGATCAAGGCGCTCGACGACGCGCTGCTGGTCTGGGAGATGAACGGCGCGCCACTGTCGCTGGCGCACGGCGGGCCGCTGCGCCTGATCGTGCCGGGCTACCAGGGTGTCAACAACATCAAGTACATCAAGCGGCTGGCCTTCACGGCCGCCGAGACCGACGCCAAGATCATGGCGCACGGCTACCGCATCACGCCCCCGGGCAGCAAGGCCGATCCGAGCCAGGACTCGGTGTTGGAGATGAGCGTCAAGTCGTGGATCAACTCGCCCACGCCCGACGAAGGCGACTTGAGCGCCGGCACGGTGCAGATTCAAGGCGTGGCCTTCGGCGGCGTGCACGCGGTCAAGCGTGTCGAAGTGTCCATCGACGGCGGCAAGAGCTGGCGCGATGCGCGCTTCGTCGGCCCCGACCTGGGCAAGTTCGCCTGGCGCCAGTTCGCGCTGCAGGCCAAGCTGCCGCCGGGCACGCACACGCTGGCCAGCCGCGCCACCGATGCCGCCGGCAACGTGCAGCCGGAGCAACGCATCGAGAACGTCAGCGGCTACAACAACACGAGCTGGGCCGACCACGCGGTGAAGCTCACCGTGGCTTGATGAATCGACGGAAGTACCAAATGCATTCGATTCGAACCCCTCGCCAGGCACTGCGTCGGCTTTCCGTTGCACTGCTGCCCGCGACGCTGGCCTTGCTCGGTGTGGAGGCGCATGCGCCGATGCGGCGGATCAGCTCACCGTCGGCAAGAAGCTCTTCACGCAAGCGGTGCCGGCCTGCGCCGTGTGCCACACGCTGAAGGATGCCGGCAGCGAAGGTGCCGTCGGGCCGGTGCTCGACGAGCTCAAGCCCGATGCCGCGCGCGTGGTCAACGCGTTGCGCAATGGCCTGGGCAACATGCCGTCCTACAAGGGCAGCTTGTCCGAAGAGCAGATGCAGGCGCTGGCGCGCTACGTCGCGAAGGCGAGCGGGGCGGCGCAGTAGCACATCGACCATGACGCAGGCCGGGTAGTGCGCCCCCCTACGCCTGGCAATGCGAGCTCCCATCCCACAACAGCGCGGGCAGCAGCTTGCTCCGGCCCCGCGCTCATCGACAAAGGAATCCATCATGACCACTCCGGACATCTACGTCGTCTCCGCCGCGCGCACCGCGATCGGCACCTTCGGAGGCTCGCTCAAGGACATCCCCCTGACCCAGCTCGCGACCATCGCCGTGCGTGAGGCGCTCGAGCGCAGTGGCGCCGAAGCTGCCGCCGTCGGGCATGTGGTGATGGGCAACGTCATCCCGACCGACACGCGCGACGCCTACCTCTCGCGCGTGGCCGCGATAGAAGCCGGCATCCCGCAGGAGACACCGGCCTACAACGTCAACCGGCTGTGCGGCTCGGGCCTGCAGGCCATCGTCTCCGCCGCGCAGACGCTGATGCTGGGCGACGCCGAGATCGCCATCGGCGGCGGCGCCGAATCGATGAGCCGCAGCCCCTACTTCATGCCCGCTGTCCGCTGGGGCGCGCGCATGGGCGACGCGCAGGCCACCGACTACATGATCGGCATCCTGCACGACCCCTTCCACCGCATCCACATGGCCATCACCGCCGAGAACGTCGCCGAGCGCGACGGCATCACGCGCGAGATGCAGGATGCACTCGCCGTGGAGAGCCACAGGCGCGCGGCCGAGCGCCACGGCCGAAGGACGCTTCAAGTCGCAGATCGTCCCCGTGGAGCTGAAGTCGCGCAAGGGCACGGTGCTGTTCGACACTGACGAGCACTTTCGCGCGGACACCTCGATGGAGCAGCTCGCGAAGATGAAGCCGGCGTTCAAGGAAGGTGGCTCGGTAACGGCCGGCAACGCCTCGGGCCTGAACGACGGCGCTGCCGCCATGGTGCTGGCCACGGGCGCGGCCGTGAAGTCGTCGAGCCTGAAGCCGCTGGCGCGCCTGGTGTCCTACGCGCACGCCGGCGTCGACCCGAAGCTGATGGGGCTCGGCCCGGTTCCGGCTTCGCGCCTGGCGCTCAAGCGCGCGGGCTTGTCCGCGAAGGACCTCGACGTGATCGAGTCCAACGAGGCCTTCGCGGCGCAGGCCTGTGCGGTCACGCGCGCGCTGGAGCTCGACCCCGCGAAGGTCAACCCCAACGGCTCGGGCATCTCGCTGGGCCATCCGGTCGGCGCGACCGGCGCCATCATCGCCACCAAGGCGATCTACGAGCTGCAGCGCATCGGCGGACGGTATGCGCTGGTGACCATGTGCATTGGTGGTGGGCAGGGGATTGCAGCGATCTTCGAGCGCGCTTGAGGCGCGCGGCCGCAAGCGCCGAAAAATGATCCGCGAGGAGCCGGCGCGGGAATATATTTGACCCACCTGCCGTCCCGTGGGCGGCCGGGACAGGCCGGTCACACGCTGCCGCCTGCTTCCGGAAGGAGACAAGGATGAACTCGATGTTCAAGGCCGCGGCGGACACGGTGCTCGACTACACGGTCAACCGCTTCGGTGGCGCGCCCGGCGTTGTGGCGATGGCCACGGAGCGCAAGGGCAATGTCTACGAGGGCGCCGTCGGCAAGCGTGAGCTGGGCAAGGACCAGCCGATGACCACCGACTCGGTGTTCGCGATCTTTTCGACCACGAAGG
The DNA here is from genome assembly GCA_963818175.1 of uncultured beta proteobacterium. GTDB lineage: Bacteria > Pseudomonadota > Gammaproteobacteria > Burkholderiales > Burkholderiaceae_C > Caldimonas. The sequence continues at coordinate 138,684 of CAWFRK010000048.1, read as the reverse complement.
CGGTGACCGGGGTGACCGTCATGCAGCTGGTCGAGGAAGGCAAGATCAGCCTGGCGGACCCGGCGAAGAAGTACGTGCCGGCCATCGGTGAACTGCAGGTGCTCGACGGGTTTGACGCGGCGGGCCAGCCCAAGACCCGCCCGCCGAAGCGAGACATCACGGTCAACGACCTCATGCTGCACACGTCCGGGTTGTGCTACGAATGCTTCAGCGCCGACGACCTGAAATACCGTGACGCCACGGGCGTCCCCTCGGTCCTGACTTGCACTGACGCATCGATCAAGAGCGTCCTGCTGCACGACCCGGGCGAGCGCTGGACCTATGGCGTGAACATCGACTGGCTCGGCAAGATCGTCGAGCAGCAGCGCGGCATGCGCCTGGGCGAAGTGATGAAGGAGCGCATCTTCGGCCCGCTCGGCATACAGGACATGGCGTTCACGATGACCGACTCGATGAAGGCGCGCCGGGTGACCATCCATGACCGGGCGCAGGACGGCAAGCTGACGCCGCTGCCCGACCTGGCCTTGCCGCAACCCCCGGAGCTCGAAGCCGGCGGCCTCGGCCTGTACTCGACGGTGGGCGAGTACATGAAGTTCATCCGCATGTTCCTGAACGACGGCGCCGGGCCCAACGGTCGCGTGCTCAAGGCCGAGACGGTGGCGCAGATGTGTGAAGACGGGTTGGCGAAATTGGGCCTGGCGAGCGGCGGCTGGCCGACCTCGATGCCCTCGGTCACCAACGCGGGCGAGTTCTTCCCGGGCGTCGCCAAGGGCTGGGCCTACACGTTCCAGCTCAACCGCGAGGAGACGCCCTCCGGACGCCCGGCGGGTTCACTGATGTGGGCTGGCCTGCCGAACTGCTTCTACTGGATCGACCGCAAGAACGGCGTCGGCGGCTATTGGGCGTCGCAGATCCTGCCGTTCCAGGACATTGCCTCCTATACCGGCTTCGTCGACTTCGAGACGGCGCTGTATCGCGCGCTGAAGCAGTAGTTCTGGAAGCAGCGGCGGGCGCAGCAAGGTTGTTGCGGCCGCGCCTGCCGCTTCATGTGGGCGCGCAGGTCGGCTCCGGCCGTGAGCTGGTCCGCGTGCAGCGCGAAGGGTCCGCGAAATGACAACCAAGACCATCCGTATCGGCGGAGCCTCGGGCTTCTGGGGCGACTCGGCGATCGCCACGCCGCAGCTGCTGGCCGTGCCCGGCCTGCAATACCTCGTCTACGACTACCTCGCCGAGACCACCATGGCGATCCTGGCGCGCGCTCGCGCCAAGGACCCGAAGCTCGGCTACGCGACCGACTTCGTGTTGGCCGCGATGGCGCCGCACCTGAAGGACATCCTTGCCAAGGGCGTGCGCGTGATCGCCAACGCCGGCGGCCTGAACCCGCAGGCCTGCCGCGACGCGCTGCTCGAAGTCGCTCGCGCCCAGGGCCTGGAGCCGCGCATCGCGGTGGTCAGCGGCGACGACGTGCTCGAGTCCTTCGAAGGCTGGCGTGCGGCTGGCCTCAAGGACATGCACACCGGCGATGCGCCGCCCGCGCAGCTGATGTCGGCCAACGCCTATGTCGGCGCGCAGGGCATCGCCCGCGCGCTCGACCTGGGTGCCGACATCGTGATCGCCGGACGCTGCGTCGACAGCGCCGTCGTGGTCGGCGCGCTGGCGCATGAATTCGGCTGGCAGTGGGACGACTGGAACCGCCTCGCCGCGGGCACGCTGGCGGGCCATGTGATCGAGTGCGGCGCACAGGCCACCGGCGGCCTCTTCACCGACTGGGCGCAGGTGCCTGATTGGGCCAACATCGGCTATCCGGTGATCGACTGCAGCGACGACGGCAGCTTCGTGCTTTCCAAGCCCGCGGGCACCGGCGGCCTGATCCACCCCGGCGCGGTGTCCGAGCAGGTGCTCTACGAAGTGGGCGACCCGGCCAACTACCTGATGCCCGACGTGACCTGCGACTTCCGCGGCGTGCAGGTGGTGGCGATCGACGGCGAGCAAGTGCGCGTCAGCGGCGCGCGCGGCCGAGCGCCGACACCGCACTACAAGGCCAACGGCACCTGGCGCAACGGCTTCCAGATCAACCTGATGATGGCGATCCGCGGCATCAACGCGCCGGCCAAGGCGCGCAAGACCGCCGAGGCGCTGCTCGAGCGCACCCGCAGGATGATGCGCGAGCATGGCATGGCCGACTATCGCGAGACGGTGGTCGAGCTGCTCGGCTGCGAAGCGCTCTACGGCGAGCACTCGCGCGCGCTGCCCACCCGCGAGGTAGTGCTGCGCATCGCGGCACGCCATGCCGACCCGAAGGCATTGGCCTTCCTGCAGCGCGAATGCGCCTCGGCCGGCACCTCCATGGGGCCGGGCACGCGCTCGTCCTTCTCGGGGCGCGCGGACATCCAGCCGGTGGTCGAGGTGTTCTCCTTCCTCGTGCGCAAGGAGGAGGTGCCGATGCAGGTCGAGTTCGAAGGCCGCGTCGATGAACTGGCGGTCGCATCGCGCATCGGCGAGCCGGGACAGCCCGGGCCGCTCGACGGCGCGCTGGCCGAAGTCGCGCACGATGCGCCGCCCGAAGGGCCGCGCCGCACCGTCCCCCTGGTGGCGGTGGCATGGGCCCGCAGCGGCGACAAGGGCGACGACGAGAACATCGGCGTCATCGCTCGCGAGGCGCGCTTCCTGCCCTTGCTGCACGAGCAGCTCACGAGCGACCGCGTACGCCACTGGTTCCTGCACCTCGTGCAGGGCCAAGTCGAGCGCCACGAAGTGCCGGGCTTGAACGCGCTCAACTTCGTGATGCACCAGGCCCTCGGCGGCGGGGGTGTCTGCAGCCTGCGCTCCGACCCGCTGGGCAAGAGCTATGCGCAGATCCTGCTCGACTTTCCCATCGAGGTGCCGGCCGAGTGGCTGCCGGCCGCATGACATGACACTGGCGAGCCGGGCGCGACGGGGGTGTCAGCCCAGCTCGGCTCACTCGTGCATGAGTGGGAAGAAGGTGGACACCGGCGAGCCCGATTGACGGCTTGCTTGCTTTAATGTAGCTACATTAAATCGATGCAAATCGAGTTCGATCCCGCCAAGGACAAGGCCAACCGTAGCAAGCACGGTGTCTCTCTCGCGGTGGCCACCGAACTCGACTGGGATGCCGCGTTGGTATGGGTCGATGGTCGGTTTGAGTATGGCGAGATTCGAATGATTGCTCTCGCCCCAAAGACAGACACGCTGTACTACGTGGCCTTCGTCGAACGGGGCGAGACCCGCAGGGTCATCAGCCTTCGTCATGCCACTCGTCGCGAGGTTAAGCACTATGTCGAAAACATCTAAGCGGCCGTCCATTCGTATGCCGTCCGTTGAAGAGGACAAGGCCATCGTTGCGGCGGCCAAGGCCGACCCCGACGCGCAGCCGCTGTCAGCGAAGCAACTCAAGGAGATGGTTCCTATTCAAGCGGTTCGGGGCCGCCCAAAGTCGGCGAACAAGAAGCTTCTTGTGTCGGTGCGCTACAGCCCCGAGGTCGTCGCGTACTTCAAGTCGACCGGAGACGGCTGGCAATCGCGTATGGACAGCGTTCTTCTGAAGTACGTGGCCAAGCACTCGCGTGGGGCGTGAAATGGGGCCGAACCCCTTGGTCAAGGGGGCAATTCGCGGCAGGCCGCGAATTGCCCCTTACCTCGAACGTTAGGCGCCGAAACATGGGACGGCTGCCACCCTGGCTGACGAAAGATGGCGTAGATCTGTCGCGATACCCTATCGGCAGCGTGCTCCTCCAAGCCGTGTCCCGTGACGATGGGGACTTTCGCAGCGGCTGCACCCTGCTCAAGTCAATGTGCCACTTGGGACGAGCCGAGGCAGGGATCTTCCTGCTCGGGTTGCTCACCCATCACCCAGACGACTACCCGCGCCTGACTCTCATAGTGGAGGCGCTCGCCTCGTATCCCACCGTTGCTTCGGTTCGCGTCCTCGCCTCCGAACTTCGCCGCGTTACTTCACCCGCCGATAATGCACCGTCACGAACGGCTCGCTCCACTTGCCGTCCTCGCCCTGCATGCACGACGTCAGCACCCGATGGTCGTCGCTCTTGAACTCGATCGAGTCCCTGTAATGCGCGAGCTTGCCTTCGATCGGCTTGCCGTCCTCCGAGAAGGCCGGCCCTTCGGCTTCGAGCGACAGCACCGTCCGGTCCGCGTTCAGGGTGCCTTTTTCGTAGACCCAGAGGTGGTTCATCATTGAGCCTATCCAGGTGCCGAGGAAGCGCTGCCTGGCCGGGTCGTAGCCCAGCGTCATCAGCATCGTCGCGTGACCGCCGCCGGGCATCTCGCCGCGACCCTCGCACAGCACCCAGATGTCCCCGAGCGTCCGCACGCTCTCCGAACCCTCGAGCTTCTGCGGCGGCTGGCCCGGCCCGGGCGGGCATTCGCTTTCGCTGGTCCATTCGCCCACCAGCTTGTGCAGCCAGCGGTGTTCCTCTTGCGCTTCGACATGCATGTCCATCTCCTGGTGAGTGGAAGTTTTCATCGTAGTCGCTATGCTCGGCCGCGTCTTTCTCGTTGCCGCTCACCGATGAAGCTCCCGTCGCCGCGCACATGGCTCTACCGCCTCCCGGCCCACGTGATCAACGGCATCACGGTGGCGGCGGGCATCGGGCTCGTCAGCCAACTCTTCGCGGTGCTGTTCGATGCGCACGCGGCGCAGTTCGCGATGACCGGCGCGCTCTACGCCAGCCTGGCCGATCGCCCCGGCACCCTGGCCCGGACCTGGCGCACGCTGCTGGCGGCCGCCGCGCTCGGCCTGGCGGCGACGATGGTGGTGGACTCGCTCAAGCACTGGCCGCTGGTGCTGGGCGCGGGCATCGTGCTGGTGGTGTTCGTCGCCAACATGGCGCTGGCCTGGGGGCCGCGCGCCGCACCGGTGTCGTTCGCGGCGGTCCTCGCGATCGTGTTCACGATGGGCATGCCCGTGGCGGTCGCCCCGCTGCAGCTGGCCACCTGGCACCTGCTGGGCGTGCTGGCCTACCTGGCATGGGCGCTTGCCATCGCCGCGCTGCTGCAGCCGCGCTACCGCAGCCTCGCGCTGGCCGCCGCGCTGCGCGCAAGCGCGGACCTGTTGCGCTCCCGCGCGGAGATGCTTGCGATGGAGGCCGCCGCGCCCGACATCCACGATGGCGCGCTGCGCCACCTGGTGCGCGACGAGGCCGAGCTCGCCGAGCTGTTCCAGGCCGCACGCGACCTGCTGTTCGCCGCTCCCGACACGCCGCGCAACCGGCGCCAGACGTCCATGCTGCTGCATGCCATCGACATGCGCGACATCCTGCTGGCGAGCCGCCTCGACCTCGACCTGCTGGGCGAGGATGCCACCGCGGGCGAGGTGCGCGGCAGGCTGGCGCGGCAGTTGGATCACCTGGCCGATTCGCTGGACGAGGCGGCCCGGGACGTGCAGGAGGGAGGCTTCGCCCGCACACCCGGCCGGAAACCATCGAGCGTGAGCGCGGCTTTCACGCTGCCGAGGCTGCCCCCGCACGATGCGCGAGCGCGCCTGCTGCCGGCGATCGTCGATCGCGTGGACCACCTGGCCGTTCACGTCGATCGCATCCATGCGCTGCTGCGAGGGGAGGAGGAAGACCTGCCGCTGCCGCGCGAGGAACTGCAGCGCTTCGTCGCGCCCGAGGGCTGGCCGCTCGGCGCGCTGAAGCCTCATCGCTCGCTCGACTCCCCGGTGCTGCGCCATGCGCTGCGCGCCGCGCTGGCACTGGGCAGCGCCTACTGCATCGCGCTGGCGCTGCCGTGGGCTTCGCATCCGCAGTGGCTGGTGCTGAGCGTGGCGGTGGTGCTGCGCGGCAACCTGCAGCAGACCCTGGAGCGCCGCAACGTGCGCGTGCTCGGTACCGCATTGGGATGCGTGATCGTGCTGCTGCTGCTTTACGTGCCGTCGGCAGCGCTCCTGCACCTGGTGTTCCTGTCGGCCGTCGGTCTCGCGCATGGCTTTTCGGTGAAGCACTATCTCGTCACCGCGGCGGCCGCCACGGTGATGGCCCTGCTGCAGCCGCACCTGCTCGATCCGGCCGCGGGCTTCCCGATCGGCGAACGCCTCGCCGACACGGTGCTCGGCGCCTTGCTCGCCTGGGCCTTCAGCTTCGTGCTGCCCTCGTGGGAAAGGCGCGCGCTGCCGCGCGTGATCACGCGTTCGCTGCACGCGCTGCGCAGCTATGCGAGCCTGGCGCTTGCGGCCGACGCGCCCGATCCGGTCGCGCAGCGGCTGGCCCGTCGCCAGGCCTATGACTCGCTCGAAGCGGTGGCCACGTCGCTCAAGCGCAGCGCGGCGGAGCCGGAGCGGGTGCGCCTGCCCGAGCACGAGGTCGCCCGGATGCTCGACCATGCGCAGCGCCTGATGGCGCATCTCTCGATGGTGCGACTGGCCCTCGCGCGCCGCGGCGGAGTCATGGACCGGGCCGCGGCCGGCGCCGCACTGGCGCAGGCTGATGCAGCGCTCGCCGAGGTGCTGGCGCCGCGCGGATGGGCCCATTCCCGCGAGGACGAGCCGAACCCGCGAACGCTGGAGCGACTGCCCCCCGAGCCCCCCGAGCGCGATCCCCTGCCCTGGCTGCTCAGGCGCCTCGAGGTCACGGTGCACGAGGGCCGCGTGGTCGCGCGCACGGCCGGCGCCGCGCTCGCCAAGCTCAATGCATCGTCGCCGCGACCAGCGGCTTGAGCTCGGAGAGCATCGTCGGGATCAGCTCCGTCACCGTCGGGTGGATGTGCACGCTGCGCGCGACGATGGTGTAGGGCACGTCGGCGGCCATGATGTCGAGCAGCGAGTGCACGATCTCGTCGCCTTCCGCGCACAGCATGGAGGCGCCGAGGATGCGCTCGGTCTGCGCATCGACCACCACCTTCATGAAGCCTTGCGTCTCGCCGCGTTCGCGGGCGCGGGCCACGCGCGTCATCGGCATCATGCCCACGTAGGCCGGCCGCCCGCTGGCGCGCACCTCGGCTTCGGTCTGGCCGACGCGTCCGAGCGGCGGATCGGTGAACAGCGCATACGACGTGATGCGGTCGGCGACGCGGCGCTTGCCGTCGCCGAGCACGTCGTCGACGACGATCTCGTGGTCGTTGTAGGCGGTGTGCGTGAAGGCGCCGCGTCCGTTCACGTCGCCCATCGCCCAGATGCCCGGCACGTTGGTGCGCAGCCATTCATCGACGACGATGAAGCCGCGGCTGTCGGTTGCGACGCCGGCCTTGTCGAGGCCGAGGTCGTCGGTGTTCGGCTTGCGGCCCACCGCCACCAGCAGGTGCGAGCCGACCACCCGCTCGGTGCGGCCGTCGACGCTGACCTGCACCACGATGTCCTCGCCCGGCTTCGTCACGCCGGGCTCGCGCACGCCGAGCAGGAAGTTCACGCCCTCGCGCTCGAGGATCGTCTGCACCTCGGCGGAGACCTCCGGGTCCTCGCGCGCGATGATGCGATCGGCATACTCGAGCACGGTCACCTGCGAGCCGAAGCGGCGCATCATCTGCGCGAACTCCAGCCCGATGTAGCTGCCGCCGATCACGATGAGATGTCGCGGCACGACGGTGAGGTCCATCATCGTGATGTTGGTGAGATAGGGCACCGTGGCCATGCCCGGCCAGTCGGGCACTGTCGGACGACCGCCCACGTTGATGAAGATCTGCGGCGCCTGCAGCAGCCTGTCGCCCACCTGCACCTCGCGGGCCGAACGAAAGCTCGCATGCCCGCCCACGATGTGCAGCCCGTCGGTGCTGTTCATCCAGGCGGTGAGGCCGGCGACGGACTGCGCGACGAGCTCGTCCTTGCGCGCCTTGACCGCCCTCATGTCCACCGTGACGGCGCCCGAGACGCCGACGCCGAAGTCGGCCGCGCGTCGCGCGAGGTGGGCGATGCGGGCGCTTGCCACCATCGCCTTGGTGGGCATGCAGCCATCGTTGAGGCAGGTGCCGCCGATGTGCATGCGCTCGACCAGCGCGACCTTCCTGCCGGCGCGCGCGAGCTTCACCGCGAGGAAGGGTCCGGCCTGGCCGCTGCCGATCACGATGGCGTCGTAGTTCTCGCTCATGTTCGATCTCCGCAAGTTGACACGCCGGACGTCTCAGGCGCCGGCCCCTCGATCCATTGCAGCGTACTTCGCGTAGGCCGCAGCCAGCTTCTTGTCGTAACGGTTGCGCGCATAGCCCGGGCCGTTGTAGCCGGCAGCAAACGCGGCCCAGTCCTTGGCTTGCAGCCACGCGAGCAGGCTCTTGCCGCGATAGCGGCCGGCGACGATGAAGCGCCCGAACACCTGGAGCTGCTCGGCCTCCGAGCGACTCACTGCCGTGACAAATGCTTCCACATCGGCAAAGCCGAGCCGCTCGGCGTGCTCGCCGAGCACCTGGAACAGGCCCCAGGAGGCGGAGCGCAGGGCCGAGGGGCGGTGGATCGCCGCGGCACGCTCGAGCCGGTCGTGCTCGGCCAGGCCGCCGGCGTAGCTGTCGGGCCTCCAGCTCGCGAACAGGATGTCTGCATTGCCCCGCACGAACCGCGCAGGGTCGAGGCCGGCCTTCTTCAGTTGCTTCCAGAACAGATGGCCTTCGAACAGGATCTTCGGCGCCGAGCCCGATGAAGCCGAGGCCGCCCGACTCCACGCCGTAGACCGCGCGCACCGCCGGTGCCTCCACCGCATGGGTGGAGGAGAAGTCGTCGATGTCCCGCTGCGACAGCCACTTGGCCGACATGCGCGTGAGCAGGTCGGGGTGCAGCGAGAACAGCTTGGTCCAGGTCTTCTCGCCCGCCACGCCGTCGGCGATCAGCCCATGGTCGAGCTGGAAGGCGCGCAAGGCGCGCTCGGTGCTTCCGCCGAATCGGCCGTCGGGGTTGACCGGGTAGCCGCTGGCCTGAAGGAACACCTGCAGGATGGAGGCCTCGCGCTCGGGAGCGAGGCCGCGCCGGATCGCTTGCATGGCCGGGCCTTTCGCTTCGTCACGCCACAAGCCGGTATCGAAGACGAGGGTAGTCGCAGGCATCGGCCTTGCCAAGCCGCGTGCCCGCGACGCAATTGCTTGCAATGCTTTCGGGAGAGTCGGCTGAGTCCGACACGCACTGATCGTGTGCATCCGACATTCCGCTGACGCGCAATAGCCCTACCGTCTGCTTGCCATCTTGGCAGATGTGCCACCAGGGAGTCCCGGTGGGATCAGAGCAACCAAGCAACAAGGTGTCCCCATGAAGATCTCGAGAACCAAGTTCCTCCTGGCGCTTGCCGCCGTTCCATTGGCCCTGGTGACCGCCTGCGGCGGCGGTGGCGGCGACGGCCTCGACGACCGCCTCGACCTTGCGGACCCGCAGCTGCGCTACGTGCATGCGATCCCGTTCGGGCCCAACCTGACGATGAACCGCAACAACAATGACGAGGCGCGCGCGACCAACATCGCCTACAAGTTCGCCTCGACCTACTTCGACATCCGCACCGAAGACACCGACGTGGCCGCCAAGCTCGCCGGCACAGGCACGCAGGTCGGCACGCTGCCGCGCTTCCGCGCCGACCGTGGCCACAAGTACACCGTGGTGGCCTTGCCGGGCGCAGCGCAGGCCGACCTGATGCTCATCGACGACCCGTACACCAAGGCCCTCGGCACCAACAATGCGCGGGCGCGTGCGCTCAATGCGTCCATCAACGCGCAGAACGTCGACGTCTACCTGACGCAACCGGGCGTCGACATCAACACCGTCGGCCCGCGATTTGCGGCCGTCGGCTACAAGGCCGCCGTGCCGGCCAGCGGCTCCGACTCGATCGACAACCTCGAAGGCGGCACCTATGCGCTGACCGTGACCACGGCCGGCACGAAGAACGTGATCTTCAACAACACCGTCAACCTCGACAAGAACGCCGACTGGCTGATCATGACCATCCCGTCCGCGGGCATCGGCGTGGCCGTTCCCAACGACATCAAGGTGCTGGTCGCGAGGACGGACGATTCCGGCCAGACCACGCTCGAGATCAGCGACGCACCGTGACGGCGGGTTCGTGAACAAGGGAGGCGTGCGGGGACAGGGTCGACCTGTCCCCGCATGTATGTTCAGCCCAGCACACTCTTGGTATGGCGGAAGAAGTTGTCGGGGTCGTACTTCTTCTTTAGCACCGCGAGACGGTCCAGCGTCTTTCGTCCGTACGCGGCCTCGATTCGATCGGCGCCTTCTTCTTCGGTGAGGAAGTTCAGGTAGGTGCCGCCGGTCGAGCAGGCCCGGGTGGCCTCGAAGCAGTCGCGCGCCCACTTGATGTTCGCGGCGTCATCCTCCGGCTTCTCCCAGGAGCTGGTGATGTTGAGCACGTGCGCGGCGTCGCGGTTGCCCACCGGCGAATGGTCGGCCGGCAGCTCGTTGAGGGCGCCCTGGATGTGGAACAGGACGACCGCCGAGAACGGCGAGACGAGGCCCCGGGCATGCTCGGTGGCGAGCTCGATGGCGCGGGTGTCGATGCCCCCCAGGTAGTGCGACTTCCAGTAGTAGCGCCGGCCCTTGGGTTGCGTGGCGTCGAGCAGGGTCTGCATCTGCGCGTAGGGCCGGCGGGTCACGATGTCGGCCACCGGCGCACCCAGCTTGCGCAAGGGCTCGAGCAATGCCTCGCCTTGCTCGATGTTTCCGCTGTGGCAAACGAACAGCGCCGCGATCGGCTTGCCGTGGACATCCTTGGGCAACCACGGCGCCGGTGGCGCGATGCGCAGCACCGCCACGCAGGTCAGCTCGCGCGGGGCGCGCTCGGTCAATTCGCGATAGGCCTGCAGCACCTGCGCTGAATCTTCTCCGCGCCATGCGATCGCGCCGCCCAGGATCTCGGGCCCGACCTGCGCCAGCCGGTATTCGAACGAAGTGACGATGCCGAAATTGCCGCCGCCTCCGCGCAGGGCCCAGAACAGGTCCTCGTTCTCGTCGGCGGACACGCGCAGCACCTGGGCGTCGGCGGTCACCAGTTCCATCGAGAGGAGGTTGTCGCAGGTCCACCCATGGCGGCGGGTCAGGTAGCCGAAGCCGCCGCCCACCGTCAACCCGGCGATGCCGGTCGTCGATATGAAGCCGAGCACGGCGGCGCGGCCGTGAAGCTGCGTCTCTCGATCGACATCGCCCAGCGTGCAGCCGGCCTGCGCGATCACGCTCTGGCGATCGTGGTTGATCCACACGCCCTTCAGCAGCGAGAGATCGATCATCAGGCCGCCATCGCAGACGGCCAGCCCCGCGATGTTGTGGCCACCACCGCGTACCGACACCAGGGCCCCTTGCGTGCGGGCGAAGCGCACGGCCTGCACCACGTCGGCCGTGCCGGTGCAGCGGACGATCAGGCCCGGACGCCGGTCGATCATCGCGTTCCAGATCTGGCGCGTTTCCTCATAGCCGGGATCGTCGGGAGCGAGGACAGGGCCCCTGAAGCCGGCCCTGAAGGACTGCAGCGTCTCGGGCGGAATTTCACTGCTGCCACCGTCCATTCGCTTGAGCGTGACCGTCATGTCGGTACTCCTTCGCAGCACGAGCCAAGAGCCGCTTGCCTCCTTGCAGCGTGCACTCGATGAAGGAGGGTGTCCAGTCCCCGAAAGATGGGGCAAGCCGATGGCGCTGTCCCTCGTGGGGGACAGGGTTCAGGACAGCCGGTAGGTCTCGAGATGGATGCTGGTCTCGGTCTGGCTGATGCCGCGGATGAGCCGGATGCGCTCCAGCACCTTGGCCAGCTCGGAGAGGTTGGCCGCGCGCAACTCGGCGAGCAGGTCCCAGCGACCGTTGGTGTCGTGCAGCTCGGCCACGCCCGGCTCGCCGAGCAGGCTCGCGATCACCTCGCGGGTTGCGTTGCCAACGACTGCCACGCTCATCCAGGCCCTGATCTCGTCGGGCTGCGCGTCGGGCCGCAGGCGCACGGTGTAGCCGACGATCACGCCGGCATCCTCGAGCCGGGTGATGCGGTTGGTCACCGTCCCGCGGGAGACGCCGAGCTTCTTGGCAAGCGTCGCGATGCTCATGCGGGCGTCGGTGCGCAGGAGGGAGAGCAGCGCCTGGTCGGTGGAGTCCATTTGTTCAATTCGGCAGCGGCGGTTGCCATTTCGGCAAAAAACTGGCGAAAAGCTTGCAAGCTTGGCGATTCTAATTGCCAGCGCCGGTCTGGATACTTCATATCAAGAGACAAGAGGATCCGACATGAGCACCCATCAGCAGCCGTCCCGATCGCGTTGCCACCCATTTCCTGAGCGCCGAAGAAGCCGCTCGCCTCGTCAACCGCCTCGGGATCGCCGCCTGTCTCGAAGGCATCGCGACCTGCCTCGAGCAAGACTATCTGCGCTGGGGCGAGTTCGACAAGTCGGCCCGCGTGGCGAGCCACTCCGCCGAGGGCGTGATCGAGCTGATGCCCATTTCCGACGGCGAGACCTACACCTTCAAGTACGTCAACGGCCACCCTCGCAACTTCAAGCTGGGCCTGCCCACCGTGATGGCCTTCGGCGCGCTGGCCGACGTGGAAACCGGCACGCCGGTGTTCCTCAGCGAGCTGACCCTGACGACCGCCTTGCGCACCGCCGCGATGTCGGCCGTGGCGGCACGCGCCCTGGCCCGACCCGACAGCCGCGTGATGGCGCTCATCGGCAACGGCGCGCAAAGTGAGTTTCAAGCCATGGCGTTCCAGTGCCTCGTCGGCATCGAGACGCTGCGCCTGTATGACGTGGACCCGCAGGCCACGTCCAAGCTGATCCGCAACCTGCAGGGCAGCGGCTTGCGCACCATCGTTTGCGACAGCATTGCCGAGGCGGTGCGCGGCGCCGACATCGTCACCACCGTGACGGCCGACAAGACCAACGCGACCATCGTGACCGCCGACATGCTGGAGCCCGGCATGCACATCAACGCGGTCGGCGGCGATTGCCCGGGCAAGACCGAACTGCATGCCGACGTGCTGCGCGCCGCCCGGGTGTTCGTCGAATACGAGCCCCAGACCCGCGTCGAAGGCGACCTGCAGCAGATGCCTGTCGACTTCGCCGTGACCGAGATGTGGCGCGTGCTGGCGGGCCAGGCTGCGGGCCGCATCAGCGCGAGCGACATCACCGTGTTCGACTCGGTCGGCTTCGCGCTCGAAGACTTCTCGGCGCTGCGCTTCATGCGCGCGGCCGCCGCCGACCTCGGCCTCGGCCAGAGGCTCTCGCTGGTGCCCTCGCTGCCGGACCCGAAGAACCTGTTCGGCATGCTGCGCGGCGACCCTTCGAAGTCGTGCGCAGAGCGCGCCGTCACGCTCTGTTCGTGACGCCTTCACGGCGCGTTACCTGGGGTTTCCAAACCGCGTGTAAAGCACCGATCAGCGCGATTGAACCTTGACCCTGATTGCGCTAACCTGCCACCCGTTTTGACGCAGGGCTTCCTCGAGCCTGGGCTGCAGTTGCCTGAGTTTCGCAGCGGCGGCCCCATTGGGTGCGAGGAGGGACCACCCCTCATCATCGACCGGCCCGGGCTTCACATGGGCGGCGAGGGCGGGTGGCAGGAGAGGGCGAATCGTGTCGTATCGCGCGCTGGATTCGCGCAGCAGTTGTTGAAGTCGCTCGAGCACGGTGCTGCGGCTCAGGGCCTCATGAATGGGCAGCGTGCGATCGGCGCGAGGTTTCATGAGGCGGGAGTTTACCGATGCAGATCATCATCACCCACGGCCATGCGGCGCGCACACGCGTGCTGAGCCTGAGCCGGGTGCAGCTCGCGCTTGCGGTCCTGCTGCTCGGCTTGTCGATGCTGGCCGTGTCGGGCGCGATCTATCACCTTGTCTTCATCAAGGCGGCGCGTGAGGGCTGGCCGGTGGTGAGCCAGCTGGTGAAGCTGGTGGTCAAGGACGAGGTCGCGCAGCGCGATCGCTTCATGCGCGAGAACCTCGACGCCATGGCGCGCAAGGTGGGCGAAATGCAAGCGAAGCTGGTGCAGCTCGAGGCAGTGGGCGAGCGGGTGTCCGGCATGGTCGGCATCAAGCCCGAGGAGCTCAAGCCGCAAGAGGACAAGCCGGGAGCCAAGGGGCCGGGCCAGGGTGGTCCGTACGTGCCGGCGCAGCGGCCCTCGTTCGACGAGCTCAATCGATTGATGGACACGCTCGACGAGAGCACCCAGGAGCGCGCCGACATGTTCACCGTGATCGAGTCGCGCCTGTTCGAGCAGCGCATGAAGGCGCTGATGGTGCCCAATTCGAGGCCCGTCGAGGGTGGCACGAGCTCCGGCTTCGGCTTCCGCAGCGACCCGTTCACCGGCCGCAAGGCGCTGCACACCGGGCTCGATTTTCCGGTCGAGACCGGCACGCCGATCAGGGCGGCCGCCGGCGGCGTGGTGCTGGCGGCCGAGCCGAACAGCGCCTACGGCAACATGATCGACCTCGACCATGGCAACGGGCTGGTCACGCGCTATGCCCATGCCTCCCGCCTGGTTGCAAAGCAGGGCGACCTGGTCAAGCGCGGCCAGGTGATCGCCCTGGTCGGCTCCACCGGCCGCTCCACGGGGCCGCACCTGCACTTCGAGGTGCTGATTTCCGGCGTGCCCCAGGATCCCGCCAGGTTCCTCGCGCGCGGGAGCCTGCCCGCCGCTCCCCGCCTCGCGGCGGCAGGCCCGCCGGCCACGCGCTGAGCGCCTTCGGGCGGGCCACGATCTCTGGCGCCCAGGCTCCTGAGCCCGCACAGGCCGGGTGCTAAACTCATCCGCTTTCGGGCCGACCAGGGCGCCTCCTGCGGCGGCCCGTTGTCACGAACGGCCCAGGGTGCCCCTGCGGCCGGTTGCCACGAACGCCAATTCGCATGTTGCCAAAGCTCCTCACCCAGATATTCGGCAGTCGCAACGATCGACTTCTCAAGCAGTACCGGCGCGTGGTGGAGAAGATCAATGCGCTCGAACCTCAATTCGAGGCGCTGAGCGACGAGCAGCTGCGCGCCAAGACCCTCGAGTACAAGGACCGCGTCGCCAAGGGCGAGACGCTCGAGCAGCTGCTGCCCGAGGCCTTCGCCACCGTGCGCGAAGGCGGCAAGCGCGTGCTCAAGATGCGCCACTTCGACGTGCAGCTCATCGGCGGCATGGTCCTGCACAACGGCAAGATCGCCGAGATGCGCACCGGCGAAGGCAAGACGCTGATGGCGACGCTGCCGGTCTATCTCAATGCGCTCACCGGCCAGGGCGTGCACGTGGTGACGGTCAACGACTACCTCGCCCGTCGCGACGCCGAATGGATGGGCCGCCTCTACAACTTCCTCGGCCTCACGGTGGGTGTCAACCTGCCGCAGATGCCGCGCGAGGAGAAGCAGGCCGCCTACGGCGCCGACGTCACCTACGGCACCAACAACGAGTTCGGCTTCGACTACCTGCGCGACAACATGGTCTACGAGACCGGCGATCGCGTGGCAGCGCGGGCTGCACTACGCCATCGTCGACGAGGTCGATTCGATCCTGATCGACGAGGCGCGCACGCCGCTCATCATCAGCGGCCAGGCCGAGGACCACACCGAGCTCTACGTCGCGCATCAACAAGGTGGTGCCGCTGCTCAAGAAGCAGATCGGCGAGGCCGATCCGCGCACCGGCGAGGGCGTGATCGAGCCGGGCGACTTCACGGTCGACGAGAAGACCCACCAGGTGTTCCTGACCGAAGCCGGCCACGAGAACGCCGAGCGCATCCTGACGCAGGCCGGCCTGCTGGTGGACGGCGCGAGCCTCTACGACCCGGCCAACATCACGCTGATGCACCATGTCAACGCGGCGCTGCGGGCCAAGCACCTGTACCACCGCGACCAGCACTACGTGGTGCAGAACGGCGAGATCATCATCGTCGACGAGTTCACCGGCCGCCTGATGACCGGGCGGCGCTGGTCCGACGGCCTGCACCAGGCGGTCGAGGCCAAGGAAGGCGTGGAGATCCAGGCCGAGAACCAGACGCTGGCTTCCATCACCTTCCAGAACTACTTCCGCATGTACGGCAAGCTCGCCGGCATGACGGGCACGGCCGACACCGAGGCCTACGAGTTCCAGGAGATCTACGGCCTCGAGACCGTGGTGATCCCGCCCAACAAGCCCACCATCCGCGAGGACGAGCTCGATCGCGTCTACAAGACCAGCCGCGAGAGCTACGACGCGGTGCTGCAGGACATCCGCGAGTGCTACGAGCGCGGCGAGCCGGTGCTGGTGGGCACCACCTCGATCGAGAACTCCGAGCTGATCTCCGGCCTGCTCGAGAAGGCCAAGCTGCCGCACCAGGTGCTCAACGCCAAGCAGCATGCCAAGGAGGCCGAGATCATCGCGCAGGCCGGCCGGCCGAAGATGATCACGATCGCCACCAACATGGCCGGCCGCGGCACCGACATCGTGCTGGGCGGCAACGTCGAGAAGCAGGTGCAGCTGATCGAGCTGGATCCGAGCCTGCCGGACGCCGAGAAGCTGCAGCGCGGCGACACACTGCGCGCCGAGTGGCAAGGCCTGCACGAGCAGGTCGTGAAGCTCGGCGGCCTGCGCATCATCGCCACCGAGCGGCACGAGTCGCGCCGCATCGACAACCAGCTGCGCGGCCGCTCGGGTCGCCAGGGCGACCCGGGCTCCTCGCGCTTCTACCTCTCGCTCGAAGACCCGCTGATGCGCATCTTCGCGGGCGATCGCGTCAAGGCCATCATGGACCGCCTCAAGATGCCCGATGGCGAGGCGATCGAGGCGGGCATCGTCACCCGCAGCATCGAGAGCGCGCAGCGCAAGGTCGAGGCGCGCAACTTCGACATCCGCAAGCAGCTGCTCGAATACGACGACGTCTCCAACGACCAGCGCAAGGTCATCTACCAGCAGCGCAACGACATCCTCGATGCGAGCGACATGTCCGCGCAGATCGCCAGCCTGCGCGAGGGCTCCTTCACCGACGTGGTGCGCACCTACGTGGCCGAGGAAAGCGTCGAGGAGCAGTGGGACCTGGCCGGCCTGGAGAAGACGCTGCGCGAGGAATGGCAGCTCGAGGTCGACCTGAAGGACTGGGTCGAGAAGAGCGAATCCATCACTGACGACGACATCCTCGAGAAGGTGCACGCGGCGGCGCACCAGGCCTACCAGGGCAAGGTGGAGCGCGTCGGCAAGGAGCAGTTCACGCAGTTCGAGCGCATGGTGCTGCTGCAGTCGATCGACTCGCACTGGCGCGAGCACCTGGCGGCGCTCGACTACCTGCGCCAGGGCATCCACCTGCGCGGCTATGCGCAGAAGAACCCGAAGCAGGAGTACAAGCGCGAGGCCTTCGAGCTGTTCGCCCAGCTGCTCGACGTGGTGAAGATGGAAGTGACCCGCGTGCTGATGACGGTGCGCATCCAGTCGCAGGACGAAGCGGCCCAGGCCGCCGAGGCGATCGAGGAGCGGGTCGATCACATCACCAACGTGAGCTACATCCACCCCAACGAAGACGGCAGCGTCGCCACCGACACGGCCACCCAGGTGCAGGAATATCCCCGGGTCGGGCGCAACGATCCCGTGCCCCTGCGGCAGCGGCAAGAAATACAAGCAGTGCCACGGCCGGCTAGCCTGAGGAAGGCTTCGTCATGCCTGTCAATCTGAGCGCTACCGATCCTCAGTCGCTGCATGCCGTCCCTGGCGTGCAGATCGGCATCGCCATGGCCGGCGTGCGCAAGGCCAACCGCAAGGACCTGTGTGTCTTCACGCTGGATGAAGGCAGCTCGGTCGGCGCGGTATTCACGAAGAACCGCTTCTGCGCAGCGCCGGTGCAGCTGGCGCGCAAGCATCTCGAGGCCAATGTGGGCGTGCGCGCGCTGGTGATCAACACCGGCAATGCCAACGCCGGCACCGGCGAAGACGGCCTGGTGCGCGCCTACTCCACCTGCGTGGCGCTGGCGCGCAAGCTCGAGCTGGCGCCCGAGCAGGTGCTGCCGTTCTCGACCGGCGTGATCATGGAGCCGCTGCCCCACGATCGCATCGAAGCCGGGCTGCCCGCGGCTCTCGCCGACCTCAAGGCCGACAACTGGGCCAACGCGGCCGAGGCCATCATGACCACCGACACCGTGCCCAAGGCCGCTTCGCGGCAGGTGCGCATCGGCGGCAGCACGGTCACGGTCACCGGCATCAGCAAGGGCGCCGGCATGATCCGGCCCAACATGGCCACCATGCTCGGCTTCGCCGCGACCGATGCGAACATCGCGCCGGCCTTGGTGCAGCAGCTCGCGCGCGAGGCGGCCGACCGGTCCTTCAACCGCATCACGATCGACGGCGACACCTCGACCAACGACGCCTTCGTGCTGGTCGCCACGCACAAGGCGGGTCACGAGCAGGTCACCAGCCTCGACTCTCCCGAGGGCGCCGCGCTGCGCGAAGCGGTGGTCGGCGTGGCGCAGCAGCTCGCGCAGGCGATCGTGCGCGACGGCGAGGGCGCGACCAAGTTCATCACCGTCAGGGTCGAGGGTGGCGCCAGCGTGGACGAATGCAGCCAGGTCGCGTACGCGATCGCGCATTCGCCGCTGATCAAGACCGCCTTCTATGCGAGCGATCCCAACCTCGGCCGCATCCTCGCCGCGGTGGGCTATGCGGGCATCGACGATCTCGACCAGACCCGCATCGACCTCTATCTCGACGACGTGCACGTCGCCCGCAACGGCGGCCGCCATCCCGACTACCGCGAGGAAGACGGGCAGCGGGTGATGAAGCAAAGCGAGATCACGGTGCGCGTGCTGCTCGGCCGCGGATCGGCCCACACCACGGTGTGGACCTGCGACCTCTCGCACGACTACGTCAGCATCAACGCCGACTACCGCAGCTGAGGCTGCGGTGATGCCGAGGCGCCGGGTCGGCGCCTCGCGCTGCCGTCAAGCGGCAGACTTGCGCGCCACGCGCTTGGCCGCAGGCTCGGCTGATCCGTTCGAGCGCCGGCCCGCGGGCTTGGCGGCGGACTTCGATGAAGCCTTGGGCGTGGCCTTGGTCGCAGCGGTGGTGGATTTCGCCTTGGCCTTCGGTGCCGCCTCTGCCGGGGCCTTCGATGAAGCCTGGCTCGCGGCGCTGCCCTTCGCAAGCCGCGACACGGTCTTGTCGAGCCCCTCGATGCGCGCTGCGAGCGCGTCCAGGTCCCTGTTGCTCGGCACGCCCAGGCGGTTCAGCGCCTTGGCCACGCGGTCCTCGAAGATCGCTTCGAGCTTGTCCCAGTGACCAGCCCTGCCGGCGATCTCGCCGACCATCGAGCTCATGCCCCCACCAGACGGGCCCGGCCTTCCTTCGGCCTCGGCCTGGGACTTGGTCTGGATGGTCGCGCCCTCCTTGACCAGCGCCTCGAACACCTTGGTGCCTTCTTCCTGGGCCTTGGCGAAGGCGCCCAGCCCGGCCAGCCAGATCTGCTGGGCCGACTCCTTGACCGTTGCGGCAAGCTGGCTGCCCTGCGGGCCGGCCGGTCTTTCGGCCTTCTTCTCGGCCATCTTGCGGAGTTTCTTGACCATGTTGTCTCCTGTTGGGCGGTTCATGAAGGGGGGAGCGGCAAGGTCGTTGTCGGGTAGTGGGAATAGTCTGGTCACTATAGGGGCCGCACGGAGGCGCTTGAGCCGATTTCTCTAGTGAGCGAGCTCTATGGGGAAGAATCGGCAATCACCGTTCCTGGAGGACGCTCGATGCCTGGACGCGCGCGCGGCCAGCAGCTGGCCGACTCCGGCATCGACTTCACCACGATCAGCATGCCGCTGGTGCGCACGCCAGGCGATGCGGCAGATGATGCGCGGCCTGTACTGGTGAGCGCCTTGCGCCGCAGTCTCAGCGCGCGGGCGCCAGCGAGGTGACGACGTAGTTCCCGCCCACCTTCTCGGCGGTGAACTTGACCTTGTCGCCCACCTGCACCTTGTCGAGCAGGCTAGGGGGCTGGGCTCGGTAGACCATCGTCATCGGCGGCATGTCGAGGTTCTTGATCTCGCCGTGCTTGAGCGTGATCTTGCCGCCCTCCTTGTCGATCTTGCGGACCTCGCCTTCGCTGGCCTGGGCCAGCGCCATGGAGGCGGCGAGCGTCAAGGCCATTGCGGTCAACAGTCTTCTCATGTTCATCCTCAGCGATAGCTCTGGTACACGCTGGCCCGCCCGTCGCGGCTGACCAGCAGCACATCGTACGGGTCCTTGCGATCACCCACCTCCATGCCGGGAGAACCGACAGGCATGGCGGGGACGGCGAGGCCCACGCCCACGGGCTTGTCCTTCAGCAGGCGCCGGACCTCGCGTGCGGGGACGTGGCCTTCGAGCACGTAGCCGTCGACCTTCGCGGTGTGGCACGAGCCGTAGCGATCGGCCATGCCGAACTTCGCGCGGTACTCGGCGGGATCACCCACCTCGTTCACCTTCACGTCGAAGCCATTGGCCCGCAGGTGGTCGACCCAGGCCTGGCAACAGCCGCAGGTGGCGGACTTCCACACTTCGACCCGAGGCGGGCTCGCAGCCTGCGGCGACCCCACCACGACGCTTGCCGCCGTGGCCGCGAGCGCGGCGAGCGCCTGCCTGCGTACAGGCTTGAAACCGGAAGAACGTTTCATCATCGATCCTTGGACAACCAGGCGCCTCACTTTAGACCCTGCCACGAGGGCAAGGTCAAGTCGGCGGAACTGTCACGATGCCGACCCTAAAATCGCGGGCGATTCCCAATCCTCCCATCCTGGAGTTCCAGCACCCATGAGCGCCGAGCCCCCCGCCGCTGCCGCGGCCCAACACGATCTCAACCACATCGCAGCGCGCGACAAGGCCGAAATCCTGGCCCAGGCGCTGCCCTACATCCGCAAGTTCCACGGCCGCACCATCGTCATCAAGTACGGCGGCAATGCCATGACCGACCCGGCCCTGCAGCAGGATTTCGCCGAGGACGTGGTGCTGCTCAAGCTGGTGGGCATGAACCCGGTGGTGGTGCATGGCGGCGGGCCGCAGATCGACGAGGCGCTCGCCAAGGTCGGCAAGAAGGGCACCTTCATCCAGGGCATGCGCGTCACCGACGAGGAGACCATGGAAGTGGTCGAGTGGGTGCTGGCGGGCCAGGTGCAGCAGGACATCGTGGGCCTGATCAACGTGGCCGGCGGCAAGGCGGTGGGCCTCACCGGGCGCGACGGCGGCATGATCCGCGCGCGCAAGCTGCGCATGAAGGACAAGGACGATCCGTCCAAGGAGCACGATGTCGGCCAGGTCGGCGAGATCGTCTCCATCGATCCCTCGGTGGTCAAGGCGCTGCAGGACGACCAGTTCATCCCGGTGATCTCGCCATTGGGCTTCGGCGAGCACAACGAGAACTACAACATCAACGCCGACGTGGTGGCCGGCAAGCTCGCCGAGGTGCTGCGCGCCGAGAAGCTGATGCTGCTGACCAATACCCCGGGCGTGCTCGACAAGGCGGGCAAGCTGCTCACCAACCTGAGCGCGCGCGAGATCGACGAGCTGTTCGCCGACGGCACCATCTCCGGCGGCATGCTGCCCAAGATCGCCTCGGCGCTCGATGCGGCCAAGAGCGGCGTCAATACGGTGCATATCGTCGACGGTCGCGTGCCGCACGTGATGCTGCTCGAAGTGCTGACCGACCAGGCCTACGGCACGATGATCCGCTCCCATTGACGGACCACCCGGAGGCGCTTCGCGCGGAGCCAGCCGCCAGAGTCGGCGGCTTCGTGCCGCCAAGCCGACGCAGGTCGGCTGAGCCGCGGCACTCCCCCCTAGGGGGCTCCGCCAGCGGACCGGCAGAGCCGGATCCGCGGCTCCCGCTCACTGGGAGCTGCCTTCCGAGGGTTTTGCCACACGGACCTGAAGTTGGTGTTTACCTGCGCCGAAAGCCCGTGTACGTGTATGCGAGAATCCCTTCGCTACAAAAGTTACGCGCACTCCAATGGCCCATTCCCCCGTCTCCCCGCCTGAAGAAACCGATCCGGTCGCGGCTGTCGATGCCGCTTCGGCCGCGTCGGCAGGCAGCGCACCCGAGACGCCGGCGCGCAAGCGTCCCAAGCCGGGGGAGCGGCGCATCCAGATCCTGCAGACCCTGGCTGCCATGCTCGAGCAGCCGGGGGCCGACCGCATCACCACTGCCGCATTGGCGTCCAGGCTCGAGGTGAGCGAGGCCGCGCTGTACCGCCACTTCGCCAGCAAGGCGCAGATGTTCGAAGGCCTGATCGAGTTCATCGAGCAGAGCGTCTTCACCCTCATCAACCAGATCGCCGAGGGTGAGCCTTCGGGCGTGGTGCAGGCCCAGAAGATCGTGGCGGTGGTGCTGCAGTTCGGCGAGAAGAACCCTGGCATGACGCGCGTGATGGTGGGCGATGCCCTGGTGTTCGAGAACGAGCGCCTGCTGGCCCGCATGAACCAGTTCTTCGATCGCATCGAATCGCAGCTTCGCCAGAGCCTGCGCGGCGCAGCCGATGACGCCGGCTCGACGACGCCCACCGTCGATGCCACCACCCTCGCTTCCGTGCTGACGAGCTTCATGCTCGGGCGCTTGCAGCGCTACGCCCGCTCCGGTTTCAAGCGCGTGCCCACCGAACACCTGGACGCCAGCCTGCGCCTCATGATGGGCTGAGCGCTTGCGCCGAGGGCCGCGGCCGGTGAGGGCTTAAACTCCTCCGCCACTTACCGCCGGCCCCAAGATGTCTGCCTCCCTCGAACACCTCATCACCCGCGCCGAGACGGTCTTGAACCGCCTCGAAGCCGTCCTTCCCCATCCCCCCATGGCGCCCGACTGGAGCGCATCCATCGCGTTCCGCTATCGCAAGCGAGGCGGCAGCGGCGTGGTCGAGCCGGTCAAGCATGTGTCGGGCATCCGCCTCGCCGACCTGCGCGAGGTCGATGCCCAGAAGGAGCGGCTGGTGCGCAACACCGAGCAGTTCGTGGACGGCCGCGGCGCCAACAACGTGCTCCTGACCGGCGCTCGCGGCACCGGCAAGTCATCGCTCATCAAGGCCTGCCTCAACGAATTCGCGCCGCGCGGATTGCGGCTGATCGAAGTCGACAAGACCGACCTGGTGGACCTGCCCGACCTGGTCGACCTGGTGGCCGAGCGCTCCGAGCGCTTCATCGTCTACTGCGACGACCTGAGCTTCGACGAGGGCGAGCCGGGCTACAAGGCGCTGAAGTCGATCCTCGACGGCTCGATCGCCGCGACCTCGCCCAATGTGCTGATCTACGCGACCTCCAATCGTCGCCACCTCCTGCCCGAATACATGAAGGAGAACCTCACCTACACCCATACCGAGGACGGCGAGGTGCACCCGGGCGAGGTGGTGGAAGAGAAGATCTCGCTTTCCGAGCGCTTCGGGCTGTGGGTCAGCTTCTATCCGTTCAGCCAGGACGAGTACCTGGCCATCGTCGCCCAATGGCTGCGCAGCTTCGACGTCAGCGACGAAGCCATCGCCGCGGCCCGCCAGGAGTCGCTGGTGTGGGCGCTGGAGCGCGGTTCGCGCTCGGGCCGGGTGGCCTACCAGTTCGCTCGCGACTACGCGGGGCGCCACGCCGGCGATGGCGGGGTGCGGAGTGAGTGAGCGCCAGCCCGTCGATGTCGCGGTGGGCGTGTTGATCGAGCGCGAAGGCCGGCATGAAGGACGCTTCCTGCTGACCTCACGGCCCGCAGGCAAGGTCTACGCGGGGTACTGGGAGTTTCCTGGCGGCAAGCTGGAGTCGGGCGAGACGGTCGAAGAGGCGCTGCGCCGCGAGCTGCACGAAGAGCTCGGCATCACCATCGGCCATGCGCACCCGTGGAAGGTCGAGATCATGGACTACCCGCATGCCCTGGTGCGCCTGCACTTCTGCAAGGTCTACGACTGGAGCGGCGAGTTCGAGATGCGCGAGCAGCAGGCGATGGCCTGGCAGGAGCTGCCGGTGGCGGTCACCCCGGTGCTGCCCGGCACGGTGCCCGTGCTGAAGTGGTTTGCCGAGGAGCGTGGCTTCGAAGGGTCCACGCATTCGGCCTGATCTGGTGGCCTAGTGAGGGCGACCGGTCGAGTCGTCGTCCGGCAAGTCCTGGGGATCGGGCTTCGCCTCCACGCGGTAGCTCTCGCTCGCCCAGGCACCGAAGTCCACGTTCTTGCAGCGCTCGCTGCAGAAGGGGCGGTAGGGGTTCTCGGGGCCATAGACGCTTTCGCCATGGCAGGTGGGGCACTTGACCGTGCGGCGCTTGATGGGAGGCGTGTTCATGAGCACAGCGTCAGATCGAATGTCGCCTCGTCATGCGTGGCGGGGCGCAGGCGGCCGTCGGGCTCCTGGCGCATCATGCGGATCGACACCATCAGGCGGTGCCCGCTGATTTCAGGAATCAGGCCGAGGGAAGGATCGATGCGCACGCGCATCAGGTGGAAGAGGCGGCCGGGAGGCAGGCTCTGCTGGTATTGGCCATGCGTGGTGACGACCTTGTGCGGCGAGCCGGAGTCGCGCAGCAGCGTGAGCAGCAGCTTCAGCGCCTCGGCCAGCGGCATGAGCGTGGAGATCCATTGCGTGAGGTCGGCCTGGCGCAGCGCGACCGAGCTCTTTTGCCAGGCGTAGTACGCCGGCAGGTCGAACTCGCAGGTGCCACCCGGAATGCTGATGCGGCTGCGGATGCTCATCAGCCATTCATTGGTGGTGAGCGATTGCCCCGCCTTGCCCGGCGACTCGTTGAGCGCACCGAACGCATGGTCGATGCGTTCGATCACCTCGTCGAGCACACGCTCGGAAATCGAGGGATTGCCGCGGTAGGCATTGAGCTGGGCCTTCTGGCGCTCGAGGTCCTTGAGCAGGTCGGACTTGACGTCGGCCCGCGAGGCGACGTCCATGATCTCGAACATCGTGGCCAGCGCGAAGTGATGGTCCACGGCGTCTTCGCGTGACATCAAGATCGCTAGCCGGTCGAAGAGATGCTCGAGCCGGAGCATCGTGCGGATGCTCTCGTTGAAGGGATATTCGTAGAGGATCAAGGCAGGAGGTTTTGGTGAGCCGGGATTGCGAGCATTGTTCCACAGGCTTTTCGCACGGACCACCTGGGTCGCCCTGTTCGTTACAGCGAAGAGGGGTGCCAGCCTCGTCCACAAGTCCTCGCACCGTGTGCCGCAATTGCTCGAGAGTGAGGCCGTCGTTGCAGATCACGAAGTCGGCTGCGGCAAGGCGGTCCGACCTCGAAGCCTGGCTCGCGATGATGCTCTCGATCTGTGCGCGCTCGAGGCCTGATCGCGCGACCACGCGCTCGATCTGCGTGGCGGGTGAGGAATCGACCACCAGCACCGCATCGACCCGCGAGCGCCAACGCCCGGATTCGACCAGCAAGGGCACATCGAAGACCACCGTCTGGCCCGGCAATGCCAAGGCGGCCTGGCGGTTTGTTTCTTCGCCGATGAGGGGATGTAAGAGTTGTTCCAGGCTTAGCTTGGCAGTCGGCTCGCGAAACACGAGCTCTCGCATGCGTGCGCGATCGAGTGCGCCCGTGGCGTCGATGAACTCCGGGCCGAAGCGATTTCGGATGGCTTCAATGCCGCCACCGCCTGCTGCGGTGAGGGAGCGCGAGATCGCATCGGTATCCACGAGCAGGGCACCGCAGTCGACCAGCATCTGGGCGACGGTGCTCTTGCCGCTGCCTATGCCTCCGGTGAGACCGATCCGACGCGGTGCGACGCCCGCATGTCACACAGCCTTTCAGTACCAGCCCAGCCAGCCGAGCACCGTGGCAGGGCCGATGAGAAACACCATCGCGCCGGCGCCCGCGAGGAAGGGGCCGAAGGGCACATAGCGCCCTTCGCGCAGGGCACCGCTCGCCTTCATTGCAAGGCCCACGATGGTGCCCAGCACCGAGGCAGCGATCAGCACCGGCAGCAGCATCGACCAGCCCAGCCACGCACCGAGCGCGGCCAGCAGCTTGAAATCACCATAGCCCATGCCTTCCTTGCCCGTGGTCAGCTTGAAGAGCCAGTACACGCCCCACAAGGAAAGATAGCCCGCCACGGCGCCCCACAGGGCCGTGGACAAGGGCAGGTTCCAGCCGAGCGCTGCCACCACCAGGCCGGCCCACAGCAAGGGCAGGGTGAGGTCGTCCGGCAGGAGCGTCGTGTCCCAGTCGATGAAGGTCAGCGCCACCAGCACGGCCATCACGGCGCACCACGCCAGTGCCACCGGCTGCGGGCCGAGGCGCCAGGCCACGCCGGCGAACAGCAGGCCGGTGAGCAGTTCGACGAACGGATAGCGCGATGAGATCCTTGCCTTGCATTCCGAACAACGCCCGCGCAGCACGCAGCCAGCTCAGCACGGGAATGTTCTCGTACCAGGTGATCTGGTGACCGCAGTGCGGGCAACGCGAGCGTGGGCGAGCCAAGGTGAGTGGAGGATCGTCCTGCTCGGCGAGTGTCTGCCCGAGCATTTCGGCGCTGTCGCGCTTCCACTGCCGCTCGAGCATGAGCGGCAGTCGGTGGATCACCACATTGAGAAAGCTGCCGACGCAAAGGCCAAGCAGGCCCAGGGCGGCTGGCGACAGCCACCAGGCCAAGGATTCAGGGGACATGAATGGAAGCAGCGAAGGGAAGAAGAAAGGATCAAACCACCTGGCCCAGCTTGAAGATCGGCAGGTACATGGACACGACGATGCCGCCGATGATGGTGCCGAGCACCACGATGATCACTGGCTCCAGCAAGCTGGAGAGGCCTTTCACAGCGACATCCACCTCTTCCTCGTAGAACTCGGCCGCCTTGTTGAGCATGTGGTCGATCGAGCCGGATTCTTCGCCGATGGCGCACATCTGAAGCACCATCACCGGGAAGACACCTGTCGATTGCATCGAGGTCGTGAGGCTGGTGCCGGTGGAGACGTCTTTCTGGATCTTTTCGGTTGCTTCGGCGAATACGGCATTGCCGGCGGCGCCACCCACGGAATCGAGCGCCTCCACCAGGGGCACGCCTGCGGCGAACATCGTCGCCAGCGTGCGCGTCCAGCGCGCGACGGCCGACTTGTAGACCAAGCTGCCGAAGATCGGCGCCTTGAGCAGCAGCCGGTCCATCGTCTTCTGCATCTTTTCGGATCGCTTCCACGATTCGAGGAAGAAATAAGTGCCACCGCCGATCACGCCGAAGATCAGCCACCAGTACTGCACGAAGTACTCCGACATGGCCATGACGATCAAGGTCGGCGCGGGCAAGTCGGCGCCGAAGGAAGTGAAGACTTCCTTGAAAGCCGGGATCACGAAGATCATGATCACCGCCACCACGACGAAGGCCACCACCAGCACGGCCACCGGATAGATCAGGGCCGACTTGATCTTGCCCTTGATGGCCTCGGTCTTCTCGAGATAGGTGGCCAGGCGTTCCAGCAGGGTTTCGAGAATACCGGCAGCTTCACCGGCCTCGACCAGGTTGCAGTACAGGGCGTCGAAATGCAGCGGATGCTTGCGAAACGCGGAAGACAGGCTGGTCCCGGTTTCCACGTCGGTGCGGATGTCGTTGAGCAGCCGAGTCAGCCTCGGGTTGGTGGCGCCGCGCCCGACGATGTCGAAGGACTGGAGCAGAGGCACGCCGGCACGCATCATCGTGGCGAGCTGGCGCGTGAACATCGCGATGTCTTTCGGCTTGATGCTGCGGCCGCCGCTCGTGCGGCGCTTCTTCACCTTGGTGACGAGGACGCCCTGGCGGCGCAGGCTGGCATTGACCATGGCCTCGCCGCCGGCACGCATTTCGCCGCGCACGGCCTTGCCGTTGCGGTCCTTGCCCTCCCACTCGAAGACGAACTCCTGTCCCTTCTTTGCCAACGCCGCTGTTGCCATAGTGCCTCCAGGGCGCTCGCCCTGATCTGTATGAATTCGTTATTCGTTCGTTACGGAGATCACTTCTTCGAGAGTCGTGACACCCAACTTCACTTTCGCCAAGCCGGCCTGGCGAAGATCGCGCACGCCTTCTTTCTGGGCCTGTGCCGCGATGTCCATTGCCGAGCCATCCGACAGGATGATGCGCTGAATCTCCTCGGTAATGGGCATCACCTGGTAAAGGCCGACGCGACCTCGGTAGCCGTTGTTGCAGCTCGAGCAACCCGACGGAGCGATACGGCTTCCAGCCGCCCTCGAGATCAGCTTCGGTGAAACCCGCGCGCAGCATGGCTTCGCGAGGATAGGTGGCCTGGGCCTTGCAGTTTTCGCAGAGACGACGAGCCAGGCGCTGGGCCGTGATCAAGATCACGCTGGATGCGATGTTGAAAGGCGCCACCCCCATGTTGCGCAGACGCGTCAACGTGGACGGTGCGTCGTTGGTGTGCAAGGTGGACATCACCATGTGGCCGGTCTGCGCGGCCTTGATGGCGATGTCGGCCGTTTCGAGATCGCGGATCTCGCCCACCATGATGATGTCGGGATCCTGGCGCAGGAAGGCCTTGAGCGCGGTGGCGAAGTCCATCCCGGCCTTGTCGTTGACATTGACCTGGTTGATGCCCGGCAGGTTGATTTCAGCCGGGTCTTCGACGGTGGAGATGTTGACGCCCGGCTGGTTGAGTATGTTCAGGCAGGTGTAGAGCGACACGGTCTTGCCGCTACCCGTGGGGCCGGTGACCAGCACCATGCCGTAGGGGCGCACGATCGCGTTCATCAGGCGCTCTTTCTCCGTCTTCTCGTAGCCCAGGGCTTCGATGCCCAGCTTGGCGCTCGAAGAGTCGAGGATACGGATCACGATCTTCTCGCCGTAGAGCGTGGGCAGCGTGCTGACGCGGAAGTCGATCGACTTGCTGCCGAACTTGAGCTTCATGCGGCCGTCTTGCGGCACGCGCTTTTCGGAGATGTCGAGCCGCGAGATGACCTTGATGCGGGAGGCGAGCTTGTCCTTGATGGCCAGCGGCGGCTGGGTGATCTCGCGCAGTTCGCCGTCGACGCGGAAGCGCACGCGGTAGTTCTGCTCGTAGGGCTCGAAGTGCAGGTCGGAAGCGCGCAGGTTGATCGCGTCGATCAGCATCTTCTGGAGGAAGCGCACCACCGGGGCGTCTTCGACGTCGGTGGTGATCTCTGCCTCCGCGGCGGTGGCGACTTCTTCGGTGATGTCGAACTCGAAGTCGCCGCCGACGATGCCTTCGAGCGCCTCGGCTGCCGATGCGCCGGTGGCCTCGAGGAGCTTCATCAGCTTGTCGTGCTCGACGATGACCCACTCGGGCGTGAGCTGGGTGGCGAACTTGACGCGTTCGAGCGCTTCCTGGTCGGTGGGGTCGGCGCCGGCAACGAAGAGCCGGTTGCCGCGCTTGCCGAGCACGACGACCTGGTACTGGGCGGCGAGCTTGGGCTCGATGACGCTGCGCGGCAGCCTCTGGACATCGACCGCGCCGAGGTCGATCAATGGCAGTGAGAACGCCGAGGACAGGGCGTGTGCCAGGTCGATGGAAGAAACCGCTCCGGCGGCAATCACCGCGGCGATGAAGCTGATTCGCTTTTCCTTGGCCTGCTTGGCCAGGTCTTCTGCCGTGCGCGTGTTGAGCTTGCCGGCATTGACCAACACTCGGGCCACACCGGAAAGGGTTGGATGAGGCGCCTCAACCAAGGTGGTGTCCATGCCGTCAGGAGTATCTGCTTACTTGTATCGGTTTGTACGGGTGGCTTGGGCCTCGTAGGGAGCCAAGGCGGGCGAATGATCGCTGATCCGCTGTGGATAGTAAACCTTCGAGTGGGGGCTAAAACTTGGCGGAATCGCTTGGTTTGAGTGAACTAATGCACGTTTGGTTGGAACCACGCTGCAACCACGCCGTCGTTGCCGGGCGTTACAAGTTTTTGACAGAACTTGGTGGCTGATCCGCAACGACGACCGCAAGGGCCGCGCTATGGCGCACCGTGGCGGTGCGCTCAGATCAACCAGCGATAGCAGACGTAGACCGAGCCGGCCAAGAGCACCACACCGGCCGTCACGGCCCCCCAGAACCACGCTGCGTCATGGCGGTTGGCGGTTTCCCAATGGCCTTCGTCGTCGTCCCAACCGGAGTTCTCTTGCATCGATTTCGCCTGCAATTGAAGAGCAAGGTTGCGCAGGAGCGCCGCCGCCTGATCGTGGAACTCGGCCAGGTGAAGCCGCTCTCGCGGCAGCACCCGCCTTCAGCCGTTCCACCTCCCTGGTGTGATGGCTGGCCAGCTCGTTGAGCCTGTCGATGTACCGCATCGATCTGTTATGGATTGCTTCAAATGTGACGAAACTTGAGCATATCTGAAGTTCCCTATTTCTTCTTGGAGTGCCTTCGTGAAAAACCCCCGCACGGCCGATCCCTGCGGGGGCGAGGCGATGACTGTGGCGCGCAAATCACATGCGGCGCCACAGCATGCACGCGGGCTGCCTTAGAAGGCGTCGCCCGGCACGCGCACCCAGCCTTCCATCAGCACGCGTGCGCTGCGGCTCATGATGGCCTTGGTCACGGTCCATTCGCCCTCGAGCTGGCTGGCTTCGGCGCCAACGCGCAGAGTCCCGGAAGGATGGCCGAAGCGCACGGCGTTGCGTTCTCCGCCGCCTGCCGCCAGGCTCACCAGCGTGCCCGGGATCGCAGCGGCGGTGCCGATGGCCACTGCCGCCGTGCCCATCATCGCGTGATGCAGCTTGCCCATGGAGAGCGCGCGCACCAGCAGGTCGACATCGCCGGCCGCGACAGGCTTGCCGCTCGAGGCCACGTAGTCGACCGGCTTGGCGACAAAGGCGACCTTCGGCGTGTGCTGGCGCTTGGCGGCTTCGTCGACGTTCTTGATGAGGCCCATGCGCAGTGCGCCGTAAGCGCGGATCGTCTCGAACATCGCCAGCGCCTTGGTGTCGCTGTTGATGGCCTCCTGCAGCTCGGTGCCGGTGTAGCCGATCGCCTCGGCATTGACGAAGATCGTCGGGATGCCGGCATTGATCATGGTGGCCTTGAGCGTGCCGACGCCCGGCACCTCGAGGTCGTCGACGAGCTTGCCGGTCGGGAACATCGAGCCGCCCGCGCCTTCTTCCTCGGCGGCCGGGTCCATGAACTCGAGCTGCACTTCGGCGGCCGGAAAGGTCACGCCGTCGAGCTCGAAGTCACCGGTTTCCTGCACGGCACCATCGGTGATGGGCACGTGCGCAATGATGGTCTTGCCGATGTTGGCCTGCCAGATGCGCACCGTCGCCATGCCGTTCTTCGGGATGCGGCTCGCATCGACCAGGCCGTTGCTGATCGCGAACGGGCCGACGGCGGCGGACAGGTTGCCGCAGTTGCCGCTCCAGTCGACGAAGGCCTTGTCGATCGACACCTGGCCGAACAGGTAGTCGACGTCGTGATCGGGCTTCGCGCTCTTGGAGAGGATGACCGTCTTGCTGGTGCTGGAGGTGGCTCCGCCCATGCCGTCGATCTGCTTGCCGTAGGGGTCGGGGCTGCCGATCACGCGCAGCAGCAGCGCATCGCGCGCCGGGCCGGGCACTTGCGCGCGCTCGGGCAAGTCCTGCAGGCGGAAGAACACGCCCTTGCTGGTGCCGCCGCGCATGTAGGTGGCGGGGATCTTGATCTGAGGGATGTGTGCCATCGGGTGCTTCCTTAGGCTGCCAGCTTCGAGGATTCGAGGAAGTCCTGCGCGAAGCGCTGCAGCACGCCGCCGGCCTCGTAGATCGACACTTCTTCATCGCTGTCGAGACGGCAGGTCACCGGCACCTCGACGCGCTCGCCGTTCTTGCGATGGATGACGAGCGTGAGGTCGGCGCGCGGCTTGCGCTCGCCGATCACGTCGTAGGTCTCGGTGCCGTCCAGGCCCAGCGTCAGGCGGTTCGTGCCCGGCTTGAACTCCAGCGGCAGCACGCCCATGCCGATCAGGTTGGTGCGGTGGATGCGCTCGAAGCCTTCGGCGACGATGGCTTCCACGCCCGCCAGGCGCACGCCCTTGGCAGCCCAGTCGCGCGACGAACCCTGGCCGTAGTCGGCGCCGGCGACGATGATCAGCGGCTGCTTGCGGTCCATGTAGGTCTCGATGGCTTCCCACATGCGGGTCACCTTGCCTTCGGGCTCGATGCGCGCGAGCGATCCCTTCTTGACCTTGCCGTCGACCACGGCCATCTCGTTGATGAGGGTCGGGTTGGCGAAGGTCGCGCGCTGCGCGGTGAGGTGGTCGCCGCGGTGCGTGGCGTAGGAGTTGAAGTCCTCCTCCGGCAAGCCCATCTTCGCCAGGTATTCGCCAGCCGCGCTGTCGAGCATGATGGCGTTGGAGGGCGACAGGTGGTCGGTGGTGATGTTGTCACCCAGCACCGCCAGCGGACGCAGGCCGCGCAGCGTGCGCTCGCCGGCCAGCGCGCCTTCCCAGTAGGGCGGGCGGCGGATGTAGGTGGTCTGCGGTCGCCAGTCGTACAGCGGGCTGATCTTCTCGCCGCTGGCAGCCTTGACGGCGAACATCGGCTCGTACACCTTGCGGAACTGCTCGGGCTTCACGCTCTGCGCGACGATGGCGTCGATCTCCTCGTCGCTCGGCCAGATGTCCTTCAGGTAGACCGGCTTGCCGTCCTTGTCGGTGCCCAGCACGTCGCGCTCGATGTCGAAGCGGATGGTGCCGGCGATGGCGTAGGCGACCACCAGCGGCGGCGAGGCCAGGAAGGCCTGCTTGGCGTACGGATGGATGCGGCCGTCGAAGTTGCGGTTGCCCGAGAGCACTGCGGTGGCGTAGAGGTCGCGATCGATGATCTCCTGCTGGATCTTCGGATCCAGGGCGCCCGACATGCCGTTGCAGGTGGTGCAGGCGAAGGCGACGATGCCGAAGCCGAGCTTCTCCAGGTCGGGCAGCAGCTTGGCCTCTTCGAGGTAGAGCTCGACGGTCTTGGAGCCGGGCGCCAGCGACGACTTCACCCACGGCTTGCGAGCGAGGCCGCGCGCGTTGGCGTTGCGCGCCAGCAGGGCGGCGGCGATCACGTTGCGCGGGTTGCTGGTGTTGGTGCAGCTGGTGATGGCGGCGATGATGACCGCGCCATCGGGCATCTGGCCGGGCACTTCCTCCCACTTGCCGGCGATGCCGCGCTCGGCGAGGGCCGAGGTGGGCAGGCGCTTGTGCGGGTTGGAGGGGCCGGCCATGTTGCGCTCCACGCTCGACAGGTCGAAGCTCAGCACGCGCTCGTATTCGCGCATTCTTCAGGCTGTCGGCCCAGAGGCCTGCGGTCTTGGCATAGGTCTCGACGAGCTTGACCTGCTCGTCGTCACGGCCGGTCAGGCGCAGGTAGTCGATGGTCTGCTCGTCGATGAAGAACATCGCGGCGGTGGCACCGTACTCGGGGGCCATGTTGGAGATGGTCGCGCGGTCGCCCAGCGTGAGGCTGGAAGCACCAGTGCCGCGGAACTCCAGGTAGGCGCCGACCACCTTTTCCTTGCGCAGGAATTCGGTCAGCGCCAGCACGATGTCGGTGGCGGTGATGCCGGGCTGGCGCTTGCCGGTCAGCTCCACGCCGACGATGTCCGGCAGGCGCATCCACGAGGCGCGGCCGAGCATCACGTTCTCGGCTTCGAGGCCGCCCACGCCGATGGCGATCACGCCCAGCGCGTCGACGTGCGGGGTGTGGCTGTCGGTGCCCACGCAGGTGTCGGGATAGGCCACGCCCTTGTCGGCATGGATCACCGGCGACATCTTCTCCAGGTTGATCTGGTGCATGATGCCGTTCCCCGGCGGGATCACGTCGACGTTCTTGAACGCCTTCTTGGTCCAGTCGATGAAGTGGAAGCGGTCTTCGTTGCGGCGGTCCTCGATGGCGCGGTTCTTCTCGAACGCCTGCGGATCGAAGCCGCCGCACTCCACGGCCAGCGAGTGGTCGACGATCAGCTGCACCGGCACCACGGGGTTGACCTGCGCCGGGTCGCCGCCCTGTGCGGCGATGGCGTCACGCAGGCCGGCGAGGTCGACCAGCGCGGTCTGGCCGAGGATGTCGTGGCACACCACGCGAGCGGGGAACCAGGGGAAGTCGAGCTCGCGCTTGCGCTCGATGAGCTGCTTGAGCGAGTCGGTCAAGGTGGCCGGATCGCAGCGGCGGACGAGGTTCTCCGCCAGCACGCGCGAGGTGTACGGCAGCTTGTCGTAGGCGCCTGGCGCGATCGCATCGACGGCGGCGCGCGCGTCGAAGTAATCCAGCTGGGTGCCCGGTAGGGGTTTGCGGTTGGCGGTGTTCATGATGGGCTCAGTGAGAAACGGGGTAAGGAACAAAGGCCCCGATGCATCTGCAAGGGGGCCCTCCACGCTGCTCGCCGCTTTACTTGCGGTCTTTGATCGGCACGAACTTCAGGTCTTCCGGTCCGGTGTAGTTGGCGGACGGGCGGATGATCTTGCCATCGATGCGCTGCTCGATCACGTGCGCTGCCCAGCCGGAGGTGCGGCTGATGACGAACAGCGGCGTGAACATCGCGGTCGGCACGCCCATCATGTGGTAGCTCACCGCCGAGAACCAGTCGAGGTTGGGGAACATCTTCTTGACGTCCCCCATCGTGCTCTCGAGACGCTCGGCGATGTCGAACATCTTCATGTTGCTTCTG
This sequence comes from uncultured beta proteobacterium, assembly GCA_963818175.1. GTDB lineage: Bacteria > Pseudomonadota > Gammaproteobacteria > Burkholderiales > Burkholderiaceae_C > Caldimonas. Next base: position 104,313 of record CAWFRK010000048.1, on the reverse strand, counting down.
GTCGGCGGACAGGCTGCGCGCCACTTCCTTGATGACCTTGTTGCGCGGGTCGCTCACGGTGTACACCGGGTGGCCGAAGCCGATCACCACTTCCTTGCGCTCGACGCGCGCGCGGATGTCGGCCTCGGCTTCGTCGGGCGTGTCGTAGCGCTTCTGGATGTCGAAGGCAGCTTCGTTGGCGCCGCCATGCTTGGGGCCGCGCAGCGCGCCGATCGCGCCGGCGATGGCCGAGTGCATGTCGCTGCCGGTGCCGGCGATCACGCGGGCGGTGAAGGTCGAGGCGTTGAACTCGTGCTCGGCGTACAGGACGAGCGAGGTGTGCATCGCGCGCACCCACAGCTCGCTGGGCTTCTCGCCGTGCAGCAGGTGCAGGAAGTGGCCGCCGATGGAGTCGTCATCGGTCTCGATCTCGATGCGCTTGCCGTTGTGGCTGAAGTGGTACCAGTACAGCAGCATCGAGCCGAGGCTGGCCATCAGGCGGTCGGCGATGTCGCGCGCGCCGGGGTGGTTGTGGTCGTCCTTCTCGGGGATCGAGCAGCCCAGCGCCGAGACGGCGGTGCGCATCACGTCCATCGGGTGGGCCGAAGCCGGCAGCTGCTCGAGCACGGTCTTGACGGCGGCGGGCACGCCGCGCAGGGCCTTGAGCTTGGTCTTGTAGCTGGCCAGTTCGGCGATGTTGGGCAGCTTGCCGTGCACCAGCAGGTGGGCGATCTCTTCGAACTCGCAGGCCTCGGCCACGTCGAGGATGTCGTAGCCGCGGTAGTGCAGGTCGTTGCCGGTGCGTCCGACGGTGCACAGCGCGGTGTTGCCGGCGGCCGTGCCCGACAGGGCGACGGACTTCTTGGGCTTGAAGGTGGAGGCTTGAATGGTCTCGCTCATGAATATCTCCTCAACGCGGGTCGATTACTTCTTGGCCGCGAAGAGCGCGTCCAGATGCTGTTCGTAGGCGTGATAGCCGATGCGGTCGTAGAGCTCGTCGCGCGTCTGCATCGTGTCGATCACGTTCTTCTGATGGCCGTCGCGGCGGATGGCCTGGTACACATTTTCGGCGGCCTTGTTCATCGCGCGGAACGCGCTCAAGGGATAGAGCACCATGCCGACGCCCACCGAGCCGAGTTCCTGCACCGAGAAGAGCGGCGTCTTGCCGAACTCGGTGATGTTGGCCAGCACCGGCAGCCTTCACCGCATCGACGAAGCGCTTGTAGGTGGGCAGGTCGTAGGCGGCCTCGGCGAAGATGCCGTCGGCGCCGGCCTCGACGCACATGATGGCGCGCTCGATGGCCGCGTCCACGCCTTCGACCTGGATGGCATCGGTGCGGGCGATCAGGAAGAAGTTGGAGTCGGTCTTGGCATCGGCGGCGGCCTTCACGCGGTCGGCCATCTCGCCGGCGGAGACGATCTCCTTGCCGGGACGGTGGCCGCAGCGCTTGGCGCCGACCTGATCTTCGATGTGGCAGGCGCGCCGCGCCGAACTTGATCAGGCTCTTGACGGTGCGGGCGATGTTGAACGCGCTCGGGCCGAAGCCGGTGTCGATGTCCACCATCAGCGGCACGTCGCACACGTCGGTGATGCGGCGCACGTCGACGAGCACGTCGTCGAGGTTGTTGATGCCGAGGTCGGGCATGCCGAGCGATCCGGCCGCCACGCCGCCGCCGGACAGATAGATGGCGCGGTATCCGGCACGTTGGGCCAGCAGGGCGTGATTGGCGTTGATCGCGCCGATCACCTGCAGGGGCGATTCTTCGCGCAGGGCGGCGCGAAAGCGCGCGCCGGCAGAAGAGAGGGTAGTTGGGCTGCTCATCGAAGGGTCCTTCATGACATCAAGACTGATGTTGCCGCTGTACTTCGCAATGCGCGTGCCATTTGCGGGCGGAGTGCCAGACGAGAGGCGAGCCGCTGCGCCAAGTCATTGATTCACTTGGGGAAACTCGCCGCCACCTGGGCCGATTGACCTTGCGAGGCAAAGGCTCTCGTTTCAGTGGTGAAACGCGGTGTGTTTCAATTGAATCTGCACCCTGAAACCCCGACCATCTCGATGAGAGCCTTCGTTCCCGCTCAATCCCCGCCATCTGCACAGCGCCTGCCCCGCATTGTCGCGGTCGGCTTTCACCGCCTCAAGGGCCTGCTGCAGGAGCTGGCGCCGGACTATGCCGACATCGCCAAGGTCGAGGTGCTCGACCGCGGCTTCGAGGAGGCCGTGGCCGGCGTCCGCGCCTTGCAGGTGTCGGGCCCCATCGACGTGCTCGTGGCCGCCGGCTCCAACGGCGCCTTCCTGCGACAGCACCTCGATCTGCCGGTGGTGCTGGTCAAGGTCGGTGGCTTCGACATCATGCGTGCGCTGGGGCGGGCGCGAGGCTTCTCGTCGCGTATCGCGATCGTGACCTACGGGACGGCCTCGCCGGAGGTGCAGCAGTTCAACGAACTGTTCGCGCTGGGCATCGAGCAGCGGACCTACCAGACGGAAGAGGAGGCGGGCGACTGCGTGCGCGAATTGCAGGCGCGCGGCATCGAGGTGGTGGTGGCGCCCGGCCTGGTGGCGGACTTGGCCGACGAGGCGGGCATGGTCGGCGTCTTCCTCTATTCGCAGGACGCGGTGCGCGAGGCGATCGACGATGCGGTCGAAATCGCCCGAGTCGCGCGCATCGAGCTTGCCAAGCGCGAACGCCTCAACGCCATCATCGGGCAGTTGAAGGACGGCGTCGTGGCGGTCGACATGCAGGAGCGCATCGAGACGCTCAATCCCGCCATGGAGCGCCTGCTGGGTTCTTCGGCCGAAGCCTTGCAGGGCCGGCGACTGAGCGAGGTGGCTCCGGAACTGAGCCTGCGATCGACCTTGCGCGAGGCACATGCCGAACTTGAGGAAATCCAGCGCCTGGGCCAGAAGACGCTTGTCACCAGCCGCATTCCCATCGTGGAGCAAGGCGTGCAGACCGGCGCGGTGCTGACCTGCCAGGACCCGGTGGCGATTCATCGCGTGGACCGCAGCCTGCGCAGCGTGAGGCGACCGCGCAGCGCGATGGCGCGCTACGACCTCGATCAGATTGCTGGAGAGGGCCCTGCGATCACGCGTGCCAAGGCGCTGGCCGCCACCTGTGCCCGCAGCGATGCCACCGTCCTCATCATGGGGGAGAGCGGCACCGGCAAGGAGTTGCTGGCGCAAGGCATCCACAACGCGAGCCGGCGCAGCAAGCAGCCCTTCGTCGCGGTGAATTGCGCAGCCTTTCCCGAGACCTTGCTCGAAAGCGAGCTGTTCGGCTACGAGGACGGCGCGTTCACCGGCTCCCGGCGGGGCGGAAAGGCGGGCCTCTTCGAGGCGGCTCACACCGGGACGATCTTCCTCGACGAAGTCGGCGAGATGCCGGTGCCGCTGCAGACCCGGCTGCTGCGCGTGCTGCAGGAGCGCGAGATCCTGCGCATCGGCGCGACCGAGCCGACGCCGATCGATGTGCGGGTCATCGCGGCAACGCATCGCAAGCTGCAGCAGCAGGTCGAAAGCGGCGACTTCCGTCGCGACCTGTTCTACCGGCTCAACATCTTGCGGCTGGACCTTGCGCCTCTGCGCGAGCGGCGAGAGGACGTGCCCTTGCTGGCGGCGCACCTGCTGGAGAAGATCGCGCGACGCCTGCAGACCCCCGCCCGGCAGCTCGAGCCGGTGATCGACACGATCCTCGCGCACACGCATGACTACGCGTGGCCTGGAAACGTGCGGGAGCTCGAGAACCTGATCGAGCGAGTGGTGGTCTATCGCGATCACTTCGTGTCCGGGCAGGCCGGCATCGAGACGCTGCTGCCCGACATCGCTCCCGAATTGTTCGGCGACGCAAGCGCCTGCGGCCCCGACGGGTTCGCTCAGTGAAGGACAAAGGGCCAGCGAGCGGCAGCACATTCAGAAGGTGCTGCAGGAATGCAATGGCAATCGCGCGCTGGCCTGCGAACGGCTGGGCATCAGCCGGGCGACGCTTTGGAGGCGCTTGAAGGTGGAGTAGGAAGCATTGGATCGCGCTGATCACGATCCAAGTAGAAAATCTGGTCGGGGTGAGAGGATTCGAACCTCCGGCCTCTACGTCCCGAACGTAGCGCTCTACCAGGCTAAGCTACACCCCGTGCTTGATTGGCCGACCCTTCAGCGTTGCGCGCCAGGAGGATCTGCCTCGTTCATGACCGCATCAGGAAGAGCGGTCGACTGAACGAGCACATAATTCTAGCAGAGCTTCGCGGTACTCCGAAGCAGGCAAGACATCGAGACACTTGCGAGCCACCGCGATCTCGGCGCGCGCAACGTCTCGCGTCGCCTCGATGGCGCCCGTTGCCTTCACGATCTGCACGATCTCCGGCAGCCGCTCGACCTCTCCATGCTCGATGGCGTGGCGGATCAGGCTGCGCTGCTCATGCGATCCGCGCTGCATTGCCAGGAGAAGCGGCAAGGTCGGCTTGCCCTCGCGCAAGTCGTCGCCGACGTTCTTGCCGAGCTGGCTGGTGGAGCCCTCGTAGTCGAGCGCATCGTCGACCAGTTGGAATGCAGTGCCCAGGGCCCGGCCGAAATCGGCGCATGCGTCTTCGATGGGCCTGGGCGCATGTGCGATGACGGCGCCAAGCCGCGCACTGGCTTCGAACAGCTTGGCGGTCTTGTAGCGGATGACCTGCAGGTAGTCCTCGAAGCCGAGGTCCGGGTCGTGCATGTTCATCAGCTGAAGCACTTCGCCTTCTGCGATGACGTTGGTCGCCTCGGCCAGCACGTCGAGCACCCGCATCTGGTTGATCGCAACCATCATCTGGAAGGCGCGCGAATAGAGGAAGTCTCCGACCAGCACGCTGGCTGCGTTGCCGAACAAGGCATTGGCGGTATCGCGTCCGCGACGCAGCTTCGACTCGTCCACGACGTCGTCGTGCAGGAGCGTGGCCGTGTGAATGAACTCGACGATGGCCGCCAGCTCGTGGCGCTCGCTGCCGGTGCGTCCCAGCGCATTGGCAAACAACAGCACCAGCTGAGGTCGTATCCGCTTCCCGCCCGCGCTGATGATGTAGTGAGAGATCTGGTTGATCAGCACGACCTTGGAAGCCAGCCGATTGCGGATGACGTCATCGACCTCGCTCATCTCGTCGGCCATCAGGCGAGTGGAAAGCGCAGCGGCGGAGGAGGAGTCGGAGGCGATGGACACGCTTGAAGGCCTGGAGGGGAAAATCCGGCAAATTATAGGGAGGGGGTTGCGAGCAAACAGGTGGCGGCCTCTGGTTGGCCACCGTCTTGCGCTCTGCCGGATGGTGGTTAGCCCACCGGGGTATGGGGCCGCGGCACTGGAAAAGTGGCCGCGTGCTAGAATCTTCGGCTCGGTCAAAAACCGAGAACTCCATTTTCTTTTGTGTGTCGTCCCCGGCCGTTCGATCAACGCGGGATTTCGGGGACTTTGGAGCGGGCTTTCGAGCCTGCAAGGGGCTGATATGTACGCGGTCATAAAAACCGGCGGCAAGCAATACAAGGTTGCTGCGGGCGAAAAGATCAAGGTAGAACAGATTGCTGCGGACGTTGGCCAAGAGATCGTGATCGACCAGGTGCTTGCCGTGGGTAACGGCGGCGACCTCCAGGTCGGCACTCCCTTGGTTGCTGGCGCAAGCGTGAAGGCCACCGTGGTGGCGCATGGTAAGCACGACAAGGTTCGCATCTTCAAGATGCGTCGTCGCAAGCACTACCAGAAGCACCAAGGCCACCGTCAGACTTACACCGAGCTCGAGATCAGCGCGGTGAACGCGTAAGTCTCGTCGGCAACAGTTCAAGGAGCTAAACCATGGCACAGAAAAAAGGCGGCGGTTCCACGCGGAACGGCCGCGACTCCCAACCCAAGATGCTCGGCGTCAAGACGTTCGGCGGTGAGCTGATCCCGGCCGGCTCGATCATCGTTCGCCAGCGCGGCACTCGCTTCCACGCCGGCACCAACGTCGGCACGGGCCGTGACCACACGCTGTTTGCGCTGGTCGATGGCAAGGTTTCCTTCGATGTGAAGGGCCCGCTGAACCGCAAAGTGGTGAACATCACTCCGGTCTAAGGGACACAGGCGCCACTTGGCGCCTCCTCTCGCGAAGCCCCGGCTCCCCGGGGCTTTGTCGTTTCCGGCAAGCCCGGTCTGGGCGGGCCGGCCCACGTGCTGAAGTACCATCTCGGGCTGGCGAGCCAAGCGTGAAGCGCCCGTGGACAGGCACGGCATGGTCCCGAGCATCGACAAGACCGCTTTCGGGAATTCAAAGGCAGGCAAGCAATCATGAAGTTCGTAGACGAGGCATACATCGATGTTGTCGCCGGCAATGGCGGCAGCGGGTGCATCAGCTTCCGGCGCGAGAAGTTCATCCCCTTCGGCGGACCCAACGGGGGCGACGGCGGCAGGGGCGGCAGCGTGTATGCCGTGGCCGACCGAAACCTCAACACGCTGGTGGACTACCGCTTCTCGCGTCGCCACGAGGCCCGCAACGGCGAGCAGGGTCGCGGCTCCGACCAGTTCGGCGCGGCCGCCGACGACATCCTTCTTCGCATGCCGGTGGGCACCATCGTCTCCGACGTGGAAACGGGAGAGATCGTCGCCGAGTTGCTGGTGCCCGGCGAGCCTGTCCGCCTGGCCAAGGGCGGCGACGGGGGCTTCGGCAACCTGCATTTCAAGACGAGCACCAACCGGGCCCCGCGCAAGAAGACCCCGGGCTGGCCGGGCGAGCAGCGCAAGCTCAAGCTCGAGTTGCGCGTGCTGGCCGACGTCGGCCTGCTGGGCATGCCCAATGCCGGCAAGTCGACATTGATCGCCGCCATCTCGAACGCTCGCCCGAAGATCGCCGACTATCCCTTCACGACCCTGCATCCGCACCTGGGCGTGGTTCGCGTGGCGCCGGAGAAAAGCTTCGTCGTGGCGGACATCCCCGGCCTCATCGAGGGCGCAGCGGAAGGGGCGGGCCTCGGACACCAGTTCTTGCGTCACCTGCAGCGCACGCGCTTGCTTCTGCACCTCGTGGATTTCGCTCCGTTCGAGGAGGGTGTCGATCCGGTCGCACAGGCCAAGGCCATCGTGGCCGAGCTCAAGAAGTACGACCAGACACTCTATGACAAGCCGCGCTGGCTGGTGCTCAACAAGGTGGACATGATTCCTGCCGAGGAGCGCGAGCAGAAGGTCAAGGACTTCGTCAAGCGCTTCAAATGGAAGGGGCCGGTGTTCCAGATCTCGGCCTTGACGCGCGAAGGCTGCGAGGGCCTGATCCATGCGATCTACCGGCATGTGGAGGAGACCCGAGAAGCCGTGCCGGAAGACGTGGACGTGCGTTTCACGGACGCGACTCCGGACGATGCTCCTCCAGCCGATGTCGCCGATCCGCGCTTTCGCTGACCTCTACGACCACCACGCCTCTCGAGAGATCCATTGCATGAGTGACGTGCTCAAGAATGCCCGACGCATCGTCGTGAAGGTTGGCTCAAGCCTCGTCACCAACGAAGGTCGAGGCCTGGATCCAGAGGCCATCGGCAATTGGTGCCGCCAGATCGCCGCCCTCGCTTCGGACGGCCGCGAAGTGATCATGGTCTCGAGCGGTGCCATCGCCGAAGGCATGAAGCGCCTCGGCTGGGCGTCGCGACCGAAGGAGCTCCACGAGCTGCAGGCCGCCGCCGCTGTCGGGCAGATGGGCCTTGCCCACATCTACGAAACAAAGCTGCGCGAGCATGACCTGGGCAGCGCCCAGGTGCTGCTCACCCATGCCGACCTGGCCGACCGCGAGCGCTACCTGAATGCCCGCTCGACGCTGCTGGCCTTGCTCGAGCTCAAGGTCATTCCGGTCATCAACGAGAACGACACGGTCGTGACCGACGAGATCAAGGTCGGCGACAACGATACGCTCGGCGCACTGGTGGCCAACCTTGTCGAAGCCGACGTGCTCGTGATCCTCACCGACCAGACCGGCTTGTACACGGCAGATCCGCGCAAGGATCCGAACGCGCAGTTCGTGCACGAGGCGCAGGCCGGCAATCCCGAGTTGGAACGCATGGCCGGTGGCGCCGGGTCGAGCATCGGCAAGGGCGGCATGATCACCAAGATCCTCGCTGCAAAGCGCGCGGCCGGAAGCGGTGCTTCGACGGTGATCGCATGGGGCCGCGAGCCCGACGTGCTGATCCGCCTGGCATCGGGCGAGGCGATCGGCACGCTGCTGGTGGCGACCACGCCCAAGATGGCGGCACGCAAGCAATGGATGGCCGATCACCTGCAACTCCGCGGCGCAGTCGTCGTCGATGACGGCGCGGTGGCCAAGCTGCGCGATGAAGGCAAGAGCCTGCTGCCGATCGGCATGGTCGAGGTGGTGGGCGACTTCGTGCGCGGCGACGTCATCGCGGTGCGCAGCCTGCAAGGGCGCGAGGTCGCGCGCGGCCTGGCCAACTACACGAGTTCGGAGGCGCGGATCATCGCGCGCAAGCCTTCAAGCGAATTCGAGCGCCTGCTCGGCTTCATTGCCGAGCCCGAGATGATCCATAGAGATAATCTCGTACTCGCGTAGCGACGCGAGCGCTCGGCTCGTTTACGACTCGGGGTCGGCTTGCGGTTCGGGCTGGGGTAGCTGCGCTTCAGCCTCAGGCTGGTCGCCACGCCGTGCGTCGTGATGATGAGGCCGCATGCCTGAGCGCAGATAGCGGTTGTGATGATTCACCCGCGGCAGGAAACGGGCGAGCTCGGTCAGAGCCATCTGATAGACATCGCGCTTGAACTCGATCACTGCATCGAGCGGCACCCAGTACTCGTTCCAGCGCCAGGCGTCGAACTCCGGACGATCGGTCGCGCGCAAGTTCATGTCTGAGTCGCGACCCATCAGTTGCAGCAGGAACCAGATCTGCTTCTGGCCCTTGTAATGGCCTCGGGCGTCTCTTCGGATGTAGTGCTCGGGCACCTCGTAGCGCAACCAGTCGCGCGTGCGAGCGACGATGCGCACATGCTCTGGATTAAGCCCCACCTCTTCGCGGAGCTCGCGAAACATCGCCTGCTCAGGGGTTTCGCCGTGCTTGATGCCGCCTTGGGGAAATTGCCAAGAATGCGTCCGGATGCGCTTACCCCAGAAAACCTGATTCTTCTGGTTGAGCAGGATGATGCCGACGTTGGGCCGGAAGCCTTCACGGTCGAGCATAATCGAACCTCAATTTGTCAATTGAAACCATTATTGCACCCGCTGTTGTGGTTTCAAGTACTCAAACTCCCTGATATCCGGCCCGGCGCGAGCGCCCGGACGGTGAGCCTTGCTCCATGAAAGCCTCCCAGTTCTTCATCTCCACCCTCAAGGAAGCACCTGCCGATGCCGAGATCGCGAGCCACAAGCTCATGATGCGCTCGGGCATGATCAAGCGGCTCGGTGCCGGCATCTACAGCTACATGCCGATGGGCTTGCGGGTGATTCGCAAGGTCGAGCAGATCATTCGAGAGGAGATGAACCGGGCCAACGCGATCGAGCTGTTGATGCCCGTGGTGCAGCCGGCCGAACTGTGGCAAGAGACAGGCAGGTGGGAAAAGATGGGGCCCGAACTGCTTCGTGTCCAGGATCGCCATGAGCGCGACTTCATCATCCAGCCCACCTCGGAAGAAGTCATCACCGACATTGCTCGCCAGGAACTGCGCAGCTACCGGCAACTGCCGAAGAACTTCTATCACATCCAGACCAAGTTCCGGGACGAGCGTCGGCCGCGCTTTGGCGTGATGCGCGGGCGCGAGTTCACGATGAAGGACGCCTATTCCTTCGACCGCGATCTCGCTGGTGCCCAGAAAAGCTACGACGCGATGTACGCGGCTTACATGCGCATCTTCGAGCGCCTGGGCTTGCAGTTCCGCGCCGTGGCGGCGGACACCGGCGCAATCGGTGGGGATCGTTCCCATGAATTCCAGGTGATCGCCGACACGGGTGAAGACGCCATCGTCTATTGCTCGGGCTCCGATTACGCGGCCAACATCGAGCTCGCAGAGGCCTTGCCGCTGCTCGCCGAGCGGGCTGCGCCGACACAGGCTCTCAAGAAGACGCCCACCCCCGGCAAGAGCACTTGCGAAAGTGTGGCTGAGCTGCTTGGCGTTCCGCTGGAGACAACCGTCAAGTCACTGGTGCTCGCGACGGACGAAAAGGACGAGCAGGGCAACATCATCAAGACCCAGGTGTGGCTGCTGCTGGTGCGTGGCGACCATGCCCTCAACGAAGTCAAGGCCGGCAAGGTCGAGGGCCTCAAGGTCGGCTTCCGTTTCGCCTCCACCGAAGAGATCGAGGCACATTTCGGCTGCAGGCCCGGCTACCTGGGCCCGATCGGGACGAAAAAACCCGTCAAGATCGTGGCGGATCGCACGGTCGCCAACATGAGTGATTTCATCTGCGGCGCCAACGATGCAGACTTCCACTTCACCGGCGCCAATTGGGGCCGGGACATGCCGGAGCCTGATGTCGTGGCTGATATCCGCAATGTCGTCGAAGGGGATCCTTCACCCGATGGCAAGGGGGTGCTGGCCATCCAGCGCGGCATCGAGGTGGGGCACGTGTTCTACCTCGGCACCAAGTACTCCGCCGCCATGGACGCCACCTATCTCGACGAGAACGGAAAGCCTCGGCACATGGAAATGGGTTGCTACGGCATCGGCGTGACGCGTATCCTGGGCGCGGCGATCGAGCAGAACAACGACGAGCGCGGCATCGTCTGGCCCCAGGCCATGGCGCCGTTCACCGTGGTGCTCTGCCCGATCGGCTATGACCGGTCAGCGGAAGTGAAGGCCGCGGCAGACAAGCTTCATGATGAGCTCGATGCACTTGGCGTGGATGTGATTCTCGATGACCGGGGCGAGCGTCCCGGTGCCATGTTTGCCGATTGGGAGCTGATCGGCATTCCGCACCGCGTGGTGCTATCCGATCGCGGCTTGAAGGAGGGCAAGGTGGAGTATCAAGGTCGTCGCGATGCGCAGGCCACGGCGGTGCCCGCGGCCGAGATGCTGAACGATCTCAAGGCCAGGTTGCTGACCTGAAATGGCCGGGCTCACGCGCCGACGCTTGCTCGCCGGGACCACCGGCTGGGTGGCTCTCGGCGCGAGTTCTGCCGCCCATGCCGGTGGGCAGGTCGAGGAGCCCCTTGTCAACTCGGTCAAGACGGCGCTTTCGGCCGCAATCTCCAATTCGGCTCCTCCGCGGCCGACGTTCACCGGCATCGAAGATCGCCTTACCTATCTGCGCTGGCTCGGCGCCAACAGCGAGCGCCTCAAGAAGCGCAAGCCCGATGCCCGCGTTCGTCTCGAATTCCTGGAGACGGTGTGGTACGAGACCCGGCGCGCCGGGCTCGACACCTCCATGGTTCTCGGCCTGATCCAGGTCGAGAGCGGCTTTCGCAAGTACGCCATCAGTCCGGTCGGGGCGCGCGGCTACATGCAGGTGATGCCCTTCTGGTCACGGCTCATCGGCGATGGCGATGCGGGCAAGCTGTTTCACATGCAGACGAACCTGCGCTTCGGCTGCGTGATCTTGCGTCACTATCTCGATCTCGAGAAGGGTGACCTTTTCATGGCTCTTGGCCGCTACAACGGAAGCCGCGGCCGCTCTCCGTACCCCGATGCGGTATTCGCCTCGAGCCGCCAGTGGAAGGCCAGTCGGGCCTGAGCGGCCTGAGCGGATCGTGCGTGGCCTCTACAGGCCTTGCCAAGCCTTCGGTTCTGCGCTCGCCACACCCATGAGGGCAATGGCGCGCTCCACCGTGTCGCTGACCATTTCCTCGATGCCGCCGGGCCGGTGATAGAAAGCCGGCAGCGGAGGAAAGATGATGCCGCCCATCTCCGTCACCGCAGTCATGTTGCGCAGGTGGGCAAGGTTGAAGGGTGTCTCGCGCACCATCAGCAGCAGCCGGCGCCTTTCCTTGAGTGCCACATCGGCGGCCCTGGTGAGCAGGTTGTCGCCCAGACCATGGGCGACGGCCGCCAGGGTCTTCATCGAGCAGGGGGCGACGATCATGCCGACCGTGTCGAAGCTGCCGCTCGCGATGGCGGCACCCACCTCGGCGGGCGCATAGGCCACATCGGCGAGCACCTCGAGCGCCTGGCGGTCGAGACCCATCTCGTGGTGGACATTGAGCACCCCTGCGGGCGTGACCACCAGATGCGTCTCGACGCCAAGTTCGCGCAGGCGCTCAAGCAGCCTTACGCCATACACCGCCCCGGTTGCGCCCGTGATGCCGACGACGATGCGTTGTGCCATGCGCTGACGCTCAGCCCTGAGTCAGCACTTGCTGCAATTCGCCGCTCTGGTACATCTCCATCATGATGTCCGAGCCACCGACGAATTCGCCGCCAACGTAGAGTTGGGGGATGGTCGGCCAGTTGGCGTAGTCCTTGATGCCTTGGCGGATTTCCTCGTCCTCGAGCACGTTGACGGTGGTTACGTCGGACACGCCGCAGGCTTTCAGGATCTGGACGGCGCGGCCGGAAAAGCCGCACATCGGGAATTGCGCCGTGCCCTTCATGAAGAGCACCACGGGGTGGGATTTGACGATGTCGTCGATGCGTTTTTGAACGTCGCTCATGGTGTGGAATCGCTGGGAAATGCTTGGAGGGGGAGCCCTCGTTTATAGAGCAAAAGCGCAAGCGCCGCCCTCTGGTCGCAACAAGACCCCCCTCCTGCGGCACCCCGCGACGAGGCTCAGAACCTGTACGACACGCCGAGCTGGATCAAGGGGCGCCAGTCACCCAGGTCGTAGCTGCTCTCGTACATCCGCGGGTCGCTGAAGGCGGGCGCCATCGGCGTCGAGCCAAGCTGGACCGTCGATCTCGGCTTGAGCATGACCATTCCGACATCCGCGAAGAACCCCCAAGGGCGGTCGGGCGCCGTTCCGGTGTAGCCGAGGCCGAGGTAGGGGGCGGCACCCTGGGCTGCTCGCGAATCCATTGACTGGGCCGCCGGTGTCCGCCGCGTGGAAGACGAACTGCCGACGCGCGTGTCCGCAAGTGGGTCCTGCTCGCTTGCCGTGCGCGGCTGGTCGAAAAGCAGGCCACCGCTGGCGCGCAGGCCCGTCGACCGCTTGAAGTAATAGTCGCCCATCAAGGACAGATCGGACAAGCCCATCTGCCCGCGTCCGCTGGGGTCGGCCTCGAGCAAGCCAGATTGGCCCAGGCGCACCATGGACCGCTTGTTCGCTGCGTCACGCAAGGAGCCTACCGGCAGGGCGTAGCCGCTGGCGAGGCTCGGGCTGCCCAGATGAACTGAAAACCCCTGGGCGAGGGCTGTTGCCCCGACCAGGGGCGCCAGAAGCGCAAGGCAGCCGAGAAGCAGGGAACGAGGCTTGGACATGACCATCTCCTCAAGGAGGCTGCGCTCCAGGCCTCGAGGTGCGAGGCCGGCAGCCGATCCCCAAACGATGAATCGATGCTAGCCCTGCCGCATGCCCCGGCCAAGGCCAGGTGTGGCCAATCGGCCACCGGGCATGTGACCTATGCCTCAGATGAGGGGACTGGCTAGCGCCTTCGGGCGCCGGAGCAGCGCAGGTGACCGGAAAGGTCCCGGCGGCTCGTGGCATCGGCCAGTTCGGCAGCCTCCAGGAGGCCCTGGACGGCTGGCGACTGGTCGTAGCCGTGTTCCAGCAAGAGCCAGCAGCCCGGTTCGAGCCGTGCCGGCGCACCCGCCACGATCGAGCGTATGGCATCGAGCCCGTCCGGACCGGAGGCCAGTGCCATCTCCGGCTCGTGCCGCAGGTCGGCGAGATGCTCGTCGTCAGCGGCGACATAGGGTGGGTTGCTGACGACGAGGTCGAAGCGCTCCAGCGGGTCGGGCAGGGCATCCCACCAGGCTCCACGCAGAAAACGCACCGTCAGGGCGTGGCGCTCGGCATTGCTGCGCGCGACTGCGAGCGCAGCCTCGCTCAAGTCCACCGCGGTGACCTGGGCCTCGGGTCGGGCGTGCTTGAGCGCCAGCGCAATTGCGCCGCTGCCGGTGCCCAGGTCGAGAATGCGAGGCGCCGGCAACCCGCGAACGCAGTCCAGCGCCCACTCGACGAGGATCTCGGTGTCGGGCCGGGGTACCAGCACGTCCGGGCTGACCCGAAGGCGCAAACCGAAGAACTCCTTCTCGCCCACCAGGTACGCCAGGGGCTCGCCGGCCGCGCGCCTTTTCACCAGTGCGAGATAGGCTTCGAGGGCTTCGACCGGCAGGGCGTCCGTGTCGTGAGCCAGCAGCCAGGCGCGCAAGCGCTCGGGCGCGAGGTCCAGCACATGGCCGAGCAACAGCTGGGCATCCAGCCGATCCAGGCCTTGCTTCACTGCCCCCTGCCAGGCTGGAAGCAATCGTGGTGCTCATCGGCTGCCGGAGGCTGTTGTGGAAGCCGGCGTCGCGCTCACAACCCACCGAGGCTCAAATCCTCGAGCTGTTCGGCGAGCTGCTCGGCTTCGCGGGCGGTGCGAAGGGCGGTGACGACATCCTCGAGGTCGCCGTCCATCACCGCCTGCAGCTTGTAGAGCGTGAGGTTGATGCGGTGATCCGTGAGGCGTCCCTGCGGGAAGTTGTAGGTGCGAATGCGGTCGCTGCGGTCGCCGCTGCCGACCAGGCTCTTGCGCGTGGCTGCTTCCTTGGCCTGGCGCTCGGCGCGCTCCTTGTCGCGCAGGCGCGCCGCCAGCACGGCCATGGCCTTGGCCTTGTTGCGATGCTGCGAGCGATCGTCCTGGCATTCGGCCACGATACCGGTAGGAAGGTGAGTGATGCGAATGGCCGATTCGGTCTTGTTGACGTGCTGGCCGCCCGCGCCGCTGGCCCGGAAGGTGTCGATGCGCAGCTCGGCCGGGTTGAGGCTCACTTCCTCGGCTTCGTCGGGCTCGGGCATGACCGCCACGGTGCAGGCGCTGGTGTGGATGCGGCCCTGGGTTTCGGTGGCCGGCACGCGCTGCACGCGGTGTCCGCCCGACTCGAACTTGAGCTGGGCATACACGGCCTCGCCTTCGATGCGAACGACCGCCTCCTTGAATCCGCCGAGGTCGGACTCGTTGGCCGACATGAGCTCCGTGCGCCAGCCCTTGCGCTCCGCAGAAGCGGGTGTACATGCGCAGCAGGTCGCCTGCGAACAGCGCCGATTCGTCGCCACCCGTGCCGGCGCGGATCTCGAGAAAGACGTTGCGAGCATCGTCGGGATCCTTGGGCAGCAATGCGCGCTGGAGCTCGTCTGCGAGGCGCGGCAGGTCCTGTTCGGCGCCGGCGAGCTCCTCGGCGGCCATCTCCGCCATGTCGGGGTCGGCGAGCATTTCGCGGGCAGCGTCCAGGTCGCGCTCGCGCTGCAGGAAGCGCTGGTAGCGCTGGACCACCGCCGACACTTCCGCGTGCTCGCGCGTGAGGCCCCGGAACCGGGTCAGGTCGGCCAGCACGTCCGGTGCGGCGAGCACGGAGTCGAGATCATGAAGGCGCTCGACGTAGCGGTCGAGTTGGCGGCGCAGGGCGGATTTCATCGAAGGGATTGGCTGGGAGGTTTTGTATGAAGCGGTGCACGGGGCATGGCCGCCCTGGCGACGCAATGGCCGCTAGCGCGACTTCGGCGTGCCGCGCAAGAACAGGCGCGAGACCGTTTCGGCGAGATGCCGACGCTGCTCGACGTTGGCGCTGTGCAATTCGGCCATGGCGCCATGCAGCATCTTCTGGGTCAGGCCGCGCGACAAGGCTTCCAGCACTGCTTCCA
The DNA here is from genome assembly GCA_963818175.1 of uncultured beta proteobacterium. Lineage (GTDB taxonomy): Bacteria > Pseudomonadota > Gammaproteobacteria > Burkholderiales > Burkholderiaceae_C > Caldimonas. The sequence goes on along the minus strand of CAWFRK010000048.1, from coordinate 88,645 downwards.
GGTCTTCGCCGCGGGCGAGCGCCCTTTGCGCGCGCTGCAGCTCGGTGGCGCGCCATTGGTCGGCCTGGGCGTTCAGGGCCTGGATCAGGGGGACGGTGGCCCGCTGGTCCATCCAGTTCACGAAGCTCTTCACGCCGGTTTCGATGATGGCTTCGGCCTGGGCCACCGCGGCCTGGCGCTTCTCGCCGGCGGTCTGCACCGCGCTGGAGAGGTCGTCCACCGTGTAGAGGTAGATGTCGTCGAGGCGCGCCACCTCCGGCTCGATATCCCGGGGCACCGCGAGGTCGACCATGAACATCGGCCGATGGCGACGCGCCTTGAGGGCGCGTTCGACGGCGCCCAGCCCGATGATGGGCACCGAACTGGCGGTGCACGAGATCACCGCGTCGAACTCGGCCAGGCGACGGGGCAGGTCGGCCAGGCGCATGGCTTCGGCGCCGAGGCGCGTTGCCAGCTTTTCGCCGCGCTCGAGGCTGCGATTGGCCACGGCCATGGCCTTCGGACTCTTCGCCGCGAAATGGGTGGCCGCCAGCTCGATCATTTCGCCCGCGCCGACGAACAGCACCTTGATCTCGCGCAGGTCTTCGAACAGCTGCGCGGCAAGCCGCACCGCGGCGGCGGCCATGCTGATGGAATGCGCGCCGATCTCGGTCGAGGTGCGCACCTCCTTGGCAACGGCGAAGGAGCGCTGGAACAGCTGGTGCAAGGTGGTGCCCAGCGTTCCCGCCACGTGCGCCTCGCGCACCGCCTGCTTCATCTGGCCGAGGATCTGCGGCTCTCCCAAGACCATGGAGTCCAGCCCGCTGGCCACGCGGAAGGCGTGCCGGGCAGCCTGCCCATCCTCGAGGACGTAGGCGTGGTGGGACAGCTGGTTGCTGCTGACGCCCCCCACTTCGGCCAGCCAATCCATCGCCGGGCGCACCAGCTCGGGAGAAGCGGCGCAGTAGAGCTCGGTCCGATTGCAGGTGGAGATCAGCGCGGCTTCCGGGTGCACGGCCAGCCGCTCGCGCAAGGTATGCAGCGTCGGCCCCAATTGCTCGACCGTGAACGCAAAACGACCGCGCAGATCGACAGGCGCGGTCGTATGGTTCAGTCCGAGGGTGAAGACGCTCATGGCGCGATTATAAAATTTGGCGCTTGTTTCAAGTACTTAGTGCAGGTATTGGCCCCCGACATGAACCCTATCGACGCGTTATGGCATGTGCTGAACCTGTTTGCGCCGGCGGTGGGGGTCGGCCTCATCAGCACCGTGCTGGCCAAGCTGGTCTGGTACCGATCCCTCAAGGGCGTGGCATGGATCGGCCTGTGCCTCTGGAGTTGCGGTGCAGCCAGCGTCGCACTGCTGGCCGGCCTGGTCGTCTTTGACGCCGACGGCCGGATGCTCACCTATGCCGCCATGGTGGTGGCCACGGCCCTGGGGCTGCTCTGGGCGGGGTGGGGGCCGGGCCGGCGCGCCTGACTGATGGAGCCCCCGGCCCAGGAGTACCTGGGCCACCCCCCGAGGGGGTGCGGGCCGGCTTGGGAGCGGCCCGGCGCTCGGCCCGCGTGGAGCCCCCGGCCCTGACGGCTGGCGGCCCGGCGCTCGGCCCGCGTGGAGCTCCCGATCAGGCCGCGAGGACCACGTCCTCCCCGAGGGCCACTTCGCCACGCAGCGAGTGCGGCAAGGCCTGCGTGATGCGCACGTCGATCATTTGCCCGACCAGCCTCTGTGCATGGGGCCCGCCGGGGAAATTGACGATGCGGTTGCATTCGGTGCGGCCCATCAGCTCGCTCGCATCCTTCTTCGACGGCCCTTCGACCAGGATGCGCTGGATCGTCCCGACACGGCTCTCGCTGATGCGGCGCACATTGGCCTCGATGGTGGCCTGCAGATGCTGCAGGCGTGCCAGCTTGGCTTCCTTGGGCGTGTCGTCGTGCAAGGCGGCGGCCGGGGTGCCGGGCCGCGGGCTGAAGAGGAAGCTGAAGCTGCTGTCGTAGCCGACGTCTTCGATGAGCTTCATCATCTTCGCGAAGTCTTCATCGGTCTCGCCGGGGAAGCCGACGATGAAATCCGAAGACAGGCTCAAGTGCGGCCGGACGGCGCGCAGCTTGCGGATGGTGCTCTTGTATTCGAGCGCCGTGTAGCCGCGCTTCATGGCCATCAGGATGCGGTCGCTGCCGTGCTGGACCGGCAGGTGCAGGTGGCTCACGAGCTGCGGAACCTTGGCGTACACATCGATCAGCCGCTGCGTGAATTCGTTCGGATGGCTGGTGGTGTAGCGGATGCGCTCGATGCCGGGAATCTCGGCGACGTATTCGATCAGGAGCGCGAAGTCGGCGATCTCTGCGCTCTCGCCCATCTTGCCCCGATAGGCATTGACGTTCTGGCCCAGCAGGGTCACTTCCTTGACGCCCTGGTCGGCAAGGCCTGCGACTTCGACCAGCACGTCCTCGAAGGGGCGCGACACCTCTTCGCCGCGCGTGTAGGGCACCACGCAGTAGCTGCAGTACTTGGAGCAGCCTTCCATGATGGAGACGAAGGCGCTGGCGCCTTCCACGCGTGCGGGCGGCAGGTTGTCGAACTTCTCGATCTCGGGGAAGCTGATGTCCACTTGCGGCCGGCCGAGCTGCTCGCGGCGCGCCAGCAGCTGCGGCAGGCGATGCAGCGTCTGCGGGCCGAACACCACGTCGACGTAGGGCGCCCGCTCGATGATGGCCGCACCCTCCTGGCTGGCCACGCAGCCGCCCACGCCGATCTTCACGCCCTTGCTCTTGAGGTGCTTGATGCGGCCCAGGTCGCTGAAGACCTTCTCCTGCGCCTTCTCGCGCACCGAGCAGGTATTGAACAGGATGAGATCGGCCTGCTCGGGGTCGTCGGTCGGCTCGTAGCCTTGAGCGGCGTGAAGCACGTCGGACATCTTGTCCGAGTCGTACTCGTTCATCTGGCAGCCGAAGGTCTTGATGTAGACCTTCTTGTGGGAAGACTCGTTCATCGCTGCCTCCTCAACGCTTGATCCAGACCTGCGCGAACGGATCGAAGGCCCAGCGGGCGGCTTCTTCCGGCGTCTTGGGCCAGGGCCTCTTGGCTTCTTCGGGACGCAGGATCCAGACCTCCATCAGCCCGTAGGGGCCGACGGTGTAGTTGACCGTCAGTTTCGTGCCGGTGAGCGTTGCGGGCGTCACCAGCAGGTTGTCCTGGCCGCGGATGCGTGCGCTTGCCGCCAGGCGTGCAGCCTTGCCGTTGAGCGCGATCTCGGGCGACTGGAGCACCACCATCTCGCCGCGCAGGGAGCCTTGAGGGAAATTGCGTTGCGCCTGCGCTTGCGCGACAGCAGGCTAGGGAAAACGCGGAAATGAATGCAAGGGCCGCAAAGGCCCGACGCGAATCACAGCGAGACATGGTGTAGATCCAGTGGCTGTTGGGGAAAAACGAGCGTACCGCCCCGCCCGTCGTACGGGCATGTCAGGCGTTCGGCGAAACCGGTAATTTTACAGATGGCCGGCCGGCGGGGCCCTTTAGCCTCATGTGCGCCAAACGCGCGGCGCGCAGGCGCGAAGCCCCCATGCCTGTTGTCGCCAACCGGCCCACACGTCGGCCAGCAAGGCGAGCACCGGCTCCGTGCGCGATGCCAGCGCACGCATCACCACCACTCGCGGGTCGGGAGAAGTGGCCCCGCCCGCGCCCTTCAGCGGGCTGGCCGCCACTCGCTCGCGGGCAGTCTCGAGCAGGGCATCGCGCCGCTCCGGTGCGATCGGCTTGCCGGAGCTGAACCACATCGTCGCCAGCACCGGCTTGCCGTCGAAGCCTAACGGGCTCCGCAGCAAGCGCCGCGTGACCGGCTCCTGCGCATCCAGCACGCCACGCTCCAGCCACACGCCCGGCAGCTCGAGCTGCTGCTCGAAGCGGCCGCGCTCGAAGGCTGCTCCCGACGCCGGAAGACCGAGCGCCAGCACGTCCCAGCCGATCATCTCCGCGCCGGGCGCCAGCTCGAAGCGCATGCGATTGACGGCGCGTGTCGCGTCGTAGGCGATGTTCTCGAGCGGCAGCCATTCCAGCCGAGCGTCGGGTGCCACGCGTGCGACCAGCGTCTGTTCGGCGGTGTCGCCGGCGCTGCGATAGAACCGCGTGGCGCCGGGCGTCGTGATCAGCGCATGGGCCGCGGATTGCACATCGACGCTGATTTCCAGCCGATCGCCCCCCACGATGCCGCCCGGCGGATGGACCAGCACCTGGTGACAGATGCCGGCGCCTTCGGGATAGAGGCTCGCGAGCACGCGCAAGGGGCCGTCGTGGCGATCATGGGAAACGGTGCGCGCATGCGAGGCGTCGTGGCGGTAGCGAAGGTCGAGGTGGCCGTGCCAGCCCATGTGTCGGTCGGCCCGGGGCCGCGAAAGGAAAGGGAAAGTGTAGAAGCACCCGGTCGGTGCCGGGCCATGGCGTGAGACTCGGGTGGAACGGCATGCGGCGCCCAGGCGCGCACCTTCCGGAGGCGCGGCGCACCTCTCGAGGGGCACCGCTTTCAGAACTCCATGTCGAGCTCGTCGATGTCCTCCGGCTCCAGCCGTGCCGCCTCGATCCACTCGCGCATCTGCGGCATCTCGATGATCAGCGCGCAGTAGGCGCTGCAGGTCTTGTCGAGCTTCACGTCGTAGGTCAGGAAGCGCGTCACCACGGGCGCGTACATCGCGTCGGCCATGCAAGGCTTGGCGCCGAACAGGTAGGGGCCGCCGTAGGTGGCGAGGCAATCGCGCCAGATGTCGGTGATGCGGTCGATGTCGGCCTGCGCGCGCGTCCAGACCTTGAACTTGGGGAAGTGCGCCTTCAGGTTCATCGGCAGGGCCGAGCGCAGCGCACTGAAGCCGGAATGCATCTCGCCGCAGATCGCACGGCAGTGGGCGCGCGCGGCGCGATCGTCGGGCAGCAGGCCGGCCTTGGGCTTGACCTCGTTGAGGTACTCGGCGATGGCCATGGTGTCCCAGACCTTCACGCCGCCATGGGTAAGGCAGGGCACCAGGATGGAGGGTGCCAGCAGCAGGATCTCGGCCTTCATCGCCGGGTCGTCCGGCGGGATCATGATCTCCTCGAAGCTCGAGGCCCGCCAGCCGGGCCAGCAGCCATCCGCGCAGCGACCACGACGAATAGTTCTTGCTGCTGATGGTGAGCGTGGTCTGGGCCATGGCACATCTCCTTGCCGGGCTGACGCAAGCGCTGTGCCAAGGAGGGACGAAGCACGGGGACATGTCCGTGGCCCGCAACTTGCTGACTTGTCGCCCATCCGCAGCCCATGGCAGCGGGAAAAAGCCGGCCCATGATCTACCACGCCTACCAAGCCCACGCCACCCTGGCCTCGCCGCTGCACATGCTGGCGCACGGCGTGCGGACCGCGCTGGGCCAGTCGAGGGTGAATGGATGGCAGGGCTTGCGCAAGCTCGATGCAGCCTGCGAGGTGATGCAATGCACGCGGCTCACGCACCACCGGCTGCCATTCGGCATCGCGAGCGTCCGGGCGGCCGGGCGCGAATGGAACGTGGTCGAGCAGGTGGCGAGCGTCACGCCCTTCGCCACGCTGCTTCGCTTCAAGAAGGAAGGGGCGGGCGCACAGCCCCGCGTGCTGCTCGTCGCGCCGCTTTCAGGCCACTTCGCGACCCTGCTTCGCGAGACCGTGCGCACCATGCTCGCGGACCATGACGTCTACATCACCGACTGGCACAACGCGCGCGACGTGCCGCTCGGCGCGGGACGCTTCGGCCTCGACGAATACACCGAGCACCTGATGCGCTTCCTCGAGGTGATGGGCCCGGGCTCGCACATGGTGGCGATCTGCCAGCCTTGCGTTCCCGCCCTCGCCGCAACGGCCCTGATGGCCGAGGACGACCATCCCGCGCAGCCCCACAGCCTCACGCTGATGGCCGGTCCGATCGACTGCCGCGTCGAGCCCGACGCAGGTCAACCAGCTGGCGATGAGCCGGCCCATCAAGTGGTTCGAGCAGAACCTCATCAGCACGGTGCCGCTCAACCACCGCGGTGCGCTTCGTCGGGTCTACCCCGGCTTCGTGCAGCTGTCCGCCTTCATGAACATGAACCTCGACCGGCATGTGCAGGCCTTCGTCGGGCTGTACAACGATCTCGTCGAGGGCCAGCGCGAGAAGGCCAACACCACCAAGGCCTTCTACGAAGAGTACTTCGCGGTGCTCGACCTCGCTTCCGACTTCTATCTCGAGACGGTGAGCCGGGTGTTCCAGGAGCATGCGCTGCCCCGCGGCAAGCTGTCATGGCGCGGACGACGCATCGATCCTGCGGCGATACGGCGCACGGCCCTGCTGACCGTGGAAGGCGAACGCGACGACATCTGCGGAATGGGGCAGACGCTTGCGGCGCACGACCTGTGCAGCGGGCTGCGGCCCTACATGAAGTCGCACCACGTGCAGCCCGATGCGGGCCACTACGGCGTATTCAGCGGGCGCAAGTGGAACATGCAGATCTACCCCATGGTGCGCGAGCACATCCACGTCAGCCAGTAGGTGCGCGCCGGCCCGCGAGCCGCGTGTTCAGGCCTGCGAGCCGCGATGCGCCCACGCCGTGGTGCGCTTCTCTATCCAGGCGAAGAATTCGTACATCACCATCGCCATCACGCCGACCGCCACCAGTCCGGCGAAGGCCAGCCCCATCTGCATCGCCGAGCCCGCGGACACCAGCAGGTAGCCGATGCCTTCGTTGGCGGCCGTCATCTCCGAGACCGTGGTGCCGACGAAGGCCAGCGTGATCGCCACCTTGAGCGAGCCGTAGAAATAGGGCATCGAGCGCGGCAGCCCCACCTTCACCAGCACGTCCCAGCGCTTCGCTCCGAGCACGCGCAGCACGTCCTCGAGCTCCGGCTCCAGCGTGGCCAGGCCCGTGGCGATGTTCACCATGATGGGGAAGAAGGAGATCAGGAAGGCCGTGAGCACCGCGGGGCCGGCCCCGATGCCGAACCAGACCACCAGGATGGGCACGAAGGCCGCCTTGGGCAGCGCATTGAAGGCCGTCATCAGCGGGTAGACGGCGGCATAGGCGATGCCGCGAGCTGCCGATGAGAAAGCCCAGCATCACGCCCACCACGATGGCCAGGCCGAAGCCCAGCATCGTGACCCAGAAGGTGCGCCACGAGTGCCTGAGGATCTCGGCGCGGAACTCGACCATCTGCTCCCAGATGCGGGCCGGGCTGGGAAAGATGAACTCCGAGATGCCGAAGATCGAGCACACGAGCTGCCAGAGCACGATCACTCCCGCCAGCAGCAGCCATGGGGCCCAGCGTTCGAGGTTCCTGTTCTTCATGGGCGATCCGGTGGCATCAGGCGCCGCGAATCGCGCCGATGTAGCCGCGCAGCTCGTGCACGATGGAGGTGAAGGCTTCGGTGTAGGTGATCTCCAGATCGCGCGGCCGCGGCAGGTCGATCTGGCGCTGCTGCACGATGCGGCCCGGGCTGCGGCTCATGACGTACACCGTGTCGGCCAGGTAGACCGCCTCGCGCAGCTCGTGCGTGACGAGGATGACATTGAACTTCCGCTCGGCCCAGAGGTCCCGCAGCGTGTTCCACAACTCCTCGCGAGTGAACGCATCGAGCGCACCGAAGGGCTCGTCGAGCAGCAGCATGCGTGGCTCGTGGATCAAGGCGCGGCAGATCGAGGCACGCTGCTGCATGCCCCCGGAGAGCTGCCATGGGAACTTGTCTTCGTAGCCGCCGAGGCCCACGCCTTGCAGCAGCTTGCGCGCCTTGTCTTCGTACTCGGTACGCCGCGCCCTGAAGCTGGAGCGATACGGCTCGACGATCTCCAGCGGCAGCAGCACGTTATGCAGCGTCGTGCGCCAGGGCAGCAGCGAAGGCGCCTGGAAGGCCATGCCCGTGATCTTGAGCGGCCCGGCCACCGGGGCGCCCGCGATCGAGATGCTGCCCTTCGAGGGCAGCTTCAGTCCCGTCGCCAGCTTCATGAAGGTCGACTTGCCACAGCCCGAGGGGCCGACGATGGCGATGAACTCGCCCTCGCGCACCTGCAGCGAGACATCCTCGACCGCGAACTGCTGCCTGGCCAGCAGTTCGTCGTTGTACGCGAGCCAGACGTTCCTGAAGTCGACGAAGGCGGACACTACTTCTGCGCCGCGAAGACGTTGCGCTCGGCTGCAGAGGGCAGGTAGCTGCCGTTCCAGATCGCATCGGGGTCGACGCGTGACTTGGTGTTGAAGGCATCGGCGACCTGGGTCGCCATCAGCGCCAGGCGCGGCTTGCTGACTTCGCCGAAGCCTTCGGCGCGCGCATCGGCCGTGACGATCGATGAATCGATCGCGAGCTTCAGGCGGCGTTCCTCGAGCGCGGAATTGATGATGCCGTCACGTTGCTTCACGATCTCGACGGCGGCCTTGGGATTGGCGATCACTTCGCGAGCACCCTTGGTGAAGGCACGCAGGAAGCCCTTGACCGCCTCCGGATTCTTCTTGATGAACTCTTCCGACGCGATGATCACGTTGCCGTAGAGCTTGACGCCGTGCTGCGGGTACGGCATCACCGCGATCTCGTCGGCCTTGACGCCGCGCGCTTCCAGGTTCAGCAGCGAGGTGAAGTAGAAGCCCGTGATCGCATCGACATCGCCCTTGGCGAGCATGGTCTCGCGCAGCGGCGGGTCCATGCTGATCCAGTTGACGCTTCCGACCGAGTTGGCCTTCTGGAAGATCGGGAAGGCTCGGCGGCCGGCGTCGAAGACCGGCGCACCGAGCTTCTTGCCCGCCAGGTCGGCCGGGGTCTTGATGCCGCTCTTCTTGAGGGAGAACACGGCCGACGGCGTGTTGTTGTAGACCATCATCACCGCGACCGGCTTGTTCGGCGCGGTGGGGTTGTTGGCATGGAACTCCATCAGCGCCGCCAGGTCGGCGAAGCCCATGTCGTAGGTGCCCGAGGCCACTCGGTTGACGGCGTTGCCCGAGCCGTTGCCGGCGTCGATCGTGACGCTGAGGTTCTCGGCCTTGAAGTAGCCCTTGGTGGCCGGCAGGAGAAAGAAGGCCGCGGGACCCTCGAAGCGCCAGTCGAGCTGGAACTTGACGGTGGTTTCCTGCGCCTGGGCCTGGAAAGCGAGAAGACCGAAGCTGCCGGCAAGCAAGGCTTGCAACAGGCTGCGCCTGCTCAATGACGCAACGGCGAGAAAGGGAGATCATCCGCAGGCCTCCGAAAGATGGTGCACATGTACAGCAAGTTCCATGCGCAGCCTACGGGCCAGAGATGCCCGGTTGAATCGGGGGCTACCCTGTCATCAGGAGCTCTTCAGCCCAGGACTCCGAAGGTCTCGTCTGCTTCGCCACGGTTGATCAGCGCGGATTTGCGGCGTTTGGATGGCGCGCGGGGAACCTGAATACCCAGGTCGCCGCTGCGGAAGTTGGCGATGATGGTGAAGTCGTCGTTGCATTCGACGGTCAGCTCCGAAGCCGTCGCGTTGTGCAGGTAGGTCACCACCGCCTCGGGCGAGCTGTCATCGATCCACATGGTCACGCCGCGAAACTGCATCTTGAACTTGCCGGTGCCTTTGAGCAGTCGCGTGCGGTAGATCAGGGTGCCTGGCGAATGGAGGCTGAATCCGTTTTCTTCGCCGAGGAACTTGAGGACCGCGAAACTCTCCTCGGGCTGCGCCCGCACGCTCAATGACCATGTGCGGGCGCGGTTCCTCGACCGTGAGCGGCGGTTCGACGGGTCGTAAACAACCGGGTCATCGACACTCAAAGCAAGCTTTTTCTTGGCCATTGCGGAGCATCCTTTCGTGGCACTGCCGGGTCAGCGATGAGTCGGCAGAGGTGGGCAGGTTTCCGCAATCTAGTAGCAGGGCATGCAACTGGCAATCACTCCAACGGGTGAGCGTTGAGGCACTCAAGCAAGCACGTCGAACAACGAGCGCGCAACCACCTTGGTCGCCCGGCGCAGGTCTTCGAGCACCAGGTGTTCGTCGGCCCGCTTGGCATTGGACTCGAGCACCGTGCGCGGCCCGGCGCCATAGATCACGGCGGGAATGCCGCGCTCGCAATACAGGCGCACGTCGGTGTACAGCGGCGTGCCCATTGTCGGTATCGCTTCGCCGAACACGATCTCTCCATGCTTCTGCAAGGCATTGACGAGGGGCGCATTGCCAGGAAGCGCCTGCAGCGAATTGGCCAGGAGCAGGCGCCTGATCTCGATCGTGATGCCGGGAAAGGCGGCCGCCGCTTCGGCGATCACGCGGCGGACATCGGCCTCGACCTCGGCCGGGTTCTCCTCCGGGATCATGCGGCGATCGAGCTTGAGCACGACCTTGCCGGGCACCACGTTCGTGTTCGTGCCGCCTTCGATGCGGCCGACGTTGAGATAGGGATGCTTGATGCCCGGCACCTTGGAAGTCACCTGCTTGTACTTCTCGTTCTGCGCATAGAGCGCATTGAGGATGCCGACCGCGCCTTGCAGTGCGTCGATGCCGGTGTGCGGGATGGCGGCATGAGCCATCTTGCCGTGCACCGTCACTTCCATCTGCAGGCAGCCGTTGTGGGCGGTCACCACTTCGTAGCTGAAGCCTGCGGCGATGAGCAGGTCGGGCTTCGTGAGGCCGTGCTTGAGCAGCCAGCCGGGGCCGAGCTCGCCGCCGAACTCCTCGTCGTAGGTGAAGTGCAGCTCGACGCCGCCCTTGAGCGATGCGTTCAGCGATTCGAGCGCGCGCACCGCGAAGGTGAAGGTCGCGAAGTCGCTCTTGCTCACCGCCGAGGCGCGACCGTAGAGCTTGCCGTCGACGACTTCGCCGCCGTAGGGATCGTGGGTCCAGCCTTCGCCGGGAGGCACCACGTCGCCGTGGGCGTTGAGGGCAACGGTGCGGCCCTGCCCATACTTGCGTCGCACGATCAGGTTGGTGATGCTGGCCAGGCCGTAGTCCTTCACCTCCTGCTCGGGAACGGCATGCTTCTCGGCTTCGAAGCCGAAGGACTTGATCAGCTCCGCAGTGCGCTCGGCATGGGGCGCGTTGTTGCCTGGCGGCGTGTCGGTCGGCACGCGCACCATCTCCTGCAGGAACTTCACCTGCTCGTCGAAGTGCGCGTCGATCCAGGCGTCGATTTGGTCGTAGTGGCTCATGACAGTTCAGAAGGCAAGTTGATCGAGAAGATGCTGGAAGGCTTCGACGCACAGCTGCGCGTCGTCGTTGCTGATGATCTCCAGCGGGTTGTGGCTGATGCCCGAGTTGCCGCCACGCAGGAAGAGCATGGCCTGCGGCATCACCTCGTGCAGCTTCATCGCGTCGTGGCCTGCGCCGCTGGGCATGCGAAAGACCGGCAGCCCCAGCGACTCGACCGCGCGCTCCCAGCGCGCCTGCCAGGGCGGGGCGCTGGGCGCGGCGGAGGCTCGCATCGCCTCCTCGATCGTGTAGCGCACGCCACGGCGCTCGCAGATGGCCTCGAGCTCGGCAAGCGTGTCCTTCGCCAGCGCGTCGCGCTGCTCGTTGTTGGGTGCGCGCAGGTCGAGGCTGAACTGGCAGCGTCCGGGCACCACGTTGATCGAGCCATTGGGCACGTTGAGCATGCCGATGGTGCCGACCGAGTCGCCGTCGGCGGCAGCGCGCTTCTCCAGGTAGAGCGCCAGCTCGGCCACCGCGACCGCGGCATCGCGGCGCCGATCCATCGGCGTGGTGCCGGCATGGCTGGCCATGCCGATGACTTCGCCCACATAGCGCACGCCGCCGTTGATGGAGGTCACCACGCCGAGCGGCAGGTCGAATTCATTGAGCACCGGCCCCTGCTCGATGTGCACCTCGACGAAGCCGAGGTAGTCGGCCGGATCGCGCTTGAGCTTGTGGATGTCGTCGATGCACAGGCCCGCGTGCTGCATCGCCTGGCGCATGGTGACGCCATCGGCATCGGCCTGCTCGAGCCAGCGGTCGTCGAAGTGGCCGGTCAGCGCGCCGGAGCCGAGGAAGGTGGCCTTGTAGCGCTGGCCTTCCTCTTCGGCGAAGCCGACCACCTCGAAGCCGTAGGGCAGCCGCCGGCCCGCCTTGTGCAAGGCCTGCACGCAGGCCATCGGCACCAGGATGCCGAGGCGGCCGTCGTACTTGCCGCCGTTGCGCACCGTGTCGTAATGCGAGCCTGTGAGCAGCCTGCGGCTGCCGGTGTGCTGTGACCCGACCCCTCCCCACCCCTCCCCTGTCCAGGGGAGGGCCTTGCGCCGCACGGGCAGTTCGTTCTCGCCGTAGTCGATGCCGACCACGTTGCCGACGGCATCGACATGCGCTTCGTCGAAGCCGCACTCGCGCATCCAGTTCGAGAGACGCTGCGCGCAGGCACGGTGCGCATCGGTCAGGTAGGTCACCGTGAGCTGGCCGAGCTCCTCGTAGCCGGGGTCGGTGTGCTGGGCGAGCGATTCGGCCCAGTCCCACACCTGGTTGCCGAGATCCGGCGTCACGCCGAACTTGTCGTCGAGGCGAATCTCCGCGATGCGGTCGATGTTGCGCAGGCACTCGGCCAGTTCGAAGTCGGGGTGGCCGTAGTAGCGCCGCTCGAAGGTCTCGAGGATCTCCTTGCGGCTGAGCCCCAGGCCGCGCGGCCCGCGCACCGCGAGGATGAAGGGCCAGCCGAACTTGGCGAGGTAGTCGGCGTTCAGCTTCTGGATCTTCGCGAACTCTTCGGGCGTGCAATTCGAGAGGCCGGCCTTCGACTGCTCGTTGGTCGACTCGGCCGTCAGTTCGCCGGCGACCGCGGCCTTGCCGGCGAGTTCCGGGTGCGCGCGGATCAGGCCGACCTGCGCCTCGCGTCCGGCCTCGCGCACCGCTTCGACCATCGCGAGCTTCAGGTGGGCGAGCGACTTGAACGGGCGCTTCGCGAAGGCAGCTCCCGCCACCCAGGGCGAGTGTTCATAGACGCCGTCGAGCAGGCGAATGAATTCGTCGCGTGGCGCGGAATTGAGTTGGGACAGTGTCAGCATGCTCATCTCCAGACGAAGGCCGTCTCGGGGTTGAAGGGGTGCACCTTTTTCCAGTGCCGTGCGATGTCGATTCGGCGGGCGACCCATACCCGGTCGTGCGACTGGATGTGGTCGAGGAACTTCTGCAGCGCCTTGAAGCGACCGGGCCGGCCGAGCAGGCGGCAGTGCATGCCGATGCTCAGCATCTTGGGCGACTCCTCTCCTTCGGCGTAGAGCACGTCGAACGAGTCGCGCAGGTAGGTGAAGAAATCTTCACCGTGGGAGAAGCCCTGCGGCAGCGCGAAGCGCATGTCGTTGGTGTCGAGCGTGTAGGGCACCACCAGGTGAGGCGCGAGCTTGCCGTCGCTCTTGAGCACCTGGGTCCAGAAGGGCAGGTCGTCGCCGTAGTAGTCGCTGTCGTACTCGAAGCCGCCGTAGTCGGCCACCAGGCGCCGCGTGTTGGGGCTGTCGCGGCCGGTGTACCAGCCGAGCGGCCGCTCGCCGGTGAGCTTCTCGATGATCTCCATGCCGATGCGCATGTGCTCGCGCTCGGTGGCTTCGTCGAGGTTCTGGTAGTGGATCCAGCGCCAGCCGTGGCAGGCGATCTCGTGGCCCAGTTCCTTGAAGGCCTGTGTCAGCTCGGGGTGACGCTCGAGCGCCATCGAGACGCCGAAGATCGTCATCGGCAGGCCGCGGCGCTCGAACTCCTTCAGGAAGCGCCACACGCCCTGGCGCGAGCCGTACTCGTAGATGCCTTCCATGCTCAAGTGGCGCGCCGGAAAGCTGGCCGGGTTGAACATCTCCGAAAGGAACTGCTCGCTGCCGGCATCGCCGTGCAGCACCGAGTTCTCGCCGCCCTCTTCATAGTTGAGGACGAACTGCACGGCCACCCGCGCCTGGCCGGGCCACTGCGCATGCGGCGGGTTGCGGCCGTAGCCGATCAGGTCGCGAGGGTAGGTGGGGCTGGGTGTGCTCATGGCGTGTGTGCAGTGGGGTGTCGGAAGGATGGCTGCGGGCGCTGACAGCATTGGTGGCGCCAGTACCGCTCTCAGCCCCGCGGGGCGAGCACCGACTCGAGATCGGGGATGCGCGGATGCAGGCGCAGGTTCTGCTCGACGTTTCCGAGGTGCGACTCCATCAGTCGCACCGCGGCGCGCGCGTCGCGCTTCTCGAGCGCATCGACGATCGCGACGTGCTCCTCGAAGGAGTGTTCAGCCGACAGCGACGACTGGTACATCAGCGACACCAGCGTCGAGCGCGAGACCAGGTCGCGCAGCATCTCGGCCAGCGTGTCGTTGCCCAGCATGCGCGCCAGCACGACATGGAAATCGGCCAGCAGGTGGGTGCGGCCCGACACGTCGGTGCGCTGCACGGCCGCCTGCTCCTCGCGCAGATGCGCGCGCAGCTCGGCGACCTGGGCCGGAGTGATCTGCTTGCAAAGCCTGCGCACCATGCCTGTTTCGAGCATGTTGCGCACCTCGAAGACCTGCTGGGCCTCCTGCACGCTCGGCTGGGCCACGTGCGCTCCGCGCGCCGGCTCCAGCGTGATGAGCTTGTGCCGGCTGAGCTGGTTGAGGGCCTGCCGCACGATGGTGCGCGAGACCTTGAAGATGTCCGCGATCTTCTGCTCGGCCAGCTTGGTGCCGGGCATCAGGCGGCGCTCCACGATGGCCGAGGTGATGGCCTCGACGATGCGCTCGGTGGAGCTGGCCGGTGCCACGACGGCCGCCGCCCCGGCCCGGCGGGCAGGGCGCTGGTCGGAAACCACTTGCAGCTTGAGGGAGGTGCGGGCCATGAGCTTGTGGGTGAGGTGTGAATCGACTTGCGATGTACGCCAAACTGTATACACTTTTCCTGCGAATGCAACCCGAAACGGCTCCTGCCATTCCCTCGAATCCGGTTCATTGACCTTTGCTTTGGAGACCTTGATGGGCAAGCTCACCACCCACGTGCTCGACACCATGAACGGCAGCCCTGCCGCCGGCATGGGCGTCACGCTGTATCGCGTCGATGACGGCATCGCGCGCGAGATCAAGTCGCTGCGACTCAACCACGACGGACGGGCCGACGAGCCTCTGCTGCAGGCCGAGACCTTCACGAAGGGCCGCTATCGACTGGTGTTCGAAGTGGCCGCGTATTTCCGCGAGCAGGGCGTGGAATTGCCCGAACCGGCCTTTCTCGAAGACGTCCCGCTGGACTTCGGCATCGCCGACACCGGCATCCCACTACCACGTGCCCCTGCTGGCCAGCCCCTGGGCCTATTCCACCTATCGGGGCAGTTGAGGGGTAGCGGCGGTCACGGCATGCTGCATCGGGGCTTGCCCGAGGTTGACGAGTCGCCGATTGTGTATACACTTTCTTCCAACGTCGCCGCGGAGCCCGACGGCCAGGCCCACCCGCCGCCCGGTCGCGACGTGTCCTCCTTACAGAGCCCGCAGTGGTAAGGTGCTTTTCCTCACGAAAGTGAAAGCATGGACGCTTACCTGCTCGACTGGGCCAACCTCCTGCTGCGCTGGGCCCACGTCATCACGGCGATCGCCTGGATCGGCTCGTCCTTCTACTTCGTCTTCCTCGACAACAGCCTGACGCCTCCCACCGACCCCGAGCTCAAGCGCAAGGGCGTCGACGGCGAGCTCTGGGCCGTGCATGGCGGCGGCTTCTATCACCCGCAGAAGTACATGGTCGCGCCCAAGCAGATTCCCGAGCATCTGCACTGGTTCTACTGGGAGAGCTACTCGACCTGGCTCACCGGCTTTGCGCTCTTCACGGTGCTGTATCTCTTCAATGCCGGCACCTTCCTGGTGGACAAGAGCGTGCATGACTGGACGCCGGGCGTGGCGATCGCGGCGGCGCTGGGCTTCCTGGTCGCGTTCTGGCTGGTCTACGACGTGATCTGCCGCGCCTTCGGCAGGCGCAAGAACGGCGATCTCATCGTCGGCGCGCTGGTGTTCGCCTTCATCGTCTTCGCGTCCTGGCTGGCCTGCGAGCTGTTCGCCGGTCGCGCGGCCTTCCTGCTGGTCGGCGCGATGATCGCCACCGCGATGAGCGCCAACGTGTTCTTCTGGATCATCCCTGGCCAGCGAACCGTCATGGCGCAGATGAAGGCAGGGCAGCCGGTCGATCCGATCCACGGGCAGCGCGCCAAGCAGCGCAGCGTGCACAACACCTACTTCACGCTGCCGGTGCTGTTCGCGATGCTGAGCAACCACTATGGCTTTGCCTACGGGCATCAGCACAACTGGCTGGTGCTGGTGATCTTCATGCTGGCCGGCGCGCTGATCCGGCACTTCTTCGTGGCCCGCCACAAGGCGAAGGTCAAGGGCGTGAGCGCGCCCTGGGGCTATGCAGCGGTCGGCACCTTGTTCCTCGTGGTGATGGCTGCCTGGATCGCCCCTGCGCCGGCGCCCAGGAGCGAGGTGGCTGCTGCAGCGCAGCCGGTGAAGTTCGCCGAGGTCAAGGCCGTCATCGACCAGCGCTGCGCGATGTGCCACAACGAGCAGTTGCAGAGCAAGAACGTCGCGCTCCACACGGCCGAACTGGTCGGCAAGAACGCCCAGGCGGTGTACCAGCAGGCCGTGGTGCAAAAGCTCATGCCGATGAACAACGCCACCGGCATCACCGATGCCGAGCGCGCGCTGATCGGCCGATGGTTCCAGGCGGGCGCGCCGGTGAACTGAATCGCGCTTACCATCTGGCCCACCGCACGGCCGGTGGCATTTCCCGGCCGGCACATTCCAGAACGCTCGAATCCACACAAGGCGCAATTCCGCGCCTTACGCCACTTCGTCTTCGCTCACCAATGACATCGAACTCCCCACCAGCGTGGTGCAGGCCCTGGTTCTCCACCCTGCTGATCCTGACCGTGGCCGTTGTTGCGGCTGCCATCGGCCTGCTGTGCAGCCGAGAGACGGTGGTGATGCTGAACATCGAGAACGGCCCGGTCGAAATGGCGACCGCCTTGCTTTACTTCGTGGCGGCCGCAGCGGTCTGGTTCCTGCGCACCGAAGCGATGGGCTGGCGCCTGAGCGCGGCCCTGTGCGTGTTGCTGGCGGCATTCGGCGCGCGCGAGCTCGACCTGCACAAGTACTGGACCGGAACGAGCGTGCTCAAGCTCAGCTTCTACCTGCACGACGCACCGCTGCACCAGAAGCTCGCCTCGGCGGCGGTGCTGGGCGTCATCATCGCGGCCCTGGTCTACCTGGCGAGATGGCTCCGCCCCCTCTGGGCATTCTTCAGGCGAGGCCATGCAGTCGCGGTCACCATCGCAGTCTTCATCGTCACGATGGGGGTCACGAAGGTGATCGACCGCTCGCTCAACATCCTGGCCGAGGACTACGGCGTGCCGGTCACGCTGCACACGAGAACGATCTTCATGAGCCTGGAAGAGACCATCGAGCTCGGCCTGCCCCTGCTGGCGATCCTGGCGCTGGCCCAGAACCATGGCCTCCGCAAACGAGCGGCCCTCTCATGAGCGACACGAAGCAAGTCATCTGCGTCAAGTGGGGAACGGGCTATGGCCCCGAGTACGTCAACCGTCTCTACGGCATGGTGCGCCGCAACGTCACCGGCCCCTTGCGCTTCATCTGCCTGACCGACGACTGCAAGGGGGTCCGGCCGGAGGTCGACTGCATGGACCTGCCGGAGCTCGGCGTTCCGCATCCGCAGAACACGATCGGCAAGTGGAAGAAGGTCGTGCTCTGGGGGCGCGACCTGCACGGCCTGTCGGGCCCGACGCTGTATATCGACCTCGACTCCGTGGTCGTGGACAACCTCGACGGCTACTTCAGCTACGGCTCGCCCGACGACGTGATCCTCGCGCGCAACTGGACCAAGCCCCTGCAGCGGCTCGGCCAGACCTCGGTGTTCCGATTTCCGATCGGCAAGAACGGTCACATCCTCGAGAACTTCCGCGCCAATCCGCAAGCCATCGCCGACCGGTTCAGGTTCGAGCAGCACTACATCACCAACTCGGTCACCGGCGGCATCAAGCTCTGGCCGGAGCGCTGGACCAAGCACTTCCGCCTGCACTGCCTGCCAGTGTTTCCGCTGCGCTTGTTCAAGGTGCCGCGCGTGCCGCGGGGCACGAAGATCGTCACCTTTCCGGGCGGTCCGAATCCCGACGACGTCGAGCTCGGCCGCTGGAGCCGCAAGGCTCCTGCACACCGCAGCGCATGGGAGCACGTCCATGCCGCTTTCGGGCCGGATCGCCTCCACAAGAGTCGCTGGGAGCACCTGCGTTGCTATGTGCTGCCCTGCCCCTGGATCACGGAAAACTGGCGGGAGTAAGTGCCTCCCACCATGAGTCGTGCTTCAGCGACTCTTGAAGGAAGCCGATGAAGGTCGCCACTTTCGCCGGCACCAGTTTCGGAGACGGAAAGACGGCGTGGATCTCCTGCATCGGCAGGCTGCAGTCCTCGAGCACGGTGCGCAGCACGCCGTCGGCCACCGAGTTGCTGGCCACGTAGCAAGGCAGGATCGCCAGCCCGAGGCCCGCGCGCGCCGCGGCCAGCACGGCCGACAGGTTGTTCGATCGCAGCGGGCCCCGCACGGGCACGGCCACGGGCTCGCCCTGGGCATCGTTGAACTGCCAGAGGTCATCTCCCTGCACGCTGCTGTACACCAGGCAGGCGTGCCGGCTCACATCGGCAGGCGTGGCAGGCACGCCCGCCTTCTCCAGATAGGCCGGAGCACCCACGCAGACCCAAGGGTTGAGGCCGAGATAGCGCGCACCGAGCGATGAGTCGGCCAGGCGGCCCATGCGGATCGCCACGTCGATGCCTTGCTCGACCAGGTTCACGTAGCGGTCGTCGAAGCTCAGGTCCAGCGTGACATCCGGATGGCTCGCCATGAACCCGAGCGAAAGCGGCACCAGCACGCGCCGACCGAAAGCCACCGAGGTGCTCACGCGCAGCTGCCCCCGCAACCCGGACTGCAGCAAGGACGCGAGGTTGTCGGCTTCCTCCAGTTCGCGCTGGATGGCCTTGCACTTGTCGTAGTAGAGCGCGCCCACCTCGGTGGTGGTCACGCCCCGCGTGCTGCGGTGCAGCAGTCGCGCGCCCAGGTGCTGCTCCAGCGCCGCCACGTGCTTGGTGGCGGTGGGTTGGGTGATCCCGAGGTCGGCCGAGGCCTTGGAAAAGCTGCCCGTCTCGACCACGCGCATGAAGAGCTGAATGCCGGTGATGCGGTCCATGGGGCCGATTCTGGCCTGAAGTCAGTGGGCTATTCCTGCACGGAATGGCACTTATGTCCTGGCTTGGATTCACAGCCCGGCCGGATCGGCGGACCATTCGTCCCAATCTACAAGGAGACTCGCATGGCTCGCATGACTGCCGCAATGGCCGCTGTTCTGGTGATGGAAAAGGAAGGCATTTCCCAGGCTTTCGGCGTGCCCGGCGCCGCCATCAATCCCCTCTACGCCGCGTTGCGCCAGCGTGGCTCGATCGCCCATGTGCTGGCGCGCCACGTCGAGGGCGCCTCGCACATGGCCGAGGGCTACACCCGCGCCCGTGCCGGCAACATCGGCGTGTGCATCGGCACCTCGGGCCCGGCGGGCACGGACATGATCACGGGGCTCTATTCGGCGATCGCCGATTCGATCCCCATCCTGTGCATCACCGGCCAGGCGCCGCGGGCCCGGATGTACAAGGAAGACTTCCAGGCGGTCGACATCGAATCGATCGCGAAGCCGGTCACGAAGTGGGCCGTCACGGTGCGCGAGCCGGCCCAGGTGCCGCGCTCCTTCCAGCAGGCCTTCCACCTGATGCGCTCGGGCCGCCCTGGCCCGGTGCTGATCGACCTGCCGTTCGACGTGCAGATGGTCGAGATCGAGTTCGACATCGACACCTACGAGCCCCTGCCGGTCTACAAGCCGGCCGCGACGCGCCGCCAGGTCGAGAAGGCGCTCGACATGCTGCAGGCGGCCGACAAGCCGCTCATCGTGGCGGGCGGCGGCATCATCAACGCCGACGCGAGCGAGCTGCTGGTCGAGTTCGCCGAGCTGACCGGCGTGCCCGTCATTCCCACGCTGATGGGCTGGGGCACCATTCCCGACGACCATCCGCTGATGGCCGGCATGTGCGGCCTGCAGACCAGCCATCGCTACGGCAATGCCACCATGCTCGCGAGCGATTTCGTGCTGGGCATCGGCAACCGCTGGGCCAACCGCCACACCGGCTCCACCGACGTGTATTGCAAGGGCCGCAAGTTCGTGCACGTCGACATCGAGCCCACGCAGATCGGCCGCGTGTTCATGCCCGACTACGGCATCGTCTCGGATGCCAAGGCCGCGCTCGAGCTGTTCGTGCAGGTGGCGCGCGAGCGTCGCGACGCCGGCAAGCTGCGCGACTACGCCGAGTGGTCCGATCGCTGCGCCGAGCGCAAGCGCCTGATGCATCGCAAGAGCCACTTCGAAGAGACGCCGATGAAGCCGATGCGCGATCTACGAGGAGATGAACAAGGCCTTCGGCCGCGACACCGTCTACGTCACCACCATCGGCCTCAGCCAGATCGCGGGCGCGCAGTTCCTGCACGTCTACGGTCCGCGCCAGTGGATCAACTGCGGGCAGGCCGGCCCGCTCGGCTGGACCATCCCCGCCGCGCTGGGCGTGGTGGCGGACGACCCCACGCGCACGGTGGTGGGCCTGTCGGGCGACTACGACTTCCAGTTCCTGATCGAGGAGCTGGCCGTCGGCGCGCAGTTCCGCCTGCCCTACGTGCACGTGCTGGTGAACAACTCGTACCTGGGTCTCATCCGCCAGTCGCAGCGCGGCTTCGAGATGGACTTCTGCGTGCAGCTCGCCTTCGAGAACCAGAACATGCCGGAGCACGCGGGCGAGCTGCGCGGCTACGGCGTGGACCATGTCGCGGTGGTGGAAGGCCTGGGCTGCAAGGCGCTGCGCGTCACCGACCCCGACCAGGTGGAAGGCGCGCTGAAGCAGGCCCAGGCCATGGCCCAGAAGTACCGCGTGCCGGTGGTCGTGGAATGCATCCTCGAGCGCGTGACCAACGTGGCCATGGGCACCGAGATCGACAAGATCGTCGAGTTCGAGGCCATCGATTGCCGTCATCCGGAAGGAACGAAGGGGCTCGAGCTGGCAGGCTTGCTGGAGTGATGTGGCCCACCCCCGTAGGCGCTTCGCGCCACCCCCTCAAGATCCTATGGAGGACCACCCGAGTCAGCCACGTTGTTCTACAACGGGCATTTCGTAGATCTGCACGTGAAGGAGTGCGGCAATGAAGACGACCCAGGCAGTCCTCGAAGGTAAGGATATGACGCTCCAGCCGGCGCTGCATATGAGTTTCGAGCTCGGCGACAAGGCGTGGAAGTTGACGTTCAGCGACGGCCGACGTAACCCGGGGCGCTTCGCGGTTGCCGCGGGCGACCAAGCGGCGGTGCTCGACTGCATCCAGCGGGCGAAGGCACGCTGCGGCCTGCCGGCGTCGGTGGGTGTGCACTCGTGCTACGAGGCCGGCCGCGACGGCTGGTGGCTGCATCGCTGGCTCAAGGAGCAAGGCATCGACAACATCGTGGTGGACTCCTCGAGCATCGAGGTCAACCGGCGTGCGCGCCGCGCCAAGAGCGATCGGCTCGACGGCGACAAGCTGCTGCAGATGCTGCTGCGCCACCGGCGCGGTGAACGGGTGTGGTCGGTGGTGCATGAGCCGTCGCCGCAGGCCGAAGACGAGCGGCGCGTGCACCGCGAACTGCAGCGGCTGACACACGAACACACGGCGCACTGCAACCGCATTCGTACGCTGCTGGTGCTGCACAACCTCAGGCCCGCGCAGATAGGCGGCAAGCCGTGGGCGCTGTGGTGGCAAGCCCATCAGGCGCAAGTACCGCCGCTGCTGCGCGCGGAGATCGAGCGCGAATGCCAGCGGCTCGAGTTGGTACGCCAGCAGATGCGCGCGATCGAGGCGCAGCAGCGCCAGGAGCTGATCCAGCAGCCCATGGTCCAGCAGCTCAGCCGACTGCGCGCCATTGGCCTGTGCAGCGCCTGGGTGCTCACCAAGGAGCTGTTCGGCTGGCGGCAGTTCGACAACCGGCGCCAGCTCGCCAGCAGCATCGGGATCGTGCCCACGCCCTACGCCAGCGGCTGCAGCGAGCGCGAGCAAGGCATCAGCAAAGCCGGCAACAAGCGCGTGCGCTGGCTGATGGTGGAGCTGGCGTGGCGCTGGCTGCGCTTGCAGCCCGAGAGCGAGCTCACGCGCTGGTTCAACCGGCGCTTCGCCGCCGGCAGCAAGCGCATGCGCCGCATCGGCATCGTCGCGCTGGCGCGGCGGCTGGCCATCGCGTTGTGGCGCTACGTGCAGAACGGCGAGATCCCGGCGGGCGCCACGCTCAAGCCGGCGCAGGCCTGAGGTTCCCCCATGTCTGGCCGGCCCGCACACATCCTGGTTCAAGGTCGACGCGCCCGTGGTAGCCCCCGGGCCGCTGTGCCACAGCGGCCGTCCTCAAGATGGGGCGCGTCGGTAACCGGAGGGTCAGTCCAGCGCCTGGCGCGCATGCTGCATCGGGTGGCGGCCTCCGCCACGGATAGAAGGTGGTTCGGGTGTCGGCCCGAACGCTGCAGCACCCTCCGACCTGGAACTTCTGCCATGCCCGGCCTCGCAGACATATGCATCAACGACAACCCCGCACACCCGCCATGACCGACGCCCTTGACAAACCGGTCCCCATAGAAGGGGGCTCCGCCTGCGGCCCGGCGGAGCCGGATCCGCGGCTCCCGCTCGCTTGACCGATGACTTCGAAGGAGATCTGAATGCCGCGCTTTGCCGCAAACCTCACGATGCTCTTCACCGAGCATCCCTTCCTCGATCGTTTCGAACGCGCCGCCAAGGCCGGCTTCGAGGCGGTGGAATTCCTCTTTCCCTATGACTTCCAGACCGCGGACATCCAGGCTCGCGCTGCGCGACAACGAGCTGAAGCTCGTGCTGCACAACCTGCCGGCGGGCAACTGGTCGGAAGGCGAGCGCGGTATCGCGGTGCTGCCCGATCGCGTCGACGAGTTTCGCGAAGGCGTCGGGCCGCGCCATCGAGACCGCGACGGCGCTCGGCGTCAAGCAGCTCAACTGCCTGGCCGGCAAGGCGCCGCTGGGCGCGAGCGAATCGCTGCTGCGCAACACCTTCGTCTCCAACCTCAAGTTCGCCGCGAGCGAGCTGAAGAAGGCGGGCCTGAAGCTGTTGATCGAGCCGGTCAACAACATCGACATCCCCGGCTTCTTCCTCACCCGCAGCGCACAGGCGCTGGCGATCATGGACGACGTCGCGGCCGACAACCTCTACCTGCAGTTCGACCTCTACCACGCGCAGCGCATGGAGGGCGAACTGACCGGCACGCTCAAGCGCCATCTCGATCGCATCGCCCATGTGCAGATCGCCGACAACCCTGGCCGGCACGAGCCGGGCAGCGGCGAAGTCGCGTGGGACTTCATCTTCAAGCAGCTCGACGAACTGGGATACCCGGGCCACGTGGGCTGCGAATACGCACCGGCCGCGGGTACCGAGGCCGGACTCGGCTGGTTCAAGCCCTACCGCAAGCGCAAGTCGCTGACCTCCATCGAATCTTTCCAACAAGGACCCCTGAACATGACGACCACCCCCCAGAAGATCGGCTTCATCGGCCTCGGCATCATGGGCGCGCCGATGGCCGGCCACCTGCAGGCCGCCGGCCATCAGCTCTTCGTCCATACCCATGGCAAGGTGCCGGCCGAGCTGGTCGATGGGGGCGCCACCGTGTGCACCAGCAACAAGGGCGTGGCCGAGCGCGCCGACATCATCTTCACGATGGTGCCCGACACGCCCGACGTGGCCGAGGTGCTGTTCGGCGCCGAAGGCATTGCCGAAGGACTGAAGGCTACCGGCAAGGGACCGCGCAAGACGGTCGTCGACATGAGCTCCATCTCGCCGATCGAGACCAAGGAATTCGCCAGGCGCATCGAGTCGCTCGGCTGCGACTATCTCGACGCACCCGTCTCCGGTGGCGAGGTGGGGGCCAAGGCGGCCTCGCTGACCATCATGGTCGGCGGCAAGGAAGAGGCGTTCGCGCGCATCAAGCCGCTGTTCGAGAAGATGGGCAAGAACATCACGCACGTGGGCGCTGCCGGGGACGGCCAGACCTGCAAGGTGGCCAACCAGATCATCGTGGCGCTCAACATCGCGGCGGTCGGCGAGGCGCTGGTGTTCGCCTCGCGGGCCGGCGCCGATCCGGCCAAGGTGCGCCAGGCCCTGATGGGCGGCTTTGCGTCTTCGCGCATCCTCGAAGTGCATGGCGAGCGCATGATCAAGCGGACCTTCGATCCGGGCTTTCGCATCCGGCTGCATCAGAAGGACCTCAACCTCGCGCTCCAGGGCGCACGCGCCCTCGGCGTGGCGCTGCCCCAGACCGCCAACGCGGCGCAGCTGATGCAGGCCTGCGCCGCGCAGGGCTGGCAGGACCTGGACCACTCGGCGCTGGTCAGGGCGCTGGAAGTGATGGCGAGCCACGAGGTGGCGCCCGAGCCGGCTCCCTTGCAGGCCGTGGCCTGAGCATGTGGCGGGCGGTGCAGTCGGCGGCCGCGCCGACGCGAGGAGACTTCATGGACGATCCACGCAGCTTCCTTCGCCACCTGTACGACGTGGCAGTGCGCCGCGCGCTGCCCGAGCACACGCTCGGCGGCTTCCTGCCCGCGCCGCCCGAGCGCGGGCGCACCCTGGTGCTCGGGGCCGGCAAGGCCGGCGGCGCGATGGCCGCTGCGCTCGATGCGCTATGGCCGGCCGATGCGGCCTTGAGCGGGCTGGTGGTCACCCGCTACGGCCACGTGCCGCCGGCGTATGCCGCGGGCGGGCGCATCGAGGTGGTCGAAGCCGCGCACCCGGTGCCCGATGCGGCGGGGCTGGCCGCGGCGCAGCGCATCGCCGCGCTCACCGAAGGGCTGACGCGCGAGGACCTGGTGATCTGCCTGATCTCCGGCGGCGGCTCGGCGCTGCTGACGGCGCCGGCCGACGGCATCACGCTGGCCGACAAGCAGGCCATCAACCAGGCGCTGCTCAAGAGCGGGGCGGCCATCGACGAGATGAACTGCGTGCGCAAGCACCTGTCGGCCCTGAAGGGCGGGCGGCTGGCGGCACGCTGCGCGCCGGCGCGGGTGGTGACGCTGCTGATCTCCGACGTGCCCGGCGACGAGCCGAGCGTGATCGCCAGCGGCCCGACGGTGCCCGACCCGAGCACCTGCGCCGAGGCGCTGGCGATCGTGAAGCGCTACGGCATCGCCATTCCGAAGGCCATCGAGGAAGGCTGGGCCCAAGGCCGGCTGGAGACGCCCAAGCCCGGCGACGCGGTGTTCGAAGGCCACGAGGTCAAGCTCATCGCCACGCCGCAAGCCTCGCTGGAGGCGGCGGCCGAGGCGGCGCGCGCGGCGGGCATCGCCGCGCACATCCTGAGCGACGAGATCGAAGGCGAGTCGCGCGTGGTCGGGCAGGTGCATGCGGCGCTGGCCCGCCAGGTCGCGAGCAGGGGGCAGCCCTTCGTGCGGCCTTGCGTGATCCTCTCCGGCGGCGAGACCACCGTGACGGTGAAGGCCAAGGGCGGTCGCGGCGGGCGGGCGACGGAGTTCCTGCTGGGCGCGGCCATCGCGCTGCAGGGCGAGCCGCGCGTGCACGTGCTGGCGGCCGACACCGACGGCATCGACGGGGTGGAGGACAACGCCGGGGCGATCGTCACGCCCGACAGCCTCGCCCGCGCGCAGGCGCAAGGGATCAAGGCGCAGGACCACCTCGACCGCAACGACGCCTACCGCTTCTTCGAGGCGCTCGGCGACCTGGTGATCACCGGGCCGACCTTCACCAACGTCAACGACTTCCGCGCGATGCTGATCGCATAGGCCGCGGCCGGACGCAGGACCGCGACATCGCGTGATGCGTTCCACGACTGCCGCGCTTGTTGAATGCTGTTACTCGCGGCTGGCCCACCTGCCGGCTTCGGCGCGCCGATCGGATGCAAGAATCGCCCGATCCGCACCGACCAAGGACTTCATTCTTGTTGTGCAAGCCGTCCATCACGAGCTGGGATCCAGGCACTGACGGCGACCGCCTGCGCCTCGCCATGGAAAGCGCGCAAGACGCGGTGTGGGACTGGAACCTGCCCGGCAAGACCACCTACTTCAGCCCCCGCCTTGCGGAGATGCTCGGCTATGGGCCCGATGAACCCGCCCTGACGCACGACCGCTGGCGCGAGCAGATGCATCCCGACGACCGCAACGAGGTGCGCGAACGGCTGCGCGCCCACCTGCATGGCGAGGTGCCCCGCTACCAGGCGGAGTTCCGCGTGCGCAGCGCCCAGGGCCAGTGGCGCTGGCTGCGCTCGCGCGGACGCGTGGTCCAGCGCGATGCCCAGGGCCGTGCGGTGCGCATGGTCGGCACCTACTCCGACGTGACCGAGCAGCGCCAGGCGGAAGAGGAGGTGCTCAACCAGTTGCGCTTCATCGAGGAGCTGCTCGAGATCATTCCCAACCCCGTCTATTTCAAGGACCGCCTTGGCCGGTACATCGGCTGCAATCGCGCCTGCGAGGACCTGCTCGGGCTCAGGCGCGAAGACTTCCTCGGGCGCAAGACGGGGAGTTCGAGTCCGTCGACGCGGCGGCCGAAGAAGAGCGCCGCGATCGCGAGCTCTATGCCGAAGGCGGCGTGCAGACCTACGATGCGCAGGTGGTCCAGCCCAGCGGCGAAGTCCGCGACGTGATCCGCAGCAAGACGCTCTTCACCGGCGGGCAGGGAGACGTGGGCGGCATCCTCGGCGTGATCACCGACATCACGCGGCAGAAGCGGGTGGAGGCCGAGTTGCGCGAGGCCAGCCACCAGGCCGAGACGGCCAGCCGGGCCAAGAGCGAGTTCCTCGCCAACATGAGCCATGAGATCCGCACGCCGATGAGCGGCATCATCGGCCTGATCGACCTCACGCTCGGCACCCGCCTCGGCGAGCAGGAGCGCCGTTTCCTTTCACTGGCAAAGTCCTCCGCTCACTCGCTCCTGAATGTCCTCAACGACATCCTCGACCTGTCGCGGGTGGAGGCAGGCCGGATGAGCCTCGAGCAACTCGCCTTCGAGCCGCGCAGCCTGCTCGCGGAAGTGGTGGCCTCGCTCGAGCCGAGAGCCCGTGCCAAGGGCCTGGCCTTGCACTGCCGGATCGCGCGCGAGGTGCCGACGCAGATGGTGAGCGACCCGCTGCGGCTGCGGCAGATCTTCGTCAACCTGCTCGGCAATGCCGTCAAGTTCACCGCGCGAAGGCCGCATCGACGTGAGCGTCTGGCCCGAAGGCGAAGGTGGCGCCAGGGCGCTGCACGTATGCGTCTCCGACACCGGCATCGGCATCGCGGCCGACAAGCTCGAGCATGTCTTCGAATCCTTCACGCAGGCCGACAACTCGACCACGCGCGAGTTTGGCGGCACCGGGCTCGGCCTCACGATCTCGCGCCGTCTTGCGCAGACGCTCGGAGGCCGCCTGTGGGCGGAGAGCGAACATGGCAAGGCACTACTGTCCGGTTAAAAGTCGAACAAAATCAACTGGTTAGCGGTGTCGAGCAGATCGGTCTGGGAGGCATCGGTCTGCAAGGCGCATGAAAGCTCGGTTTTCTCGAAAACCGAGACCGACAAGATCTGTAGACATGTGTAGAGCGAGGCATCGAGTTGAAGCTCCTTCTTGACGATGGCGATGAGCACGTAGGTGGCCACGGCGCACCACACCTGCGTCTTGACGGCGTTCTCGCTGTTGCCCAGGAAATGCTTGATGCGCAGGTGCTGCTTGATCCACTTGAAGAACAGCTCGACCTGCCAGCGACTCTTGTAGAGCGCGCAGATCGTCAACGCCGGCAATGCCGTGTTGTTGGTCAGGAAGATCAGCGTCTTGCCCGACTCGGGATCCTTGAATCGAATGCGCCGCAGATGCTCGGGATACTTCCTGGCCGAGTAGTAGCCGTTGAGCATCACTTGCTGGTCGCTGATGACGCCAGTGCTCGGTCGGTGGGTGCCGAGTACACACGCCGGGCATCCATCGGCGACTTGGCGCGCGTGACGAAGAAGGCGCCGGCCTGGTGCAAGGCATACAGGCGCGCGAAGTCGACGTAGCCGCGATCCATCACGTAGAACGCACCCGGCCTCGAAGGCCAGCATGTCCAGCACGTTCACGTCGTGCAGCTTGCCGTCGCTGATGTGGATGAAGGCGGGGATGGCCCCGCGCAGGTCCAGCAGCGTGTGCAGCTTGATGGCTGCCTTGGTCGAGCGAAACGGCGCCCAGGCGAACAAGCTCAGGCACAGATCGATGGTGCTGGAGTCCAGCGCATAGACCGTGTTGTCCAACTCGACGCCAAGCGCGGACTCGCTCGCGTAGAGCTTGCGTGCGCGCCGGATCAGCAAGGCCGCGAGGTCCGACCAGATGCGCCAATCGCGCGATTCGTTGGCGTCGGCCAGCGTCGAGCGCTTGACCGCCGAGCGAAAGCCCATCGCATACAGCTTGCTGGCGTTGGCCGACAAGCTGGCCTCGATGTCGCGCAGGCTCTCGCGCCACGTCAGCTGCGCGAAGGCCATGGCCCGGAACTGCTCGGCGCACGACAGCGTGCGCACGCCCGAGTTGCCGCCATAGCGCTGCACGATGCGCGCGAAGCTCGTCCAGGGCACGAACTCCATGACCTGAGCGAACAAGGTCTTGCCGGCGTTCACGCGCGCTCCCCGGGGCTGTCAAGCCCGGGAAGGTACGCAATTCTTGGACATCGAAGTTCAAATCGGCACCAAACGAAATCGGCCTGCAACCCGCGCCAATGCTTGATCTCAGGCTCGGCGCTGGATCATTTAACCGGACAGTAGTGATGGCAAGGGAAGCCGCTTCCACCTGAGCCTGCCGCTGCTCACGCTCGACGGCGGCGCCGGCGCTTCGCCTCACCCCGAGGCCGATGCGCCCTGGCGCTTCGTGGACAGCTCCGAAAGCGTCATCGGCTTGCGCGACAAGGCGCGCTCGCGCTTCGAGTCCACGGCCTACCGCGGCTACGCGGAACTCCAGGACGATGCCCAAGACAGCTCCGTGCTGGGGCTGAAGGTCTTGCTGGCAGACGACCAAGCGATCAACCGGTTCATCGCCATGACACAAATCCGGCGCATGGGCCATCGCGTCGTCTGTGCCGTCACGGCGGCCGAGGCGCTTGCGCTTTGCGAGGCCGAGGATTTCGATCTCATCTTCCTGGACAGCCACCTGTCCGGCGAAAGCGGCGCCCTGCTGACGCACAGGATCCGCGCCTTGCAGGCCGCGCGGCAATGGCATTGCCCGATCGTGGCTCTGGGCTCCCATGCCCTGCCTCTCGACCGCGCGCGATGCATGGAAGCCGGCGCCGACGACTACCTGGCCAAGCCGGTCGAAGAAGACCGGCTCGAGGGCGTGCTGAGGTTGGTCGCGACCATGCGCAAGGCCGTGGTTCCGAGCCGATCGTTAGTCTGCTGACCACACAAAAAGCAACGTCCGAACCACCCTTGTCGGGGGGACGTTGACAAGCGGCCGCTGCATCGATGGAGGTCCGCTTAGCATCGCGCGCCGATAACAGGCTCCGGCGGGCGGAGTTCGGTGGAGAACTGATGCGAGTCTTGTTGGTAGACGATCACCCATTGATCCTTCACGCCTTGCAGATGGTGATCCAGGATCTTGGCGAAGACGTGCATGTCGCTACGGCGAACACTGCCGTGTCTGCGCGAGAGATGCTCGCAGAAGGACACGCCAACTTCGATCTGATGCTGCTCGACCTGCACTTGGGCGAGGACGACGGCTTCTTGCTCCTGGAGGAATTCCGTCGCACCTACCCTGAACTGCCGGTGGTTGTCGTCTCGGGCTCGGAACGCACTGTCGACATGGTTCGTGCGATTGATATGGGTGCCATGGGCTTCGTGCCCAAGAAAGCCAGCCGCACAGTGCTGATCGCTGCACTCAACAAGGTGATGTCCGGTGGTGTCTATGTCCCGCAGATGGATATCGGCCTGCAGTCGCAATCCGCCGGCCCCGACTGGACGGTGTCGGAGCCCTCAGGGCTGCATGCGCCCAGCTCAGCCGGACCCGCAATCTTCTTCCATCACCTCGGTTGCCCAGCTCGGCCTCACGCCTCGCCAGTACGACACGCTGATGTGCCTGATCCAGGGCAAGTCCAACAAGGCCATTGCGCGCGAACTCGATGTTTCCGTCGAGACGGTGAAGAGCCACATCGGCGCGGTGCTTCGCGGGCTCGGCGTCAGCAGTCGCACGCAGGCGGTGCTTGCCTTGAGCCAGATGGTCGACCTGGGCAGGGAGCTCCAGGTCTGGAAAGCGAGAAAACGCTGAGAGCCGCACCGCCCGGTGTGCCCGAGGGTTGTTCGAGGATTCATCTTGCGCGTAGCCATCATTGCCGTCTTCACGGACTACCATCGCCGCGGCGCCCACCATCGCGGTGGCCTCCAGCCGCAAATCGGCCCCTTGATCGCCGGCCTGCTGCCGGATTGGTGCGAGGTCGAGATCGTCAACGACACCTGGGACGATCCCGGATTGGTCCAAGACCTATGACCTGGTGTTCCTTTCGTGCGTGCACTCCGACTGGGACCGCGCCCGGCAGATCAGCCATTACTACCGCCGCCGTGGCGCCCTGACTGTCCTGGGCGGAAGCATGGCCGGCACCTATCCCCACCTGTGCGAGCGCTTTTTCGATGCGGTGGTGGTGGGCGACCCCGAAGACACGGTGATCCGGGTGGTCGAAGACGCGCGAGCCAACCGGCTAAAGCCGCGTTTATCGATCGGCAGGCTACTCGGCGGACCTGGTCCCCGTGCCGTGCATCGGGCCGGTGGCCGACAAGCAGGTCTTTCCGCTGTCGCTGGAGGCAACGCGAGGCTGCCCGTATTCGTGTGACTTTTGCGCGCTGACGGCCGTTGGCACGCGGTATGAGCTGCGACCGGTAAGCCAGGTGGTGCGCGACGTCCTCGCCATGCAGGCCGCACTGCGCGACGCCAAGGTGGCGGGCTGGAAGCGCCGGATGCTCATGCTTCTACGACAACAACCTGGCTGGTAACCTCAAGTGGTTCCGCGAGCTGTGCCTGGCCCTGAAGCCACTGGACGTGCGCTGGGGCACCTGCCTGACCTTCAACGTGATCGCCAATCGCGAGCTCCTCAAGCTGATGTACGACTGCGGCTGCCGCTCGGTGTTCGTGGGCCTGGAAACCTTCAACCCGGCGACGCTGGCCGACATCAACAAGCCGCAGAACAACATCGGCAAGATCGCGGAGGCCATTTCGCCAGGCGAGGGACGAAGGCATCCTTGTCATCGCGGGACTGATCCTGAACCCGCTGCACGACGACGAGGACTACATCCGCGCGCTACCCGCGCACCTGCACGCCAGCGGGCTGCACGTGCCGAGCTTCGTGTGCTTCGAGACGCCGATTCCCGGCACGCCCTTCTTCGAGCGCATGGCGGCGAGTGAGCGCCCATGTTCCTGCCGAACGCCAACCTGTACGACTTCAATGGCTACACGCTGGTGCTGCAGCCGCAGAAGGCCGACGCTCGCAGCTTTCTGCGCGCCTACAGGCAAACCATGGAGCGCATCTACGCGCCATCGAGACGCCTCTCGAAGCTGGCCGACGACGTTCCTCGCTTGCTGCGCAAGGGTTCGTGGACGGCCGCGGGGCTTGATCTGGCCGACATGTGGGATAGCAAGTTTGACCCGGTGCCTGGGCGCAACTTCATGGCGGGGCACGAGGTCCTACCGCCCGAGACTGTGCCATTTGCCACGGCGATTTCGACTCCGAAGCTCCAGCGGCTGGACATTTGCAGCCCGACCCTTGTCACCGACGAGGAGGGCAGGTTGCTGCCTGGCTGGCGGCAGGCTCAAAAGGTTTCGTGCAGCGGCTGAAGTTGTCTCGACGATCCGCTTCAGCGGCCGTGAGCGACGGGAACGCATCCTGTGACGTTTGATGCACCTTCCGACCCAATCGGTAGCCTTGGTCGCCAGGAGCGAGAACGCCAAGACGAATACATCCACGCCCTCCATGCGCAGACACCAGCCTCTCTGGTGGGCATGGTATTCGGGGTCTTCCTGATCCTGTTGTTCTTCGTGCCGCGCGCACCTTGGGACGTGCTCGGCGGCTGGCTGCTTCTCTTTCTTGCACTTGCCCTGAGCCGGCTGGGCCTCTATCGCAGCTATCGCAAGGCCGAAGCAGCTGGGTTTGATGCATTGTTGCGATGGCGCCGCGACTGGAACCTCCTCACGATACTTTCAGGCGGCTTCTGGGGTCTGACCGTGGTGGTGTTCTACCCCAATGCTGAAACGCTTCAAAAGATCGCCCTTATCGTCCTGATCTTTGGATACACGCTGGGATCCATCCAGGTGCTGGCTAACCAGCCCAGGGTCTTTCTCGCCTTCTCCACAGCAGCGCTGGGTCCAACGATCATTCGCGCGTCCTGGGGAGCCGGCTGGGAGGGGCTCGAGCTTGCTGTGACCATGCTGGGCAATTTCGGACTTACCGCAATCCTGGCTCACAACTACAGGAAGGTCTACACCGACCTGGTGGACTTCAAGATCAGGAACCAGGTATTGGTGGAAAGCCTGACAAAGGAAAAGGAAGCGGCGGAAGTGGCCCGTCAAGCAGCCGTTCTCGCCGATCAGGCAAAGACACAGTTCCTTGCCGCGGCCAGCCACGATCTGCGGCAGCCCTTGCACGCGGTCAGCCTCTACGCCGAGGTCCTGCGCGCCAGGAGTGCCCGGCAGGAGGTGTCCGGACTCGTCGAAAAAGTCTTGGAGTCGATCGTCGCGCTCGAGGGCCTGTTTTCCGAACTGATGGACATCACGAAGGTCGATGCCGGTGGGATGACGGCGAATCCGGTGCACTTCGAACTCGAGGAAATATTCGAAGGCGTGGGCGTGCATGCGAGGCCGCTGGTCTTCAAGAAAGGTCTTGAACTCAAATTCCGCGGCGGGCAACAGGTTGTCTTTGCGGACAAGAACATGCTGGGGCGGGTGCTCCTGAACCTGGTCATGAACGCCGTCCGCTATACCGAGGACGGAGGCGTACTGGTAAGTGCACGGCAACGCGGCGGGCGCTTGCTGCTCCAGGTCTGGGATAGCGGTGTTGGCATTTTGGAGGCCGATCAGCCGCGCATCTTCGATGACTTCTACCAGGTTCGCCGGGCCGGACCACTGGCTGCCGATGCCTATAAGGGCATGGGGCTGGGCCTGGCCATCGTGCGTCGTCTCGTCGGCCTCATGAATGTGCAGATAAGGGTGCAATCCCGGCCGGGACATGGGACGGTATTCAACCTGTGGCTGCCGCTGGGCGATGCGGCTCAGATCGCGCCGTCCGAGCCGCACCTGACCTCGCAGGCCGGCCTGGTCACCGAGGGAAGGCTTATCGCGGTGCTGGATGATGACCCCGCGGGACGGGAAAGCCTCGTCCTCATGCTCAAGGGCTGGGGCTTCGGCGTAGTGGATTTCGACTCGTTCGACGCATGTCTCGCATGGGCCGACGAAGCCGGCCGGCGGGGCTTGAAGCTCGACCTTGCCATCGTGGACTACCGCCTAGGCGACCGGGCCACCGGCGTCGAGGCGATCCATATGCTCCGGAGGCATTTCGGAGCCACCATGCCCGCCGTCGTGCTGACCGGTGAACTGGCCTCCGAAGTCGACAGCCATCCCGATCGAGCCAGCTTCCACTTGATGTTGAAGCCCGCGCTGCCCCACAAGCTGCGCGCGATGATTGCCTTCAAGCTCGGCCGCAGGTCGGACGGCGAGGCCTCTAATTAGGCGTTGAAGGGGCAACGGGCTGGCTGCGGTTCTATCGGATCGACACCGGAAGCGATTGCAGGCCGCGGAAGCTCAGGCTCGGCAGCCACTGGAGCTGTTCGAGCGGGACCTGCGGGGTGATCTTCGGAAAGCGCGTCAGGACACATTCCAGCGCCACCGAAAGCTCAAGCAGCCCCAGTTGAGTGCCAAGGCAGTAGTGCCTGCCGGTGCCGAAGCTCATCACTCGCGGCCCCCTCCGACCCGGCTGGAACAAGTGCGCGTCCTTGTACCTGGACTCGTCGCGATTGGCCGAGCCGGCGATGGCGCATACCAGTTGCCCCGGCCTCATCTGCTGACCGAGAACTTGCGTCGGCGCTTGAACGACACGCCAGACTCTCTGGACCGAGGTGTCGTACCGGGCCAGCTCGTCGACGGCGCTTGAGCACAGGGCCGTGTCGGCCAGCATGGCTTCGAGGGCTGATGGGTGCGTGAACAGCGTGTGCAGCGAGTTGCCGAGGAGGTGGGTGACCGCCTCATGGCCCGCAACGAACAGGGCCGCAAGCTGGACCGGCATGACCTCGCGCAGCAGGTGGTCGACTTCCTTGGCGGGCGCGGAGGTCTTTACCTCAGTCACCATCTCGGAAATCACATCCTCACGAGAGTGGAGGTAGCGATCGAGGACGAGCTCCTGAAGGTAACCATACAGCTCGACCAGGGACGTCTGCGCCTTGCGTGCCGTTGCCAGTGCGGTGTCGGGGGTGGTCGGTCTCCCCAGGAAGGCGCAGATCTCTCCGCCCATGACATGAACCTCGAGTGCTGGCTCGACTCGATGCCCAGATAGGCCGCGACCACATGGACGGGCAAGGGGGTCGCGAAATCGGCGGTGAAGTCGAATTCGCCCCGGTTCTCCGCTTGGTCGAGCAAGCCATCGGCGAGCGAGGCGATGGCATCGCCCATCGACTGTACGCGCTCCAAGGTGAAGGCCTTGAGCATGATCCGCCGCCACTGCGTGTGCTCCGGCGGATCGGTATAGGTCAGGGCGCGACGCAGTATCTCCTTGAGCCGATCGAGCGATGTCTGTGCATCGGCACCGAACTGCTCGAAAAGCGCATCAGTGCGGCGCGACGAGAGGGATGGATCTTCCAGTACGGAACTCACACCGTCGTAACCGGGAACCAGCCATGCGCCAGACTTCCCCAGCGTGGGGACGAAATGAATGGATCCGGAGGAGCGCAATTGCGCGTACAGCGGATAGGGGTCGCGAGCGAACGAGGCATCGAACATGTTGGAGTCCTGGTGGAGTTGAGACGCGCCGCCGGGGCGCAGCGGCCGGGGGATCATTCAGCGCCTCTGTGCCGGCAGCAATACCACCAATGGGTGAGCTCTGCCGCGCAGGCTCCTCTGGTCGAGCGTTGGTTCGCGCTGATTACCGAACGCGCGATTCAGCGCAACTCGTTTACCAGCGTGCGCAAACTCCGTCAACGGACGTACTTCTGCGACAGCACACCGGTCTAGATCTCCAGGTTGTCGATGAGCCGCGTTGTGCCCAGGCGCGCGGCGGCGAGCGCCACGAGCGGTTCGCCCGATTCGGCCTGTTCGCTCGTGGGCAGCAGCAGGTCGCTGCGGCGACGGATCGCCACGTAGTCCGGCGCCCATCCGCGGTCACGCAGCCCTTGCATCGCATCTTGCTCCAACCGGCCCAGGGCGCGTGAGCCGTTGCGCATCTCATTCTGGATCTGCTTGAGCGCCATGGCCAGCTGCACCGCCTCGGCGCGCTCGGTCTCGCTCAGATAACCGTTGCGCGATGAAAGCGCCAGGCCGTCGGGCGCGCGCCGGTCTCGCCGGCGACGATGTCGATCGGCAGGGCGAGCTGCTGCACCATCCGGCGGAGCACCATGATCTGCTGGTAGTCCTTCTTGCCGAACACCGCCACGCGCGGCTGCACGCAGTTGAAGAGCTTGAGCACTACCGTGCACACGCCGGTGAAGAAGCCAGGACGAAACTCGCCCTCGAGGATGTCGGTCAGCTCGGGCGGCGGAGTCACCTTGTAGACCTGCGGCTCCGGATACAGCTCCTCCTCGCTCGGGCGCGAACACCACGTTGCAGCCGACGCTGCGCAGCAAGTCGCAGTCGCGCTCGAAGGTGCGCGGATAGGAGTCGAAGTCTTCGTGGGGCGCGAACTGCAGGCGGTTGACGAAGATGCTCGGCCACCACCGGGCCGCCATGCTCCTTGGCCTGCCTGACCAGAGAGAGATGGCCGTCGTGCAGGTTGCCCATGGTGGGCACGAAGGCCGTCTTGGAGGCGCCGGCCAGCGCTTGCCGGAGTTCGGCGATGGTGTGACGATGCGCATGTCGGCCTGCAGGGAGTCAGTAGGAGTGTGCCTTTGGGTCGGGGAAGCGGCCCGCCTTGACTTCCGCCACGTAGAGCCGGATCGCGGCATCGATGCTCGAAGCGTCGCCCATGAAATTGCGAACGAAGCGCGGCAGCTTGCCACGAGTGAGATCGAGCATGTCGTGCAGCACGAGCACCTGGCCACCGCAACCGGGGCCGGCGCCGATGCCGATGGTGATGAGGCGGGCAGCGATGCCGTGAGCTCGGCGGCAAGCGTCGCGGGGACGAGCTCGAGCACCATCATCGCTGCACCGGCCTCGGCCAGCTCGCGTGCGTGTTGCTTGAGCATGGCTGCGGCCGGTTCATCGCGACCCTGCACGCGGTAGCCGCCGAGCGCGTGCACGCTTTGCGGCGTAAGGCCCAGGTGAGCGCAAACCGGGATGCCGCGCTCGGTCAGGAAGCGCACCGTGTCCGCGGTCCAGCCGCCGCCTTCGAGCTTGACCATCTGGGCGCCGGCCTGCATCAGCGCTGCCGCGCGGCAAGGCCTGCTCCTGCGATTCCTGGTAGCTGCCGAACGGCAGGTCGGCGACCAGCCAGGCGGTCCTGTTGCCCTGCGCCACGCAGCGCGTGTGATAGGCCATCTCGGCCAGACCCACCGGCACGTGCTGGCGTGGCCCTGCAGCACCATGCCGAGCGAATCGCCGACCAGCATGCATGTCGACGCCGCATCGTCGAGCAGTGCCGCAAAGTGGCGTCGTAGCAGGTGAGCATTGCGACCTTCTCCCCGGACGTCGCGCATCTCGGACAGCCGGTGCAAGGTGACCGGCTTGCGCTCGGAGCGAGTTTCCTTGGGGGGTGGCGTGAGAACTCATGGTCGCGGGCCCGTCGAGAGAGGAGAGTGCGGGCTTTGTTGAGGATTTCGCCGAATTCTAGCGAGGGGCTGCCTCGCCGCGAGCGACATTCGGGGCCTTGCAGGATCTGCCACCCGCCTAGGCGACCGGCAAGGCGACTCGCCGGCGGCGCCTGGTCGGCAGGGAGCCGGGCCAACAAGCTGCTCTGCGACGTCAAGTGCCGGACTTCAGGCCATCTTCGTGGAAGCCGTTGCCTGTCCAGGCGCCGCAAAACCAAGTGCGCTGCATGCCCTGCAATCTCGGGCATCCGCGCCTGGGCGGCAACGGATTCGGCGGTGAACAGCGTGTGGTCGTGATGGTACTCACCCATGACGAGCCCAGGCGCGTGGCTCTCGCCAGGGATTGAGGGAGACGAAGACCGGGGTCACGAAAAGGTGTGGGGTTGCAATTTGTTGAGCCAGTAGTGCACGCAAACGGCGCGGTGCTTGAGTGCCCGGCTTGGCGCCTGTTCATAGTTCCAGGCCGCCCAGGCTCTCCGTTCACCGGGCATGACGGAAGTATCGCGATGCACCACGATCCGGTTCGAGCAGCGGCCGAAGGCGCCGAGCACCTGCGCCTCCGCTTCACTCGGTCGCGACAGCAGCTCGAGAGCCCGGCGAGCAGGACACGCAAGGATGACTTCATCGAAGGACTCCACGCCGTGGGCGGTCTTCACATGCACGGTGCGCCCGGCGGTCGCTCGAACCGCTTGCATGGGCGGTATCGCGCCGGATGCCAAGCACGGGCGTGGCGGTGCGGATGTGCACATCATGCCGACGCAGCAGTCCGGCAAGTCGTTCCACATACCGAGCCGAGCCGCCTCGGATCGTGCACCACGGATCTCGGGAGGTGAGGTCGAGCAGGCCGTGGGACTCGAAGAACTGCACCATGGGTGCCACCGGGAATGCCAGCATGGCCGCTGTCGGGCAGCCCCATACGCTGCCCAGGATGGGAAGCAGGTACCACTCCCGAAACTCCCGGCTGAAGCCATGACGCTCGAGAAAGGTGCCGACGCTCAGCCTGGAATCGTTCGTTTCAGGCTGACGCGCCAGCTCATTAGCGATGCGATTGAAACGCAGAATGTCGCGGAGCATGCGCCAGAAGGCGGGCCGCCAGAGATTCCTGCGCTCGGCGAACAAGGCATTCAGTCGTGGTCCACCCCACTGCATGCCTTTGTTCCCCGCGCGCGGGGTGCACCTGCACCGAGAAGTTCAAGCTGGAACGTACCACTTCCACGCCGAGTTCGATCCAGCAAGGACATCAGGCGCGGGTAGGTCCGCCCGTGGATGGACAGGAAGGCGATGTCGATGCCGTGGGTATGTCCGTCGAGCGTGAGATCCACGGTATGCGCGTGGCCGCCCAGGCGTTCGTTGGCCTCGAACAAGGTGACATCTGAATGAGGTGCGAGCCGGTACGCCGCTCCCAAGCCAGCCACCCCAGCGCCGATGATGCCGATGCGTGCCATATGGATCTTCCTGGGAAAAACGGAACGTGTGCCGAGCGCGGCAAGAGCTCAAGCCGAGGTCCGCTGCGGGCCACCTTTTATCCAGGCTCGGTGAAAGCCGCTCCGGGTCGCCCTGGTGTCTGTCGGCGGAGAGCCGGGCCAGGAGGCGCTCTGCGACGGCATGGCCTGACTTGAGCCCGTCTTCGTGAAAACCGTAGCCTGTCCACGCACCGCAAAACCAGGTGTGCTGCCCTCCCTGCAGCGCGGACAGCTGCCGCTGCGCCTGCACCGCGGCGAGGTCGAGCATGGGATGGGGGAGCTCGAACTGCCCGATCATGCAAGCCGGGTCGAGCCTTTCCACGGGATTGAGCGAGACGAAGAGCGGCTTTCGAAAGGGCAGCGGCTGCAAGGCGTTGAGCCAGTAGTGGACGCATGAGCCCTCGTCGTCGCCGCTCGCTTCTTTTCCGCCCAGGTAGTTGAGGGCGGCCCAGGTGCGGAGACGCCTCGGCATGACGTCGACGTCGGTGTGGAGCACCGCGCGGTTGTAGTGGAACCTGAAGGCCCCCAGTACGCTGGTCTCCTCTGGTGCCCGGGTCGGCCAGAAGGGCCAGAGCCTGGTCGGCGTGGCAGGCGAAGATGATATCGTCGAAGCGCTCCTCCCTACGCCGGGTGCGCACCGTGGCGCCTTGCGGATGTCGTCTCACGGACAGGACGGGAGTCCCCGAAAGCGCCTCGTGCGCCGGCGTGCGCATTGCGGCGATGATCTTCTCGACGTAGCGATGCGAGCCGCCTGTGCACGCTGCACCATGGCTGGCGCGAGCTCATGTCGATGAGGCCCTGGTTGTGGAAGAAGCTGATCAGTGTCCCGATGGAAATTCGAATGACCTGTTCGGCGTGGCACCGCCACAGGCTGCTCACGATGGGAAGGAGGTAGGCGTCGAGGAAGAGTGTGCCGAAGCTGTGCTGGCGGAAAATCGCCGATGGTTTGCGCCATCTCGCTCGGCCACCTCTGGTCGCCAGCTCCGTGGCCAGTCGATTGAAGCGCACGACGTCGGCGCAGCATGCGCCAGAAGCGTGGGCTAAGGATATTGCGTCGCTGGGCGAATAGGCCGTTCAGGCTGGGTCCGCGCCATTCGAGGTCGTCGTCGGCCAGGCGTGCCGAGAAGGTGAGCGGCGCCGGGGTGACCTCGATGCCGAATTCCTCGAACAGGGCAATCAGGAGGGGATAGCTGCGCAGATTGAACGAGAGGAAGGCGATGTCGACGGCATGGGTATGGCCGTCGAGCGTGACATCCACGGTATGCGCGTGACCGCCGAATCGATCCTCGGCCTCGAACAGCGTGACCTGCGCATGAGGGGCGAGCCGGTAGGCCGCTCCAAGCCCCGCAACCCCCGATCCGACGATGCCAATCCGTGCCATGAGACCTCCCGGCGCCTTGCCTTGTGGACAAAGCCGCCAGTGTGTCCAGACTCCGGAGCCGACATCAAGCCGGCTGGTAGGCCAATCTCACGTAGATCGGTGCAAAAGCCTCAGCCTGCGTCACTTCGATGAGCCGCTCACGCGACAGCTCGAGCATCGCGATGAAGGTGACCACCATCACCTGCGGCCCGCGCGAGGGGTTGAAGAGGTCCTCGAATTCCAGGAAGCGCCGGCCCTGCAGGTTGCGCAGCACCATGCTCATGTGCTCGCGCACCGAGAGCTCCTCGCGGGTGATCTTGTGGTGCTGCACCAGCTTGGCGCGCTTGAGGATGTCGAGCCAGGCCTGCTGCAGCTCGGCCACGTGCACGTCCGGGAAGCGCGGCTTGAGCGATTGCTCGATGAAGACCTGGGCGCGCAGGAAATCGCGCCCCAGCAGGGGCAACTGGTCGAGCTTGGCGGCGCCGAGCTTGATCTGCTCGTACTCGAGCAGGCGGCGCACCAGCTCCGCCCGCGGGTCCTCCGGCTCATGGCCATCCTCCGACTTCCTGGGAGGCAGCAGCATGCGCGACTTCATCTCGATCAGCATCGCCGCCATCAGCAGGTATTCGGAGGCCAGCTCCAGGTTCTTGCTGCGGATCTGCTCGACGTAGCTCAGGTACTGGCGCGTCACGTCGGCCAGCGGAATGTCGAAGATGTTGAAGTTCTGCTTGCGGATCAGGTAGAGCAGCAGGTCGAGCGGCCCTTCGAAGGCTTCGAGGAAGACCTCGAGCGCATCAGGCGGGATGTACAGGTCCTGCGGCAGCGCGAACAGGGGCGCGCCGTAGAGCCGGGCCACGGCCACGCTGTCCACCACCTCGGGCAGGCTGGGGTCGGCTTGCGCGCCGGCGGGCGCTCGGGCGCGTCGCCCGGCAGGATGTCGTGGGTCACGTTGGCGTCGACCGCAGGGGGCTAGGCCGAGGCCTTGGTCTGGTAGACGTAGGCCTGCTGCGGTACGCGCGCGGCCTGCTGCTCGCGCTGGGCCTCCCGGTCGATGTCCTTGTCCCACAGCAAGGCACGGCCGGCGCGTTGCTCGGCTTCGAGGGTGGGCTTGACGGCCTTCAGTTCCTCGAGGAACTCGGTAACGTCCGACTTGTAAGGCTTCCAGAACAGCGGCATGGTCGTCAGGTGCGGCAGGCGCCGCCGGAGTGAAGCATCGATTTTAAGGCGGAGCGGAATCCGGGATACTGGCCCGGCCCGGGGCGGTGGCCGCGGACTTGGGGACGGACGGCCATGCACGAATTCGAAATCAAGCTTCAGGTACCCCCCGACCGCCGCGCCGCACTGGATGCCGAGCTTGCGCGCTCGCCGGCAGCCAGGCGCACCCATCTCCAGGCCAGCTATTTCGACACCCCCGATCGCGACCTCGCGCGTGCCGGCATCGCCTTGCGCCTGCGCAAGGAAGGGCGGCGCTGGATCCAGACCCTCAAGGCCGCCGGTCCGGATGCGTTGACGCGCTTCGAGCACAACGTCCCCGTGGTGGCCCGCGGCTCCGTCGCCATCGATCCCGCGCGCCATGCCGGAACGCCGGTGGGCGACCGGCTCCTGCAATTGCTGGCCGAGAAGGGGCCGCTGCAGGAGGTCTATCGCAGCGATGTGTGGCGCCGCAGCCGGACGACACGCAGCCGCGGCGCCTCGCTGGAGCTGGCGCTCGATGCTGGCCACCTTCAAGGCGGAGACGCCCGCGCCCCGGTGTGCGAGCTCGAGATCGAACTGATCGCTGGAGATCCGGTGGCGGTCCTTGCGGCCGCCCGGCGCTGGATCGCGAAGTACAGGCTCTGGCTGGATGTGCGCTCCAAGGCCGAGCGCGGCGACCGCCTGTCTCGTGGCGTGGTCGACGTCCCCGCCCGCAAGGCCAAGGCGGTGAAGCTCGACCAGAAGGCGAGCCTCATGCGCGCCTGGCGCGCCGTGCTGGCGTCCACGCTGGAGCACATCCTGGCCAATGCCTGCGAGCTGGCGGACGGCGCGGAGCAGGGTGAACATCGCGCAGAACAAGTCCACCAGGTGCGAGTGGGGCTGCGCCGCTTGCGTTCGGCCCTGCGCCTGTTCCGCGGGTGGCCCGGCATTCCCGAAGCGAACGTGGTGAACGAGGCTGCCGCACAGCTCTTCCGCCGGCTCGGCGCCACGCGCGACCTCGACGTGCTGATGGCTACGGTGGTTCCCGCGTTGAAGGAAGCGGGGGCGCCCGCGCTGCAATTGCCGCAGGCCGAGGGGCAGGAGGTGCCCGCGCAGGTCTTGCGTGAGGTCGCGACACAGGTGCTGTGGCTGGACCTGCTGGACTGGATCCACTCAGACGCAGATCAAGCCGGCACAAGTGCTGGGCCAGCCGGGCGCGTCCCGGCTGCGTCGCATGCCGAACCGCGCCAGGCCGCCCCCGCACAGTCCGGGTCGATCTCTGCCGCCGCCAAAGTGCCGCCCGTTCGCGATCTGGCCGCGAAGCGCCTGCGCGGATGGCACCGCAACATCGTCGGCCGCCGCGATGACTTCATGCAGATGCCCGACACCGAGCGCCACACGCTGCGCAAGCGCATCAAGCGCCTGCGCTACGGGCTCGATTTCCTGGGCTCGCTCTTTCCGAAGCGCAGGGTCAAGCGCTATCTCGCCGCCTTGTCGGAGGCACAGGAAGTGTTCGGCGAGTACAACGACCTGTGCATGGCCGAAGGCCTGGTGGCCCAGGGCGATGACCCGGGCGCCTGGTTCGCCCGCGGCTGGCTCGCCGCGCGGCGAGAAGAGATGCTGCTCAAGTGCCAGTCGGCGCTCGTCGTGCTCGCCGACGCGCCGAAGTTCTGGAAGTAGTGGCAGGACGCTGCGTCGGCTCCATCGTGAAGGTCGGCGCCGAGGGCAAGTGCCCATCCAGCTCGCAGAACAGCCCGATCGCCAGCTCGCGCAGCCAGCGGTTGGCCGGATCGTTGTGGAAGCGGTGGCTCCAGTGCAGCGCCACGGTGAAGTCCGGCAGGCCGAACTCCGGCTCGACGATGCCGAAGGGGCCCGAGCGAGCGAAGGTGAGCGCCGTGCGCCGCGGCAGGATGACCGCCAGGTCGGTCTCGCCGACGATGGAAGGGATCACCATGAAGTGCGGGATGCTGAGGCGGATGTTCTCCTGCAGCCCAAGCGTGTGCAGCGCGCGCGCAGTTTCGGTGTGCTGCCGCACCACGATGTAGTCGAGCTCCGAGAGCCACTCGCGCGTCGGCGGCTTGCGCAGCAGCGGATGGTCGGCACGTGCGAGCACCACGTATTTCTCGTGCAGCAGGTCCTGCCGCTCGGTGGCGTCCACGCCGGGCAGG
The DNA here is from genome assembly GCA_963818175.1 of uncultured beta proteobacterium. Taxonomy (GTDB): domain Bacteria; phylum Pseudomonadota; class Gammaproteobacteria; order Burkholderiales; family Burkholderiaceae_C; genus Caldimonas. The sequence goes on along the minus strand of CAWFRK010000048.1, from coordinate 45,580 downwards.
TAGCCGAAGGCGAGGTCGATCTTGCCGTTGTCGAGTGCGTCCTGGATCTGCGCGTATTCGAGCTGATGGGTCTCGATCCGCACCCCGGGCGCGAGTGCGGCGCACGGCGTGCATCAGCGCCGGCAGGAACACGCCCTCGCCGATGTCGCTCATGTGCAGCCTGAAGGTCTTGCGGGCGCTGGCGGGCTCGAAGCTGCCCGAGGCGTGGAGCGCCTGCTCGATCAGATGCAGCGCCTGCTGGACGGCGCCGGCAAGCATGTCGGCCTTGGGCGTGGGCGCGACCCCGCCGGCCACCCGCACGAACAGCGCATCGCCGAGCAGCAGGCGCAGGCGTGTCACGCCATGGCTCGTGGCCGGCTGCGACAGGCCCAGCGTCTCGGCGGCCCGGCTGACGCTGCGCTGCTGGTACACAGCGTCGAAGATGCGCAGCAGGTTGAGATCGAGCTCGCGCAGCGTGGCGGCGGTGGGCAATGCAGTATGCATGCCACGAATAATACTTAGATCGCTTATCCGATGGATGAATTCACTCTGCGTCCCTAAAGTGGGCAGGAACACCGGCCGAAACCGGGCCGAGAAGGCACAAGAGACAACGCGATGGAAGTGTCCTTCAGCAAGGAAGTGCAGGCCCTGCGCCTGGGCCGGGGCGAAGTCTTCCATGGCGAGGGCATCCTCGCCATCACCAAGGCGCTGCTGCAATCGGGCGTGGCCTACGTGGGCGGCTACCAGGGGGCGCCGGTCTCGCACCTGCTCGACGTGATGGTGCAGGCCCGGCCCTACATGGACGAGCTCGGCGTGCACGTCGAGGCCTGCTCCAACGAAGCCTCGGCCGCGGCCATGCTGGGCGCCTCGATCCACTACCCGCTGCGCGGGGCGGTCACCTGGAAGTCCATCGTCGGCACCAATGTCGCGGCCGATGCCCTCTCCAACCTGGCCTCGCCCGGCGTGAAGGGCGGCGCGCTGATCGTCGTCGGCGAGGACTACGGCGAAGGTGCGAGCGTGATCCAGGAGCGCACCCATGCCTATGCGCTCAAGTCCTCGCTGCTGATGCTCGATCCGCGCCCCGAGCTGGCGAACATGGTGCGGATGGTCGAGGAGGGCTTTCGCCTGTCGGAAGCCTCGAACATGCCCGCGATCCTGGAGCTGCGCATCCGCGCCTGCCATGTGCGCGGCAGCTTCGAGTGCAAGGACAACGTTGCGCCGCCGGTGTCGACGCGCCACCTCATCGACGAGCCGGCGGGCTTCGACTACATGCGGCTCGCGCATCCGCCGGTGACCTTCCGGCACGAGAAGCTGAAGGTCGAGGAGCGCATCCCGGCCGCGCGGCGCTACATCGCCGGGCATGGCCTCAACGAGCTCTTCGCCGGCAAGCGCGAGGACGTGGGCCTGATCGTGCAGGGCGGCCTCTACAACTCGCTCATCCGCGCGCTGCAGCAACTGGGCCTGGCCGACGGCTTCGGCGAGAGCGAGCTGCCGATCCTCGCGCTCAACGTCACCTTCCCGCTGGTGCCCGAGGAGATCTCGGCCTTCTGCTCGGCCAAGCGCGCGGTGCTGGTGCTCGAGGAGGGCCAGCCCGAATACATCGAGCAGGACATCCTGAGCACGCTGCATCGGCTGGACATCCAGACGCCCTTGCACGGCAAGGACATGCTCTCGGCGACCGGCGAATACACGGTCGAGGCGATGGTGGCGGGCCTCTCGAAGTTCGTCTCCAGGTACCTGCCCGAGCAGTCGGTCGAGGCGGCGGGCGAGTGGCTGCAAGCCAATGCCCGACGCCGGCAGGAAGTGGCGGGCCAGCTCGGCGCGCCGCTGCCGGCGCGGCCGCCGAGCTTCTGCATCGGCTGCCCGGAGCGCCCGGTGTTCGCCGCACTCAAGCTCGCGCAGCAGGAACGTGGGGACTGTGCACATCGCCGCCGACATCGGCTGCCATGCCTTCGCCACCTTCGAGCCCTTCTCCTCGGGCCACTCGATCCTGGGCTACGGCATGAGCCTCGCCAGCCGCGCGGGCGTCTCGCCGATGATGAACCGGCGCGTGCTTGCGATCATGGGCGACGGCGGCTTCTGGCACAACGGACTGCTCACCGGCGTGCAGAGCGCGCTCTTCAATGGCGACGACGCGGTGCTGCTCATCATGAAGAACGGCTACACCTCGGCCACCGGCACGCAGGACATCATCTCCACGCCCGACGACGAGGCGAAGGAGCGCGCGCCAGACAAGCAGCAGAGCCTGGTCGACCGCAACACCACCATCGAGTCCACGCTCACCGGCCTGGGGGTGAAGTGGATGCGCACGGTGCACACCTACCACGTCGATGCGATGCGCAAGACGCTGGAGGAGGCCTTCACCACCGACTTCAACGGTCTCAAGGTCGATCATCGCCGAGGGCGAATGCCAGCTCGAGCGGCAGCGCCGCGTCAAGCCCTGGATCGCCTCGCTGCTCAAGGCCGGCAAGCGCGTGGTGCGCGTGAAGTACGGCGTCGACGAGGACGTCTGCACCGGCGACCACGCCTGCATCCGCCTGTCGGGCTGCCCGACGCTGACGCTCAAGGACAACCCCGACCCGCTCAAGGTGGATCCGGTTGCCACCGTGATCGACGGCTGCGTGGGATGCGGCCTGTGCGGCGAGAACGCGCATGCGGCGACGCTGTGCCCATCGTTCTATCGCGCCGAGGTGATCCGCAACCCGAAGTGGCATGAGCGGCTGATCGATGGACTGCGCAGTCGGGTCCTGCGGGCCTTGCAGACCTCCTGATGCGCGGAAGCGCTTAAGCCATGAATTCGATCGATACGACGCGCCCCACCACCGTCCTCATTTGCGCACTGGGCGGAGAGGGCGGAGGCGTGCTCTCGCAATGGCTGTTCGAAACCGCGCTGCAATGCGGCCACAGCGCACAGAGCACCTCCATCCCGGGCGTGGCACAGCGCACCGGTGCGACCACCTATTACCTCGAGATCCATCCGCTGCCCGATGCCGCGCTCGGCGGCCGCAAGCCGGTCTTCAGCCTCTTCCCGGTGCCCGGCGCGCTCGACCTGATGGTGTCTTCCGAGCTGCTGGAGACGGTGCGCCAGATCGGCGCCGGCATGGTCTCGCCCGAACGCACCATCGTCATCAGCTCCAGCAGCCGCGCGCTCACGGTGGCCGAGAAGATGCAGATGGGCGACGGCCGGGCCAGCGACGAGCAGCTGTTCGCCATCGTGCGCCGCTTCAGTCGCGAGGCGCGCGTGTTCGACATGGAGGCGCTGGCTCGCGACTCGGGCACCGTGATCAGCGCGGTGATGCTCGGCACGGTGGCGGCGAGCGGGCTGTTGCCCTTTCCGCGCGAGGCCTACGAGGAGGTGATCCGCCAGTCGGGCAAGGGTGTCGAGGCCAGCCTGCGCGGCTTTGCGCGAGCCTTCGAGCTCGTCGCGCGCGCTCGGTCGCGAGCACGAGGCTGTCATCGATGCAGCGCGGGCCGCGGCCGGCGCGGTGGCGGAGCAGCGGTTCGGTGGCACCAGCGCCCACTCTGCCGGCCGACCTGGCCGCGCGCTTTCCGGCGGCCACGCACGACATGCTCGCTGCCGGCCATGCCCGCATGCTGGAGTACCAGGACAGCGCCTACGCGAAGCTCTACATCGATCGGCTCGCGCAAGTGCTCGAGGCCGAGCGCACGACCGACCCGCAGGGCCTCGGCAACTTCGCCATCACCCGCGAGACGGCGCGCTTCCTTGCGCTGTGGATGGCCTTCGACGACATCGTCCGCGTGGCCGACCTCAAGTGCCGCGCGAGCCGCTACGCACGCGTGCGCTCGGAAGTGAAGGCCGGTCCCGACGAGCTCGTGCGCATCTACGACCACTTCAAGCCCGGCGTCCCCGAAGTCGCCGCGCTGCTGCCCGAGCGTTTGGCGCAGGGCCTGACGCGCTGGGACCGCAGGCGCGCCGCATCGGGCAAGGGCCACCTCGCGCTGCCGCTCAAGATCGGCACGCATACCGTGCTGGGCTTGCTTGCGCTGCGAACGCTGGCTGGCCTGAAGTGGCTGCGCCGCCGCGGCCATCGCTTCGCTGCCGAGCAGGCCATGATCGAGCGCTGGCTTGCCGGCGTGGTGCAGGGCACGCGCACGCACTGGCGCCTGGGCCATGAGATCGCTCTGTGCGGCCGCCTCATCAAGGGCTACGGCACGACCAACGAGCGAGGCAAGGACAACCTGCTGCATGTGCTGGACCAGCTTGCCGTCGACGTGCCCTTCGACACCCCCGAGCAACGCGCCACGGCGATCCGCACTGCCCGCGAAGCGGCCCTCGCCGACGATGCCGGCAAGGCACTCGACCTGACGCTCACGAGCCACGGCGCGATGGCGCGGCCCATGCGAGCCCAGCCTATCCAGTGGTACAAACGACGGCCCAAGGAGGCAGCTTGAGACGAGCTGCCAAGCCGATGACCCACACCAGCCCATTGCAGTCCATGAGCCGTACCCACACCCTGCCGATCCACGTCGAGTTCGGCGATTGCGACCCTGCCGGCATCGTCTGGTTTCCCAACTTCTTCCGCTGGTTCGATGCCGGCTCGCGGCGCTTCTTCATCGCCTGCGGCGTGCCGATCTGGAAGGAGCTCGAGAAGACCACCGGCATCTTCGGAACGCCGCTGGTCGACACCAAGGCGCGCTTCGTCAAGCCCGCGAGCTATGGCGACGAGATCGAGGTCGAGACCTCCATCGTCGAATGGCGCTCCAAGGCCTTCGTGATGCGCCACCGCATCATCCGCGCCGGCGAGCTGCTGTGCGAATGCGACGAGGTGCGTGTCTTCGCCGAGCGCACCGGGACCGATCCGCATGCCATCCGGGCCGTGCCCATTCCCGCGGACATCCGCGCGCTGTGCGAATAGACGAGGCCCTACAAGATCATTTCGTTTCTTCACCCCAACCATCAAAAAGAGGAGACAACGATGGCTTTCCGATCGATCAAGACCATTGCCGCCGCGGCGCTGCTGACCGCCGGCGGACTGGGAGCGGCCGTGGCCCAGGAGGTGACGCTCAAGGTGCACCACTTCCTGCCGGGCACCTCGAACGCGCAGGTCAAGCTGATCCAGCCCTGGTGCGACAAGGTGGCCAAGGAGTCGGCCAACAAGCTCAAGTGCCAGATCTATCCGGCGATGCAGCTCGGCGGCTCGCCCCCGCAGCTGTTCGACCAGGTGCGCGATGGGGTGGTCGACGTGATCTGGACCGTGCCGACCTACGCGGCCGGCCGCTTCACCAAGGCCGAGGTGTTCGAGCTGCCCTTCATGGCGCACACCGCCAAGGGCGGCAGCCAGGCGCTGTGGGACTACACCCAGAAGAACGCGCTCGACGAGTTCAAGGGCACCAAGCTCATCTTCATGCATGTGCACGATGGCGCGGTGTTCCACTTCACCAGCAAGCACCCGGCCAAGCTCGAGGACCTGAAGGGCCTGAAGATCCGCTCGGCCACGCGCATCAACGCCAAGCTGCTTGCCGCGCTCGGCGCCACCCCGGTGCAGATGCCGCTGCCCGCGGTGCCCGAGGCGATGAACAAGGGCGTGATCGACGGCGCGATGGTGCCCTGGGAAGGCACGCCCGCGATCAAGATGCCGGAGATCGCCAAGTACCACTTCGACTCGCCGGCCGCGTCGCCGCGCATCTCCAACACCATCTTCGCCTTCGCGATGAACCAGGCCAAGTACGACAGCCTGCCCGCCGACCTGAAGAAGGTGATCGACGACAACAGCGGCCTGACAGTTTCGGCCTGGGCCGGCGAGATCGGCTTCGACGCCGTGGTGGAGCCCTTCCGCAAGGTGGCGCGCGATCGCGGCAACACCCTGGTCACGATGTCGGATGCCGAGGTGCAGCGCTGGGTCAAGGCCAGCGAGAGCGTTGACGACGACTGGGTGAAGGAAGTCAGCGCCAAGGGGGCGGATGGCAAGAAGCTGCTCGACGAGGCTCGTGCGTTGATCAAGCGGTACGACAAGTAGGCTCCTGGCCCCTTCGAGCCGACCTCAATACACGCCATCGTGATCGCCGACATTGACAGGGATGATCTCCCCGTCGGCGACCAGCAGTTCCAGCGTGATCCTGTAGGAGAGGTTGATCGACACCGAGTGCAGGCCTCCCAGGTGGCCGGCAAGGGCGTGCAGGCGCAGGGAAGGGTGGTGCGGGTTGGCTTGCAGCAGTTCCAGCGTCTTCTCGTACTGCCTCGTCAACTCGGGATGGCGCTTGAGGAACTTGGCGGCGCGTCGGGTGTACTGCTCGGTGAATACGAGTGTGTAGGCCATGGATGCCCGGACTCGGCCTCAGCCCGACCTGGCCTTGCGGGCCTTGGCCTTCCCGGCGACCGGCGCCTTGGCGTTCATCGCTTGCGCGCGCGCCACATGCGCCTTGGGCGACTCCTTGACGTAGCGACCTTCAGCCAGGTCAGCGCGTGACTGCGCCAGCGCAGCCTCCAGCTCGCATTCGCGAAGGTATTGGTAGTGGGACACCTCCATCACCACGTAGCGAGGGGTTCCCCGGACGGACACCAAGGCCTCCGTCTCGGAGGCGAGTGATTCCTCGATCGCGCCCACGCCGCGCGTCTTGAGGTCGTTGGCAGTGATGATGGACATGTCGACGCTCTGGTGCTCAATACCTTGACATCGCATGGTACACCGCATCTCTTGACAGTACGGTTATCCATGCGCTTCGCTTCGTGGCTCATGGAACCGCGCATAGGCCGCGGCGTTGACGAAGCCTTCCACCAGATGATCGCCAAGGCCGGTGGCACGGCCGGCTCGAAGGTGGACGCGGTCGTCATCCGCACGTCCGGCGCCGACGGCTACAACGACTACCTCTTCGAGATGGTCGGCGTGGATTCGGTCGAATCCCTGGTCATCAAGACGCGCGAGGCCGCCAACAGCCCCCGCGTCAACGCCATCGTGGCGGGGGCGGACCTGCTCTTCATCGCCGGTGGCGACCAGTCGACCTACATCAAGCTATGGAAAGGCACCGCCCTCGACGAAACCCTCAAGGGCTTGCGCGAGCGCAAGGTGCCCTTTGGCGGTACGAGCGCGCACGGGCTCCTGACGCCGTTACTGCTGGGCGTCCACATTGACTAGCTCGGGCGAGAACGAGTTCCATCACTCTCGGCTGGATGCGCACTGGCCGACGCCGTACGACACCTGACCGTGAACGCTCGACTGACCGCGGCTTGCTGGCCAGGCAACTCGGCGGCCTTGAGCGACGATGAAGCCCATGAGGCCGCGCGTCGCCCTGCACCTACAAAAACCCCCGGTCGCCGCCTAAACTTCGCCGCGATAAACCCAACTTGGAAGCTGACCCTGGCGAAGCGGACGCGTGCGCGCTTCGTGATTCGAGGGCCGTCGACCTATGGCGCGCGAGGGGTCAAGCCATGGGTAACAAGAACGTCAAGCTTTCGACGATCGCCCACCCGACACCGGTCGCGCTCGCCGTGCTGGCCTGCCTGGTGACTGTTCCGGCAACCGGGCTCGCCGCTCCATGCCCGGCGCCGCCCGCAATCTGCCTCACAATGATGGCTTCGTCTGGAGGACCGACCGCTTCACGCCGGACAACGTCGAAATGCTCCCGTCTCATCAGGGCGGCACGAATGTCACGCACATTCAAATGGGGCCGAACGGATTCTTTACCGCCCCTGGCCGCGCCGGCTTCCCAGCCCGCTTCTACGACACGCAGGGCGTGAGCGCCGCCACCAATCTTCCGGTCGGACCGGCCTTCCTTTCCGGTTCGGTATTCATCAGCAGTGCAATGCAGGCGGCCCAGACAGCGACACTGGGAACCCATGACACGGGCAACTTTGTCCGCTTCGGACTTTGGGGCGAGGCCTTCGGTCCGGCACATCCCCCCGCCTTTCCCATCATCACGTTCACGAACATCAATGGGCCGGGCCGCATCGAGATTTTTGACAGCGCCACAGGCTTTGTTCCCGTCGACGCGCAAATCAACTACGACGGATGGAACAGGCTCGAAGTCCGGTTCAAAGGGAACAGTTATGAGTTCTTGCTCAATGGAGCCGTGATCCACACCTTGACGGGACAAAGTGCGAATGCCCTGACCGACCAACTCAGGACCGCGTTCCTGAATTCCTCCAACAACAACACGAGTGCCTACGATGTGTATTGGGACAACATCCTGGCGGGTATCGTCACGCCCGCCGGCGGTCCGCTCCCCGCTTCGGTCGCAACCAACGTAGTTCTCGAAGGCGGCACCACAGCGGTACAGCAGAACACCACCATCAACGGGTCGCTCATCACCGATGCGGGCAGCACGGTCACGGTCGGCTCGGGCGCGACGCTCGCTGTCACGGGCATGCTCATTGCGGCACACGACAGCACGCTGACGATCGGCTCAGGCGGCATCGCGCAAAGTGCCGGCGGCACCATCGGCATGGGCGGGACCAGCACCGCAACGGTCACGGGGGCAGGCTCTGCGTGGAACAGCAGCGCCAACATCACCGTCGGCAGCTCCGACGGTGTTTCACCAGGGAACGGCACGCTGACCATCGCAGACAACGCCACGGTCAGCGTGAACGCCGGCAGCGGCACGGTGACGCTGGCCACCGCCCCGCAGGGTTCGCTGGGGCCCGTGGCGGGCGCTGCCACCACCGGCACCCTCAACATCGGCAGCGGCGCCGCACCGGGCATCCTGAATGCCGCCGAAGTGACCAGCGGCATCGGCGTGGCGACGGTCAACTTCAACCACAACCAGGCCCCGTACTACTTCACCAAGGACGGCACCGCGGGGGGAGCCGCGGTCCTCATCAGCGGCGCGGCCGGGGTGAATCACACGGGTCCGGGCACCACGGTCTTCACGGGCGACAACACCTACACCGGCGGCACGTCCATTCGGGCGGGCACCCTGCAGGTCGACGGCCATCAGCCCAATTCCGGCGGTGACGGTGAGCAATACGGGCAAGCTCGCCGGCAACGGCAGGCGTAGGCGCCACGACGCGTGAACTCCGGTGGCACGGTGGCCCCGGGCGCCTCCATTGGCACCTTGACCGTCAACGGCAATACACGCAGAACGCGGGGTCGGTCTACGAGGTCGAAGTCGATCCGAACACCGACCAGTCCGACCGCATCGTGGTCAACGGGGCCGCGACCGTGGCCTCCGGCGCGGCGATCGCGGTATCGAAGGTGAACCCGTCCGCGTACCGGATAGGCACGCGCTACACGGTGCTGACCACCACAGGTGGACTCACCGGCACCTATGCCTTGACCGGAGACCTGACCTTGTCCGCGCTCGAGTCCCTGGTCAGTGTCTACGACGCGAACAACGCCTACCTGCTCGTGGCCAGCACCGACCTGAGCGCTCTCGCGACCACACCCAACCAGAAAGCCATCGCGGCAGCACTGCAGTCCTTGCCGGCGGGAAGCGCCCTGGTGGGGGCCATCGCGGCACTGCCCGACCCTGCGTTGGCCGAAGCCGCATTCGACGCGCTCTCCGGTGAGATGCACGCTTCCGTGAAGACGGTGCTGCTCGACGACAGCCGCTATGTGCGCGAAACCGCGAACGACCGCATGCGCCAGGCGTTCTGCGCAGGCGCCGTCGGCAACGTGGGCATCACGGCGCAGCAGCAAGAAGGCGGTGGCGCCTGTCGTCCTGATCGCAGGGGCGCCTGGGGCCGCCTGTTCGGCGTCACCGGCGAGATGGACGGCGACAGCAACGTGGCGCGCCTGCACCACTCGACCAGCGGAGTGCTTGTCGGTGCCGACGCGCCGGTCGCCGATACGTGGCGAGCCGGTGTGCTGGCCGGGTACCAGCAATCGCACTTCGACCAGGATCCGCGAGGCTCCTCCGGCAGCGGCGACAACTACAACCTCGGCGTGTACGGCGGAAGCCAATGGGGCCAGCTCAGCCTGAGCCTCGGCACCGCATACACCTGGAGCTCGATCGAGACCCGTCGCTCGGTCAACGTGACCGGTGCTTCCGGCAACCTGCGCAAGGACTACGACGCGAACACCTTCCAGATCTTCGGCGAGCTCGGCTATGCGGTTCAGGCAGGGGAGGCCTACCTGGAGCCGTTCGTCGGCCTGGCCTATGTGGATGTCCACACCGACAGCTTCACCGAGGATGGCGGCGGGGCCGCGCTCTCTGCCCAGTCCGACAGCGACAGCACGACGCTCTCGACGCTCGGCGTACGGGCCTCGTCGGCCCCCTTCAAGCTCGGCACCCTCAGCGCGACTGCCAACGGCACGCTGGCATGGCAGCATGCGTTTGGCGACCCCTCGCCCACCAGCACCCTGTCATTCGCCGGCGGCAGCCCCTTCACCGTGCAAGGTGCGCCCGTTGCGCGCAATGCCGCACTTGTCGAGGCAGGGCTGACAGCCTTGCTGAGGTCCGACCTGCGGCTGGGGGTCTTCTACACCGGCCAGTTCGGCGACGGGGCCACGTATCAGGGCGCCCGGGCGAACCTCCACTGGACCTTCTGACGGCAAGCCTGCTGTCAGAAGGCGATGCTGAGCAGCCGGCGCTTGGCGCATGTCAACTTCGACCAGCGCCGGCTTTCTCATGCGCGATCGAACTCAGACCTTCCCCTTCCAGGGCACCAGCACCTTCTCGAGGTGCCGCATCAGCAGGTCGAAGCTGAAGGCGAACAGGCCGATCACGATGATGCCCATGAGGACCACGTCGCTGGCCAGGAACTCGGCGGCGTTGAGCACCATGAAGCCCAGGCCGCGCGTCGAGGCCACCATCTCGCCGGCCACCAGCGTGGTCCAGCCCACGCCGATGCCGATGCGCATGCCGGTGAAGATCTCGGGCAGCGCCGACTTCAGGATCACGTGCCAGATCACCTGCATGCGGCTCGCGCCCATCGAGTACGCGGCGTGGATCTGCTCGATCGACACCGAGCGCACGCCGGAGCGGGCGGCGATCGCCATCGGGGCGAAGATCGCGAGGAAGATCAGGTAGATCTTGGAGAACTCGCCGATGCCGAACCAGATGATGACCATCGGCAGGTAGGCCAGCGGCGGCAGCGGCCGGTAGAACTCGATCGGCGGATCGAACACGCCGCGCGCCACTCGGCTCACGCCCATCAGCACGCCGATCGGAATGGCGGTGAGGCAGGCCAGCGCAAAGGCGCCGAACACGCGGTACAGGCTCGTCAGCGTGTGCTCCAGCAGCGTGGCGCCGGCAAAGCCTTCGCCTGCGACCAGCAGGAACTTGGCGAACACCGCCTGCGGCGAGGGCAGGAACAGCGGCTTGACCCAGCCCATGTTGGTGACCAGCAGCCACAGCGCCAGCAGCGCGCCCACCGTGAGCGTGCTGATCGCGACGCTGCTGCCCTGGCCCGGGGCGCCGAAATGCTCGCCGGGCTTGACCGAGCGCTTGGCGAACAGCCGCTGCAGCCAGGCGGAGGAAGGTGCTGGGTTCATGGCCACCCCGTGTTGGACGGTGACCGCGCCACGCTGGCGGTCACGCCGGCCAGTCATTGTGCTCGCCACTCGCTGGTGCAGGCCTTGGGATACGGGTTCAGACATGGCTCAACTCCTTGTGCGCGTGGCCTGCACGCTCGTCGCCGTAGATGATGCCCAGCACCGTCTCGCGCATCTTGATGAAATCGGGGCTCGACTTGACGGTGCGCGCGTCGCGGCATTCGAGGAAGCGCTTGTTGAAGTCGAGTTCGTAGGTGTGGGTGATGCGACCGGGGCGCGGCGACATCACGATCAGGTGGGTGGCCAGGAACAGGGCCTCCTCGACGCTGTGGGTGATGAAGAAGTACATCTTGTGCGTCTTCTGCCAGACGTCGAGCAGCAACTCCTGGATGGTCTCGCGGGTGAGCGCATCGAGCGCCGCCATCGGCTCGTCCATCAGCAGCATGGCCGGGTCGCAGGTCAGTGCCCGCGCGATGCCCACGCGCTGCTGCATTCCGCCGGAGAGCTGGTAGATCATGTGGTTGTGGAAGTCCTGCAGGCCTACCAGCGCCAGGTTCTTCGCGGCCCGCTCGCGCCGCTCTGCCTTGGGCACGCCCTGCAGCTTCAGGCCGAACTCGGCGTTCTCCATCACGCTGAGCCATGGCAGCAGCGCATGCTTCTGGAACACGACGCCGCGGTCGGAGCCGGGCCCGTCGATGCGTCGGTTGCCCAGCAGCATCTCGCCCCTGGACGGCGAGATGAAGCCCGCCATCAGCGACAGCAGCGTGGTCTTGCCGCAGCCCGAGGCGCCGAGCGCCACCACGAAGTCGCCCGGATGGATGGTGAGGTTGATGTTGTCGAGGGCGTGCACCTGCTCGCCGGCGCGGCGGCCGGGGTAGATCACGCTCACGCCCTTGACCTGCAATTGTTCGATCGTCATGGATGGCTCCTGTTGCGGGCTCGGCCTTACTTCAGCTTGAGCGCGGCCTCGACGTACTTCGAGGTCACGTAGGCGCTGTAGTCGGGCGCGACGGTGTCGATGCGCTTCTGGTCCTTCAGGAAGTCGGCGGTGTGCTTGAGCGCCTTGGCCGCGCCGCCTTCCTTGCCGCCGCCGAGCCAGGCGGGGCTGGCCTGCTGCTCCGCCGCGGGGAAGGCATAGAGCTTGATGGCCTCGGCGATGTCCTTCGACTCGCCGCCGATCTTGGCGGCGATGGCCTTGGCCTGCGGCGAGTTGGCGTCCCAGGCGGCCGGGTTGGCGCGGTAGGCGGCGTTGGCATCGGCCAGGGCCTTGACGAACTTCGCCATGAATTCCTGGTTCGCCTCGCCCCACTTGCGTTCGACGGCCATGCCGTCGAAGGTGGCCTTGCCCTTCTTGCTCAGCTCGCCCGAGGTGATCAGCACCTTGCCCTTCTGCTTGATGCGGCCGAGCGCCGGATCCCACACGAAGGCTGCGTCGATGTCACCGCGCTCCCATGCTGCGGCGATCTGGTTGGGCTGCATGTTCATGACCTGCACCTCGCTCGGCTTGATGCCCCAGTGCTCGAGCGCGAACATGGCGTGGAAGTGCGTCGTCGAGACGAAGGGCACGGCGAGCTTCTTGCCCTTGAGGTCGGCCGGCTTCTCGATGCCGGAGCCGTTGCGCACCACCAGCGCCTCGGCCTCGTTGATGTCGTCGAGGATCCAGAACAGCTGCAGCTCCACGCCGCGGCTGACGGCCGCCGCCAGCGGGCTCGATCCGATCACGCCGATCTGCACATCGCCCGAGGTCATCGCGGTGGCGACCTTGGCACCCGAGTCGAACTGGCGCCAGTTGATCTTGTAGCCGGTGGCCTTCTCGATCGAGCCGTTGGTGATCGCCACGATCATCGGTCCGGCGATCTGCTGGTAGGCCACCGTGACTTCCTTCGACTGGGCCGCGGCGGTGCCGGGTGCGACGAGGCTCGATACAAGGCCGAGCGCCAGGGTGACCTGGCCCATCAGTTGTGCAATGCTTCGCATCTGTATCTCCGATGTGGTTGAAATCGTAGTGGTCTGGCGGCCCGGAATGTGCGGGCTCGGATCCCAGTTTCGTAAGCGAAACCACTTGCCAGTAGTGCCAGATCCGCGCATTCGCTAAGACCAAGCGACGCCCGCCCCTTGGGGCTAAGGGAAAGCCCGGGGGCGGGAACGAACGACAGGAATCGATGGCATGGCCCAACACCAGAACGCCGCGATGTGGAAGCAGCTGCTGCAGCGCTCCGCGCGCGAGAACATGAGCCTGCAGGGCCAGATCCGCGAGATGCTGGTGGGCGCCATCCTCGACGGCCAGCTGCCCGCCGGCGTGCCCGTGCCGTCCAGCCGGGAGATGGCCGAGCAGCTCGGCGTGGCGCGCAACACCGTGGTGCTGGCCTACCAGCAGCTTGCCGACGAAGGCTACCTCGTGTCGCGCCAGCGCAGCGGCCATTTCGTCAACGCGGACATGCTGGCTGGGCGACTCGACGCCCGCGGGCGGCAGCCGTCGCAGGCGCAACCGGAGCGCACGTCACCGGACTGGGCCGAGCGCTTTCGCCAGCGGCCCTCGCGGCAGCGCAGCATCGTCAAGCCGGCCGACTGGCAGAAGTATCCCTACCCGTTCCTCTATGGCCAGTTCGACGCCACGCTGTTTCCTACCGCTGACTGGCGCGAGTGCTGCATCAAGGCGCTGAGCGTGCTCGACATCCGCGACTGGGCGCCCGACCAGATCACGCGCGACGACGACATGCTGGTGCAGCAGATCCGCACTCGCGTGCTGCCGCGTCGGGGCGTGTGGGCGGCGGCCGAGGAGATCGTCGTCACCGTGGGCGCCCAGCATGCGCTCTACATGGTGGCCGACCTGCTGATGCGCGAAGGCACGCGGGTGGGGATGGAAGACCCGGGCTATCCGGACGCGCGCAACATCTTCGCCAGCCGTACCTCCGAGCTGGTGCGGCTGCCGGTCGACGAACTGGGCTTGCCGATCGATGACTCGCTGCGCGGGCTCGACTACCTCTACGCCACGCCGAGCCACCAGTGCCCCACCACGGTGACCATGCCGCTCGAGCGGCGCGTGGCGCTGCTCGCGCTGGCGGACGAGGAAGACTTCATCATCATCGAAGACGACTACGAGAGCGAGAACCGCTTCGACGGCGATCCCACGCCCGCGCTCAAGAGCCTGGATCGCAGCGAGCGGGTGGTCTACATCGGCAGTCTTTCGAAGACCCTGGCGCCGGGCCTGCGCATGGGCTACATCGTCGGGCCGGTGCCGCTGATCGCCGAGCTGCGCGCGCTCAGGCGGCTGATGCTGCGTCATCCGGCGTCGTACATCCAGCGTGCGTTCGCGCTGTTTCTCTCGCTGGGCCACTACGACGCGCTGCTGCGTCGGCTTGCGGCGGCGCAGCGCGAGCGGGCAGGGCTGGTGATCGAGGGCATGGCGAAGTACCTGTCGCAATGCCAGGTCGTACCGGTGACTGGCGGTGGCTCATGCTGGGTCAGGTTGCCCGATGGCGTGGGCGCGACCGAGTTGGCCGAGGAGGCGCGGGAGCATGGCGTGCTGATCGAGCCGGGCGAAGTGTTCTTCATGTCGGAGCCGCCCGAGGCGCGCTGGTTCCGGCTCGGCTATTCGGCCATCCCGGCGCAGCAGATCGAGCCGGGTCTGCGCAAGCTAGCCGATGTGCTCAAGCACTTCGAACGCCGACGGCCTGGCTCTAGCGATTAGCGCCAACTGGCGCTACGTCGCTCACGTGGCAACTCCTACTCTCCGCTTCAACCAACCCCGGAGACCGGAGCCCACATGACCAGCACCCCCACCATCGCCCGTCCCGACGTGGACGCCGCCACCCTGCAGGCCTTCACCGACGCCTGGAACCGCCACGACATCGACGCCCTGATGTCCTTCATGACCGACGACTGCGTATTCCAGACCGCCGGCGGACCGCTGGCCTGCGGCGCCCGCTTCGAAGGCCGCGCAAGCCGTGCGCGCCGCCTTCGAGCAGGCCTGGATCAACTTCCCCGATGCGCAATGGCGCAACGGCCGCCACTTCGTCTGCGGCGATCGCGGGGTCTCGGAATGGACCTTCACCGGCACCAAGCCCGACGGCACCCGCATCGAGGCCGACGGCTGCGACCTCTTCACCTTCCGTGAGGGCCGCATCGCGGTGAAGAACGCCTTCCGCAAGGACCGTCCACCCCTCAAGACCGCCTGACGCCATGGACACATGGATCGCCCGCACTCCCAACCGCCCGAGGAGCCGCAGCATGGACATGAAGACCCGCCACCTCCAGCCCCTGGCGGCCTACGACCCGCAATACGATCCGCTGGTCGCCCCCAACCCCGGGCAAGGCCGCGACTACGCGCCCACCTACTGGGTGGCCAGCGCCGGCACGCCGCCGGATGACGACGGCCCGATCCTTCGCGACATCGACGCCGACGTGGTGATCGTCGGCTCGGGCTTCACGGGGCTTGCCACCGCGCTCTTCCTGGCGCGCGAGCACGGCATCCGCGCCACCGTGCTGGAAGCCAACCGCAGCATCTGGGGCTGCACCAGCCGCAACGGCGGCCAAGGGCAGAACGCCAGCGGCCGCCTCTATCGCTCGCAATGGATCGAGCGCTGGGGCAAGGAGATGGCGATCAAGCTCGATGCCGAGATCCGCGCCGGCTACGAGACCTTCAAGAGCCTGGTCGACGAGTTCCCCTGCGACGCGCAGCCGGGCGGCCATCTCTACGTGGCGCACCGCGAGAAGAAGATGGACTTCCTGCGCAACGAGGCCCGGGTGATGCGCGAGGTGTTCGGCTACGACACGCGCATGCTCAGCGCCGATGAGCTGCGCCGCGAGTACGTCGACGAGGCCGAGGCCTGCGGCGCGATGCTCGAGCCCGATGGCGTGGGCGTGCATCCGCTCAAGCTGGCCTTCGGCTACCTGCGCGCCGCGCGCGCGCTGGGCGTGAAGGTGCACCCGGCCAGCCCCGTGCTAGGCGTCGAGACGCGCAACGGCGTGCACTACCTGAAGACGCCCGGCGGCACGGTGCGCGCCCGCGCGGTGGGCTTCGCCACCGGCGGCTACACCAGCAACGGCCTGCACAAGAGCCTGGACTCGAAGATCATGCCGGTGCTGTCGAACTCGCTCGTCACGCGCCCGCTCACGCCGGCCGAGCTGGCAGCGACCAACTTCCGCAGCACCACCTTCATCACCGACACGCGCACGCTGCGCTTCTATTACCGCAAGCTGCCCGACAACCGCGTGCAGATCGGCAGCCGCAGCTCCATCACCGGCGCCGACGCGACCAACCCGCGCCACATGCAGGTGCTCGTCAATGGCCTGCACCGCAAGTTCCCGGCGCTCGAGGGCATCGAGATCGAGCATTCATGGTGGGGCTGGGTGGACGTGAGCCACGACATGATGCCGCGCGTGTTCCAGCCCGATCCGAAGCAGGGCGTCTTCTATGCGCTGGGCTACGGCGGCAACGGCGTCAGCTTCTCGGCGCATGCCGGCCGGCGCATGGCCGAGCGCATCGCCGGCAAGCCCAACCCGGTGAGCGACCTGCCGATCTACAACTCGCCGCTGCCGTATCCGATGGTGCTCAACGCGATGCAGTCGCGTGCCTTCGCGCCCTTCAGGCGCATCGGGCAGCGTTGCCTCTACCACTGGTACCACCTGCGCGACGAGCGCCTGTGACGAGCCAGGCGATGAATGAAACAGGGGGAGGGCCGCAAGGCCGCTCCCCCTGTCGGGCGTAGCAAGGCTCAGGGCCGCAAGGGCCCGTCACCTCAATCGTCGTGGAACACCGCTCGCGTGGCCAGTCCGTGTCCGGCCAGCTTGCGGGCAAAGAGGAGGGGGGGGGGGGGGGGGGGGGACAGGCTGCATTCGCTTGGACCAGATCGGGCTTACGCGGTACCCATCTCCTCGTTACTGACGCTGATCGCCAGTCGCCTGGATCTCGACCCGGCGATTGGGCGTCAGGCACGTGATCAGGGCGCTGCGGCTCTTTGAGCCCTTGGCCTTGCAATCGGCCTCGGTCACCTTGGGGTTGGACTCGCCACGCCCCTCGGCGCGGATGATGCTCGCCGGAACGCCCTTGCTGACCATGTAGTCACGCACCACATTCGCGCGCTCCGTCGACAGGCGCTGGTTGGCTTGCTCGGAGCCGATCGGATCGGTGTAGCCCTGGATCGCCACCGAACGAGCCGTGATGCCCGCTGACTGGAGCCCCTGGATCATGTTGTCGATCCGGCTGCGCCCGATGTCCGTCAGGCCCGCCTTGCCGAAGGCGAACATGCCGTCAGCCGAAAGGTCGAAGCTGCGCGTCACCGGCGCCGGCGGAGGTGGTGGCGGCGGTGGTGGTGGTGGCGGAGCGGGCGCCATGACGGGTGGCGGAGGCGGAGGCGGTGGTGCCTGCGCCACCATAGGCGCCGGCCCGAACGGGATCTGCAGGCCCACCGTGAACAGCCAGTCGTCGAAGTTGTTGCGGCTGGCGAGGTCGCCCCGGTTGTCGTCCCAGCGGTAGCGGGCATCGAAGACGAGCCGGCCCCAGGGAGCAATCGGCCAGACGATCCCCGCCCCGAGATTGAAGGTGGCGCTGACCTCGTCGTCGTCGCCGCCGCCCCCCGGCCCTTGATCTTGTCGTTGATGGCGCCGATGCCGCCGACGAGATAGGGCTGCACCGTGCCCGCCTGCCAGACACGCAGTCCTTGGCGTCCGATGAAGAACCACTGCGCGTCGACCGTGCCGCTCCAGTTCTCGTACTTGCCGGGGCCGCCCGTCTTGCTGTCGAGCTCCTCGTACTGGAAACGGAACTCGACGTTCCAGCTGGGATGGATCGGCTTGCCGATCGCGAGTCCTCCACCCCAGCCGTCATCGGAGAGACGGTCATCGTCATCGACGAGGACATAGCTGGCAAAGGGCGTGATGTACCAGCGGTTGTCGAAGTAGCGCGACGGCTCGAAGGTGAGCCCCTGCGCGTGGCCGATGCAGCGGGGCGGCTAGGGAAATGCAAGCCGCAAGAGTGCGTCGTTGAAACATGCGAACTCCTCACGCGAAAGCTGGAGCATTCATGCCCGGAGCGAACTGCGCAAAAAGCACAGTCCCATTCCACCCGATGGAGAGCTCGGGTGCGCATCAAATGACAAAGTCGCCTCGTGATACGGCGACATGGAATTTCTACCCTAGCAAGGATAGACGGCCTTTTCGCTAAAGCAACGTGAGGCGGGCGAACGGCGCTCGTGGCGCGGCGCCTATCAGCGCGACCAGCTCCCGGAAGCATTCATTGCTCATGCCGGTGGACATATCCAGCGCCCGGCTGCGCCGGTAGTACGGGCTCAGGTCCAGCCCCACGCCCACGCCGAGGATCTCCACGGCACCGTCTCGTTCGCGCCGTGCGACGACTTCGCGCAGGTGATGGTCGAGGTAGTGCTCGTCGTTGGCGAGATTCGTGGCGCTGTCCATCGGGCAGCCATCGGACACCACGATGAGCAGCTTCCGGCGTTCGCTGCGTCCTTCCATGCGCCGGCAAGCCCACTCCACCGCTTCACCGTCGATGCCTTCGCGGAACAAGTCGAGCTTGAGCAGCGCGGCGATGTCGGACCGGGCGCGGCGCCATGGCGTGTCGGCATCCTTGAAGACCAGGTGGCAGAGCTCGTTGAGGCGGCCCGGATATCGAGGGCGCCCGGCGCGCTGCCAGTCGCGCCGCGCTTGCCCGCCGTTCCAGGCGCCGGTGGTGAAGCCCAGCACTTCGCAGCTCGCGCCGGCCTGCTCCAGCGCGCGGGCCAGCACGTCGACCAGCATCGCCACCTGCTCGACATGCTGCTTCATCGAGCCCGAGCAATCGATCAGGAAGCTGACCAGGCAGTCGGTTACCGGAGCCCTTTGCTCGATGCGAAACAGCCGCCGCTCGGCGGGCGTCGCGATGAGCTGCGCCAGTCGGCGGCCGTCGATGTGGCCTTCCTCCTGGGAGCCGTCCCAGCCATCGCGCACGGGCACGGCCAGCAGGGCCTTGAGCTCGCGCGCGAGGCGGGCGACGTTGATGCCCTGCGCCGCAATGCGCCGATCGAGCCGCTCCCGATACTCCTTGAGCAAGACCGTGCGAACCTGTGTCCCGGGCCTGGTTTCGCGGTCGTGGGACGTCGTGAAGACGCGGTAGCCGCCTTCGGTCTCCGCAAGCACGCGGCTGTCGGCCGAGGCTGCGGTGGTGAAGCCGTCGCCTTCGGTGGCGTCGAAGTCCATCCACAGCGTGAAGGCCTTGCGCTTGTTCTTGTCGTCCTCGGTGTCGTCGGGCCGGTCATGACCATTCTCTTCGCCGGCCCGGCGGATCATCTCTGCCACCGTGCGCGCGATCGCGAGCGCGTGACATGCATAGGCGGCCTGGTCGGTGCGATGCCTGCGCAGCCCCGCGATCTCGTGGCCCAGCAAGCCGGCCAGCGACATGCGCGTCGCCTCGATCAATCCCTCCGTTGCCTCCAGCACCGGCTGCGAACTCACGCGCGCGCGGCACATCTGCAGCGCGGTGTAGACCAGCAGGCCGGTGGCGCTTTCGGTTGCGCCACT
This sequence comes from uncultured beta proteobacterium, assembly GCA_963818175.1. Lineage (GTDB taxonomy): Bacteria > Pseudomonadota > Gammaproteobacteria > Burkholderiales > Burkholderiaceae_C > Caldimonas. Next base: position 25,697 of record CAWFRK010000048.1, on the reverse strand, counting down.
CTCGTGGAAGGCCATCGACCAGCGTTCATGGCGGTGCAGAAGGTTGCTTGCGGCCCCCGGCATGTCTGGTGGCACGAGTGACTCGACGCGGATCTGCTCGAACCATTCGAACAGTGTCCGCTCGATCGGCTCCTGCGGGCACAAGCCTCGATGCAGCTCCGCATCGGTGTGCAGCAGGCGCAGCGCCATGCCATCGGCGGCGCCGCGAAACGATGCGAAGTCATCGTGCTCCTGCCGAGGGCGTGAGATGCGCCGCAAAGGGTGGCAGGGCTTGCAGGCCGCGCCACAGGCGCCGTCCCCTGAAGTGCAGTTCGGCATCACCGGTCAGTGCGCGGATCGAGGCGGCGCACAGCTCGTCGATCTTCTGCTGGTGCCTCGTCGTGGCTTGTGCCTCGCCCATGCCGAGCCCTAGGCTGCGCAAGCCGCAAACGCGTGCGACTCGTCGAGCTCGCGGTCGAAGCAGCGCTGGAAATACTCGGCCACGACGGCGCGCTCGGCCTCGTCGCACTTGTTGACGAAGGACAGGCGCAACGCAAGCGCCGCGTCGTGGAAGATCTCCAGGTTCTCGGCCCAGGTGATCACGCCGCGGGGCGACATCAGCGTCGACAGGTCGCCGACCGCGAAGCCCTTGCGAGTGAGATCGGCCACCGCGACCATGCGGTCGATGAGCTGGCGGCCGGCCTCGTCGGCGAAGCGCGGCACGCGGGCCTGCACGATCGCGATCTCTTCGTCGCGCGGCAGGTAGTTGAGCGCGGCCACGATGTTCCAGCGGTCGATCTGCGCATGGTTGAGGCGCTGCGCGCCGTGGTACATGCCGCTCAGGTTGCCGAGCCCACGGTGTTGGCGGTGGCGAAGAGCCGGAAGAACGGATGCGGCCGCAGCACGCGGTTCTGGTCCATCAGCGTGAACTTGCCGTCGCGCTCGAGGATGCGCTGGATCACGAACATCACGTCGGGCCTGCCCGCGTCGTATTCGTCGAAGATCAGCGCCACCGGCCGCTGCAGCGCCCAGGGCACGATGCCTTCCTGGAACTCGGTGACCTGCTGGCCCTCGCGCAGGACCACGGCATCCTTGCCCACCAGGTCCAGGCGGCTGATGTGGCCGTCGAGGTTGACGCGCACGCAGGGCCAGTTCAGGCGTGCCGCCACCTGCTCGATGTGGGTGGACTTGCCGGTGCCGTGCAGGCCTTGCACCATCACGCGCCGGTCGCGGCCGAAGCCCGCCAGCAGCGCGAGCGTGACGTCGCGATTGAAGCGGTAGGCGGGGTCGATCTCGGGCACGTGGTCGTCGCGCTCGGCGAAGGCCGGCACGCGCAACTCGCTGTCGATGCCGAAGACCTCGCGCACCGGGACCATGCGGTCGGGACGAAGAGTGTCGATGGTGGTCATGCCTGTTTCTCCAGTGCCCCAAGGCTAGCCCGGCGGGCGTGCAGGACCTGGGTCCAGTGCGCGCCGATCGTGTGGGCCAGCGGCGTGGCTGGCGCCTACGAATGCGTGCATCTGGTACTACGGCGGCGAAGTCCGCGCTCCTAAGGTATGGACACGTGGCGGGGTTGCACTCCACACGCCATATCCACCCAGCACATCGACCCGACAGGAGCAACACATGGCAGCCAAGGAAGCCCAGACCGCCCGGACCGTCCCCACCGGCCCCACCCGCATGACGCCCAGCGAGGCCTTCGTCGAAACCCTGGTCGCCAACGGCGTGACCGAGATGTTCGGCATCATGGGCTCGGCCTTCATGGATGCGATGGACATCTTCGCGCCGGCCGGCATCCGGCTGATCCCCGTGGTGCACGAGCAGGGCGCCGGCCACATGGCCGACGGCTATGCGCGCGTCAGCGGCCGCCACGGCGTGGTGATCGGCCAGAACGGCCCCGGCATCAGCAACTGCGTGACCGCCATCGCGGCGGCCTACTGGGCGCATTCGCCGGTGGTGATCATCACGCCCGAGACCGGCACGATGGGCATGGGCCTCGGCGGCTTCCAGGAGGCCAACCAGCTGCCGATGTTCCAGGAGTTCACCAAGTACCAGGGCCATGTGAACAACTCCAAGCGCATGGCCGAGTACACCGGCCGCTGCTTCGACCGCGCGCTCTCCGAACTGGGCCCGACCCAGCTCAACATCCCGCGCGACCACTTCTACGGCGAAGTCACCTGCGAGATCCCCAAGCCCCAGCGCCTGGACCGCGGCCCCGGCGGCGAGCAGAGCCTGAACGAGGCGGCCGAGCTGCTGGCGCAGGCGAAGTTCCCGGTGATCATCGCCGGCGGCGGCGTGGTGATGGCCGATGCGGTCGAGGAGTGCAAGGCCCTGGCCGAGCGGCTCGGCGCGCCGGTGGTCAACAGCTACCTCCACAACGATTCCTTCCCCGCCAGCCATCCGCTGTGGTGCGGACCGCTGGGCTACCAGGGCTCCAAGGCGGCCATGAAGCTGATGGCGCAGGCCGACGTGGTGATCGCGCTCGGCTCGCGCCTGGGCCCCTTCGGCACGCTGCCCCAGCACGGCATGGACTACTGGCCGAAGGAGGCGAAGATCATCCAGATCGATGCCGACCACAAGATGCTCGGCCTCGTGAAGAAGATCTCGGTGGGCATCTGCGGCGACGCCAAGGCCGCGGCCATCGCGCTGACGCAGCGCCTGCAAGGCCGCACCCTGGCCTGCGATGCCAGCCGCGGCCGGCGCGCCGACACCGTCGCGACCGAGAAGGCCGCCTGGGAGAAGGAGCTCGACGAGTGGACGCATGAGCGCGACCCGTACAGCCTCGACATGATCGAGGAGGCCAAGGGCGAGAAGCCGCCCACCGGCGGGCACTACCTGCATCCGAGGCAAGTGCTGCGCGAGCTGGAGAAGGCGATGCCGGCCGACGTGATGGTCTCCACCGACATCGGCAACATCAACTCGGTCGCCAACAGCTACCTGCGCTTCGAGAAGCCGCGCTGCTTCTTCGCGCCGATGAGCTTCGGCAACTGCGGCTACGCGCTGCCGACCATCATGGGCGCCAAGGTCGCGGCGCCCGATCGCCCGGCCATCGCCTATGCGGGCGACGGCGCCTGGGGCATGAGCATGATGGAGATCATGACGGCCGTGCGCCACGACATCCCGGTCACGGCGGTGGTGTTCCACAACCGCCAGTGGGGCGCGGAGAAGAAGAACCAGGTCGACTTCTACAACCGCCGCTTCGTCGCGGGCGAACTCGAGAGCGAGAGCTTCGCGGGCATCGCCAAGGCGATGGGCGCCGAGGGCATCGTGGTCGACAAGCTCGAGGACGTGGGCCCGGCGCTGAAGAAGGCGGTCGATCTGCAGATGACGCAAGGCAAGACCTGCGTGATCGAGATCATGTGCACCCGCGAGCTGGGCGACCCGTTCCGCCGCGACGCGCTCGCCAAGCCGGTGCGCCTGCTCGAGAAGTACAAGGACTTCGTCTGAGCGGTCGCCCCTGACGGCCACCTGTCCCACCTCGGACCGCTGGGACCGGACGCCCCGCGCGCTCCGGACACATCCAGATCTCACCGAACGCCCGCGGCATCACGCGCCGCCCGCATCGCATCCGCGCCTGCATGCGATCGTGGAGCGGGCGCGCCTGCTCGGCCCCGTGCCGGTGGCGGTGGCCTACCCCTGCGACCGCGCATCGATCGAGGCGGCTGCGATCGCCTCGAACCAGGGCCTGATCCAGCCGGTGCTCGTGGGTCCGCGCCAGCGCATCCTCGACTGCAGCCGGCCAAGCGCGAATCGATTGCAGCCGCTTCGAGCTGCTCGACACCGCCGACGACCCGCGCGCCGCGGCCGCCCTGGCCGCGGCGCTGTGCCGCGACGGTCGCGCTGCCGCATTGATGAAGGGCAGCCTGCACAGCGACGAGCTGCTGGCCGCCGCCGTCTCGCGCGAAGCCGGCCTGCGCACCCGGCGGCGCGCCAGCCACGCCTTCGTGATCGACGTGCCCGCGCTCGAGCGGCTGCTCACGGTCACCGACTGCGTCGTCAACATCGCGCCGACGCTCGGCGACAAGATCGACATCGCGCAGAACGCGATCGACCTCACGCATGCGCTGGGCACGCCGATGCCGCGCGTGGCCATCCTCTCGGCGGTGGAAACCGTCAACCCGGCGATCCCGGGCACCATCGACGCGGCGGCACTTTGCAAGATGGCCGACAGGCAGCAGATCCGCGGGGCGATCCTCGACGGGCCGCTGGCCTTCGACAACGCGATCTCCGAACGATCGGCCCGCAACAAGGGCATCGCCTCTGCCGTGGCCGGCCGCCCCGATGTGCTGCTGGTGCCCGGCCTCGAGGCGGGCAACATGGTCTACAAGCAGCTCGTCTATCTCGCGGGCGCCGAATGCGCCGGGCTGGTGCTCGGCCTGCGCGTGCCCGTCGTGCTGACCAGCCGCTCGGATTCGGTCGACAGCCGCATCGCCTCGTGCGCCCTGGCGGTGTTGATGAGCCGGCGCGGCGAGCCGGCGCTCGCTGCACAGGAACGAGCGGCGTAAGCACCGCACGCCCGCTCCGAGACAGCGCCGCTAACATCAGCCTGGACTCACCCGATGAACGCGATGCCGCAAAGCCCGCCCCAGCCGCTCACGCTCTCGATGCGCGCCACGGAGGGCTTGCTGAAGCTTCGCAAGCTGGTCCCGGGCTCGGCGCTCGCCTCGGTGATCGCGCTGGCCGCCACCTTCGTCTCCACCCTGCACGGCGGACCGCAACTGCTCTACGCACTGCTCTTCGGCGTGGCCTTCCACTACCTCAGCCACGACGCGACGACCAAGCCGGGCATCGAGTTCTGCGGCCGCGGCGTGCTCCGCCTGGGCGTCGGCCTGCTGGGTGCGCGCATCACCGCCGCGCAGGTCGCAGGCCTCGGCTGGGAGACCGCACTGACCGTGGTGGCCGCGCTCGTCACCACCATGCTGTGCGGGCTGGCGATCGGGCGGCGCCTGGGGATGACACCTGCGCAGCGCGTGCTGTCCGGCGGCGCGGTGGCCATCTGCGGGGCATCGGCGGCGCTCGCGATCTCATCCGTGCTGCCGCGCGAGAAGGACGGCGACCGATTCACCCTGATGGTGGTGGTCACGGTCACGGTGATGTCGACGCTCGCGATGGTGCTGTATCCGCTGATCGCCCGCGTGCTGCACCTGCCGCCGGAGCTTGCGGGCCTGTTCATCGGCGGCACCATCCACGATGTGGCGCAGGTGGTGGGCGCGGGCTACATCCTGGGCCACGAGGCCGGCGACATCGCCACCATCGTCAAGCTGTTCCGGGTCTCCCTGCTCACGGTCGTGGTGGTGGTGGTGGCCACGGCCTTCAAGGCCGCGCGCGAACGCGCGGCGGCCGAGCACTCGGCGGGTCGCGTGCCGGCCCGGCAATCACTGGTGCCGTGGTTCCTGTGGCTGTTTGCCGCGATGGTGGTGCTCAACTCTGTCGGTGCCATTCCGGTCGTCGTGCAGCAGGGGCTCAACGATATTTCGCGCGGGTGCCTGGTGGTGGCCATTGCCGCCCTGGGCATGAAGACCAGCTTCGCGCAACTGGCGCGCGCGGGCTGGAAGCCTCTCGCGCTGATCTTGATCGAGACGGTGTGGATCGCCGGCTTCGTGCTGGCAGTGATCCTGCTGCGTCATTGAGGCGAAGCAGCGCCCTCAGGCCTGCGCTGCCAGCACGGCCTCCCGCAGCTGATCGGTGATGTTGTGCTCCCCGAGCCGCTCGGCAAAGCGAGAGCGCCGGACCAGGCTGCGCGGCTGCTCGTTGAGGTCGCACAGGATCAGGCGCACGCCCTGGCGCTGCAATGAACGATGCAACTGCTCCAGCGCATCGAGCCCGGTGGTGTCCACCGCGATCAATCGGTGCATCTCCAGGATCAGCACCCGGGTCTCCGGGCGCAGGTGCTGGCCCACGCTCTCGACCTTGGCCACCGCACCGAAGAACAGCACGCCGAACAGGCGCATCGCCTGGATGTGCGCCATCGTGTCGGGCAGGTGCAGCGACTCGACCCGGAACAGCTGGCTCATGCGGTAGATGAAGAACACGCAGGCGAGCACGAGGCCGACTTCGACGGCGACCGTCAGGTCGAAGATCACCGTGAGCAGGAAGGTGCCGACCAGGAGGATGCGATAAGGCAGCGTGAAATGGCCGAGCCGGCCGAACTCGCGCCACTCGCCCATGTTCCATGCGACGAAGAGCAGGATGCCCGCCAGCGCGGCCAAGGGCACGTAGGAGGCCAGCGGCGCCGCGACCAGCACGACCAGCAGCAGGGTGAATGCGTGCACGATGCCCGCGACAGGGCTCTTCGCGCCCGAGCGCACATTGGTGACCGTGCGCGCGATCGTGCCGGTGGCAGGGATGCCGCCGAAGAAGGGCGCCACCATGTTGGCAACGCCCTGGGCCATGAGTTCCTGGTTGGGGTCGTGGCGCGGCAGGTCGGTCATGTTGTCGGCCACCCGCGCGCACAGGAGCGATTCGATCGCCCCGAGCAGCGCGATCGTGATGGTGGGGATGAAAAGCTCCTTGGCGCCTTCCCATGAGAAGTCCGGCGCATCGAGCACCGGAAGCCCTTGCGGGATGCCGCCGAAGCGGCTGCCGATGGTCTCGATCGGCAGGCCGACAAGGACCGTCGCTGCGGTGGCCAGGCCGAGCGCGAGGATGGGGCCTGGCAGCCGCGCGAGAACGCGCAAGGTCTTCTCCACTCGCGTGCCGGGCTGCGCCGGAAGGCTGTAGAGCTTGGGCCATGCCACCACCAGCACCAGGCAGGCGAGGCCGACGATCAGCGCCACGGGGTTGAGCGTATCGAGGTGCGCGGCAAGCACCCGGCTCATGCTGAAGAAATCGGCCGGCAGCTTGTCGATCCGCAGGCCCAGGAGGTCCTTCACCTGCGAGAGGGCAATCAGCACCGCGATGCCGTTGGTGAAGCCGATCACGATGGCCACGGGGATGTAGCGCACCAGCGCACCCAGCTTGAACAATCCCATCAGGAACAGCAGGCCGCCGGCCAGCGCCGTGGAAATCAGCAGGTTGCCCAGGCCGTAGCGCTGCACGATGCCGTAGACGATCACGATGAAGGCCCCGGCCGGCCCGCCGATCTGCACGCTGGATCCGCCGAGCGCCGAGATGATGAAGCCGGCCACGATGGCGGTGACGAGGCCCTGCTCGGGCTTGACCCCGGAGGCGATCGCGAAGGCCATCGCCAGGGGCAGGGCGACGATGCCCACGGTGATGCCGGCGGAGATGTCGGCAGCCAGGTGCTCGCGGCGGTAGTCCTTGAGGGCATCGAGCAGGCGCGGCCTGAACGGCGCCAACTCGAGCCCGGCGGGCATCTTGATCGCCATGCGGTCCCCCTCCGATTGCTTGACTGCCATCTTCAGTGGTGCATCTCACAGGGTCAAGCAGGCAAGAAAACGATGCGGGCCGCAATCTGCGCCATCTCGAGCCCGCCTGTAGGCTCGGTGCTTCCCTTGGCCTTCTGATGGAACAAGACCATGGTTCAAGACCCGGCCCGATTCCTTCGCGACCTGTACGACGTGGCAGTGCGCCGCGCGCTGCCCGAGCACACGCTCGGGCGGCTTCCTGCCCGCGCCGCCCGAGCGCGGGCGCACCCTGGTGCTCGGGGCCGGCAAGGCCGGCGGCGCGATGGCCGCTGCGCTCGATGCGCTGTGGCCGGCCGATGCGGCCTTGAGCGGGCTGGTGGTCACCCGCTACGGCCATGTGCCGCCGGCGTATGCCGCGGGCGGGCGCATCGAGGTGGTCGAAGCCGCGCACCCGGTGCCCGATGCCGCGGGGCTGGCCGCGGCGCAGCGCATCGCCGCGCTCACCGAGGGCCTCACGCGCGAGGACCTGGTGATCTGCCTGATCTCCGGCGGCGGCTCGGCGCTGCTGACGGCGCCGGCCGACGGCATCACGCTGGCCGACAAGCAGGCCATCAACCAGGCGCTGCTCAAGAGCGGGGCGGCCATCGACGAGATGAACTGCGTGCGCAAGCACCTGTCGGCCCTGAAGGGCGGGCGGCTGGCGGCACGCTGCGCGCCGGCGCGGGTGGTGACGCTGCTGATCTCCGACGTGCCCGGCGACGAGCCGAGCGTGATCGCCAGCGGCCCGACGGTGCCCGACCCGAGCACCTGCGCCGAGGCGCTGGCGATCGTCAAGCGCTACGGCATCGCCATTCCGAAGGCCATCGAGCAAGGCTGGGCCCAAGGCCGGCTGGAGACGCCGAAGCCGGGCGACGCGGTGTTCGAAGGCCACGAGGTCAAGCTCATCGCCACGCCGCAAGCCTCGCTGGAAGCGGCGGCCGAGGCGGCGCGCGCGGCGGGCATCGCCGCGCACATCCTGAGCGACGAGATCGAAGGCGAGTCGCGCGTGGTGGGGCAGGTGCATGCGGCGCTCGCCCGCCAGGTCGCGAGCAGGGGGCAGCCCTTCGTGCGGCCTTGCGTGATCCTCTCCGGCGGCGAGACCACCGTGACGGTCAAGGCCAAGGGCGGTCGCGGCGGGCGGGCGACGGAGTTCCTGCTGGGCGCGGCCATCGCGCTGCAGGGCGAGCCGCACGTGCACGTGCTGGCGGCCGACACCGACGGCATCGACGGGGTGGAGGACAACGCCGGGGCGATCGTCACGCCCGACAGCCTCGCCCGCGCGCAGGCGCAAGGGATCAAGGCGCAGGACCACCTCGACCGCAACGACGCCTACCGCTTCTTCGAGGCGCTCGGCGACCTGGTGATCACCGGGCCGACCTTCACCAACGTCAACGACTTCAGGGCGATGCTGATCGCCGAGTTGCAGTCCTGACGGGCTGTTGACACGCACCGGATCCCGATGCCCGGGTTCCGCTGACCTGCGCCTCGACCTGACGCGCTGCACGCCGCCGACGAGGGCAAGGACGTTGCCGCTGCCATCGGCAAATCCGTGACGGACTGCTTGCATGCGCGCGCCGATAGCGTGCTTGCAGAACCGCGCCCGGAACGCGAGGGGGCTGACTGTTACTGAGCAATCCCCACCATTGGAGAACGTGATGAATGTTGGTCCTACCGCCCCAGGAGGCAGAGGCGCTATTCCTGTGGTCCCTGCCGCCGTGAACACTGCCGTGTTTGAGGAACTCAAGGGACTCTTCACCAACGTACATGACCCCGACAGCAGCGCGCTCGCCGCTGAACACTTTGTCAAGGACATCGGCGCGCTCTACCCCGCGAAGGAGTCGCCCCTGCACAAATTGCTTCAAAGCGTGCCGGAGGTCATGCGCTACAGCGTCTGTGACCACATTCGACTTCGGCTGGAGCAGGCAGAGATCGTTCTGACCGATGTCTGGCATGAACTGATCACCGCCGACCACGACATTCCGGCGCATGTGTCCTACTTGCTGCTGCTGGGTTGCTCCAGTTCACTTGCCGCGCTGAAGGTCACCACCCCTGCCTTGTGGGATGTGTTTCTCGAGACGGCAAATCCCCTTTTTGTTGAGCTAGGTCACGGCTGCGCCATCGCTGAGCATATGGAGAAGGCAGGCGTCGAGCACGCCAACCACTGGACGTGCGCGGTGGGCATGGTTCTCAAGGACATCCCCAGGGAGCATGCGAAAGAGGGCAGGGACAGATACCTGTGGGCCGCCAGGGACCTCTTTCGTGCTGGTGTGTCCTGCGTCGCCGCAAGGGACGCGATCAGCCAGCACATTTCGTCGGATCCGATGCTGCAAAAGGATGAAAAGCAATCCGCCATCAACGGGATGGAACGGGTGTTCAAGCACGATGACGAAAACGCTTCGCACCGTGTGACCACATTTTCAGTGTTGAAGGTCCGAGATGCCGTGCTCTGGGTACAAGCATTCGTCGAGGCAGGTGCGCTGAACCTCAGCGATCGGCTCGGCGTCATGAACGACGTCGTGAACCTGAAGGATGAGCGCTTGCTAAGCGACCCGATGTTCAAAGGTTCGTTCGAGAGACTGGTCACTTCGGTGTGTGCTGAAGTCCTCGAGGACCGCGGCAAGGCTTGTTCCGATACTGACTTCCTCACTCTGATAGACGCGTGCCTCAAATGCCAGCTTCCGGCAGTGACATCAGAAATACTCACACTGGCGCTTACAAGGAAGGGAACAACCTTGCTTCGCTTCCATCTCTGTGCACAGGACGGCGGAAAGACCTTCCTCGATTGCTTGCAGGTTCTCGTCGGTCAAAAGGCGGAGGCCGAGGTTCTCAGCTTGCTCTTCGATATGGCAGGACCTACCTTGTGGAGGAACCTCGATGCGCGTTACCCCGATGCGCGTGACTTCGCTGATGCTGTAAAGGTGGCGAAGCAACTCGACCATCCAGCTTGGAAGGAATATGTGCTGAACCGTGCCCCACGGATCCTGTTGTGAGCATCACGAACAGCTCAAATTCCAGCCCCTCCGCCGTGCCAGTGCGTCGGGCGACCGCGGACATCGCTTTTCTGCCCGCGGCCGCACTGCATGCCCGATGGCGCTACAGCGTCAGCAGCCTCTGGAAGAACGACCGATAGCGACGCAAGGCCACTCGCATCCTCTCGGTCGAGGCGCGTTCCTCGCTGCTCACGAATTGCTCGAGTTCGGCACGTTGCGATGCGAAGGTCTCGGCCAGGCTCGACATGACCTGCGCGACCAGCTCGTCGGCCATCTTCACCGACCGCGCAGGGTCGTCCACGAAGCCGATCTGCACCGAATCCCAGCGAGCGCGGAAGTCGCGCGCCGCATCGGTCGAGAACAAGGCCTCGAGCGGTTCGTCATCAGGGTTTTGAGGGCCGTCGGCAGGCACCGCGCTGGCCACTCGCTCGTCGATGCGCTCACCCATCCGCTCCGTCAGGCGTTCACTGGCACGCTCATCGAGCCCTTCATCCAGGCGCTGCGCGGCGGTCCTGTCCACGTCTTCATCCGTCCGCTCGGCACGGGCCACCAGGTCGGCCGTCGAAAGCCGCTGTTCGTTCATCGCTTCATTCATGATCTGACCTCCACTGGCTTGGCATGCCTGTGCTGCGGCGCGGACACCTCGAGCAGCTCCTCGAAGAGCGCGCGATAGTGCACCACGGCCCTGCGCAGTTCCTCGGTGCTCACCGCGGCCTGCCGGTCACGCAGCGCAATGGCCCGCGCTTCACGGTAGTGGTCCACCACATGCGGGTGATCGACGGAAATGTCGGCGGCACGATGCTCGAAGTCCGCCATCGGGTAGCCGCGCCGCGCCATCAGCTCGCGCACGAGCTGGTCTGCCTCGGTGAGCGCTCCTCGCGGGTTGTCGACGAAACGCGCCTGGACGGCGCGCCAGGCTTTTTCGAATCGAGACGCCTCATCGGGATCGAGCGGCACGATGCGAAGCTTGTGCACGCGTTTCTCGCGAGTCGCAAGCTCGGCTTCCGCCTTGTTGCGGCTGCCCAGCTCCTCCACCGCGCGGTGGTATTCCGGGCCGAAGCGCCTTTCGAGCCGTCGCGAGCGCGACTTCTGGTAGGCCAGCCAGCCGACCAGCGCCACGATCACGAGGCCGATCGCGGCGACGATCAAGCTCAATGTGGAAGGGTTCAGTGTGTCCATGGGCATCTCCTCGCGGCCATCCGCCGCGCCTCCTCAATATGGAGGCGCGCTCGAGGAGGCGATGTCAGCGGCTCCCCGCAGCCGAGAGCGCGTGCCGGCTGACGTCGCTGTAGGACGATCATGTTTCGAGAGATTTCGACCGTCAGCCGGTGTTGCGCAGGCCGGCCGCGACGCCGTTGATCGACATGTGGATGCCGATCTGCACGCGATCGCTCACCTCGCCCTGGACCTTTTGTTGCCGATATCGCCGCATCAGCTCGACCTGCAGGTGATTGAGCGGGTCGAGGTAGGGCAGGCGGTGCTCCATCGATCGCGCCAGGCTCGGGTTGGACGGCCAGCCGCTGCTTTTCGCCGGTGATGAGCGACAGCGCCTCATGCGTGCGCTGCCACTCGGCCTGGATGGCCGCGAAGACCTTCCTGGCGATGCGCTTGTCCTCGACCAGCTCCGCGTAGCGCGTGGCGAGCGCGAGGTCGCACTTGGCCAGCACCATGTCCATGTTCGACAGCAGGGTGCGGAAGAAGGGCCACTGCTTGTGCATGCGCTGCAGCAATGCGATCCGCTCCTTCTTCTGCCCGGGCGCCGCACCCAGGAAGGCATCGACGGCCGAGCCGAAGCCATACCAGCCGGGCAGGACCACGCGGCACTGGCCCCAGGAGAAGCCCCAGGGAATCGCGCGCAGGTCTTCGATCGCGCGCGTGGCCTTGCGCGAGGCCGGTCGCGAGCCGATGTTGAGCTCGGCGATCTCGCGGATCGGCGTGGCGGCGAAGAAATAGTCGGTGAAGCCCGGCGTCTCGTAGACCAGCTTGCGGTAGCTCGCCATGCTCGCGTTGGAAAGCTCCTCGGCCGCTTCGAGGAAGGCCTTCGACGCGCTCTTGGTCGGGTGCAGCAAGGTGGCCTCGAGCGTGGCGGCCACCAGCGTCTCGAGGTTGCGCCGGCCGATCTCGGGGTTGGCGTACTTCGAGGCGATCACCTCGCCTTGCTCGGTGAGCCGGATCTGCCCGTTCACCGTGCCCGGGGGCTGCGCCAGGATGGCCTCGTAGCTCGGTCCGCCGCCGCGGCCGACGGTACCGCCGCGGCCATGGAAGAGGCGCAGCGTGATGCCATGCTCCGTCTTCACGCCCTCGAACAGCTCGACCAGCGCGATCTCGGCGCGATAGAGCTCCCAGTTGCTGGTGAAGTAGCCGCCGTCCTTGTTGCTGTCGCTGTAGCCGAGCATGATGTCCTGCTCGGCGCCGGAGCGCTTGACCATGCCGAGGATGCCGGGCAGCGCGTAGAACTCGCGCATGATCGGCGCCGCGTTGCGCAGGTCGCCGATCGTCTCGAACAGCGGCACCACGATCAGGTCGGCCACGGCGTCCTCCGCGAGCGTGCCGTTGCACCAGCCCCGCTTCCTTCTGCAGCAGCAGCACCTCGAGCAGGTCGCTCACCGTCTCGGTGTGGCTGATGATGTAGTGGCGTATCGATGCCGGGCCGAACTGGCGGCGCATCTCGCGCGCGGCCTCGAAGATGGCCAGCTCGCTGTCGGCCAGCTCGCCGTAGCGCATGTTGCGCAGGCGCACCGGGCGCGGGTCGTTGAGCAGCCGCATCAGCAGCGCGACCTTGGCCGGCTCGTCGAGGGCGGGGTAGTCGGCCTCGACCTTGGCATGCGCGAGCAGCTCCGCCACCACGGCCTCGTGCTTGTCGGAGCTCTGGCGCAGGTCCACCGTGGCCAGGTGAAAGCCGAACACCTGCACCGCGCGGATCAGGCGCGCGCAGCCGCACGTCGGCCAGTGCCGATCCGTGGTGCGACTTGAGCGAGGCCTCGATGGTGCGCAGGTCGGCGAGGAACTCCTCCGCCGCCTCGTAGGGCACCGAGGGCGCCACCGCATGCCGCAGCGCCTCGGTGCCGGTCAGCCGCTGCAGCGTGGCGGCCAGCCGCGCGTACATGCCGATCAGCGCGCGGCGATAGGGCTCGTCCTGGCGGTGCTCGCTGGTGTCGGGCGAGCTGGCGGCGAGCTCGCTCATCGTGGCCGTGACGTCCACCAGGATGGAGGAGATCGACAGCTCGGCGCCGAGCTCGTGCACCTCGGTCAGGTAGTAGCGCAGCGCGGCCTCGCCTTGCTGGCGCAGCGCGAGCTGCAGCGTGTCGGCGGTGACGTTGGGGTTGCCGTCGCGGTCGCCGCCGATCCAGTTGCCCATGCGAAAGAAAGGCGCGACCTCGAAGCCGGGCAGCGATTGCTCGATCTCGCGGTACATGCGCGGGATCTCGCGCAGGAACGTGGCGTGGTAGTAGCTGATCGCGTTCTCGATCTCGTTGGGCACGGTGAGCTTGGTGTTGCGCAGCAGGCGCGTCTGCCAGAGCTGCGTGACGCGCGCACGCAGCTGCCCTTCGTTGTCTTGCGCGCTCGCGCTCGGTGCGCAGCTCGTCGCGCTGGTGGATCAGCGCGGCCACGGCGCGCTCGGCGTCCAGGATGGACTTGCGCTGCACCTCGGTGGGGTGGGCGGTGAGCACCGGAGAGATGTAGGCCTGCGACAGGGTCTTCGCGATGTCGGCGGCGCGGATGTCGTTGCGGGCCAGCCGCTCGAAGCACATCGCCAGCGAGCCTTCCTGCAGGTGGCCCTGGCTCTCGTGATGCTCGCGCCGGCGCACGTGGTGGCGGTCCTCGGCGATGTTGGCAAGGTGCGAGAAGTAGCTGAAGGCGCGAATCACGCTGACCGTCTGGTCACCGGAGAGATTCTTCAGCAGGCGATCGAGCGCGCGGCCGGCTTGCGCGTCGCGCTTGAGGCGATAGGCCACCGACAGCTGCCGGATGCGCTCGATCAGCTCGAAGGCCTCCTTGCCGTCCTGCTCGCGGATCACGTCGCCCAGGATGCGCCCGAGGAGGCGGATGTCCTCGACCAGCGGGCGGTTCTTCTCGACGGCATCATCGCCGCCACGGCGTGTGCGAGCGACCTTCGTGGGTCGGTCGGAGGAGGCGCGGGAAGCGGGAGCGGCGGCAGGGCGAGCGGAACGCGGCATGGTTACCTCTTGGGGTCAAAATGAAGTAACAAAGTTACAAGCCGAGAATGGTAGCACCGGCCCGGCCGTGTCCTCGCTCGACGGTACCGAGCCTCGAACAGCATCGATCATCATGAGCTCTCCAAGCAATCTCCAGACCGCCGCGCCGTGGATCATCGCGACGCGCGAAAGCCGACTGGCCCTGTGGCAGGCCCGGCATGTGCAAGCGCTGCTCCAGGAGCGCTTCGCCCATCCCGTCGAGCTGCTGGGCATGACCACGCGGGGCGACCAGATCCTCGACCGCACTCTCTCGAAGGTGGGCGGCAAGGGCTTGTTCGTCAAGGAACTCGAGGTCGCGCTCGAAGAAGGCCGCGCCCATCTCGCGGTGCATTCGCTCAAGGACGTGCCGATGGAGCTGGCCGACAGCTTCGTGCTGGCCTCGGTGCTCGAGCGCGAGGATCCGCGTGACGCCTTCGTCTCCGGCAAGTTCGCGGCGCTGGACGAACTGCCTCGCGGCGCTGTCGTCGGCACGTCGAGTCTGCGCCGCGTGGTGCAGCTGCGCGCCTTGCGGCCCGACCTGCGCGTCGAGCCCTTGCGCGGCAACCTCGACACCCGGCTGCGCAAGCTCGACGAAGGACAGTACGACGCCATCGTGCTCGCCGCGGCCGGCCTCAAGCGCCTCGGGCTCGGCGAGCGCATCCGTGCCATGTTCGATCCGGCGGTGATGATTCCGGCGGCGGGGCAGGGTGCACTGGCCATCGAGATCCGTGCCGACCGGGGCGACTTGCTTGCCCGGCTCGCCAGCTTGACCCATCGGCCGAGCTGGCTGGCCGTGCATGCGGAACGGGCCGTGTCGCGGGCGCTGGGGGGCAGCTGCAGCGTGCCCTTGGCAGCGCATGCGGTGTGGAGCGATGCCGGCCTGGACCTGAGCGCGGCCATCGGCGACCCCGAGGCAGCAGGCGCCCCTCTCTTGCACGTGCACTTGCGCGCCTCGGTGAGCGACACCGCAAGTGCCCAGGCCGTGGGCGCGGAGGCGGCTGAGCAGTTGCGCTCCTTGGGGGCGGACGCCATCCTGGGCAGGCAATGAGCCTTGTTCCCCAGTTCCCGGGCATGTTGCGTGGCGCCAGGCTGCTGGTCACGCGCCCGCGGGCGCAGGCCGACGACTGGGTGCAACGCCTGCAGGCCCACGGGCTCGACGCGGTCGCCTTGCCCCTGATCGAAATTGCGCCTGCCGCCGATGCCGCTGTCGTGCGCGACGCCTGGCATCGGCTTGCGGCCTGCAGCCTGGTCGTCTTCGTGAGCCCCAATGCGGTGGAGCAGTTCTTTGCACTGCGACCCGCGCAGGCCACGTGGCCGCAAGGCCTGTTCGCCGCCACGCCCGGACCCGGCACGGACGCGGCCCTGCGCGAGGCAGGCGTGCCTGCCGCGCTGCGGATCGCTCCGAGCGAGGATGCGCCGCAGTTCGATTCCGAATCGCTATGGGCTCGCCTGAAGCTGCGGAGCTGGGCTGGCGAGCGTGTCCTGATCGTGCGCGGCGATGGCGGCCGCGAATGGCTGGCAGAGCGTTTTCGCGAGTCAGGTGCCGAGGTCGCTTTCGTCTCGGCCTACCAGCGTCGCGTGCCCTCGCTCGATGCGCATGGCGAGGCCTTGCTGCGAAGCTCGATCGAGCGACCGGCAGAGCACTGGTGGTTCTTCAGCAGCTCCGAGGCCATCGACCATCTCAAGGCCTTGTGTGCCGACCGCGGCCTCGAGCCGCGATGGGAGCAGGCGCAGGCCCTGGCCACTCATCCACGCATCGCCGAGCGCGCGCGCCGGCTCGGTTGCGGGCGGGTCGAGGAGCTGCCTCCATCGATCGACGGCGTGCTCAAGGCGCTGGGAGATGACGGCCCCTCGTCCGATGGGTACATCGGCCGATCCCCCGAGGGAATGACGCTGGCCGGCTTGGGAGCGGCCCGGCGCTCGGCCCGCTGGACGCCACCCTGCAACCTGAGTCGTCCGGTGGTCGATCGATACAATCGTCCGCCGTGAGCGATACCTCTGCAATTCCCACCCCCATGGCGAACCCCTCGCCGGCCACCTCGACGGGGCCCGCCCATTCCGCTGCCCGGCCCCACCATGCCGGGACGCGCGGCCTGATGTGGGTCGTGGCGGGTGCCTTGCTGGTGTTGTCGATCGTCAGCGCGGTGATGGCCTACCACGCCCAGCAGCGCGTGCGCGACCTGGAACGAGAACTCGTGCGTCGCCAGCAAGACAGCCAGGAGCAGTCCACCGAGGCGCGTGCCCTGGCGCGGCAGGCACAGGACATCTCGCGCGATGCCAGCGCCAAGGTGGCGCTGGTCGAGGCCAAGCTCGGCGAGGTCGCGCTGCAGCGCAGCCAGCTCGACGAGCTGATGCAATCGCTCTCGCGCTCCCGCGACGAGAACCTGGTGGCCGACATCGAGGCGGGCTTGCGAGTGGCCGTCCAGCAGGCGGCCATCACGGGCAGCGCAGAACCGATCATGGCTGCGCTCAAGCAAGCCGACGAGCGTCTGCAGCGTGCGAACCAGCCGCGGCTCGAGCGTGTGCGCCGCGCGATTGCCCACGACCTGGAGCAGGTGAAGTCGGTGGCCGTGGCGGACGTGTCGTCCCTGGTGATCAAGCTCGACGAAGCCGTGCGCCTGGTCGATGAGCTGCCCTTGATCTCGTCGGTGGCGGCGTCCCGGCCGGCATCGGCCCCCGCTTCGGTGACGCAGGCTGCGTCGGGCCCGGTCGCGGCGGCCGCAGGCTGGTGGCAGGAAGCCGCCGCGCGGATCTGGGCCGAAGCGCGCTCGCTGGTGCGCGTGACCCGCATCGACCAGCCCGAGGCCATGCTGATCGAACCCAGCCAGGCCTTCTTCCTGCGCGAGAACCTCAAGCTGCGCTTGCTGAACGCGCGCCTTGCCTTGCTCAGCCGTCAGTTCGATACGGTGCAGTCCGACCTGCGCATCGCACAGCAGAGCCTCGAGCGGTACTTCGATCGCAGTGCGCGTCGCACCACGCTGGCCGGCGAACTGCTGCGGCAGGTGTCCGCGCAGACCCAGCAGTCGGGCGTGCCGCGGCCGGACGACACTCTTGCCGCGCTTGCCGCGGCGGCTGCGGGTCGCTAAGGAAATGAACCACCCTCGGAGGCGCTCGGCGTGATGGCAAGCTCCGCAATGCGCAACATCTTCTGGCTGCTGCTGCTGTTCGTGGCTGCCGTGGTGGCCGCTACCTTCCTCGGTCGCAACGATGCCCTCGTGACGGTGTACTGGGCGCCGTGGCGTCTGGACATGTCGTTCAACCTGTTCCTGGTGACCCTGCTCGTTGCCTGCACGGTGGTCTACGTGGCCCTCGAGGCACTCAACGCCTTGATCGGACTGCCGCAACGCGCGCGCGAATGGCGACTGGCCAAGCGGGACCGGGTGGCGCAAGCCGCGTTGCGCCAGGCGCTGGCGCTGTTCATGAGCGGGCGCTACACACGCGCCCACAAGGCCGCCAAGCGCGCGGTGACGATCCAGGCCGAGACGCCCGAGCTTGGCACCGACCCCGAGTTCACGATGCTCGCCAACCTGTTGGCGGCCGGCAGCATGCATCGCCTGCAGGACCGCGCCCGTCGGGACGAGCACCTGAACGCAGCGCTCGCGGTGGCCGGGAACAATGGCACGCGCCCGGCCGAGGAGGGTGCTCGCCTGCTGGCGGCCGAATGGGCCTTCGAAGATCGCGACGCCGAGCGATCGCTGCGCCTCATCGGCGACCTGGGGCCGGGCGTGGCACGTCGAACCCAGGCCTTGCGACTCAAGCTGCAGGCCGCGAGGCTGGCGCGACAACCGGTGGATGCGCTCAAGACGGCCAGGCTGCTCGCCAAGCACCAGGCCTTTTCGGTTGACGCGGCCAAGGGCCTGCTTCGCTCCCTGGCCATCGAGGCTCTCGAGTCGGCGCGCGACGCGGACCAATTGCGGCGCACCTGGCAGCAACTCGACGCGAGCGATCGCCGCGATGCCTTTGTCGCCGCGCGTGCCGCGACGCGGATGGCCGGGTTCGGGCAAGTCGAGGATGCGCGTGCCTGGCTCAAGCCGTTCTGGGACGCTGCAGCACAGCGCAGCAACGAAGAATGGTCCGTGCTGAGCGATGCGCTCGTGTCGGCACGTGCGGGCATGGGGCCCGACTGGCTGCCGCGCCTCGAGGCGGCGGTCGTGGCGCATCCGCGCGATCCGCATGTCGGCTATGCGCTCGGGCGCGCGCTGGCCGAGATCAAGCTCTGGGGCAAGGCACGGCAGCAACTGGAACGCAGCGCGGAGGACGAGAGACTGCCGATGCGCATGCGGCACGCGGCCTGGCTCGCGCTCGCCGAACTGGCGGAGGTCGAGGGCGACATGGAACGCGTGGCGGCCTGCTACAAGCGCGCTGCCTTGGTCCTCAGATGACGAGCTCCAAAGGATAGTGTTATACTTTTGGTCTTCGCGCGGCTGTAGCTCAGTTGGATAGAGTACTTGGCTACGAACCAAGGGGTCGTGGGTTCGAATCCTGCCAGCCGCGCCAAAAACAAGAAACGGATCAACGGGTTAGCTTCGCAAGAGCTAGCCCGTTTTTTCTTGCTGAAGGGACCCTGAAGGGACTCGCTCATTGATCACGAGCCCCTTGCGCGCCTCCTTGGCAAGGCTTCTCAGCGACCGGTTCTGGCGACCGGTTTCATCCTTGATGAGCTCGAGAGCAGTCCGGATCTCGCGAATCTGCGCCTCTGAGTAGTGCGCCGTCATCCCGGGCCTCGCGTGCCACAGGATGTCTGCCCGCGTGTCCTCTTTGACGCCGGCTTCGCGCAGTCGCATGCCGACCGTGTGCCGCAGGTCGTGGACGTGCAGGTCAGCCATGCCCGCCTTGCGGCGGGCCGTCTGCCAAGCGGTGTTGTTCATCGACTCGATCGGCTGGTACTGCATTGCCGGTTCCCTGTCGACGTTCTTCACGCGCTCGCGCCGCCAGACGAACACGAACTCATCGTGCTGCCCGCGGACCTGCTCGACGATGGCTTGCGACACCGAGTTGCACACCACGTAGCCTTCCGACTTGCGGCCCTTGACGTACTGCTTGGGCACCTCGAACACGGAGCACTGGAGGTCGCCCAGGTCGACCTGGATTTCCCAGCGCCCAGCGGAGGTTGACGACCACGTTGTCCCGTGCACCGGTGTTCAGCGTGAACAGCGACATGCGGGCGAGGTGTGACGGCAGCAAGGGAAGCAACCTGCGCTGGTCCTCCCACGAAATCGGCTGTGGATCTCGCTGGTGGCCGTTCAGCGGCAGCATTGTCAGCAGGGGAACCTGCAGCAACACCGGCACCGTGCGGCCGCTTCCGACATCCACTCGCCACTTCCGACAAGCGCGGTTGAGCATGTGTCTGACCACCCCGAGGCTCAAGTTGACGGTCTTGTGCGATCTGCCGTCTGCCAGCCGCCTGTCCACGAAAGGCCTCAGCGTCCCGTCGTGAACCTGATCGAGCTGCAGATGGCCGACGCATGCGACCACCGGTTCCAGCAGGTAGCTCTCGGTTGAGAGCGACAGCTTGTTGGCGCGCTCCTCCTCCAGGAGGTACCGGGTGGCCGCCTCGGCCAAGGTCATCGACCTGGCGCTGACCGGCCCGTAGGCATCGATCTCCGCACACTTGGCGATCAGCCAAGCTTCGGCTTCCTGATGCGATCCGAAACGGCCCTGAAGGCGTTCACCGCGGTGGAGCTTGTCGACTCGCCACCTGCCTTTTGCGTCTTGGTAGACGCCGTTTTGACGACCCATCTTTCAACTCCTTTCTCCGACATGGGCCGCCTGTCCGTCAGGGAGGATACCGCCGCGGTAGGTTGGCGCTCCGTGACGTTTGAGGCGATAGCCTCCGGGGTGAATGCTTGAGATCCGTCGGCAGGCGAAGCGGTAACGCTGCGACCCGCGTTCTGCTTGAACTGGTCGAAGAGCTTGTCGAGGTCCTCGCGGTCGAAGATGAGACTGGTGCCCTGCGACATCGCGACGAGATGCGGTCGCCACTGGGTGTCGAACGTGCGCCGCTTGACGCCGACGTAGTCGATGGCTTCGAGGTAGGTGAGACCGCGTTTCATGGCTGCCCTCCCGCGAGGGGCCATGCGATCAGGGTTGCAAACGAGGCAGGAGCCATCCCGAGGTCCTTGGCTTGCTGGTGCGACCGGCCTGCTCGTTCGGTGACCGGGGCGCGCCTGATTCGAGGGACTCAGAACGAAGCGCGCGGCCTCAGCCGTCGCGCGTGGGCTCGATGAAAGCGACAGCAAGGATTCGCCCCGAGGTCCCTCGCCGGGTTGTGGACCAGGAATGAAGGCTCGACTGGTCGAGGCCGGGGTGGGCTCACGCGCCTTGCCTGCAACGTCCGGGACTGCAACCGGCCGCGGGCGTCTCGTTTCGTCCTGCTCGCTGCGATGGTCAACGGCGGACGCGCAATGGTAGGCCTGCCGCCGGGTCTGTCGTCAACAGCGCTTCCGGGCCGGTTTCGGGCGAGGTTCCGCGTGGGTTCTTGGCCGAGGCGCATCTGCCGTCCTGCAAGGCGTCCGCGCGGACGTGCCTGACGCACGAGATCGTTCCCATCTCCAACTTCAGGCGTTCGACAGAACGCAGCGAGTGGCCCGTTTTGGGCAAGAGGTTCGGCCTGCCGATCGGAACCGGCGGGCTGATAAAGCCTGTTCCGGCTGGATGGCGGTGGCCACCAAACGCCAAGATCGGTCTGCCGGCCTGCAACGCGTCTTGCGCGGCAAGCGGGCGGTAGCCACGGGAGCGCAGATGGACGATCACGGCCCCCAGTATCTGGTTGACGGAGTTCGGCTGCGGCCGAGCGATGACGGTTGGCAACAGGCCCTCGAACGGGCCTACGCCAGCGGCGTGAAACCTCTTTGTCAATGCCGGCCCGGCGGCGTGCCGATGTACATCGCGCGCTATCAGCAGTTCCTTGTCAAGCGCCTGCCCGACACCGGCCACCGGCACCACCCGACGTGTCCGTCCTATGAGCCGCCGCCAAGCCAGTCCGGGCTCGGCGAGGTGCTCGGCGACGCGGTCGTCGAGCGCGCACCGGATCGCGTCGAGGTGCGGCTTGATTTCCCGCTCACGCGGCGGCACGGCCGGCCCGTCGCACCCGGCGATCCCGACGCGGTGCGCACCGAGGTTGCCGCGCACCCGCGCCGGCTCGGCCTGCGTGGCCTCGTGCACCTCCTGCTGCAGCGCGCCGGCTTCAATCGCTGGTATCCGCGCATGCAGGGCAAGCGCAACTGGTTCGTGGTGCGCAAGCACCTCCTGGCCGTGGCGCACGAGATCGAGACCAAGAGCGCGCGCCTGGCCGACATCCTGCTGATCCCCGAGCCGTTCTCGCTCGAGGACGCCGCGGCCATCGCGAAGCGCCGCACGCGAGCGATGGCCGTGCTGCTGTCGCCCGGCGAAGACGTGCAGTTCAAGCTGATGCTCGTGTTGAGCGAGCTCAAGGAGTTCTCGGCGACCGACGTCGACTACCGCATCGTGCTGCGCCACATGCCCGACTGCCCGCTCTACATGCAGCGCAAGGCCGGCGAGCGCTTCAAGAAGGTGTTCGAGCGCGAGGTCGAGGCCTGGGCCCACCAGCGGTCGGCCGAGCAGTCGGGCCAAGCCGACACGTCGCGGCTGCGCTTTCTCTTCTGCGGCCTGATCTACGCCAAGCGCGAGGGCGTGTACTTCGTCGACACCGCGACACTCGTGATGCTGTCGTCGACCTGGATCCCGCTTGACCATCCCTACGAGCAACTGCTGATCGACGAGTTGGTGCGCCACGAGCGGCGCTTCCTCAAGCCCCTGCGCTTCGAGTCGAAGCAGGGGGCGACGTTTCCGAACGCGGTGCTGCTGGACACCGGCGATGTGGAGACGCCGTTGGACATCGTCACCCCCTTCATGTCCGACCGCGATCGCACCCTCAAGCAACAGGCCTTGGCCAAGCGGGCCGGCGCAGGATGGACCTGGGACATGCAGACGCACCAGGAGCCGCCGCCGTTGCCGCGTGCCATCCATCAGGGCTTGCCGGCGGCTGCTTCGCACACGACCGCGGCGGCATCATGAGCACGCGCCTGCTTGTGCGCATCGTCTTCGTCGAGGGCTTCGCGTCGCTGGGCATCGAGGTGATCGCGCTGCGCCGGCTCGTTGGACCGGCGGCCGCATCCGGAGCGGTTTCGAGGCGCGCGTGCAGGTCAACTTCCTGATCGCCGCCGGCCTCGCGGGGGTGGGCTTGTCGACGATCCTCGTCCTGGGGCTGTTCGCGGCGATCCCGAGCTCCGGGCTGGCGTTCGTGGCCTTCGTCGCCGTCGTCGTGTGCCCTCCGACGCGCCTGCTCGCGCAGACCGTGCCGCTGATAACCAATCTCATCGAGCACGAACGCGCCGGCGCCGCCAGCGCGGTTGCGCTGACCGCGTCCACGGCCGGCTCGGTACTGGGCGCGCTCACCATCTCGCTCGTCGTGATGAGCTCGCCGGCGTATCGCCCGCGGTGGCGCCGTGTTGCGCCGGCCTGCGCATCGCGGCCGGGGTGCACGCGCTGGCAACCGAGCGACCGACCCGAACCGCCGCGGCGGCTATCGCTCGGCCGTGCTTGTCGAATGGATCGGCGCAGCCTGGTCGCCTAGGTTGGACGCCTGATCCGATCGCACGCGGATCGCGGGACGGTGACCATCCTCGACCGCCGGATCGTCACGCGGGGCTACGGGCGCGAGCTGCTGCGCTCGCTGCCGCCCATGCGGCTTGAGGTGTTCGGCCGCTCGCCCAGCGCTGCGGCTCATGACGGGCTTGATAACGAGGGTCGCTCCCGTACCGTGGAGCCACATCGCCAGCGCGGCACCACCGTGCCGCAGGCGGCCTGAAGAAGGAAGGCACATGAACCAACTCGCCGCACCGCAGCCGCCCTCGGCTGCCCCATCAACCACGGTTTCCCCCACGATCCTCGGCCAGCGCCCGGCCGTGCAGCTGCCGATCGGCGGCGTCATCCGCCCGGGCATCAAGATCCTCACGCAGGCAGCGCAGCAGAACGACGCCGCGCGCGCGATCTACGAGCGCGGCTGCAGCGAGGGCAAGGATTTCGATGCCATCGAGCGCGAGATCCAGCAGGCCGTGCCGAACCTCAAGAGCCCGCTACGGCCGGCCAACGTGCCGTACTTCGTTGCGCGGCGCGGCGACTTCCCCGTGCCCGAGCTGGCCGACATGCTGCTCGACAAGTACGGCGAGAGGCGCGAGGACGGCGTGCGGCGGCTGTACCGCTTCCCGGTGATCTTCGCGGCCGACGCGTGGGAGCTGCTGATGCCGCACACGCTGCAGGTGTGGGCCGCCGGCAAGCGCAAGTTCTGGGCGGAGTACGACGACAGCGGCGTGCGTCGCTGCAAGACCTACGCCGCGGTGCCCAAGGACGCCAGCGGCCGCGTGATCCGCCTGTTCGGCGGACGCAAGGTGGTGGACCGGCCCGACTTCGGCGGCCTGTGCGACCCGGAGCGCTGCCCGCAGTACCAGGAGCGCCAGTGCAACCTCGATGCGCGGTTGCTGTTCATCGTACCGGGCCTGCCGACGGTGAACCTGATCGCGCTGCCCACGCGCAGCTTCTACAGCATGGACGGCATCCGCCAGCAACTGCTGCACGTCGCGAGCATGCGCGGCGGCCGGCTGTCGGGCTACCTGCTGGGCCGGCAGACGTTCTGGCTGACCAAGGTCTACAAGGACGTGACGCGCATCGACGACAACGGCGACGCGGTCAAGGGCGGCGCGTGGCTGATCGAGCTCCAGGCGCCGATCGACGTGGGCAGCCTGCTGCTGACGCACGAGCCGGCGCAGCTCGATGCCGCGGCGCAGGCGGCGGCGACCGTGCTCGAAGGCGGGGTCGTGGAGGTGGGGGCGCCACCCGCGGTGAGCGTGGACCGGCCCGAGCCGCGACCCGCCGAGCCCGCGTTGGACGCGCGCGCGACCGTGAAGCAGCTGCGCGCGGAAGTGGCCGCGGCCCTGGAGCAGTACGGCATCGAGGTCGAAGCCTTCAAGCGGTTCGCGCTCGAGACCTGGCGCAGCGAGGACTGGGGCCGCTCGCCCGAGACGCTCGGCAAGGCGACCGCGCTGCTGAAGGAAGTCGGGCCGCAGCTCGTACGCCTGCGCATGCTGCTGCAGGGCCTGAACGTACCGCTCGATCGCCACGCCCTGTATGCCGCCCGGCGGTTCCGGCGCGAGCACTGGCAACTGCAGCCGGACACCGTGGCGCGCGCGATCCGCGAGGCCGAGGAGCATGGACAGGCGCCCGACACGCTGGTCGCGCTGATCGAGACCGAGCTCGATGCCGGCTGAAGGGAGAAGCACGATGCGCATTGCCCATGTTGTCCGATCTGCACTTTGGCGACCCGAAGACACTCGCCGAGGTCGAGCGCTGCACGGCCTTCGCCATCGACGCCGCGGTGGACGCCGGCGCCGAGCTGGCCGTCATCAGCGGCGATTCGACGGACCACGCCATCGACGTGCACTCGCCGTCGTTCGTGTCGCTGGCGCGCCTCGTGCGCCGGCTCGCCGATCACTGCCCGGTGCTGATGCTGCAAGGCACGTTCTCGCACGAGCCGCCCGGCACGCTGGATGTCTTCCGGCTGCTTGGCGGGCGCTACGCGGTGCACGTCGCCGACCGCATCCACCAGGTGGCGTGGTGCGGCGCGCAGGGCTGGGTCGCCAGCGACGCGTGGCGCTTCGACGACCTGCCGGCCGGAGCGCGGGTGCTGCTGTCGTGCGTGCCCACCGTCAACAAGGCGACCGTGGCCGCGGCAGTCGGCGCCCAGGCGGCCGCCGAGGCCGTCGGCCAGCAACTCGCCGCGCTGCTGGCCGGCTTCGGCGAGACCAACCGCCAAGCCACGGCGGCCGGCGTGCCGACGGTCGGCGTGTCGCACGGCACGGTGAGCGGCTGCGTCACCGAGCACGGTGTGCCGATGGCCGGGCTGGACCACGAGTTCACCACCGGCAGCTTGTTCGCAGCGCACACCTCGGCATTCATGCTGGGGCACATCCACAAGCACCAGGCCTGGCACCAGGACGGACGCGTGATCGCCTATCCCGGCTCCATCGGCCGGCTGCACTACGGCGAGGAGGACGCGAAGGGCTGCCTGCTGTGGGACGTGTCGGCGCACGGCGCGAGCTTCCGGTTCATCGAGACGCCTTCGCGCCGCATGCTGCATCTCACGTTCAGCGGACGGCCCGACATGGACG
>CAWFRK010000047.1:0-173659 GCA_963818175.1 uncultured beta proteobacterium | reverse complement strand
GGTAAGGTGGTCAAGCGCGGGTCCTCGACAGGAGTTCCGATCGTGAAGTGGTAGAGCGACTGGAAGCTTGCGTCCTTGAACCCCAAGATCTGGTGGACCGGGTCATCGAAGAAGCAGCCGATCCCCGTGGCGCGCACACCAGCGGCCTCGGCTTCCAGGTACAGCACCTGGCCGATCACCCCTGTCTCCCAGAAGAGCCTGCGATAGAACCAGGGACCGTGTCGGCGCAAGCTCGGTTCGAACTCCGCAATCATTCCCAAGGACAAGGCCCCATCGCCGGCGATGTCCTGACCGCAGCTGAGCTGGGTGGCCAGGGCCCGTGCGTCGCCCTGCTGAAGCAGGAACAGGGGCAAGTCGTCGGGACAGCTGTCTGGCGAAGTCCAGGAGTATTGCGGGTGCGTCGCATCTTTCAGCCGGTCGACTGCGGCGGGGTCGCGCGCCAGCATGTACAGGCCTGGAACAAAACCGTCCACCCGATGAACGAACAGCGCAAGATGAACGGCGGGGGCCCATGGAAGGACGTCCCAAGGCATGGCTCGCCGGCACAGCTCCCGCTCCACTCCCGGCATGACGCGGGCCAGCATGGTGACGAAGATCCCGGCCGATATCGAGTTCGTGCCGTCGAACGCGAGCGCACTTCGTCGCTGCCGGATGACCTGGCCCGCGCTTGGCCCCGCCCGTCGAGGCCGAGCCCATCGGTACTCGGGATCGCACAAGGCCGCTCGGATTGCAGTTCGACGACCCGTTCTTGCTCGGTGCCCGACTTCCACGACGCGTCTGCCACCTGATCGAGGATCTCCCATTGCACCGGCTCGTCTCGACTCAGCCGGTTGGCCTTGCCATGCCAGACAAGGCCCGTCACATCGCGTACAGCATCTTCGGCGAGCGACACAGGCAGGCACATCGTGCCGCCTGTCGCAACTCGATCGGCAGGCCAGATGACGGCGATGCAATCAGGATGCTCTCGCTCCGCCCCCTCGAAATCCTCGTCCCGGTCGACCCCCAACAAGGATGCGATCGTGTCATCAGACAAGCCGTCCAACAGCAGCATGCGCCAGCCGAGCGTCTGGGCCGCGATCCGCACGGCTGCGATCGCGTGCCCGACGTCATGCTGGCAATAGCGAAAGGCGCGCTCACCGTACTTCCAGGTCTCGCGCCAGTTGACGGAGGAAAGGCCGATGAGAAAGGCCTCGGGCGGAAACCCTCGCAGGAGTTGCATGGCGCTTTGCTGCGGCCACTGTGATCGAAGCTCGAGCGCATGCTCCTTGGCGGTGTAGTGATACAGAGCCGGTCCCGGCGCAAGGCCGGCAACACCATGAAGGAGCAAATAGGCTTCGGTCGGGTGCAGGTTGCCGCTGGACGGGTTGCTGCGAAGCGCCCAACGGACGTCACCCGACTGCTTCCAGGCCGAGATGGCGAGCGAATACTCCAACAGGCGCGACAGGCTGGAAACGCTGATGGGCGCGCTCGCGATGGCGCGGGCACGATACAGCTCTTCATACAGGGGCGATGCCGGCACGTCTTCTGGCTTGAGCCTCGGCAGGGCGAACAGCGCCGCTCCTTCGTAACGTCTGAACGGGTCCGGTTGATTTGCCCAGTCGAGGTATCCCAGGGAACGTGCGTAACGCGAAAAGTGATGCTTCGTCTCCTGGTGGTAGCGCATGACCATTTCCAGGGGGTCGCTCGCCCGCGCAGCACGCGCGGGCCATTGCTTCGTTCGCTCGTTCACGGACCGGAGCTCCTTGCTACACACTTCATAGGGCTCGGCCGTCATCCTTGACGCTGGCCCCGATTTCCAAGGTCAAATGGTGCGCCAACCGGATGCCGCGAGCCTCCATTGCCTTGGCGACATGCTGTCTATTGACAGGCCGTCGGCCTGGCTACGATGCAGACCATGTGCGACCTTCGCGAGCCGAAGCTTGCGCTCTCGCAGATCGAGCGGTCGGTCGCGACATCACGAAGGAGCCGAGATGAAGCCCAGCCAAGTTATCGTGACCACGACCGCAGCGGCGCTGCTTGCGGTCGCCAGCGCAATGAACGCCACAGCGGCTGATCTTTCGGTTGATCAGGTCAGCACGATGCTGAAGAGCGCGTCGCCATCAATGCCGGCCGACTTCACGGGCAAGGACCTCTCGGACCTCGACCTGAGCCGCCTCGACTTTCGCGGCGCCAGACTGCCCGGCGTCAACTTCTTCGCAAGCAAGTTGGTCGAGACCGACTTCCGCGGCGCGACGCTGACAGGCGCCAACCTGAACGGCTCCTGGCTGATGGGCGCCGACTTCACGGGAGCCGACCTGACTGGCGCGAGCCTGCTCTCGGTCGTGATCCTGGGCGGCGTGGTCAAGAAGATGCCGGTCTTCAAGGGAGCGAAGATGCGTGGTGTCAAGATGATTGCGAACCTGCCTGGCGCCGACCTCTCCGGCTCCGACCTCAGCCACGCCATGGTCGGCGTCGACATCAAGAACCAGGGCATGGGCCAGATGCGTACCGATCTCTCCAACGCCAACCTGGCAGGTGCAACGCTGGCGGGCGCCGACCTCAATCGGTCGCTGATGACCTTTTGCAACCTGAAGGGCAGCAATCTGCGCGGTGCCAACTTGTTTCGCGTCAAGCTGGGCGGGGCCGACCTGACCGGCGCCGACGTGGCAGGAGCGGACTTCACCGAGGCCGATCTGGAGGGGGCCATCTTTCGCGATGTAAAGGGATTCGCCGAGGCCAAGGGACTCAGCCGTGCCGAGAATCTCGACAAGCTCGTCCGTTGACCGCCGCCGAACCGATCGCCGCCAGCGTCCCGGCCCGCCAGTCCCGAGGCGCAGCCTCACGTCCCCAGCCAACGCGCTTCAAGCCAAGCCCCTCGGTGCACGGCATCCTTCGCGCACTGGACCAGCAGTTCCACCGCGCGTCGCACATGCTGGCCGATGCTTCGGTTGGCCGGAAGTGCCAGGACGATCGTTCGCGTGATCTTCGGATCGCTTAGCGGCGCCGCCGTCACCAACTTGCGCTCGAGTTCGTCGGCGAAGGCAATCGGCGGAAGAATCGTGAGGCCGTGCCCTCCCAGCACCAGGCTCTTCTGGATGCTCATCGCATTGGTCTCGACCGCGATCGTGAGGGCCACGTTCGATACCGCGCAGGCATGATCCACCAGGGTTCGAATGCCATGCGGGCCGCTCGGAAGGATCAGGGGCTTTCCTGCCAGGCTGGCCAGCGGAACCGGCTTGTTCTTGCGCAGATTGGCGGATGCCGCGCCGACGACCCAGAGCGCCTCTTCGAGCAGCGGCGTGGCATGGATGTTGGGCGTTCGCTCGACGCCATAGAGCAGCGCCGCATCGATCTCGCCGGTCTCCAGCCACTGCTGCAGCGTGCCGGCATAGCCCATGGCGATCCTCATGCGGATGCCCGGATAGCTCGCGGCCACTGCGCTCACGAGCGGGCTCGATAGCAGGTCGCAAGTGCTCGGGAGCAGGCCCACCGTCACGAGGCCGCCGATGCCGTCCACCGCGCCGCCGATCTCGGCACGCGCACGATCGAGCTCCAGCATGGCGCGACGTGCGTAGACGAGCAGCGCCTTGCCCGCGTCGGTGAGCACCATGCCATGGCGCTCTCGCTCGAACAGCTCCGCGCCGACGTCTTCCTCCAGCAGGCGCAGCTGCCTCGACACCGCCGGCTGGACCAGGTTCAGCAACTCCGCGGCCCGGGTGACGTTGCCGGTGTCGGAGACGGTCAGGAAGGCGCGCAACTGCTTGAAGTCCATGGTGGCCTCTGCAATGACAAATCTTGATGGAGGTATCTCAAATCTCTATTTTGTGTGAGCAGCAATCAAATTCTATTATTTCCCCATCGCCACTTCATCAGCCCCCACGCACTGGACTGCAATGGATCACACACCCACCACCGCTCCTGCCTGGCAGCAGGACATCTTCAAGGTCCTGAAGGAGGGCAACGTACGCCAGATCGCGTACGTGCCCGATGCAGGTCACTCCCATGTGATCCGCAGCGCCATCGCGGATCCGGACATCCAGGACGTCGTCCTGACCACCGAGGAAGAGGGGGTCGCTGTCGTCAGCGGGGCCTGGCTCGGCGGCGAGCGAGCCGTGCTGCTGATGCAGAGCAGCGGCGTGGGCAACTGCGTCAACATGTTCTCGCTGCTGTCCAGCGCCAACTTTCCCTTCTTCACGCTGGTGACGATGCGCGGCGAGTACGCGGACTTCAACCCCTGGCAAGGGCCGATGGGCCGGGCGACCCAAGGGGCGCTCGAGCTGATGGGCATCACCGTGTTGCGCGTGTCGGACCCGGACCAGGTCGAGGAGATCGTCCGGGCCGGCTTCGATGCCGCCTTCGAAGCCGGCGACCGGGTCGCCGTGCTGTTGGGACAAAACCTGATCGGTCGCAAGAAGTGGGAGCGCAAGTGATGAGCAAGCCGAGTTTGAACAGAGTCGATCGGCGCGAATTCGTCGCCGGCCTGCTGAAGGCGCTGCCGGAGGCGCTGGTCGTCACCGGCCTCGGATCGGCCTCGTACGACGTCTTCGCGGCCGGTGACCGCGACAAGAACTACTACCTCTGGGGCGCGATGGGCGGCTCGACCTCCCTGGCGCTGGGGCTGGCCCTCGCGCAACCGGACAAGCCCGTGCTCGTGGTCACCGGCGACGGCGAGCAGCTCATGGGCATCGGCAGCCTGGCGACGATTGCCGCCAAGCAGCCGAGCAACCTGACCATCGTCGTGCTCGACAACGGCCACTTCGGCGAAACCGGCATGCAGCGCAGCCACACGAGCCTGGGCACCGACCTGGTGGCCGTGGCCAAGGGCTGTGGCATCGCCGATGCGTACACCGTCGACAACGCCGAGCTCTGCGGCGAGATCGCCGAGCGCGCTGCGGCTCGCCAGGGTCCCAGCTTCGTGCGGGTCCTGATCGAAGCGAGCGAGCCGCCGCGAGCACTTCCTCCCCGCGACGGGGTCTACATCAAGAACCGCTTCCGTTCCGCGCTCGGCTTCCAGCCGTTCTGAACCTGGACGCGTGCCGACCCCGGCACGCCGCGGTTTTCACGACAAGGGCGCCGCCCCAGGCGCCCCCAAGGAGACAACACGATGCGATCACTCGCCTGGAAGGCCGTGGGCCTTCTTTTCTCGCTCGCCACATTGCCGATGGCGAGCCCCGCGCAGGCTTATCCCGAGAAGCCGATCAAGCTGGTCGTCACCTGGCCGGCGGGGGGCTCCGCCGATGCGATCGGCCGGCTGGTGGCGGGCGCATTGACCACGGGGCTGGGCCAGACGGTCTACGTCGAGAACGTCGCCGGCGCCTCCGGCAACATCGGCACGCAGCAGTTCGCCCGCTCGCAGCCCGATGGCTACACGCTGCTGCTGGCCACCAGCACGACCAACGCCGCCAGCCCGGCGCTGTTCACGAAGATCGGCTTCCATCCGGTCGATGACTTCGTGCCGATTTCGCTGCTCGCGCTGTCGCCCAGCATCCTCATCGTGTCGGCCAACTCGCCCTACAAGTCGCCGAAGGACATCGTCGAGGCCGCGAAGGCCAAGCCCGGCAAGATGACCTACGGATCCGGGGGCAACGGCAACTCGGGCCACCTGAGCGCCGAGCTGTTCAAGTCGGTCGTGAAGATCGACGCGCAACACGTGCCGTACAAGGGCAACTCGCCCGCGATGGTCGATCTCATGGGTGGCCAGATCGACTTCATGTTCGACAACGGTGCCGTCTCGTTCATCCAGGGCGGGAAGGTGCGTGGGCTGGCCGTCGCTTCGGAGCGGCGCCTGGCGGCGGTGCCCGATGTTCCGACCTTCGCCGAGCTGGGCTGGCCCGGCGTGCAGCTGAGCACCTGGTTCGGCCTGGCAGCGCCCAAGGGCACGCCACAGGCGGTGGTCGACAAGCTCAGCGGCGCCATCACCGCTGCACTCCAGAAGCCCGAAGTCGCGAAGCGGCTGCAGGACATGGGTGCCGAAGTGAAGACATCGACGCCGGCGGCCTTCGCCACCTTCTGGAAATCCGAGATCGACCGCTACCGTGGGCTCGTGAAGCTCAGCGGCGCCAAGATCGAGTGAGGCAAGCATGACGACCCCCACGCTCACTTCGTTCGCTGCCCCCCCGAGGGGGCGCGTCAGTACCTTCGGACGGCCGGGCGGTACTGCCATGAAGCGCTATTCACTTCACATCGGAGGCCGCCGGGTCGATCCGCTCGGCGCGGCCTGGTTCGAATCGCAAAACCCCTACACCGGCGAGTCCTGGGCCGAGATCCCGCGCTGCGACTCGCGCGACGTCGACGTCGCGGTGCAGGCCGCGCATCGCGCGCTGACTTCCGGGCCCTGGGCCGAGATGACGGCCACGCAGCGCGGCGCGCTGATGCGCCGGCTCGGTGACCTGATCGCACGCGACGCGGCCAAGCTCGCCGCCACCGAGGTGCGCGACAACGGCAAGCTGCTCGCCGAGATGCAGGGCCAGCTCAACTACATCCCGCAGTGGTTCCACTACTACGGCGGGCTGGCCGACAAGATCCAGGGCGCGACGCTGCCGCTCGACAAGAAGGGCTACTTCGCCTTCACCCGCCATGAGCCGGTCGGCGTGGTCGCGGCGATCACGCCGTGGAATTCGCCGCTGATGCTCGCGACGTGGAAGATCGCGCCGGCGCTGGCGGCGGGCTGCACCATCGTGATCAAGCCCTCGGAGTTCACCTCCGCGTCGACGCTCGAATTCGCCGAGCTGTTCGAGGAGGCCGGCTTTCCGCCCGGTGTCTTCAACGTGGTGACCGGCTTCGGGGCCGAGGTGGGCACGCCGCTGGTCGAGCATCCGCTGGTCAGCAAGATCAGCTTCACCGGCTCGGACGCCACCGGGCGGCTGATCAACGAGAAGGCGGCGCGCCACCTGAAGCACACCGCGATGGAGCTGGGCGGCAAGTCGCCCAACATCGTGTTCGACGATGCCGATATCGAGCAGGCGGTGTTCGGCGCGATCTCCGGCATCTTCGCGGCGACCGGGCAGACCTGCATCGCCGGCTCGCGCCTGCTGGTGCAGGACAGCATCCACGACGCATTCGTCGAGAAGCTGGTGGCCGTGGCGCGCACGGCGCGGATGGGCGACCCGATGGACCCTGGCACGCAGGTGGGGCCCGTCACGACGCCGCCGCAATACAAGAAGGTGCTCGAGTACATCGACATCGCGCGGGGCGAAGGGGCCACGGCCGTCCTGGGCGGCGCCAAGGGCAACGCGCCCGAATGCGGCCAGGGCTGGTTCGTGCAGCCGACGATCTTCACCGGCGTGCGCAACGACATGCGCATCGCGCAGGAAGAAGTCTTCGGCCCGGTGCTGTCGGTGATCCGCTTCAAGGACGAGGAGGACGCGCTGCGCATCGCCAACGACGTGCGCTTCGGGCTCGCCGCGGCCGTGTGGACCAAGGACATCGGCCGCGCGGTGAGGATGTCGGAGAAGCTCCAGGCCGGCACCGTGTGGGTCAACACCTATCGCGCGGTCAGCTTCATGGCGCCGTTCGGCGGCTACAAGGACTCGGGCCTGGGGCGCGAGAACGGCATCGACGCCGTGCGCGAGTACCTGCAGACCAAGAGCGTGTGGATCAACAGCGGCGCGGTGACGGGCAATCCGTTCGTGATGCGCTGAGATGCTCCATCACGAACCCGACGGGCAAAGAAGCCCACCAACGACGGAGACAAGCACATGGCCCTGGACATCGAAACCCTGCGCGGCTGGATCGGCCGCAGCGAGACGGTCGAGGACGTGGCCACGGCAGCGCCGCTGCGCGCCCTGACCGCCACGCTGGACCGCGACGATCCGCCCACCGGCCCGGGGCAGGCGATTCCCCCGTGCTGGCACTGGCTCTACTTCCTGCCGGTGCACCGCCAGTCCGAGATCGGCCCCGACGGCCACGCCCGGCGCGGCGGCTTCCTGCCGCCGGTGCCGCTGCCGCGGCGCATGTGGGCCGGCAGCCGGCTCGAGTTCCTTGCGCCGGTGCAAGCCGGGCAGGCGCTGTCGCGCACCTCGCGCATCGCGGACGTGCGCATGAAGGAGGGGCGTGCCGGCCCGCTGGTCTTCGTCAACGTGCGCCACGAGATCAGCGCCGAGGGCCGGCTCGCGATCACCGAGGAGCACGACATCGTCTACCGCGAGATGCCGCAGCCCGGCGAGCCGGTGCCTGCGGGTGTGCCGGCGCCGGAAGACGCGCAGTGGACGCGGCGCATCGAGCCCGACGACGTGCTGCTGTTCCGCTATTCGGCGCTCACCTTCAACGGCCACCGCATCCACTACGACCGCCGCTACGTCACCGAGGTCGAAGGCTATCCCGGCCTGATCGTGCACGGCCCGCTGATTGCCACGCTGCTGCTCGACCTGCTGCGCCGGGAGCTTCCCGACGGCGCAGGTGACGGCCTTCTCGTTCCGCGCGCTGAAGCCGCTGTTCGACGTGGCGCCGTTCGAAGTGTGCGGCCGCCGCGAAGACGACAAGACCGTGAAGCTGTGGGCCCGCACGCCCGAAGGCCATGTGGCCATGGATGCCAGCGCGACGCTGGGCTGAGCGTTAACAGCCCCCAACCAGGAGACAAAGCATGTTGAACGAAGCCGACGAACATCAAGAGATCCGTGACGCGGTGCGTCACCTTTGCAGCCAATTCCCCGACGAGTACTTCCGCAAGGTCGATGAAGAACGGGCCTACCCCGAGAAGTTCGTCGATGCCCTGATGGAGGCCGGCTGGCTGGCCGCGATGATCCCCGAGGAGTACGGCGGCACCGGCCTCGGCCTGACCGCGGCCACCGTCATCATGGAAGAGATCAACCGCTCGGGCGGCAACTCCGGCGCCGTGCACGGCCAGATGTACAACATGGGCACGCTGCTGCGCAACGGCAGCAAGGCGCAGAAGGAGAAGTACCTGCCCGGCATCGCGGCCGGCAAGCTGCGCATCCAGTCGATGGCGGTCACCGAGCCGACCACCGGCACCGACACCACCAAGATCAAGACCACGGCCGTGAAGCAGGGCGACCGCTACGTCGTCAACGGCCAGAAGGTGTGGATCTCGCGCGTGCAGCACTCCGACCTGATGATCCTGCTGGCACGCACCACGCCGCTCGCCGAGGTGAAGAAGAAGTCCGAGGGCATGTCGATCTTCATCGTCGACCTGCACGAGGCCATCGGCAAGGGCCTCACCGTGCGCCCGATTCCGAACCTCGTCAACCACGAGACGAACGAGCTCTTCTTCGACAAGCTCGAGATCCCCGAGGAGAACCTGATCGGCGAGGAGGGCAAGGGCTTCAAGTACATCCTCGACGGCCTGAACGCCGAGCGCACGCTGATTGCCGCCGAGTGCATCGGCGACGGCTACTGGTTCATCGACCGGGCGACCAAGTACGCCAACGAGCGCATCGTGTTCGACCGGCCGATCGGCAAGAACCAGGGCGTGCAGTTCCCGATTGCCGATGCCTACATCGAGATCGAGGCCGCCAACCTGATGCGCTTCAAGGCCGCCGAGCTGTTCGATGCGAAGCAGCCCTGCGGCGCGCAGGCCAACATGGCGAAGTACCTGGCCGCCAAGGCCTCGTGGGAGGCGGCCAACGTCTGCATGCAGACCCACGGCGGCTTCGGCTTCGCGAACGAATACGACATCGAGCGCAAGTTCCGCGAGACGCGCCTGTACCAGGTGGCGCCGATCTCGACCAACCTGATCTACGCCTACGTCGCCGAGCATCTGCTTGGCCTGCCGAGGAGCTTCTGATGACGCGCCCTCTCGATGGAATCACCGTCGTCACGCTCGAACATGCCATCGCCGCGCCGTTCTGCACGCGGCAGCTCGCCGACCTCGGCGCTCGCGTCATCAAGGTCGAGCGCCCCGGCAGCGGGGACTTCGCCCGCGCCTACGACGAGCGCGTGCGCGGCATGGCCTCGCACTTCGTCTGGAGCAACCGCTCGAAGGAAAGCCTCACGCTCGACGTCAAGCACCCCGAGGCGGGGAAGGTGCTGGCCCGGCTGCTGGAAGGCGCCGACGTGCTGGTGCAGAACCTCGCGCCTGGTGCCGCGGCGCGGCTGGGCCTGTCCTTCGAGGCGCTGCACGAGAAGCATCCGCGCCTGATCGTCTGCGACATCTCCGGCTATGGCGACGACGGCCCGTACCGCGACCGGAAGGCCTACGACCTGCTGATCCAGAGCGAGTCGGGCTTCCTCTCGGTGACCGGCTCGACGGACGAGCCCGCCAAGGCAGGTTGCTCCATCGCCGACATCGCCGCCGGCATGTACGCCTACACCAGCATCCTGTCCGCGCTGCTGCAGCGGGGCAAGACCGGCAAGG
Source organism: uncultured beta proteobacterium (assembly GCA_963818175.1). Taxonomy (GTDB): domain Bacteria; phylum Pseudomonadota; class Gammaproteobacteria; order Burkholderiales; family Burkholderiaceae_C; genus Caldimonas. The sequence continues at coordinate 163,368 of CAWFRK010000047.1, read as the reverse complement.
GCAGCCGCATCGACGTCTCCATGCTCGAGAGCATGGTCGAGTGGATGAGCTACCCGCTGTACTACGCCTTCGACGGCGCGATGCCGCCTGCGCGCGCCGGCGCCGCGCACGCGACGATCTACCCGTACGGGCCGTTCCCGGCCGGCGACGGCCGCACCGTGATGCTGGGCCTGCAGAACGAGCGCGAGTGGCTGGCCTTCTGCAAGCTGGTGCTGCACCAGCCCGAGCTGGCGACGGACGAACGCTTCTCGTCGAACTCGCGCCGCGCGGCGAATCGCGATGCGCTGCGCGCGCTCATCGTCGAGGCCTTCGCCGCGCTGACCGCCGAGCAGGTGATGCAGCGCCTGGACGACGCCCAGATCGCGAATGCGCGCATGAACGACATGCACGACGTCTGGGAACACCCCCAGCTCAAGGCGCGCGGACGCTGGACCGAGGTGGCGACCCCCGACGGGCCGATCCCGGCGCTCCTGCCGCCGGGCAGGACCGAAGCCTATGCGCCCAGGATGGACGCCGTGCCGGGGCTCGGCCAGCACACCGAGGCCATCCTGCACGAACTGGGCTGGAGCGGCGAAGCCGTCGCAGCCTTGCGCGGCGACGGCGCGATTTGATTGAACCTTTCGGGAGACAAGGAACTGACATGAGCAACATGACAAACCATCGCCGCGGCCTGTGGGCTGGCCGCCGCTGCCACGCTGGCCGGCCTCGCCCTGGCACTGCCGGCGTCTGCGCAGACGTACCCGAGCAAGCCGATCACGCTGGTCGTTCCCTTTGCCGCAGGCGGGCCGACCGACGTCGTCGCCCGATCGCTCGGCGCGGCGATGACGAAGAGCCTCGGCCAGGCCGTGCTGATCGAGAACAAGACCGGCGCGGGCGGCACGATCGCCGCGACCTCGGTCGCGCGAGCGAAGCCGGACGGCTACACCTTCCTGATCCACCACAACGGCATGGCGACCGCGCCGGCGCTGTATCGCAAGCTGGCCTACAACCCGCTGGCCGACTTCGAATACGTGAGCCAGGTGATCGACGTGCCCATGACCCTCATCGGACGCAAGGACCTGCCGGCCAAGGACTTCAAGGAACTGCTCGCCTACCTGAAGGCCAACGGCAGCAAGGTCAACCTGGCGCATGCGGGCCTCGGCGCGGTCTCGCACCTGTGCAGCGTGCTGTTCCGCCAGGCGGTGGGCGTCGAGCTCACGACCGTGCCTTACCAGGGCACCGGGCCGGCGATGAACGCGCTGCTGGGCGGGCAGGTCGACCTGCTGTGCGACCAGACGACTTCCACCACGCCGCACATCAAGGCCGGATCGGTGAAGCTCTACGGCGTGACCACGGCCGCCCGCTTGAAGACCTTGCCCGATACACCGACGCTGGCCGAGCAGGGACTCAAGGGCTTCGAGATGGTGGTGTGGCACGGCATCTATGCGCCGAAGGGAACGCCCAAGGAGGCGATCGACAAGTTCGGTGCGGCGCTGAAGGCCGCGCTGAAGGACCCCACCGTGGCCAAGCAACTGGCCGAGCTCGGTGCAGTCGTGGCGCCGGACGACAAGCTCACGCCCACGGGCCTGCAGACCTGGCTGAAGGCGGAGACGGATCGCTACGGGCCGGTGATCAAGGCCGCGGGCCAGTTCGCCGACTGAGCGCAGCCTTCTTCAAGCATACGGAGCATCCCCGCATGAACATCATCGAGAGCGGCGCGATGCTCCTGCCGGGGCCGATCGGACCGATGGAAGTCCTGTTCGACCTGCCGAAGCAAGTCGCGCGTGGCCTTGCCGTGATCGCGCATCCGCAGCCGCTGCTGGGCGGCCGTGCGCAGCACAAGGTGCCGCACTTCCTGGCACGGGCCTTGTGCGACACGGGCTGGCTCGTCGCCCGCCCGAACTTCCGTGGCGTCGGACGAAGCGCAGGAGAGCACGACCACGGCCTGGGTGAGACGGACGACGTCCTCTACCTGTGCGAGTCGATGCGGCAGGCGTACCCGGATCTGCGTCTTGCGCTGGTCGGCTTCTCGTTCGGCGCCTTCGTGCAGGCGCGGGCGGCGCGACAGCTCGCCGATCGCGGCGCGCCGGCATGGAGGGTGTGTCTCGCCGGCATGCCATTCGGCGAGGTCGAGGCCGGGCGACGCTACGACACGCCGGGCGGCATCCCCGACGCGCTGGTGATCCACGGCGAAGAAGACGAACGCGTGCCCTTGAAGGCCGTGCTCGACTGGGCCCGACCACAGTCGCAACCCGTCGTGGTCATTCCTGGCGCCGACCACTTCTTCACCGGCCGGCTGCCGGTGCTGCGCAATCTTGTCACTTCCCATTTGACGATCTGACCGAGGCCAGCCCATGCCATCCAACGAGACGATGATTGAACGCCTTGCGCGGCCGCATTCCCCCGATGGTCGAAGGCTACGGGCCGGTCGTGCCGTTCGAAGGTGTCCGGCCGCCGCCGGCATGCATCACCCGGGCGGCGGTGCGCGTCGCACCATTCGCCCGCGGCCGCGACAAGCTTCTCGATGACATCGAGGCGGCTTTCGATGCCTGCGAGATCGCCGACGGCGCAACGCTGTCGTTCCATCACCACTTGCGCAACGGCGACCAGGTGCTGAACCAGGTCTTGGCGGTGGCGGCACGCCGCGGCCTGCGTGGGCTCACCATCGCCGCCAGTTCAGTTTTCCCGGTTCATGCGCCGCTGGTCGAACACCTGCGCAGCGGAGTAGTGGGTCGCGTCACGACGGCGTACATGTCCGGTCCGGTGGCGGAGGCGGTCTCGCGAGGGGTGCTGGCGGCACCTGTCGTGATGACCACGCATGGCGGCCGGGCCAGGGCCATCGAGGCCGGCGAACTGCACATCGACGTGGCCTTCATCGCGGCACCGTCCGCGGACCGTCATGGCAACCTCGGCGGCGCCGAGGGGAGGGCGGCGTGCGGTCCGCTGGGCTATGCCATGGTCGACGCACAATTTGCCGACCGGGTCGTGGCCATCACGGACCAGCTGTGGCCGCAGCCTCCTGCGCCAGTCGACATTCCCCAGGACCAGGTGGACTTTGTCGTCGTGGTCGATTCGATCGGTGACCCGGCGGGCATCCTCTCCGGCACGACGCGGCCGACGACCGAGGCGGTGGGATTGCAGATCGCCTCCAGCGCGGCGCAGGTGATCGCGGCCTCCGGCCTGCTGTGCGACGGGTTCTCGCTCCAGACCGGTGCCGGCGGCGTGTCGATCGCGACGGCGATGTACGTGAAGGAGCTCATGCGCAAGCGTGGCGTGCAGGGAAGCTTCGGAGCGGGTGGCGTCACGGGGACCCTGGTCGACATGCTGGACGAAGGCCTGTTCCGCAACGTCTTCGACGTGCAGTGCTTCGACCCCAAGGCGGTCGAGTCGTACCGGCGTGACCGCCGCCACCTTGCGATGTCGGCCTCGATGTATGCGAATCCGCATTCGCGCGGCCCATTGGTCGAGCGCCTCGACGCCATGCTGCTTGGCGCCGCCGAGGTCGACCTGGACTTCAACGTCAACGTGACCACGGGTAGCGGTGGCGTGATCCTCGGCGGCTCTGGCGGACACGCCGACACGGCGGCGGGAGCGCGGCTGGCCATCGTCACCACGCGACTGACTGCAGGCGCGGGCCCGAAGATCGTCGAGCGCGTGCGTTGCCTGACCACGCCCGGTGCGACCATCGATGCCGTCGTGACGGAAGCCGGCGTCGCGGTGAATCCGATTCGTGCCGACCTGCGCGAGCGGCTCGTCGCAGCGGGCATCGAGGTGCTGCCGATCGAGACGCTCCAGTCACGCGCGCGAGCACTGGCGCCAGCGGCGGAGCCTTCGGAGGCCATGGCCGAGCCAGCGCGCGTCGTGGCCGTGGTCGAGTACAGGGATGGCCGGGTCACCGACGTGATCCGGCAGGCCCGGGGCTGACCGGGACATCGTTCGCATCACCCTGCACCTTCACGAGTTGGCCGGCTGTCCCGACCCGCGTTCTCGCGGCAACAGGAGACCGGTTCTTTCCGGTCGAGTTCCAACGGCGTGTCGCACGCGATCGCCTCGGCATTTCGGTTGACGAGATGCCCGGCGGGCATCTGGTGGCACTCAGTCAACCGGACGAGCTCACGACACGACTTGCAGCGTACGCCAACGACGCAGCGCGTCGTCCCACCTGACGCCGAAGCTTGGCATCAATGGAGCCGGCATATGGCGCAGATGCCCACTGCAGTCGACGTCTCGTTGCCGAGCACGATCAACCAGACCAGTCCGGTGACATGCCGGTCCGCCGTAATCGGTCCATCAGCTGCATCGATCGTTGAACTTGTTCCGGCTCGCAGGCAACCCAGCGGATTCCAAAGCAGGGAGCTGACACATGACATTTGCCATCGGATCCGCGGCCTCGGCCAGCCCCGTTCCTCATGATCTTGCAGCAGAGGACTTGGCAGATGCGCCACAGGACGTCGGTGGCACGGAGTCACCCGTCCGCTTCGCGAACGCGGAGATCGCCGCCACCGCTGCAGACTGTCTGCACCAGCTTTCCGCCGCATCACGACACACCGATTGGAGCTGGGCCGGTCCGGTGCTTCATCGCGGCATAGGTGGCAATGTTGCGAATGCCGCCAGCGGCAGTGGGGCGGCCGAGGCGCAGGCGAAGGACGCCTTCAAGCAGGAGTTCTCGGCCAAGGCCGGGAACAAGCAGGAATTCCACGCCTTCATGCAGCGCGTCTACGGCGACGGCTACGACAAGAAGCTCGCCGAGCAGTACAGGCAGCAAGCCCTGGCCGGCGACTTCTCGTTCCTCCCTGACGTGAAGTTCGTGGACGCCGCCACGCTGGGGGGCGGCAAGGGCGCCTACAACGAGCAGGAAGGCGTCGTCTACATCAACAAGGACATCGCCGCCTCGGATCCCGCCAAGGCCGGGCAGGTCTTCATCGAGGAGGCCGGCGCCCACCTCGACGCCAAGCTCAACAGAGCGGACACCAAGGGCGACGAGGGCGAGATGTTCCGCCGCGCCCTCGGCGGCGAGCATCTGTCGGACAAGGAGATCGCCGCGATCCGCAATGACGACGACCGAGGCACGATCACCGTCGACGGCAAGACGGTCGAGGTGGAGTTCTGGTTTGGCGAAGACATCGTCGACGCGGTGGGAGACGCTGCGAAGGACGTGGGCAAGGCGGTCGCCGGTGCGGCCGAAGACGCCGGCAACGCCATTGCAGACGGCGCGAAGACGGTGGGCAATGCCGTCGTCGACGCGGCCGAATGGGCTGGCAAGGGTGTCGGCATGGTGGGCACCGGCGTGATCGACGGCCTGAAAGATTTCGGCCGCGGCGCGCTGGACGCGTTCGGGGACTTCGGCAAGGGACTGTTCGTCGACACGATGTGGGGCTTCGCCAGCAACCTGTTCCAGGGCAACTTCGGCGAAGCCCTCGACTCGGCCGTGCGCGGCCTCGACCGTGCGATCTTCCAGTCGACCCAGCGCTTCTGGTCGGGCGTGGTCGACGGCGCGCAATCGGTGGCCAACGGGGTGACCCGCGCGCTCGGCCCGGTCGGCGAGCCCCTGCGCTGGGTGACGGACCGCGCTTTCGACATGGGGCACACCCTCATGGACACCGCCTGGGGCATGGGCCGAGATGCGTTCCGCCTCCTCCCTGATACTGCCACCGGCTTCATCGGTGACGTCGAGCGCTCGATCGAACTGGCGGCCGATGGCCGCTGGGGCGATGCGGCCGAGCAGTTCGGCCTGGCCTTCGCCAACGTGCCCGGCCGCATGGCAGGCGGAGTGGTCGACATGGGCGCGCGCTTCCTGCGGGGCGGGGCCAGCATGGGGCTTACCGCGGTAGGCCTCGAGCCGCCGGCGCGCCGCCTCAGCGAGGACGAACTGCAGTACCTCAAGCAGATCTACGGCGACTCCATCGACTACGACATGGTTCGCATCAAGCCGGGCGGGCCGCTGAACGACACGGCGCGTACCGTGGGCAACACGCTGTACATGAAGGAGGAGTACTTCAACGACGACGGCTCGCTGACCTCCGAAGGCCTGACGACACTGGGTCACGAGATGGGCCACGTGTGGCAGAACCAGAACGGAGGCGGCGACTACATGCACAACGCGCTGTGGTCGCAGGCCTGGGCCGAGATCAAGCATGGCGACCGTAACGTCGCCTACGACTGGCGCAAGGGGCTGCAGGAACGCGAGAGCTTCGAGTCGATGAACGACGAACAGCGCGCGAAGGTCATGGAGGACATCGGTGTCGCGATTGCGGGCAGGGCGTACGACGAGATGGAGCCCGCCGAGCAGACAAGAGTCATCGCTGACCTGCGCCGCGCAGTCGAGAACGGCGGGCCCGCCCTCACTGCCGCCGAGCAGACACTACTCGACCAACGGCATCGGCACGGCGCTGGCCGGCGACAAGTCCTTCGGTGCGATGAACGAGGCCGAACGCGCGCAGGTCATGCAGAACATTCGCAACACGCTGAACGGCATCGCGTCTTTCGCGGCCAGGCCCCCGCAAGAGCAGACGGCCATCCTGGACTCGATCAGCGCGACGCTGGCGGACGGCCGCATCGACGTGAACGACGGCATCCGTTCGGCCACGGTAGGCGCCTACACGCCCGAGGAAGTCGCCTTCCTCAACGAGGCGTGGGAGAAGATCAAGTCCGGGCAGGGAGCCGGTTGAGCGGGCCGTCGTTCCGCCTCAACGCCGCCTCGAGGGGTGCAAACAACTGCGGTCCATGAATTGCGCGGCATTCGTCCGCTCGGATCTGTCGTTTTACATAATATACATTCTGGCTTTTATTCATACGGTAGTAGCGACGGGCTTCTCACGCCGCCGCCTGGGCCTTCACGCTTAGGAAGCCCTCGACGCTGCCATCGCATCCTGCACTTCCTGGTCGCTGACCTGGTGGAAGTCCACGTAATGCGCGCCCACTGCCCAGAACGGATCCGGTTCGGACAAGCAGATCAGGTGCTGGACCTTGGATCGCAGCCGCTCCAGGGCATCGCGCGGAGCCACCGGCAAGGCCACGATCACGGACAGCGGCGCCCGCCGTTGCAGCGCCTCCAGCGCCGCCAGCATGCTGGTCCCGGTCGCCACGCCATCGTCGATCACCACCAGTTCATGGCCCGCCACTGGCAAGGCTTCGCGCCCGCCAAGATAAAGCTGCCTGCGCCGCTCGATCTCGGTCATCTCCAGTTGGGCCTGGCTCTGTATGTAGTCGAGCTGCAGTCCCGCGTGGGCCATCACGGAATGATTGGTCACGATCTCGGGTGGGTCGCCGTCCACGACGGCTGCCGCCGCCAGTTCCGGCTGCCAAGGCACGCCGATCTTGCGCACAAGCAGCAGATCGAGCGGCGCATTCAGGGCACGGGCCACGACAGCCGCGACCGGAACGCCGCCTCGCGGCAAGGCAAGCACGAGCGGCTTGCTGAGCTTGAGCGCGACGACTTGCTCTGCGAGGCGCCGGCCCGCTTCGGCGCGGTCGGCGAACTGTGGCCTCACATCGACTCCAAGGGGGCAAGGATGGCCCCAACTATCGCCCTCGCCACGGCCCTTGAGAAGGCCCAAACCGCAGTGGAGTGTCAGGCTTGGGGAAGCCTGGTCCACCCAGAGGGGTGGCTCAGAAGGTTCGCTGGGCCGGCATTTCAGGCTCGATGTCTTCGCCCAGGGGCGGATCCTCGAGCGGCCGGCAGATGCGCCGTTTCAGGCGAGCCAGGCCTTCGCATTGCTCCAAGGCCTTGAACACGCCTTCCGGGTCCAGCATGAGCGCGAAGGGATTGATATCGTCTCGGACTGCTTCCATCTCCAACTCCACCTGTGCAGATGCGCACGCACAGACTCTAGGCACCAGCCCCGCAACACCCAAGGGCAGACTTTGCGCAAGATTTCCGGCAACGGCGCTATTTCTCTGCAGGCGGCCGGCTCTGGAGGCGCTTGAAGCTCTCCGAGGCCTGTTCGACTTCCTTCGCGACACGCTCCCGGTCGGCCGCCCGGGCGAAATCGGCCGCACTCAAGCCCTGGTCGTTCTGCAGTGTCGGATCGGCACCCGCCTCGAGCAGCACCCTGAATCCCCGGTAGCTGCCGTAGCGCGCCGCCATCATGAGCGGCGTGGTGCGGTTGGGTGATTCGGCATCGATGTAGGCGTGGCGATCGAGCAGCAGCGCGATGAGCTCGGGCACGTCGGTGGTGGCCGCATAGTGGAGCGCAGTCCAGCCCTTGCGATTGACCTGCGCTCCCCGCGCGAGCAGCTTGCGGCAGAGTTCGGCCTGTCCACGCAAGGCCGCCACCATCAAGGGTGTTTCACCGGCCGCATTGGGCTTCTCGATGTCGAAGGCGGGATGTTCGGCGATCGTCTCGGCGGCTTTGTACGAGTCCACGTCCAAGGCCAGGAACAAGCCATTGCGGCCCTTCGGATCGACCGTGTTCGGGTCGAATCCGCGCTGGAATAGTTTCAGGATGCCACCGATATTCTCGCTGTGAATGGCGCGAAAGTAATCGTCATACGAGCCGGCACTGGCCGCAGAAACTCCAGCAGCCACAAATAGATAGGCAAGTAACTTGAGAAAATACTTCATCCGGCTTTAAGTGCTGGAGCCCCGTTTTGAACCTTGAATAAGCGCTCGAAATTACGACTCGTCACATCTGCAACCTCCTCGAGCGCGCAGCCCTTGATCGCCGCAAGCTGCTTGGCGACGAAGGGCACGTAGGAAGGGTTGTTCGTCTTTCCGCGGAATGGAACCGGTGCGAGGTAGGGGCTGTCGGTTTCTATGAGGCAGCGCTCAAGCGGCACCATGCGGGCCACTTCACGCAGATCTTCGGCATTCTTGAAGGTCAGGATCCCGGAGAAGGAGATGTGGAAGCCGAGGTCCAAGGCGGCCTTGGCCACTTCCATCGTCTCGGTGAAGCAATGGAACACGCCACCCGCTGCACCGCCCTCCTCTTCGCGCAGGATCCGCAGCGTGTCTTCGGACGCACTGCGCGTGTGGATGACCAGGGGCTTGCCAAGCTGCCGCGCCGCGCGGATGTGGATGCGGAAGCGCTCGCGCTGCCATTCCATCTCGGCCACGCTGCGGCCGTTCAGCCGGTAGTAGTCGAGGCCGGTCTCACCGATCGCGACCACCCGATCCCGCTGCGCCAGTTCCACCAGCATGTCGAGAGTCGGCTCGCGCACATCCTCGCTGTCCGGATGGACGCCGCAACTGGCCCAGAAGTCGGGGTATTGCAGGGCAAGTGAATGGACCTGGTCGAATTCCTCCAGCGTGGTGCAGATGCACAAGGCCCGGTCCACCTGGGCCTCGCGCATGGCCTGGCGAATCGCAGGCAACTCGCGCATCAGTTCGGGAAAGCTCAGGTGGCAATGGGAATCGACGTACATGACTGAAAGGGCGAAGCAAAAGGCAAGCCGCGGCAGCGCAGGCTGCCGCGGCACATAGGGACGGAAAACGTGGAGTGTGCCTGCAGGAGGATCGTCAGATCGTCTGCGTGGGTTTGCCCGACTGTATCGAGGTGCCAAGCATCTCCTCGATCTTGTTCTTGAGCAGGCGGGACTTCTCGTCGCTCGGGAAGCGCACGCCCACGCCCTGGGTGCGCCCGCCGGAAGCGTTGACGGGCGTGATCCACGCGACCTTGCCGGCGACCGGATAACGCTGCGGATCCTCGGGCAGCGACAGCAGCAGGTAGATGTCCTCGCCGAGCCGGTATTCGCGCGTGGTGGGCACGAAGAGCCCGCCGTCGCCGAACACCGAGATGTAGGCCGCGTACAGCGCGCCCTTCTCACGGAAGACCAACTGGATCACGCTTGGGCGCGTGGGGGCTGCTGTCGCAGGGGGCTGGCGGGTGGTCAGTTCGCTCATTCGCCGGAGTTTAAGGCTCGGCTTGCCTGGCTCACAAGCGAGTCGACCATCAGGGGTGCATTCCAGGGATGCTCATCGTGACGGGCTACACGGCCGAGCTCGACGGACCATTGCGCCAGCGCGTCGATGCTGCCGCGCAGGCCCTTGAATGCCTCGTTGCCGAAATAGCGCGGCGCGGCGCCCACCGAGACGCACATTGCGTCGTGGCAGATCTTCTGCAGCGTGGCGACCGCAAGGGGAATCGGCCAGCCGGACAGGGCACCCGGCTGCCCCTTGCCGACCTGGGCCGGCAAGCCTCGCCATGCGGCCGCATCGACGCCCTGCTCCTTGAGGCGGAGGGCCTCCAGGGGCTGTCCGCCGGCTGCCGCGAGCAACACCTCGGGCTCGCTCAGCCCCTGCTCCCGCAGCCACGACAGTGCCAATGCGGTGTCCGGGAGACCCAGGGTCACGTGCTGGCATCGGCTGCGAACCGTGGCCAGCAGTGCGTCCGGCGCGGAGGTGCTGAGGATGAAGCGCAACTCGCCTGGCGGCTCCTCCAGGATCTTGAGCAGGGCGTTTCCGGACGCCGGGTTCAGGCGGTCGGCAGGATGAAGCAGGACCACCTTGGCGACGCCCCGGCCGGAAGTGAGCTGCGCGACGTCGATCGCTTTGCGGATGGTGTCGATCGCAATGTCCTTGCTGGGCTTCTTTGCCTTGGAAGACTTGGGCTCGGTCGAATCGTCGGAGCCAGCGTCTGCCAGGTTCCAGCCCAGTTCTGCCTGCCAGGCCGGAGGAATCACCGCGAACAAGTCGGGATGCGCCTTGGCGTCCACCAGCTTGCAGCTCTCGCACTTGCCGCAGGGTCGCGGCTGGCCCACGGCTTCGCACAGCCAGGCTTTCGCCAACTCCAGTGCCAAGCCGAATTGCCCGTTGGGGTCGGGCCCCGACAGCAGCAGCGCGTGCCCGCGCTGCGTCGCGAGCACCTCGCGCAGTGGCGCCTCCAGCCATGGCAGCATGTTCACAAGCCCCGCTGCGCCAAGGCAGCATCGATCTGTAGCCACACGCCCGCTCGATCCTGCGACGCATCCACCGCCACGAAGCGTGCAGGGTCGCCTGCCATGCGAGCTCGATAGCCCTCGCTGACCCGGCGGAAGAACTCGACCGGCTGCTGCTCGAATCGGTCGGGCACGCGCGCATTCGCAAGGCGCTGGGCCGCCAGCTCGGGCGAAAGCTCGAACCAGATCGTGAGGTCGGGCTGGCGAGAGTGCTGCACCCATTGCTCGAGCTGGGCCAGCACCGCGAGGTCGAAGCCGCGGCCCGCGCCCTGGTAGGCAAAGGTGGCATCGGTGAAGCGGTCGCACAGCACCACGGCGCCGCGCTCGAGGGCGGGCTCGATCACGCGCTGCAAGTGGTCGCGCCGGGCCGCGAAGACGAGCAGCGATTCGGTCAGCGCATCCATCGGCTGGTGCAGCACCATCTCGCGCAGCGATTCCGCGAGCGCCGTGCCGCCGGGCTCGCGCGTCTGCACGACCTCGCGGCCGGCCTGGCGAAATCGTTCGGCAACGGCCTCGATGTGGGTGGACTTGCCGGCCCCGTCGATGCCTTCGAAGCTGATGAAGCAGCCCTGCCCGCCCCGGTCGTTCTGCTTGCTGGATTGAGGGATCATTGCCCGCGCTGGTACTTGTTGACTGCGCGATTATGGTCGGCCAGCGAGTCGCTGAAGGCGCTGCTGCCGTCGCCGCGCGACACGAAGTACAGCGCCTTGGTCGGAGCCGGCCGCACGGCCGCGAGCAGCGCGTTCTTGCCGGGCATCGCGATCGGCGTGGGCGGCAGGCCGGCCCGCAGGTAGGTGTTGTAGGGCGTGTCGATCAGCAGGTCGCGCTTGCGCAGGTTGCCGTCGAATTTCTCGCCCATGCCGTAGATCACCGCGGGGTCGGTCTGCAGCGGCATGCCGATGCGCAGGCGGTTGACGAAGACGCCGGCCACCTTGCCGCGATCGGCCGCGACACCGGTTTCCTTCTCGACGATGGAAGCCAGCACCAGTGCTTCATCGATGCTCTTGAGCGGCGTGTCGGGCGCGCGCTGCGACCAGGCTTCCTCGATCCTCTTTTGCATCGCACGATAGGCGCGCTGCAGCACCGCCAGGTCGTTCGAGCCGCGGCTGTAGGCATAGGTGTCGGGGTAGAAGCGCCCTTCCGGATGGATTCCCGGGGCGCCGATCGCGGCCATCAGGTCGGTGTCGGTCAGCGCGGCGGTGGCGGGCTTGAGGCCATCGGCGCGGGCCAGTTCGCTGCGCATCTGGCGGAAAGTCCATCCCTCGATGAAGCGGACCGTGGCGAGCGTCTCGTCGCCCAGCACCATCTTGCGCAAGAGCTCGCGCGGGGTCGTGCCCGGCCCGATCTCGTAGCTTCCGGCCTTGATGTGGCGGGCCTGTCCGGACCAGCGAAACCATTCGTAGAGGGCCACGGGCGAGGTGTCGACGCCAGCGGAGACCCATGCAGCGGCGATCGCCCGCGGCGTCATGCCGGGCTCGATCGACAGCTCCACCGCGTCAGCCTTGAGAGGCAAGGGCCGGTTGAGCCACCACAGGGCCGTGGCGCCCGCAAGAAGAAACGCAACAACAAGTAATACCAGCAGGCGCCCGAGCAGTTTCATGACCAGACAGGAAGGTGATGCCGAAGGCCGCTTCGCTTGGAATCCGCGACCACCACAATTTGAAGGGACTCGCCCGGACGCTGCGAGGTTCCCGAATCGAAACCCCGCCCGCGGTGGGCGAGCGGGCGCTGATCATAATGTGCAGCCATGACCACCGACACCCTGCTTCCACCCAACCCCGCAGCCGCGCTGCAAGGGGCAACACGCCTGAACCACCTCGGCGTGATCGCGGCCGATGGCGTCGACGCCGCTTCCTTCCTCCATTCGCAGCTCACGCAGGACTTCACCGCCCTGGGCCTCGGCGAGGCGCGGCTCGCGGGCTATTGCTCGGCCAAGGGCCGGCTGCTCGCCAGCTTCGTGGCCTGGAAGGAAGCCCACGACCAGATCCGGCTGGCCTGCAGCGCCGAGGTGCTGTCCGCCGTGCTGAAGCGCCTGTCGATGTTCGTGCTTCGCTCCAAGGCCAAGCTGACGAACGCCAGCGAGGCGACCCGCCTCATCGGCCTGAGCGGCGAGGCAGCGCGGGATTGGCTGGGTGAAGACGCGCCGTCCAGGGCCTGGACGAGGACGCAGGTGGCCGGAGCCAGCATCATCCGCCTGCCCGACGCCGCCGGCCAGCCTCGCTACCTCTGGGCCGGCGTGGCCGACGACGATACGCCCGAAGGCGACAGCGAGCCCGAGCAGGCCCTGCCCGACCTGCCCTTGTCCACCTGGCAATGGCTCGAAGTTCAAAGCGCCGTGCCGAACATCGTCGGCGCCACGGTGGAGCAATTCGTGCCGCAGATGGTGAACCTCGAGGCCGTGGGCGGCGTGAACTTCCAGAAGGGCTGCTACCCCGGCCAGGAGGTGGTGGCGCGCAGCCAGTACCGCGGCACGCTCAAGCGCCGCGGCTTCCTGTTGCATGGCGAGGCGCCACTGGCCGCGGGACAGGAGATCTTCCACAGCGGCGATCCTGGCCAGCCCAGCGGCATGATCGCCAATGCCGCGCCGGCGCCTGCCGGAGGCTGGAGCGCGTTCGCCGAGCTCAAGCTCTCGGCCGCCGAGGCAGGCAGCCTGCACCTGGGCTCCATCGAAGGCCCTGTGCTGCGGCTGCTTCCCCTGCCCTACACCCTGTCGCAGGAAGCCTGAGCCCGGAGTGCCCCGAGTGCGAACACTCTTCATCTACTACCGCGTGGCGGTGACCCGAGGGCCTGGTGCACTGCAGGCCGTGCAGTCCATGCAGCACGGCCTTCGCGAGCGCCATGCCGACCTGAAGGCCGAGCTGCTGCGCCGCCCCGAGGAGAAGGACGGCATGCAGACCTGGATGGAGACCTACTCCCGCCCGGGCGGCGTGGACGCCGCGCTCGAAGCCGACATCGCCCAGGCGGCCGAGGACATCCAGCGTGACTGGATCCAGGGCCCGCGCTTCGTGGAAGCCTTCGTGCCATGTGCCTAGCCGCGCTGGCGATCAACGCCGACCGGCGCTTTCCGCTCGTGCTCGCCGCCAATCGCGACGAGTACTTCGATCGCCCGGCCGCGCCCCTGCACTGGTGGGCCTTCGAGCCCGGCGGCCCGGAGATCCTGGCTGGCCGCGACCTCTTTGCCGGCGGCACGTGGATGGGCCTGTCCCGCGCCGGCCGCCTGGCCTTCGTGACCAATGTGCGCAACCCCACCGACCGGAATCCCGACGCGCCCTCGCGCGGCAGCCTCGTGCCGCTGTGGCTGCGGGGCGATCTGTCGATGGAGGCGTTCTCGGCAGCGACGAGCGCCGTCGCGTACAACGGCTTCAACCTGATCGCAGTGGATGTGGCGCGGGACGAGAGCTTCTGGACTTCCAATCGCGCAGGCGCGCCGCAGAAGCTCGAACCGGGCGTGCATGCAGTTTCCAACGCCTTGCTCGATACGCCCTGGCCCAAGGTGCAGCAGTTGAAGCAGCGTACGCAGGCGGCCGTGCAGACAGCAGCGTCGGCGGAAGCGCTGGCTGAAGCACTCTTGGCGGCATTGGCCGATCCGACCCAGGCGCCCGACGAATTGCTGCCCGACACGGGCGTCCCCATCGAGCTCGAGCGCTTGCTTTCGCCCGCCTTCATCCGCAGCCCGGATGGGCGCTACGGCACGCGCTGCTCCACGGTGATCATCACCGAACGGCTGGCGCATGGAAGCGTCACGCACGTGATCGAACGCAGCTGGGAACCGGCAGCTGGCGCGGCACAGGCCGTGCGCACGAACCGCATGACGCTCATCGACTGGCCGGCAGCCGCACGGCCCGCCCTGCCCGCTCGCGAAGCGACCGACCCGGTCAGAGCTTCTTGACCATCTCGACGTGCGGGATGCCCACCTCGTCGAACTGCGGCCCCCGCTCCACGAAGCCTGAACGCGCATAGAAGGCGGCGGCGGACGTCTGCGCATGCAGCACCGCCTCGTGATAGCCGCGTTCGCGCGCCGCCTGCATCAGCGCCTCGAGCAGGGCCCGCCCTGCCCCGCCGCCGCGCATCGCCCGGCGCACGGCCATGCGCCCGATCTTGGCGACGCCGGGCACATGCTCCAGCAGGCGACCCGTCGCCAGCGGCTGCCCGAGGCGGTTGTAGGCCACGGCATGCAGGCTGCTGCGATCGGCGTCGTCCCATTCCATCTCGGCGGGAATGCGCTGCTCATCGATGAAGACCTCGGTGCGGATCGCATGGGCGTGGTCGCCGAGATCGTCCCAGCCGCCCAGCCGCACCTCGACCATGCCCTTGCCGGCTTCGAAGGCATCGAGCAGTTGCCGGAGCTCGTGCGGCAGAGGCGTCGACTTCTGCGTCGCAGGATCGGCGTAGACGTGCACCAGTTCGCCGGTGATGAGATGCTCGTCGCCCCGGAAGATGCCGAGCGTGAACAGGATCGACGAGGTGCCGACGCGGCTGCACTTGATGCCGACCTCGAGCACGTCGTCGTAGCGCGCCGAAGCGTGGTACTCGACGCTGGCCTTCTTGGCATAGAGGTCGCCGCCCAAGCGGTGGATCGCCTCCGGATAGGGCACGGCCAGCGCGCGCCAGTAGTCGGTGGTGGCGGTATCGAAGTAGGTGAGGTAGTGCGCGTTGAAGACGATGCCCTGGGCATCGACCTCGGCCCAGCGCACGCGCAGGCGGGACAGGAAGCGGAAATCGCTGCGTTTCATGTTCGATCTGTTCGGTCTGTGATGTTGAAGGCATGCCGCAAGGCCTGGCCGATCGCGGCATGGGCCTTGCGGGCTTCGGGCAGGGCGCGGCCCATCTTGATGAAGTCGTGGGTCACGCCGCGATAGATCTCCAGGTCCACCGGCACGCCTGCCATGCGCAGGCGGTCGGCATAGGCGATGTCCTCGTCGGCCAGCGGATCGACCTCCGCGACGCCCACCCAGGCGGGCGCCACGCCTTCGAGATCGTCGGCCAGCAAGGGGGCGAAGCGCCAGTCGGTGCGTCTGCTCGTGTTCGATGTACTGCGCGAAGAACCAGTCGATCGCGGGCTTCTCCAGGATGTAGCCGTGCGCGAAGCGCTCGTGCGACGGCGTGTCCTGGTACGCAGCCGTGCCCGCGGTGATGAGCACCTGCAGCGCGAGCGGAAAGCCCGCGTCCCGCGCCAGGATGGCGCACACCGCGGCAGAGCGTGCCGCCGGCGCTGTCGCCCCCGACCGCGAGGCGCTCGCCATCGAGGCCCCAGGCGCTTGCCTGCTCGCGCAGGTCCTGCAGCGCGCCCCAGGCATCTTGCACCGCGACGGGAAAGCGATGCTCCGGCGCCAGCCGGTAGTCGAGCGAGACGACCGCCGCGCCGCTGTGCAGCGCGAGCTGCCGGCACAGGCTGTCATGAGTTTCGATGCCGCCGATCGTGAAGCCGCCGCCGTGCATGTAGAGGAGCACGGGCAGCCGCTCGAACGAGGTGGCATACAGGCGAGCCGGCAGCGGCGTGCCGTCCTCGGCGCGCAAGGTCTTGTCTTCCACTCGCGCCAGCGGCGCGCGAGGCAGGTCCAGGATCTCGGCGGCCGCCCGATAGGCCGCACGCGCCTCGGCGACGCTCAGCTGATGAAAGGGCGTGAAGTTGGCGCGACGGATGCGATCGATCACCGCCTGCATGCGTGACGTGAGGATGGGTGTCTCGCCGATGTCGTGCGTACAGCGCCGAACCGATTTCAGTGATTCAGTGGACTAGCATACTGGCTCGATCGCGAACCGCCGCAGGAATCGCCATGGCCATCATCTTCTACGTCACCCAGATCCAGTTCGACTTCGGCGCGGTCAAGCTGCTGCCGCAGGAATGCGAGCGCGTCGGCATCACCCGGCCGCTGGTCGTCACCGATGCGGGCGTGCGCGCCGCGGGCGTGCTGCAGAAGGCGCTCGATGCCCTGCCCGGCTGGCCTTGCGCGGTGTTCGACCAGACACCCTCCAACCCCACCGAGGCCGCCGTGCGCGCCGCCGTCGAGCTCTACCGAGAGCAGAAGTGCGATGGCCTGATCGCAGTGGGCGGCGGCTCCAGCATCGACCTGGCCAAGGGCGCGGCCATCGCCGCCACGCATGAGGGCCCGCTCAAGACCTACGCCACCATCGAAGGCGGCAGCCCCAGGATCACCGAGCGAGTGGCGCCGATCATCGCGGTGCCCACGACCGCGGGCACGGGCAGCGAAGTGGCGCGCGGCGCCATCGTGATCGTCGACGACCACCGCAAGCTCGGCTTCCACTCGCTGGCACCTGGTGCCCAAGGCCGCCATCTGCGACCCCGAACTCACGCTGGGCCTGCCGCCGAGCCTCACCGCGGCCACCGGCATGGACGCGATCGCGCATTGCATGGAGACCTTCATGTCGCGCCGCCTTCAACCCGCCGGCCGACGGCATCGGGCTCGACGGCCTGGAGCGCGGCTGGGCGCACATCGAGCGCGCCACGCGCGACGGCAGCGACCGCGAAGCGCGCCGCCAGATGATGAGCGCATCGATGCAAGGCGCGCTGGCTTTCCAGAAGGGCCTGGGCTGCGTGCATTCGCTGAGCCACAGCCTGGGCGGCGTCGACCCGCGGCTGCACCACGGCACGCTCAATGCGATGTTCCTGCCGGCGGTGGTGCGCTTCAACGCGCAGGCCGAATCGGTGCGCAACGAGACAGCGGCTGGAGCGCATGGCGCATGCGATGGGGCTCGAGAGCGCGGACGACATCCCGGAAGCGATCCGCGACATGAACGCGCGGCTGGGCCTGCCCTCCGGGCCTGGCCGCGATGGGCGTGGAGCGCGGCGTGGTTCGAGAAGATCATCGACGGCGCGATGGCCGACCACTGCCACAAGACCAATCCGCGCATTGCCAGCCGCGAGGACTACCTGGAAATGCTCGAAGCTTCGATGTGAGGCAGGCGACGCACGCCGCAAGGCCTCGTTCGCCTAGCTCCCGGAGGGAACGCTCTCTCCCATCCTGCTGATGAGAACCTGGTCGATCTTGTAGCTGTCCACGTCCAGCACCTCGAACTTGAAGCCGCCCCAGGCCACGCTGTCGGTGCGCTTGGGGATGCGCCTGAGCATCACCATCAGGAAGCCCGCCACCGTGTCGTACTGCCCTTGGTGCGGCAAGGTGTCGAGCGCCAGCGCGCGAAGCAGGTCGGGGATGGGCGTGACGCCATCGACCAGCCAGGAGCCGTCCTCGCGGCGCACGATCGGGGGGTCTTCGTCGCGCGAGGCCACCAGGCTGCCCATCACGGTGCTCATCACGTCGTTGAGCGTGATGATGCCCACCACGAGGCTGTACTCGTTGACGATGACGGCGAAGTCCTCATGCGCCTGGCGGAACTGCGTGAGCATCTCCGACAGCGTGATGCGGTCCGGCACGATCAGCACCTTCTTCAGCAAGCCTTGCGAGGCCTCGCCCTTGAGTGCGATGGGCTCGCTGCGCAGCACCCGCTGGAACAGGTCGGTGGCATCGACGTAGCCCGCCACCTGGTCGATGTGTCCATCGCAGACCAGGTAGGTCGAGTGCGGCTCGGAGGCAATGCGCGTGCGGATCAGCGCGTCCTCGTCGTCCTGCAGGAAGAAGACGATGCGCTCGCGCGAGGTCATCGCGCTCTCGACCGTGCGGGTGTCGAGCTCGAACACGTTCTCGATCACCTGCTGCTCCTGCGCGGCCAGCAGCCCGGCCTCCGCGCCGGCTTCGGTGAGCGCGAGGATGTCGTCGTGCGTGATGCGGTCGTCGCGCTTGGCCGGCAGGCCGAACAGCTGGATCAAGGCGTTGGTCAGGCTGCTGAACACCCAGACCACCGGCTTGAACAGCGTCATGCACCACTGCATCGGCACGACCACGAGCATCGCGAGACGCTCGGGCTCGGTCATGCTGGCGCGCTTGGGGAACAGGTCGGCAAACAGGATGAAGAGCGTCGTGATGGTCAGGAAGGACAGCACGAAGCCCATCGTCTGCGCGGTGTCGGGCTCGAGCACCATCTCGAGCAGCGCGGAGTAATGCGGCGTCAAGGTCCCTTCGCCCACGATGCCGGCCAGGATGGCGACGGCATTCAGCCCGATCTGCACCACGGTGAAGTAGTTGCCGGGCTGCTCCTGCACTTCGAGCACGCGCCGCGCGCGATCATTGCCCTCCTCGGCCATCTGCCGCAGGCGCAGGCGCCGCGAGGCGGCAAGCGAAATCTCCGCGACGGAGAAGAAGGCGCTGACGGCCATCAGCAGTGCGATGACGAGCAGGCTCGCGGACACACCCATGGGGATTCCCTCGTTCTTGTAGGACTCGGCCTAGTGTAGTCAGGCCGCACTCATGGCAGCTCGCGGGCGGGCTCGGTTACGAAAGCTTCGCCGGACACATCGGCAGCACTCGCGGTTTTCACAGCTCCGCGATCCCTACACGCGCGCAGGCAATCGACAGGAGTTCCGATGCCCACAGGACCTTCCGGAGACGAGGAGATCTTTCGTTTCGCTCCTCGGCGAGTTGGGCGAGTCCATGTCGTTGCCCAAGCTCTGAGCCCGAAACGGACGACTCCTGCCATGTTCTCTTTGACGGGCGGGTGGCGGTGGAATTCCGCCGCGATGCCGGGTGGATGCTGCTGTTCTCCGCCCTGGGGCAGTTCGACACCTCGAAATCGGCCGGACTTGGCCCTGGGCCTGCTCGAAGCCAACCTGTTCTGGCAAGGCACCGCTGGTGCGACGCTGGGCGTGTCGAGTGCGGGGCTGGTGGTGATGGCGCATCGGTGCTGCTCGCCGGCCTCGACTTGCCCGCGCTGCGCGATGTGCTGGAACGCTTCGTCAATATCGCCGAACACTGGCAGCGCGAACTGGCACAGCCTGCCGCTGCGTCGGATGCGCTGAGCGCGCTGGAGTCCGCATCGTCGGCGTTCCTGCGCGGGTGATGCGTGAGCTGGCCACAAAGGCTGAACCAACTGAGGAATTGATACATGGACGGTCCGACTGCAACCAATGCGCGCGGCGCACTTGATCAACTGATTGGCAAGGGGTCACGTAACCAATACCTGGGTCACGACGGTAACGGCAGCACCCAGAGGCGCAATGGCGCAGCCCAGGAGCTGCCGGAGGAGGTCAAGGATCTCAACCGCAAGGCGATCACCGCCTTCGTCAAGCTCATGGCGAAAGGACATGGCGATGACGCCGGCGCGGCTGCATTTGACAAGCTGAAGCGCACCTCGATGAGGGCAGGCCCTTGTCGCAGCGCGACGCAAAGCAGATTCAAAGCCAATGCGTCACCCGCGCGGTCAACCAGGCCGCTTTGGAAAAGATGGCGCTGAGGCACGTTGCGCCAACGTTCCATAAGGAGGCGCTTGAACTCCTCCGCGCATGGTGAAGGCGCAACCGGGTCTCCACGATCAGCGGTGTTCAAGCCCGCCGAAGTGAACAAGGTCGTGCAGCAATTGCTGCCCGCATTGCAGGCCCTTCAGGCAATCCAAAGCCATTGCCCATGGTCGACGAAGTCAAATTGTGGGCAGGTTCTCCAAAAGAGGACAAACGAGTCATCGGCATTCCAGTGAGGATGTCCACGGAATACAAAGCCATGCTGAAGAAGCTCTAAGAAGTCCAGCAGTTCGCTCAAGCCCCCTACAGAATCCAGATCAGATAGCTTTCGATCTGTATGGAAGTTTGGAAGGTCTTGAGTAATTGCTAGCGACCTATTGCGACGGCGCAGCCACACTCGCGTCCCTGAAATGGAAGCGTTGCTGATGCAAGTGACGAAGGAAAGGCTCCTTGTCCTTCAGTTCCATGAGAAGAGATCCAGTCGCGCGCCATCATCCCGCAAGCACAGAATCTGGAAATCGCTCGATGATTTTTCAGTGGGGGCGCCCTTCTCAACGCCAGGCTGCCCGTCAATGACGCGACCAATTACACCCACATCCTGACGGGGCCCGCAACCATGCTCGGCTCGGGCAGTTTCAATAGCGTCTTCACAGTGACCTACACCCCGAAGGGTCAGAAGGATCCGCGTGTTGGTGTGTTCAAGTCTGAGAATCTGGGCGAACTTCAAGCTGCCGCGCGCTTCTGCTTTGCTACCGCACGCTGGACCGAGAACCAGCCGTTCGAGGCGCTGCCCTCGCTGTGGCTGGCTGATGCCCAGCAGGTGCGGCTCACGCAGGCTTCAGCGGCCATGGCCTCGTTTCCACCGCGGTGGAAGTCGCCCTGGTTGGGCCATTGGCGGGCTTGTTCGTGCGACGCCAGTGGAGCGTCACCTATGACGCCGACGCCTGCCTCCGACGCATCACCGGTGCGTTCTCGTTGCTTGCCCAGTTGCGTGATGACATCGCGAGCGCGCACGCCGCCGGCCGCTTTCCCACCGATCGCCGCTTTGTGCTCATCGACGACGATTTCGAGATGCAGCGCTTCGGATGGGTGCCGGCGAACGCGCAGTCGCTGGCATCGCTGCCACCCCCGCAGTCGCTGGTCTACCTGCAGGCATTGACGGAGATCGACGGGTTGGGCAAGGGCTGAAGGCGCTCGGACGCCCTGCCTCACAGCGGCCGCACCGCGTCGGCCGGAGTGCCGCGAGCAAGCCAGTCGTCCCACTCCGCGGCCAGCCGCTCGCCTTCGGACACCGCCTGGCTCCACGCCTTGACTCGACCGGCCAGGTTCGCGCCGTAGCGCTTGAAGTCCGTGCGGTCGGGCAGCTTGCCGTCGGGCAGGCCCCGCACCCATTCGGGCCGCGGCGCCAGCACGATCACGTTGTCGAGCCAGGGCGTGGCGCGGTGCCGGTGCTTGAGCGCCTTGTCGAGCCAGCCCGGCACCACCTGCTGCTGGAAATGCGGATAGAGCACCAACCCATGGCCCATGCTGCGGTAGTTCCAGTGCAGGTGGTAGTCGGTGATGCCGCCGTCCCAGTAGGCTCCGGGCGGACCGCCGGGGATGTCGTGCACCGCCTTGAGCATGAAGGGAATCGAGCACGAGGCCAGCAGCGCCGGCTTGAAGTTATCGCCGTGAGCCGCACGCTGCGGTACCTGAGATCGTCGAGATCGACCGGCAGCGCCTCGCCGTCCGACGAGAACACAACCCGCTCGAGCCAGGCGCCCAGGGCCTTGCGGCTCGCTGCATTGCTGAGCACCGCCCCCAGGTAGCCCAGCGGCGTGCGCACCCGACCCTCGCGTCCCAGCACATGCCGGCCGCGCGAGGTGACGACATGCAGCCGATAGCGCGGATGCCCGATGACCGACTCGATGTGCCCGTCGAAGAAGGCATCCAGCTCGCGCGCGAACTCCCTGCTCACCAGCTCGGCGCTGGGCAACTTGCGCCCCGGCTCGGGCTCGTAGCGCTGGTGGATGTAGTCGTGCGCGAGGCGCTCGAAGAAGGCTGCAGTGCCCTGCATCGCGCCGGTGGCCATGCGCCAGGCGCCGACCGAGGCGCCGACGAGATGCACGGTGTGGCTGCTCTGCGCCATCCAGCTGCCGAAGAGCTGCCGGTCGAGATGGCTGAGGATGAGTCCCTTGGGGCCGCCGGCCGCGCCGGCCATCACGCGGATGTCCTCCGGCTTCAGGCCGCCATCGCGAATGTGCCGCAGGGCCCCGGGGCCGGCGTAGATCTGGAGTGCTCGCATGCCTTGGGGCCATCGGACGAGGGGCTGTCATCCCCCCTTGGCGATCACGCCGCAAGCGATGCGGGGGCCCGAATTGCCCGCGGGCTGGCTGGCGTAGTCGTCGGGGTTGGCATGCACCACCACCGACTTGCCGACGATGTCGGTCGCCCCCGAGCCGATGTTGAGTCCCGTGAGGTGGAACATGCCCTGGGCGTTGCCGCTGGCGTCCGCTTTCAGGTTGGGGATGTCGCCGGCATGGTGCGGGCCGCTCTGCGGCCCATGTGGCGCATTGGTCGGATTGAAGTGCCCGCCGGCGCTCATCGCGTCCGGGCTGGAGCAGTCGCCCTTCTCGTGGACGTGGAAGCCATGTTCCTGGCCGGGCTTCAGGCCGTGAGCCTGGCGGTGACCATGACCTGGTCGCTGTGCTGCGTGAACTCGACGGTGCCGCCGGCGGTGTTGCCTGCAGTGGGCTTGAGCTGTGCCACGGCCTTGGACCCGGACCCTGCACTCATCATGCTCGCGGGACTCATGTCGGTGCCGGCGCAGGCTGCGAGCAAGGCAAGCGCGCCCAGCGGTACTGTCAGGCGATAGGAAGTCATGATGTCTTCTCCTGGCTTGTTGTGGACGCCGTCATCCTAGGCGGCCGGCCGTCGGGTGACCAGTAGCACCACCGCAACGGCCGAAAGCAATCGTCCCCGAGGCCTTTAGCGCTTGCCCTGCAGCTTCGCGAAAGCGGCCGCCATCGCCGAGGCCGGGGCCGGCGCCTGGCCCTCCGCGCGGGTTGCCATGGCGCTCGTTGCGCGCTGCCGGCCGATAGCTGTTGTCGCCCTTGCCCGCACCACCCTTCGGCGCAGCGGCATCGAGCTTCATCGTCAGGGAAATGCGCTTGCGCGCAAGGTCGACCTCCAGCACCTTCACCTTGACGATGTCGCCGGTCTTGACCACCTCTCGCGCATCGTTGACGAACTTGTTCGAGAGCTGGCTCACGTGCACCAGGCCGTCCTGATGCACGCCCAGGTCGACGAAGGCGCCGAACTGCGCCACGTTGCTGACCGTGCCCTCGAGCACCATGCCGGCCTGCAGGTCCTTGATGTCCTCGACGCCCTCGTTGAAGCGCGCCACCTTGAAGTCCGGACGCGGATCGCGGCCGGGCTTCTCGAGCTCGGCGAGGATGTCCTTCACCGTGATCGCGCCGAACTTCTCGTCGGCCAGCGCCTCGGGCTTGAGGGCACGCAGCACGTCGGAGCGGCCCATCACCTCGGTGATGGGCTTGGCCACCTGGGCCAGCATGCGCTGCACCACCGGATAGGTCTCGGGGTGCACGCCGGTGAGGTCGAGCGGGTTGTCGCCGTCGCGGATGCGCAGGAAGCCCGCGGCCTGCTCGAAGGTCTTCGCACCAAGGCCGGCCACGTCGAGCAGTTGCTTGCGGCTCCTGAACGCGCCGTTGGCGTCGCGCCAGCGCACGATGCTCGCCGCCACCGCGTTCGACAGGCCCGACACGCGCGCCAGCAGCGGCGCGGAAGCGGTGTTGAGATCCACGCCCACCGAGTTCACGCAATCCTCCACCACCGCATCGAGGCTGCGGGCGAGCTCGCTCTGGTTGACGTCGTGCTGGTACTGGCCCACGCCGATGCTCTTGGGGTCGATCTTCACCAGCTCGGCCAGCGGGTCCTGCACGCGCCGCGCGATGCTCACCGCGCCGCGCAGGCTCACGTCGAGCTCGGGGAGTTCCTTGCTGGCGAATTCGGAGGCCGAATAGACCGAGGCGCCTGCTTCGCTGACCACCACCTTCTCGAGCGGCGTGCCCGGAGCGAGCTGCTGGATGCGCTGGATGAGGTCGCCCGCCAGCTTGTCGGTCTCGCGGCTGGCGGTGCCGTTGCCGATGGCGATCAGGTTCACGCCATGCGTCGCGCACAGGCGGCCGAGCGTGTGGATGGAGCCGTCCCAGTCGTTGCGAGGCTCGTGCGGATAGACGGTGCTGGTGTCGACCACCTTGCCGGTGTCGTTGACCACCGCCACCTTCACGCCGGTGCGGATGCCCGGGTCGAGCCCCATCACGACGCGCTTGCCGGCGGGCGCGGCCAGCAGCAGGTCGCGCAGGTTCTCGGCGAACACCTTGATGGCAATGCGCTCGGCTTCTTCGCGCAGGCGCGAGAACAGGTCGCGCTCCAGGCTCAGGCTCAGCTTGACCTTCCAGGTCCAGCCGATGGTCTTGCGGATCAGGTCGTCGCTCTTGCGCTTCGAGTGGCTCCAGCCGAGGTGGCGGGCGATGCGGCCCTCGGCCAGGGTGGGCTGGCCCGGCACCACTTCTTCGTCGAGCACCAGCTTGGCGTCGAGGAACTCCTGCGCGCGGCCGCGAAACACCGCCAGGGCGCGGTGCGAGGGCACGGTGCGGATGGCTTCGGCGTAGTCGAAGTAGTCGCGGAACTTGGCGACATCGGCGTTGTTCTCGTCCTTGCCGTCCATCAGCTTCGACTGGAACAGCCCTCTTCCCATAGCCACTCGCGCAGCTTGCCCACCAGCGCGGCATCTTCGGCCCAGCGCTCGGAGAGGATGTCGCGCACCCCATCGAGCACCGCGAAGGCGTCGGCAAATCCGGCATCGGCGTTGATGAAGGCCCCTGCCTCGGCCTGCGGGTCGAGCGATGGGTCGGCAAACAGCTTGTCGGCCAGCGGCTCGATGCCTGCCTCGCGCGCGATCATGGCCTTGGTTCGGCGCTTGGGCTTGTAGGGCAGGTAGAGGTCTTCGAGCTCCTGCTTGGTGGGTGCGGCCTCGATCGCGGCACGCAGCTCGGGAGTGAGCTTGCCCTGCTCGCCGATGCTCTTCAGTACGGCCTCGCGGCGTTCCTCGAGCTCGCGCAGGTAGGTCAGGCGCGCTTCGAGGTCGCGCAGCTGGGTGTCGTCGAGCCCGTCGGTGGCTTCCTTGCGGTATCGGGCGATGAAGGGGACGGTGGCGCCGCCGTCGAGCAGTTCGACGGCCGCATTCACTTGCGCCGGCCGAACCTTGAGTTCAGCCGCGATTTGAAGAAGGATCTTGTCCAGCACTTGTCTCATGGGGCCGTGAGAAGCCCGGCGGTTTGCTCAAGAGGGGCGAAGTTTGCCATAGCGCCAGCGGCTCGGCCATGCTGGGCGAGGCGCAGGATCTCCTCGGTCACCTGGCTTGCATCGCTCAAATGCAAGCGTGGAGCCGGCTCTGCGGCGGGCGGCATGGCAAGCATGGCGGCCACGACATCGAGCAATTGCCGCGGGTTTCGTGGCCTTGACTTGTCCTGCCGTCAAAGTGGGCGCACAGGCACGTCACTGACGGCAGATTGCCTCGTCTCTTCAATTGCAAGCCCCTCCCAAGATTTGCTCTCCTCCTTTACTCCAGGATGCGATGCGCTCAGCGCTTTGTCACGCTCTCACGCGCTTCGCTCCGGACAAGTTCCAGGACCGGCAATGTATTGGGCAGACGCCCCGGCGTGAGGCTGTCAAAGAGGCGAATGAAAAAATTGAGAATCAGCGCCTGCAACTCACTCGCCTCGGTTCCGCACACGCCCCTTGCGACGCAAGGAGCCGAATGTCTCCTTGGCCTCGCTGCGGCTGATCAGCGGCGGTCTGCGCGGCTGCCGCGGTACATGAATCCCCAGGTCGCCGCTCTTGAAGTTGGCAACGATGGCGAAGCTGTCGTTGCATTCGATGGTCAGCTCCGATGCAGCCGCGTTGTACAAGTAGGTCACGACGGCATCGGGCTTGCTGTCATCAACCCACAAGGTCATGCCTCGGGCCAGCAGCTTGAAGTTGCCCGAGCCCTTGAGCGGACGAGCGTGGCACTTCAAGATGCCTGGCGAACACAGTTCGAAGCCGCAGTTTCCGTCCCCCTCCTCAAGAATCGCAAAGGATCCACGTGCTGCTGCGCAATCGCCGGAGCCGGGGAAGAGCGAGTGGGGCGGACGCTCACTGACCGCCAGTCGTTGTGAGTCGAGCGCGGAATCGTCGTCGCGAAGATAGAGCTTCTTCTTGGTCATGGCATTCATCCTTTCCTTGCAGTAACGAGGAGGATCTGACGGGAGCCTGCAATCTAGGAAGGAGGCAAACGGATTGCAATCACCCGAAGGTAGCAAGGCGAACCCTCAAGCTGGTCTGTCTTGGGTGGCGCAGCGCGAGGGCTTGCACCGGCTTACCCTTGACGGGCGGCCAGCGCGCGCGGCGCGGCTCACGCAGCGAGGCTTTTCATCAATGCTCAATTCCGCCGAACGGTACAACGCGCGGCGAAGGTGAGATCCAAAATCGGCGCCCTTGCAACTTCAAGCGGAGCCACAGTGCAAGAGGATCAACAAGCCCGGTGGTGGAAGCATGCTTGCGCCGCCTCGAGCCAGCAGGCGCTCAAGGAACTCAGCTTCCGCCCTGTCGAGGACCGGGACACGCCTTTCCTGCGCGCGCTCTACGCGACGACGCGCACCGAAGAACTTCGTGTCACCGGTTGGAGCGATAAGGAGCGCGATCGCTTTCTCTCGTCGCAGTTCGAGCTGCAGCATCGCTACTACAGGCAGCGCTACGCCGAGGCAGACTTCCTGCTCTTGTGCCGGCTAGGCCAGCCCATCGGGCGCCTGTATTGGCTTGAGCAGGCAGGTGCGGCCACCTTGCTCGACATCAGCCTGGTTCCCACTGAACGCGGCCACGGCCTCGGGACGGACCTCCTCTTCATGATCAGTTCGCGCGCGGATGTCCTGGGCCTGCCCATCTGGCTGCACGTCGAACCCTCCAATCCGGCAATGAACCTGTACCTGCGCTTGGGCTTCGTGCCGGTCGACGACGACGGCATCTACACCCGCATGCGGCGCCACGCGACCTCGACGCAGCCCGTTGCGGAATGGACCGCATGAAGCGGCCCCGCCTCGCCCACCTGGGCGGTCTTGACAGGTCCCGGCGCCCGCCAGCTCCGGCACCTGCCCGCGCGCCCTGTGCGCATATTGAAGCCCGTTGTCGGGCCAACTGGAGAAGAACTTCATGAACCCTTTCCTCGGCGAAATCATGGTCAGCCCATACGACTTTGAGCCCACGAACTGGGCCTTCTGCGATGGCCGCCTGTTGCAGATCGACCAGTACAGGGACTTGTATCGACTGCTCGGCACGAAATTCGGTGGCAACGGCATCGATAACTTCGCGCTCCCCGACCTGCGCGGGCGCAGCCCGATCGGCGTGGGCAAAGGGCAGGATCTGAGTGAAGTCACGCTTGGCGAAGCAGGCGGAAACGAGCTGGTGGAGCTGTCGAGCAACCAGATTCCGTCTTTGAGCGCGCAGGTCGCCATCCCGGTCAACACCGCCACGCCCCCCAATCCGGTCGAGAAGGGCTTCAGCCAGGTGCCCTCGGAAACCTGCCTCCTCTCGCCAACCTTGGACCCTGAAGCGGGTGCCAGGGTGCTGCTCTATGGGCCGCCTCAGGAGCCTGCCACCTCCGGAACCCTGCTTCCTTTCAAAATTACCACGGCGGGCGGCGGCGTACCCGTCGACGTGCGCAACCCCTTCCTCGGGCTGAACTTCATCATCTGCGTGAAGGGCTTCCCCCCGCCCAGGAGTTGATCCCTTCGACCGTCCTGCAAGCAGCGATGGGGCCCGGCCCCGACAGTTCGGGCACCCTCCCCGCACCCTCTGCGCCTATTGAAGCCCGTTGTCGGGCCAACTGGAGAAGTACTCATGACCCCTTTCATCGGCGAAATCAAGCTCGTCCCATACGACTTTGAGCCCACGAACTGGGCCTTCTGCGATGGCCGCCTGTTGTCGATCCACGAGAACACTCTTTTGTATTCCTCTATCGGCTCGGCATTCGGTGGCAACGGCGCCGATACCTTCGCACTCCCCGACCTGCGCGGGCGCCGTCCGATCGGCGTGGGCACAGGGCAGGACCTGAGTCAAGTCACCCTTGGTGAAGCAGGCGGAACCGAGCTAGTGGAGCTGTCGAGCAACCGGATTCCGCCTGTGAGCGCGCAGGTCGCCATCCCGGTCAACACGGCCACGCCCGCCAATCCGGTCGACAAGGGCTTCAGCCAGGTGCCCTCGGAAAACT
This sequence comes from uncultured beta proteobacterium, assembly GCA_963818175.1. GTDB lineage: Bacteria > Pseudomonadota > Gammaproteobacteria > Burkholderiales > Burkholderiaceae_C > Caldimonas. The sequence continues at coordinate 134,896 of CAWFRK010000047.1, read as the reverse complement.
GCCTCCTCTCACCAACCACAGACCCTGAAGTGGGGGCCACGGTGCTGCTCTATGGTCCGCCTCAGGGCCCTGCCACCTCCGGAACCCTGCTTTCTTTCAAAATTACCACGGCGGCTGGCGACATGCCCGTCGACAAGCGCAACCCCTTCCTCGGGCTGAACTTCATCATCTGCATGAAGGGGATCCCCCCGCCCAGGGATTGATCCCTTCGACCGTCCTGCACGCAACGATGGAGATGTCCATGCGGCTCCAAGACCTCTTTGCGCGCCTCTGGAACAAGGGCCCTGGCCTGCCACGGCAGCGGCAATGCCGGGTGCCGTTGCTGATGGCCTTGGAGCCCAGGATCATGTTCGACGCGGCCGTGGCCGCAACGGCTGAACAAGCCGTCAATGCGCACGCGCCGCGCTCGCCGGATGCCGCAGTGCCTGCCGGCGATTCGCATGCCATCGAAGCGGCGAGTGGCCCGGCCGACGCTGCGCGCGAGGCGCAGCGAAATGCGGGTGCCGGCGCGCAAGCGCGACATGAAGTGGTCTTCGTCGACCCGGGCGTCCAGGACTACCAGGCGCTCGTGCAGCACTTGCCGAGCGACACGGAAGTGGTCGTGCTCGACGCCTCCAGCGATGGCCTCTCGCAAATGGCCCGGTACCTGCAGGGACGGCAGGGCCTGGACGCGATCCACCTGGTTTCCGAGGGGCAAGGCGGCGGCGTCAAGGCGGGCTCGGCCTGGATCGACGGGGCCAGCCTGTCCGCGCATGCGGCCGATTTGCAAGCTATCGGCACGGCCTTGGCCGAGCAGGGTGACTTGCTGCTCTATGGGTGCAAGGTGGGCGAGGGATCGCAAGGGCAGGCCTTCATTGACGCACTCTCGCGCCTCACCGGGGCCGACGTGGCGGCTTCGTCCGACTGGACCGGCGCGGCGGCGCTCGGCGGCAACTGGACACTCGAGCGTCAGTCCGGTTCGATCGAGACGCCGGTGATCATCAGCGCCGAAGCGGCGAGTGCCTATTCCCACTTGCTCAATACCCTCCAAGCCGGCGACATCGTCGTGACCGGGTGGAATTCGTTCAACGACATCGTGACGCTGATGACCCTGGTGGACATCGCGCCGGACACGGTCATCAAGATCACCGACAAGGGCTGGAACCTCAACGCCACCCCGACTGCAGCCTTCACCACGAGCACAACAGGTGATGGCGTGGTGACCTGGACGACATCGAGCCAGGTCAATGCCGGCACGGTCTTGCGACTCTTCCTCGGTGGGGCCGACCAGCCCACTACCCTCACCAACCTGACCACCGGAGCAGCTCCTCACCGGCGAACTCGGCCAGCCTGCCTTCACGGTGAACGATCCCATGCCCGGGACCGGCGATGGAATATTTATCTACCAGGACGACGACACCAATCCCTATTTCATCTTCGGTTTCAACAACTCCGCCGGCACGTTGGATGCGACCAACTGGAACACCTCCATCCTCGTCAACTTGCGTGACTCGATGCTGCCCAACGGAAACGGCACAAACGGCAGCCAGAACACGCTGGTCGCCGGGGTCGATGCCATCGGGGCGCCCCGCGACGCCAATGGAGTGCAGCAAGACAACGTCCAATACATCGGCCCCACCGGGGCGGCTGATCGGACGACGTGGCTGGCCCGCATCACCGATCAAGCGAACTGGACCGGCGACAACACAGGCACCATCAACAGCAGCGTGGTCACGAAGCCCGTCATCGCTCTTTTCGGCGGCGACACGGTGAGCTATCGCGAAGGCGACAGCTTCGTCGCGCTCGATGCGGGCAGCGACGCCACGGTGAGCGATGCGGACTCCGCCAATTTCGATGGGGGACGGCTCACCGTGTCGATCGACAACCCGATCGCGGGCGAAGACGTGCTGGCCGTGCGCAACGAGGGCAGCGCCGCCGGCCAGATCGGCGTATCGGGCGCCAGCGTCACCTACGCGGGTGTCGCGATCGGCAGCATGAGCGGTGGAGCGGGCGGGCAGCCCCTCGTCATTGCGTTCAACGGCAACGCCACGCCCGAAGCGACGCAAGCCTTGCTGCGCAATCTCGTCTATGCCAACAGCAACCCGACCGCTCCGACGCCTGGCGCGCGCACCGTCCAGGTCACGCTGGAAGACGGCGACGGCGGCAGCACCTCGGCCGCCCCGGTCAACGTGGATGTCATCGCACTCAACACCCCGCCCACTCTCGACGCCATCGGCGGGACCGTCACCTTCACCGAGAACGGCGCTGCCGTGGACCTGTTCGACTCCGCAGCCATCAGCACCGTCGAGCCAGCCCAGAGCATCACGCAGCTGGTTCTCACCGTCGACCAGCTGGCGAATGGCGGCCAGGAGTTCCTCAGCATCGACGGCACCGACATCACGCTCGACCAGCCCGGCACCATCACGACGGCGGACAACGGCCTGACGGTCGACGTGAGCCTGAACGCCGGCACGGCGACCATTGCCATCAGCGCAGGCCCGGGCGGCTTCAGCGCCGCCATCGCCGAGGCCCTGGTCGATGGGCTGGCCTATCGCAATGCCAGCGAGGCTCCCGACATCACGCCCCGCGAGATCACGCTGACATCCATCACGGACTCCGGTGGAACACTGAACGGAGGAGCCGACACCCGCACCCTCCAGCTCGCATCGACCGTGGCCATCGTCGCCGTCAACGATCCGCCGACGATGGTCGCACCTTCGAGCTTCAGCGTGATCGAAGACGTTCCGCTGGCGCTCACTGGAATCGTCCTTGCCGACGTGGATGCGGGCAATGCTCCCGTGGATGTCCTTTTTTCGGCCACCTCGGGAACGCTCACGGCCGCTTCGACCAATGGCGTCAGCGTGCAGGGCGGCGGCGGCAGTGCGGTGACCCTCTCCGGCAGCATCGCAGACATCAATGGCTTCATCGCGGCTGGCCAGCTAGCCTTCACGACCGCACCGGATGCCACGGGCGATGTGTCACTCACCATCACCATCGATGACCGCGGCAACACGGGCATCGACCCGGGCAACTCCGGTACGGCATCGAGCGAGGCCGCCTCGAGCACGATCGTGCTGGTGGTGTCGGCGGTCAACGATGCGCCGGTCAATGGCGTGCCGGGCTCGCAGATGGTCCGCCACGACACGGATCTCGTGTTCAGCAGCAGCACCGGCAATGCCCTGTCGGTGAGTGACGTCGACGCGGGCAATTCACCTGTGCAGGTCACGCTGACGGCATCCAATGGCCTGCTCACCCTCGCGCAGACTTCGGGCCTCACCCTGCAGTCCGGCAGCGGCACGAACGACAGCACCGTCAGCTTCGAAGGCTCGCTGGCCGATATCAACGCCGCGCTCGACGGGCTGGTCTTCGCACCCACGCCAGGCCATGTCGGCCCCGCCGGCCTGCAGATCACGAGCAACGACCTGGGTGCCTCCGGCAGCGGGGGCTCCCAGGGAGACACAGACATGGTCGCCATCCTCGTCGAGCCGGACCGCCCGCAAGTCAGCAGCGTGCATGCGACCAACGCCGACGCCACCTACAAGATCGGCGACACGATCACGCTGACGATCGATTTCGACCAGGCGGTCACGCTCGACACGAGCGCCGGCACGCCCTCTCTCCTGCTCGAAACCGGAGCGATCGATCGCAGCGCGACCTACGTGTCCGGCTCGGGCTCGAACACCCTGAGCTTTTCGTACACCGTGCAGCCCGGCGACTCGACGCCCGACCTCGACTACACCAGCCCGACGGCCCTGCAGCTCAACGGCGCCACCCTTCGCAATTCGAACGGCATCGATGCGGCGCTCACGCTGCCACCTGCGGAGGCGCCGATTCGATCGCCGGCCAGCACCAGATCGCCATCGACGGCCTGGCACCTCCTGCCGTCCCGCCCGCCTTGCCTCCAGAGCTTCCTCCCAGCCTTCCTCCAGACGTCCCCCCCGACTTGCCTGTGGCCACAACCGTTCCACCGCTGCCCGTCATGCGCCCAGCCGCGTCGGCGCTTGCTTCCCCGTCGCTCTCTGAACCTCATGGCGGCTTCGATGCCGGCGAACCGGCAAGCCCCTTCGAGCTCCCGACCATCGGGCTTCCTGGCCCCACCACTTCCGACCACCCCGCCCTGCTCGACGCCGACCTGCCCGTGAACCCGAAGATCGGCGACTTCTCCGCAGTGGCAGGCCAGCCGCTGAACATCGGCCTGCCGGCCTGGGCGAGCATGCACGGCGAGGCAGGCGGGCCGATCCTCATCGAGGTCCGCCTTGCCGATGGCCGCCCGCTCCCGCCGTGGCTGAGCTTCGATCCTCTTGCGGGAACCATCACAGGCCGCTCCCCGGCCCAGACGAACGAAACCCTGCACATCGAGGTCATCGCGCGCGACAGCCGTGGCGGCCAGTCGAGCGCATTCATCGAGCTCGAAGTGAAGCCCGCACCCGCCCCTCTCCAGAAAGGCCGGGCGTCTCTCGCCGAGCAGTTCGCCCGCCGCGAGCTCGCCGGCTTGCAGCTTCAGGCGGCGCTGCGGCAATACCAGGCCTCGGCGCATCGAACGCATTGAAAAATACACCACTCCAGGAGAAGAAGAACTTGACCGCCTTCAGCCGCGCTCCCAGGGGGCTCGTCCTGCCACCGCTCATTGCCGCGGTACTCGCCGGCTGTGCCGTGCAACCCACGCCCCTGACCGAGGCGGAACGACAAACCACCCTGCGCACGGACCGCGAGGCGATGTACTCGCAGCAAGAGCCGATGCAGGGCCCGATCACGCTCGAAGAGGCGATGGCGCGGGCCATCAAGTACAACCTGGAGCATCGCCTCAAGCTGATGGAAGTGGCGGTGTCGCAGCGCCAGCTCGACCTCTCCCGCACCGATCTCCTGCCTCGCCTGACGGCATCCGCCGGCTACAGCCACCGCAACAACGAGCTCGGCTCCTCCTCGCAGGATGTCTTCACCGGCCAGCAATCGCTCGTGCCTTCGACCTCCACCGATCGCGAGCTCTCGACGGCCGACCTCGTGCTGAGCTGGAACGTGCTCGACTTCGGCGTCAGCTACTTCAGCGCACGCCAGCAGGCCGATCGCGTGCTGGTGGCCGCGCAGCGGCGCCGCAAGGTGCTGCACCTGCTCATGCAGCAGACACGCCAGGCCTGGTGGCAGGCCGCGGGAGCGCAGATGCTCGAGAGCAAGATCGAGCCCGTGCTGGAGATGGCCCGGCAGGCGCTCGAGGATTCGCGCAAGGTCGAGAACGAGCGCCTGCGCTCGCCGCTGCAGGCCCTGCACTACCAGCGCCAGCTGCTCGATATCGTGCGCCAGCTCGAGTCGGTCCGCGATGAGCTGGCGCAGGCCAAGCCGCGCCTGGCCGCCATCATGAACCTCGAACCCGGCCAGGCCTTCACCGTGGCCCCGGCTTCGTCCCTCGATGTGCCGCGCCTGGGCCTGTCGCTGGCACGGATGGAAGAAAAGGCCTTGCTGCAACGCCCCGAGCTGGTCGAGGCGCAATACCAGGAGCGCATCGGCGTGCTCGAGACACGCAAGGCGATGGCCCGCCTGCTGCCCGGCCTCGAACTGGGCGTGGGCGGGCATTACGACAGCAACAGCTTCCTGGTCAACAACCGATGGGCCGATGTCGGCATCAGGGTCAGCTGGAACCTGCTCAATCTGCTCAATGCAGGCACCATCCGCGACCTGGCGCAGGCCCAGCTCGAAGTGGCGCGCCAGCAGCGCCTTGCCTTGAACATGGCGGTGCTCACGCAGGTTCACGTGGCCTCGCTCGAGTACCGCAGCCGGCTCAGGCAGTACGAACTGACGCAGCAATTCAATTCGGTCGAGCAGCGCATCCTCGAGCAGACCCACAATGCCGCCGCGGCAGATGCGCAGGGCAAGCTCGACGCCATCCGCGCCGCCGCGGCCGCGATGATGTCCGAGCTGCGGCTGTACCAGACCTACGGCGCTCTCCAAGGCGCGTTCGGACAGGTGGTCGCGACGCTCGGGCTCGACCCGCTGCCCGAATCCGTTCCGGCGCACGACCTCAAGTCATTGGGCCAGGCCGTGCGCGAACTGGAGCAGCGCTCGAGCAGTCTCGTTTCAGAGGAAGGTGGCGCGTGAGCCTCACCCGGCTCGCCTTCGGCTTGATCCTCATGGCTGCCAGCATCGCCGGCGCCTTCGCACAGGCCGGCGGCGGCCTCGCAACCGACAAGAACGGCCGCATCCGCGTGCATGCTCAGTTCCCGCAATGCCGTCACCCTCTCCTCCGAGATCGCTGCACGAATTGCCGTGCTGCCGCTGCGCGAAGGCGATGCCTTCCGGCAAGGGCGGCAGTTGGTCGGTTTCGATTGCTCGCTGTTGCAGAGCCAGCTGCGCAAGGCCCAGGCCGCGACCGAAGCCGCGCAGGCCTTGGTGCAGTCCAACCAGCGCATGGCGGATCTCAATTCGATCGGCCGCTTCGAACTCGACCAGTCCTCCGCGAAGCTCAAGGAGGCCGAAGCCGAAGCAGCGACTGCGAAACTGCTGGTGAACCGCTGCAGCATCGTGGCGCCCTTCACCGGCCGCGTTGCCCGGAGGCAGGTGGCGCCCCACCAATACGTCGCGACGGGCACGCCATTGCTCGACATCGTGCAGACCGACCAGCTGGAACTGCAGATGCTGGTCCCTTCGAAATGGCTCGGCTGGCTCAAGCCCGGGACGAAGCTGACGGTCGATGTCGAGGAGCTCGGCAAGAGCTATCCCGCGCAGGTGCAGCGCATCGGGGCCCAGATCGACGCCGTGAGCCAGAGCATCGCGGTGTACGCCGCGGTCGAGGGCAATCCGCCCGGCCTGCTGCCTGGCATGAGCGGCTGGGCCGTGTTCCCTCAATCCCGATGACAGCCTCGCGCGGGCCGAAGCTGGCGGCTCCCTGGCTCGGCCTGTTGCAGTTGCAACGACGCGCGCGCGAGGCTACGACGCCCGAGGCGCTCGCCTTCGTGATGGTCAACGAGACGCTGCAGCTTGTGCCCTACCGGCAGGCCGCCCTGTGGAGCACGGCCGGTGCCAGGCTCGAGCCGGATCGCGTGGCCGCGGTGTCGGGCCTGCCCCAGCCGGAGCCCACGGCCCCCTATGTGCAATGGCTGGCCGCCTTGTGCCGTCACCAGGCGACCACCCAAGGAGAAGCCGCTCCGGTGTCCATCGCCGCACTGCCAGGCAAGATCGCCGCCGCTTGGAGCGAATGGCTGCCTGCCCACGGCCTCTGGCTTCCGCTGGGGCGCGAAGGCGGGCTGCTGCTGGTTCGCGACGAGGCATGGGAGCCCCATGAGATCGCCTTGCTCCGCGAGCTGGCGCATGCCTATGCCCACGCCTGGGCTGCCTTCAGCCCGCGTCCATCGGCCCTGCGGCGGGCGCTCGGCGCCTGGCATGCCGGCAAGGCTCGGCGGCGCGTGCTGATCGGCGCCGCGCTGCTCCTGCTGCTGCCGGTCAGGATCACGGTACTCGGCCAGGGCGAGGTCAGCCCCAAGGACGCCTTCGTGGTGCGCGCACCCCAGGACGGCGTGCTCGACCGCTTCCATGTGCAGCCCAACCAGCCGGTGCACCAGGGCGACGCGCTCTTCAGCCTCGACACCACGACCCTGGGCACGCGCATGGAGCTGGCGCGTGCGGCGGTGGACACCGCGCAGGAGGAATACCGCCAGTCGGCTCAACGGGCGGTCAGCAGCGACAAGAACCGGGCCGAGGTCGCGCTGCGATTGGGCCGGCTCCAGGAAAAGTCGCTCGAGATGCAATACACCGCCCAGCAGCTCGAGCGGGTGCAGGCCAAGGCCGATCGCGACGGCGTCGCGGTGTTTGCCGACAGCAATGAATGGATCGGCAAGGTCGTGACCGTGGGCGAGCGCGTGCTGCTGATCGCCGACCCGGCGAAGGTCGAACTCGTAGTCTGGCTGCCCGTGGCAGACCTCTTGCCCGTGCGTCCCGGCGACGGCCTCACGCTGTATCCCCAGGGCTCGCCGCTGGAGTCCTTCGAAGCTACCGTCACCAGCGTGGCCTACCGTGCCGAAGTCGCGCGCGACGGGGTGCTCGCCTATCGCATCAAGGCCGGGTTCGACCCCGGGCAGGCGCAGCCCCGCCTCGGCCAGATCGGCACGGCGCGGCTGCATGGAAGCTGGGCGCCCTTGGTCTACGTTGCGCTGCGCAGGCCGCTTTCCGCGCTGCGCCAATGGACGGGATGGTGAGCTCGACCGCTCTCCCCGCGCTGCGGCAGGACCTCGGCCTGTACCCCGGGCCTGATGCGCCCGATGGCACGCCCACCTGGACCTTGCACGATCCCGCGGCCAATCGCTTCTTCCACTTGAGCTGGCCGGCCTTCGAATTGCTGTCGCGCTGGGCGCTCGGCGATGCGCGGGAGTTGCTGGCCACCGTCAGTCGCGAGACCACCTTGCAACTCGGGCAGGCCGAGCTCGACGCCCTGTTGCGGATGCTGCGCGAGCAGCACCTGCTGGTCGCCTCGTCTCCCGAGGACACGCAGCGCCTGGCCGCGCAGGCCCAGGCGCTGCGGCTCGCACCGGCGCAGTGGCTGCTGAAGAACTACCTGTTCTTTCGCGTGCCGCTGCTGCGGCCGATGCACTGGCTGCAGCGAGCGACGCCATGGCTGGCCTGGGCCTTCCGGCCGGCGTTCTGGGCAGGCGTCGCTGCGCTGGCGTTGATCGGCCTGGCGCTGGCCGCGCAGCGTTGGGACGAGTTCGTCCACACGTTCATGTCGTATGCCAACTGGCAGGGCCTGCTCGTGATGGGCGCCTGCCTGAGCCTGGCCAAGCTGCTGCACGAACTGGGGCATGCCGTCACGGCCACCCGCTTCGGCTGCCGGGTCCCGGCGATGGGGGTGGCCTTCCTGGTGATGTGGCCGGTGCTCTACACCGACACCAACGAAGCCTGGAAGCTCGCCTCGCGCCGCCAGCGCCTGGCCATCGGTGCAGCCGGCATGGCGAGCGAAATGGCGCTTGCGTCCATCGCCCTAGTCGCATGGAGCCTGCTGCCCGAAGGCGCCGCCTGGGGCCCTGCCCGCTCCGCCTGCTTCGTGCTCGCCACCTCGACCTGGCTGCTGACGCTGGCTGTCAACGCCAGCCCGTTCTTGCGCTTCGACGGCTACTTCCTGCTGTCGGACCTGGTCAACATGCCCAACCTGCATGAGCGCTCGTTTGCCCTGGCGCGCTGGTGGTTGCGAGAGCGCCTGTTCGGCTGGGGCGATCCGCCGCCCGAGCAACTCACCGCCGCGCGGCAGGGCTGGCTGGTCGCCTTCGCCTTCGCCACCTGGCTGTACCGGCTGGTGCTCTTCACCGGCATTGCGCTGCTGGTCTATCACGCCTGCTTCAAGGCGCTGGGCCTGGTGCTCATGGTGGTGGAGATCGGCTGGTTCATCGCGCGGCCGGTGTGGTTCGAGTTGAGGTCGTGGTGGCAGCGGCGTGGCGAGCTGCGCTGGAATCGTCGGTCGGGGCGCACGACGCTGCTGCTGGCCTTGGTGGCTGTCGTGATGGCGTGGCCTTGGCAGGCCACGGTGCGTGCCCCTGGGGTGCTGGGGGCGCAGCAGGCACAAGCGCTGTACGTTCCCCACCCGGCCCGCTTGACGAACGAGCTGCCGGCACCCGGCCAATCGGTACGCGCCGGTGAAACCCTGGCCCAACTGGATTCACCGGAACTCGCCCTGCGACTCGCACTGGCGCAGGCGCGCGAGCGGCAACTCCAGTGGCAGCTCAGCCAGCAGCCCTTCGATCCAGACCTCATGGAGGCCGGCCCGGCATTGCAAAAGCGCTGGGAATCGGCAGCGGCGGAAGTGGCGGGCCTGCAGCGCGAACTCGATCGCCTGTCGCTTTCCGCGCCCTTTGCAGGCCAGGTCGTCGACGTGGCTGACGATGCCACATGTCGGCAGCTGGCTGGGCGCCAGCGAACGCCTGGTCCTGCTCATCGGCCCCGAGGGCACCAAAGCCGATGTGTTCGTCGACGAAGCTTCCCTCGCAGGCGTGGCCGAGGGGCAGGTGGCGAGCTTCGTTCCGACAACGCTGGAGGAACCGGTGGTCCATTGCTCGGTGGTGCGCAAGGATCCGGTGCAGCTGGGCAGCCTCGATGCGCCCGGCGTCGCCAGTGTCTACGGCGGCGACGATCCCTGCACAGCGCGCGCCCGATGGCCGGCTGCAGCCGCTTGCATCCGGTGTTCCGCGTCCGTCTGGAAGGCTGCGACCGCGAGATTCCTCCCCGCGTCGAACTGATCGGCGTGGCGCACCTGCACGGCGAGAGGCGGTCCCTGATCGACAGGGCCCTGCGCCGGCCGTCGCACTGTGGCGGCGCGAAGCCACCTTCTGAAGGCGATGAGCAGGCGGCTTCAGGCTGGGCAGGCAAGAGCCTGCATCGGCCTGCCTTGCACCAGGTCGAACACCACCAGCACCACGCTCGGGCTGTACGCGGACTTCAATCGATGCGTGGCTGGAAACTGAGCCGCGCGGCGCCTGCAGCATCGAGCGCCAGACGCGGGTGTCAGCTCGTACTGCAGCACCACGGCGTCGTGCCTCAGCGTGCTGCCCTCGTTCTCGCCGGCACTCACCACGCTCACATGCCCATCTTCGGTCAGCGCCCAGTACGCGCCCAGGGCGGGCGCACCGGGCGTGACCCGCAACTCGGCCACGAAGCCTGGGCCCTCCCTGCGCATCGAGATGTCTGCCTGCGCCCCGCGCTGCACCGCGCCCAAGCTCGAGCCGGACCAGTCCTGCCGGTCCATGCCGTCGATCACGACCTGCGGCGTGTAGATGAAACGGCGCTTGCTCCAGCGCAGGAGCTGCCGCTGGCGCTCGGTATACGCCGGGCTGGCGAAGCGATCGACCCATCCCAGCCGGTCCCAGTAGTCCACATGGAAGGCCAGCGGGATCACCTCGGCGCCGCCCCTTGAGCGAAGAGAGCCAGCGATCGGCGGGCGGGCAGGAGTTGCAGCCTTCGGAGGTGTAGAGCTCCACGACGGCCGGCACGCGCGCGCCCTTGCCGGCGTGGCAGCCTTGCGCGGCAGCGTTGAACACGGGTGTGAAGGCAAGTGCAGTTGCAAGGAGTTGGAAAAGACGCATGTCGGTTCCTAAGCTGTCACCGCGATTCGCCCCGGCGCGGGCCACGCTCTCTGCCGCCCAGGCTCCTTGGCTACCAGCGCAACAGGCGCGGCCCGAGCGCCGCTCCCACGACCGCCGGAATGGCCATCCCCAGCACGTACCAGACCGCGAGGAACGGCGCCTTCATCTCGGGGCAGTGAAAGGTGTAGACCACCGCCGCCACCGCGCCTGCCAAGCAGCCCCGCGCCCGCGCCGGCCAGGGCCAGCCGAGTGGGTGCAAGACCCTTCATGGCCCAGAAGGCCGCGACGAACAGCGGCAATGAAATCATCGCGATGTTGAACGGGCAGGTGCGCCAGGTGCTGCCGAGGACGAGGCCGGGCCGCTCGCCGGGCTCCGCGCCTGCCAGCATCCCGCCCGCCATCAGCCACAGCGCCGCCACCGGCGCCACGATCGCGAGCACCGCGCCGCCCAGCCGCATGCCCGGCCGTCCGAGCCGCTGCGCGGCAACCAGGGCGGCGAGCCCCACGGCGGCAGGCACCACGAGCTTGACCCAGAACATGGGCAAGCGAGTGGCCGCGGCAAGGTCCGGACGAAGACCCAGCATGATCGCCATCACCGCGAAGGCCGCCGGGACGCCCCAGGCCAGCGCGAGCGCGAAGCGCCGCGCCACGGCATGCGCATCGACCGGCGCGACGCCTTCGGCCAGCATGCTCACGAGTTCGTCGGTCTTCAAAGTGCGCTCCGTATCCTGGCGGCGATGACCTTCAGGCCACGATGCACGCCGACCTTGACGGCCGCCACCGACATGCCGGTCAACTGCGCCGCCTCGACCACCGACAGCCCCTCGAGCTTGACGTGCACGATGGGCAGCCTTTGCCGGTCGGGCAGCTCGTCGAGCAGCTTGGCCAGGTCGCGGCGCGCCGCGGCGGCCTCGTGGTCGTTGGCGGCAAACAGTTCATGCTCCTCGTCGAGCGGATCGTTGAGCGCCTCGCGACACGAACGCGCGCGCAACAGGTCCACCAGCTTGTAGCGCGCGATCGCATGCACCCAGGCCGTCAGCGGCTGGTCGCGCCGATAGGTGTGGCGCTGGTTATGAACTGCAAGCAAGGTCTCTTGCACGAGGTCCTCGACGTCATCGGGAAGCTGCACGAGCCGCTTCCGGAAGAAGGCGCGAAGGTGGGCGCTCAGGTCCTTCAGGAAGAGGTGGTAGGCCTTCGCATCGCCGTCGAGTCCGTGCACCAGCAGCCTGCGCAGACGCTGCTCTGGCGCCTCGCCGGCAAAGGCTCGGTCCATGCCTTCTATTCGTTCCATGCAGTCGCCGGGTTACGAGGATGAGCAAAAAAATATTCTGCGCGAATTGGCCTGGGCCGTGTAACCCGAAGCCGGGCCGGGGCGAATTTACCTGCAGGACGCACCGACCGGCGCGTCCACCCCTTCCGACCCAAGCCCATTAGGAGTCTCTTCATGAACACCCGTTCCTACGCCCTCGCCGCCCTGACGCTTGCCGCCCTCGCCTCCGGCGCCGCGATGGCGCAAGACCAGCCCAAGCCCATGGGCGACAAGCCCGCGATGGAAAAGTGCTACGGCGTCTCGATGGCCGGCAAGAACGATTGCGCGGCAGGCCCCGGCACCACCTGCGCCGGCACGTCGAAGATGGACTATCAAGGCAACGCCTGGAAGCATGTTCCCGCAGGCACCTGCACCAGCATCAAGACGCCCAAGGGCATGGGCTCGCTGGAACCTGTCAAGTCCTGAACCGGAGCCGAGCCAGTCATGAGCCTCGGCGCCGGCCTCGGCCTCAAGCCGCAGCACTACGAAGCAGCGCTGGCGTGCAAGGCGCCGGGGCTGTGGCTGGAGGTGCATCCCGAGAACTACCTGGTGGCGGGTGGCCCCCGCCTCGCCTGGCTGGAAGCGATCCGCTCGAGGCATCCGGTATCGCTGCACGGCGTCTCGCTCTCGCTCGCCTCGGACTAGCGATCCGGATCCGGCGCACCTGGGCCGCCTGGCGGCACTGGTGCGGCGCATCGAGCCGGCCCTCTTCTCGGAGCACCTGGCCTGGTCTTCGTGGCAGGGCCAGTACTTCCCCGACCTGCTGCCCTTCCCCAGGACCACCGAGGCGCTGCACCGCATCGCAGCGAACATCGCCAGGGTGCAGGACGCGCTCGGCCGGCGCATCGCGATCGAGAACCCTGCCCACTACCTGCGCATCGATGGCCACGAGTGGGACGAGATCGACTTCCTGTCCGAGCTCGTGCGCCGCACGTCATGCGGCCTGCTGCTGGACGTCAACAACGTCCATGTCGGCTGCGCGCAACCTGGGCTACTCGGCGCGCGACTATGTCGATCGCTTCCCGCATGGAGCCGGTGATGGAGATCCATCTCGCCGGCCACACGCCGGACCCGCGTTGGGGCGAGGCCTTGCTGATCGATTCGCACGATGCGCCTGTCGCGCCCGAAGTGTGGGAGCTGTATGCGCGGGTGATCGGGCGCATGGGGCCGCGCCCCACCCTCATCGAGCGCGATGCGGAGATTCCTGAATTCGCCGAGCTGCTGGCGGAGCGCGATACCGCGCATCGGATCATGACCGCCGAACTGGAGCTGACATGACGACACTCGCCGGCTTCCAGGATGCCTTCAGCCGCGCCCTGCTTTCCGCCGCCGATGAACCGGACTGGCCCTTCGCCCCGGTGGTGTTCCAGGCCGGCTTCGCGGTCTATCGCAACACCGTGATGAAAGGCTGCATCGACGCCCTGCAGGCCAACTACCCGAGCATCGAACGCCTCGTGGGCGAAGAGTGGTTCCGCGCGGCGGCGGCGGTGTACATCCGCTCGCAATCCGCCGCGCGACACGCGCCTGCTCGAACTGGGGGCGGACTTCGCCGAGTTCCTCGCTGCCTTCGGGCCCGCATCGGAACTGCCTTACCTGCCCGGCGTCGCCCGGCTCGACCGCCTGTGGACCGAAGCCCACACCGCATGCGACGCAGCGAGCCTCGACGCAGCGGCGCTCGCAGGGCTCGCGCCCGAGCAACTGGCCGATGCGGTGCTGCAGCCTCATCCGGCCGCGCGCTGGGCCTGGTTCGAGGAGATGCCGGTTCGTTCGATCTGGCAGCGCAACCGCGCTGCGCAAGACGAGGAAGAGCGAGTTGGCCTGGCAAGGTGAAGGCATCCTCTTCACCCGACCGAATGGCGCCGTGGAATGGACCGGCCTCGATGCTGCGGGCTGCGCCTTCCTCGATGCATGCGCGGCCGGCCATGCCTTCACGAGGGCGGCCGATGCCGCGATCGAGGCCCGGCCCCATGTCGAGATTGCGCCCTTGCTCGCCGGGCTGGTGGCCGCCGGCGCCTTCGGCACCCCGAGCGAAGCCGACCACCACTCTTCCACCACGAGGTACGCATGAACCACCCCAGCCTCACCGCGAGCAACCCATCCGGCGCCGATGCAGGCCTGCGCCATCGCTGGAACCGGCTTGCCGATGCGCTGGCCACGCTCACGCCCCACAGCGCGCTGGCCCTCATCGACCGCATCGCGATCGCCGCCATCTTCTTCCTGTCCGGACGGACCAAGGTCGATGGCTGGCTGCATGTCAACGACAGCGCCTACGCCTTGTTTCGCGAGGAGTTCAAGCTGCCCTTGCTGCCCCCCGAGCTCGCAGCCCACCTGGCCACGTATGCGGAACACCTGTTTCCGCTGCTGCTCGTGCTGGGTCTCTTCACGCGGCTGTCAGCCCTGGCCTTGCTGGGCATGACGGCGGTGATCCAGGTCTTCGTCTACCCGGACGCATGGCCCACGCATTTGTCATGGGCCGGGCTGCTGCTCTACCTCGTGGGGCGAGGCGGTGGAGAGATCGCACTCGACCGCTGGCTGCGGTGGCGCTGATCGCTTGCTCGGTGCGCTCCCGCCGCTCGACCTTCCAGGTCCTGCTCACTCATTTCATTTTCAAAGGCACAAGAAGGAACCATCAGGTTCAGCCCGTTACCCAGTGCGACATGCGGCCCGCGCCTTGCGGCAGCCAATGGAGCACTGATGGAACGCAGAGACCTGGAACATCTGGTGGACACCTACTTGCTCTCGGCCGGGCTGCCGCCTCGCGGCCTTGAGCCGACGAACTTCTTCGTGCTTCCGCTGACGGAGGGCCATCGGCTCGGCGTGCAATGGCAGCCGAGCGAGACCGTGCTGTTTGCCCATCCCGGTCATGCGAGACCCTGGCCCCGGCAAGCCGGTGCGCCCATGGAGTTGGACGACGACGACGACACGGACACGAACAACGAACCGCTGGACCTGGGCGTCGATGAGCATGGCCGCTGGAGCCTGCACATCCATGGCGTCACATCGCTGACGACGCTGTGTCTTCGCATGTCGCAACCCGCCCTCGGGCCGGAAGAGTTTGCTGCGGCGGTCGATGGCTTTCGTGACTGGTTCGAGATCCTGGCCGTGGCGATGGACCGCCCGCCTTCAAGCACGCCGACTGGTTCCGAGAGGCCATCCGGCCCATACCTTGGGCTTGGCCTCGAAGCCTTTGTTCGGGTTTGAGGGTGATTTTGGTTTTTTGTTTGCTGCTTCCCATCATGGAGATCGTTACATGGACGGCGTGAATTCGTTACGTAAATCTTGGCCCGGCAACCTCACCTTGCCCGAAACCGGCTCATCCATCCAACAACCAGTAACCCAAAACGCCGAGCCTCCGGGCGAGCTGCCGATTCTCATCCCGATAATCACCAATAATTCCTCCCCGATAGACCGGATGGAAGAGTGCGTGCTAAATGGGGACTGGCAAGGTGCTTGCGACTGCTTCTGTGAAGCCAAGCCGCGCATGCGCCGGCAGCTTCTTCAATTGGACTGCTTCGAAAAATTCACCAAGAATCTGGCACCCGATTCGCTGGATGAGAAAAGAATCTACCTCCTCTCCCATACCCTTCGCAAGATGGCTGCTTTTCAGGTGATCAACCCAAAAGGCAAGGATGCCGATTTCCTGCAAAGGCTTTTGCAACTCTGCCCTTCATGGGCAATGCCAAGCATTCTGATGGACTTGGCAAAGCACGATCGCATCGCGCTGCTCCAACCGCTTGTTGATGCACACCCGGGCCTCGCCAGCGTCTTGGCGGCAGTGCTGGAGTCAGAGTCCCATGGCAACAGCCCCTCCGCTCAGCAGTTGAAAAATCACCTGCAGCTGCACGTCGTCACGCTTGGGCCTTTACAGCGCTCCAATGCTCAAGACGCGACCGCGGATGACGTATCGGCACTTCTTGACAAACTCGAACAAGAAGGGGATTCGGACGCCGTAGAGAATATGCGGAAGGATTTGCTAGCCAAGGTGGAGAAAAAATTCGGAGCCTACGGCGGTGCATTCAACATGGGCGCCCTCCACGGCAAGTTCGCCGACCCTGATATTTTGGAAAGTGTGCTTTTGTTTGTTGCACTTACCGCCATATCGGAAGCCACTCTGGAGCTTGCTCTTCAACTGAAAAAAGCTCATGAGGCCACCATTCCCGAGAGCTACGATTCGCCTGCAGGACAATGTGTCTTGCGTGCTACGCTGATGCATGAAAACATTCGAGCCACAAGTTCAATGTTCATAAAGAATTGCATCAAGTATCTTGAGGGGAAAATAGAAAATACGACCGAAGACACCGGGCAGAAATTTGCAGAGATCCTCAAGGAACTCAAGCTGCTGGATGCTGATTCTCATACCAACAAGAACGAAACGACGAATGAACACATATTACTCACGACCTTGGCACCCGGCATGGTACGGTTGGTAAAGCGACATCTAGTGGACATTGCCAATGCTTCAGGGTTTCGCCGCTCGGCTGCATATCTGTGCTCTGAACCTCCTGATCACCTCGTCGCGCTGCAAATCAAGGGATGATTACTTGAAAGAAATTTCATGGATTGTCGATTCCTCGGGCGAGGACGCCTTTTGCGATGCTGTCTTACTGCTGGAGCCTCGGTATGAGGGAATGAACAATCCCGACATGGCGTATTACTGTCTCGAGGTGCTCTGCTCGAGAAGTCCACAGAAGATTTTGGATGTGTGCTCCGCACGCTTGTGGCAGTATACCGATGAAATGCTGCAATACCTGAGACCGGCCGGTACCGTCTTCCAGCCGTCATCGGGATTGAACAGCTTGATCCCCGTGGCCGCCTTCGCCGTACCAGGGCCGAGGTCGCGCTCGTAGAGCTGCCCCTTCTGGTTGACCATGAAGCTCATGACGCCGGTCTCGCCGTACTTGACTGGCCAGGCCAGCAAGCCGAATCCGCTCGTCATGCGCTTGCCGATCAGGTAGCTGCGCGCGCCATCGGGCGAGGCCTTGGGCCCCTGCCCCGTGAGGATCTTGAAGTGGTAGCCGTGGTAGCCGACGCCCCTTGCGACGCGGCACGAAGTCTTCGCCGATCGGGCTCTCGTCGCCCAGGCTCGGGCTCCAGATCAAGCCGTCGCGCTTGCCCGGGCTGCTCCTGAACTTCTGCGCGTACTCGAGCAGGCCATCGCCATTGCGGTCGGCGAGGGCGTATTCGCGCTGCGCATCGACATAGGCCAGCGCCGCCTGCATGGCCGAGCGCTCGTTGTAGCCGATCCGGCGGTCGAGCATGGCCTCGCGGCCGCCCGCGATATCGAAGCGCCACTTGCCGTCCTTGCCTTGCACGATCGGAATGGGCAACGGCCATTCGTCCTTGCCGATCACCACCTCGGCGCGGCCGTCGGTCTTCTTCACGGCCTGTGCCTCGCGGGCCATGTCGAGGAAGGCGCGCTTGTCCTCGGGATCGACGCCATCGGGCGGCAGCAAGCGGCGCCAGTCCTTGCCCAGCACGCGCGCCATGGCCTTGGCATCGTCGCGTTCGATGGCCTGGATGAGTGCCTTGGCAGCCTGCTCGGGGTCGGCAAATGCGGCATGGGCGAGCCCGAGCGCCGGCGTGCAAAGCGCGGCAGCAGCGACAAGCGCTCGCACCGCCTGTGCCACGCATGACACCTGCCCGCCGACGAATGAAGAGTGCACGTTCTTGTTCATTTGATGGCCCTCCTTGCGTCAACGATGCCGGCCACCACCGCCGCCGCCACCACGCCCTCCGCCGCCACCGTGCCCGCCGCCTCCTCCAGCACGGCCACCGCCGCCCCCGCCGCCATGCGAGGCCATCGATTGACGGCTCGCCTGCCCGCGCTCGGCCGAGGCGCGCGAGCCGCCGGTGTCGCGCGCTCCGGAAAGGGCGTGGTTCTGCCCGCCCCCTCCCGAGCGCTGGAAGTCGTGGCTTCCACCACCGCGATTGGCATCGCGTCCCCCGGCTGCAGCCCGGTCGCCGCCTTGCCCGGGTTGTCGTCCTCCGGCGCGATCACCTTGCCCAGCATCGCGCCCGCCTCCACGGTCGGCACCTTGCCCAGCCTCGCGCCCGCCTCCACGGTCGCCGCCTTGCCCAGCCTCGCGCCCGCCTCCACGGTCGCCGCCTTGCGCTCGATCTCGCCCTCCACCAGCCCGTTCGGAATCGCGCACGGCCGCATTGGCCCGGTCGCGATCGGCGCCTTCGAGGCGCTGGCGACCGGCGGCCGGGTCGGCGCCGCGATCCTTCAGCGTCGCGGACGCGCGGTCGCGCTCGGCAGAACGGCTGTCCTTGCCGCGGAAAGCCTCGCGATCCTGCGCACCGGCCTGCTGCCTCTGGCCGTACTGTTCCCGGCTCTTGGAGTCGCGATACGGCACGTCGCGCCTGCGCTCGGCGTTGTGCTGGTACTTGTTGTTGTTGACCTCGCGGCGGTTGCTGACGTTGACGTTGTTGTACTTGTTGACGTTGATGTCGACGTCGTTGCCACCCCAGTTGAAGCCGCCCCACATCGCGCTGGCGATACCCACCGTCGCGGCGCCCCAGATGAAGCCGGCTGCAAAGTTTGCGCCGGGGTAGTAGGCCGGCGGCGGCGGCCAGTAGTACGGCGGATAGCTGGGGTACGGCCAGGTGCCGTAGACCACCGACGGCTGGTAGACCGGCACATACACCGACTGCGGCTGCGCCGGCTCCACGATGATCACCTGCTTGTTGTTCTCGGTCGTGGTGGTGACCTTCTGCTGCTCGTTGCTCTTGAGGTTGCCGGCGTCCTGCGCCTTCTTGCGCAGGAACTGCACGCGGTCCATCACGCGGCCGGGGTCGGCGAGGAAGGCGTCGCCCAGCTTCTGCACGTCGTCGGGCTTGCTTTGCATCATCGCGAGCACCTGCGGGAAGGCGACCAGCGATTTCACGGCCGGGTCCCAGGGCTGCGGGTCCACCTGCTTGACGGCCTCGTCGCCCTTGGCATCGGGATGGGCCTTCGCCCAGGCCGCGGCGTCCTTCACGTCGGCCGGATAGGTGCTGGCCATCAGCACCTGCGAGAGCAGCGAGTCCGGATAGAGCGCGATCGGCGCCAGCATCTGGTCGAGCTGCTCGTTGCTGAAGGTCGCATCCTGGGCCCGCACAGGCCCCATGGCGAGGGCCGGAAGCAGGAGCAGGAGCGCGACCCAGCGCAAGAACAGATCACGGGTGAATGGCTGCATGCGGGTCATGTCGCACTCCCGTCGTCGAGACTCGTCGAGGGAGGCTACGAGTGGGGCTGGGCGCTGTCAATGCTTGGCTGGACACAAGGCATGCCCGGCTGTCAGCCTTGGGCAGCGCCCGCTCGCATGGCCAGATAAGCCGGCCACCACCAGCAGCGATGCCAGCGTCACCGGCACGCCGACACGCGCGTGTGTCTTCCACCCGATGTGGATGCCGCGGCGCGCCGCCGCATCGACCACGATGATGTTGGCGATGCTGCCGACGATGAAGAGGTTGCCCGCCAGCGTGCTGACGAGCGCCAGCGTGGGGCCGGCCAGCGCATGCTCGGCGCTCGGCAGCAGCAGCATCACGGCCGGCACGTTGGAAACGATGTTGGACAGCACGAAGGTGACGGCGGCGAGCGGCCCCGGGTGGCTCAGGTGCACGCCGGATGCCGCCAGCTCGGCCACCACGCGTCGGGCAGCCCGGTCTTCTGCAGCGCGTGATTCACCACGAACAGGCCCATGAACAGCACCAGCAGTTCCCAGTCCACCAGGCCCAGCATGCGCCGCGAGTGCAGCTTGCGGCTCGTGAGCAGCACGCCCGCCCCGGTGAGCGCGACCACCTCGCGCGGCAAGGCGGTGAACAGGAAGGCCGCGACGATGGCCGCGGCCACCACCATGCCCTTGGCGGTCTGCCACAGGTCGAGCGGGGCCGTCTCGTCGCGGGTGTCGGGCTCCGGCGCCAGCGTCGCGGCTTCGTTGAGCCGACGCCCGCTCGAAAGCCAGCACGACGGCCCACGTGATGACGAGGCCGAGGGCCACCGGCAGCGCCGCCTCCTGCGCATAGCCCGCAAACGAAAGGCGCAGGGTTTCGCCGATCAGCATGTTCTGCGGATTGCCGATCAGCGTGGCCGCCGAGCCGATGTTGGCGGCACAGGCCAGCGCCAGCAGGAAGGGCAGCGGATGGAGCCCGCGCTTCAGGCAGGCATCGATCAGCACCGGCGCGACGGCCAGGCACACGATGTCGTTGCTGAAGACGGCCGAAAGCACGCCCACCACGAGGATCAGCGCGGCCAGCATCGGCGCCGGCCCGAACGGCAGGCCGGCGAGGCGGCGCGTCACCCAGTCGTAGAAGCCGCCCAGGCGCATCTGGGCCGATATCACCATGAACGAAAAAGCAGGATCAGCGTGGGCAGGTGGATGGCCTGCGCGGCCTCCTCGAGGCTCACCGCCTCCATCCCGATCAGCGCGATGGCGCCGAGCAGCGCCACGCCCGTGCGGTCGAGCTGCAGGAAGGGCAGCCCGCCGAGGATCATGCCCAGGTAGACGGTGAAGAAGATGGCGAGGATGGCTTCGGTCATGGGCAAGGCGGGTGCGGAGGGGGCATGGTATTCGGGCCAGGCATTGAGGCATGCGTGCTTGCGATAGCCAGCATTAAAGCAAGATAATGCTTGCCATGGACATCAAATCCGACTCCCATCGATCCCCAAGTGGTGCGCCAGGCCAGCGAACTCGGCGCACGCATCCGCGTCGCGCGCCAACGTCGCCGGCTGCGCCTTTCGGACATGGCCGACAAGTCGGGCCTCTCCCGCTCCACGATCGAAGCGGTGGAGCGCGGCGCCCTCGGCACCTCGCTAGGCTCTTACCTGGCCGTCCTCACGGCGCTGGGCCTGTCGAGGGAGGTCGATCTGGTCGCGGACCCCGGCCTGGACCGCGATGGCCTCGCACTCGAACTTTCGGCGACGGACAAGCGCGTGCGCGTGCGCCCGGGCACAAGCGGCAATGACTTCTGAGTCGCAGGTCTATGTCTGGATCTTCCTTCCCGGGCAGACCGAGCCGGTCGTCTGCGGTCGATTCACGCACCGCTCCACGCCGGGCGGTGGCCACGTGGGGACCTTCGTGTACGGCAAGTCCTACCTGGCGCGGCCGAATGCCGTCGCACTCGATCCGGTCGCGCTGCCGCTGATCGAGCGCGAATTCTCGACCACGCATCTTTCCGGCTGGTTTCCCGTGCTGCTCGATGCCGGCCCCGACGAATGGGGGCGGCGCCTCATCGATCGTCTCCATGGTCCGCAAGACGCCATGGGCTATCTGTTGCGCGCCCGTGGGCAGAACGTCGGCGCCTTGGCATTCAGTGCCGCACCCGACGTGCTGCCCGCCGATCATCATGAGCCGCCCGGCATCGGCCAGCTCGAACACCTGCTCCAGCTTCATCGAGCCATCGAAGAGGGAGCGGCCATCGCCGATGAAGACCGGGAGTTGCTGCTGCAAGGCACCTCGGCAGGCGGGGCACGGCCGAAGACCACCGTCGAGGACGGCGGCAGGCTCTGGCTCGCGAAGTTCCCGAGTTCCCGCGACAACCCCGATGAACCACCCGTGCCGATGATGGAGGCGGCCCTGCTCGGCCTGGCCCGGGCATGCGACATCCGCGTGCCCCGGCATCGCGTGGTCCATGTGGGCAGCTCGCCCGTGCTCCTGGTCGAGCGCTTCGATCGCACCCGCGCCGGCAAGGGTCGCTACGCGAGGCGCCGATATGCGAGCGCGCGGACGCTGCTCTGGTCGCGACCGGACGTCCAGAGCTATTCGTACATGGGCTCGTACACCAACCTGGCACGTCAGATGCGGGTCTGGGAACGCGCGCCTTCAGCGCATCTGCTCGAGCTGTATCGCCGCATCGCCTTCAACTGCCTGGTGGGCAATACCGACGATCACGATTGCAATACCGGCTTCGTGACGGACGACGATGATTTCTTCGCGCTCTCACCGGCCTTCGACCTCACTGCCCGTCCCGCGACGCCTCGCATGTTCCTCGCCATGGGCTTCGGCGTCGAAGGGGCCGTGGTGTCGCTGGACAACCTCTTGTCCGAGTCGCACTTGTTCGGCTACAGCCGCGAGCAGGCTCACGCGCTGGTTCGGTCGCAGTGGAAGACGATCAAGAAGAAGCTGGTGCAGGAACTGGTCCGGCACGGCTGCGGCGAAGCGCTGGCCGTGAAGGCACTGCAGGCGCTGCCCGGCCGCTTCCTCGTGAAGTGAGCCGGCCCGCCCTAATCGTTTTGTTGACGATGGGCCGATATCTAATCAAGATCCCTTAGATCTAATCGAAATCTTAAAAAGATCCTCGGAAACTATATGGATGACTGGATCGGCTACCAATGGCTGGCGCAGCGCTACGGCATCAAGCCAGTGCAGGCATTGCG
Source organism: uncultured beta proteobacterium (assembly GCA_963818175.1). Taxonomy (GTDB): domain Bacteria; phylum Pseudomonadota; class Gammaproteobacteria; order Burkholderiales; family Burkholderiaceae_C; genus Caldimonas. Next base: position 112,197 of record CAWFRK010000047.1, on the reverse strand, counting down.
GACCGACAGCGCCATCACCAAGTCACGCAGCACCGTGCGCGACGACGGGCATGTCCACGAACACTATCCCCCCGCAGCCCGGCCTGCGTCCACCCTGGCCGGGCACCTGACATTCGCCTTCAAGCACGAGGGCATCCACCTGGAGTTCCTGGCCCGCCTGTTCGCGGTGCTCCCGGTGGGCGAGCTCGAATGCCTGGATTGCCGCCGAACCCACCGGCCAGTACGCGCGCCGCGCGGGCTTCTTCTTCGAACTGCTCACCGGTCGAACCCTGGGCTTCACCGGGCCGGCGGCGGGTAACTACGTCACCGCGCTGGACGCTGAGCGCTACCTGACGGCCCGCCACGCCATCAACAACCCGCGCTGGCGGGTGCGCGACAACTTGCCCGGCACGCGGGACTACTGCCCGCTGGTGCTGCGCTCGCCCGCGGTGCGCCAGACGGAGCAGTACGACTGCGCGCAGCACCTCGCCGACCTGGAGGCGGAGTTCGGTGCCGACTTGCTGCTGCGCAGCGTCGTCTGGCTCACCATCAAGGAGAGCCGGGCCAGCTTCGCGATCGAGCACGAAGAACAGCATGCCGACCGGGTACGACGCTTCGCCGCCGTGATGGAGCGCCGACTGCGGCCAGTACGAGGCGCCGCTGTCAACGGACACCCTGGGCGAGCTGCAGCAGCAGATCCTTGGCCCCCGCGCCACGCGCTACGGCCTGCGGCGCTCGCCGGTGTTCGTCGGCGAGGTCGACAGCTTCACCGAGGTGGTCCACTACATCGCGCCCCACTGGGACCATGCGCCCGCCCTGTTGTCGGGCCTCGCGGCATTCGCCCAGCGCACGGCGGGCGCTTCGCCGCTGGTGCGCGCGGCCGTCCTGTCCTTCGGCTTCGTCTACATCCATCCGATGGCCGATGGCAACGGCCGCATCTCGCGCTTCCTGGTCAACGACGTGCTGCGACGCGATCACGCCATTCCCGCGCCGTTCATCCTGCCGGTCTCCGCCACCATCGCCGGCACGGTCGTCAACCGCCGCGGCTACGACCAGGTGCTGGAACTCTTTTCGCGCCCGTTGATGCTCAAGTACGCCGACGCGTGGCGCTTCGGCCCGGAGCGGCTTGCGGAGGACGGCGTGCGCTACAACCTCCAGTTCGACGCCTACGAGGACGCCCTGCCTGCCTGGCGCTACCCGGACATGACCGACCATGTGGAGTACCTGGCCCAGGTCGTGCGGCTGACCATCGAACACGAGATGCGCAAGGAGGCCGGGCTCCTGCGCAACCTGCGCCTGGCCCGGGAGAGGGTCAAGCAGGTGATCGAAGGCCCGGACAGCGACATCGACCGGATCATCCGCTCCGTGAGGGAGACGGGGGGCCTGCTCTCCGGCAAGCTGCGCAAGGAGTTCCCTCCGCTGCAGGACGACGCCGTCGCGACGCGGGTGGCCGAGGCGATCCGCTCCGTGTTCAACGCGGCAGCGGACGGCGCCGGTTCATGAGCGCAACATCCGCTGACCATCAGCCCGTCAAAGCTTCATCGCCTCGCGCAGCGCCTTGCGCAGGTGCTCGCCGATCTCGGGCTTGTCTTCGAAGGGATCGCTCGGGTTGCGGCCCTGCACCACGTCCTCGAAGCGCTTCTGCACCATGCCGAGCGCCTGCGGATGGCTGTAGATGTAGAACTGGCCCGCACGCACGCCCTCGATCACCTTCGCCGCCACGTCATGCGCCGTGATCTTGCCGGAGGTCACCGCCTTCTCGCTCATGGCCTGGGCCACCATCTGGCTGTGGGTGAGCTTCTCGTCCTTCAGCTCGTCCGGCCGGTGGCGGTGCGAGAGATGGATGCCGGTGGGCACGAAGTACGGGCACAGCACCGAGGCGGTGATGCGCTCGGTCACCAGGGCCAGGTCCTGGTAGAGCGTTTCGGTGAGGGCCACCACCGCATGCTTGGTGACGTTGTAGACCCCCATGTTGGGCGGGCACAGCAAGCCCGCCATCGAGGCGGTGTTGACGATGTGGCCTTCGTACTTCGGGTCCTTGCGCGAGGCCTCGAGCATCAGCGGGGTGAACACGCGCACGCCGTGGGCCACGCCCATCAGGTTGACGCCGATCACCCACTCCCAGTCCTTGACCGAGTTCTCCCAGATCAGCCCGCCGGCGCCCACGCCGGCGTTGTTGAACACGAGGTGCGGCGCGCCGAACTGCTTGAGCGTCGCGGCCGCGAGCGCCTCGACCTGCTCGCCCTTGGAGACGTCGAGCCTGAAGTGCAGCACCTTGGCGCCCAGGTGCTTGATCTCGCTCGCCGCGAGCTCGAGCGCGTCCTGCTGCACGTCGGCCATCACCACGTTCATGCCCTCGCGCGCGGCCAGTCGCGCGAGTTCGAGGCCGAAGCCGGAAGCGGCGCCGGTGAGGACGGCGGTCTTGCCTTGCAGATCCTTCATGCGATGTCTCCTTTTGTCTTCAGTACGGGGTCAATGAACGTGGTGGTCGAACGCTTCGGGCCGGCAGCTTCAGGCCGCCGCGTCCCTGATCTCGAAACCGATGCGCGGGAAGTGCACATGCACGATGCCGGCGCGCTGGGCTTGCCGCCTGATCGTCACTCGCTGTGCGGTGGCTTGCAAGAGCTCGCCCTCGACCGGGTCGAATCCATAGTCGATCGGGGTCACGGTGACGCGCTGGCCCGCTTCGAGCTTGTGGGCGTCGACCAGCGGAGCGGGCGCGATGGGCTGGGGCGTCGCTTGCGCCGCGATCTCGATGGCCTTGGCCGCGTCGAGCTTCACCGCAGCGGGGGCGCCTGCACCGAGTGCGGCCATGCGCTCCATCCAGGCGAGCACCGCAGGCGCGGCATCGAAGGCGCCGGCAATGCGCGCCTGGTGCTTCACGAACCACATCGAGTGGTAGGCCGAAAAGTCGGCCAGGCAGGGCTCGGCGCCCAACAGGAATTCGCCCTGCGAAAGACGCTGCTCCAGCCAGCCGAGGCCATTGCGGAACTGCACCATCGCGGTCGCCGTGGGCAGGCGGGCCGAGCCTGCGCGCATCTTCGCGCGGTCCTCGCCGAAGGCCTTGGCCATGCCGGGGGGCGCGCCTTCGAAGATCGCCGCCAGCCCTGCCGGCTGGAAGGAGTAGGCCATGGTCGACCAGAACAGGCTGCCGTCCACCCACTGGGCCAGCATGCGCGCGAGGCCCTCGGTGCCATCGGGAAACAGGCTGCGGCTCGGGCTGCATCGATTCCAGCAGGTCGCAGATCAGCGCGGTGTCGCAATAGATGTCGGCGCCGACCTGCAGCGAAGGGCGTCCGCCGGTAGCCGCCGGTCAGCTCGACCACGTCGGGCTTGGGCATGATGCGCGGGACGCTCACCGACTTCCATGGCAGGCCCTTGTAGCCCAGGATGCGCCGCACCTTCTCCGAGAACGGCGAACTGGCGTAGTGGTGGAGGATGAAGCTCGACTGTTGCGGTTCCATGACGCTCCCTTGCTCAATTGTTCATCGCCCGCTGCCCGCTGCCCACCCCTCAATAGGGCATGGCGCGCCCGATCAGTCCGCGGAAGTCGCTCGCGGCGGGCAGGCTGCCGAAGGCCTGCCCTCAGTTCGCCGCCCAGGCGCGACGCGCAGAAGGCCTCGAAGACGAAATCCGGCGCATGCCGGCGCAGCAGCCGCGGCCTGCACCGCCAGCGCGACGTCCTGCGCGAGGCGGCGCGCCTCGGATTCCTCGATGCCTTCCTCGAGTCGACCCAGCAGCGCGGCACGGCCTGCTCGGCCGCCGGATGCGTGCCGCGCAGGGCGATCCAGCTCGGCTTCGAGCGCGGCCACCACGTCCTGCTTCCTGTCGTCGCGCTTGCGCAGGGCACGCAGCAGGTCGAGCGCCATGATGTTGCCCGCGCCCTCCCAGATGGAGTTGAGCGGCATCTCGCGGTAGATGCGCGCCATCACGCCCTCGCCGCCCTCTTCCACGTAGCCGTTGCCGCCCAGGCATTCCATCGCCTCCTGGCGCGAAGTGCGCTGCCGCGCTTGCAGATCCAGAACTTGGCCACCGGCGTGAGCAGGCGACGCATCAGCGCCTCATGGGCGATCGTCGTGCCGGTCGAAGGCGCGCGCCAGGCGCATGGCCAGCGCCGTGGCGGCCTCGCTCTCCAGCGCCAGGTCGGCCAGCACGTTGCGCCATCAGCGGCTGCTCGATCAGCGGCGTGCCGAAGGCCTTGCGCTGCGCGGTGTGGTGCAGCGCGAGCGACAGGGCCTGGCGCATCAGCCCGCTGGTGCCGAGCGCGCAGTCGAGCCGCGTCAGCGTGCCCATCTCGAGGATCTGCGGAATGCCACGGCCCTCCTCGCCCACCAGCCAGGCGGAGGCGCCGGTGAACTCGACCTCGGAGCTGGCATTGGCCTTGTTGCCGAGCTTGTCCTTCAGGCGCTGGATGCGGAGCGCATTGAGACTGCCGTCGGGCAGCACGCGCGGCAGGAAGAAGCAGCTCAGGCCACCGGGCGCCTGCGCCAGCACCAGGAAGGCGTCGCACATCGGCGCGGAGAAGAACCACTTGTGGCCGACCAGCCGGAAGCGCCTGCCCCAGGGCGTGTCTTCCTCGAATCGGCGCCTGCGTGGTGTTGGCGCGGACGTCGGAGCCGCCCTGCTTCTCGGTCATGCCCATGCCCATGGTCACGCCGGGCTTGTCGGGGCCGGGCGCGAGATGCGGGTCGTAGGCGCGTGCTGGCGAGCCTGGGAACCCAGTCGCGTGAAGATGGCCGCGTTGCCGCGCAGCGCGGGCGTGACCGCATAGGTCATCGAGACCGGGCACAGCACCGAGGGCTCGAGCTCGGTGAACAGCATGAAGCCGGCGGCGCGCAGCAGGTGCGCGCCCGGCCCGCCGGCCCAGGGCGTCCCATGCAGGCCTGGCTCACGGCCGCGCCGAGCAGCGCGTGGTAGCTCGGATGGAACTCGACCTGGTCGATGCGCCGGCCGAAGCGGTCGTGCGTGCGCAGCTGCGGCGTGTGCACGTTGGCCAGCCGCGCATGCACCTGCATCTCGGCGCTGCCGGCAAGCTGGCCCGAGCGCATGCAGGGCTGGCGGTGGCCGGCCGCGGCAGCGTGGAAGGCCAGCGCATCGCGCAGGGCCCGGTTGGCCTCGAACAGATCGTAGGTCAACGAGCGGCGTGCTCTGGTTGAACACTTCGTGGGTGGCGTCGCCAGCCCCAGCGAGCGGGAGCCGCGGATCCGGCTTCGCCGGTCCGCTGGCGGAGCCCCCTTGAGCGGGAGCGCCGAAGGCGCTACGGGGGTGGTCCATGTCTCAGACCAGCTTCACCAGCTGCTTGCCGAAGTTCCTGCCCTTGAGCAGGCCGATGAAGGCCTCCGGCGCGCTGTCGATGCCCTGCGGCAATCGCTCTCGCGATACTTGAGCTTGCCGGTGGCGACCAGGGTGCCCAGTTCCTTCAGCGCCTCGGGCCACACGTCCATGTGCTCGCTGACGATGAAGCCCTGCACCAGCAGGCGCGTGATCAGGATCATCTGCGGGTTGTGCAGCGGGATCGGCTGGCCGTGTAGCCGGCGATCATGCCGCACAGCGCGATGCGGCCGAAGGAGTTCATGCGCAGCAGCACGGCGTCGAGCACGATGCCGCCGACGTTCTCGAAGTAGCCGTCGATGCCGTCGGGCGTGGCTTCGCTGCAGCGCCATGCGACAGCGACTTGCGCGTCCGGGTGCTGCTTGTAGTCGATGCAGGCGTCGAAGCCGAGCTCCTTGACCACGTATCGGCACTTCTCCGGGCCGCCGGCGAAGCCCACCACGCGACAGCCGCGCGCCTTGGCGAGCTGGCCGACCACGCTGCCCACGGCCCCGCTGGCGGCCTCACCGCGACGGTCTGGCCCGCTTGGCCTCGCAGATCTTCGTGAGCCCGTACCAGGCGGTCACGCCCGGCATGCCCACCGCGCCGAGATAGGCCGACAAGGGAATGCGGCTCGTGTCCACCTTGCGCAGCATGCCGGGCTGGCCGGCGTCGACGACGCTGTACTGCTGCCAGCCGCCCATGCCGACCACCTGGTCGCCGGGCTTGAACTGCTCGTGCCTGGACTCGACCACCTCGCCCACGGTGCCGCCGATCATCACCTTGTCGAGCGGCTGGGGCTGGGCATAGCTCTTGTCGTCGCTCATGCGCCCGCGCATGTACGGATCGAGCGAGAGGTAGTGGTGCCGCACCAGCACCTGGCCGTCGGCGCAGCTCGGGCACCGGGGCATCGACGAACCTGAAGTTGGCGGCTGTCGGCTCGCCGTCGGGACGGGTGGCGAGCAGGATCTGTCGGTTGGTCAGCGCCATGATGTGCTCCTTGCGGGCACCCAGGCCCGCTTTGCTCAGGCCTTCAATCGGATGCGGACCCGCGCAGCGTCCGCTGCGCCGGCACGGGCTGCTTGCGGAGGTACTTGAAGGTGCCGGTCGCCTGCGCGGTCATCTCGCCGTTCGCGTTGTAGATGCGCGCTTCGCAGAAGGCCAGCGTGGCGGTGCGATGGACGCAGCCTGCCTTCGGCCCGCAGGTCGCCCTCGCCCGCGCGCATGAAGCTGGTCTTCATCTCGATGGTGACCACGCCGGGGCCCCAGCCGGGCTGGTCGCGGTTGACGCTGCGCGCTGCCTGCGCCATGGCCACGTCGAGCAGCGTCATGCAGACGCCGCCGTGCGCCACCATGAAGCCGTTGAGATGTTCCTCGCGCAGCGGCAGGCGGATCTCCGCCTCGCCGTCGCCAACGCTCAGCAGCTCGAAGCCGAGCGCCTTGACGAAGGGAACGTGACGCCGCGAACTCCATGCTTCAGCCTTCCGTTCAGCCACCGACCAATGCACTCACGCCGCCATCGACGGCGAGTATCTGGCCGGTGATGTGCTTGCCGGCGGCCGATGCGAACAGCAGCGCTGCCCCCTTGAGGTCCTGGTCGTCGCCGAGGCGCTGCAGCGGCGCGTGCTGCGCCAGCTCGTCCACGCCCACGGCTTCGAGCGTGCCGTGCGTCATCTTGCTGGGGAACATGCCGGGCGCCAGGGCGTTGACGGTGATGCCGTACTTGCCCCATTCGCAGGCCAGCGCGCGGGTGAAGTTGACCACCGCGCCCTTGCTGGTGCTGTACGCCAGGGCGCTCATGAAGCGGCTGCCGCCGAGCCCGGCGATGGAGGCGAGGTTGATGATGCGCCCCGAGTGCCGGGGGATCATGCTGTTGCTGGCCGATCAGCTGCGTCAGCATGAAGATGCCGCGCACGTTGAGGTTCATCACCTTGTCCCAGGCATCGATGGGATGGTCTTCCGCGGGAGCTCCCCAGGTGGCGCCGGCGTTGTTGACGAGGATGTCCACCGGCCCCAGGCGCTGCAGGGTGTCTTCGGCCAGGCGCAGCACGTCGTTGTCCCTGCTGAGGTCGGCGGCGATCCAGCGCGCATCGATGCCGCGGTCCTGCAGGTGGGCCATGGCCTCCTCGAGCTCGGGCGCCTTGCGGGCGCTCAGCATGAGCTTGGCGCCGGCCTCGCCGAGGGCCTCGGCGATCTGCAGGCCGAGGCCGCGCGAGCCGCCGGTGACGAGGGCCGTGCGGCCGGTGAGGTCGAACAGGGGCAAAAGGCTCATGGATGGGTCGTGCGGAAGTTTGCTCACAGGTCCCCCGGCGCGGTCGGCGCGAAGGACAGGTCCCGGGCGAGATCGAGGTCGGCCTCGGCCAGGGCGCTGGTGGGGTAGTCGAGGATCGCGCGGCTGGAGCGCAGCTTGCCCAGCTCTGCCTTCACGGCCACGTGGTGCGGATGGACCTGGTAGGCGTCGAGCGAGGCCTTGTCGGCAAAGGTCGAGACCAGCACCACGTCGTGGTCGGCTTCGAGCCGCGGATGCCGCAGGCCGACTTCCCATTCGAGGATGCCCGGCACGACGGTCTGGCAGGTGTCGAGCAGTTCCTTGAATCGGGGGCCATCGGCCGGGTCGTGAAGTTGCCACATCACGATGTGCTTGATCATTCGGGGCGCTCCTTGTTCGCGTTGTCCATGCGCGACCGCACGTAGATCAGCACCACACCGACCAGCGCCGCGATCGCACCACCGAGCATAAACCCGCCGCCGAGGAGCTCATGGCGAGACCAGACGAAAATGCCGAGGCACAGCACGACGAGGCCGGTGTAGATCAGGACCCAGACCAGCATCTCGTCCAAGCGTCGCTGGGGCGGGTTGTCGTTCATCAGAACCAGCTCTCCTGGGCGGTGCGGCAGCAGTCCTCGCGGCTTTCGACGACACGCAGCCAGGCGTCGATGCGGGGGAGTTCGTAGGCGAAGAAATAGCGCATGGCCGCGAGCTTGCCACAGAGAAAGTCCCTGCGGTCCTGTGGCAGGCCTGCCTGCTCGAGGCCGGCCTGGGCAGCGAGGGCCACATCGAGCCAGGTCCATGCGAGCACCACGTGGCCGAAGGCCTGCATGTAGGGGGTCGCATTGGCCAGCGCCTCGATCGGGTTGCCCGTGGACCACGCCGCCCGGGTGGCCTCGCCGATGCGTTGCACCGCCTGCGACAGCGCCTTGGCATGCTCGCGAAGCTCCGGCACTTGCGCGGCGCGATCCATCGTCCTGCCGATCGTGGAAGCCAGTAGCGCCAGCCCCTTGCCGCCTTCCATCACCACCTTGCGGCCCAGCAGGTCCAGGCCCTGGATGCCGTGCGTGCCCTCGTGGATCATGTTCAGCCGGTTGTCGCGCCAGTGCTGCTCCACCGCGAAGTCGCGGGTGTAGCCGTAGCCGCCATGCACCTGGATCGCGAGGCTGTTGGCCTCCAGGCACCACTCGCTCGGCCAGCTCTTGGCGATGGGCGTGAGCATCTCCAGCAGCAGGCTCGCATCCGAGGCGGCGTCGGGTTCGCCCGTGCGCTGCTCGTCCACCAGCCTGGCGCAGTACAGCTCCAGCGCCAGCGCGCCTTCGCAATACGCCTTCTGCGCCAGCAGCATGCGCTTGACGTCGGCGTGCTCGATGATCGGCACCTGCGGCTGCGATGCGTCCTTTCCGCCGACGCCGACCGCGCGTCCCTGCGGTCGCTGCTTCGCGTATTCGAGCGAGGCGAGGTAGCCGGCGTAGCCGAGCATCGTGGCGCCGAGGCCGACCCCGATGCGGGCCTCGTTCATCATGTGGAACATGCAGGCCAGGCCCTTGCCGGGCTCGCCCACCAGGTAGCCGATGGCGCCCTGCCCCGAGCGGCACCGGGAACTTGCCTTCCCCGAAATTGAGCAGCGTGTTGGTGGTACCGCGGTAGCCGAGCTTGTGGTTCAAGCCCGCCAGCGCCACGTCGTTGCGCTCGCCGGTGAGCTGGCCTTTCTCGTCGACCAGCTTCTTCGGCACGATGAAGAGCGAGATGCCCTTCACGCCCGGCAAGGTCTTGCCGTCCGGCCCGGGGATCTTCGCGAGCACCAGGTGGACGATGTTCTCGGTGATCTCGTGCTCGCCGGCCGAGATCCACATCTTGTTGCCCTTGAGGCGATAGCGCGGGCCGAGCGGATCGGATTCGAAATCGGGCCCATCCGGCACCGCGCGAGTGGCCACGTCCGACAGGCTGGAGCCGGCCTGCGGCTCGCTCAGGCACATGGTGCCGAACCAGCGTCCCTCGAACTCGTTGCGCGCGAACACCTCCTTCTGCAGCGCCGTGCCGTGCGCCATCAGCAGGTTGGCATTGCCGATGGTGAGCATCGGGTAGGCCTTGATCGAGACGCTGGCCAGCGAGAAGAAGCTGTTGGCCGCCATCGTGATCACGCAGGGCAGCTGCATGCCGCCGTGTTCCTGGTCCAGCTGCGCGGCGAGCATGCCCGACTCGGCATAGGCCAGGGTCGCCTCGTGGACGGCCTTGGGCAGGTGCACGCGCTCGCCGTCGAAATGCGGCTCCTCGGTGTCGGTCAGGCGATTGAAGGGCGCGAACTTCTCGCGGGCGATGCGCTCGCAGGTGTCGAGCACCGAGGCGAAGGTCTCGCCGGAATGTTCGGAGAAGCGTTCGCGCCGGGTCAGCGACTCGACGCCGATCCAGTCGTTCAGGAGGAAGTCGAGTGTGGCGCGCATCATCTGGTGTGGCGTGTTGAAGCCGGAAACGACAAGGGGGCCGAAGCCCCCTATTTCACATCAGATCAGAGCACCTCAAAGACGCCGGCCGCGCCCATCCCCCCGCCGATGCACATCGTCACGCAGACGCGCTTCGCGCCGCGACGCTTGCCTTCGATCAGCGCATGGCCCGTCAGCCGCTGGCCGCTCACGCCGTAAGGGTGGCCGACCGCGATCGCACCGCCGTTGACGTTGAGACGGTCCATCGGGATGCCCAGCTTGTCGGCGCAATAAAGCACCTGCACCGCGAAGGCCTCGTTGAGCTCCCACAGGTCGATGTCATTGACCGTGAGGCCCAGGCGCTTGAGCACCTTGGGCACGGCGTACACCGGGCCGATGCCCATTTCGTCAGGCTCGCAGCCGGCCACCGCGAAGCCGAGGAAGCGGCCCAGCATCGGCAGGTTGCGCTGCACGGCCAGCTTGGCACTCACCAGGACGCAGGCGCCCGCACCATCGGAGAACTGGCTGGCGTTGCCTGCCGAGATCACGCCGCCGGGAATCGCGGGCTTGATGCCGGCAACGCCCTCGTAGGTCGTGCCCGGGCGAATGCCTTCGTCGGCGCTCACGGTCACTTCCTTCGTGCGCATGCCCAGCACCGGGTCGGCCACGCCGGCCGTCACCGTGATCGGCACGATCTCGTCGTTGAACTTGCCCGCCTCCAGTGCGGCGGCGGCCTTCTGCTGGCTGGCGGCGCCGTACTGGTCCATGCGCTCGCGGTCGATCTTGTAGCGCTTGGCCACCTGCTCGGCGGTCTGCAGCATGTTCCAGTAGATCTCGGGCTTGTTCTCCATCAGCCAGCCCTCATGCGCCATGTGCCGGTTGGCTTCGTTCTGCACGCAGGAGATGCTCTCCACGCCGCCGGCCACGTACACGTCGCCCTCGCCCGCCATGATGCGCTGCGCGGCCATCGCGATGGTCTGCAGGCCGCTCGAGCAGAAGCGGTTGACGGTCACGCCGCTGGTGGTGATGGGCAGGCCGGCGCGCAGCGCGATCTGCCTGGCGATGTTGCCGCCGGTGGCGCCCTCGGGCGTCGCGCAGCCCATCAGCACGTCCTCGACATCGCCGGGCTCGATGCCGGCACGTTCCACGGCCGCGCGCACGGCATGGCCGCCCAGGGTGGCGCCGTGGGTCATGTTGAAGGCGCCCTTCCAGCTCTTCGCCAGGGGCGTGCGAGCGGTGCTCACGATCACTGCATCAGTCATGTCTCTACCTCTGTAGTTGACGACCACCCCCGGAGGCGCTTCGCGCCACCCTCGAGGGGCTCCGCCAGCGGCCCGGCAAAGCCGGATCCGCGGCTCCCACTCACTGGGTGCGCTTCCTGCGGCCAGGGCGGTCTGTTCATTTCAGGAGAAGGTCTTGCCTTCGGCGGCAAGCTTCGCCAGCAACGGCGCCGGCTTCCAGAAGGCGGCATCGTCGTGCGGGTTGCGCGCGAAGCGCTTCATGGCCTGCACCACGTTGAAGAGGCCCTGCGTGTCGGCATAGCACATCGGGCCGCCGCGGATAGAGCGGGAAGCCGTAGCCGGTCAGGTAGACCATGTCGATGTCGGAGGCGCGCTGGGCGATGCCCTCCTCGAGCAGCTTGGCGCCCTCGTTCACCAGCGCATAGACCAGGCGACCGACGATCTCCTCGTCGCTGACCTTGCGCGGAGTGATGCCCTGGTCCGCACGGTACTTGACGATCATGTCGTTGACCAGCGCCGAGGGGATCGCGTCGCGCTTGCCCGGCTTGTAGTCGTACCAGCCGGCGCCGGTCTTCTGGCCGAAGCGGCCCATCTCGCACAGCAGGTCGGCGGTCTTGCTGTAGCGCATGTCGGGCCGCTCGGCGGCGCGGCGCTTGCGTATCGCCCAGCCGATGTCGTTGCCGGCCAGGTCGCCCATGCGGAACGGCCCCATCGCGAAGCCGAAGCGCTCGATGGCCTTGTCGACCTGCTCCGGCGTGCAGCCTTCATCCAGCAGGTAGCCGGCCTGGCGCGAGTACTGCTCGATCATGCGGTTGCCGATGAAGCCGTCGCACACGCCCGAGACCACCGCGGTCTTCTTGATCTTCCTGGCCAGCGCCATCACCGTGGCGAGCACGTCCTTGGCGGTCTGGTCGCCGCGCACCACCTCCAGCAGCTTCATCACGTTGGCCGGGCTGAAGAAGTGCAGGCCGATCACGTCCTGCGGGCGCTTGGTGAAGGATGCGACCTTGTTCAGGTCGAGCGTGGAGGTGTTGGACGCCAGGATGGCGCCGGGCTTCATCACCTCGTCGAGCTGCTTGAACACCTGCTCCTTGACGCCGATGTCCTCGAACACCGCCTCGATCACCAGGTCGGCATCCTTGATCTCGTTGTAGGCGAGCGTGGTGCCCAGAAGGCTCATGCGCTGCTCGAGCTTGTCCTGGTTGAGCTTGCCCTTCTTGACCTGCGCCTCGTAGTTCTTGCGGATCACGCCGATGCCGCGGTCGAGCGCTTCCTGCTTGGTCTCGAGCAAGGTCACCGGGATGCCCGCGTTGAGGAAGTTCATCCCGATGCCGCCGCCCATGGTGCCCGCGCCGATCACGGCCACCTTCTCGATCTTGCGCTGTGGCGTGTCCTCGGGGACGTCTGCGATCTTGCCGGCGGAGCGCTCGGCGAAGAAGGCGTGGCGCAGCGCCTTGCATTCGGGCGTCATCATCAGCGCGAGGAAGGTCTCGCGCTCGAAGGCCAGGCCGTCGTCGATCCTCTTGGTGAGCGCGGCCTCGACGGCATCGACGCAGCGGGCGGGCGCCGGGAAGTTGCGCGCCACCGCCTTCACGGTGTTGCGGGCGAACTGGAAGTAGCCGTCCGGGTTCGGGTGCGTGGCCTTGAGGTTGCGTACCAGCGGCAACGGGCGCTTGCCGGCGACTTCACGGGCAAGGGCGATGGCGCCGTCGACCACGTCGCCGTCGACCATCCTGTCGAACAGCTTCTGGCCGGGCAAGGCCGCCAGCACTTCGCTCTTGACCGGTTCGCCGCTGACGATCATGTTGAGCGCCGCCTCCACCCCGAGGACGCGCGGCAGGCGCTGCGTGCCGCCTGCCCCGGGCACCAGGCCGAGCTTCACTTCAGGCAGCGCCACCTGGGTGCCGGGCGCGGCGACGCGGTAGTGGCAGCCCAATGCGAGCTCGAGGCCGCCGCCCATGCAGACGCTGTGGATCGCCGCGACCACCGGCTTGCTGTAGTTCTCCAGCGCCTTGATCAGGCTCAGCAGGTTGGGCTCCTGCAGCGCCTTGGGCGAGCCTAACTCGCGGATGTCGGCGCCGCCCGAGAAGGCCTTGCCGGCGCCGGTGATCACGATCGCCTGGACGGCGTCGTCGGCCTCGGCCCGCTCGAGGCCGCTGATGATCCCGACGCGGGTTTCGTATCCGAGGCCGTTGACCGGCGGGTTGTTCAGGGTGATCACGGCCACATCGCCGTGCACTTGATAGCTGGCACTCATCGTCTGCGCCTCCAGAGTGGAAAGGTATTGAAATCGAACGATCGTGCGATTCTAAGGAGGTCATGCCGGCTCGATGTCGCCGGCGTGACAGCAGGAAGCAACAATTGGTCTCCCCGGCGGCTCGCCTCAGACTTCGAGCCACTCCTTGCGAATGTAGGCGTTGTTGCGCAGATCGCCCGGGGTGCCCTCGAAGACTATGCGGCCATGTCCCATCACATGGCAGCGCTCCGATATCTCGAGCGCGATGGTGAGCTTCTGCTCGACGAGCAGCACGCTCACGCCGCGTTTCTTGAGCTCCTTGAGGTACTCGGCCACCTGCTCGACGATCTTGGGCGCGAGGCCCTCGGTGGGCTCGTCGATCATGATGAGCTCCGGGTCCCCCATCAGCGTGCGGCACAGCGTGAGCATCTGCTGCTCGCCGCCGGACAGCACGCCCGCCTCGGTGTGCTGGCGCTCCTTCAGGCGCGGGAACATGCCGTACATGTCGTCGAAGCTCCAGCGGCCGCTCTTGTTGGCCTTCTTCTGGCCGAGGGCGAGGTTCTGGTGGACCGTGAGCTTGGGGAAGATGTCGCGGTTCTCCGGCACGTAGCCGAGGCCGAGGTGGGCGATCTCGTAGGCCGGCTTGCCGAGGATCTCGCGGTCGCGCCACTTGACCGAGCCCTCGCCGTGCACGAGGCCCATGATGGCCTTGACCGTGGTGGATCGTCCGGAGCCGTTGCGGCCGAGCAGGCTCACGATCTCTCCCGGCTTCACCTCGAGCGTGACGCCATGCAGCACATGGCTCTTGCCGTAGAAGGCGTGGAGGTTGTCGAGTTGCAGCATCAGTTCAGTTTTCCATCGTGGCCGAAGCGCCGCCATGTATCGAGCCGAGGTAAGCCTCCTGCACCCGCGGATTGGAGCGCACCGCCTCGGGCACGTCGAAGGCGATCACCTCGCCGTAGACCAGCACCGCGATCTTGTCGGCCAGGCCGAACACCACGCCCATGTCGTGCTCCACCGTGAGCAGGGTCTTGCCGGCGGTGACTTCGCGTATGAGCTGCACGAAGCGCCTGGTTTCGCTCTTGCTCATGCCCGCGGTCGGCTCGTCGAGCAGCACCACCTCGGCGCCGCCGGCGATCGTCACGCCGATCTCCAGCGCGCGCTGCTCCGCGTAGGTGAGGTTCATCGCCAGCACGTCGCGCTTCTTGTCGAGCTTGATCATCTCGAGCACCTCGCGGGTCCGGTCGTTGGCGTCCTTCAGGTCGGCCAGGAACTTCCAGAACGCGTAGCGATAGCCCAGGCTCCACAGCACGGCGCAGCGGATGTTCTCGAACACCGACAGGCGCGTGAACAGGTTGCTCACCTGGAAGCTGCGCGCCAGCCCGCGGCGGTTGATCTCGTAGGGCGCCTTGCCGTCGATGCGCTCGCCCTTGAGCCGGATCTCGCCGCTGCTGAGGCCGAAGCGTCCGCTGATGAGGTTGAACAGCGTGCTCTTGCCGGCGCCGTTGGGGCCGATGATGGCCACCCGCTCGCCGGCGGCCACCGAGAGGCTGGCGCCACGGATGATCTCGGTCTTGCCGAAGCTCTTGCGTACGTCGACAAGCTCTACTGCAGCTTGTTGGCTCATAGCGTCTCCCGGCGCTTGATTTCCTTCTCGATCTCTTCCTGGATCTCGTCCCACTGGCGCTTGAAGCTGCGCCTGGTGAGCTCGAACATCGCCGCGCCGGTGACCACCAGGAAGCCCGCGCCGAACCAGCTGTCGAGCCTGCTGGCATCGAGCGTGGCGCCCATGAACTTGAGCTGCGGCCCGAGCGCGGGATTGAGCTGCAGGTGGTAGAGCATCTCGATCATCGCCGCCACGCCGAGCAGCACGACCGCCGCGGTGCCGCCCAGCGCCAGGTAGGCGGTCCACAGCTTCCTGAGCTTGCCGAAGGCCGCCACGCGCAGGTTCATCATGATCAGGCTCGCGATGCCGCCCGGCGCATAGCTCACCATGAAGAGGAACACCAGGCCCAGGTACAGCAGCCAGGCCTGGGTCCACTCCGACAGCAGCACGAGCGCGATGATCATCAGCACCGCGCCGATGATCGGCCCGAAGAAGAAGGTCGCGCCGCCGAGGAAGACGAACAGCAGGTAGGCGCCGGAGCGCGCCGCGCCCACCACCTCGGCCGTGACGATCTCGAAGTTGAGCGCACCGAGACCGCCCGCGATGCCGGCGAAGAAGCCCGACACCATGAAGGCCAGGTAGCGCACCCGCTGCGTGCTGTAGCCGATGAACTCGACCCGCTCGGGGTTGTCGCGCACCGCGTTGAGCATGCGGCCGAGCGGCGTGCGGGTGAAGGCGAACATCAGCACGGTCGAGACGAAGCAGTAGGCCGCGATCAGGTAGTACACCTGGATCTGCGGCCCGAACGTGATGCCGAGGAAGGGCTTGCCCACCACGCGGTTGCCGGTGATGCCGCCCTCGCCGCCGAAGAACTCCGGGATCATCAGCGACATCGACCAGCACCAGCTCGCCGATGCCCAGCGTGATCATCGCGAAGGTGGTGCCGGCCTTCTTGGTGGTGACATAGCCGAGCAGCGCCGCGAAGAACAGGCCCGACGAGGCCGCCCACCAGCGGGATCAGGCCCACCGGAATGGCGAGCTTGCCCGCGCTCACGAGATTGAGCGTGTGGATCGCCAGGAAGGAGCCGAGCCCGCTGTAGACGGCATGGCCGAAGCTCAGCATGCCGCCCTGGCCGAGCAGGATGTTGTAGGCCAGGCAGGCGATGATGGCGATGCCGATCTGCGAGAGCATCGTCTGCGCGAGGCTCGACTCGCCACAGCAGCGGCGCGACGATCAGCACCAGCGCGTACGCGCCCCAGATGACGAAGCGCCCGATGTTGTAGCGGCCGGAAATGAAACAGCGCCCGGCAGCTGCTTCGCGCCGCGCAGGCGCGGTGGACCGCGATGGCTCGGTGCTTGCTGGTCTCATTGCTTCAGCCCTCCCGCGTGCCGAGCAGGCCCTTGGGCCGGAAGATCAGGATCAGCACCAGCAGCAGGTAAGGCAGTATCGGCGCGGCCTGCGAGAGCGTGATCTTGCAGCAGCGGATAGACCGGGTTGTCGGGCCCGATCATCCAGCCGAAATTCGCCGCCAGGTGCACGAGCGACTTGTCGACCGTCAGCGGCAGCGTCTGCAGCAGTCCGATCAGCAGCGAGCCCACGAAGGCGCCGGCCAGCGACCCCATGCCGCCCACCACCACGACCACGAAGATGATCGAGCCGACGATGGCCGCCATCGAAGGCTCGGTCACGAAGGTGATGCCGCCGATCACCCCGGCCAGGCCGGCGAGCGCGCAGCCGCTGCCGAACACCAGCATCAGCACGCGCGGAACGTTGTGGCCCAGCGCCTCGACCATCTCGGGATGCGTCAGCGCTGCCTGGATCACGAGGCCGATGCGGGTGCGCGTGAGCAGCAGCCACAGCGACAGCAGCATCAGCAGGGCCACCACCATCATGAAGGTGCGGGTGAGCGGAAAGCGCGAGCACGCGACGATCACGTCGGCCGCCGAGGCGCACATCTCGGCCGGGGCCGCACCCCAGACGAGGCTGCAGGCCGTCGCGCGAAGACTGCACGATCGTGAAGGCCGGACCGTTGAGCAGCGCCGGCGGCGAGAACGGCACCGTGGTGCGTCCCCAGATCAGCTGCACCAGCTCGAGGATCACGTAGCCCAGGCCGAAGGTGATCAGCAGCTCCGGCACGTGCCCGAAGGCGTGCACCCGGCGCAAGGCGGTGCGCTCGAACACGGCGCCGAGCACGCCCACCAGCAGCGGCGCGACGACCAGGGCCACCCAGAAGCCGACGATGCCCGTCAGCGTGTAGGCGAAATACGCGCCCAGCATGTAGAAGCTGGCGTGCGCGAAGTTGAGGACGCCCATCATGCTGAAGATCAGCGTGAGGCCTGCAGCTCAGCATGAACAGCAGCAGGCCGGAGCTGATGCCGTTCAGGACGTTGATGAGGATCTGGTCCACGAGCGCGAGTGGCGCTGGAGAAGACTGGCAGCAAGCGGACGCCGTGCGAACAAAGGCGCCGGCGGAGCCGTGCCAGCCGCAGCGGAGCCCTGGCGGAGCGCCGAGCGCTCGGGCGGCTCAGGACGGGCGCTTCATCTGGCACGACGTTGGCGTGCTGGAGATGTACGGCTCGTAGGTCTTGACCGGCTGGAAGTTGTAGCCGGTGTTCTCGACGCTGTAGTCGTTCGGTGCGCCGGCGGCCTTCTTCCACGACGTGATGAACAGCGTCTGCTGCAGCTGGTGGTCGGCCTTGCGCATCTCGACCTCGCCGTTGAAGCTCTTGAACTTCAGGCCCTCCATCGCGACGGCGACCTTCGCCGGGTCGGTGCTCTTGGCCTGCGCCATGGCGGTCGAGAGCATCTGGTAGGCGTGGAACACGGCGCCGGTGTACCAGTCGTCGTTGAAGCGCTTCTTGAATTCGTCTGCGAGCTGTCGCGGCTCGCCGGTCAGCGCGCTGTGGTTGTAGGCCACGTTGAACACCCGCCCATCGACGCTCGAGCCCATTGCCGTGGGGGTGCCGGTGACGCCGGCGTAGTAGGTGAAGAACTTCGCGTTCAGGCCGGCGTCGTTGGCGGCCTTCATCAGCAGGGTGAGGTCGGAGCCCCAGTTGCCGGTGATGATGCTGTCGGCGCCCGAGGCCTTGATCTTGGCGATGTAGGGCGCGAAGTCGCGCACCTGGGCCAGCGGGTGCAGGTCGTCGCCGACGACCTGGATGTCGGGGCGCTTGCGGGTCAGGGCCTCCTTGGCGTACTTGCTGACCTGGTGGCCGTGCTGGTAGTTCTGGTTGATCAGGTAGATCTTCTTGATGTCGGCCTGGTCCTTGATGAAGGTGGTGAGGGCTTCCATCTTCATCGAGGTGTCGGCATCGAGCCGGAAGTGCCAGTAGTTGCACTTGCTGTTGGTGAAGTCGGGGTCGACCGCGGCGTAGTTGATGTAGAGCACTTCCTTGCCGGGGTTGCGCTCGTTGTGCTTGGAGACGCCGTCGATCATCGCCGCCGCCGGCGCCCGAGCCGTTGCCCTGCAGCACGTAGCGCACGCCCTGGTCGATGGCCGACTTCAGCGCGTTGGCGGTTTCCTGCGGCGAGAGCTTGTTGTCGATGCCGATGACCTCGAACTTCACGCCGGCGGGGTTGCGCTTGTTGAAGTGCTCGGCGAAGAACTGGAAGCTCTTGAGCTGGTTCTGGCCCACGGGAGCCATCAGGCCCGACAGCGGGTCGATCCAGGCGATCTTGACGGTCTCGCCCTTTTGCGCGAAGGCGCTGCCGCAGCAGAGGGCGGCGAGCGCGATGGCGGTCTTGACGGGAAGGCGGCTTGCAGGCATTGCTTTGTCTCCGGATGTGGTCTTGTAGGACGCGGCCAGCTTACGAAATTGCCGCCGACGGCCGTACAGGGAATGCCCGTACCGCATGTCGGAAACGAAGCGCCGGGGCACGCGCTTGCGTGACCCCGGCGACCTTGAAACCGGTGCCTCGGTAACGGCACGGGCGAGCGAGCTCCGCAGGGCCCGCTCGCGATGCCCAGGTTACTGGACCGTCATCGACGTGCCCTCGTGGTTGCTCACCTCGAACACGCCCTCGCCGCGATAGATCAGGTCGACGCTGTCGGACTGGGTGCCGGTGATCGAGCCGGTCACGGCCGCAGTGCGGGCCTTGGCGGTGTAGATCAGGTTGTCGTCGACAGCCACCACCTTGCCACCGTCGCCCGAGAGGGCCACAGCGTTGGCGTTGCCTGCGAAGGCACCGGAGGGGCTGGCGCTCCAGCTGAGGCCGCCATTGGTGAAGGTGTATGACTGGTTGTCCTTCACCGCCACGATCTTGCCGCCGTCAGCCGACATGTCGACCGATTTCCAGTTGCCCGCCTCGCCGATCGCGACCCAGCTCGCGCCGAAGTCGGACGAGACATAGAGCTTGCCCCCCTTGTCCGCTGCCACCAGATGCTGGCCGTCGCGCGAGGAGGCCACCGATCCCCAGTTGCGCGTGGTTCCGGCTTGCTCGCCAACCTGGTCGGTATGGCGCTCGGTCCATTCGAACACGCCATTGGCATCCGCAGTCGAAGTGTCCGCGGTGTAGATGTGGCCCCCGTTCACCACGGCCACCAGGTGCTTGCCGTCACCCGAGTACGCGACGCCTCCCCAGTTCCGTCGACCCGCAGCGCCGGCCTGCCTGGTCCATGCGCCGTCCTTGAAGGAACTGATGGAGGTATAGATGAATCCGCGCTCAGTGTCTGCGCCTGACAATCCGTCCGCCGCTGCAAGCTTTTGCCCGTCGTCCGACATGGATGACGTGACCCAGAAGTGATGCAAACGCGGCCCGATTATGTGCCCCTGCCAATTGGCACCGGAGTCCCTCGAGACATAGATCCAACCCCAGTTCGCGTGGTGCTTGACCGTCAGCATGATGGTCGTGCCATCGTGCGATAGAGCCACCGACGACCACGCCCGACCCGGGAACCCCATGGCCACCGTGTCGGCGTTAACCAGGACATGCGCCCAGTTCTCGCCGCCGTCCTTCGACATCCAGAGTTGGCCGTACTGTCCGTTGTCTTCCGTTGCCGCGAGCACCCTGCCGTCAGCGGAGGAACCCACCGCAGACCATGGCGTCCGCTGCCGCGGCACTTCAGTCACCACTTCATGATGCGTCGTCCATGACGCCAACGCATCCGCCTTCACCACCTGGTCTGCATTCGGGACGATCTTCCACCCACCAGCGGCCGCACCCTTGACGCGCACCGAGTCGCCGACGGGAATGTCCAGATTGGCAGGCAGGGTGACAGCCACTTGCGCCGTCTCGTTGGTGGCCATGTAGCCGTAGCCGGTTGCGGATTGCGGCTTCGCCTGGACCGGATCGGTGACACTGAGCCACTCTTCTACGCCCTGCGCGGTATTGCATCGGTACTTCGTGCTGCGCACTTCGCCGGCGTCGAGGGTACCGTTGTCATCGGTGTCCAGGCCCTGGTCGACCTTGCTGCCGCCTTCGGCGCAATACGCGCCCGCCTCCACGGGGCTCGTCGCCGTCAGGTCGGCAGGGGATTCGTTGCCAGGCTCGTTGCCAGGGTCGTTGCCAGGGTCGTTGCCGGGTTCGTTGCCGGGTTCGTTGCCGGGTTCGTTGCCGCCGGGCGGATTGTCGCTGGGGCCAGTGATGCCGCCGCCACCGCCCGCAGGCGCAGCGTCGCTGCCGCCACCGCCGCAGGCGCTCAGCACCAGGGCCAGGGTGAGGCAAGCAATCGTGCAATGCTTGGTTCGAAACGTTTGCATGGTTCAGGGTCTCCAAAGGATTGAGTTGCGCCGGGGGAAGAGCACTCGGCCTGCAAGGGGCCTGCGCGTGAGTAACCACTCCAGCCCTTTGAATCCCGCGCAGCGCGCGTTTGGAGCCCTTTGCGGGAAATGCTCACAAAAAAACACCGCACCCTCCGCCTGCTGCCGTGGCTGGTTCCCGTCGAGGACGGCTGGCACGCACATTTGCCGCGCGACCCGACGGCAGCGCGCGCCCACAAGCCGAACGAAGCCCTGCGTCCGTTGCTGCCATGCCCTGGTGACTACACTGCCCCGGATGAATTCGCCCCTGGAAACGCGTCAGTGGGCGCAACAAGAAGAACTGCGCTGGACCAACCGCTATGCCCGCCTGGGCGAGGCCTTCCACACCGCCCTGCCCGCCCAGCCCCTGCCCGCCCCGCATTGGGTCGCCACCAGCGACAGCGCGCCCGCAGCCTGGGCTGGCCGGCCGACTGGTGGAAGCGCGAAGCCGATGCCCTGCAGGTGTTCAGCGGCAATGCGCTGTGGCCGGGCATGCAGCCGGTGGCAACGGTCTACAGCGGACATCAGTTCGGCATCTGGGCCGGCCAGCTCGGCGATGGCCGCGCCCTGCTGCTCGGCGAGGTCGAGACGCCCGATGGAGAGGGCGTCGAGATCCAGCTCAAGGGCAGCGGCCGCACGCCCTACTCGCGCATGGGCGACGGCCGCGCGGTGCTGCGCTCGTCGATCCGCGAGTTCCTCTGCTCCGAGGCCGTGCATGCGCTCGGCATCCCTACCACGCGCGCGCTGTGCGTGACCGGCTCACCACAGCCGGTGCGCCGCGAGGAGATCGAGAGCGCGGCCGTGGTGACGCGACTGGCGCCCTCCTTCGTGCGCTTCGGCCACTTCGAACACTTTTCGCATCACGACCTGCATGCCGAGCTGCGGACGCTGGCCAACTTCGTGATCGAGCACCACTACCCCGAATGCCGCGAGTCGCCCAGTCCGTATGCCGCCCTGCTGGATGCGGTGACGCGCCGCACCGCCTTGCTGATGGCGCAATGGCAGGCCGTGGGCTTCTGCCACGGCGTGATGAACACCGACAACATGTCGATCCTCGGCCTCACGATCGACTACGGACCCTTCGGCTTCCTCGATGTGTTCGATCCTCGTCACATCTGCAACCACTCCGACCACCAGGGCCGGTATGCCTATGCCCGCCAGCCCCATGTGGCCTTCTGGAACCTGCACGCGCTGGCGCAGGCCATGCTGCCCTTGCTGGCCGACCAGGACGAGGCGTTCGCCGCGCTTTCTGCCTACCAGACGGTGCTCCCAGAGGCGCTGGCCTCGCGCATGTCAGCCAAGCTGGGGCTCGCCGCCATGCAGGACGGTGACCGCGAGCTCATCGAGGACCTGCTGGGCCTGATGGCCAAGGACAGGGCCGACTTCAGCATCACCTTCCGACGCCTGGCTGGCTTTTCGAGTGCCGAAGGCGCGCGCAACGATGCGCTGCGCGATCTCTTCATCGACCGGGAGGCCTTCGACGCCTGGGGCCTGCGCTATGGCGATCGCCTGCGGCGCGAGGGCTCCGACGACGCCGAGCGCGCCTTGAGGATGAACCGGGTCAACCCCAAGTACGTGCTTCGGAACCACTTGGCCGAAGTTGCGATCCGAGAGGCACAGGCCGGCGACTTCTCGGCAACGCGACGCCTGCTCGCCGTGCTGGAGCATCCCTTCGACGAGCAGCCCGAGCACGAGGCCTATGCCGGCTTCCCGCCCGAATGGGCGCAAACCATCGAGGTGTCCTGTTCATCATGAGCGACTACAAGGTGAAGAAGACCGATGCGGAGTGGCGAGCCCAGCTCGACCCGATGCAATACCAGGTGACCCGCCATGCGGCGACCGAGCGGCCCTTCAGCGGCAAGTACTGGGACCACGGCGCCGACGGCGTGTACCGCTGCGTGGCCTGCGGCGAGCCGCTGTTCGATTCGCAGACCAAGTTCGACGCCGGCTGCGGGTGGCCGAGCTATTTCCAGCCTGTCGAGAAGGCCGCGATCGAGCGTGAAATCGGACCGCAGCCTCGGCATGGTGCGCGTGGAGGTCAAGTGCCAGAATTGCGGGGCCCATCTCGGCCATGTGTTCGACGATGGGCCGGCGCCGACCGGTGAGCGCTATTGCATCAACTCGGCGGCGCTAGACTTCAAGCCCCGTCAACCCTGAACGAACTTCTCGCGCACGCATGAAACTGCTGTTCGACTTCCTGCCGGTGATCCTGTTCTTCGGCGCATTCAAGTATGCGGAGTCCCACAAGGAGTGGGCGGCCGATCACGCCACCGACTGGCTGGGCTTCATGGTGTCGGGGGGCGTGGTCGGCCCGGACGAAGCACCGGTGCTGCTGGCCACCGTGGTGGTGATCGCGGCCACCGCGGCACAGATCGCCTGGCTCCTGGCGCGCCGGCAGAAGATCGACACGATGCTGTGGGTGAGCCTGGGCCTGGTGACCGTGCTGGGCGGCGCGACGATCTGGTTCCACAGCGAGACCTTCATCAAGTGGAAGCCCAGCGTTCTCTACTGGGTGATGGCCGCGAGCCTGTGGATCAGCCAGACCTTGTTCAGGAAGAACCTGCTGCAGGCCCTGATGGGCCATCAGGTGGACCTGCCCGCGGCCATCTGGCAGCGGCTCAATTTCGGATGGGTGGCTTTCTTCGCCTTCATGGGCCTTCTCAATATCTACGTGGCCTACAGCTTCTCCACCTCCACCTGGGTCAACTTCAAGCTGTTCGGCTCGATCGGCCTGATGATCGTGTTCATGGTGGCGCAAGGCATCTACCTGAGCCGGCATCTCAAGCATGAGGATGAGGCCCGCGCCCGCGAGGAGGTCGGCATCGAATGAGTGTTTCGGCGGACCAGATCGAGGCGACCTTGCGCGAATCGCTCGCCCCCACGCAACTCGAAATCCAGGACGACAGCCACCTGCACGCAGGGCACGCTGGCGCTCGCGAAGGCAGGCATTTCACGGTGCATATCGTGAGCCCCGCCTTTAACGGCTTGTCACGTTTGGCGCGCCATCGCCTCGTGTATCATGCCTTGAGCACTTTGATCCCACAGGGCATCCACGCCCTCGCACTCCACACCCGAGCGCCCGACGAGGTCTGAATCCCCCGGCCAGCCCCCACCTCCGGCGGCCCTCCCGACCCCCTGCATCCCGGCGCGCGGCAAGTTCCAAAGCTTTCCATCAACAGAGGTATTCCATGAAGAAGACGGTTATCGCCCTTGGTCTGCTCACTCTCGCGCTGGGTGCCTCCGCCCAGAACGTCGCCACGGTCAACGGCAAGGCAGTCCCCAAGGCGCGCGTCGATGCGCTGGTCAGCCAGGTCAGCAAGCAGGCCCAATCGCAGGGCCGACAGCTGCCGCCCAATATCGAGACGCTGGCGCGCGACCAGATCGTGCTCAACGAGATCTTCGTCCAGGAAGCCGAGAAGCGCGGCCTCGCCGCGACGCCCGACTACAAGGCGCAGATGGAGCTGGTGCGCCAGAACGTGCTGATCCAGTCCTTGTTCCAGGACTTCGAGAAGAAGAACCCGATCACCGATGCCGAGATCCAGGCTGAGTACGAGAAGTTCAAGGCCCAGGCCGGCGACAAGGAATATCGCGCCCGCCACATCCTGGTCGAGAAGGAAGACGACGCCAAGAAGCTGATCGCCCAGATCAAGGGCGGCGCCAAGTTCGACGACGTGGCCAAGAAGAATTCCAAGGATCCCGGCTCCGCCGAGAAGGGTGGCGACCTCGACTGGGCTGCCGCCGGCAGCTACGTGCCCGAGTTCTCGCAAGCGATGACCAAGCTCTCCAAGGGCCAGATGACCGACGAGCCCGTCAAGTCGCAGTTCGGCTACCACATCATCATGGTCGAGGACGTGCGCGACGCGCAGTTCCCGGCGCTTGCCGAAGTGAAGCCGCAGATCCAGCAGCGCCTGGGCCAGCAGAAGGTCGCCAAGTTCCGCGAAGACCTGCGCAAGAGCGCCAAGACGGACTACAAGTTCCAGGAGTGATGGATTGACCCACCCCTGTAGCGCCTTCGGCGCACCCCCTCAAGGTGGGGCTCCACCTGCGGCCCGGCAGAGCCGGATCCGCGTTGAAAAAGGCGCCCTTGGCGCCTTTTTCTTTGGCTGCGCGCCCCAGCGTTAGCGCATCCAGCTTCACATAGGCCATCAGAAGGCCGATGAGCACCGGCTGGTGGAGCATGTAGAAGCTCAAGCTCCATCGACCCAGCACGGCAAGCGGACGCGCCGACGGCCGACACATTGCCCGCCAGCCAATCGCGGCGGTGCTCCAAGGCCCACTGCCCTGCCGCCAGCCCCCACCACATCACGCCGAGCCAAGGCAGCAGCGGCACGTAGTCCTCGGTGACTGGCTTGCGTGTCACGAGCCCGACCCAGTTCGTCCAGCGCGTGTCGAAGAAGGGATGCTGCACGACATGAGGCAGCACGATGGCGACGAGGCCGAGTGGCCACAACCAGCCCCGCAGTCCGGCGCTGAGGCGCGTGATGATCAGCATCACCGCGATGCCATGCAGCACGCCGAAGGAGATGAAGCTGCGCGGGAACATGAACCACGATCCGATGCTCACCAGCAGCGCACATGCCGCGATCTGGCCCCAGCGCTTCCAGAAGCGCGACCAGGCTGCCGCTGTTCCCAGGCCACGGCCTGCGACAGCCCCGCGCAGAACAGGAACAAGGAGACGATGCTGGTGCGCTGCCAGGTCCAGAACGGGTCGTTGTAGAAGTCCTGCGGCGCGATCAGGCGGAAGTGATTGAGGTCGAAGCAGAAGTGGTAGACCGCCATCCAGACCATCGCGAGTCCGCGCAGGGCGTCGAGGCGGTCGAAGCGGGATTTCTGGATGGGGGGCCGGGGCATCGTGCCGGGGATGTTAATGGCCGTGCGGTTTGACGCGGATGCACCTTGATCTGTACATTTGATCTGTACATATTCAGGATCCGATCATGAAGAAAGTCAAGGTCACCGAACTCCGCGCAGCACCTTCCGGAATATTTGGCCAGTGTTGCCAAGGGTGAGCGAGTAGGGTCACGCTGCGCGGACGCGTCATCGCCGAAATCGCGCCACCGGTGCAAGTCGAAGACGCCGCGGCCTTGGCGCGCGCTCGCCTTGCGGGAAGCCTCGTCAGGATGGATGACCCCACGGAACCGGTCCTGGGTGCCAGCGAATGGGACATGAACCGATGATGGTGCTCGATACGCACGTGCTCATCTGGTGGTTGAGCGAGCCCGGCCAGTTGAGTCCCGCAGCGCGGCGTGCAATCCGTCGCGCGAGCGCCGAGACGCCGGCTATCGTGAGCGCGATCAGCGTCCTCGAAATCGCGACGGCCGCGCGACGGGGGCGCTTGGTGTTCAGCATGCCGGCCGATCAATGGCTGGCCGACGCACGATCCTTGCCTGAATTGCGCTTCGAGCCGGTCTCCGCAGAAATCGCCCAGATGGCAGGGGCCTTCGGCGAGTCAATGCATGGCGACCCGGCGGATCGCGTCATTGCCGCCACGGCACTCACCCTGGCCGCCCCCTTGGTGACCGCCGACAGCAAGTTGCGGTCAGTCCAGGGGCTGAAGACGGTGTGGTGAGGCTGCAGGCCCTTATCCGATCCACTTCCTCGCATTGCCGAACATCCGCATCCACGGACTCGCCTCGCTCTTGTCCAACGATGTCCAGCTCATCTGCACGTTGCGGAACACCCGCTCCGGATGCGGCATCAGCACCGTGAAGCGACCATCGGCCGTGGTCACCGAGGTGAGGCCATCCGGGCTGCCGTTCGGGTTGAACGGATAGCGCTCGGTCGGCGCGCCGCTGTTGTCCACGAAGCGCATCGCGCGATGCACGGCCTTCGCGTCGCCGCGCTGGGAGAAGTCGGCAAAGCCCTCGCCGTGCGCCACGGCGATCGGCAAGCGGCTGCCCGCCATGCCGGCGAAGAAGATCGAGGGACTCTCGAGCACCTCGACCATGCTGAGCCTGGCCTCGAACTGCTCGCTCTTGTTGCGCGTGAACTTGGGCCAGGCATCTGCCCCCGGGATGATCGGAGCGAGCGCGGCCATCATCTGGCAGCCGTTGCACACGCCCAGCGCGAAGGTGTCCTTGCGCCTGAAGAAGGCCGCGAACTGCTCCGCCAGGCGCGGGTTGAACATCACCGAGCGAGCCCAGCCTTCGCCCGCACCCAGCGTGTCGCCATAGCTGAAGCCGCCGCAGGCGACGAAGCCCTGGAACATGTCGAGCCGCGCGCGACCCGCCTGCAGGTCGCTCATGTGCACGTCGAAGGTGTCGAAGCCTGCCTTGTCCATCGCGTAGCTCATCTCGACATGCGAGTTGACGCCCTGCTCGCGCAGGATGGCGACCTTGGGGCGCGCCGACGCCTTCGCCACGAAGGGCGCCGCGACATCTTCTGCCGGATCGAAGCCAAGCTGCACATGCAGGCCCGCGTCATCAGCGAGGCCAGCGGCTGCATGCTCGCTGTCGGCGCAGGCCGGGTTGTCGCGCTGCGCGGCAATGCGCCAGCTCACATCGTCCCAGGCCTGGTGCAGGTCGGCGAGCGGCGCGCTGAACATCGACTTGGCGTCGCGCCAGACTTCGACGATGCCGCGCTCGTTGGTCTTGCCGATCACATGGCTGTGACGCGAAAGGCCATGCTCCCTCAGCGTGGCCATCACGGCGTCGCGCTGGGCGGCCTGCACCTGGATCACGGCGCCGAGCTCCTCGTTGAACAGCGCCTTGAGCGTGAGCTCGTTGCGACGCTCGCCCACCTGCGAGGCCCAGTTCTTCGAGTCGCCGTACTCGGCGCGGCTGTCGTCGATGCCGTCGCTTTCGGTGACGAGCATGTCCACGTTCAGGCTCACGCCGAGGTGGCCCGCAAAGGCCATCTCGCAGACGCTGGCCCACAGGCCGCCGTCGCTGCGATCGTGATAGGCGAGCAGCTTGCCATCGGCGCGCAGGCGGTTGATCGCCGACACCAGCGACTTGAGCAGCGCCGGATCGTCGAGATCGGGCACCGCGTCGCCGAACTGGTTGAGCGTCTGCGCGAGCATCGAGCCGCCCATGCGTCCCCTGCCCTGCCCCAGGTCGATCAGGATCAGCGCGCTGTCGCCGGCTTGCAGCTGGGGCGTCAGCGTGCCGCGCACGTCGTCGAGCGTGACGAAGGCCGAGACGATCAATGAGACGGGCGCGGTCACCTGCTTGCTCGTTCCGCCATCGGACCAGCGCGTGCGCATCGACAGGCTGTCCTTGCCGACCGGCACGCTGATGCCCAGGGCCGGGCACAGCTCCATGCCCACGGCCTTGACGGTGTCGTACAGGGCGGCGTCCTCGCCGGGCTCGCCGCAGGCCGCCATCCAGTTGCAGGAGAGCTTCACGCGCTCGAGTTCGAGCGGCGCAGCGAGCAGGTTGGTGATGGCCTCGGCCACCGCCATGCGACCCGAGGCCGGCGCATCCACCGAGGCGAGCGGCGTGCGCTCGCCCATGCTCATCGCCTCGCCGCGGAAGCCCGCGTAGTCAGCGAGCGTCACGGCGCAGTCGGCCACGGGAACCTGCCATGGCCCCACCATCTGGTCGCGGTGGCTCAAGCCCCCCACCGTCCGGTCGCCGATCGTGATGAGGAAGCGCTTGGAGGCCACCGTCGGATGGCGCAGCACGTCGAACGCGGCCTTTTCGAGCTTGACGCCGGTGAGGTCCAGGGCACGAGTCGGGCGCTCGACGCGGGTGACATCGCGATGCACTTTCGGCGGCTTGCCGAGCAGCACGTCCATCGGCATGTCGATGGCGCGTTCGCCACCCGGGCCGTCCTCGAGGATCAGCTCCTTGTCGTCGCTGGCCACGCCGACCACCGCGAAGGGACAGCGCTCGCGCTCGCACATCGCCTCGAAGATGGGCAGCGACTCGGGCCCGATGGCCAGCACGTAGCGCTCCTGGCTCTCGTTGCACCACACTTCCTTGGGGGCCAGGCCGCTTTCCTCGAGCGGCACCTTGCGCATGTCGAAGGTCGCGCCCTTGTGGGCTCCGTCGACCAGCTCGGGGAAGGCATTGGAGATGCCGCCCGCGCCGACGTCGTGGATGGCGAGGATGGGGTTCTTGTCGCCCAGCGCCCAGCAGTGGTTGATGACCTCCTGCGCGCGGCGCTGGATCTCGGGGTTGCCACGCTGCACGGAGTCGAAGTCGAGCGCGGCGGTGTTGGTGCCGGCGGCCATCGAGCTCGCCGCGCCGCCGCCCATGCCGATGCGCATGCCCGGTCCGCCGAGCTGGATCAGCAGCGTGCCGGCGCCGAAGGGCAGCTTGTGCGTCTGGCCGTCGGAGATCGTGCCGAGGCCGCCCGCGATCATGATGGGCTTGTGGTAGCCGCGCCTGATGCCCGCGACGGTCTGCTCGTAGACGCGGAAGTAGCCCGCAAGATTGGGCCGGCCCGAACTCGTTGTTGAAGGCTGCGCCGCCGAGCGGGCCCTCGGTCATGATCTGCAAGGCGCTTGCGATGTGCTCGGGCTTGCCGTAGGGCTCGCCTTCCCAGGGCTCGCTCGTGCCGGGCAAATGCAGGTTGGAGACCGAGAAGCCCGTCAGGCCCGCCTTGGGCTTGGAGCCCTTGCCGGTGGCGCCTTCGTCGCGGATCTCGCCGCCAGCGCCGGTGGATGCCCCCGGATGCGGCGAGATGGCGGTCGGATGGTTATGGGTCTCGACCTTCATCAGCACATGCGCCGTTTCCTGGCGCGCGCCGTACTGCGGGGCGTTGGTGTAGCCCTGCGGCAGCCAGCGCTCGACCTGCCCACCTTGCATCACCGAGGCATTGTCGGCATAGGCCACGACGGTGTACTGCGGCGCGAGCTGGTGCGTGTTGCGGATCATCTGGAACATCGAGCGGTCCTGCTCGACGCCGTCGATCGTGAACGTCGCGTTGAAGATCTTGTGGCGGCAGTGTTCGCTGTTGGCCTGGGCGAACATCATCAGTTCCACGTCGGTGGGATTGCGCTTCAGCTCGGTGAACGAGCTCACCAGGTAGTCGATCTCGTCGTCCGACAAGGCCAGGCCGAAGTCGCGGTTGGCCGCCTCCAGCGCCGCCCTGCCGTGGCCCAGCACGTCCACATGCTCCATCGGCTTGGCCGGCCTCTCGTCGAACAGGTGGGCGGCGCCCTCGCGCTCGAAGACCGCGCTTTCTGTCATGCGGTCGTGCAGCAGGTCGGCCACGGCCTGCCGCTCTGCCCCTTCGAGCCGCCGCGCGCCGCCGAGCAGGCCGCTCTTGAGGACGACGCGATATTCGGTCACCCGCTCCACCCGCTTGATGGCTGCGCCGCAGTTGTGCGCGATGTCGGTCGCCTTCGAGGCCCAGGGAGAGACGGTGCCCAGGCGCGGCGTCACGACCACCAGCTCGCCCTCGATCGCGCCGGTGTACGGGTCTCCGTAGTTCAGCAGGGCCTCCAGCTTGTCGCGTGCCTCGCCCGACAGCGGCTGCTCCGACCATACCCAGTGCACATGGCGCGCATGCACCGAGGCGATGCGCGCATTGACCGCCTGCAGCCGGGGCAACAGGGCTTGCGCACGGAAACTGGACAAGGCGTTGCCGCCCTCGAAGTGCTGGAGATGTTTGGCGGGAGTGGTCACGCTTGGGGCTCGCGCTGGCGAGATGGGGGCTCGGGTCTGCAGAGGGTGGACGAGGCTTGTGGCCAAGCCCACGAAACCGATGATTTTAACGGTGCGATGAGATAATTCTCCGGCCATGAGCATCACCATCAAGACTGGCGCCGACGTCGAAGGCATGCGTGTCGCCGGCCGCCTTGCTTCCGAAGTGCTGGACTACCTCACGCCCCATGTGAAGCCCGGCGTCACCACCGACGAACTCGACAAGCTCGCGCACAATTACATCGTCAACGTGCAGGGTGCGATACCCGCCCCGTTGAACTACGCGCCGCCGGGCTACAAGCCCTACCCCAAGTCGATCTGCACCTCGATCAACCAGCAGATCTGCCACGGCATCCCGAACGACCGGCCGCTCAAGAACGGCGACATCGTCAACATCGACGTCACCGTCATCAAGGACGGCTGGCATGGCGACACCAGCCGCATGTTCATCGCAGGCACCGGCTCCATCGCCGCCAAGCGGCTGTGCCAGATCACCTACGAGGCGATGTGGCGCGGCATCGCGAGGGTGAAGCCCGGCGTGCACCTGGGCGACATCGGCCACACCATCCAGACCTTCGTCGAGAACGCCGGCTACTCGGTGGTGCGCGAGTTCTGCGGCCACGGCATCGGGCGCAAGTTCCACGAGGAGCCGCAGGTGCTGCACTACGGCCGCCCCGGCACGCTCGAGGAGCTGGTACCGGGCATGATGTTCACCATCGAGCCGATGGTCAACGCCGGCCGGCGCGAGATCCGCGAAATGCCCGATGGCTGGACCATCGTGACCAAGGACCGCTCGCTCTCGGCCCAGTGGGAGCACACGGTGCTCGTGACCGAGTCCGGCCACGAGGTCATGACCCTTTCCGAAGGCTATCCGCCGCTGCCTGATTTCATCAAGGCCGCCTGAAGAACCGGCGCAGCAGGCGCCACCTCCCCTGACAAGACCGCACATGGCCGCTGTTCCCGGCGCGACACCCGCGCCCCCAAGCATCTCGGACCTGCGCGCGCAGTTCCGCCAGGGCAAGCTTCAGCTGATCGAGGCCTTCGGCCAATCGCGACCCACGGCTGCAAGTGCCGCCCGCCTGCTGAAGAACCTGACGCGGCATGTGGACCAGACGCTCGCCGACCTCTGGGACAACGCCTGCCTGCCCAAGGGCTCGGCCTTGCTCGCGGTGGGCGGGTATGGCCGCGGCGAGCTCTTCCCCTACTCCGACGTCGACGTCGTGGTGCTCCTGCCCAACGGGACGAGCCTCGTGCCGGGCGACGACGCCGCGCTCCGGTCCACCATCGAGGGCTTCATCGCCGCCTGCTGGGACATCGGCCTCGAGATCGGATCGAGCGTGCGCACTGTCGAGGAGTGCCTGGAGGAAGCCGCGCGCGAGGTGACGGTGCAGACCGCGCTGCTCGAGTCGCGCCTGCTGCGTGGCTCCAGGTCGCTCTATGCCCGCTTCCGGCTCGACTACGACGCGCAGATGGACCCGCAGGCCTTCCTGCGCGCCAAGACGCTCGAGATGCGCCAGCGCCACCAGAAGTACGAGGACACGCCCTACTCGCTCGAGCCCAACTGCAAGGAAAGCCCCGGCGGCCTGCGCGACCTGCAGGTGGTGATGTGGGTGGCCCGCGCCGCGGGCCTCGGCAAGACCTGGCCCGCACTGGCCGCCAGCGGCCTGATGACGGCCTTCGAGCTGAAGCAATTGCAGCGCAACGAAGGCATTCTCAAGCTCATCCGCGCGCGCCTGCACATGATCGCCGGCCGCCGCGAAGACCGCCTGGTGTTCGACCTGCAGACCGCCGTCGCCGAGAGCTTCGGCTACCAGGCCACCAAGGCACGCCGTGCCTCCGAGGCCCTGATGCACCGCTACTACTGGGCGGCCAAGGCGGTGGCGCAGCTCAACCAGATCCTGATGCTCAACATCGAGGAGCGTGTCGCAGGCTCCCAGGATGCGCTCATGCGCCCGATCGGCACGCAGTTCTACGATCGCGGCGGCATGCTCGAGGTGGCGGGCGACCACCTCTACGAGCGCGATCGACACGCGATCCTGCGCACCTTCCTGATCTACCAGCAGACACCCGGCATCAAGGGGCTGTCGGCCCGCACCTTGCGCGCGCTCTACAACGCCCGCGAGCTGATGGATGCCGAGTTCCGTCGCGACCCGGTGAACCGCAAGATCTTCCTGCAGATCCTGCAGCAGATGAGCGGGCAGACGCATGCCTTGCGGCTGATGAACCAGACCTCGGTGCTCGGCCGCTACCTGTGGGTGTTCCGGCGCATCGTCGGGCGCATGCAGCACGACCTGTTCCACGTCTACACGGTGGACCAGCACATCCTGATGGTGCTGCGGAACATGCGCCGCTTCCTGATCCCCGAGCATGCGCACGAGTACCCCTTCTGCTCGCAGCTGGCGTCGCAGTTCGACCGGCCCTACGTGATGTACGTGGCCGCCTTGTTCCACGACGTGGCCAAGGGCCGCGGCGGCGATCACTCGGAGATCGGTGCGGCCGAGGTGCGGCGCTTCTGCCGCGACCACGGCATCGACAAGGACGATGCCGCGCTCATCGAGTTCCTGGTGCGCGAGCACCTCACCATGTCGCGCCTCGCGCAGAAGGAAGACCTGAGCGATCCGGAAGTGATCGAGGCCTTCGCGCGGCGAGTGAAGAACGAGCGCTACCTCACGGCGCTGTACCTGCTCACCGTGGCCGACATCCGCGGCACCAGTCCCAAGGTATGGAACGCCTGGAAGGGCAAGCTGATCGAAGACCTCTACCGCCTCACGCTGCGCGCGCTGGGCGGATCCAAGCCGAGCATGGCCACCGAGATCGAGGCCCGCAAGCGCGAGGCGCTCAACATGCTCAACCTGTACTCGCTGTTGCCGGGTGTGCAAGAGGCCTTGTGGGGCACGCTTGAGCTCAGCTACTTCGCCCGCCACGACGCGGCCGACATCGCCTGGCACGCACGCTCGCTCTGGCGCCATGTCGACAGCGGCAAGCCCGTGGTGCAGGCGCGCCTGTCGGCCGTGGGCGAAGGCCTGCAGGTGCTGGTGTACGCGCCCGACCAGGCCGACCTGTTCGCGCGCATCTGCGGCTACTTCGACAGCGCCGGCTTCAGCATCCTCGACGCCAAGATCCACACCACCAAGAGCGGCTACGCGCTCGACACCTTCCAGGTGATCTCGCCCAACGCTCGACCACCACTACCGCGACCTGATCGCGCTGGTCGAGAACAAGCTGCTGCGCACGCTGGTCGAAGCAGGCCCGCTGCCCGAGCCGAGCAAGAGTCGGCTGTCGCGGCGGGTGAAGTCCTTCCCGATCCAGCCACGCGTGACCCTGCGGCCCGACGAGCGGGCCCAGCGCTGGCTGCTCACGGTCTCGGCGCTCGACCGCTCGGGCCTGCTCTATTCGATCGCGCGCGTGCTGGCCAAGTACCAGCATCAACCTGCAGCTCGCCAAGGTGACCACGCTCGGCGAGCGGGTGGAAGACACCTTCCTGGTCGACGGGCCGGCCTTGCAGCAGAACAAGCTGCAGTTGGAGATGGAGTCGGACCTGCTCGACGTGCTTTGAGCGGCCGGTGGCCCACAGCCGCCTTTCATGGCGGACGCCCAGGCTTGTCGGCGCCCGAGAAGCAGCGATGTCATCGCCGTCCTACGCGGGCCGGTTGCGCCTGGGCGCGATAGAGCCCACATTGGGCCTCGCAGCCCCATCGGGCGCGAAGGAGGGGACGAAGCGATGCTCACCTACACCTGGGCGATGCGCACCTTCGCGCTGCTTGCGAGCGCAGCCATCGTGCTGGGCCTGCTCTCCTGGCTGCAGGGCATCCTGGTGCCGATCGCGCTGGCGATCCTGCTCACCTTCCTGCTCAGCCCGCCGGTGACCTGGCTGCAGCGCCGCCACGTCCCGCGCGGACTTGCGGTGGTGCTGATGGTGGGCGCGGCCGTGGCGATGAGCGCGGTGCTCGCCTTCACCCTGGGGCACCAGGTCACCCGCCTGGTCGACGACTTCCCGCAGTACGAGAAGCACCTCAATGCCAAGATCGCCACGCTGCGCTCCGACGGCAAGGGCTTCACGGACAAGCTGCGCATCATCGTCGGGCGCGTGACGCGCCAGCTCGAGAAGGTCGATGTCGGGGTGCTGCCCCAGGACAACTCGGGCAAGCAGGCCCAGCCGGTACGCATCGTGCGCGACGACGGGCCGCTCAACATCGCGGCGCTGTGGCGCATCCTCGCGCCGGTGCTCGAGCCGATCGCCAGCCTGGGGCTCGCGCTCATCCTGCTCGTCTTCATGCTGATGCGCAGGGAGGACCTGCGCGACCGCATCCTCAAGCTCGCCGGGCGCGGGCGGCTGGTGGCGACGACGAAGATGCTCGACGAGGCGGGCGAGCGCATCAGCCGCTACCTGCTGCTGCAACTCGTGGTGAATGCGAGCTACGGCGCGGCGCTGGCGCTGGGGCTCATGCTCATCGGCGTGCCGTATGCGCTGCTGTGGGGCGTCATCGCGGCCGTGCTGCGCTACGTGCCGTACATCGGACCGTGGATCGCGGCGGTGTTTCCGGTCGCCCTCAGCATGCTGATGGCCGACGGCTGGCAGCCGGTGGTCTGGACGCTGGCGCTCTTCGGCGTGCTCGAACTCGTCAGCAACCTCTGGGTCGAGCCCATGCTCTATGGCCGCGGCATCGGCGTCTCGGAGACCGCCACGCTGATCATGGTGGCGTTCTGGACCTGGCTGTGGGGCCCCGTGGGGCTGGTGCTCGCCACGCCGCTCACGGTGTGCGTGGTGGTGCTCGGCCGCAATGTGCCGCAGCTGCGCTTCTTCGATACGCTGCTCGGCGACCGGCAGGTGCTCTCGCCGGACGTGCGCTTCTACCAGCGCCTGCTGGCGCGCGACGCACACGAGGCCGCGCATGTCGCGCAGGCCCATGCGCGCGAGCATGGGCTGCTGGCCTGCTGCGACGAGGTGGTGCTGCCGGCCCTCGCCTACGGAAGGCGCGACCGCGTGCGCGACCTGCTCTCCGAGGACGACGAGCGCTGGGCGGTGCAGGCGTCGCGGGATGTGGCCATGCTGCTCGCCACGGAATTGCCGGCCGACGCCGAGGAGACAGACAGCGCGTCGCCGCTCGGGCCGGTGCGCGTGCTGATGGTGCCCGTTCGCGACGATGCGGCCGAAGTCGCGGCCTTCATGTGCACGCTGGTGCTCGACCCCAAGGCCTTTGCCTGCCATCTCGCGTGGCCGGGGATGCTGTCGTCCGAAGTGGTGGATCGGGCGGAGCAGGAAGGCTGCGCCGTCGTCATGCTGATCGCCTTGTCGCACGCCGCCGCGGCACAGGCGCAGCTCATCTGCATCCGGCTGCGAGAGCGCTTGCGGGACCTGCCCATCGTGGTGGTCGATGCGGCGCTCGACGAGGGCCTGGCGGCCGAAGAGGCCATGCGCGAGCGGCTGAAGGATGCCGGTGCGAACGCCGTCGCGGCAACGCTCGAGCAGGCGCGCGCCACCCTCTGCTCCTTCCGGCTCCACGCTCCCGGGCCGCCTCTTCCCCTCGTCGTTTCACTGGAAAGAGCGGATACCCAGTGATGCGCCCTCAGTCATCGGCGTTCGGATCCAGCTCCGGAAACAGCACCGACGTATACCCAAACTGCGTGAAGTCACGCATGCGCATCGGATAGAGCTTGCCGACCAGGTGGTCGCACTCATGCTGCACCACGCGCGCATGAAAGCCATCCGCATCGCGGTCGATCTCCTGCCCCTTGGCATCGAAGCCGGTGTAGCGGATGCGCGCGAAGCGCGGCACGACACCGCGCAAGCCCAGGCACCGAGAGGCAGCCTTCCCAGCCCTCTTCTTCCTCGTCCGAAAGCGGCGTGATCTCGGGATTGATCAGCACCGTCTCGGGCACCGGCGGAGCCTCCGGATAGCGCTGGTTGTGAGAGAAGCCGAAGATCACCACCGCCAGGTCCACGCCGATCTGCGGCGCGGCCAGCCCCGCGCCATCGGCCGCACGCATGGTGTCGAACATGTCGGCGATGAGTTGCTGCAGCTCGGGCGTGTCGAACTTCTCGACCGGCCGCGCGATGCGCAGCAGTCGCGGATCGCCCATCTTCAGGATTTCGCGCACTGCCATCTCACTTCTCCTGCGGTTGCAGCAGGGCCTTGAGCCCCTCTTCGTCCAGCACCGTGATGCCCAGCTCCCCGGCCTTGGCCAGCTTGCTGCCCGCCTCGGCGCCGGCCACGACGTAGTCGGTCTTCTTCGACACCGAGCCGGTCACCTTGCCGCCGGCCGCCTCGATCATGTCCTTGGCTTCGTCGCGGCTGAGCGTGGGAAGCGTCCCGGTCAGCACCAGCGTCTTGCCCAGCAACGGACGCGGCGCGTCGCTGCCCGTGCCCTCGCCTTCGGTCCACGTGACGCCGGCAGCGCGCAGGCGCTCGACCACCTCGCGGTTGTGGGGCTGCTCGAAGAAGGTGTGGATGCTCTCGGCCACCACCGGCCCCACGTCGTTGACTTCGAGCAGCTGCTGCACGCTTGCATTCATGACGCGGTCGAGCGTGCCGAAGTGTCTCGCCAGGTCCTTCGCCGTGGCCTCGCCGACATGGCGGAGCCCCAAGCCGAACAGGAAGCGCGGCAAGGTGGTCTGCTTCGAGGTCTCGAGCGCCTTCACCAGGTTCTGCGCCGACTTGTCCGCCATGCGCTCGAGCGCAGCCAGCTTGGCGACGCCCAGCTTGTAGAGCTCGTCCAGCGTGCGCACCACGCCGCCATCGACCAGTTGCTCGACCAGCTTGTCGCCCAGGCCTTCGATGTCGAGCGCGCGCCGCTGCGCAAAGTGGAGGATGGCCTGCTTGCGCTGCGCCGGGCAGAACAAGCCGCCGCTGCAGCGCCAGTCCACCTCGCCTTCCTCGCGCACGATGTCGCTCTGGCACACCGGGCATTTGCCGTTCAGCCGCTTGTACAGGTCGAAAGGCTCGCTGACATCGGCGGGGCGACGATCCATCACCACCGCCACCACTTCCGGAATCACGTCGCCGGCCCGGCGCACGATCACCGTGTCGCCGATGCGCACGTCCTTGCGGCGGGTTTCGTCTTCGTTGTGCAGGGTCGCGTTGGTCACCGTCACGCCACCGACGAACACCGGCGCCAGCTTGGCCACCGGCGTGAGCTTGCCGGTGCGGCCGACCTGGATGTCGATGTCCAGCACGGTGGTCATCTGCTCCTGGGCCGGGTACTTGTGCGCCACGGCCCAGCGCGGCTCGCGGGTCACGAAGCCCAGCCGCACCTGCAGCGCGAGGCTGTTGACCTTGTAGACCACGCCGTCGATGTCGAAGGGCAGCTGGTCGCGCCTGCGCGCCGATGGCCTTGTGGAACTCCACCAGCCCCTCGGCCCCGCGCACCACCTTGCGATGCGCATCCACCGGCAGTCCGAACTCATGCAGCGCATCGAGCACGCCGCTTTGCGTATCGGGTTGTTGCGGCCAGTCGCGGATCTCGCCCCAGCCGTAGGCGAAGAAGCTCAAGGGCCGCTTCGCCGCGATGCCCGGATCGAGCTGCCGCACGGCGCCGGCCGCCGCGTTGCGCGGGTTCACGAAGGTCTTGTCGCCGGCCTCGCGCTGGCGCTCGTTCAGGCGCTCGAAGGCGTCGCGCCGCATGTAGACCTCGCCGCGCACCTCGAGCAGCCCGGGCGCCTTGCCCTTCAGGCGCAGCGGCACCTGGCGCAGCGTGCGGATGTTCTGCGTCACCTCCTCGCCCACCTCGCCGTCGCCTCGCGTGGCGGCGCGCACCAGCGTGCCGTTCTCGTAGAGCAGGCTGATGGCGAGGCCGTCGAACTTGAGCTCGGCCTGGTATTCGATCGGCGGCTCGCTCGCGCCCAAGCCCAGCTCGCGACGCACGCGCGCATCGAAGTTGGCCGCGCCGCTCGCCTCGGTATCGGTCTCGGTGCGGATCGACAGCATGGGCACCGCATGACGCACCGCGGCAAAGCCTTCGAGCACCTTGCCCAGCACGCGCTGCGTCGGCGAGTCGGGGCTCGCGAGCTCGGGATGCGCCGCCTCCAGGGCCTGCAATTCCTGGAACAGGCGGTCGTACTCGGCGTCGGGAATCTCGGGCTCGTCGAGCACGTAGTAGAGGTGGGCGTGGTGGTGCAATTGCTCGCGCAGTGCCTGCGCGCGTTCGGCGGCCGTCGCGGCGGCGGTGGAGACATCAGGCTGGGTCATGGGGGAATTGTCGGGCAGGCAGGGCCTTCCCTGGCATGCCCTTGTAAGCTCGGGCGGCATTCGCGCAATGCGGCCAAAACACGAGGAGCTTCCATGCCCCATGACTTCGACCTCGTCATCATCGGCGCCGGCTCAGGCGGCGTCGCGGCCTCGCGGCGTGCCTCGCTGCATGGCGCCAAGGTGGCCATCATCGAGGGGTCCCGCATCGGCGGCACCTGCGTGATCCGCGGCTGCGTGCCGAAGAAACTGATGATGTACGCCAGCCACTATGGCGACATGCTGCGCGAGGCGCCGCACTATGGCTGGGTCGTCGGCGAGGTGGGCTTCGAGATGGCCCGCTGGGCCGAGGCCAAGGCGCGAGAGATCGATCGGCTGGAGTCGGTCTATCGCGACATGCTGGCCAAGGGCCGTGTGCAGCTCATCGAGGGCCAGGCGCGTTTCGAAGGGCCGCACACCGTGCGCGTGGGCGAACACCGCATCACTGCCGAGCGGATACTGATCGCCGCCGGTGCCAGCCCCGTGCGCGACAGCATTCCCGGCATCGAGGCCTGCGCCACCTCGGACGAATTGCTTGACCTGGCCGTCCTGCCCGAGCGCGCCATCGTGCTGGGCTCGGGCTACATCGCGATGGAGTTCGCCAGCATCCTGGCGCGGCTGGGAACCAAGGTGCAATCGGTGTATCGGGCCAGCCTGCCCTTGCGGGGTTTCGAGCAAGACCTGCGCACGCGGCTCGCCACTGCCTTGTCGATGGCCGGCATCGATGTGCTGGCCGGCCATGTGGCGAAACGGGTCGAAGCGGCGAGCGATGGCTTTCGCGTGCATCTCGAGGACGGACGCGTGCTCGAAGCGCCCTTCGTGCTGAATGCGACCGGCCGGCGACCCAACACCGCCGGGCTCGGCCTCGAGACGGTGGGCATCACGCCCGATGCCCAGGGCGCGGTGCCGGTGGATGCGACCCTGCGCACCAGCTCCGATCACATCTGGGCGATCGGAGATGTGACCAACCGTCTCAACCTGACACCGGTGGCCATCGCCGAAGGCCGGGCCGTGGCCGACGCGCTGTTCGGGCCGATGCACCACTTCCCGGACCTTGACCTCGTGGCAGCCGCGGTCTTCACCCTGCCGCCGATCGGCACGATCGGCCAGACTGAAACCGAGGCGCGCGAGCGCGGCGCGCCCGTCGAGGTCTTCGAAGCAGACTTCAGGCCGATGCGACAGACCTTCTTCGGCGGCCCGGAGCGCAGCTACATGAAGGTGCTCGTCGATGCCGCGAGCGACCGGGTGCTCGGCGTGCACATGCTCGGCTCCGACGCCCCCGAGATCATCCAGAGCCTCGCGGTGGCGATGACCTGCGGAGTCACCAAGACGCAACTGGACCGGACGATGCCGGTGCATCCCACCTCCGCCGAGGAATTCATGCTCATGCGCACGCCAACGCGCGTGCTCAACGCGGGAGATTGACATGAACAAGACAGCGGTCATGTTCGTGGCCATTGCGGTGTTCACCGCTGCCCTCATCGGCGCGCTCATGTGGCGCAGTGGCTCGCGAGTGCCGCAGGCACCGCCGCAGACCCAGGACTCCGGCACGGTCGAGCCGGCTCCCGGCGCAAGCGCTCCCGAGCTCGCCGCCTCCGAGCCCGCCATCAAGCACCCGCTCGAGGCCGAGGCCTCGGCGCCGCTCGCCGCTTCCGAGATCGACGACGCGATCGGGGAACTGGTAGGCGGCAAGGCCTTGCGCTCCTTCTTCCAGGTCGACAACTTCGCGCACCGCTTCGTGAGCACGGTGGACAACCTCGGCCGCGCCCACGCTCCTCCCCGGCTGTGGCCGATCAATCCCACCGAGGGCAAGTTCTCTGTCGACAAGCGCGGCGGCCGGGAGACCATCGCTTCGGCCAACAGCCAGCGCTACACGCCGCTGATCGTGCTCGCGGAAACGGTGGACGTGGAGCAGGCCGTCGACCTCTACGTCCGCATGTATCCGCACCTGCAGAAGGCCTACGAGGACCTCGGCTTCCCGAAGCGCTATTTCAACGACCGGCTGATCGAAGTGATCGACCAGCTCCTTGCCGCGCCGCAAAGCGATCAGCCGCTCGAGGTCGATCTCATCGAGGTCAAGGGGCCGGTGCAGCCGGTGCGTCCCTGGGTTCGCTATGAATACGCCGACGAAAGGCTCGAATCGCTTTCGGCCGGGCAGCGGATCATGCTCAGGGTCGGCCCGGAGAATGAGCGCCGCATCAAGGCCAGGCTGCAGGAGATTCGCGACGAGCTGGCGGAGCGCTCGGCGGCGCAGTAGGGCCGCGCCGGCAAATGTTGCCGCAAGCGCCGGCACATCTGACCGCGAAGCGCAACGCCTGCGCACCGACCACGGGCTTCAGTGCAGCCCGGAAAGGTACTCCGCCATCAGCCGCGCATGCTCCTCGGTGACCGCCAGCTCCGGCATCGCGGTGCCCGGCTTGATGGCCTGCGGCGCGCGGATCCATCGCACCAGGTTGTCTGCCGTGTTGGGCAGGCGGCCCGCGATCATCGTGCGCCGCGCCAGGCCTTCCAGCGTGGGCCCCACCTGCGTGTCCGATCCCGTCACCCCGGGAATGCGATGGCAGGATACGCAGGCGTACTGGCGCAGGGCCATGCGCGCCAGCTCGTCCCGCGAACCTCGCCACTGCTGCCTTCGGCATCGCCGCCGGGCAGCGTGCATTGCGTGCCCTGCACCTCGGCCATGCGCGCGGCATAGTCCACCGGCGACATCTGCGGCAGGCGCGCGATGAAGTGGACCACGGCCCAGATGTCGTCTTCTGACAGCCGCATGCCCCATGCCGGCATGCCGCTCATGCGCACCCCGTGGCGCGTGATCCAGTAGATCTCGCGCAGTTGCCAGCGCCGGGCCGCATCGACCAGCGGCCCGGGCAGCGGCTGCATGCTCATCCCCACCGGCCCGGGCCGCACTCCCGGGCCGCCATGGCACTGGACGCACAGGTCGCGGTAGCAGGCGGCGCCACGCAAGTCGGCTTGCGCGCCCGGCCGGCGCAGGGACCTCGACGGTCGGCGGCTTGCCTGCGCACCGTGCGGGCCATGGTCGTCTCGAGCAGCTGAATACACCGGCTGGGTGTGCTGCGTGCTCGCCCCGACGTCGTAGAGGCCGCCCACCACCACCGCTGCCCGCGACCGCCAGGCGCGAGCGCAGCACGACCAGCAGGGTGGCAAGCACGGTGGCGACGGTGCGGTTCATTGGTGTTCTTGGGCCAGCTGGCGCGCGGGGCTTGCCATGGCTTCGGGCAAGCGACGCGCCACGGTGCAGCACGGCTCGGGAACGGTTCTTGATGGTCGGATCGGGATGCGTGCGGCTTCGCCAACCACCACGACGACAGCAGGGCAAGCTCCTCGCCGTGCTGGCAGCCCTCGCCTTGGCGCCTGCGGCGACCTGCCACCGCCGGACGCCGCCTATCGCACGGTGGCGGACGGCAGACCCGCAGCGCGGCCTGATGCTGATATCGCAATACCAGTGCGGCAGCTGCCACCACGTCCCGGGCGCAGCCTCGCAAAGCATCCGGATGGCGCCGCCGCTCGAA
This sequence comes from uncultured beta proteobacterium, assembly GCA_963818175.1. Taxonomy (GTDB): domain Bacteria; phylum Pseudomonadota; class Gammaproteobacteria; order Burkholderiales; family Burkholderiaceae_C; genus Caldimonas. The sequence goes on along the minus strand of CAWFRK010000047.1, from coordinate 70,049 downwards.
GCCTTCGGCCGCCGCAGCTACATCGCGGGCATGGCGCCCAATGGCCCGGCCACTCTGCAACGCTGGCTGCAGCAGCCGCAAGCCCTCGTGCCGCAGGCCACGATGCCTGACCTCGGCGTGTCGCCCGCCGACGCGCGCGACATCGCGGCCTATCTGCTCTCGCTCTCGTGAGCTCGCCATGAACTGGCTCCTCGAGCCCGCAAGCACGCAGGCAGCAGTCCTCGCCGAGCTGGGATGGGTGCTGATCATTGGCGGCGCTGCGATCTTCGCGTTCATCATGGCGCTGCTGGCGCTCGCGCTGCGAAGGCGCAAGCGACCCGCGTCCACGTCCCTTTGGGTGCTGGGAGGCGGCGTCGCGTTCCCGGTCGTCGTGCTGAGCGCGCTGCTGGCCTATTCCGTCGCCCGCACGGCGGGCCTCGAGCAGGCCGCCGCATGCGAACCCGCTGGTGGTCGCGGTCACCGGGCACCTGTGGTGGTGGGAGGTCCGCTACCAGGATCCGTCGACCGGCCGCTGGATCGCGCTGGCCAACGAACTGCGCCTTCCTTCCGGCCGGCCGGTGCAGATCGGCCTGACGAGCGCCGATGTCATCCACAGCTTCTGGGTCCCTGCCCTGGGCGGCAAGATGGACCTCGTGCCCGGCCGGGTGAACCGCCTCGCGATCACGCCGCTGGCCGAAGGCGTGCACCGCGGGCTATGCGCCGAATACTGCGGCACCCAACACGCTCGCATGGCGCTGCACGTGATGGTGGTGGCACCGGCGGAGTTCGAACGCTGGCTCGCTGCGCAGGCGTCTTCCGCGCCACCCGCCGGCCAGGCCCATGAGCGCGGCCGCCGCGCCTTCCTGGAGCACGGCTGCGCGGCCTGCCATGCCGTGCGCGGCGTGGCCGAGCATGCCGCGCTCGGCCCCGACCTCACCCACGTGGGCAGCCGCCTCTACCTGGGTGCCGGCACGCTGCGCACCAGTCGGGACAACCTTGCGCGCTGGATCGCCGACGTGCACGCCTTCAAGCCCGGCGCACGCATGCCCTCGTTCCGCCACCTGGACCAGGGCACGCTCGATGCGCTTGCGGACTACCTCGGCCACCGGCAATGACGACGATGCGCGAAGCGTCCCCACGCCTGCCCAACCGGTTGCCGCGGCCACCCGGCGAGCTGGAGCGTCTCGAACAGGTGTGGCGCTCGCCGCGCGGCTGGCGCTCGATCAGCGACGTCAACAACACCTACATCGGCAAGCTCTACATCGGCACTGCCCTGGCCTTCCTGCTGGCGGCCGGCGCGCTGGCGCTCGTGATGCGCGCCCAGCTCGCGCGTCCCCGAGGCCGGACTCGTGAGCGCCGAGCTCTACAACCAGCTCTTCACGATGCACGGCACGGTGATGATGTTCCTCTTCGCGGTGCCGGTGGTGGAGGCCATCGGGGTCTACCTGCTGCCCAGCATGGTGGGCGCGCGCGACCTGCCGTTTCCTCGCCTCTCCGCCTACGCCTACTGGGCCTATGCGTTCGGCGGCACGGCCTTTTTCTGCACGATCTTCGTGGGCCTGGCGCCGGATGGCGGCTGGTTCATGTATCCGCCGCTCAGCAGCAGCGCCTGGTCGCCGGGGCTGGGCGCCGACTTCTGGCTGCTGGGCATCGGCTTCATCGAGATCTCGGCGATCGCGGGCGCGGTGGAGATCATCGTCGGCCTGCTGATGACGCGCGCGCCCGGCATGACGCTCTCGCGCATGCCGGTCTATGCCTGGGCGATGCTGATCGTGGGGCTGATGATCGTGCTGGCGTTTCCGGCCGTGATCGCAGGCACCGCGCTGCTGGAGATGGAGCGCGCCTTCGACTGGCCCTTCTTCGATGCCCGCCGCGGCGGCGATCCGCTCTTGTGGCAGCACCTGTTCTGGTTCTTCGGCCACCCCGAGGTCTACATCATCTTCCTGCCTGCGGCAGGGATGGTGTCGGCCATCGTGCCGGTGATCGCGCGCACGCCATTGGTTGGCCAGCGCGCCATCGTCGCCGCGTTGCTGGGCGTGGCCTTCTTCAGCTTCGCGCTGTGGGCGCATCACATGTTCACGGCGGGGCTGGGCTCGCTCTCCTTGAGCTTCGTGTCGGCCGCGAGCCTGGCGGTCGCCGTGCCGGCGAGCATGCAGGTGTTCGCCTGGATCGCGACGCTGTGGCGCGGGCAGGTGCACTTCGACACCCAGACGCTGTTCATGCTCGGCTTCCTGTTCAGCTTCGCCCTGGGTGGCCTGACCGGCGTGATGGGCGCCGTGCTGCCCTTCGACTGGCAGATCCACGACAGCTACTTCGTCGTCGCGCACTTCCACTACGTGCTGATCGGCGGCGTGGTGTTCCCGATCTTCGCCGCGCTCTATCACTGGCTCCCGCTGGCCAACGGGCATCGGCTCGACGAGCGTCTCGGTCGCTGGGTGTTCGGCTTGACCTTCGGAGGCTTTCACCTGGCCTTCTTCCCGATGCACATCGCGGGCCTGCTCGGCATGCCGCGGCGCGTCTACACCTATCCGGCCGGGCTGGGCTGGGACCTGCCGAACCTGCTCTCCTCGGCAGGCGCCGTGGCGATCGCCATCGGCGTGGCGCTGCTGGCCTTCGACACCGTGCGCACCTTGCGCCGTACTGCACGTCCGCATGGCAACCCTTGGGGAGCGGCGACGCTCGAATGGGTGCCGGCCGAGGAGTATGCGACGCGCAGCATCCCGCAGGTCGCCTCACGCAATCCGCTGTGGGAGCAGCCGGAACTCGCGGCGCAGGTCGAGCGCGGCGAGCACTGGCTGCCCGGCACCGCCACGGGGCTGCGCGAGACGCTGGTGACGAGCCCTCGAAGCGCCGCGCTGCGTCACCTGATCGTGCTGCCCGGGCCCAGCTGGCTGACGGTGCTCGCGGCCTTCGGCACGGCGGCCTTCTTCCTGCTGCTGACGGTGAAGTGGGTCGCGACGGCCTTCGTGTTCGGCTTGCTGGCCGTCGGCTTGCACGATCGGCTGGCTGTGGCAGACCGATCGGCTGCCCGAAGTCCAGCGGGTCGAGATCGGCGAAGGCGTGAGCGTGAGTGTCGGCGCCGTCGGTTCGGCCTCGCATTCGTGGTGGGCCTGCGTGATCCTGGCAGTCGTGGACTTGAGCATCTTCGCGTCGATGGTGTTTGCGCATGTGCACGTCGCGATGCTGGGCGACACCTGCCCGCCCCCGGGTGCGGCGCTGCCGCCGTGGCCGAAGCTGGCGATGGCGGTCGGGGGCTTCGCCCTGAGTGCGGCCGCAATGGCAGCGGGCATGCGACTGCACCGGCCTGCGTTCGGCGCGGTGCGGGCCCTGTGGATCTTGTTGCCGGCGACGGCGCTTGCAGTCGGCGGCTTCGTCGCCTTGCTGCAGGCGCACCTCGATGCGCACCTCTCGCCGGCGGCCGATGCCTGGAGCGCCACCGTGGCCGCGCTGCTCTCCTACGTCGGCCTGCATGCGGTGCTGGTCGTGCTGTTCGCAGGCTACCTGGTGGCGCGCGCCGCCGCGGGCCTGCTGACACCGCGTCAGCGCGCAAGCCTCGACAACTGCGCGCTGCTGTGGTGGTGCGCCTGCGCACAGGGCGTGGCGGCGGCCCTGCTGCCGCATGCGGTCGCGAGGTGGATGGGATGAACGCGGGCGAGTCCTTCTTCGGTGCGACGGCACGGGCCTCGCTGCCGCTGTGGCTGTGGGCGGCGCACTTCGCGTTCTGCTACGTCGGGGTGGCCATCGGCTGTCATGCGGGATGGGGCGAGGCGGGGCCGGAGGGCGGGCTTTCGCCGCTGCACTGGGGGCTCGGACTCGGCAGCCTGCTCGCGTTGGCCCTGGCCGCCGGCTCGCTGCTGTCTGCCTGCCGCCGCATCGGGCAGTCACGTGAACCGGGCCTGATGCTGCGGGTGCAGTGGCTGGCCGCGACGGCGAGCCTGGTGGCTATCGCATGGACCTCCGTGCCCGTGCTGGTGCTCCCGGCGTGCCACATGATACCTAGCTGAACAACCTCCGCGCCGCGGAAGACCCCGCCGCCAGCCCGCGCCCATCGAGCGAGACATAAAGCTGCTCGAGCTCCCGCCCGATCGCCTCGAAGCCCTCCGGGCTCAGCGGATGCCCGATGTCATCGACGATGGCGGCATCCATGCCGATCGCCAAGGCCTGCGTGCTGGCCTGCCAGGCCTTGAAAGGCTCCTCGGTCGGGCTGGTCTGCGGCACGTCGAAGCTCACCGTCACGTCTCGCACGGCAGCGCGGTTCGGGTCTTCGGCAAAGGCGGCCTGCGAATCGAACTGCAGGGTGAGCATCGGCGGCGCGCCCTCTTCGTGCGCCGGCAGCACCAGCCGCCCGGACACGACGCCCGGCACGAAGCCGTGCCGCCCCGCATGCTGCTGGATGTAGGCCACCGACCACGAAGCACCCCGCGCGAGCAGCCGGCAGGCCAGCTGCGCATCGTGCTCGCCGGCAAATTGGTCGAGCTCGCGCGCATGGTTGACCACGTCGAGCATGTCGGGGAAGTCGCCCGAGGCGCCGATCGATTCGGCAAACCCCTGCACCTTGTGGACGAACTCCGAATACTCGATCTCGTTGAGCGCGCCGGTGCGATTGGCCAGTTGCACGCCCGCCTGGAACTCGCTGTAGAGATGCCCCGGCTGAGGCGGCTCCCATTCGCCGGTGGACTCGCTCAAGCCCTCGATCATGAAGGGCTTGCTGCCGGCACGGCGGGTGGGCGGGAAGTGGGCCAGGGCGTTGTCCCCGGTGACGAGCGACTCGATCCTCAGCGTGGCCATGGCGTCGATCAGCGGGTCGAGCCGGTGGCCGGTGCGGCGATGCAGGACAGGCTCGATCCGGTGCACCGGCGGCAGCGACTCGGGCGCGCTGCCATCGAGCGTCGGCTCCTCGAAGCGTGGCTCCACCGGCTCGACCGGCCGGGCGGCGCGCGGTGCCGCCTTGCGGATGCCCGCCTTGCGCGCCTGCCACGCGCTGTGTGCGATCACCCCGGCCAGCACCAGGCCGCCGGCGACCGCCAAGGCAACTTGAAGCGTGCTCATCGGGCGTCCTCCGTGCCGTGCACTCCGGAATTCGCCTTGGAATCGGCCCGGCGGCTCATGCCGCCTCGGCCATGCTGACGGCCGCTTCCATGTCGACCGCCACGATCCGCGACACACCCTGCTCCTGCATCGTCACCCCGATCAACTGCTCGGCCATTTCCATTGCGATCTTGTTGTGCGAGATGAACAGGAACTGCGTGCCGCGCGACATGCTGCGCACCAGGTTGGAATAGCGCTCGGTGTTGGCGTCGTCGAGCGGCGCGTCCACCTCGTCGAGCAGGCAGAACGGTGCCGGATTGAGCTGGAACATCGCGAACACCAGCGCAATGGCCGTCAGCGCCTTCTCGCCGCCCGACAGCAGGTGGATCGTGCTGTTCTTCTTGCCGGGGGGCTGGGCCATCACCTGCACGCCGGCGTCGAGGATCTCGTCGCCGGTCATCACCAGCCTGGCATTGCCGCCGCCGAAGAGCGTCGGGAACATCTTGCCGAAGTGCTCGTTGACGAAATCGAAGGTCTTCTTGAGCAGGTCCCGGGTCTCGAGGTCGATCTTGTGGATCGCGCCTTCGAGCGTGGAGATGGCCTCGTTCAGGTCGGCGGTCTGGGCATCGAGGAAGTTCTTGCGCTCGCGCGAGGCAGTGAGCTCGTCGAGCGCGGCAAGGTTGACCGCACCGAGCGCCGCGATGTCGCGGTTGATCCGATCGATCTCTCCCTGCAGGCCCCACAGCTTGACGCCGCCCTCCTCCACGCTGCGCGCCAGGGCTTCCATGTCGACCTGCGCCTGGGTGAGCTGCTCCATGTACTGCGCGCCGCCGAGTTGCGCGGCCTGCTCCTCGAGCTGCAGCTTGGTGATGCGCTCGCGCAGCGGCTCGAGGCTGTGCTCGAACTGCAGTCGCTGCTCGTCGGCGCGACGCAGCCGCATCGACAGGTCGTCGTACTCGCTGCGCTTGGCGGCCAGCGCCGATTCGCGATCGAGCTTCAGGCGCCAGGGCCTCCTGCAGGCCCGCCTGCGCGGCCGCATCGTTGAAGCCCTGGAGCTCCTCGTGGAGCTGCTCGGCCGACTGTTCGTTGGCCTGGATCTGCTGGGCCGCCGTCTCGAGCGCACGCTGCAGCTCGCCGCGCCGTGCCGCAAGCGCCCGCGCCGAGAACTGCGACTCCTGCGCCTCGCGTTCGAGCGAGCGCAGCTGCTCGCGCGCCTCGCCCAGCTTGCGCTCGGCGCCGATCACGTCTTCCTCGAGCTGGGCATGGCGCTCCTGCTCGTTGCCCAGCGCCATGTCGAGCTCCTCGAAGCGCGCTTCGCCGGTGGCGCGGCGCTCGTTGAGCTCCTCGAGCTGGCCGTCGATCTCGCCCAGCTCGCCTTCGATCTGCCCACGGCGGCTGCTGGCCTGCTCGGCCTGCTGGGTGAGGCGCAGCAGCTCGACCTGCAGCTGGTGGCTGCGGCTCTGCAGCTCGGCCGCCTCGCGACGGGCGCTCACCAGGCGCTGCGACACGTCGGTATAGGCCGCCTCGGCGCGCACCAGGGCGCTGCGCGAGTCTTCCGCGATCAGCGCCTGCGCGCGCACCTGGCGCTCGAGGTTCTCGATCTCCTGGGCACGGGCCAGCATGCCGGCCTGCTCGGAATCGGGCGCGTAGAAGGTCACCGCGAACTGCGAGACGGCATGGCCCTCGCGGGTCATGATGACCTCGCCATGCGTGAGCTTGCCGCGCTCGGCCAGCGCCTCGTCCAGCGAGGATGCGGTGTACACGCCTTCGAGCCAGTCGTTGAGCAGCGCCTTCAGGCCCTGCTCGCCGTTCAGGCGCAGCATCTCCGACAAGGGCGACAGCGTCTTGTGGGTGTTGACGATGGCCGCGCCGGGCGGCGTGTAGAACGCCAGCCGCGCCGGCGGCGCATCGTTGGCGAAGGCGCGCACCGTCTCGACACGGCCGACTTCGAGCGCATTGAGCCGCTCGCGCAAGGCGGCCTCGAGCGCGGTTTCCCAGCCGGTCTCGATGTGCACCTTGGTCCACAGGCCTTGCAGGCCTTCGAGGCCGTGCTTGGCGAGCCAGGGCTTGAGCTTGCCTTCGGTCTGCACCTTCTCCTGCAGCGCGCGCAGGGCTTCCAGGCGGGCGACGATGTCGGCCTGGCGGGCCGACTCGGCATTGACCTGCTCCTGCTTGAGGCGGCGATCCTCGTCGAGCTGCGGGGCCTGCTCGGTCAGCTCATGCAGGCGCTCGTCGGCGATGGCGTAGGCCTCGGCGGCCTGCTCGTGCTGGCGCGTCAGGTCGGTCAATCGCGCTTCGTCGGGAGCGGCCAGGGCCTTGCTCTCGCCGGCGAGGCGTTCACGGCGCATCGTGAGCTGGCGGGCCTGTTCGTCGACGTTGCGCGACTCGGCCGCGAGCAGCTGGATCTGCTGCTGCACGCCGGACACCGCGCCGCGTTGCTCGTTCGCCTGGCGGTGGCGGCACGCAGGGCGTCTTCGTAGCCCGGCAGGTTGATCGACTGCTCCTCGGCCTGCGCGGCCAGGATCTCTGCCTGCTCCTCGGCCATCGCGATCTGCTCGGCGATGGTCTCGAGCTCGCTCTCGGCTTCGGAGCGGCGCTCGGCCCACTGGGCGCTTTGCGCCTTCAGGTCGGCCAGGCGCTGCTCGACGCGCTGGCGGCCTTCGACCACGTAGCGGATGCGCTCCTCGAGCCGGCTCACCTCCAGGCTGGCTTCGGCGAGCGCGCCCTTGCGCGGTGTGCAGCTCGTCGCTGGCCGCGTAGTGGGCCTGCCGGATGGTCTCGAGCTCGGCCTCGACGTGACGCAGCTCGGCCAGCCGGGACTCGATCGCGTTGGTGGCGTCCAGCGACCTCCTTCTTCACGCGCTCCTGCTCGGTCGAGGCGTCGCGATGCTTGAGGAACCAGAGCTGGTGCAGCTTGAGCGTGCCCTGGTCCTGCAAGCCGCGGTATTGCGAAGCGACCTCGGCCTGCTTCTCGAGCTTGTCGAGGTTGGCATTGAGCTCGCGCAGGATGTCGTCGACGCGGGTGAGGTTCTCGCGCGTGTCCTTCAGCCGGCTCTCGGTCTCGCGGCGGCGCTCCTTGTACTTGGAGACGCCGGCAGCCTCTTCGAGGAACATGCGCAGTTCCTCGGGCTTGGACTCGATGATCCGGCTGATGGTGCCCTGGCCGATGATGGCGTAGCCGCGCGGCCCCAGGCCGGTGCCGAGGAAGACCTCGCGCACGTCGCGCAGGCGCACCGGCTGGTTGTTGATGAAGTAGCTCGAGGTGCCGTCGCGCGTGAGCACGCGCTTGACGGCCACCTCGGCGAACTGGTTCCACTGCCCGCCGGCCCGCGCATCCTCGTTGCTGAACACGAGCTCGACGCTGGCGCGGCTGGCCGGCTTGCGGTTGCCCGAGCCGTTGAAGATCACGTCCTGCATCGACTCGCCGCGCAGCTCGGAGGCCTTGCCCTCGCCGAGCACCCAGCGCACCGCGTCCATGATGTTGGACTTGCCGCAGCCATTGGGGCCGACCACGCCGACGAGTTGGCCCGGGAGTTGGAAGTGGGTGGGTTCCGCGAAGGACTTGAAGCCTGAGAGCTTGATGGAATTCAGTCGCATGGGGCCTAACGGTATGCGGTCGACGCAACGCTAAGTGCTTGATTCATTTGAGAAAACCCGCTCGCGAGCGGGTTTTCAAAGTGCTCGGATGATACCATCCGGCCCCTGCCCGACAGGCTACTCGCCTGCGTCAAAGACCTCTCGGAAACCATCATGGCCAAGATCTCCGCCCAAATCCGCCGCCAAGGAGCGGCCGATGCCGCCCAACCCTCCTTCGGCCCCGTCGAAGGAATTGCATGTCTTCCCGAACCCGTCGCCCGAAGCGCGACTACGTGATTCATTTCCAGATTCCCGAATTCACCTGCCACTGCCCGCTGACCGGGCAGCCCGACTTCGCGCACTTCACGATCGACTGCGTGCCGGACAAGCTGTGCATCGAGCTCAAGAGCCTGAAGATGTACATGTGGAGCTTCCGCAACGAAGGCGCCTTCCACGAGAAGGTGACCAACGACATCCTCGACGACATCGTCCGGGCGATCGATCCGCGCTTCGTTCGCATCACCGCCAAGTGGTACGTGCGCGGCGGCATCTACACCAACGTGGTGGTCGAGCATCGCAAGAAGGGCTGGAAGCCGCAGCCGGTGGTGAGCCTGCCGGCGCATGCGGTCGAAGGCGGCTTGCTGGGCTGAGCAGCAGTTCCCCCGGGCGCTCAAGGTGCGCTGATGCGCGTGATGCCGGTTCGCGTCAGCACGTACAGCGCGCCGTCATGCCCGACGAGCATGTCCACCGGGCTGTCGGCCAGTTTCCCGAAGGAATAGCCCACATTGCCGTTGGCCATGTCCAGGCGCGAGATCGGTGCCGCCCACGTAGTCGGCGAAGAAATAGTGGCCGTGGTACTCCGGGGGAAGGCGCCGCCCGAGGGATAGAACGCGCCGCCGACGATCGCGAATCCCGTGATGAAGCCGCCGGGGCCCGAGCCGACGCGGCGAGGGTCGTGGTGCCTCATGGAGAACAGCGGCGCGGTGAAGCCGCCGGTGCGGTCCGGCCCCTCGGACAACGGCCAGCCGTAGTTGGCGCCCTTCGCTCCGAGGTTGATCTCCTCCCAGGTCGATCTCGCCCACGTCGTTGATGTGCATGCGACCGCTGGCCGCATCGAACGCGAACGTGAAGGGATTGCGCAACCCGTAGGCCCAGACGGCGCACTTGAGCTCCTGCGTGGCGCAGAAGGGGTTGTCGCCGGGTATCGTGCCATCCTCGTTGAAGCGCAGGATCTTGCCGAATGGATCGTTGACGTCCTGCGCCTTGTCGGAGCTGCGGTTGTCGCCCACCCCGACGTAGAGCTTGCCGTCGGGCCCGAAGTGCATGGCGCCGCCGTTGTGCTGGAGGGAGGCCGACAGGAGCGGCAAGTCGACCAGCACCGTCTCCGTGCCGGTGGAGACGTCGCCATTCTGTGCGCTCGCGACGAGACGGCTGATCCGGTTGTGCGACGCCGCCCTGCGTGGTCGTGTAGTACACGTAGACCCATCCGTTGCGTGGCGAAATCCGGGTGAAGCGTCACGCGGTGCAGGCCTCGCTCGCCCCCCCATTCGACGGGCAGCTGCGCGAAAGCGAGTCTGCAGCAGTACGCCGTTCTTCACCACGCGCACGTTTCCGCCTTGCTCGGAGACGAAGAGGCGCCCGTCGGGGGCCTGCGCGAAGGCCGTGGCGCTCGACAGGCCCGAGATCCAGCTTTCGTTCTTCGTGAAAGCCCTGCGGCAAATCGCGGTGCCGCCGAAGCGCACGGTCGCCGTCGCCCAGGTCGAGACATTGCCGGCGGCATCGCGGGCGCGGGCGCGCACGATGTGCTGCCCCGACGCATAGGCCGTCGTGTCGACGCTGGCCTGGTAGGGCGCGCTGCGTGTCGGGCGGGCCGACGGAAGCACCGTCGAGCTGGAACTCCACCTGGGTGACGCCCACGTTGTCGCTTGCCGTGGCGGCCAGCGCCAGCACGCCGTTGTTCAGCGGCAGCGTGCCGCCCAGGCTCGTCGGCGAGATTGGCGGGTGCCGTGAGCGTGATGCTGGGCGGCTGGCTGTCGGTGGCCGAGGCAGGGCTGACCTGGACGACCTCGGCGGCGCTGGTGGTGGAGAGTCCGGCGTCGTCGAAGGCGCGCGCCGTGAGGCTGTGCGCTCCGGCGGTGGTGGGCGTCCAGTCGAAGGCATAAGGCGCCGAGGTGTCCTGCCCGAGCCGCACGTGCCGTCGAAGAACTCCACGCGCTGCACCGCGCCGTCGTCGCTGGCGCTGGCGACAAGCGACATCGGCGTGCCGACCCTGCCGGTGTCTGCCGCCGTCATCGTCACGCTCGGCGGCCGATCCACTGCCGCGCCGACGTCCGTGAAGCTGGCCGTGTAGGTGGTGTCCGCGAGTGGCGTGGAGATCGTGTGCGTGCCCGCGCCCGCATCGCTCCACTGCCGGAACTCATAGCGGCGGCCGCCCATGTTCTGCGCAGGTGCCGCCAGGTCGCGCTCGATGCCGCTCACGCCGGTCACCGTGAGCGGCGTCGTCGACCGGTTGGCCATCGAGCGTGAGCTGCAAGCCGGGCGGGACCGTGGCCAGCGTGATCCTTGCCTTTTGCGGCAACACGTCGCGGCTCACTTCGCTGCTGAGGCCCGCGCTGTCGGTCGCGCGCAGGTGGAAGCGGTACCAGATGTTGCTGGAGGTCTCGCCGCGCGTGGGGATCGAGACCGTGCCCTGCCCGCCCTGCGTCTCGAGCTGCAGCGGATGCGTGTGCGTGTCATGGTGCAGGTCCACCCACCAGGACAGGCTGCGAGGCCGGCAGGGCGCCATCCTCGGCATCCTGCGCGCTGCCCTCGAAGCCGATGCTGGTGCCGGCGCGAAATGTCAGGCCCTCCACCGGACTCGAGATCACGGGGACCGGCGCCTGGTTGGCGGGCGTTGGTGCCGGGTCGGCTGGTGTATCGACCGGCTGGCCGGTCGCTTCTCCGCTGCCCCCGACCCGCCGCCGCATGCGGCGAGCAAGAGGCTTGCGACGACAACGAGCGCGTAGCCGCGCCTTCTTCTTGAATGTGGTTTCGCGTCGCTCATTGTCGGTTATGCGGGTTGGGCCCCTCCGGCATGGCCTCAGGCGTGCCAGCAGCATGGAGCCAACGGCGCAGCCGCGCAAGCGCGAGGCTCCGACTTCAGAGGGGACATTGGCTGCCCCACCGTAGCGACGGTGAACGAATGATGTGAGCAGCGACGCTTTGCAGGAACGCTGCTTGCTCGCACGCGGGCAATGAGCAGCATCCGCATCGGCATCTCCGGCTGGCGCTACGCGCCGTGGCGCGGGGTGTTCTACCCCAAGGGGCTCCCCCAGAAGGACGAGCTCGCCTTCGCATCCCGTGCGCTGCCGACCATCGAGATCAACGGCTCGTTCTATTCGCTGCAGCGCCCCGAGAGCTATGCCCAGTGGCATGGAGACACGCCGAAGGGCTTTCTCTTCAGCGTCAAGGGACCGCGCTTCATCACGCACGTCAAGCGGCTGAAAGACATCGAGGAACCGCTCGCCAACTTCTTCGCCTCGGGCGTGTTCGAGCTCAAGGAAAAGCTCGGCCCCTTCCTGTGGCAGTTCCCGCCCTTCTTCAAGTTCGACGCCGAACGCTTCGAGTCTTTCTTCGCAATGCTTCCGCACGACACCGAAGCGGCACAGGCGCTGGCTCGACGCCATGGCCCGCGCATGAAGGGTCGCACGGCCCTCGAAATCGACGCAAGGCGAGCGCTCAGGCATGCCGTGGAGATCCGCCACGAAAGCTTCATGGACCCGGCCTTCGTGGCCATGCTGCGCAAGCACCACATCGCGCTGGTGGTGGCCGACACCGCCGGCAAGTGGCCGCTGTGCGAGGACGTCACCGCCGACTTCATGTACCTGCGCCTGCATGGGGACAAGGAGATCTATGCGAGCGGCTACAGCGACGAGGCGCTCGACGACTGGGCACGGCGCATCCGCGCATGGGCGCGCGGCGGCCAGCCCCGCGGCGCCAGGCGCATCTCGAGCGAAGCTCCGCCCCGACGATCTTCGCGCGACGTCTACTGCTACTTCGACAACGACGTCAAGGTGAAGGCGCCCTTCGATGCCGCCCTGCTGATGCGCAGGCTGGGCCAGCGCGAAGGCGTGAACGAAGACTTCGAGTTCGCCGCCGCGCTGGCCTGACTCGCCGGCCCGCAGGCGAGGCGCGTTGGATAATCGCGCCCATGAACCCTCTGCTGTCCCGGCTGCAGCCCTACCCCTTCGAGCGGCTGCGCCAACTGACCCAAGACATCACCCCCAATCCCGCCTACCGCCCGATCAGCCTCGGCATCGGCGAGCCCAAGCACCCCACGCCCGCCTTCATCAAGGACGCGCTCGATGGCGCCTTCGGTGGGCTGGCAAGCTACCCTGCCACTGCCGGCAGCCCCGCCCTGCGCGAATCGATGGCCGGCTGGGTCCGCCGTCGCTACGGCGTGAGCGTCGATCCGGCGACGCAGGTGTTGCCCGTCAACGGCTCGCGGGAAGCCTTGTTCGCGCTGGCCCAGACCGTGATCGATCCCACGCGGCACCGCGACCAGGGCGGCCCGGTGGTGGTCTGCCCCAACCCCTTCTACCAGATCTATGAAGGGGCGGCCCTGCTGGCCGGCGCACGCACGGCTTTCGCCAACAGCGACCCGGCGCGCAACTTCGCCGCCGACTGGTCGAGCATTCCGCAATCCACCTGGGCCGCGACGCAGCTGCTCTATGTTTGCTCGCCCGGCAACCCGACCGGCGCGGTGGTGCCGCTCGACGAGTGGCAGCGCCTCTTCGAGCTGAGCGACCGCCATGGCTTCGTGATTGCGTCGGACGAGTGCTATTCGGAGATCTACTTCCGCGAAGAAGCGCCGCTCGGCGGACTCGAAGCGGCGGTCAAGCTCGGCCGCACCGACTTCCGGCGCCTGATCTCGTTCACCAGCCTCTCGAAACGCTCCAACGTACCGGGCATGCGCTCGGGCTTCGTGGCGGGCGACGCGGACATCATCAAGCAGTTCCTGCTCTATCGCACCTATCACGGCAGCGCCATGGGACCGGCCGTGCAGCAGGCCAGCATCACGGCCTGGAACGACGAGCAGCACGTGATCGACAACCGCGAGAAGTACCGTGCAAAGTTCGCACGCGTGACGCCGATGCTCGCGGAAGTGCTCGACGTCGCCCTGCCCGACGCGGGTTTCTACCTGTGGGCCAAGGTGCCCGATGCCGTGCACGGAAGCGACACCGAGTTCGCCCGTGGATTGCTCGCTCAATACAATGTGACGGTCTTGCCCGGCAGCTTCCTCGCACGCGAGGCCCACGGCCTCAACCCGGGCGCCGGGCGCATCCGAATGGCCCTCGTGGCCGAGGTCGAAGAATGCATCGAAGCCGCGTCGCGCATCGCGGACCACGTTCGATCCCTGTCGTGAGCCTATCTCCGAGAATCACCATGACCCAGCAACTCGAAGCCATCATCAACCAGGCGTGGGAAGACCGCGCCAAGCTCTCGCCCCAGTCCTCGCCCATCGAAGTGCGCGACGCCGTCGAGCATGTCATCGCCGACCTCAACAAGGGACGTGTGCGCGTCGCCGAGAAGATCGACGGCCAGTGGACCACGCACCAGTGGATCAAGAAGGCCGTGCTGCTCAGCTTCCGCCTGCACGACAACGTGCCCATCCACGCCGGCGAGCTGGGCTTCTACGACAAGGTGCAGACCAAGTTCGCCCATCTCGATGCAGAGCAGCTGCGCGAGACGGGCGTGCGCGTCGTGCCGCCGGCCGTCGCGCGTCGCGGCAGCTACATGGCGAAGAACGTGGTGCTGATGCCCTCGTACGTGAACATCGGCGCCTATGTCGATGAAGGCACGATGGTCGACACCTGGGCCACCGTCGGCTCCTGCGCGCAGATCGGCAAGAACGTGCACCTGTCGGGCGGCGTGGGCATCGGCGGCGTGCTCGAGCCGCTGCAGGCCAACCCCACCATCATCGAAGACAACTGCTTCATCGGCGCTCGCTCCGAGATCGTCGAAGGCGTGATCGTCGAAGAGAACTCGGTCATCTCGATGGGCGTGTACATCGGCCAGAGCACCAAGATCTACGACCGCGCCACCGGCGAGGTGAGCTATGGCCGCGTGCCGGCAGGCTCCGTCGTGGTCTCGGGCAACCTGCCGAGCGCGGATGGCAAGTACAGCCTGTACTGCGCGGTGATCGTCAAGAGGGTCGATGCGCAGACCCGCGCCAAGACCAGTCTCAACGATCTGCTGCGCCGTGACACGACCACCCCCGAGGCGCTTCGCGCCACCCCCTCAAGGGGGCTCCGCCAGCGGACCGGCAAAGCCGGATCCGCGGCTCCCGCACACTGGGGTGGTGGTGTGCGACGTTTGTAGTGCCTGACAGCCAAAGACAATATCTACTCAACCAGGAGGAAGACGATGAGCGGTGGGAACATGGAGCGGGTCCTCAAGCTGATGGCCGAAAAGAAGGCGTCCGACGTCTACCTGTCGGCCAATACGCCCATCCTCATCAAGATCCACGGGCAGATCCTGCAGCTGAGCGACCAGCCACTCACGCCGCAGCAGCCCCGCCAGCTGCTGGCCGAGGTGCTGACCCCGACGCAGCTCGAGGAGCTCGACGAGACCGGTGAGCTCAACCTCGGCATCGGCCTGCCCGGCGTCGCGCAGCTTTCGCCTGAGCGCCTTCAAGCAGCGCGGCACGGTGGCCGGCGTGTTCCGCTGCATTCCGCACGAGATTCCCTCGCTCGAGACGCTCAACGTGCCGGACGTGCTCAACAACCTCATCCTCGAGAAGCGCGGGCTGATCCTGATGGTGGGCGCAACCGGCACCGGCAAGAGCACCACGCTCGCCTCGATGCTCGAGCATCGCAACCAGCAGGTGGCCGGGCACATCCTGACCATCGAAGACCCGATCGAATTCCTGTTCAGCAACAAGAAGGCGGTGGTCAACCAGCGCGAGGTCGGGCGCGATACCCAGTCGCTGCAGATCGGCCTGAAGAACGCGCTGCGCCAGGCGCCCGATTGCATCCTGATCGGCGAGATCCGCGACCGCGAAACCATGACGGCCGCCATCTCCTATGCCTTGTCGGGCCACCTCGTGCTCTCGACCATGCATGCGAACAACAGCTATCACGCGCTGGGGCGGATGCTGTCGTTCTACACGCCGGAGGCGCGTCCTGCCCTGCTGTCGGACCTCGGCGCGGGCCTCAAGGCGGTGGTGTCGCAGCGCCTGCTGCGCGCCGTCTCTGGCGGGCGCGTGCCGGCGGTCGAGGTCATGCTCAACACCAAGCTGGTCTCCGAGCTGATCGAGAAGGGCGACCTTGCCGGCGTGAAGGAAGCGATGGAAAAGTCCCTGGCCGAAGGCTCGCAGACCTTCGAGGCCGACATCGCCCGGCTCATCAACGAAGGCCGTGTCACCCGCGAAGAGGGCCTGGCCTATGCCGACTCGCCCACCAACCTGATGTGGCGCCTGCAGAACGACACCATCGCCCCGTCGAAGGCCACGCCGCGCAAGGAAGAGATCGAGGACGGTCCTTCCTTCACCGAGATCACGCTGGAAGTCCGCAACGAAGGCAACACCGGCTTCGGGAAGACCGGCTTCGGCACGACCGGCTTCGGCGAAATGCGTTGAGGGCCGATCCGATCCCATGACTGCCACCCTGCGCCTCGCCGAGGAACTGATCTCGCGCCGCTCCGTGACGCCGATCGATGGCGGTTGCCAGCAACTGATCTCCGATCGGCTCGCCGCCATCGGCTTTGCGGGCGAGACCATCGCGAGCGGCCCAGACGACTTCCGCGTGACCAACCTGTGGGCCAGGCGGACCGGCCGCGATGGCGCGGCAGGCAAGCTGCTGGTCTTCGCCGGCCACACCGACGTCGTGCCCACCGGCCCGCTCGATCAATGGACGAGCGACCCCTTCGTTCCCACCCACCGCGACGGCAGGCTCTACGGCCGTGGCGCGGCCGACATGAAGAGCTCCATCGCCGCGATGGTGGTCGCGATCGAGGAGTTCGTGGCAGCGCATCCACGGCATGCCGGATCGATCGCGCTGCTGCTGACGAGCGACGAGGAAGGCCCCGCCAACGATGGCACCGTGAAGGTCTGCGAGTGGCTCAAGGCGCGCGGCGAGCGGCTCGACTACTGCGTGGTGGGCGAGCCCACGTCGGTGGAGTCGCTCGGCGACATGATCAAGAACGGCCGGCGCGGATCGCTGTCAGGGCGCTTGCGCGTCATCGGCGTGCAGGGTCACATCGCCTACCCTCACCTCGCGAAGAACCCGATCCACCTGGCGGCGCCTGCGCTGGCCGAGCTGGCCGCGATCGAATGGGATCGCGGCAACGAGTTCTTTCCGCCGACGAGCTGGCAGATGTCGAACATCCACGCGGGCACCGGCGCGACCAACGTGATCCCGGGCGATCTGCTGATCGACTTCAACTTCCGCTACTCGACCGAGTCCCAGCCCGAGACGCTCAAGGCCCGCGTCCACGAGGTGCTCGACCGCCACGGCCTGGCCTACGAGCTCGCCTGGACGCTCGGTGGCCTGCCCTTCCTGACCGAGCCGGGCGACCTGAGCGAGGCTGTGGTCTCTGCCATCCGCACGGAGACCGGCCTGACGCCGGTGCTCTCGACCACCGGAGGCACGTCCGACGGCCGCTTCATCGCGCAGATCTGCCCGCAAGTGATCGAGCTGGGCCCTTGCAACGCCAGCATCCACAAGATCGACGAGCACGTGGAAGTCAAGGAGCTCGAGCCGCTGAAGAACATCTACCGCAAGACACTGGAAGCGCTTGTCGCGTGACTGAAGTGAACCACCCCCGTAGCGCCTTCGGCGCACCCCCTCAAGGGGGCTCCGCCTGCGGACCGCAAAGTCGGATCCGCGGCTCCCGCTCGGCTGGGCTGGGTTCATGCGCCACTGGATTCCTGGAGCGATGTGATGACATTGAGTGAACTCATCGAGCGCAGCAGCGCCCGCCTCGAACAGGCGGGCGTTTCGTTTGGGCACGGCACGAGCAATGCACGCGACGAAGCGGCCTGGCTGGTGCTGTGGTCGCTCGGCCTGGCGCTGGACGTCGATCTGGCCGAAGTCGGGGGCCGCGAGACGAGCCGCGCCGACCAGGCTCGCGTCAATGCCCTGGTCGAAGAGCGCATCAGTACCCGCCAGCCTGCCGCCTACCTGACGCAGGAAGCCTGGCTGCAGGGGGTGCCTTTCTATGTGGACGAGCGTTGCATCGTGCCGCGCTCCTTCATCGCAGAGCTGCTGGCTGACGGCAGCATCGACCCCTGGCTGTCCGACCGGACCCGGCGCGTGCTCGACCTGTGCACCGGCAACGGCAGCCTGGCGGTGCTGGCGGCGATGGCCTACCCTGAAGTGAGCGTCGATGCCTCCGACATCTCCGAGGATGCCTTGGCCGTGGCCCACATCAACGTCGACAAGCACCACCTGGGCGAGCGCATCCGGCTGCTGCGCAGCGACAGCCTTGCCGGCGTGGCAGGCCCCTATGACCTCATCGTGTGCAACCCTCCGTATGTCAACGCGCAAGCCATGCGCGAGTTGTCGCAGGAATACCAGAACGAGCCGAAGCTGGCGCTCGCGGGCGGCGACGACGGCATGGACTTCATCCGCCCCCTGCTGCGCGAAGCCCCGAGCCACATGAGCGAGCATTCGGTGCTCGTGCTCGAGATCGGCAACGAGCGCGCTCATTTCGAGGCGGCCTTTCCCCGGCTCGAAGTGGTGTGGCTCATGACCAGCGCGGGTGAAGACCAGGTGCTGCTCGTCACCCGCGAATCGCTTTTGAAGAACGCTCCATGATCACCCTGAAGAACGTCACGCTGCGCCGCGGCACGAAGGTCGTGCTCGAAGGCGCCAGCGTCACGCTGCAAGCCGGCGACAAGGTCGGCGTGGTGGGGAGAAACGGCGCGGGCAAGTCCTCGCTGTTTGCGCTGCTCACCGACCGGCTGCACGCCGACATCGGCGATTTCGAGATGCCGCCCCGATGGCGCGTGGCCGAGGTGCAGCAGAACATGCCGGAGACCGAGGACTCGGCGACCGACTTCGTGCTGCAAGGCGATACGCGCCTGATGGAAGCGCAGGCGGCGCTGGCCGCCGCCGAGGCGAGCGGCGACGGCATGGCGATCGCCGAAGGACACCACCAGATCGACGAGGCCGGTGGCTTCGATGCCAAGTCGCGCGCCCAGGCGCTGCTGCTGGGCCTGGGCTTCAAGACGAGCCAGCTCGATGACCCCGTCAACAGCTTCTCGGGCGGCTGGCGCATGCGGCTGCAGGTGGCTCGCGCGCTGATGTGCCCATCGGACCTGCTGCTGCTCGACGAGCCGACCAACCACCTCGATCTCGACGCGCTCGTATGGCTGGAAAGCTGGCTGAAGCGCTACGAAGGCACGATGCTCGTGATCAGCCACGATCGCGAGTTCCTCGACGCCATCACGCGCGTCACGCTGCATCTCGAAGACGCCCAGCTCGCCCGCTACACCGGCAACTACAGCGCCTTCGAGGAGATGCGCGCCGAGCGCCTGAGCCAGCAGCAATCGGCCTACGACAGGCAGCAGGACCGCATCGCCCACCTGCAGCGCTTCATCGACCGCTTCAAGGCCAAGGCCACCAAGGCCAAGCAGGCGCAAAGCCGGGTCAAGGCCCTGGCGCGCATGGAGAAGCTGGCGCCGGTGCTCACCGCCTCCGACTTCAGTTTCGAATTCCGCGAGCCGCAGAACCTGCCCAACCCGATGCTCGTGCTCGACGAAGTCGCCTGCGGCTATCGCGTCGATGACGAGGAGCGCGTGATCGTGCGCGACATTGCCCGCTCGGTGATGGCGGGGCAGCGCATCGGCATCCTGGGCGCCAACGGCCAGGGCAAGTCCACGCTGGTGAAGACCATCGCGCGCGTGCTGCGGCCTCTTGCGGGCACCGTCACCGAAGGCAAGGGCCTGGCGATCGGCTACTTCGCGCAGCAGGAGATGGACGTGCTGCGGCCCGACGAGAACCCCTTGCAGCACATGATCCGCCTGGCCCGCGATGTCGGGCCGCAGGCGCGCGAACAGGAGCTGCGCGACTTCCTCGGCCAGTTCCGTTTCGTCGGCGAGATGGCGATGCAGGGCGTGGGCAGCATGAGCGGCGGCGAGAAGGCCCGCCTCGTGCTGGCGATGCTGGTGTGGCAGCGCCCCAACCTGCTGCTGCTCGACGAGCCGACCAACCACCTCGACCTCACGACGCGCGAGGCGCTGAGCATGGCGCTCAACGAGTTCGAAGGCACGGTGATGCTGGTCAGCCACGACCGTGCGCTGCTGCGCGAGGTGTGCGACGAGTTCTGGCTGGTGTCCGCGCCGGCGTCGCTCCCTTCGACGGCGACCTCGACGACTACCAGCGCTGGTTGCTCGAGCAGGCCAAGGCGCAGCGCGAAGGCCTGGGCAAGGCGGCCGGCAAGCCGGCGCCCGTGCCTGCCGCACCGCCTCCGGCAGTGTCGCGCCGGGACCCGAACCGGCAGAAGCTCGTCGAGCAGATGCGTCCCTTGAAGAAGGAATTGGGCCAGGTCGACGAAAGGCTGGCCGCACTGGCGGCCGAGCGTGCCTCGCTCGAAAGTGAACTGTCGAGCGGCAGCCTCGCCGCGACCAGGCTGGCCGAGCACGGCCGGCGCCTGAAGGCCATCGGCGACGAGATCGAAACGCTCGAAATGCGTTGGCTCGAATTGAGCGAACAGATCGAGCGGCTATCGGCATAGGCCGGCTCGCTCAGTCTTCGTCTCCCGCCATCTGCCGTAGTCGGTCTATGACCCATTGGAACCCCACGCGCTCTTGCTCCAGCCGCAGGCCGTCTCGGATGCGGTTGTCGCGCAGATCATCGAATAGGGCCCGCTCCGCCTCGCTCAGATGGTGCATGTCGTGAAGCACCTGATCCGGCTCATGGTCCCAATACGCCTCGTGGGCCATCAGGGTCTCGCGGTCCATGAGAAATGACGCCACATGCTGAAACGACGGCGAAGCTGGTCAAGGATGGCGAAGCCGTGAGTATCGATATCGCCCCAATAGTGGATCTCGCATCTGGGCAAGCCACTCGGCCCGTGCCAGCGCATCCCATCCATATCCGGCGCCGAAGATCACGATGGCCTCGGCCATCGGTGGAAAGGCCAGGAAGTTGATTTCGTTTTCGGTGATGAATACGCGCCGACACGCAATGCTCCAGGCAGGCGAAGCTGTGTGCATCCAACGTGACATCGGGTCGCGCCACCCCGGGCAACAGCGGGATTCGCTCGTCCAGCGCCCGAAAGCGGATTCGCACCGGCTTGTCCAGGAACCCATAGCGGCCGGCGAATTGCCCGACACCCGCCTTCTCTGCGGTGATCGCTTCAGGGGCAAGCGCGAGATCGAGCAGTTCGGACAAGACGGCTCGATGGGCTTCGATGAACTTGCTGTGGACTCCAGGAATGTCCACCTGGCGCAAATAGATGCCTGGGCGTGGGTGTTCCACCAGCCAGCCGACGACGGCCACCAATCGCGGCCATTGATCTGCCAGCTCGATGGCCTGCAACGGTCGCCTGGCGAGCCAGGGCATCGACGAGGGCAGCGCAGCACGCGCGACCTCCACCAGCCGCGAAAAGCGCTCGGCATCGCGGCGCTTCCCCAGCAGGGCCAACGCGCCGTCCAGTGCATCGATCCAGACGGACTGGGGCAGGCGCTGCATGCCTTGGACGCGGTGGCGGACCTCGCGCCACTCGATGCGAATGTGCGGGACGGCCGACCAGTTCCGCGGTCCAGGCTCGAACCGCCTCGAAGCGCTCCGTGACCTCATCCGAACTGGGGCCCTTGAGCGCCAAGCGTATGGGGATTGGCCTCTCGCCAGTGACCAACGGTCGCAAGAGATCCCCGCGTTCCCAAAGGCGGGAGAGCTGCGCCTTCAAGTCGCCAGGCGTGGTCCAGCTCATTGCGTCGCTTCCATGATCATCCGGCCTTTTGTGCCCGGTATTCCTCGATCGACAGGTTGCGAAGCTTTGACGCCGTCCCGTCCTCGTTGTGCACGAAGCCTACGCTGGCCACGAAGGGCTCGATGATGTGGATCTTCTGCAGCGGCGTGACGATCAGCAGTTGCAGGTTGAGCTGCTGGAAGAGCTTCAGGCCGTATTGCGCCGATTCGTCGGAGCCGCGCCCGAAAGCCTCGTCGATGACCACGAAGCGGAAGGAGCGCGAGCGCACCGCGCCCCACTCCAGCCCGAACTGGTAGGCCAGGCTTGCCGCCAGGATCGTGTAGGCCAGCTTCTCCTTCTGGCCGCCCGACTTGCCGCCGGAATCGGAATAGTGCTCGTGTTCGGTATCGTCCTCGCGCCAGCGCTCGCTGGCAGCGAACAGGAACCAGTTGCGCACGTCGGTGACCTTGGCTGTCCAGCGGCGGTCCAGCTCCGACAAGCCTTCGCGGCCACGGAAGCGGTCGATGATGAGCCTTGACCTGCAGGAACTTGACCTCTGAATACTGGGCGTCGTCCGAGCCTGTCAGGGCGCCCTCCGTGCAGGCCCGCAGCTCGGACTGGAAGTCGCGGATCTCGGCGTCCGGGCTCGCCTGGACTCCAGCACGATGTAGCGCCCGGGGTTGTAGTCGATCTGCGTCAGCGACTCGTTGATGCGCGCGATGCGCTCCTTGATGGTTTCGCGCTCGCGGGCGAGCTGGGCATTGAAATTCGCGATCTCGTTGATCGTGTTGACGTTCAGCAGCTCCTTGAAGCGGGCCACGAAGCGCGGCAGGTCATCGCGGTCGAGCTGATCGAGCAGGTTCTGGTATTCGAATCCGGCCTCGATGCTGGCGTCGAACTCGGAGGTCTCCAGCTTGAATTGGTCCTTGAAGGTCATCATGGCCTGGATGATCTTGTCCCGCAGGCGCTTGAGCTTGTGGTCCTCGGCGTCGATTCGCGCCTGCAGCCAGGTGCGAACATCCTGCTCCCGGTTGTCGCAGGACTCCACGCGTGAGCAGATGCTCGCCCAGCGCCTCGGCGCGTATTGCGTCCAGGCGCAGCGACTGCTCCTCATCGGCGGCCACATCCATCAGCAAGTCTTGCGTCTGCTGGCGCAGTGCCTGGGCATCAGTGCGTCGCTGCTCGACCTTGGAGCGCTTGTCCTTGATGACTTCAAGTTCCTTATCGATTTCGGCCAGTTCCTGCGTCGCCACACGCAGCCTTTCGCCGAGTTGCTTGAGTACGTCCGAAGCCGACTGCAGCCGCTCACGCTCGTCGATCAGGGCAGCGATCTCCGTGGCCACGGCTGGTCCAATCCAGTTCCTCGAAGTCGCGCGAACTCCTCCAGGCGGGCCAAGGCATCGAGCCGACTCTTCCAGGCCCTTGTGCTCGCTCTGAGATTTTCCCGATCAGGCTCTGCGACCTCGGCCAGCCGCGTTTCCAGCTGGCGTCGCTTCGCCTCGAGGGCGGCGATCTTGGCGGCGTTGGTCCAGCCCAGCACGTAGCGACTGCGGTCGTCGATGCGGTGCCGGTCGTCCTTCTCGTGCCGCCCGCGTCGGGTCCTTGATCTGGCCGGCGCGGGTGATGGCCCGCGTCTCGCGCCGGAACTGCTCTTGCGTGGCGCAGCACGCCACATCGAACCGATGCGCCAGTTCCCGCTCCAGCCAATCGTAGAACGGCGAATCGGGCTTGATCGCCAGCTTCCGTGACCAGCGAATCGCGGTGCAGCTCGGGCTGTCGGCCTGCCGGCGCGGGCGGACGTGAAAATAGACCAGCCGGCCGCGCAGGTGGCTGCGGTCCACCCAGTCGGCTACGTCCTTTAGTGCGCCTCCGGCACCAGCAGCGACAGGCCGAAGCCGCGCATCATGCGCTCGGCTGCTCCTTCCCATTCCCGCTCCTCCTCGCGCACCTGGATCAGTTCGCCGGCAAACGGCATCTCGTCCTCGGCCACCTCCAGTGCGGCACACAGGGCAGCGCGGATCTCGGATCTGCTGGTCGTCGATGTTGCTGCGCCGGCGCTTCAGGCTGTCGATCTCGGCCTGAAGGCCGTCGTGCTCCAGCTTGCCCTGCCGCAAGGTCGACGCCGTGCTCGGTCAGCGCGTTCTGCAGGTCTGCGTCGCGGCCGCGCAGTTCGTCGCGAAGGGTCTCGAGCGCGTGTGCGTTGGGCCAGGAAGGCGCCTTCATCGCGCAGGCGAAGGCTCTCCCAGCGCCGCGCTCAACTCGCCGTGGCGCCGCGCCTTGACGCTGGCGCGCGTCCCGCATCGCCTCCTTCGTCCGTGATTTCGGCTCCGAGTCGCTCCAGCCGATCGCCACCGTTTTCGTTGATGGCCTGCTTGAGCTCATCGAGCAGGTGCCGCTGCTGGTCCCGGCGGGCTTCTTGCACGCTTGACGTGTGCGTCGAGTCGGCTCGCATTCGTCTTCCAGCGTGCGCCAGGCGCTTGTCGAGCAGGCCGAGCTTGAGGTGCGGCGAAGTACCGGCGCAGCGCTTCGCGGCACCGGCGCAACTCATCGACCTCGCGAGACCAACTCGGCATGCCGTGTCGCAGTCGGCCACCAAGGGCGTCAGCATCTCCACCTGGCGCTGCGCCTTCAGCACCGCCTGGTGCGCACGATTCGAGATCATCGAAATGGGTGATGAGCGCCTGGATGCGCGAGGTCACGTCGAACGGTTCCAGCATGTGGCTGCGCACGAAATCCGTCAGGTTCCCGACGGACTTCATCGACACGGTCTGGTGGAACAGCTCCAGCGCCTGTTCGTTGTCGATGCCGAAACGACGCCGAAACCACGCGCCGTACTTGGGGAAGCTGTCTTCGATCTCGGCGCCCAAGCCTCGCAGCTTCTTGCGCAGTTGCCCGATATCGGTGCCGAAGTGGGCGAAATCCGCTGCGATCGACAAGCTCGCGCTCGGCCCCCACGAAGAAGCGGGCGGGCTGGCCGTGCGGCTCTTTCATCCAGAAAACTTGCGCCAGTGTGACCGTCTGGTCGTACCCGGCGTTGTGGAAGACGCCCAGGATGACGGAGTAGCTATTGTGGTCGCGCAGCGAAACCGGCTTCGCCGCACCGGTGACTTCGTTGCGCTCCGACTTGTAGTGCCCGAGCACGTAGGAACGCGGCGTGCGCTCCTTGCTGTCGGCGCCTGCGGCCTTGTTGTAGGCGACACGCTTGGCGGGCACCAGCAAGGTCGTGACGGCGTCCACCAGCGTCGACTTGCCCGAGCCGATGTCGCCGGTCAGCAGGCCGTTGTCGGCCATCGAGCTGCAGCGTCCAGACCCGGCTGTCGAACGTGCCCCAGTTGAACACTTCCAGTCGCTTCAGCCGGAAGCCCGACAGTGCATCGTCCGCCACGAAATCCAGGCCCAACGTGCGCGGTTCATTCATGTCGGATCGCCCTCGCCCTGCGTCGCACGCGCCAGCTGGGTGCGATAGGCCGCCAGCCGCGCGTCGAATTCCGCCAGCCACTGGGCATCGATGAAGGCCTTCAGGATACGCCGCACTTCGAAAGCTGGCTGGGCCGCTGCCCGCGCTTCAATCGACGCAAGAAGCCCAGGTCCGACAATCTTGTTGATGTGGGTCTCGATCTGATCGATCAGCTTCGCCTCGTTGCTGCTGTCCGGCAGGAAGACGCGCACCAGCTCGACGATGTCGTCGCGCGTGAGCACCAGGCGGGTGTCGCCGCCGCTGGCGTCGAACTCCGCGAGCTTCTTGCGCAGCAGGGCCAGCAGCAGGCTGACCGGGAAACGACAATGGCCGTCTTGGAACCAACCGCGGAATCTTCGGCGCTGCGTCATCGTCGTCCGGCATCCGCGTGAGCGCAGAAAGGCGTAGCCCTCAGCCTCATCGAGCACCAGGTCCAGGCCCAGTACCGACGACATAGTCGCGCACGCGTGCCTGCAGATTGAGCAGCGCGCCCCACTGGCGTTCTCGCCTTCTCGGTAGATCACGCCCTTGAGCAGCGTGATCGACCAGCACCGACAAGTCCGCCTGGGCGCGGCGTCGGCCGTACTTCGTGCCTGTTGTTCTTCTTCCATCCTCACCTCACAAAAATGACGCGCGGCAGCGCGCGCCGCGCTTGCTCATGCGTGCGCCATCGCTGGCTGTCGCTGCCCACGCGATCAGCTCGGCTGTGTCCTCATCGACCACGGCCTTGAACGACTCGCTCGCTCGCTTCCCAATTGGAGATACGTCACCAGTTCCGCCAGGCCTTGCTGCAAGGGCTGGGCATCGGTCAGTTCGCGCAGCGTGACCTGCGAGCGCTCCTGTAGCGCGTGGCGGATGTGGCGGGCCAGCCGTGCCTTGTCGACCACCACCTGTGAATAGAGTGCCGCGGCATCCATGTCGGCATCGCCCGCTTTGCAGCTCGACGTCCGCGATGACCGGCCTTGGCGCCGGCGTGATACAGCGGCCGCTCCATGGGCAGCTCGATTTCGGCCGCGCGTGTCGGCGACGCTCATCACCGTCGCCCGCGGGCGGCGCTGCCGCGCAGGGCCAGCGCCTTGGCCTCGATGCCGTGCAGGATGTCCATGATGCGGCGGTTTTCCAGCCAGGCCTGGTCGTCGAGGAAGCGCCGCAACTGCTGCGACAGCTGCGCCACGGTGCGCTGGGTGTGCTCGCCTGCCTCCAGCCAGTCGTAGTGGACGCGGCGTGTGCGCGCGTCCGGCTTCAGATCGATCACCGGCGGCAAGGCCAGCACCCGTGCGAGCAGCTCGGTCAATTCCTCCTGCCGGCGGCTGGACATCAGGAAGTCCCAGAAGGCCCGGAAGCTGCGCCCCTGGTCGGAGTCGGCAATCGCATCGCGCTCGCCCATGATCTCTTCCAGCAGCGCGCCCTTGGAACCGTCCCACAGTGCGATGCGCTCCCGCACGCGCCGGTCAAGCAGGCGGAAGTTGTGCTCCACCTCGCGAAAGTCGGCCAGCAGCTCCCGCGCCAGTTGCATGAACTGCTGGAAGCGATCCTTGAGGGCCGTGTCGTCCAGCAGCGCCACATCGCCTGCGAGTACCCGCGCGATCTCGGTATCGATGTCGTCGCGCCGCCTGTGCAGCTCTGCGACCCGCTTGGCCGGGTCGGCCTCGCTGCCGTCGCTCATCTGCTTGAGCAATTCGAACAAGGTGAGCAAGCGCGACTCGGTGCCGACGAAGCTGCGTTCGGCGAAGCTGGCCCAGCCACGCGATGGCCTTCTCGGTGGCCGGCGTCAGATCGAATTGCGGCTCGTCCGAGCCCTGCCGGTAGAACTTGCGCAACCAGCCCTTGTCGGGGCGGCCCAGTCGTTCAGGTAGTCGAGCGCAGGCTTCGGAAAGGCCCCTTCGCCCAGCTGCTCGCCGCAAGCGCAAACAACTCGTCCTCCAAGGCCTCGGCCAGATCGGCTGCCGACATGACGCGCACATTGGGCGCGACGAACACGCGATGCAGGAAACTCGCAATCAATGGCGCATGATCGGAACGCAGCAATCGCCACGCGGGGTGGTGGGTGCGCAGTGCATCGAGGGTGGCGTAGTCGAGAGTCATTTCAGCAGCCGCTTGCCTTTGGGCTGCACTGTATCAATGCCTTGCAGGCAACACGAGGCTGCTTGCAGTTCCTCGACTGATCGACCCCACAGGTGTCAAGCGGGCCCCGAACGCAGCGGATAGGCCTGCCCGCCGATGAACAGCACCTCCACCCGCGCGATCGGTTCGCCGCGCTCGCCAGGGAAGGTGTAGCCGAGCAGGCTGATCTTGTCGCCCACCTTGGGCTCGGGCACCTTCCAGGCATTCATGCGGTTCAGGGGAGCAAGCTCCAGCGTCCACTGCTTGTCCTTGCGCGTGGGCACCACCGCCTTGCTCAAGGTGCCCTTGGCGTCGAAGCTGGTCTGCTGCGCGGGCACCGCGCGCGAAGCCAGGTCGGCCGGCAGCTTGAGCTGCGGATCGACCTCCAGGCCCAGCTCCGCATGAGGATTGGCCCACGAGACCTTGGACACCTTTCCCTCGAGGTAGATCGGCCGCGCGGTGTCGAAGGTGGACCAGCCATGATGGGCCATGAGCTTGGCGGGGACGAGGGAGGCCGCTGCGGCGGCGAGGACGTGTCGACGTTGCATGGATGCTCCTTGCATGGGTGAACCTCAGTTTGCTGTGCGCCAGTTCCGCTCGCGCTATTCGTTCTTCCAGAAGCCGCGATGCGGTGCCGCGGCTTCGTCTTCCAGAAGTGGGCCGACCACCTCGACCCGGCGCTGCCCTCGAGCGAAGACCTCGCGGCATGGCAGCGAGAAGGTCGGGTTCTCGGCATGGTCGCCCGTGAGGGCGAGCAGCGCGTGTTCCGACAGCGCATAGACGACCCGCCCGATGCCGGTCCAGTAGATCGCGCCCGCGCACATGCAGCACGGCTCGGCGCTTGTGTAGAGCGTGCACAGCAGCAACTGCGCGGGTGCGAGCTTGCGGGCCGCCAGGGCCGCGGCGAGCAACTCCGCGTGCTGCGTCGGATCGCCCTCGGGCGGCATCGAGTTGTTGCCGGCCTGGGCGACGATCTCGCCCCGTTCGTCGGCCACCAGCGCTGCGAACGGATGCCGGCCGCGGGCCTTCGCTTCCTCCGACATCGTGATCGTCAGGCGCAGCAGCTCGAGCTCGCGCGGGTTCAGCGTCGGGGCGGTCGCATTCATCGATCGGTCATGTCCGGGTGGCCAGCAAGTCGAGCATCAGGGCCACGCGCGCCTTTGCAGGTGTGAGGCTTCCACCCGACGACAGCCGGTCGTCGGGCTTGGCCAGCACCACGCCTTCTACGCAGCGCGAGACCCGCAGGATCTTCACTCCCGCGTCCTGGGCAGCCAGCAAGGCGGTCTCCAGGTCCTGGTGGATCGTGCCGTTGCCGGTCGCCACGACGACGAGGCCCCGCACCCCCAGCGAGACCAGGGCCGGCACCACGGCGCCGTCGGTGCCTGCATAGCTCGCGATGATTTCCACGCGCGGCCATGGCCCCGGCATGCCATAGATGGTGGCCAGGCCCAACGGGTCGCCGCGCGGCCAATCACGAAGCAGACGGACGCGCCCTTCTTCCACATAGCCGATCGGGCCGGCATCGCCCGCGCTGAAGGCGTCCATGCGGTAGGTGTGGGCCTTGCGCACATCGAAGGCGCTGTAGATCGTGCCCGCCATCACGGCCACCACGCCCGCCGCGCCGGGATCGAGGGCCACCGAGACGGCGTCGAGGATGTTCTGCGGGCCATCGGCCATCAGCGCCGTCGCCGGGCGCATGGCGGCGGTGAGCACCACCGGCTTGGCGGGCGCCAGCACGCGCTGGAGCATGTAGGCGGTCTCTTCCAGCGTGTCGGTGCCGTGGGTGATGACGATGCCGGCCACGTCCCGCCGCTCGAGCTGGTGGGCCACCTCCAGCGCGAGGCTCGTCCAGATGTCGAAGCTCATGTCCTTGCTGTCGACCTGCGCCACCTGCCGCACCGTGAGCGGCACGTCGGCAAGGGCGGGAACTGCCGCCACGAGCTGCTCGACGCTGAGCTGGGCGGCCCTGTAGCCGATGTTGTCGCCGCTCGATCGCGGCCGTGCCGGCGATCGTGCCGCCCGTACCCAGGATGGTCACCGTGCGTGTCGTGCTTTGCATTTTTGAGAAAGCTGGATAAAAATACAGTTACTGGATACGCAAACAGTAATCGAGGAGCCTGCCACCATGGATTTCAACGAGAGCCCCAAGCTCACCGCTCGCCAGCAGCAGATTCTCGACCTCATCCAAAGCGCCATCGAGCGCACCGGAGCCCCGCCCACGCGAGCCGAGATCGCCGCCGAACTCGGCTTCCGCTCGGCCAACGCCGCCGAAGAACACCTGCAGGCACTGGCGCGCAAGGGCGTGATCGAACTGGTCGGGGGCACCTCGCGCGGCATTCGCCTGCAGTCTGACACATTGCGCTCGCTGGCTGAATCCCGCATCAAGCAGTTCAGCCTGCCCCTGCCGAGCCTGGCCCAATTGGCGCTGCCGCTCGTCGGCCGGGTGGCTGCCGGCAGCCCGATCCTGGCGCAGGAGCACATCGACCGGACCTTTCACGTCGAGGCCGGCATGTTCCAGCGCCGGCCCGACTACCTGCTCAAGGTAAGGGGCATGAGCATGCGCGATGCCGGCATCCTCGACGGCGATCTGCTGGCGGTTCAGCAATCCAAGGAGGCCAAGAACGGCCAGATCGTCGTGGCGCGGCTGGGCGACGAGGTCACCGTCAAGCGCTTTCGCCGCATGCGCGGGCATATCGAACTCATCGCGGAGAACCCTGAGTTCAAGACCATCATCGTCGAGCCCGGCCAGGAGTTCGAGCTCGAAGGACTGGCCGTCGGCCTGATCCGCAACACCATGCTGATGTGAGGAGCGAGCCTCGCATGTCGAAGCCCGGTTGAATACCTTCGGCGCCAAGTGGGTGGTAGGCGTTTCATGAGGCAGGCAGCGATGCCGGCCGACATGCAAGCCCCGCGCAGCACCGAGACGCATTGCGCCGACTTGTCCGCAATGCCGTCACCTCGTCCCAATCCTGCCGAACGTCATTGATGGTTTGATCTTCGGAGATGGACATGGCTTGGACCCTGGAACACCCCGCACAACTTGGCTTCATCGCGGCTCGGGTGCCGCGACCCGACCCTGAGCCCTCGGCGCCTGCCGCAGGCGGCCGGCTGATGCGATGGCCCATGAAACTGGCGCGCCGTCTCGGCATTCGTCATGCGCGGCCCGGCGAGGATGGGCCCCGATGGCCTGCTGTCACGCAGAGCGGCCATGCGCGGCTCGATGCCTCCCTGCCCGACGGAGGCTGGAAGGCGGGCCAGCTGGTCGAGGTCTTCACGCCGTGCGCCGGCGAGGCGGAATGGTCCCTGCTGTCGCCGCTGGTGTCTGCCTTGGCTGCCCAAGGCCGGCCGGTCGGCATGATGAACGCCCCGCGCGCCCTGAAGGCACTGACCCTCGCGGCTCCCGGACACGGCGAAGTTTCGCTGGCGGTGGCACCGCAGCAGCATGCCGTCGAGGCCGCCTTGCATTGGCTCGACAGCCATGCCCAAGGCGCCCTCGTGCTCTGGCTGACGGAGGTGCCCGCCGCCTCATGGCGCGAGCTTCGGCGCTCTGCGCGGCGATCCGGCGCCATCGTGTTCGTGGTGCGGCCGTCGCTGGCGCGGTGGGACGAGTCGCCTGCGGACTTGCGGATCACCCTTGCAGGCACTCATCCCGGGCCGAGGCAGGCCTTGGAGGTGCAAGTGCAGTCACGCGCTTGTCCGGCAGCGACGACGATCCGGCTGACGATGCCTCCGGGCCCGGCCGGCTGCACGCCGCCCGCCCAGGCGAGCACGCGTCCGCTCAAGATCCTCCGCGATCAGCAGGACGCACGCCGCACCGTGATGAGCGGCACGATGGCCGAGGTCTGTCGCGAACTCGATCGTCTGGCGCGCCTGGAGGCCTGACGAGCAGCAGCTCA
The DNA here is from genome assembly GCA_963818175.1 of uncultured beta proteobacterium. GTDB lineage: Bacteria > Pseudomonadota > Gammaproteobacteria > Burkholderiales > Burkholderiaceae_C > Caldimonas. The sequence continues at coordinate 39,113 of CAWFRK010000047.1, read as the reverse complement.
CCCTTCCACCAGCGCCGCACTGACAAGGCGCTGCGTGTAGGGATGCCTGGGCGCGTGGAGCACCTCGGCACCGGGCCGGCTTCCACGATCGCGCCGTCCTTCATCACCATGCACGCGGTGGGCCATGGCGCGGACCACGTCGACGTCGTGCGTGATCAGCAAGTAGGCCAGCCCGTGCTCGCGCTGCAGGCGCTGCAGCAGTCGCAGCACCTGCTTCTGGATCGTCACGTCGAGCGCGCTGGTCGGCTCGTCGAGCACCAGCAGCTGCGGCCTCGACGATGAGCGCGCGCGCGATCGCCAGGCGCTGGCGCTGCCCGCCCGAGAATTCGTGCGGATAGCGCGCGAGCAGCCCCGGGAACTGCGCCTCGGTCAGGCCGACGTCGGCCAGCGCCTCGCAGCACGCGCTCGCGCCGCTGCGCCGGCGTCGAGCCGGGCTCGTGGACCAGCAGGCCTTCGCCGACGATCTCCTCCACCGTCATGCGCGGCGACAGCGAGGAGAACGGATCCTGGAACACCACCTGGACCATGCCGCCGCAGCGGCTTGTCGCTCGGCGGCGTCGGCGGCCCCAGCGCTGCCCGTCCACATGCAAGTTCGCCTTGCCGCGGCAGCAGCCCCAGCACCGCCAGCGCCAGCGTCGACTTGCCCGAGCCCGATTCGCCGATGACGCCGAGCGTCTGCCGCGGCGCGAGGTCGAAGTTCGGCGCCCTCGCACCGCGATGAACTCGCCCTTCTTGAACCAGCCGCGGATGCCCGGCAAGCGGCACCGGGTAGTGCACACGCAGTCCCTGCGCGTGCAGCAGCACGGCATCGGCGGCCTTGGCCGCGCCTTCGTCGACGTCGCGCGCCGGCCGGCTGTCGATCAGCTTGCGCGTGTAGGGATGCTGCGGATCGCGCGAACACTTCGGCGACCGCGCCCTGCTCCACCAGGTAGCCGTTCTCCATCACCGCGACGCGGTCGGCGAAGCGGCGCACCAGGTTCAGGTCGTGCGTGATCAGCAGCACCGCCATGCCGTCTGCGCGCTGCAGGTCGTCGAGCAGGTCGAGGATCTGCTGCCGCATGGTCACGTCGAGCGCCGTGGTCGGCTCGTCGGCCAGCAGCAGGCTGCGGCTCGCAGGCCAGCGCCATGGCGATCATGGCGCGCTGGCGCTGGCCGCCCGAGAGCTGGTGCGGGTAGGCTGCGCGCGCGCCGCTCGGGCTCGGCGATGCCGGTGTCGGCCAGCAGCTCGACGGCCGCGCTCCCAGGCCTCGGCGCCGCGCAAGGCCTTCTTGAGCTGCAGCACTTCGGCGATCTGGTCGCCGACCGTGAAGAGCGGGTTGAGCGCGGTCATCGGCTCCTGGAAGATCATCGCGATGTCGCGCCCGCGCACGCCGCGCAATTCGCGCTCGGTCAAGGCGAGCAGGTCTCGCGGGGCCGTGCCGTCGGCCGGCTCGAACCATGCGCTGCCCGCTGACGCGCGGCGTTGCTGACCAGGCGCAGCAGGCTGAGCGCCGTCACGGTCTTGCCCGAGCCCGATTCGCCCACCAGCGCCAGCTTCTCGCCTGGCGCCGATGTCGAAGTCGACGCCGTGCACGACCTCCTTGTCGCCGAACTGACGCGCAGGCCCTGACGGAGAGCATCGTGCCACGCGCTCATGCCGCAGCCTCCACCGTCTCGGGCCGCGCTGCATGCCTGCTTCCTTGTCCAGCTCCGGTGGATCCGGCGTGCGCGGATCGAGCGCATCGCGCAGCGCATCGCCCATGAAGATCAGCAGCAGCAGCGTGACCACCAGCACGGCGAAGGTCGACAGCGAGATCCACCAGGCGTCGAGGTTGTTCTTGCCCTGGCTCAGCAGCTCGCCGAGGCTGGGCGTGCCGGGCGGCACGCCCAGGCCGAGGAAGTCGAGGGAGGTGAGCGCCAGGATGGCCGCGCTCATGCGAAACGGCAGGAAGGTCACCACCGGCGTCAGGCTGTTGGGCAGGATGTGGCGCCACATGATCTGCCAGTTGCTCAGCCCCAGCGCGCGCGCGGCGCGCACATAGTCGAGCTGCCGGTTGCGCAGGAACTCGGCGCGCACGTAGTCGCGACAGCCCCATCCAGCCGAACAGGCTCAGCAGCACCAGCAGCAGGCCGATGCTCGGGCGCGAACAGCGCCGAGAAGATGATCAGCAGGTACAGCTCCGGCATCGAGCCCCAGATCTCGATGAAGCGCTGGAAGGCCAGGTCGGTCCGTGCCGCCGAAGTAGCCCTGGATCGCGCCGGTCAAGACGCCGAGCAGCGACGCCGATCACCGTGAGCGCCAGCGCGAACAGCACCGAGATGCGAAAGCCGTACAGCAGCCGCGCCAGCAGGTCGCGGCCGCGATCGTCGGTGCCGAGCAGTTGTCGCGCGATCGGCGCGCGCCGGATTCGGCTCCTTGGCGAAGTAGTTGATCGTGCGGTGGTGATAGGCGGTTGGGCGGATACAGCGCGAAGTTGCCGGCCTTCGTGACACTGCTCCGCGGATGAAGGGATCGAGGTAGTCGGTCGGCGTGTCGAAGTCGCCGCCGAAGGTGGTCTCCGGCATGGTCGTGCACGATGGGCAAGTACCAACTGGCCGTTGTAGCGCACGACCAGCGGCTTGTCGTTCGAGAGCACCTCGGCGAAGCAGGCTCAGGACCACCAGCGTGCAGAACAGCACCAGGCTCCAGTAGCCCAGGCGGTTGCGCCTGAAGCGCCGCCAGGCGCGTCGCGCCGGGCAGACAGCCGATCGCGGCTTGCGGGACGACGTCGGCATCGGTCAGTCGAACTTCACGCGCGGGTCGACCCACACGTAGCAGAGGTCGCGAGATCAGCTTGGTGACGAGGCCGATCAGGGTGAAGAGGAACAGCGTGCCCAGCACCACCGGGTAGTCGCGCCGGATCACGCGACTCGTAGCAGAGCAGGCCCAGGCCGTCGAGCGAGAACAGCGTCTCGATCAGCAGCGAGCCGGTGAAGAACGCGCCGATGAAGGCCGCCGGAAAGCCGGTGATGATCGGGATCAGCGCGTTGCGGAAGACGTGCTTCCACAGCACCTTGCGCTCGTCCAGCCCCTTGGCGCGCGCCGTCAGCACGTACTGCTTGCGGATCTCCTCCAGGAACGGCGTTCTTGGTGAGCATCGTGATCACCGCGAAGCTGCCGAGCACCATGGCCGTGACCGGCAGCGCGATGTGCCAGAGGTAGTCGACGACCTTGCCCCAAGGCTCAGCTCGTGCCAGTTCGACGAGGTGAGCCCGCGCAGCGGAAACCACTGCACGAACGTGCCGCCGCCGAAGAGCACCAGCAGCACCACGCCCAGCACGAAGCCGGGGATGGCGTAGCCCACCAGCACGATCAAGCGTGGTGACGGTGTCGAAGCGCGTGCCCGCGCGCACCGCCTTGGCGATGCCCAGCGGCACCGAGATCAGGTAGCTCAGGAAGAAGGTCCACAGCCCCAGGCTGATCGAGACCGGCAGCTTCTCCTTGATCAGCTCCCACACGTCCTTGTTGTGGAAGAAGCTGTTGCCCAGGTCGAAGCGCGCGAACTGGCCGAGCATCTGGAAGAAGCGCTCGTGCGCCGGCTTGTCGAAGCCGTAGAGCTTCTTGATCTCCTCGACTGCGCTTCGCGTCCACGCCCTGGCGGCCGCGATAGCCGCCGCTCCGCGCGCCGCAGCGCTCTCCCCGCCGGTGTCGCGGCCCTGCAGCTGGGCCACCATCTGCTCGACCGGGCCGCCGGGCACGAACTGGATCACGATGAAGGTGACGAGCAGGATGCCGAGCAGCGTCGGGATCATCAGCAGCAGGCGCTTGAGGATGTAGGCCCACATCTGCTTGTCCCCTTCAGCGCTTGGCGGTCTGCTGGGCGTCCGCGGCCCACCAGGTGTCGATGACCCAGGCCTCGGGCTGGTAGTAGCGCGGCGTGACCTCCGGCTGCACGAAGCGGCCGGAGCGGTAGGCGATGCGGAACTTGCCCGAGTACCACTGCGGCACGAAGTAGTGGCCGTGGCGCAGCACGCGGTCCAGCGCCCGCAGGCGCAGCAACCAGCTCGGGCGCGTCGTGGCGGCGATCGGCCTTCTCCAGCAGCGCATCGACCGCCGGATCCTTGCACGCCGATCAGGTTGCTCGAGCCCTTCGGTGTCGGCCGCCTTGCGAGCCGAAGCGCTCGAGCAGCTCGGCTGCCCGGCGCCTCGCTGCCGGCGAGTGCGGATGCGTGATCATGTCGAAGTCGAACACGTCCAGGCGCTTCTGCAGGATCAGCGCGAAGTCGACCGCCTGGTAGGTCGGCCGCGATGCCGAGCTTCTCGAGCGCTCTGCACGTAGGGCGTGACGACGCGGCCCATCGAGCCCGCGTTGTCGAGGAACTCGATCGTGCAGCGCCTCGCCCTTGGCGTTGCGCAAGCGCGCCGTCGCGGTAGGTCCAGCCGGCCTCGGCCAGCAGGCCTCGCGCCTTGCGCAGGTTGGCGCGCAGGCTGTCGGGCGCGGTCGGTGCTGGGCGGCTGCGGCACCTCCTGGGTCGAACACCTCCGGCGGCAACTTGCTTGCGCAGCGGCTCCAGCAAGGCCAGCTCGTCGGCGCCCGGCAGGCCCTTGGCCTCGAAGTCGCTGTCGGTGAAATAGCCTCGCACCCGCGTGTAGGAGTTGTAGAACAGCTGCCGGTTCATCCACTCGAAGTCGATCGCCAGCTCGATCGCCTCGCGCACGCGCACGTCCTTGAACTTGTCGCGCCGCGTGTTGAACAGGAAGCCCTGGAAGTCGCCGGCATTGCCGTGCGGTGAGCTCCGCCTTGATCAGCTCGCCCGTGTCGAACTTGCTCGCCGATGTACGTGGCGGGCCCAGTCGCGGGCGCGAGAAGACCTGCGCATGTAGTCGAACTCGCCGGCCTTGAAGGCCTCGAGCTGCGCGGTGTTGTCCTTGTAGATCTTGAAGGTGACGCGGTCGAAGTTGTACATGCCCGCGGCGCACGTTCAGATCGCGCGCCCAGTAGTTGGGGTCGCGCTCGTAGGTGATGTCGCGGCCGAAATTGACTCGGCCCGATCTTGTAGGGGCCGCTGGCGATCGGCATGTCGGTCACCACCTGGTCGAAGGGCTTCGCTTGCCGTTTTCCATGCCCCACTTGCGGCTGAACACCGGCATTGCCGCCGACGATCAGCGGCAGCTCGGGATTGGCGCCGCTTGAACTCGAAGCGCACGGTGCGCGCGTCGATCGACCACTCGCCTCCTTGACCTCGGCGATAGACGGTGCGGTACTGCGGCGCCGCCTGCTTGCTCATCAGGCGTGTCGAAGCGTGTGCTTCACGTCCGCGGCCATCACCGGCGTGCCGTTCGTGGAAGCGCGCCTTCGGGTTCAGGCGGAAGGTGGCGGACAGGCCGTCGGCCGCGACCTCGACGTCCTCGGCCAGCAGGCCGTAGGCGGTCGTGGGCTCGTCGAAGGTGCCGGTCAGCAGGCTCTCGAACAGCAAGGCCGCGAGGCCCGGCGGCGGCGTGCCCTTCAGCGTGAACGGGTTGTACTTGTCGAAGTTGCGTGACCCGCAGTCGGCGGCACCAGTCGAGTCTCGCCGCCCTTGGGCGCCTGCGGGTTCACGTAGTCGAAATGGGCGAAGCCGGGCGGGTACTTGATGTCGCCGAACTGGGCGTAGGCATGGGCGGCCCAGGCGCTGGAGGTGCCGGTGCAGCAGCACCATGCCAGCAGCGCTCCCAACAGAATGCTTCTCATGCGGGGCATTCTGCACGAAGAGCAGATGAAGCCAGCGGCAAGGCGCGCGGCTCCCAGCCGCACGCAAACAACCAGCAGGAGCCCCGCCGCCGGCGTGGGCGTCGCGGGCCCGAGCGCCGGGCCGCCCCAAGCCGCGGCCCGCGACCCCCTCGGGGGGTGGCCCAGGTACTCCTGGGCCGGGGGCCCTATCTACCAGGCGATGAGGGCGTCGCGTCCCTGGACCACGAGTTGAACCTTCGCGCCCACCGGCATCGTGACCTTGGTTTCCACGTGGCCGAATGGCAAGCCGGTGAGGATGGGCGTGCGGGTCACGCTGCGCAGATGGGCCACGGCGCTCTTGAGCGTGTAGCCGCGATCGAGCGGCGACTTCTTGAAGTCGGTGAAGGCGCCCAGCACGATGGCCTTCTGGGCGTCGAGCACGCCTGCCTGATGGAGCTGCAACAGGTCGCGCTCGATGCGGTAGGGATGCTCGTTCACGTCTTCGAGGAACAGGATGCCGCCCTTGAGCTTGGGCCAGTACGGCGTGCCGAGCAAGGCGTTGACCATGCACAGGTTGCCGCCCCACAGCGTGCCCTTACATCGAGCCCGTCGAAGCCTTCCTCGGTGCGAAAGCCCACTGCCTCGAGCTCGCCATGCATCGCCTCGATGAAGCAGGCTTCGGTGACTTCATCGACCGTCTCGCCGCCGAAGTCGAAGCAGCCGAGCGGGCCGGCATAGGTTCGCGTGCCCGGCTGATGCGCCAGCAGCGCGAGCTGCAGCGTGGTGAAGTCGCTGTGGCCGACCCAGCGCGTGCCGCTTTCCACGCTCCTGGCGATCAGCTTGTAGTCGATGCGATCGAGCAGGCGCGTGAGGCCATAGCCGCCGCGCAGGGCCATCGCGATGTCGGTGCCGCTCCTGGCGACTCGATGGATGGCAGCGAGGCGCGTGTCGTCGTCGCCGGCGAAGCGCTGGTGACGCGCCAGCGCGGACTCGTCGAGGCTGACCTCGAAACCATGGGCGGTGAGCCGCTTGGCCGCCCGCCGGGCCAGCGCGCTCCTGGCCACCACGCCGGCCGGGGAGAACAGCATCAGCGAGCGGGGGGCGGCGGTGTCGTGGTCGTGGTCGTGGTGGTTGTGAGTCGCGGTGATCATGGCCCTGGGAAGAGGCACTCAAGTCGGGTTCTCCAAGTCGGGATGTTCGGTGGCCTCGCCGGTCGGGATCGGTTCGTCGGGGGATTCGTCGGTGGTGGCCTCATCGGCGGGGACGCCACGCCGCGCCCGATACATTGCGCGGCGTTCGGCAAAGAAGTCGCGCAGCACCTGCCCGCAAGCCTCGCCCAGCACGCCGCCGACCACCTCGGTGTGATGGTTGAGCTGCGGCTGCGCAAACAGGTCGATCACCGACCCGGCCGCGCCGGTCTTCGGGTCGGTGGCCCCGAACACCACGCGCTTGAAGCGCGCATGCATCAGCGCCATCGCGCACATCGCGCAGGGCTCCAGCGTCACGTACAGCTCGCACTCGGGCAGGCGGTAGTTGGCGAGCAGCTGCGCGGCGTGGCGCAGCGCGACGATCTCGGCATGGGCGGTCGGGTCGTTCTCGGTGATGGGCCGGTTGTAGCCGGTGGCGATCACCTTGCCCTCGCGCATGATCACCGCGCCCACCGGCACCTCGCCCACCAGCCGGGCGTTTTGCGCCTGGTCGAGCGCGATGCGCATCGCGTATTCATCGGCGGCGCTTGCGGTCGGGGCGGTCATTGGTCGTCGACGCGGCGAGGGGCTTGCTGCATCGCCTGGTCAAGCTCCTTATTGAACTGCTGCAACTGCTCGGCGGGCGGACGACCGACGAGCGCGATCGGCGCAGAAGCAGAAGTGCCGGCCGCGGAGACGGCCGGCACGGAGATGGAAGCAAATTGCTTCCTGGCGAAGCTGCCGACCAGAATGAGGACGACGAGCAAGGACGCGAAGCTGAGAAAGGTGCGCATGGGACAAGCGGGCTTGGAAACCCGCATTGTCCAGCATCGGTGTCTCACTCAGTCTGATGAACTGCTGTTGGATGGTCTCGGTTCAATGACTTTCATTTCTATAACTGTATCGCCCTGGGCATCCTGAGTGCCTGTATTGCCCTCGGCATCCTGATTCGCTGTGTCGCTTGAGGACTTCTGGGTGACTGTACCGTCCGCGGCATTCTGATCGCCGAAAATTGTGGCTTCCAATGAATTCCCACCGGCCACCGCACTGCCAGCCGCAAACAGTTCCGCGTCACGTTCATCAGCCCGTTGCTGAAGCAGCGGCAATGCTCCATCCTTCGACAATGCCGCTACTGCAAGATTTCGAAGGACGAGTTTGCTGTCGATTTGCTGGTCCAGTTTCTTTTTCGTGTATGCCCAGATTGAATCAGGCTTTACCTCGGAGGTGTACTGCCAATTCAGCGTATCCTCATCTGTCAGAATCTCCGTTCCCGTCCATCTTTCTTTGATCCACTTTCCGAGGTAGGTGAAATTTTTGCCAATATTGTGACCAACTTCGGCCGCCAAGCCCGATGGATTATCCTGGTCCGGCTTCGTGAGATGTTTCAGCCATCGAGCGCGCGGCCCCGTCAGCAACCCATTCAGGCATCCCGCGAGGCCGTTTACCAGGCACAACGCCAGCGGACCCGCATCTGCTTTCTGAAGGGCATTGACAAGCATGGCGGGCATGTCGCACCCGGCTACGCCAGTTGTTACTCTCATGGCGGCGTTGTCGATGAAGTGATCGGCCTTCTTCGAGAGAGTGTCTGGTAGATGAGCGTTCTTGAGTTCGAAACCATGGCCATCCTCGTGCTTTCCGCCCCAAAGACTCCAGCATATGTACTTCGAGAGGTCAGGGATGGCGCCGTCCGCGGTTTCAGCGACAAATCCCCCCACCATGGCTGCGGGGTTGATTCCCAGAAAGCTCAGCACCCCACCCGTTTGAGCGTCGAGCCAAGCGCTGAACGCGTACGCCACGCCCATTCCGCCTATGTATGCGACACAACTGATAGCGGTGTACACGAAGTCCCGCCACATATTGATTTGAATCTTCTGATGCTCCTTCAACTTGCGTCCGTCCTCGCCTTCCAGATCCCAGCCCGAAAACAGGTCGTGTTGGGTAAAAGATTGTGGAAACTGTCTCATCAGGCGGGAGAGTTGCCCGGTAAGCAAGGTTTCGGAAGCAATGCGTGCCATCTTGGCGGCTGCTTCGACGCTATCTACGCTGCCGAAAAAATGCGCCACGGGAACTGCCACCACAAATATCCCCGGCGCTATCAACGGGGCAGCCAGCGCGGCATATCTCATGCCCTGTAGAAGCCACGACCTGCGGGGATGAGCTGCCGGCATGTTTTGTGCCATTTCCTTGTCTGTTCTATCCCTGAGCCAGGCTTCGCACCCGCAAGCTATCCCGAACGAGGTCAAAGATGACAAACCCACCGAGAGGGCGCCACCCCAGCCACCCAACCTGAACAGTAAATTCGTCAATGGCGACACAACCAATCCAGCAGTCACCTTCCCAAAAAGGTACCCTGTCACTCCGCCCTCACGGAGGGTATTGCCCAAGCCAACACGAAGTACTCCAGGTACACAACTGTGCGCGCAGCTTTCTTCGGACGCGTCTCCATTCGGGGGCATCGGCATCAGAACCGCAGGCTTAATAGCGGGGCCTTCGTCCGAAGAAGAAGATTCGTCTAGGTCAAAGAATTCACTACCGATTTTATTTCCCCGCTGCGCGTTATCCCCCGAATTGGCGCCGACAGCAGCCTGATAGATCTCAACCAGTTCCTCCAGTTCGTCGGACTTCGAAGTATCCGACCCATCCTCCGATATCAATGCTGCAACGATCAGGCTGGCGTAGCCATCAAATGCGACCATGTCACGGGCATGGGCAGCGAGGATCATCGCATCACACCACTTGCCGACGATCTCACCGGCCTGATCGCGTTGGGAAGCTACTATTTCGCTGATGTTATCTATATAGGGTTTCGGATCTGACGCTATTGATTGCCCTAGGACCTCCACCTCGGCGCCATCATCTTCGGAAGTTGGCGAAGCCCATTTTTGAACCATATCGCCAAATTCGGGGTCGAGTTTCGCCAATTCAAACATTGCGGCCGCGGCGGCGACGCATAAAGGCCTTTCATCATTTCGCCGGGCCTCCATCGCCAAGACGCAAAGGTTCCTCATCGCCAGCCTGAGTTCGGCATGCCGGCGGATCAACGAGTAAGCAACCTGGCTGCCTGCGACCGCCGGGGTGTATTGCCCATTTGCAAGCTGCCGTTTCAGATTTTCCCTAAGATCTTTCTCTCGATGGGAAGACACGTCAGGTAGACCATTCCAATTGGAACTTGACCTTAAACCTTGATTCGAATTGAGAAGTGATTTGGCCTTATTCTCCAACGTCGAACCGGCCTGAGTTGTATGCGGCGCGTTATTGCGCAACTGGCCAAGCTTTATTTTTTCGTCCCCCGCCGATTCGCTGCTCGAGTCCTCATTTCTGGCTTTCTCAGGCGCCGTGTCTTTCCAGCATGGAAAGCTTGGTAAATGATTCCAAATCGAGTTCAAGTTCAACATGGAACGCCTCCCGCAAGGTTTGAATCTGTTTATCCGACAACCCAATTGGCTGCCAGCACGCTCTTCTCCATCGGCTTCTCCACGTCCTCCATGAAATGGTCGGACTGCCACTGCTTGGCCTGCTCTGCGGCGAGAATCAACGAATCGAGCAGCGACCTTGCGGATACGCGCTTCAGATCCGCCTTGAAGTGATAAATGACTTCGCGAGATTCCGGATCAATACCGAGAACCGTGGCTTGCACCAGAGAAATCACCAGATTCAACTCGAGCAATCGGTAAAGCACCTGAACCTCGATCTCTTCCGGCACCCTGCCGAAACGACAGAATACGGAAAGCTGGTCTACGGACTGCACCGGGTTGTAGGAAACGGCAAATTCCACGTCCTCTACCGTCACATCGAATGTGAGAGGGACGCTCGGGTCCGGATTGATCGCGGGAACCTCGTATCGAAGCTCGTTATAGACATCGCGCACCAATCGAGCGAATTGGCCGTGCGCTTGCTGTACTTCGGTCATCACATGATCTCCTCGGTTCATTGCAATGAATGGATGCCCGCCCAGACGAGTTGGGGCTGTCCGCGCCAGTCGCCCGACGCAGTTGCTCAGTAACAAGTCGCCCAGAAGAAGATTCGGCGTCAAGCAAAGGAAAGCGCCCATTTCGCACGAAACAGGCGTCTTCCTAGTCGAGTGGCCCTAGAAAGGGGTGGCCCCCGCGTCGCAAATGCTGGCTGGGCATCTAACCCGGCTGCGCTTGGCAGCAACGCGAACAAAAAATAGCCGGAACCCGCGTCACGGGTTCCGGCTGCTCCAAGGGCTCAAAGTTCGGCTGACAGGTACCCTTCAGCGGGCACAGGGCCAATGCAAGTCAACCGGGCTTGCGCATCACTCCCACTCATTTATCAACTGGCCCGGAAACACCGCGCCAATGCTAGCTCTCCGCGCGTAGGCTTGTCGGCGTACCGTCAACTTTACCGCGCTTGCTACTCCGTGGCGCATCAACGCCGCGACGCAGCCAACTTCGTCGGGCGGTGCATGCGTGGCTCACCACCCCGGCGGACATCGCGACTGGTTGGGAGCGTGGCGCTCGAGTGCGGCCATGCCATCGAGTCGCAGGAGATCCATCAGGCCCGCACCGACGCCGAATGCTCGAGGGGATCACGACTGACATAGATCAGGACATCGCCGATGCCCGTTGGGCCAATCAGCACTGGCTTCCTTGGGGCCGATGCACCGCCGCTTGTCGTCCCTCCCATCGTTCTGACAGGGACGCTATGGGATCCGAAATCCGAGGGCAAGCTCAGATGCCGTGCTGGTGGCACCAGCCAGGGCCGAGGATTCTGTGTCCGCCCCGACCCGGTCCAAGCTCGTGCGGCCAAGGCGCGGGCGGCCCGGAGCGATGGTTATTGACCCAAAATCATCGCCTCACCCAGGTCTGACCACGACTACAGTTTCTCCACGTCCTTCGAAGGAGTCTGGTCATGCGAGCACCTGAGCCCCACCACGTTGGAGTTGCCGATGACATCGCGAGGGCGAGCAACGCAACAGTATTCCTGCGCCTGCCGGCAGTCATCAGACGGACGGGACTGGCGCGATCGACGATCTATCGCATGGTCGCCCAGGACTCGTTTCCATCACCCGTGCGCATTGCCAAGCGCGCGGTCGGCTGGCGTCTTTCGGACATCGAGCGCTGGAGCGCGGCGCGTCCGACGACCCACTGACCATCCCAACGCCTTCTGACACCTTGCCGATACTTCAGGCTAGCTGTGAGATACAATGTATCTCAAACGACAGGCAAGGAGTTCGGCATGGCTGCTACGACAATGGTCCACGTTCGGGTGGACGAAGACATCAAGGCACAGGCCACGGAAACGCTGGCCGCAATGGGCCTGACCGTCTCCGACGCGATCCGCGTCTTCCTGACCCGCGTCGTGGCAGACAAGGAGATGCCCTTCGCGATCCAAGCGCCCAACGCCGCCAGCCGCGCCGCGATTGCCGAGGCACGCGAGATCGTTAAGCAGCGCAAGGCGCGCTTCGCCAGCGCCAATGACCTGATCGATGACCTCGAAAAAGCCCGCCGCCGGAAGTAAGCGGGCCGCGCTGCCCCGCGCCTCGGACTACACGCGCGAGTTCCTCAAGGACTGGCAGCGCTTAACTCATTCGGGCCGGTACAACATGAACCGGCTCAAGGAAGCGATGCTGCTGCTCGTCGCTAACGAAGCGCCGCTGCCGCCCGAGTGGCTGGACCACGCGCTGGTGGGCGATTGGGCCGGGCACCGCGAGTGCCACATCGGCGGCGACTTCCTGCTGATCTATGCAATCGAAGACAGCGCCAAGCTAGGATCGGTAGTGTTCGTGCGCGCGGGCACGCACGCCGATTTATTCGAGTAGTCGTAGCGGCGACCGCAGTCAGCCGTGCAGCACGGATTGACAGCGCCTGACCCGCGCTCAACCTGTACGGACACCAGCGCGAAGCTCTCGCCGCGCACCGCTACTTCCTCGAGTTAGCCCAGCATCACGGCCAGCTTCATCAGCGCGCCCACCGCCCACAGCATCAGCACCGGCTTGCCCCAGCGCCAGGTCGTGAAGCGATAGCGGTGGTTGACCCACAGAGCGCGGTGTAGTCGGCTGACGGCGCACAGCGGCGCGACGCCGAGCACGACCAGCTTGAAGATACCCACCGACATCGTGCTGTCGAGGTGGATGACGAGCGCCATCCACAGCAGCGGCCACGCAATTGCATCCAACGCGGCCAGCCAGGACCGCCCCGGCCAGTATGGTGCATCGGGATACGGTTCGCGTGCGACAAGAAGCCACATAGCACCCTCCGATCAGCAAGGCGCGGGAGGACTCGATCGGCCACGTCACGGCCAGCCGGTCGCATCTGCTGACGCCAAGCCACGCCGGCCAGGCCAGTAGACAAGCTCGGAACGCATCACGACTAGCGGCAGGCTAGCACCCGCTCGCAGCGCATTTCGGACCGCACGGTATCAAGTTGTCCTTCGCGCCGAAGCGAGTGTCGGCATCCTCTTCTCTTTCAAGCCCGACATATCGAGCGCAGCGCTCGTTACGGAATGAAACAGCACGCCCCTGGACACAAACGGATGGTTGCTTCTTAATGGGGAATCGTCACATGCAAAGCGACCCGTCAACGATTGGTATGGGGCTATGGATGTAAGCCGCTTGGTGGACTCAGAGCTGTCGGTGGAGTGCCCGCATTGTGGGCACTCCGAAGCTGACGATTTTGACGTCGTGGATCCCGGCAAGCTTCTCTCGATACGCTGCGTCGCGTGTCGTGCCGTCTTTCACTGTACGGTCATGGAGTGCCGCACCTGTGGAGACGAGCACTTTTTTGCTTGGACCCGAGAGCCCCCCAAGGCGGTACTCGACCACCTCAGTTGTCCCACGTGTACGCGGGGCTATGCCGAAAATGAAGTACCTCCCGACGGTACCTCCCTCCACGCATAGTGCGAGGTGCTGCACGGTGCGCAGCGAAGATGGGAGCGTGAGCTTCACTTTAGCCCCTACCCCCTCCGGCGTATTCGTGGAGCGCGTGCAATTGCGAAACGGCACAGCGCGCGTCGTTCAGTCTGTTCTCTTTACCGACGATCAGAGTTTCCAGCGCTGGTGTGATGCCGACTCGCTCCGATTCGAGTACCCCTTGGTCTACGTCAGCCTCAAGCGGGATGGCGATGCGATGTTCCGAAGGGCCAGATAGCGACCTGTCGCTGGCCGACATCACCCGACAGCCGGACTACTTCGCCCGAGTCAATGAGGTGGTCCAGCGTGTCCCCGACGCCTTGGACGAGGCCGAGGCCGTCACACTGCTGCACGATGCCACGCACCGCATGGGAGCAGAAGTCTCAGCCTTCGGCAGCTTTGTCCGCGACGACCTATCCCACGAGTCCTACAGGTTCCTGCTGGCGTGCGATCCCGTGTGGTGCTTCGAGTACGAGCGCAGAGCCTGGTACGCGAACGATCCGTGGCTCAGCTACGCGCTCAACCACTACCGAACCCGTACGTGCGAGCGAAATTCCGATCGCCTCGAAGCAGCAGAGTGCCGCGGTAGATCTGGCTGTCGAATTTGGCTTCCGCTCAGCGGCCATCGTGCCAGCACCCTCCAGTGGTGGCCTCTCACGGGTGGGCGTACTGGTCCTTGGCTCGTCGAAGGCCGACTTCTTTGAAGGCGATGGCTTCATTGGCCTGAAGCTTGTTGCGCGCAGTCTGGCCATGGAGCTTCACGAATGGTGGATCGGACAGATCAAGCGCGAGCTGATTGCCAACGCCCGGATCACTCCAGAGGACCTCCTCTTCCTGCGCCACGAGCGGATGGGGCACAGCACAAAGCAGATCGCAACAGCGCTCGACACCTCGGCAGCTTCCGTTGATTCGAGGTTCCAGCGGATCAACGCCAAGCTCGGAGTTCCGAACCGCAAGGCCGCAGCAAATCTTGCTGCCGAGTACGGACTCATTTGACGCAGGCAACAATCTCAGGGTGACGGTATGTGGAAACAGATGCCCGAAGCAGCCGGATACCTCTCGATCTTCGTCGCGCCGGCGCTGCTGCTGCTCGGCGTAAGGTCTGATGCCCCGAGCTTGGCGTTCGCCGTCGTGTTCTTGGTGTTCCCTTTGCTGCGCCTCGTCTTCGGAAACGTTGGCCAGGAGGTAATCTGGCACGAATCCGTCGCAACAGCGCTCGATCGATTGCCGCTGATCTATGCCACCGCGCTGGCTGCGGTCACCGCGCTCGTCATCGAGCACATCTCACTGCATGGCATGGGCTCGCTGTCTCATGCCATCGGCCTGGGCCTGAGTCTTTGGGTGACGATGCTGTTGTCGACGTGTGTATCCCACGAGTTGATCCATCGGCGCAGCGCACTGGACACCGCCGTCGGTTACTGCCTCGCAGGACTCGCCGGGTACCCTGTGCTTGCGCAGGAACACTTGGCGCACCACGCGAGATCTGGCGATACGGCTTGCGCCGACTGGCCGCGGATAGACGAGTCGATCTGGGGATTCGCCTGGCGGCGTGCCACGCGCATCCTTCACGATGCATACGCGCCCGGTGCGGCTTTCTGGGCCGTCCGCGCGCCTGGCCGCTGCGTTCGCTTGTTGCGCCTCGCCACCGGCATTACCACTGCCACTACGCTCTTGTTTGCATGGGCCGGAGGTTGGAGCGGACTTGTCCTCTACCTGTGCATCGCCCTTGGCGTTTGGTTCGGCGTGCAGCTCATCACATACCTTCAGCATTGGGGCCTGGGAGATGATTACCTGGGCCGCAATGCGCTTAACGGGTACGCATGGGAAGACGATTGCCGGCTTCAGGCGTGGAGCACCTTGGGCCTGAGCCTCCACAACGCCCACCATCAGCGTAGCCGCCTGCCCTACTACCGCGTGAGCTTGGCGCCGGATTCACCCCGGCTACCGGCCGGCTATCTCGTCCTGATGGTGCTCTGCCTGTTTCCCAGCCTTTGGTATCGGGTAATGCGGCCTGTGCTCGAGCATTGGGAAAGCGATCCAAACCACCCACGGTCACCCGGCCGTCGGCTGAGCTGCTTCTCCCTCTACGGACAAGGCACGGCAGCCGTCAATCGCTAGTGCCAGCCGTCATCCGGCGGACCATTTCAGCAAGGACTGGCTGATCGAGTGACTGCAGCTCGATGGTCTGCTCTTCGACCTTCGGGCCGTAGCTCCTCCGCGTCGACCGCGTATAGCAGGGGTCGTAGTGGTTCGTCATCACGCTCTCGAACAGTTCGTCCACACGCCCCGTCGTCGCCAACGCCATCCACTCTGCCAGCATCTCCTTGCCAACCAGTGGCTTGATCGGTGCAAGCTTGCCAACCATCGCAATCGGATCAGCCGCGAAATGCGGGTAGTCCTCGCGCCAGAGCTTTACCCGCTCGGCCATCGGCGCAGCGATGTTGACAACCGGCGAGCGGTGCATGGCCTCGTACAGCGCATCGGGAATCTGCAGGTTTCCGATCTTCTTGCTTTCCGCTTCCAGCCACACTGGGCGGCGCGGGTCGAATCGACGCATCACATCAAGCACGGTCGTGTCGAACAGCTTCTGGGTGGGTTGCGGTTGGCCAGGCAGATCGCCAAGTAATGAGCCGCGATGGCTGGCGAGGCCCTCCAACTCCAGCACCTGGTGGCCCTGGCGCTGCAACTCATGCAGTACGCGCGTTTTTCCGCAACCTGTCGGACCGCAGAGCACTCGATAGCTGAACGCCCTCGGCAGCGATTCCAGTCCCGCGCGCACCCAGCGACGGTAGTTCTTCCAGCCTCCCGCCAACACGTCAACATCGAATCCAATGGTGCGCAGGTTGTCGGCCCAAAGCCTGCTCCGCTTGCCTCCGCGGAAGCAGTAGACGAGAAATCGGTCCTCCGGCGTGTATTTCGAGATGAGGGGCTTGATCTGAGCGGCAATGTTCCGCAGCGAGTACTCAACCCCGATCAGATAGGCGGCATGCTTGTCGGTCTTGTGTGTGGTCCCTACCTCCGCGTATTCGGTGTCGTCCGACGACAGGCAAGTTCACCGCTCCAGGGATGTGATCCTCGGCGAATTCATGCGGCGATCGCGCGTCGATGACCAGCGAGTACGACGAGAACTCCTGCACCTCGAGCTGGTGCGGGTGAACGAGCGCTGCCGCCGTCTCGACGGGCGCCCGTGCAGTAGAGGCGAGTGTGCTCCCTACTGAAATTTCGTCTGATTCCATCGTGCCCAAAGCCGGTATTCATTCCTAGATTGACCTCACGGTGCCTGTCGAGGCACCCCCTATTCAAATCCGTCGGAGGCAATCATGGGTCGATCAGCCACTCTAGACGCTCGCATGGGCAATGCCAAGGCGCTGCCCCAAAAGAGATCGTTGGCCTGCTGCAGCCGGGCAATCACCTGCTGATCATCAGCGGCGGTTGGATCGGCCTGAAACTTGCGGCTGCGGCCAGGGGACGCAGGTCGACGTGATGGTGCTGGAAGCCGGCGCCGACCGTGCGCGCGCTCCGTGCCTCGGCTGATCTCGAGCGCTCTCTTCGACTGGTATGCGACAGGCGGGCGTCGACGTGCGCGGGCCGGCCGCGGTCATCGTCGATCGAGAAAGTACGCTGCGACGCCTGCGAACGACATTGCCTGGGGATGACTGCCAGGACACGCCGAGCCAGCAAGGCCATGAGAGAGCACCCGCAGTGCATCTTGACAAAGCGGACTGGGCAAATCGAGGACGTACTGGGACGACAAGCACCCGAGAGCCCTCTCATCCGCGATGATTCTTGGCCCAAAGTCATCGCATCGAACACTCCCAAAGCGGCCTAGATTCCTGACACGGCGCTGCATCAAGCGCCGCGGCACGAAGCCCCTTCGGCTTCACCGAGGTCAGGACGGTCATGGACACGATCTTTGACGATCGGCGTTCGGTCAGAGCTCTTTGCGCGTCACGCATCCTCGCAGTGTGGATTTCGCTCGTCGCGCTCACCGGCTACACGCCACCGGCCCGCGCTGTCGATGGCTGCCTGGTGCTGCTGTGCCTCGCCGCCCCGAGCTGGCGCTCGATCCCGCAGTGCGTGCCGCCGATCCGCCAGGTCTTTCGCGACCTCGCGCGCGGCAAGCCATTCCCGAGCTGCGCCATGGCCGGCGCCGGCAACTCGGCACGGCACGGCTGGGCCAACGCGCCCGGCTACTGCCCGCCGCAGTACACGCGCGTCTTCGACGGCGAAGGAGCGCCCGACCTACACCTGCGACTACGCCGGCGCCGTCTCGGTGATCGATCGACGGCGCGCTGTTCACGCGCACCTGGTGGAGCATGGCCGGCGACACGGTCACCGAGTTCACGCCCGCGGCCAAGGCCCGCTCGGCACCTGGGACACCCGCTTCGACGACGACTACGCGCCTGGCTGGCGCCACTGCCCCCGCCGCCTGCCGCCGACTGCGCCACCTACTGAGGCAACGGCGATGGACACACGCCACCCTCCTCGCGCTTGCGCTGGCCTGCGCGCCGCAGGTCGATGCCCGACACGGCGCACGCCCTGGTCGCGCGTCGAGAGTTCGGGCAACCCGCATGCCATCGGCGTCGTCGGCGGCGCGCTCGAACGCCAGCCGCGGCACCGCGCCGAGGCCCTGGCCACGGCCAGGGCGCTGCAGGCCGCCGGCTGGAACTTCAGCCTCGGCCTGGCGCAGATCAACGTGCGCAACCTCGCCCGCCTCGGCCTGACGCTCGACACCGCCTTCGACCCCTGCACCAACCTCGCGCGATGCAGACCGTGCTGGCCGAGTGCTTCGAGCGCGCGCCGCGCCGTCAGCGCCAGACGCCGCAGCAGGCGCTTGCGCCAAGCCCTGTCCTGCTACTACAGCGGCAACTTCTCACCGGCTTTCGCCCACGGCTACGTGCGCACGGTCGCGCTGGCCGCCGCACGCCGCCATCGCTGACACCGCCCAGCCAAGGAGAACCTCATGCGACTCCCTGCCTCGATCCGACCGCTCGCGCCGCGCTGCCGTCGCGCTGGCGCCTGCTGCCGCGCCTGGCCGCTCGCCCAGGGCTTCGACAAGATCAACACGACGGTCACCAACGTCCAGACCATCCTGGTGACGATCTCGATCGCCGTGGTGACCATCGCGATCATCTGGGCCGGCTTCAAGATGATCTTCCAGGGCGCACGGCTGGCCGACGTCGCCAACGTGCTGATCGGCGGCACGCTGATCGGCGGCGCCGCCGCCTTCGCCAGCTACATCGTCGCCTGAGCAGCTGGAGCAGACGATGCACGGCGAAGCCATCTACAAGGGCGCGACGCGGCCGGCGATGAAGCTGGGCATCCCGCTGGTGCCGCTGGTCGTGCTGTTCGGCACCGGCATGCTGCTGATCCTGTGGGGCGGCATCCTGGTGAGCTGGTGGGTCGCGCTCGGCGTGCTCGTCGCCATCGTGCCCGCGCTGCTGTGGATGCGCTTCGTCACCGCCCAAGGACGACCAGCGCTTCCGACAGATGTTCGTCGCCACCAAGCTGCGCCTGCACGACCGCAACCGCCGCTTCTGGCACGCGCGCAGCTATGCGCCCACCCTCTACCGGGGAGCCCGCGATGCTTGGCATGTCTAGAGGCAACGGCGCCACGCGCGCTGGCCGCAGTCCGCGGCGTGCTGCATGCGCCCGCGGCTACTGGACGCAGGCCCGGGCCGAGAACCCGCTGGCGCGCTTCGTGCCGTTCTCGTCGCTGGTCAGCCCGCACGACGTGATCACGCGCGGCGGCGACTACCTGCGCGTCTGGCGGCTCGACGGCGTGCCGTTCGAGTGCGCCGACGAGCACCTCGATCGCCGAGCGGCACGAGGCCCTGTGCAGCCTGCTGCGCAACCTGGCCGGCGGCCAGTGGGCGGTGTGGACGCACCGCATGCACCGCATCGTCAGCGACCGCCTGCAGGACCCGGCCGAGCCCGGCTTCGCGCGCGACCTGTCGCAGGCCTACCAGCGCCAAGCTGGCTGAGCAGCCGGATGATGAGCAACGAGCTCTACCTGACGCTGGTCTACCGGCCGAACGTCTCCCGGGTCAGCCGCGCGCTTGCAACCGACGCAGCGCTCGCGCGACGCCATCGCGCAGGCCCAGGCCGAGGCGCTGCGGGTCATGGAAGAGCGCTCGGCCCTGGTCGACCGCGTGCTGCGCGGCTTCGGGCCCGAGCTGCTCGGCACGCGCGAAGCAGCGCGGCCGCGCCTACTCCGAAGTGGCCGAGTTCCTCGGCTATCTCGTCAACGGCATGCTGGCGCGCCGATCCCGATGGACGCGCGGGCCGCTGTACCGGACCCTGCCCATCGCGCGCCTCTCCTTCGGCGGCGACAAGCTGGAACTGCGCCACGGCGACACAGCGCCGCTACGCGGCGCTGGTCGACATCAAGGAGTACGCCGAGCGCGTCGAGCCCGGCATCCTGAACGCGCTGCTCTACGAGGCCAGCGAGTTCATCGAGACGCAGAGCTTCTCGATCCTGCCGCGCCGCGAGGCGATGCGCGCGCTCGAACTGCAGCGCGACCAGCTGATCGCCAGCGACGACGTGGTCGCCAGCCAGGTCGCCGAGATGGACGTCGCGCTCAACGAACTCGGCGACGGCCAGTTCTGCATGGGCGAGTACCACTACAGCCTGGTCGTCTTCGGCGACGACGTGGCCGACGCCGGTCGCCGCGCGGCGCAGGCCATCGGCGCGGTCGGCGAGGCCTCCAGCCTGCAGATGGCGCCGGTCGACCTGGTGGCCGACGCCGCCTGGTTCGCCCAGATGCCGGGCAACTGGCAGTGGCGGCCGCGCGACGCCAAGCTGTCCTCGCGCGCCTTCGCGGCGCTGGCCAGCGGCCACAACTTCGCGCGCGGCAAGCGCGACGGCAACCCCTGGGGCGAGGCGCTGGCGCTGCTGCGCACGCCTTCGGGCCAGCCCTTCTACCTGAACCTGCACAGCAGCCCCGAAGGCGAAGACTCGGCCGACAAGAAGCTGCCGGGCAACACGCTGATCATCGGCTCCACCGGCGTGGGCAAGACGACGCTGGAGATGTTCCTGCTGACGCTGACGCGCAAGTGGCAGCCGGCGCCGCGGCTGGTGCTGTTCGACCTGGACCGCGGCTGCGAGATCGCGATGCGCGCGCTCGGCGGCCGCTACTTCACGCTCGAGGCCGGCAAGCCCACCGGCTGCAACCCGCTGCAGCGCGAGCCCGACGCCGGCGCGCATCCAGTTCTGGGAGCAGCTGATCCGCACCTGCATCGCCACGCCGGCCCTGCCGCTGATGCCGGCCGACGAGCGGGCGATCGCCGATGCGGTCAAGGCGGTGGCGATGATGCCGGCGCACCTGCGCCGCTTCTCGACGGTGCGGCAGAACCTGCCCAAGACCGGCGAGAACAGCCTCTACGAGCGGCTCGGCCGCTGGTGCCAAGGCGGCGCGCTCGGCTGGGTGTTCGACCAGGCCGACGACCGGCTGGGCGACCTGCACGCCGCCTCGGTCATCGGCTTCGACACCACCGAGTTCCTCGACCTGCCCGAGGTGCGCACGCCGGTGATGCTGTACCTGCTGCAACGTGATGGAAGAGCTGGTCAACGGCGAGCGGCTGATCTACGTGATCTCGGAGTTCTGGAAGGCGCTGGACCACGAGATCTTCAGCGACTTCGCCAAGCAGAAGCAGAAGACCATCCGCAAGCAGAACGGCCTGGGCATCTTCGACACGCAGAGCCCGTCGGACGTGCTGCGCCACCCGATCGGCCGCACGATGGTCGAGCAGAGCGTGACCAAGATCTTCCTTGCCAACCCGGAGGCGGTGCGCGAGGAGTACGTCGATGGCTTCGGCCTCAGCGAGGCCGAGTTCGACATCGTGCGCAGCCTCGGCGCCCAGGGCGGCCGGCGCTTCCTGGTCAAGCAAGGCCACGCCAGCGCGATCTGCGAGCTGGACCTGGCCGGCCTCGAGGACTTCATCACCGTGCTCTCGGCCACCACCGACAACGTCGCCCTGCTCGACGCCGTCCGCGAACGGCATGGCGACGATCCGTTTCAATGGCTTCCCGTCCTGCTTCGCGAGGTTCAGGATCGCAGGTTCCGAACCTCAAGGAGAGCCGCATGAAAGCTGTTCGTCAGTCTCATCGCAGCTGGTCGCGCTCGGCACTCGCCGACCGCCGGCGCCGCGCCCAGTTCGTCAAGGGCAACGAGGCCGTCAAGGTGATGCCCGATGGCACCAAGAAGGTCGAGACACCGCCGACTGCCGGCGCGCTGGCCTGGCCAGCGCCCTGCCCAGCCGAGAAGGCCGGCTGCACGGCGGCGGCTGGCGGATGGTCGAGACCAGCGACGGCCTGCGCGAATGCACCGAGATCTACGCGCGGCCCGGAACCTGCCGCGCATCGACCTATGGCACCGAGAAGCGCACCGCGGCTGTGGATCGTGAAGACCGGAGGCCAGTGGATGCAGTGCCAGCTGCCCGGACCTGGGCAGCAAGTGCGTGCAGCACCAAGGCGCTTGCCGTATCAGCCGCGGTTCAGTAGACGGAGAGTGACGCGATGTTCACCTGGGTCGGATCGCAGTTCGACGGCATCCTGAACACCTACGTGCTCGGCGTGGTGTCGTCGCTGATGACCGGCATCGCGCCCATCGCGCTTGACCGCGATGACGCTCTGGGTCGCGCTCTACGGCTGGGCCGTGCTGCGCAACGAAGTGTCCGAGACCGTGCCGACCTTCCTGTGGAAGGTCTTCAAGATCGGCCTCGTGCTCGCGTTCGCGCTGCAGTCCGGCTTCTACATCTCGCAACGTCGCCGACACCGCGAACGCGCTGGCGACCGGCGTTGCGACCACCTTCCTGCCCGCCGGCGCCGACCCGACGACCATCACGTCGCCCTACGCGCTTGCTCGACGCGTTCAACGACAAGGCCAGCCAGCTGGTGCTCGACCTGCTGAAGGAGGCCGGCATCACGCGGCTGGACCTGCTCTTCGCGGCGGTCGTCTGCTCGATCGGCAACGTCGTGTTCCTGTGCATCGCGCTCTTCGTCGTCACGCTGGCGAAGCTGTTCCTGACCTTCGTGATCGCCGTCGGCCCGATCTTCATCCTCTGCCTTGCGTGGCGGCCGACCGCAGCGCTTCTTCGACAGCTGGCTGTCGATGGTGCTGAACGCCGTCGTGCTGACCTGGTTCGCGTTCTTCGCGCTCGGGCTGAGCGCGTTCATGGGCGACGCGATGGTCCAGGCCATCCAGGATCAGCGGCGGCTTCCTCGGGCGCGACGTTCAACGTCGTCGGCGAGAGCCTGAAGTACTGCGTCGTGATGATCCTGATGGCGATCATCTGCTTCCAGGCGCCGAGCCTCGCCTCCGCGCTGACCGGCGGCGCCGCGATCCAGCAAGGCATCCAGATGGTCCAGAACGCCATGATGGTCGCCGGCCTGCGCGTCCGTCTCGGCGGCGCGCGGCGCCGGCCAGCGCGGCAGCCGGCGGCGTCATCCGCGCCGGCGCCGGCCTGCCCTACGCCGCGGGCCGCGCCACGGGCCGCGGCGGCTGCGGTGCGCGCCGAGCCGCGACCATGGCCGCTGGTGCCGGCGCCATGGCCCGCCAGGGCTACGGCGCCGTCCGCACCGCCGCCTACAAGCTCGCCGCCCTGCGCGGGCGGCGACCTGACGTCCAACCAGCACAGGAGCATCGCCATGCAGTTCCATCTCGAAGCTCGCCGCCGCCGCCCTGATCGCCTTGCGGTGCCAGCATCCGCCCGCGCGCAGGGCATCCCCGTCATCGACGTCGCCAACCTGATCCAGACCATCCAGCAGGTGATCAACGACATCACCAAGATCAGAACCAGGTGCAGCAGATCACGCCAGCTGCAGAACCAGCTCGCCAGCATCAACGGCATGCGCAACCTGGGCAACGTGTTCAACAGCCCGCTGCTGCGCAACTACGTGCCGGCCGAGGCCTACACCGCCATCAACGCGGTCAACACCTCGGGCTACGCCGGCCTGAACGCCACGGCCAAGGCGCTGCGCGACGCCGGCATGGTCTACAACTGCCTCGACCTCGACCGGCGCCGCACGCACCACCTGCCAAGCCGCGCTGGCGCAGCCGTACCAGCAAAAGGGCCTGCTGCAGGACGCGATGACCGCCGCCGCCGGCCGGCTCACGCAGATCCAGTCGCTGATGAACCAGATCAACGCCACCACCGACCAGAAGGCGATCCAGGAGATCCAGGCCCGCATCGGCGCCGAGAACGCGCTGCTCGCCCACGAGGTGTCGCAGATCCAGATGCTGCAGGGCATGGCCGACAGCGAGGAGCGCATCGCCCGCTCGCGCGACCGCGAGCGCCAGTACGAGATGCTCGGCCGCACCGGGCGCATCGCCGACTACCTGCCGTAGCGCCACAGCGAGACCACCATGAGCGCCGTCATGACCCCCGGCCTGGGGCGGGGTCAAGCCGCTGCATTGCCCGAACGCGACGTCCCGAGCCGACGAGCGCGACGACGAGCCGTTCGCGGCCAACCGTCGCCTGGGAGATCGACCGCGCGCTGATGCTCGAGCGCTCCGAGCGCCGCGCCTGGTGGGTGGCGATCGCCGGCCTGATGCTCGGCCTCATCGGCATCGCGGCCGTGTTCGTCCAAGGCCCGCTGCGCCGCGTCGTCGAGATCCCGATCGTCGTCGACCGGGTCACCGGCGAGGCGACCATCCAGCAGCGCCTGAGCGTCGAGACCATCCCGCCGATGGAAGCGCTCGACAAGCACAACCTCGCCACCTTCGTGCGCGCCCGCGAGGGCTACAGCTGGATGTTCCTGCAACGCGACTTCGACCAGGTCGCGCGCATGGCGGTGCCGGCCGTCTTCGCCGACTACAACCGCCAGTTCGAGGGCGACGCGCGCGCTGCAGAAGAAGATCGGCGCCAGCGAGGACTGGCGCATCCACGTCGTCGGCGTGCGCCTGCCGCCGTCGGGCCGCAGCGGCAACCGCGGCGAGGCCACGGTCACCTACGACAAGGTCGTGCGCCTGACCGACCGCAACCTGCCCGAGGTCACGACGCGGCACGTCGCCAGCATCGTCTACCAGTACCAGCCCAAGGTGCTGGCCAAGGAGCGCGACCGGCTGGAGAACCCGTTCGGCTTCGTCGTCACGGCGTACCGCTCCGACCCCGAGATCAACACCGCTGCCGCCGGGGGCGCAAGCCATGAGTGCCGGCGCCTGCTCGGTGCTCACTCTTGCACTGGCGCATCTGCCGCTGCTCGGCATGGCCGCCGCCGGCGAGCCGACGGCGCCGACCCGCGCCTGCGCGAAGTGATCTACGACCCGCAGGCCGTGGTCACGGTGCCGGTCAAGCGCGGCGTCGTCACGCCTGATCGTGCTCGACGCCGACGAGACCATCACCGAGGTCGCCGCCGGCCTCGGCGGCGACTGCAGCAAGGCCGACGCCGCCTGGTGCATCGCGGCCCAGCCGGGCGGCCGCAACCTGTTCGTCAAGGCCAAGAGCACGCGCCAGCGCGCCGAACAACCTGGCGGTGGTCACCGACCGGCGCACGCACTCGTTCCGCTTCGTCGTGCTGCCCGATGGCGATCCGAAGCCAGCCGGTCTACCGGCTGGTGGTCAAGGCCCCGGTCGATGCGCACCGCGCTGCCGCGCGACCAGCCCTGCGCGAGGCGACACCGCAGGCGGCGCTGCCTGCTCTGCCCGTCCAGCCGCGCCGCCGCCCAGCAGATCGTCGCCGAGCGGCTGCAGGCCAAGCCGCAGGTGCTGAACAGCGACTACTCGATCGCCGAAGGCAAGGACTCGCGAGGACATCGTGCCGACGCTGGTCTTCGACGACGGCCGCTTCACCTACTTCCGGTTCCCCGGCAACCGCGAGGTGCCGGCCGTGTTCCACGTGCTGGGGGACGGCAGCGAGACGCTGGTCAACGCCCGCATGGAAGACGACCTGCTGGTCGTCGACCGGGTCAGCCGCCGCCTGATGCTGCGCGCCGGCTCCGCCGTCGTCGGCGTCTGGAACGAGGCCTTCGACCTGGACGGCAAGCCGCCGAGCGACGGCACCACGGTGCCGGGCGTCCAGCGGCTGCTCAAGGCCGATGCGACTGCGGCTACGCCGACCCGGCATGCCAAGGGGGAACGCCACGATGAGCGACCCGCAACGATCCGCAGCCGACCGCGAGGCGCCGAAGCCTGGCGCGCCGACGCGGACGGCAACACCCTCGCGCCGCTGCCAGGCGAGCCCGGCATCCCGAACGTCGCGCAGCGGCAGCGCATCCGATGTCGGAAGGGGCTGCTGGCGCGTCGGCCTGCTGGTGCTGTCGCTGGTCGCGGTGTCGGCGTTCTCGATCCAGCGCTTCGCGGCCAGCGGCAAGAAGGCCGACGAAGGTGAATCCAAGCGCGTCGAGCGACAAGCCGGCGGCCGCCACCGCCGAGCCGCGCAAGCTCGAGATGCCGCGCGTCGCCGACGGCGCCGACCGCCGCATCGGCGGTCGGCGTCCCGGCCTCAGCACCGCGCATTCCGGCCCTGATCCCCACGGCCGAGGAAGCCGAGCCGATCGGCGTGCGGCGTACCGGCTCCTGGCGCCTCTGCTCGAGGGGACCGCAAGGCGGTCGTCTCCGGAAGATGCGCCTGTCCTGCTGGTCTCGAGCCGCCCCGGAGCGAGCGCTTGCCCAGGGTCGCCGCCGCGCATCGACCCGACCCAGCAACCGCGACCGACCGTCGATGGCCGCGTGGCGCACGGAGCCCGGACGACGCCCTCGCTGCCACCGCGCGCAACCTGGAGGGCTACCAGCGCCAGTTGCAGGGCCTGCTGGACACGCTGACGCGGACCACGGCGCAGGCGACGCAGGACGGCGATAGCCGAGCCGGGCGGCATCCCGTTGCAGGCACTCCGCTCGGAGGCCTCCAGGCCGGCGGGCGCTCCGACAAGTGGTCCCACGCCTCGCCCGGAGGCGGCCTGTTCGGCGGGCAGCTCCAGGGCTCGCCCACGCCCAAGGTCGCGGCGTCGATGCTCGGCAATCGCAGCCTCACGCTGCCCAAGGGCACGGCCTTCACCTGCGCGCTCAAGACCAAGGTCATCAGCGCCACCTCGGGCCTGGTCGGCTGCCAGGTGCAGCGCAACGTCTACAGCGACGACGGCCGCGTGCTGCTGATCGAGCGCGGCTCGCACCTGGACGGCGAGTACCGCGTCACGTCGGTGCGGCCCGGCACGGTGCGCATCCCGGTGCTGTGGACGCGCATCCGCACACCGCACGGCGTGACGGTCGACATCGAATCGCCCGGCACCGGCCAGCTCGGCGAGTCCGGCATCGACGGCTACGTCGACAACCGCTGGGTCGAACGCATCGGCGCCGCCATGCTGCTGTCGCTGATCGACGACTCGGTCAAGCTGGTCATCCAGAACCAGGCCAGCGACCGCCAGGCCGACACCGTCGTGCTGCACGTCGACGACGGACAACACCAGCAAGCTCGCCGAGAAGGTGCTGGACAGCACCATCAACATCCCGCCGCTGATCTACCAGAACCAGGGCGGCATCGTCGGCATCTACGTCGCGCGCGACGTGGACTTCTCGTCGGTGTACGAGCTGCAAGCCGACGCGCAGCTCGGTGAGCGCCGCGATGCGCATGAACGCAGCACGCCGTGAACCCAACGACGCAGCCGACGAGCGGCTGGTGCGGCGACGCCACCTCGGTCGTCGAGTTCCTGCGCCCGCTTGCGCGACCAGCTCGACGCGCCCGGCGTGCTCGAGGTCTGCGTCAACCGGCCCGGCGAACTGCTCGTCGAGACCGTCGCGCGGCTGGAAGACCGTCGCGGCGCCGGAGATGACGCAGGAGCGCTGCCTGTCGCTGGCCACCGCGGTGGCCACCTACTGCGACCAGCAGATCAACCAGGAGCGGCCGCTGCTGTCCGCGACGCTGCCCAGCGGCGAGCGCATCCAGTTCGTGATCCCGCCGGCCGTGACGCGCGGCACGGTGTCGATCACGGTGCGCAAGCCGTCGGACCTGATCAAGCGGCTCGACGACTTCGAGCGCGAAGGCCTGTTCGAGCGCACCGCCACGGTCAGCACGCACCGCCGACGCGCGAGCCGCTGCCGTTCGAGCGCGAGCTGGTCGACGCTCAAGGAAGCCGGCCGCTACGCCGAGTTCCTGCGCCTGGCCGTGCGCAAGCACCAGACCATCGTCGTCAGCGGCAAGACCGGCTCGGGCAAGACGACCTTCATGAAGGGCCTGGTCGAAGAAGTCCCGCAGCACGAGCGCCTCGATCACGATCCAGGACACCGCCGAGCTGACGCTGCCGAACCACCCGAACGTCGTGCACCTCTTCTACAGCAAGGACGCGCAGGGCACGGCGAAGGTCACCGCCAAGTCGCTGCTCGAAGCGTGCCTGCGCATGAAGCCGGACCGCATCTTCCTGGCCGAGGTGCGTGGCGACGAATGCTTCCACTTCGTGCGGCTCGCCGCCTCCGGCCACCCGGGCAGCATCACCAGCGTGCACGCCGGCAGCTGCGCGCTGGCCTTCGAGCAGATGGCGCTGATGATCCGCGAGAGCGGCGCCGGCGGCGGGCTGCGCATGCACGAGATCAAGTGGCTGCTCGCGTCGTCGTCGACGTCGTCGTGCAGTTCGACCGCGACGAGCGCGGCCGCTTCGTCTCCGAGCTGTTCTACGAGCCCCGGCGCCAGCGGCTGGCGCGCTGGGACGATGCCGAGGGAGGCGCGCCATGAGCAGCGGCCGCGACGCTTGCCGTTCTCGGCCTGGCCCGCCGGCCGCAAGGTCGCGGCGGCGTTGTTCGGGCATCGCGGGCTACATCGGCGCTGGCCTGCGCTGTCGGTCTACCTGTCGGGCGCCCTGTTCCTGGTGCTGAACAAGGCCGATCCACGGCAGGCGCGGTTCACCAGCATCGTCCACTACTGGGACGCTCTACGCCGACGACCCGCCGCTGCGCAAGAAGCTGGTCGGCGTCGATCGTGGTGTCGGGCGTCGGCGCTGCTGGTCTGCTGCCGGCGGCGCTGCTCGCCGCGGCGCGCCCGCGCCGCCCGCTGCACGGCGACGCTCGGTTCGCCAGTGCGGCCGAAGTCGCCCGCGCCGGGCTGCTCTGACAGCCGCGCAAGCCCGGCGGCCCGGCATCCTGGTCGGCCGCTACCGCGGCCGCTTCCTGGCCCTGCCCGGCCAGCTCTCGGTGATGCTGTCCGCGCCGACGCGCAGCGGCAAGGGCGTCGGCGTCGTGATCCCGAACCTGCTCAACTGGCCCGACTCGGTGGTCGTGCTCGACATCAAGGGCGAGAACTACGACGTCACCGCGGGCTACCGGGCGCGGCACGGCCAGGCGGTCTATGCCTTCTCGCCGTTCGACGAGGAAGCGCCGCAGCCACCGCTGGAATCCGCTCAGCGCCGTCCGCACGAGCCCGCTGCACCGCGTCGGCGACCTGCTTTCGATCGGGCAGGTGCTTTTCCCGAACGAGGGCAGCAGCACCTCGTCCGAGGCGTTCTTCAACGACCAGGCGCGCAACCTCTTCCTCGGCCTCGGCCTGTACCTGCTCGAGACGCCCGACCTGCCGCGCACGATCGGCGAGATGCTGCGCCAGTCGTCCGGCAAGGGGCAGTCGCTGAAGGACCACCTGAGCGGCCTCGATCACCGAGCGGCAGCAGACGCAGGCAGGCCACTCTCGGACGAATGCGCTCGACGCGCTGCAGCGCCTGCTCGGCAACTCCGAGAACACGCTCACCAGCATCGTCGCGACCTTCAACGCGCCGCTCACGATCTTCGCCGATGCCGTGGTCGACGCGGCCACCAGCGCCGACGACTTCGAGCTCGAGGACGTGCGGCGCCGGCGCATGTCGATCTACGTCCGCGTCCCGCCGAACCGGCTGGCCAATGCGCGGCCGCTGCTGAACCTGTTCTTCTCGCAGCTCGTCAGCCTCAACACCCGCACGCTGCCCGAGCAGGACCCGACGCTCAAGGTGCCAGTGCCTGCTGGTCAACGACGAGTTCACGGCGATGGGCCGCGTGGGCGTCATCGCATCGGCGGCGGCCTTCCTCGCCGGCTACAACCTGCGCCTGCTGACCGTGGTCCAGGCGATGTCGCAGCTCGACGCGGTCTACGGCGACAAGGAGGCCCGCACCTTCGCCACCAACCACGGCCTGCAGATCCTCTACGCGCCGCGCGAGCAGCGCGACGCCGAGGAGTACAGCGCGATGCTCGGCCACTTCACCGAGCGCGCCGACCTCCCGCGGGCGCAGCCGCTCGTTCAGCCAGCACGGCCACACGCACCGTCAGCCGCAACGAGAGCGAGCAGCGCCGGGCGCTGCTGCTGCCGCAGGAGTTCAAGGAACTGGGCAGCGAGCGGCTGGTCGTCGTGATGGAGAACTGCAAGCCGATCCTCGGCGAGAAGATCCGCTACTACCGCGAGAAGGCGTTCACGGCGCGGCTCTTGCCCGCCCCGGCGGTGCCCGCAGATGGACATGGACCTGCACTTCGCGCGAGTGCAGCAGCGCTGGCGCTATGCGGACGACGAGCTGGCGGCACACGAATCGCTCAGCGTCGAGCGCCTGGCCCAGGACTTCGGCGACCTTCCTGAATTGGGAGAGAACCCAAGGCCTGAAGAGATCAGCGCGCTGGTGAACGACTTCTTCGAGCGCACCCGTGTCGGGGATGCGAAGACGCCGGCCGGCGGTGTCATCGAGCCCGCTGACGATGCACGAGACCCGAGCGTCGAGGACCTCGCGGTTCAGCAGTAGCCGCATTCACTCCTGGAGACCCAGATGCGCTACATGACCGTCCAACTCCTGTTCCTCTTGGCGCTCGGGTCCTGTGCTTCGCCGCCAAAACCGCCAACGGTCGACGAGTCCCGCAAGCGCCCCGCGAACGCCTCCGTCGAGGTGGAGCTCCAGAGCTGCCGAAGCGCCCTGCAGAACACGCGCATCGCCGCGAACGAAAGCCAGCGCGCCGCCGCCGCGGCCGTGGCGAGCGCGACGCAACTCGCCCAGGCGGTCGGTGCCCCGAGCAGCCGCAACGTGGTCTACGCCGTGCTGTTTCCCTACGGCGGCACCCGGGCGCAGGTGGGCAGCGCCGAAGCGGCCCGGCTCGTCGAGGAGGCGCGCGGGGCACCGCTCATCGTTCTGCGCGGCCGCACGGACGGCATGTCCGCGACAACAGCCGAGAGCCGCATCGCCCGTCAGCGCGCCGAGTCCGTCCAGGCCCTGCTTCTCCAGGCCGGGATCGAGCCGGCGCGCATCCGCACGACCTGGCAGCCGGCCGGAGATCACGCCGCCGACAACGACTTGCCCGGCGGCCGGGTTCTGAATCGGCGGGTCGAGATCGAGATCTACCACGCAGCGCCCCAGGCGCCCGTCACGCTGGTCTCCTCCGAATTCCCGACCGGAGACCGCCTCCTTCCCCATCCACCCTCAGCGAGGACCAGCATGGAAGCCAGCTTCACTGACGATCGGCGCCCCGGCGGAACGGTCGAGCCCGCCAACCGTGTGGCGGTGGCCAAGCAGCACTTTCAGGCGCCGGAGGAGCCCGCGGTCGAGCGCTTCGAACTGCGGGACCCGTTCGCCGAGGTGACCTACCGCACGCGGACCATCGCCGAGATGGCTGCCAAGGCCGACAGCTCGGCGCGACTCGCTTTCATGCCGTTGCGCCCGATGGCAGGAGGACGCCGGTGGTGAAGGTCGACGGCGAACTGGCAACGACACGAGGTTCCCGATGCAAGGCCGGAGGCTTCGGGACGAACGCGACCCGGGCCATCTGGCGCCAGCCTTGGCCGGCTGAAGGACCAGCTCCGGCGACTCCTGCGAAGATCGACCAGGAGGCCGAGCGAGCCGCGTACATCGATCGCCTCGAAGCGGCGCTGCATGAGCGCTACGTGATCAAGCGTGGCTCGTTGAAGCTGGGCGACGTCACGATCGGACAGACCGAATACCGCTACCGCGGCGACTTGGGACGGGTGGCCTTCACGGAGTCCACGTTCCGGCTTGCGACCGACAACAACAATCCGTCCGTCGCCCGCTCGATGGTCGACGTGGCCGAGGCGCGCCACTGGCAGACGCTGCGCGTGACCGGGCACGAAGACTTCAAGCGCCTGGTGTGGCTCGAGGCGTCGCTGCGTGGCGTCAAGACGCTCGGGTACGAGCCGCAGCGGCCCGATCTGGAGTTGCTGCGGCAAGAGCGCGAGGCACGCCAGGTCAACCGGATCGAGCCGGTGCCCGAGCCCGACGCCAGCGGGGCGAGCAAGCAGTCCGGGCGCGGCAGTGGTGGCCGCAAGGCGGTCCTGGCGGCCCTCGACGCGGTGCTGGTGGCCAAGGGCGTGCCGGCCAAGCAGCGCGAAGCCGTGATGAAAGCCGCCGCCGAGAACCTCGCGCAGCGGCTTCGCAACGGGCAGACGCACAAGGTCAAGGTTTACGACAAGTCGGCGCCGTCGCAGCACCCGAGCATCGCAACGCCCACACGCGAGGTTCAGCGTACACGCGAACGACCGACTCCCGCGCGGTGACAGCGAGCCATGGCCACGTATCTGGTTCATGGCCGGCGCATGGCACCGGAGGACACCGGCTTCCAGGATGCGCTGGCAGCAGCGCACAGCTCGCGCCACCGGCCGCTGTGCCTGTGTCGCCCCGAGGGCTTGCAGATGTACGTGGCCCGCATTGGCAGCGGGTTCATCCTGAAGCGCATGCCGGACACCGGTGCCGCCCACGCCCCCGACTGTCTGTCGTACGAGCCACCCGCCGGACTCTCGGGTCTCGGCGAACTGAAAGGATCGGCCATCGTCGAAGACCCGACCCTCGGCACGACCGCGTTGAAACTCGGCTTTGCCCTGACGAGAGGCAACGGTCGCTCGAGCATGCCGGCCAACGGCGCCGGTGGCGACAGTGTCGCGAGCGACGGCTCGAAGCTCACGATGCGCGGCCTGCTGCACTACCTCTGGGACCAGGCCGAGCTGACTCGCTGGCAACCTGGCTTCGCGGGGCGCCGCTCCTGGGCGGTGATTCGCAAGCACTTGCTGCAAGCCGCTGAGGGCAAGGTGGCGCGAGGACGCTCATTGCAGGATCAGCTCTACATTCCCGAGCCCTTCAGCGTCGAACGGCGCGACGAGATCCACGCACGGCGAATCGCACACTGGTCGCAAGCAGCCAAGCCGGGGCAGCGCGGCCGATTGCTCTTGCTCCTGATCGGAGAGGTCAAGGAAATCACGCCGGCGCGCTTTGGCTACAAGGCCGTGATCAAGCACTTACCGGACCAGGCTTTCCTGCTTGACGAGACGCTCTACCGACGAATGGCAAGGCGGTTCGAATCCGAGTTGTCTCGATGGAGCTCGAGCGAGGATTTGCACATGGTCATGATGGCCACGTTCGGCGTAGGCGCTGACCTCGTGCCCGCCATCGACGAATTGACCCTGATGCCGGTCACCAGTCAATGGATCCCGGTCTCTGATGCCATCGAACAGCAATTGGTCGAACGGCTCGTCCGCGACGGCCGCAGGTTCATGAAGTTGCTGCAGTACAACCTCGCCGACGACCGACCTTTCGCAACGGCCATCCTTACCGACACCGAGAACGATGCGGTTCCGCTTTTCGTGCTCGGTGAATCGACGGAAGGACGGGCACCACGCATGGCGCAATTGATCGCTGAGGCGGGCTCACGGGCGTGGACATGGCACCCCGCCCAAGACGCGATGCCGGCGTTGCCCGAGCAGTCATGCGGCTTTGGGGTGGCAAATGCGTAGCCATGCTAAGGCCGCCTCGCGGGGCTCCATCCAGTTGTAGAGTTCGTCATCCCAAAGCTTGCAAGCCATTTCGTCCAGGTCGGCGGGCTCAACATGCACCCACTGCTCCTGCAAACGGGCGGAGCACTCCCGCACCCATTCAATCTTTGTCACCACGCACCTCTGACCTGATCCGAAACTACTGGATAAATATACAGTCTTCGAGCGCGAATTCAAGCGCATAGAGCCAATTCGGTCGCCAGCGAGCGACGACAAGGCATACGAGTTCATGTGGCGGGTATAGGCAGTAGAGCGGCCAGTCCGTGAGGCTTGCTGTCCGGCTGTAGGCGACCCAAACCGGGCATCTGACCGCCAAGATTGACAGTCGTAAAGCAGCCATTGGCTGGTGCAGTCGCCGGCGAGGCGCTGAGCAGCCCGCGCTGCTCGGGGCTGGGGTTGCGGCGCAGGCGGGGGTGAGCTCAGCCGGCCGCCCCGTAGCGGGCACGTATCGCTGCAATGAACGCGGGCGTGCCGGCGTCACGCCTCGCGGCGATGGCCTGCACGTTCGCGTTCTCACCGAGCCGCTGCAGCAGTTCGACTGCGGCCGGTAACTCCGCCAGCAGATCCAGGCCGAATTGCCTGCGCGCGACCAGTGCCGCCAGATCCACCGAGTAAAGGAACACGATGTCGGCCAGGGTGAAGCTGTTGCCGGCGACAAATGGCGCGAACCTGCCATGACGCTTCAGCGTTGCGACACCGGCCAGCAGCTCTTCACGTGCCTTGTCCTTGATCGCCTCCGGTTGCGGCAGGCCGAAGATCGCCTCCGGAAAGCAGGCGCGGGCAGGCAGCTCGATGTACAGCTCGATTTCCTTCATCAGGGCGCGCGTCTGCGCCCTCGCGTATGGGTCTTCGGATAACAGCGGCCGTCCTGCGCCATGATTTTCGAGATACTCGAGGATGACGCTCGCCTCGTTGATGTAGCCGTGCGGCGTCTGCAGAAACGGCACCTTGCCGCGCGGGCTCTTCGCGAGGATCTCGGGGCTTTGATCGCCATACGTCAGCACGTATTCGAACGGCAGGTCCTTCTCCAGCAACGCCAGATGGACCATGTTCGTGTAGTTGCTGACGGGGAAACCGTGAAGTCGGAACATGAGGTTCTCCATGGCGGGCTGAGACTGCGCCGTCCCGCCCTCAGCCGCGAGGTTCGTCTCGCACGCTGAGGTCCCAGAGCGTGCCCTGCCAGTGGGAGATTCGTCCTTCCGCCTTGCACCGCAGGCACGACCAGTAGATGGCGTCGTCCGGGGCGATGACGGGTTCCACAGGGCCCTTCTTGCACTTGAAGCACGTCGGAGCGGCCAACCCGGTGCCGTCGACGTCGGTGACGTAGGCGATTGCGCTTGCGTGGAACTCCGCCACCACCTTGGCCGGGCCTCGATGAGCCCGATGGCACCGTTTTCGTCCAAGAAGTGTCTGGCGTCGGTGATGTACATCGCGAATCGAGCGAGGAGAACGTGCAATCCGCATCGCAGGGTGGCGGAGCGCTGGGACGGAAAGAATGCCACAAGCTGGAAGCTGAGACGGGCAAGCGCCTTTTCACCCGTGGCACACGCCAGGTGGAATTGACGCCGGAGGGCGACGTGTTGCTGTCCCACGCGGTTCGGGCGCTGGCGGAACTGGATGCTGCGATGCTGGCTTTGAGCACGGACGCCGAGGTCGGTGTTTCGGGCGAGCTCCGCGTGGGAGCGACGCCACGTTCGGGATCGCTTTCCTCCCCGAGTGCATTTCTCGATTTCACAGTACCTTGCCACTGGTCCGGGTCTCGGTTCAGGAGGGCAGCGTCGACCTGATCGTCAAGGAAGTCGCGCGGGGGACCATCGACCTGG
This sequence comes from uncultured beta proteobacterium, assembly GCA_963818175.1. GTDB lineage: Bacteria > Pseudomonadota > Gammaproteobacteria > Burkholderiales > Burkholderiaceae_C > Caldimonas. The sequence goes on along the minus strand of CAWFRK010000047.1, from coordinate 3,857 downwards.
GCATCTGTTTCATGCCCCCCGATCTGGAGACCTCCGCTTCGACCCCTCGTCAGAGAGGAGCTGATGTTGGCGGTCGGCCTTGAGCACCCACTCGCTCACCGTAAGCGGGTCAGGATGATCGAGCTGCACGGACTCAAGATGGGCCTGGCACCCGTGACGTCCTCCACGCGCCGCGTGCTGGACGACCTGCTTCAGACCGTCGGGGCAACGCCGCGAATCGTTGTCGAGTGCAACTCCATTGCAGTGGCCCCGCACTTGCGGCACGTAGCGACATTGCGACGGTGCTGTCCGAGTACGCAGTCAGCCTCAACCAGAACGTCAGGATGATTCCGATCGAATCTCCAACTCCCGTGCGCACGTCTGGACTGCTTTGGAAACGGAGCTCCCAGAGCAATCCGCTGGCGACTAGCTTCGCTGCCCTCATTCGGGAATTGCACATGGATTCACCATGGCTTCGCCGGCGGTCTCCGGCCTCCGCCAAGATCGTTCACCGCCGATGAAACTCAATGCAGCCCGTAAAGGCCCCACATGTCCGTCTTGGGCTGATCGCCGACCACCCAAGCAAGTGACTTGCGCCCCACCGCGAGCGAAGCGGGCATTCGGCACCGACGGCCGCACGCTAGGCTGGCTGTGCGGCTGAACTAGGTATCCAGATATCCAGAGTTCGCGAGGCAAGTGCGCCTGTGCATCTGGCTGTCGGACCGCGCCGGAGCGACGGTGGCAAGGTAGGCGAGGACACGCCCCGATTGTCACGTTCCATGGCCGCACCACCGCCAACGCTACAGGCAGCTCTGAAAATGCGCGGCTCGGCTTAGAGCCAGCGGTCTGATCTGACCGCAGCTGATAAGTGGATTGTCAGAGGCCGAATTGCTCGCCCCGGGCGCGGAACTCCGCAGATGCGGCGGCCAGTTCCGCGTCCGTGTTCACGACGAAGGCACCGCGCGCGGCAACGGGCTCGCGCAAGGGTTTTTTCCGGCAAAGAGGATCGCCCGCATCGCCTCATCGCCGCTGGTGAAGGTGACCGGGCTCGGCTCGGCGCTGTGCGTCAGCCAGGCAACATCACCCATCCCAGCTTCGGTATCGGACGCCCCAATGGTCCCACCGCCCTCGAGCATGACAACGAAGCCGTTGTAGTCGGCCGTGTGCGGCCGACGCTTCAGATGACCCTCGACGACAGCACCTTCGCGATGGGCGACTGTGCCAGTGCGTGCCGATCCGGAGCGCGCAGGACATCCGGGACGTGCTGGCGCTCATGCGGTAGCCGGGACACTACCGCACGGAGCTCAGCCACTCGCGGAACGCCGGCGAAGAAGGAAAGGTGCGGCGGGTCTGGCCGCCGCGCGCGGGCGGCAACTCGGTCAGCCTGGCGACCACGCACACGACCATAGCGGCCATTGGCCCTCGGGTAGCGATCGTCGTGGTAGACGCAAAAGAGGAAGGGATCGATGGTCGCTCAGGGAAAGCCCAAAGGCGCGATGCTCAGGACAGGACTTTCCATGACGGTTTCCCTTTCACGCAAATGCTTCCTCGAGCAGTTTCAGCTCGGCCAGGGCGCGCTCGATCGCCTGCTTTCTCGTTTCGGCTCCCAGGCTCAGACCCTCGGCTCGCACCAGCTTCACGTCTGTGATCCCGATGAACCGCATCACGGTCTTGAGGTAGGCCTCCTGATGATCCAGCAGCCGCTTCCATCGGCGTGCCGGCGATGGCGCCTCCGCGCGACGAGATGATGAGCGCCTTCTTGCCGCCGGCGAGGCCCACCGGCCCCTTGTCGGTGTAGCGGAACGTGCGCCCCGGCTGGGCCACGCGGTCGATCCAGGCCTTGAGCGGCGACGGGATCGAGAAGTTGTACATCGGCGCGCCGAGCACGAGAACGTCGGCCTGCAGCAGTTCATCGATGAGGGTTTCGGTGAGCGTCAGCTCGGCCGCGATGTTCGTTCCCGGCTCGCTCGGGTTTCCCGGCGAGGGCCTCAGCGCGCTCAGCAGCTCGCCGCTGAGGTGAGCCGGCGGATTGGCGGCCACGTCGCGATACTTCACCTGAACGTTCTCGTTGCCCGCGCGCAGGGTTTCGACTGCGGCTGCGCTGAGTTGGCGCGAGGCGGATGCGGATCCGGACGCGCTGGAGTCGATGTGCAGGACGATCATGGGATGCCTCTTGGTAGGAGATGATGTCGCGAGGTTATGGGGAGGCGCCTCGCCCCGCCAGACGCCTGGGCGGCAACGGTCCTTTCCCTCGCCGGCAAAGGTGAGAGCAGGCGCTTGCCGAATGACATACGACCTCAACGACCTGTATTTCTTCGCCAAGGTGATCGAGCACGGCGGCTTCTCGGCCGCCTCCCGCGCGCTGGGCATGGCGCCTTCCCAGCTCAGCCGGCGCATCGCCAGACTCGAAGGGCAGCTCGGGGTGCACCTGCTGCACCGGACAACGCGCAGCATCTCGTTGTCCGCGGCCGGCGAAACGTTCTACGGCCACTGCGTGGCCATGCTCGCCGAGGTCGAGGCTGCGCGCGCAGCGATGGAGCGCACCCGTGCGGCACCGTACGGCGTGGTGCGCATGAGCTGCCCGGTCGGCCTCCTGCTGAGCGAGGTCTCGCCCATCCTGGCGAGGTACCTGTCCGACAACCCTGGCGTTCGGGTGAACCTCGAGGCGACGAACCGCCGCGTCGATGTCGTCGAGGAGGGCTTCGACCTGGCCCTGCGCGTGCGCTTTCCGCCGCTGGAAGACTCGGACCTCGTCGTCAGGCCGCTGGCGCAGTCGCGCGGGCGCTGGTCTGCAGCCCCTGGTTCATCGCCAGGCACGGGCGAGCCCGGCGAGGTGCAGGACCTTGCCCAGCTGCCCACGTTGAGCATGGCTCGGCCTGGGGACAGACATGTCTGGTCGCTTCCAACCGCGGACGGGGCCGAGAGCGAGGTCCGGCCCGACCCGCGGCTGGTGACGGACGACCTGACGACGCTGCGCGAGGCCGCACTACAAGGCGTCGGCATCGCGATGCTTCCGTTTTCGCTGATCCGCAAGGACCTGTCCGATAAGACGCTCGTGCAGGTGTTGCCGCAGCTGGAGCTGCCATCGGGCCTGGTGCATGCCGTGTTCGCGTCCCGACGCGGCTTGGTCCCGGCCGTGCGGGCACTGATCGACGCGCTGGCCGAAGGCTTTGCGGACGGCGCGAACCGCCCCTGAACGGCTCGCCGTGGTGGCGTAGGGCCTTGGCGGCTGGCTGCTCTCGCACTTGCCGCAGAAGAAGCGCCGAGACTGTGCAGCGCCTGAAGCAGCGCGTCGCGTCGAACCTGAAGACGACGTTCGCGACCGCATGCGCGATGTCGTCGAAAGCCTCAGAAATACCACGACAAGCTGAAAGTCCCGAACTCGGGTCGCTCCCGCTCGGTATCGAATGTCTTGGTGAAGTACGTTCTACCGAGGAAGAAGGCGAAACGGCGATGTCGCACGGCGATGCCGAGTGTGGCCATACCGATGAAGGGCTCGGAGCCGATAGATCGGCTGTCCCTGAACACCGTACCGTCGAGCGGAAGGAGTGGGCGACGCCGTAACCCGAAACACCGCCGGAAAGCGACACGGACCATCCATGCGCTGGCCCGACACCGACCGTTGACGCCGCATTCAACCCTTGACGCAGCGCTGTTCCGCCCAGGGCATGCACGAGGTTCCAGCCGACCTCGCCGTACATACCGAGTCCGACACCGGTGAAGTAGTTGCCGAGACCTGCGTGGGCCACCGGAACGATTCGCCATGAGGCCGATTTGCCCAAATCCCGCGCGCCTCGTCCCCCTCGGCGTCCGGCTCGGCCAGGTATGTCTGCCCCATCTCCTCGACCAGCACGCCCCGGCGGCCAGCCTGTGGGAGC
>CAWFRK010000046.1:0-272919 GCA_963818175.1 uncultured beta proteobacterium | reverse complement strand
CGGGCTGAAGACCGTCGACATCCTGGTCGAGCTCGGCAGGCGCCGCATGGTGGGCGGCCAGGAAGACATGATCGTCGACGTTGCCCTCGACCTGCTCAAGCCGCTCGAACACGACGGCGCGTTCATTTGCCGCCCACCATGAGTGAGGCCGCCTGAACCCCCTTCTTTTGACCTCTTTTCCTCTACTTCGCATCGAAAGCCACGACATGGCCACCACCAACACTGCCATTACCGAATCGGCCACCAGCCGGTTCGCGCGCATCAAGGAAGGCGACCTTGACCTGCGGCTGCACTACAACGACACGGCAGCGGCGACCAGACGGTCGTGATGCTCCACGGTTCTGGTCCCGGCGCCAGTGGCTGGTCGAACTTCAACCGCAACGTCGAGCCCTTGGCGGCGGCGGGCTACCGCGTCGTCCTGATGGACTGTCCGGGCTGGGGCAAGAGTGACTCCGTCGTGTCCACGGGCTCACGCTCCGACTCAACGCGCGCGCGCTCAAGGGCTTGATCGACGTCATCGGCGTCGACAAGGTGCACATCATCGGCAATTCGATGGGCGGGCACAGCGCGGTCGCGTTCGCGCTGGCCAATCCCTCCCGCGTGGGCAAACTCGTGCTGATGGGCGGTGGAACGGGCGGCGTCAGCCCGTTCAATCCGGGGCCCACGGAGGGCATCAAGCTGATTGGGGCGCTCTATCGAGACCCGACGATGGAGAACCTCCAGCGCATGATGAACGTGTTCGTTTACGACACGAGTAACCTCACGCAGGAGCTATTCCAGGCTCGGCTGGACAACATGCTGGCCGAAGGGACCATCTCGAGAACTTCGTGCGCAGCAGCGAAGCCAATCCGCGACAGTTCCCGGACGTGGGCCACCGCCTCGGAGAAATCGCCGCGCCGACGCTCTTGATCTGGGGCCGCGACGATCGCTTCGTGCCGCTGGACGTGGGTCTCCGCCTGTTGGCTGGGCTGCAGGACGCCGAGCTGCACGTCTTCAGCAAGTGCGGCCACTGGGCGCAGTGGGAGCACGCCGACAAGTTCAACCGGATGGTCCTGGATTTCCTGGCGCACTGACCAGATACCGCACCCCGTCAATTGATCCCTCCCAACCGGGCGCTCCAGTCCGGTCAGCTTCCTATTGCCTACTGAAGGAGACAACCATGACCAAGATGATGCGTGCTGCGCGTCTGCACAACATCGGTGAAGCGTTCCGGGTCGACACCATCCCGGTCCCCGAAGTCCGCCCCACCGACGTCCTCGTCGAAGTCAAGGCCGCCGGTGTTGTGCCGAATCTCCGCAATGTGGTGACGAACTATCCGAAGTGGTTCCCGTTCCTGCCGCTGCCCGCGCTGCCTGCGATCTACGGCCTCGACTCGGCGGGGGTCGTTGCTGAAGTGGGCAGCCAGGCTCGCGCGACATCAAGCCCGGCGACCGCGTGTACGTGAACCCGGGCCTGTCGTGCGGAAGTTGCCTCGCATGCCGGCGCGGTGACCACATCAACTGCACGGCCTACACCTTCCAGGGGTACTTCGGCTTCGGTCCCGGATCTCACGATCTACGAGGACTACCCGTACGGCGGCTTCGGTCAGTACCTGACCGCGCCGGCTGCGAACCTCGTGAGCTGCCCGACAGCATCAGCTTCGAGCAAGGCGCCCGGTTCGGCTATCTCGGCACCTCCTACTCGGCGTTGCGCAAGGCGCAGTTCTCCCCCGGCCAGACGGTGCTGATCGACGGCGCGACCGGCACGCTGGGGCTGGGTGCGGTCATCCTCGCATTGGCGATGGGTGCGGCCAAGATCTTCGCGACGGGACGCAACAAGGCATTGCTCGACAAGCTGCATCAACTCGACCCGGCGCGCATCGTTCCGATCTCACTCGGGCTGCGGCCGACCGCAGAGGTCGTGATGGAGGCGACCGGCGGCTACGGCGTGGACGCGCTGATCGAGACGCTGGGCCCGCAGGCGCCGGTGTCTACGGTGCTCGATTCGTTCAACGCGCTGCGCCGCGGCGGCAAGGCGATCAACATCGGCGGCGTTGCGGATCCCATTCCGCTGGAGCCGTTCCCGCTGATGTGCCTGCAGAAGTCCTACATCGGCTCGCTGTGGTTCACGACCGCAGAAGGGCAGGACATGGCTGCAATGGCGCACGCAGGCACGTTGAACCTTGGCGTGTTCGAGCACGAGCGTTTCTCGCTCGACGTGTCAACGAGGCGCTGGATGCGATCGACAAACGCACCGGCGGGTTCACCAACGTCGTGATCATGCATTGATGCTTCGAGAGGAGAACACCATGCACGTCCGTCGCATCGTTGCCGGCCATGATCGGACAGGAAAGTCCGTCTTCGTATCAGACTCGGCCGCGCCACGCACAACCGAGTTCAAGCATGTCCCAGGCTTCGTTACTTCGCTGTTGTGGGTGACCGCCCCCGGCGCGTTAGTGCCGGCGGCCGAAGGGGACCCGGCCGTCTCTGCCCGTTCCTGGACTCCCGCTGCGGGTGGCACAAACCTGATGTTCATCACGTTCCCTCCAGACGCTGTGATGCTGAGTCCCAGCTTCGATCCGGCAGCCGCAGGCGCCGAGTACATGAAGGTGCTGCCGGGCCTGGCCGAGAAATTCGAGATGGAGAATCCGGGCGTACACACGACCGATTCCATCGACTACGGCGTCCTGATTGAGGGCGAAATTCACCTCGAGCTCGATGATGGCGCCACGAAGAAGCTGGCACCACGCGACGTGGTCATCCAGACCGGCACCCGCCATGCCTGGCGCAACAGGAGCGACAAGCCGGCGACCATGCTGTTCGTCCTCGTCGGGGCGAAACGCTCCTGATCCTCCATGCCGCCAGGGGGCGGGCGGCGGGGCCGGATGCGCCGCTAGAGCCCTGGTCTTTCGGGGCTGAATGTCTGCTCTGTCAGTGGCCGTGGGACGGCTATGGGTCGTGAGTACCAGTTCGAGCCATCCGTCAGCAGACGCTCGCCGGGCACTTACAGCCGTTTCAGGCGCTGGCATCGGCAGCAGCACCTTCGACACCGGTCATAGGACTGCGTAGCCGGGGGAGCTTGTATGACCGCAATCTTACCGAGACCGTGAGTCCGATGGCGCGGCAGTCGCCGACAGCAACCGCTGCGTTGTTGACCTTCGCTGCTCGCCACGTGCCAGTTCGTCGGCAGCCGAAGCGGTCATTCGCCAGGGTAGGCTCAGCCCACCATTCGCGTTTACCCGTGCATCATCAGGACGGTCGAGAACGCTGCACACACGACGCTCGCCACGCCGCGCCGCGCCGCGCCGCGCCCGAGCATCAGGACACCGATGCTCGGCCCCGGAGATGAGCGACCGCGGAGCAGGCCACAGCTGTTCATGAGTGACGGCCGTCAACAGGTACTTCCTCGAGTACCGGCCGACCACAGCTCGCGCCCGCCCGTGACCTTGGGACGCACCGCACAGAAGCCCGTAGATAGCGTCGCTGAAGGTCGCGTGCTCGACCAGGCCAGAGAAATCGTTCGAACCGTGGTGCCCAGTTGGCCGGGACTCTTCACCGGGGTGGCGAGCCATCGCGACCGTGCCGCTCGGCCCAGGGGGAATTGGAGTCGCGCCGCAGTGCACACCCACGCTCGCCCGCCGCGCCGCGCCGCCCGAGCATCAGGACAACGATGCTCGGCCCCGGAGATGAGCGACCACGGAGCAGCCCACAGCCTCTATGAGTGACGCCGTCAATAGGCACTCCCTCGGGTACCTCCACCCCACAACTCGCGCCCGCCCTTCACCTTGGGACGCACCGCACAGAAGCCCGGTCCGCGGTCTGGGCGCGCTCTCGGTAGCGCATCGGCTACCGCGGGCTACGCGGGCACGCGTTTCGGTGTCCGCAGCTCGTGCAGACGGCCGGGTGCATGGGACCACTTGGAGACAATCGCCGCTCCAGCAGGCCCACCACGCGGGCAGCACGACGTTCCACCTGCTGCGTATCCTCCAGGTCAACCGACATGGCACGGCTGCGCGTACCGTCCGGCAGGATGATTACAACGTACGCGCGTCGATTGACGACGTGGCCGGCTAGCCGCAACACGTATCGCTGCACCGACAGTTCCACCACATCGGCGAGCTGGATGCGACGCTGCGTGCGCCGCTTGAACTCGATCAGGAAGACTTCACCGCCTGGCGCCCTGTAGGCTCTGTCAATGCGCACGGCGACGCGCAGCGGCTCATCTGAACGAAAGGTCTTCTCCGACCACACGAGCTTGGCGTCATGCAATTCGGTCGGCAGCCAGTCGAGATCGCCGCGATGGCGACTTGGTGAGCGCCATGCCTTGCACAGTAGCCATGCTGCACCTCCTGCGACGATCGCAACGATGGTGAGCAAGTCGGGCATGCGCTACTCGTGCTTCGTAGCCACACGGTCTGCAACGACCGACAACACGCCGTCAACGACTGCCCGCAACCGCGGCGCGCGGGTCATGATGCTGATGAGCCGCGGCGACAGCCGGTAGTACAGCCGCGTCGCCGCCGGGCCCCAGCGTCGCTTCAGCAGCCAGCGGTCCCGCCACTCGCGCAGCGCCTGCGTGCGCGGATCAGCCGCGCCCCACAAAGCGGTGGCGACGAAGCATCGGGCGTCGCCGGCTTGCGTGGGCAACTCGCGCAGTGCCTCGCGATGCAGTTCCGCATGCATCACGGTGCCGGCGTGCATCAGGCGGCGGCTGGCCGCCGTCCTGCGTTTGCCCCGCAGGTGGTCGAGCACGACACGCTGCTCGCACACGCAGCACTCGGCGATATCGGTCGCGGTGAGGTAGCGCGAGCGCTTCACGCTTCGTCACCATCGAGCAGCGCCGCGAGCTGGCCAGCATCCAGGCGGCTGCGGTACGGCTGTGCCGAGTCTTCCGCCGGCATGGCCACGGCGCCGGACGGCGAGCACGAGTTCATGCGCTGGCTCACGCAGGCTCGCGTCCATGCCGGCAACAGCCCGCTCCCAGCACAGGCCCAGCGTCGCCAGGTGCGCAAGCCGGTTCGTGCGACGCGGGCCCTTCGGCAGGCGCGCGATCTCCTCGGTGAGCAGCGGAAAGTCGCGCCGCGAGACCTTCACGTTCATCCGAACGTCCGGCCCCGTGCGCGCGTGCTCAGGGTTGCTCACGCCACGGCCTCGCTGCGCGACCCGGCCACCGGCCCGCGCGAGGTAGCAGCCATCATCTCCATGCCGGCGATCTGGAAGCCGCGCACGTTGGCGAACAGCGGCTCGTCCACCTGCAGGATGCGGTGCTTCGGAAACGCCTTCTGCAGCTCGCCGCGGTAGAAGAACGCCGCGCCGCCGGCGAGCACGAAGTTGTCGATGTCGCTGCCGTCCTGCACGACCTGGCGCATCTCGGTGATGGCCTCGTGCACGACGCGCTTGCCGGCGTCGAGGAAGGGTTCCAGGTCGAACGGCTGCCCGAAAAACTTGGCGGGCGTCTTCGTCCTGAGCGCGGCGTCGATGCGGTCGTGGTCGAACGTCGACAGGCGGCTGCCCAGCTCGGCGCCGATCGCATCGGCGATTGCGTGGACCACCGCGAACATTCCCTTGTTGACCGCGTCGCTGCGCTTGTCGAGCACCTTGAGCGACTGCGTGACCACCCAGTCGAACGTGCGCCAGCCCGGGTCGACGATCACGTTGCGCTCGCGCAGCATGGCGTCGCGCTGCGCATGAGGCACGGCGTAGCTGAGGAAGGCGCCCATCGGCTGCGCCATCGCCTTCACGCGTGCGACGTGTACCGACTTGCCGTCGCCGAGGTCGTGGTCACCCTGCAGCCGCTTCTCGAGCTCGGCCCTGCGCTTCTTGAACAGCGACACCGGCAGCCCGACCACCAGCAGGTCCACGCGCGGCACGCGCATCAGCCGCAGCGCGCCGCGCACGATCGCCAGGTAGGGGTCGGTCAGCACGTACAGGTCGTCGAGGTTGTGGGTCTCGTCGGTGGCCTGCGCCAGCGCCGCTTCGGCACCCACCTCGTAGCGCACCTTGCCGACCGGCACCACCATCGTGTTGCGGCGCGTCGCGCGATCGACGCCGAGTTCGCGGTCCGATGCCACCGGCGCGATGGACGGAAAGGTCTGGCAGACGATGCGGTCGCCGTCGACGCGCTCCACGAACTTGCAGTTGCGGTAGCCGACATCGACGGCTCGAACGATCCACGGGTCTTCCTGCATCGCATGCACCTCGTCAAGGCCCATCACGGTATCGGCGCGCGCCACACTTGACGAGCCGGAACCGCTGCCGAAACGAGGCCGCTTCCGTTGCCCGAGTGTTCAGCCGGACGCATGCGCAGCGAGCGTGGCCGAGGCGCTCATGCTTCATCCGTTCGGCTGAACACGCGCGCTGGCTGCAGGACGGGGGCTCTCTGCCGTCGTCGTCAGGGCCAAGGGACGCTGCACCGCTGCGCTTGCGCCCGCATGAACTGCCTCAAAGCGAGGCATGCAAGAAAGGTACAAGAGAGAGGAACTCGAATTCGAGTCAAGCCGTGGTCTGCAGCCCCGTTTGCAAGAGAACGAGCACCAGAAACCGCGACTTTGCAAGGCCCAGGAATCTTGCACCGACGCGTTCGCCCGCGCCGTTCGCCACCCTACCGTTGACAAGGCGACGCCACGCGCCCAAGAATTCGAGCACTGTTCGGAGGGTGGCTGCGCCACCCAGGGAAGTGCAGAGCTGCCTGCCCCCGCGCTGCCGATGAGGTAGCGACTCAGCGATCGAAGAGACGGGCGCGATGCCCGTCGCCAGCCAGGCTGGCAAGAGCCGAAGCGTTCGCCTGGAGCGGACCACGGTCCTTCAAGAAGTAGCCGATCGCCCAGAGCGACGGCGCCGCCCCCGAGGTGGCCCTCGAAGTCCCGAGCGCAGGAGTTTGCTCCTGCCCAACGCCACTGCTTCGCTATACCGCCGCTCGCGCGCGTTGCTCGCAACGCGTGGCGGTTGACCCGCGCGACGCCCCACGGGCGCCGGCATCAATGACACAGGTGGTTAGAACGGCTCAGTCGCCCTGGTGGCAGGGGCGAAGGAAACGGCCGCATAGCGATTCTGAGCAATTGCACTGGGCTCCGCGTGTCCATGAGAGGCATGCGCAGCGCCAGACGGCGGCCACGTGGGACTCACTGCATGCAAGTGACCCAGCGTGACCTGGGCGACGCCTGACGGCGCCCGGGGACGGTGATTCCGCCTGGAAACAGGCCGCACCGTGCACGGATCACTTTAACGACGACCGCCCCGCTGCAGCGACGCCGCTTCACCGGCCTCTCGCAGACAGCAAGACGCTTTCCGGGGCCGGGACCAGCAACCGCGCAGGCTGGCCGGGCTCTTGATTCCATGCGCGGGCAGTGCAGGCTCCCTGCGGACCGGAGCGGCACAGCATGCCTCGAAGCGGTCCCACACCTTCCTTGCGATCCGAACACGCAAGGGCGCACGCAACACGCACCGACGAAGGAACTCGACATGGAAGGCAACTGGAAGGCGATCCTGGCCGACCTGCTGCGGCAGCACAACCACCTGCACGGCCGGCGCGACAAGCTCGTCTCCGCGCTCACCGTCCAGCAGCGCGGCGATCGGCTGTTCGACTGCTTCGAGCAATTGCGCGAGCTCGGCTTTCGCCTCGAAGACCCGAGGCACATCGCCGAGCGCCACGTGCAGGCGCTGGTGGAGCACTGGCTCGTGCTCGAGCACGCGCCAGCCACGATTCAGACCAAGCTGTCGCACCTGCGCGTGTTCGCCGGCTGGATCGGCAAACCGGGCCTGGTCAAGCCGGCCGTGGACTACGTCACCGATCCGGCCGAGGTCAAGCGCGTGTACGCCGCGCGCGCCGACGCGAGCTGGACGACGAAGAACATCGACCCCGAAGCGGTGATCGAGCACCTGCGCTCGTTCGATCCGTACGTCGCCAACCAGCAGCTGGCGCAGTTGCGCTTCGGGCTGCGCGTGAAGGAGGCCGTCATGCTGCGGCCGTGGCGCGCCGATGCTGGCGCGGCGCTGCTGGTGGACGACGGCACCAAGGGCGGCCGCCCCAGGGTCGTACCGCTGCACAGCCAGGAGCAGCGCGACGCACTGAACTACCTGAAGACCCAGGTGCGCACCCGCAACGGCTCGCTGGCCGATCCGGCGTTGACGCTGAAGCAGGCGATGACGCGCTACTACGTGGTGATGCGCGCGGCCGGCATCACCCGCCGGGGATTGGGCATCACCAGCCACGGCCTGCGCAAGGAGTTCGCCAACAAGACCTACTTCGAGCTGACGGGCGTCAAGTCACCGGTGCAGGGCGGGCCGCCGATCGATCGTGTCGTGGACCGCGAGGCGAGGCTGCGACTCGTGGAGCACCTTGGCCATGCGCGCGAGTCGGTCGGCGCCGCGTATTTAGGTCCGATCCTGAACAAACGGCGCTCGAACGTCGCCGACGACGCCCTGGCGCCGGAGGAGCGCGACGTTGCGTGATGGATCGCCGGCCATGCCCGCCGACGAGCAGCGTGAGCGCATGGTTGCAGCAGCCGCGTCCGAATCAAGGCTCCTTGCCCCAGCGCCGGAACGACCACAGGCACACGCCCACGTTGGTGACGTACATGCCGATCGACCACCACAGGCTGGCGTGCAAGCACAGTGCGATCAGCACTGCATTCGCCGCGATCCACGTGAGGAATCCGCAGCGGGCCTTCGATGCGACTTGCACCTGCCCGAGGACCGTGAGCAGCCAGCCGGCGATCTGCAGCACATCGATCCAAGGCATGATCACTCGCATGGTGCGTCGCTCCTACCCGGTGGCGGTCAGTGCCGCCGCGCGTCGTTGGCAGCCGGTGCGCAGCACGCTGGCGTGGACGTGCGCAGCGGTGCCTCGAAGCGCGCGGCACAGCGGTGCAGGTAGCTTGCGACCAGCGATGCGCGCTGCGGCTCGCCGGCTTTGACCTGCGCGTGCAGCCTTGCGAGCATCGCGCCAATCTCGATGTCCACGGCCTCGGTGACCGGGTCGTCGCGGCCTTCGTAGGCGCCGGCCTCGGCCTTCGGCGCCATGCTGTGCGCGGCCACGTCGAGAAAGAATCGACGGTTCGGGTGGATGACGTGGTAGAGCAACTCCGCCGCGACGTAGACGCAGGCGTCCTGCGTCGGACCGACGACGACGGTGGTGTCCTCCTCGAAGTGCTGCGCGGCTTCGGAATGCGCGTGCCCGAGCGCGTCGCCCGACCAGACCTGGCCGAACAGCACGACATCGCACTCGTCCTCGCGCGGCCTTCGGCAGGCGTTGCACCGGCTACCGTCGTCGGCAACGGCTTCGTCAACGCCGAGCAGATCGTGCCTCAGCGCGCACTGCAGCGCCCAGCTCAGGCTTCGGACGGGATCACGATTGAACATCGTTCGTTCTCCTTCGCGCTCAGGACACCACTGTGGGCGCATGAGCTGTGCAATCAACCCGGAGCGGGGCGGCGTTTGCGGCCAGTGCCGCATGCAAGAAGAACGGCGTGAGGGCCTTGCCCTGCCGCGATCCGCCGCTCGACCACGGCACCGTCAACACGGTTCCGGTTCCATTCATGGCCCGGTTTCGGCGTTGAAACGCAGGCCCTCGCAAGCGATGCTTGCTTCGCTGCACAGCGACCCCAGGGTCGTGGCCCTCCCTCGATGGAGGTGTCCTTGCCGCAAGGCAGGACCGAGCTGCCGTAGTCAGCGATGTGAGCGTTGTGTCGTGAGCAGTCGACTTGGCCGAGAGGCCAGCCGACGCGTAGCGGGAAGGTAAGGCCGCTTGCCAAGCGGCTGGAGCGGGCGATGGGTCTTCGGATTCCATCGCCCTTTTCATGTCGGCCTGCCAGCCCTTGAGTAGGCCGATCGATCGTCAACCCAGCGGGGAACACCAGCTTCCCTGCCAGGGGCGCGGCGTTCCCTCGTTCCTTCGAAGGAGAGCGCCATGTCGAACCCGAGCACCGTGTTTCCGCGCCGCCGCGTCTGCGTCCTGCTGGGCGGCCCGCACAAGCCCGTCCCGCCCCCTGTGCCGCGGATCGCGGCACTGCTGCGGGCCTCGCCTCGGCAGCCGGCGTAGCCGGCGCAGCCAACCACTAAGCAACCCGGCAGGGCCCCGCGCCTGCGCCGGGGCCTCCTGCCTCCGAACCGTGAGGAAACCATGAGCCTGATTCAGTACCAGCAAGCGACCTACGCAGTCCAGTTGCGCGACCAGCTCGAGCTGGCCGGTTGCGACGCCCGTGTCGCAGCCCTCGTTTCGCGAGCAGTCGGCGAACTGATCGAACACGTATCGCACGCGGGAAGCGACATGAGACGAGACATCGAGATGAGAAGGCGCGATCTGTTCGATCGCTTCATCGGCATCACGCTGTTCGTGATGGCAGCGGCCGTCGTCAGCGGCGTGCTGATCGCGCTGTTGCGGTGAGCGGAGAGCCGAAATGGGACCCTTCCGAGTCATCGGACGCGTGATGACACCGTTCGGCGAAGCGCTGGTGTACGTGGGCCGCTACCCGGCCGGCGGCGCGATCGCGGTGCAGTTGGTCGGCGCCGGCACCGGCGAGCCGCTGGGCATCTTCTCGACCAACCTGGTGCCGTACGGCGCACGCGTCGGCGACACGGAGTTCTGCGCCAAGGTGTGGTCGGAGAACGAGCCGCTCGTGGCGCCGATGCTGTCGTCGGGCCTGTTCGAGGACACCGGCAGGACCGAGACGTCGGGTTATGTCATGGCGCCGGTATGGCATATCCGGAACCCGGAGCACGTGCCGCCGCCGGCCCGGCGGCGCCGTCCGCACTGAGCCGCACGCCCTGAGTGGCCGTGCGATCGAGACATCAACCGCGCTGGCCTGCCCCCGCAGGCCAGCGCTCAACCCTTGGAGCAAATGGAGCACACGCTGCTCGTGATCGCCCGGCGCCACGCCCTGCCCAAGCGACGACGGAAGCGTGCGATCTAGAATCGCCGCACCTCGGGGAGTCTGAGGCAATCAACTTCTGTTTGGACGTTCATGGCAACTGCAAAAAAGGCGGCGAAGGCCGCTCCTGTCAAGAAGAAGGCTGCTGCGGGTAATGCGGCAGGGTCTGCTACCAAGACCAAGGCCACTGCCTCGAGACCAGCGGCCGGGCCAATGAAGCCAATCAAGGAGTCGTTCAACAAGACCGGCCTGATGAATCATCTTGCCGAGACAGCTGGCGTTGAGCCAAGAGCTGTCAAAGCCGTGATGGCCGCTCTGGAAAACACGATGGTCGCCTCCATCAACAAGAAGGGCGCGGGCAGTTTTGTGCTTCCTGGCCTACTCAAGGTGACCGCAGTTGCGGTTCCGGCCAAGAAGGCGCGTAAGGGCATCAATCCCTTCACCAAGGAAGAAACGGTCTTCAAGGCGAAGCCCGCTTCGGTGAAGCTGAAGGTCCGTCCGCTGAAGAAGTTGAAGGACGCTGCAGCTTAATCCGCGGCTTCCTCGATTGAAACGGTCACCCCTTGGGTGGCCGCTATCATTTGGACGTCCGGAGCGCGGCGAACACGGGCTTGAGCTGCGCCGTGTCGCGTTCGGACTCGTTGAAGAACGTCTCGATAGTTGTTCGTACCTCGTTGCCGTGTACGACGTGTCCCCAGGGTACTGGGTCAGTCACGCCGGTCTGCCGCATGCAACGGTGGAGCAAGCTTTCGTTGGCCTGGATGTAAGCTGCTCCGCTCCTTTTCAGATTCGAGAGTTCTCATGACATCGACGGATAGTCCCAAGAAGACCTCAGCCTTCATGAAGGCCTTGAAGCCCACCACAGAACTGGCAGCGATCGTAGGCGCAGAGCCTTTACCTCGTACCGAAGTTACCAAGCGCCTCTGGGACTACATCAAAGCGCACAACTTGCAGAACCCGGCCAACAAGCGAAACGTGCTCTGTGACGACAAGCTCAAGGCTGTCATGGGCAAGGACGAGGTAACGATGTTCGAGATGACCGGCCTGGTCGGAAAGCATCTCCAGTCACAGTGATGCGCCCTTGCGTCGGGGCTCGCATTGCAACGAGCGATGCGACCCTGGAGAAAGGCGCATCGCCTGGTAGCCGACCACACTCTATTCGCCACGCAGATACCACTCGGAGAGAAAGCATGACCTTGGATGAATACAACCTTGCTGTGAAAGCGATCCTTGCCGAGCAACAGGAAATCTCGCAGGAGACCGCCAGACTATGCATGAGCGGAAGCGCACATGTGATGAACCCTGACTTCGTCAAGCTGCTGAGCCGCCAAGGAACTCTCATTCAACATCTCGCTCAGCTCAACGCCGAGGCGATTCTCGGAATCGGGATACCCAAGGTCTGACTTCCCGCAAGCCTCGTTCCCGCAGCGCTCCACAGCGCTTCGCACCATCCGCGACATCCGAGCTTTCGGATTGCTCGAACCCGCGAGCGGCGACGCCGTTCGAAATCAAGTCAGGCGCCGAACATGCGCTCGCGCACCTCTCGGCGTTGCTGAGCCTCGACGGTGAGGCTGGCCATGGGCCTGGCGAGAAGGCGGGCGATGCCAATGGGGTCACCGGTCTCTTCGCACCAGCCATAGTCGCCCGAGTCGATGCGAGCGATGGCTTGTGCCACCAACTTGAGGAGCTTCCGCTCTCGTTCGCGTGTTCGCTGCTCGAGATCGTGCTCTTCCTCGATAGTTGCTCGATCTGCCGGGTCGGCGAAAACAGTGGGCTCTACGCGCAGTTCATCTGCCGTCTGCTGGGCGTGCGCAAGAACCTCGGCGCGCAATATCTCAAGCTTCTCGCGGAAGAACGCCAGTTGCGCGTCGGACATGTAGTCACTCTCAGGCATGGCCAGGAGCTGCTGCTCCGTCAGCTTGCGCACCGACTTCGGCCGATCCGTCGACTCGACGACACCATCCAGGACTTCGGTATTCATGAAGACCTCCGAGGTAGGCTCTGTCGCAGTAGACCCCCGATGGGCGTTGGCGCCTCGTAGCCTCCGGCCCAGGCCGCCTGGGTAATGTCGTGGGTGTGAAGTACCGACGCTGGACGCGACCCGTTGGCGCCGATCTCGACCGCCACGTCGACGAGTGCCGGATGAGCTGCCTCATGGCGCACCTCCCACGGCCCGCCGCGAACGGGCGATGCCCTTGTCGTTCATGGTACTCCTGCGGTGCCAACAAGGCGGTTGCAGCGCCAACACGGAGGCGGCCGCCCCGGGGCGGGACGGAATGAACGCATTGCCGTTGCGCGGCGAGCAGCGCGGTGGCACATTGATCTTGCATCGACGGCCGCGCCGGCCGGCTTGCAGCGCACGTGCGCAAGGAGCAGACGATGACGACCCAACGAACTGCATGTGCGGCGGCTGCCGTATTGCTGGTGCTGTGCCTGGCCACCCAGGCAGCGCCGCTCGAGCCGGTGTTCGCCCTGGCACAGAAGGAAAAGCCCGCAGTGGTGGAGACGCTGCGGCAGCTGGTCGACATCGAATCGGGAAGCCGCGACAAGGAAGGCCTCGACAAGCTCGCCGAACTGCTTCGCGGCCGACTGAGCGCGCTCGGTGCCAAGGTCGAGCTCGTCGCCCCGACCGATCGCGTCAAGCTGCACGACTCGCCGCCTGAGGTCGGCCCAGTGGTGATCGGCCGCTTCGACGGAGCGGGGACGCGGCGCATCATGCTGCTGGCGCACATGGACACGGTGTACCCGCGCGGGACCTTGGCCAAGCGTCCGTTCCGCGTCGAGGGCCAGCGCGCCTATGGTCCCGGCATCGCGGACGACAAGGGCGGCATCGCGGTGATCCTGCACACGCTCTCGATGCTGCGCGGCATGGATTTCCGCGACTACAAGCAACTCACCGTCGTCATAAACGGCGACGAGGAAATCAGCACGCCGGGCTCGCGCAATCTCATCACCCGGCTAGGCAGCGAACACGATGTGGTGTTCTCGTGCGAGCCGACGCCGGCCAACGCGCCCAATCACACCCTCGGGCTTGCCACCTCCGGCATTGCCGCGGCCTCGATCACGGTACGCGGCAAGTCCGCACACGCTGGTGTCGCGCCCGAGCTGGGCCGCAACGCGCTGATCGAGCTGGCGCATCAGCTGCTACAGACGCGCAACCTGTCCGACCCGGCACGCCAGATCAAGTTCAACTGGACGATGGCCAACGCCGGTACGACGCGCAACGTCATCCCCGACACCGCGACCGCGGTGGCCGACGTGCGGGTGCAACGCGTGGCGGACTACGACGCGATCGAGAAGGCCTTCCGCGAGCGCGCGGGGAAGCAGCCGCTGGTGGCCGAAACACGCACCGAGCTCGACTTCGAGCGCCGCCGCCCGCCGCTGGAAGTGACCGACGCGTCGCGTGCGCTGGGGCGCAAGGCACAGGCGATCTACACCGAGCTGGGCCGCCCGCTCGACGTCGACGAGTCGGGCCGCGGCGGCGGTACCGACGCCGCGTTTGCCGCGTTGTCAGGCAAGCCGGCGGTGATCGAAA
The DNA here is from genome assembly GCA_963818175.1 of uncultured beta proteobacterium. GTDB lineage: Bacteria > Pseudomonadota > Gammaproteobacteria > Burkholderiales > Burkholderiaceae_C > Caldimonas. The sequence continues at coordinate 258,538 of CAWFRK010000046.1, read as the reverse complement.
GCTTCGGCCTGGCCGGCTTCGGCTACCACTCGTCGGAAGAGGAATACGTCGAGCTCGACTCGATCGAGCCGCGCCTTTACCTGCTGGCGCGCATGATCGTCGAGGCGGCGCGTGGCCGCTGAAGTGGCTCGCTCGTCCCGACGTTCTCAGGTAAACAGCTCCCGCGCTCGATCCATTCCGCCCGACTCGATCGAGATCGACGCGCGCTCACGCACCGCGGGCTTGGCGTGATAGCCGATCGACAAGGCCGGCGACCGCCATCATCGGCAGGTCGTTGACACCGTCGCCGACGGCGATCGCTTGGGCGGTCGAGATGCCCAGTTCGTCGCAGACCTGCTCGACCATGCGACGCTTCTCGTAGCCGGGTCGCCCCAAGCTGGCCGATCATGCGGCGGGTCAGCACGCGATCGGTCGCCTCGAGCACATTGGAGCGCGTGTAGTTGGCTTCGGCCGCTCCATGATGCGGTCACTGAAGAACGTGACGCCGCCGGACACCAGAAGCGTCTTGATGCCAGGCCGCACGGGTTGCGCTCACGAAAGCCTCGACACCCGGATTGAGTTGCAGGTGATGCGAACGGACCGTGCAATGCCGATTCCGCAACACTCTTGAGCCGCGCGACCCTGCGCCACAGGCTCTCCTTGTAGTCGGCGATCCGGCTGCCGCATGAATCTTCAGGCTCGAGTGATCGGAATTGGCCGGGCGCCGGTAGCCAAGCGCGCGCATCGAGCGGCGCCTCCCAGCCGCATACCTGTCGTCGCCCGCTCGAACTACGGCTGTCAATCGCATCGCCACCGCTCGTCGGTTGCGAGCCGCTGGCCATCCGCGACCAGCTGGTGACCGTCGTCCTGCTTTTGAGAACGGCGGCACTGCAGCGGTTGCTGCCGGTGGGCGCCGGGCGGTCGTACTCACGCTGACTGCCACCAAGCAGTCGTTGGGCCCCGCCACAGGCGCTGGCCCGAACGACGGCAGTACCAGGTACTGCAGCCATAGGACCTCCACGAGGCGGTTCGCGCGGCGCCGGCGGCCGCTTCTCTACCGCGCGAACTCGCAGTCACGACCCGGACGCGACGCACGAGTCATGCAGCGTGTTGGCCGAAAGCCGACCTTGCTCAACCGGGCCAAGTCGAGACGGCCCATGAACGCCTGAAGGCGATCGGCTACCGCTCCGCTCCTGCTGAACTTGTTGTGCCCGGGTGATTGCCGAAAGTACGGGGCGGCAATGCCGCCACGCCTGAAGGTCCGCGCACTGCACTCGAGCGGCCGGCACTCAAAGCCGGTGTCACCGATGCCGCCCGTCCCAACATAGGGGTCGTGCCGCGGATCGACATGCGCTTGGCCTATTCCGCGGCAGCCGTCCGAGCGGACTCGCTCTCCGTGCGACGATACAGATCATTGGCGCGCAACAGATGGTCGTTGATCGCCTGCGCGGCTGCGTCCGGGTCATTGGCCGCGATCGCGTCGATGACGCGCTGGTGCTCGGCGAGCGTCAGCTGCTCTGCACCCGGCGCTCGCACGATGGATCGATAGAACGCGCTGGCCCACTTGAACATCGCCTCGACGATTGCCGGGAAGATCGGATTGCCGCTGATCTTCGCGATCTCGCGGTGGAACGCCATGTCGCAGTCGAGGAACTGATCGAGTTCGACCATCGATGCGCGCTGGTCCTCGAGGCGTGCCTGCAGCCTGACGATGTCGGCCGGAGTGGCGCGCTCGGCCGCGATGCGTGCAAGCCCGGCCTCCAGGAAGACACGCACCTCCTTCAGATGCTCAAGCATGTCCGGCTGCGTCTGCAGCAGATGGTGCGCGCCGCCGGCGACCTGGTTGATCAGCAGGTTCGCCGTCGGAATGACCACGCGTGCGCGCTCGCCGTGATGAATCTCGACGATTCCGGACCGCGCCAACTCCTGCAGCGCTTCGCGCACCGCCGGCCGCCCGACGCCGTACTGGTCCATTAACTCGCGCTCCGAGGGCAATTGCTGTCCAGGGGCGATCTCTCCGCTCGTGATGCGTTGCTGAATCCGGTCGAGCACCTCTCGATACAGCTTCCGGCGCTGGATGGGCTCAGGTGTCATGACGTCCTCGCTGATGCCACTCATCACCTTATCACACCAGGATTGGGCGGCCCCGCCGCCTTAGCTATCAGGGAAAGCCAGTAGCGCACATCACTTATGGCCTCATATACTCATCATACCAGTTGGCGAAGGCAGCCCCCAAGCCCCGTCGGCACCGCTCACCAACCCTCCTCAGACTACGGAGCTGTGATGAAAGAAAAGATTGCCCTCTTCGGCGCCGGCGGCAAGATGGGCGTGCGCCTGTCGAAGAACCTGCTGAAGTCCGACTTCCGCGTCGCGCATGTCGAGCCCAGCGCCGTCGGCCAGAAGCGCCTGAAGGACGAACTCGGGCTCGACTGCGTCGCGGTCGACCAGGCCCTCGATGGCGCCGATGTCGTGATCCTCGCGATCCCCGACACCATCATCGGCAAGATCGCGCACGAGATCGCGCCCAAGCTGGCCTCCGGCACGATGGTCATGCTGCTCGACGCGGCCGCGCCCTTCGCCGGCCACCTGCCCGAGCGCAAGGACATCACCTACTTCATCGCGCACCCCTGCCACCCGACCATCTACAACGACGAGGTCGAGGAAGCCGCGCGGCGCGACTACTTCGGCGGCGGTGCGGCCAGGCAGTCGATCACCAGCTCGCTGATGCAAGGCCCCGAGTCGGCATGGGACCTCGGCGAAGCGGTCGCGAAGACGATCTACCAGCCCATCAAGGACTCGTACCGCCTCACGGTCGACCAGATGGCGCTGCTCGAGCCGGGCCTGTCGGAGACGGTCTGCGCGACGCTGCTCGCCGTGATGCGCGATGCGATGGACGAAGTGGTCAAGCGCGGCGTGCCGCAGGCCTGCGCGCGCGACTTCCTGCTCGGCCACATGAACATCCTCGGCGCGGTGATCTTCAACGAGATCCCCGGCGCCTTCTCCGACGCCTGCAACAAGGCGATCACCTTCGGCAAGCCGCGCCTGATGCGCGACGACTGGCTCAAGGTGTTCGACCGCGAAGAGATCGCCGAGAGCATCCGCCGGATTACTTGACCACCCCCGGAGGCGCTTCGCGCGGAGCCAGCCGCCACGGCTCCAAGCCGACCTGCGTCCAGCGGCGGCTCGAGCGCCGCGACTCTCCCCTGGCTCCGCCAGCGGACCGGCAGAGCCGGATCCGCGGCTCCCGCTCGCTGGCACCGATTCATACGTCGAGGGTGCCGCTCCGGCATCAAGGAAAACTGAAAGGAAGGGTCGTGAGCGAACGCATCCACGCCACCTACTGGCTCGAAACCGGCGACGACCCGATGCGCGCCGCCGAGGTGATCGCCGGCGAGCAGTCGAGCGGCACCTTCGTCGCGCTGGCGACCGAAACGCCTGAGCTGAAGGAACGCTCCGGCGCACGCGTCGAGCGCATCGAGATCCTCGACACCGCGACCGCACCGAGCCTGCCGACGCCCAAGCAGGCCGAGCGCTGGACGCGCTGCACGCTCGAGCTCTCGTGGCCGATCGAGAACCTCGGCGCCTGCCTGCCGACGCTGATGGCCACCATCGCCGGCAACCTGTTCGAGCTGCGCTCGGTCACCGGCCTGCGGCTGACCGACCTGCAATTGCCCCCGTCGTTCGCCGCCGCTTATCCGGGCCCGGCGTTCGGCATCGAGGGCACGCGGCGGCTCGCCGGCGTCTCCAGCGGTCCGCTGATCGGCACGATCATCAAGCCGAGCGTCGGCCTCAATCCCGAGCAGACGGCCGATCAGGTGCGCGAGCTCGTCGCCGGTGGCATCGACTTCATCAAGGACGACGAGCTGCAGGCCGACGGCCCGCACTGCCCGTTCGAGGAGCGCGTGCGCGCGGTGATGCGCGTCGTCAACGAAGCCGCCGAGCGCACCGGCAAGAAGGCGATGGTCGCCTTCAACCTCACCGGCGACCTCGACAAGATGCGCCGCCGCCACGACCTGGTGATGGCCGAAGGCGGCACCTGCGTGATGGTGTGCCTCAACTCGGTGGGCATCGTCGGCCTGCACGAGTTGCGCCGCCATGCGCAACTGCCGATCCATGCGCACCGCGCCGGCTGGGGCTACCTCACGCGCTCGCCGGCGCTGGGCTGGGACTACGCGCCCTGGCAGAAGATCTGGCGCCTGGCCGGCGCCGACCACCTGCACGTCAACGGCCTGCGCAACAAGTTCAGCGAGAGCGACGAGAGCGTGATCGACGCCGCGCGCTCCGTGCTCGCGCCGGTGATGGCAAGCGCGCCGATGACCGCGATGCCGGTCTTCAGCTCCGGCCAGACCGGCTTGCAGGCGCACGACACCTACGCCGCGCTCGGCTGTGCCGACCTGATCCACACCGCCGGCGGCGGGATCTTCGGACATCCCGGCGGCGTGGCCGCAGGAGTCGAGGCGCTGCGCGAATCATGGGTCGCGGCGATGGCCGGCGTGCCGCTGGCCGAGCAAGCGCGCAAGAGCGCTCCGCTGCGTGCCGCGCTGGAGTTCTGGCGATGAGCGGCCGCGCCGACCCGCAAGGGCCCGACGGGCTGCTGCTCGCCTACTACGGCGACGACTTCACCGGCTCGACCGATGCAATGGAGGCGCTCGCCGCCGCCGGCGTGCCGACGGTGCTGTGCCTGGAGCCGCCGACGCCTGCACTGCTGCAGCGCTTTCCCGGCGTGCGCTGCGTCGGGCTCGCCGGCTCCTCGCGCGGCCGCAGCCCGGCGTGGATGGATGAGGAGCTGCCCAAGGCGTTCACGAGCCTTGCTGCGCTCGGCGCGCCGATCCTGCACTACAAGGTCTGCTCGACTTTCGACTCGTCGCCCGAGGTCGGCTCGATCGGCCGCGCCATCGATATCGGCGTGCGCTGCATGAGCGGCGCCTGGTCGCCGAGCATCGTCGGCGCGCCGCGCCTGAAGCGCTACCAGGCCTTCGGCAACCTGTTTGCCGCCGTCGATGGTGTCGGCCACCGGCTCGACCGGCATCCGACCATGTCGCGCCACCCGGTGACGCCGATGCATGAAGCCGACCTGCGGCTGCATCTGCGCGAGCAGACCGGGCGTCGCATCGAGCTGATCGACCTGGTGCAGCTGCGCTCCGGCTCGAGCGCCGCACGCGCGGCCCAGCTCGCCGGCGACGACGTGCCGGTCGTGTTCATCGACGTGCTCGACGACGAGACGCTGCTCGAAGCCGGGCGGCTCGTCTGGGAGGGCCGCGGCAAGGGGCTGTTCAGTGCCTCGTCGTCGGGCCTGTCATACGCGCTCGCCGCGTACTGGCGATCGCTCGGCTGGCTGCCGCCCGTGCCCTCGCTTCCCCAGGCCGACCCCGTGCCCGCGATCGCGGCCGTGAGCGGCAGCTGCTCGCCCGTGACCGCCGCGCAGATCCGCTGGGCGCGCGCCAACGGCTTCGTCACCGAGCGCCTGCGCCTGCCCGATGCGCTCGATGAAGCGCGTGCCGGCATCGAGATCGAGCGCTGCATCGCGGTGGCTGCCGAGTCGCTCGCGAGCGGCAGCAGCGTCGTCGTCTTCAGCGCCGAAGGGCCCGATGACGATGCCGTGACCGGCTTCGACGGGATCGCCGCGCGCGCCGGGCTGGCTCGCGGCGATGCGGCCCGGCGCGTCGGCACCGCCCTCGCAGAAGTCATGCGTCGCCTTCTCGATCGCGTCGACCTGCAGCGCGTCGTCGTTGCCGGCGGCGACAGCTCGGGCGAGGTCGCCAGCGCGCTCGGCATCGGCGCGCTCAGCGTCGCGGCCGCGATGGCGCCGGGCGCGCCGCTGTGCCGCGCCGCGTCGGACCTGCCGCGCCGCGACGGCCTCGAGATCGTCTTGAAGGGAGGCCAGATGGGCGCGCCCTCCTTCTTCGGCTCGGTGCGGGCGGGGCGCCCGCTCGACGCCGCCTGATCCACCCCTGTCCACAACCCCACTGCAAGCGACCTTCCCAACGGAGACATTGATGAACAAAAGACTTCTCGCTGCCCTGTGTGCCCCTTCCATCGCGCTGGCTGCCTCGAGCGCCTTCGCGGCCGACCCGATCAACGAGCATTCGCTGAGGTTCGGCTACAGCGTGCAGGAATCGCACCCGCTCGGCAAGGGCGCCAACAAGTTCGCAGAGCTGGTCGCGAGCAAGAGCGGCGGCAAGATCAAGGTCAAGAACTACCCCGCCACGCAGCTCGGCTCAGAGGTGCAGATGATCTCTGCCACGCAGGGCGGTGTGCAGGACATGGTGGGCGTGTCGTCGGCGCCGCTGGTGGGCATCGTCAAGGAGTTCGCCCTCTTCGACCTGCCTTTCCTTTTCGCAGACGAGCGGGAGGTCGATGCGGTGGTGGACGGCCCGGTCGGCAAGGAACTCTTCGACAAGCTCGAGAGCAAGAAGCTGGTCGGCCTGTGCTTCTGGGAGAACGGCTTCCGGCACGTGACCAACAGCAAGCGCCCGATCACCAAGGCCGACGACTTCAAGGGCCTGAAGATCCGGACCATGCAGAACCCGGTCTATGTCGATCTGTTCAACACGCTCGGCGCGAACTCGGTGCCGATGGCCTGGCCGGAGGTCTATCCCGCGCTCGAGTCGAAGGCGATCGATGCGCAGGAGAACCCGTTCGCCATCGTCTCGACCAACAAGATCAACGAGGTGCAGAAGTACCTGAGCGTCACCAAGCATGGCTACTCGCCCTACGCGGTGATGGTGGGCGCCAAGTTCTGGGAGAAGCTCAACCCGACCGAGCGCGCGATCTTCAAGGACGCCTGCACCGAGGCGCGCGACTACGAGCGCAAGATCAGCCGCGAGGAGGACGTGAAGACGGCGGCCGAGCTGAAGTCGCGCGGCATGCAGATCAACGAGGTGCCGCCCGAAGCCGTCGCGCAGATGCGCCAGATGCTCAAGCCCGTGACCGACAAGTACACGAAGGAGATCGGCGAATCGATGATCCGGCAGGTCAATGCCGAGATCGAGAAGGCGCGCGTGGCACGGAAGTAGTCGTCCTTCCCGAGGCGTTCACTTCAAGGGGGTGAAGAACGGAACGTCCTTGTCCTTCACCATCCAGACGACGAACTTCGCGGGCTTGGTCTTGCTTGCGTTTCGGCCGACGGTGTGGATGTCGGTGGGCCCCTCGTAGAAGGTCTGCCCCTTGGTCAGCGTGACCTCCTTGCCGCCCTTGAGCCCCATCACGATGGTCCCTTCCAGCACGTACACGAAAGCGTGGGCGTCGTGACGGTGAATGGGGTCCATCGCGCCTGGCGGATAGTCCACCGTGATCATCAAGGCTTCCTTGCCCGCAAGCCCCACCAGCTCCTTCGTCATGAGTGTGCCCACGACGGGGTCCTGGGCGGCCGCGGTCTGGGCCAGCGTGGCCACGCACAGCAGCGTCGCGACCGCCGTCGTCATCTTGAAGTTCATGTCGGTTCCTTCAGGTCGGTGAGCACTACGATGGCACCTGCTTATGTCTTGGCCTGGCTCCTGAGCCAGTCCTCGAAGCGGATCTTCCCGAGGCGCGGGTTGTCGCCCGGAACCAGGGTCTGGTCGTTCAGCTCGGCGCCGTAGTAGAGCGCCTTGGGATCGGCGACGACCTTTCGGGGGTCCTGCTTCTCTCTCAAGTAGATCTGGACAAGCTCGGAAAGCGGCATCCTTTGCGGCCCTGCGATCTCGGTCATCCCGTTGATCGGCGCCGCGAGCGCGGCGTCGTGCATCGCATCGGCGACGTCCTCGGACGACATGGGCTGAATGGCGGCCGGCGACAGGCGGATGACGTCGCCTTCGACGCTAAATTGGACGATCCCGCCGACGAACTCGAAGAACTGCGTCGCGCGCACGATGGTGTAGGGGGTCTTGGCGGCCTTGATCAGCTCTTCCTGGGCCATCTTGGCGCGGAAGTAGCCGCTCTGGAGAAGCCGCTCGGTGCCGACGACCGACAGCGCCACGTGATGCTTCACGCCGGCCGCCGCCTCGGCGGCATGGATGATCCGGCCCGATGTCTGGAAGAAGTCCATCACGGCCTTGTCCTCGAACGACGGCGAGTTCGCCACGTTGACGAGGACCTGGGCGCCGGCGAGCGCCTGGTCCAGGCCTTTCCCGGTGAGGATGTCGACACCCGAGTGACGGCGATGCCGGCAGCACTTCATGGCCACTGGCACGCAGCTTGTTGACGAGCTTGGTACCGATGAGGCCGGAGCCGCCGATGACAACGATCTTCATGATCTTCCTTTCGAGGTAGATGCGCACCCCCAATGCGGCAGGGGTCCGATTTCGCCGGGTCGCGGCAATAAGCTGAAGCCTAGGCGTCAGAGCTCGCTAACGGAAGCAAACAGGGGGCATCGCGATGTTGCGCTGCGGACACCAATTCCAGCGCGCCGGCGGCGATCGACTGGGAATTCACAGTCCCGGCCATGAGCGATCGCCATCGCCGGGATCAGTACCGCCAGAGCGCTTCCAACCCAATGAAATGGACGGTTTCGGAGCGGCCAGTGTCGCGGATGAAGTCACCGGGCCGGAACACCGAATAAGCGGCCTCCAAGCTCATCTGGCGCGACACCTCCCAGCCAAGCACCACATCCGCTTGCGTGCCGATGTAGCGCGACCGCGAGTCGCCGGCGGCGCGCAGCAGGTTGCCCGACGTGCCGTAGACGCCATCGTGCAGGCTCTCTCGCCAGTAGAAGATCACGGCCGTGCCCAGCGTCCAGCCCGATCCCAGGTCCAGATTGAGCGAGGGATGGAGGTTGAAGAGGTTGGTGGGGCCGATCAGGCCCGCCTCACCGAAGTATTTGCCCTTGGGGAACAGGGCGTTGAAGGTCTGCAGATCAGGGTCGTTCGGATCGCGGTCGCCGCTGATGACGTTGGCCTTCATGCCCAGCTGCGGACGAAGCGGCGCATCCTGGAAGGTGTAGCGCACGTCGCTGGCCACCGACCACGCCCGGGCCCGGGCTCCGGCGAAGTTGCCATATTGGTAGAAACCTTCCAGGTCCCAACTCCAACCCGATAGCTTGCCGAAGTAGCGAACACCCATCGTGTTGCGAGTCTCCGGGCCGCTGCCCTGGTTGTAGCTCTCGTTGTCGCTGGACAGCCCGAGGTAGTAGGCGTCCAGGCCCGTGCCCGCCACGCGGCCGGGTTCAGACCAGGTGCCGTAGATTCCCCAGAAGCGGCGATCGCCATCGGAGCGGTCGTCGAACGAATCCAGGCCGTTGCGGACTGGCCGCACGAAAAACGTATCCATGCGCAGGCGCATGGACTGCCACCTGGCCAGGCCGCCATCGAACGTACGCAGCACGTTCGGCCCATAGCGCATCGAAACGAGACGTTCGCTGCCGTAGGCCATGACCTGGCGGCCGGCGCGCACGGTCGACTCACCGGCCGAACCGGTAGGAAACGACATGTCCACGAAGCCTTGGAGCACCTCGGTGCCAGTGTCATCGACCGGACTGACAGATTCGGCGTCGCGATTCGCGTGGGTCAGGTTGAGCTGCACGAACGCGCGGGCGTGCGAGCCGAGCATCAAGTTCGCGTAGGGCAGGATGCGGTAGAGCTCGTAGCCCTCGTCCGGAACCGCCGCATCCCCGAACTCGTTGTTGCGGTAGTGCTCGTAGCGCGCCCGCACCTCCGCGCCCAAGGTCAACGCCGCCCCGTTTCCGAGCGGTATCCACTTGCCGGTCTCCCACCAGGCGCCGGTGCGGTGATCGGGGTCGGCAAGGTAGCTGTAGTCTTCCGTGTAACGTCGAGGATCAATCGGCGGAGGCGAGGGCAGCGTCCGGTCTTGCTGCGCGGCCGCGGTCGCCCAGGGTGCCACCAGGAGCAAGCCGGCGGCCCAGCGGGCGTGGGGGCGCAGGCGCGAGCGACGGTTCGTGATCACGGCTCCGCAAGATTCAGGCTGTCAAATCATCATGTCAACGAATTGGTCCCCAGCAGATGGCGCACGACCGGCGGCTGAGGTCCTTGATGGAAACGCCGCACTTCCTCTTGAACGTCGGCATCGGCCTTTGAGACCCGCCGGTGCTGGCGCAAATGCTCGGCCCAGGATTCGACCATGAACCATTCGAGCATCAGCTGCTCCGGATCGGCCGCATCCTCGGTGATGCCCCAGGCATAGGCACCGTCGCGTCGCCGCTCGGCCGACAGCCGGTGAGCGCATGCAGGAAGGCGGCGCGGTCGACGGGATCGACGCGGTACTCGATCAGGATCAGCACCGGCCCCCGGTCATGCTCGACCGGTTCGGCCGTCAGCGGCTCGGGCCAGTGCCTGGAGGGCACGAGGTCGGCGTCGCCCTGGGCAGCTTGACCCGGTGCGCGACCAGGCCGACGACGCACCAGCGCGCCGGCGCCGACCAGCAGCGTGACCGGCACGCCGATGAGCTTCGGCGACCGCGCCCCAGGCCAGGCTGCCCGCCGTCATGGCGCCGTTGAACACGGTCAGGTAGACCGCCAGCGACGCGGCCGCGCACCCAGTTCGGCAGGATGGCCTGGGCCGCGCCGTTGAGGGTGGTCAGCGCCGCTGATCCAGGCCGCGCCCAGCACCAGCAGCGCGGCCATCGCCGCCCACTGCGGCGGCGCAAAGGCGAGCAAGGCCATCACCGCCGCCGTGACAGCCGGCGGCCGCCAGCAGCAGGCCGTCGGGCTCGAGGCGCGCGCGCAGCCGGGGCATCATCAGGGCGCCGCCGATCGCGCCCGCACCGACCGCGCCGAGCAGGATGCCGTAGAAGCCGGCACTCGCCGCCCAGCAGTTGACGAGCCACCAGCGGCAGCAGCGCCCAGACCGCGCTGGCAAGTGCGAAGAAGACGGCGGCGCGCAGCAGCACGACATGCAGCTCGCGGCTGGCGCGGGCATAGCGCAGCCCGGCGCGGAAGGCGCCGTGAAATGCTCGGCAGCGCATCGTCGGCGCCGGCTGGCCGCCGCCACCAGAGCAGCGCGGCGATGACGAACGACATAGCTGAGCACGTCGACGCCATAGGTGAACGCCGGCGCCGAAGGCGGCGAGGAGCAGGCCGCCCAGCGCCGGGCCGATGGAGCGGGCGATGTTGATGCCGAGCGAGTTCAGCGCGACTGCGCTCTTCAGGTCCTGCTTCGCGGCACCAGCTCCGGCACGATGGCCTGCCAGGTCGGCCCCATCAGCGCGGCGCCGACGCCGCCCAGGAAGGTCAGCGCCGACCAGCGAACGCGACCGTCAGCAAGCCGGTCGGCGACAGCAGCATCAGGCGATGCTGACCGACGGCCGAGCAGGAGCTGGATGGCGATCAGGAACTTGCGGCGGTCGAGGATGTCGGACAGCACGCCGGCCGGGATCGCCAGCAGGAAGATCGGCAGCGTCGCCGGCCGCCTGGACCAGCGCGACGGCCGCCGGAGCGGCGAGAGATCGGTGACCAGCCAGGCGCTGGCGACGTCGCGCATGAAGCTGCCGGTGTTGCCGAGGACCGTGGCCGCCCAGAGCACGGCGAAGACGGCGCTGGCGCAGGGCGCAAAGCTGCCGGGGCGGGCGCTCTCGGTCATGCTCGTGGTCATGCGGCCTGCCTTGCTCCCGCAGATCGTGCCAGGCGACCAGCAGGAAGCCGCCGGCCAGGCCCGAGATGCTCGAAGAAGGAGTTGGTCGCCATGAAGCGTTCCTGCCCGGCCGGCAATTCCCAGAAGCGCAAGGCGATGAAGGTGGCCAGCAGCGTGAAGGCCGCCAGTGCCAAGCGCCCCCAGCCAACGAAGACCAGCCGCGTCAGGATCATCGCCGAGGCACCCAGTTCGAGCGCGATCACCAGCCACCGCGAACAGCGCGTGCCGGCGAGAGTCCGAAATGGGCCATCTCGGCCGATGGCGCCCGGAAAGTCGCAGTCAGCTTCGACCAGGCCGCCCTGAAGGTAGGCCGCGCAAAGCCAGGTAGGCGATGAAGCGCGCGGCGGGCGTTCCAGCACGGGCCACGCGGCAGCGGCCAGCTTGCGATCGCGATGCGTGGCATCGGATGTGCATCCCATCAGCAGCCATGTGCGGCTCAAACTGCCCAGCAGGCGCAGCCCAGTGCGCCCCAGAAGCCCTTGCAGGTCGGCGATCGGCAGCTTTCGACGCCCAGGCGCGCGGCGTGGTCATGGCCGTGGACGCCGCAGGCGCTGGCGCAGCCGCAGGCCGCAGCCGCAGCGTGCCGGCGCAGCGAGTTCCTGCCGGCGCGCCTCGCGGCTCGCCCCAGGCGCCATAGCCGCCGAAGCGTGCGCACCGGCGACCAGTCGGGCATGGCCGGCGGCAGCGGCGTTGTCGTCGAGCGCGGCGAAGTCGCCGGCGCCGTAGACCACCTTGCCGCCGACCACGGTCAGGCAGAGCGTGAGTGACGGCAATCTCGTCTTCGGGGCAGGCGAAGAAGTCCCGGTCGGGCACGATCAGGTCGGCGAACTGGCCCGCCTGATGCGCCCCTTCTTGCCCTCCTCGTTGGAGAACCAGGCGACGTTCTCGGTCCACATGCGCAGCGCCGTTTCGCGGTCCAGGCAGTTGCGCTGCGGGTAGAGGCTGCAGGCCGCCCACCGTCTTGCCGGTGACCAGCCAGGCCAGCGACACCCAGGGGTTGTAGGAGGCCACGCGCGTGGCGTCGGTGCCGGCCGAGACCTTCACGCCCTTCTCCAGCATGCGCGCGACCGGCGGCGTCGCCTCGGCGGCGCCGGCGCCGTAGCGCTCGACGAAATACTCGCCCTGGTAGGCCATGCGGTGCTGCACCGCGATGCCGCCGCCGAGCGCCGCGATGCGGTCGATGGACTGGTCGGAGATCGTCTCGGCATGGTCGAAGAACCAGTTCAGGCCCTCCAGCGGGATGTCGCGGTTGACCTGCTCGAATACGTCGAGCGCGCGCGAGATCGTCTCGTCGTAGGTGGCATGCAGGCGCCAGGGCCAGCGGTTCTGCGCGAGGATGCGCACCACTTCCTCCAGCTCGCCTTCCATCTCCGGAGGCATGTCCGGCCGCGGCTGGCGGAAGTCCTCGAAGTCGGCGGCGAGAACACCAGCATCTCGCCGGCGCCGTTGTGGCGGAAGTAGTCGTCGCCCTGCTTGTACTTCGACGCTGGCCGTCCAGTTGAGGAAGTCCTCCTTCTCCTGCTTCGGCTTCTGCGTGAACAGGTTGTAGGCGATGCGCACCGTCAGCTGGCCGTCGTCGGCCAGCTTCTGGATGACGGCATAGTCTTCCGGGTAGTTCTGGAAGCCGCCGCCGGCGTCGATGACGCCGGTGACGCCCAGGCGGTTGAGCTCGCGCATGAAATGGCGCGTCGAGTTGACCTGGTAGTCGAACGGCAGCTTCGGGCCCTTGGCCAGCGTCGCGTAGAGGATCGCCGCGTTGGGCTTGGCCAGCAGCAGGCCGGTGGGGTTGCCGTTGGCGTCGCGCACGATCTCGCCGCCCGGCGGGCTCGGGCGTGTCCTTGGTGTAGCCCACGGCGCGCAGCGCCGCGCCGTTGAGCAGCGCGCGGTCGTAGAGTGCAGGAGGAAGACCGGCGTGTCGGGCGCGACGGCATTGATCTCGTCGATCGTCGGCAGGCGCTTCTCGGCGAACTGATGCTCGGTGAAGCCGCCGACCACGCGCACCCATTGCGGCGGGGGCGTGATGGCGACCTGGCGCTTGAGCATGTCCATCGCGTCGGCCAGCGAGCGCACGCCGTCCCAGCGCAGCTCCATGTTGTAGTTGAGGCCGCCGCGGATGACGTGGGTGTGGTTGTCGATCAGGCCGGGCAGCACGCGCGGCCCTTGAGGTCGATCACCCTGGTGTCTGGCCCGGCCAGGGCCATGATCTCCTGCTCGCTGCCCACGGCGAGGAACGTGCCGTCCTTGATGGCGACGGCGCTGGCCATCGGCTTGGTGCGGTCCAGCGTCGTGATGCGGCCGTGGTGCAGGACCAGGTCGGCCGTGGTCGATGTCGTCATGCCTGCTTCTCCTGCGCGGGCTGGGCCTGTTGCGCGGCTTGCTGGCGCCCGGGCAGCTGGCCGAACACGTGCTTGACGGCATGTGCCTTGTCGCACGCGCTGACGAAACCCGTTCCGACGAGCAATTGCTTGCCGACGGGAATGATCTGCTCGCCGACCAGGATGCCGAGCAGCCCGACCAGGGCCACCAGTGGCGGCGCGGGCGATCGCACGTCGAGCAGGCTGTAGATGAGGCCGACCAGAAGGCCGGCGCCCAGGGACAGGGCATAGAGTTTCATGGCTCACCTCGATTCATGATCCACCGGCCGCCGCAAGCCTTACTTGGCCGGGTTCGGGCCGATGCGTTGCCCATGCTTGACGCGCTCGGTGGCCTTGTGAACCATGGTGTAGGCATAGTCGACGCCCATGCCGTACGCGCCCGAGTGCTCCCGGACGATGTCCATGACTGCATCGTAGGACGCCTTGCGCGCCCAATCACGCTGCCATTCCAGCAGCACCTGCTGCCAGGTCACCGGCACGATGCCGGCCTGGGTCATGCGATCCATCGCGTACTTGTGGGCCTCCACCGAAGTGCCGCCGGAGGCGTCGGCCACCATGTAGATCTCGTAGCCACCTTCGAGCGCGGCACAAAGCGCGAAGGTCGTATTGCAGACCTCGGTCCAAAGGCCCGAGACAATGACCTTCTTGCGCCCGGCGGCGGCGAGCGAATCGCGCACGTTCTGGTCGTCCCACGAGTTCATCGAGGTGCGCTCCAGGATCTTGTGCTCGGGAAACACGGCCAGCAGCTCGGGGTAGGTATTGCCGGAGAAGCCGTCGGTCTCGACCGTGGTGATGGTCGTCGGGATGTTGAACACCTTCGCGGCCTTGGCCAGCGCCACGACGTTGTTCTTCAGAACCTGCCGATCGATCGACTGCACGCCGAAGGCCATCTGCGGCTGCTGGTCGATGAAGATGATCTGGCTGTTCTGCGGCGTCAGGACCTCAAGGTACTTGGACATGAAGACTCTCTCTTTCAGGGATGCGGCGGGTACGACATTCGGCACAGGGGGGCCCGCGGAATCCCCCCGCCTCAAGCAAAATTTAGGTGCGTGAACGCCACGCCGGTAGGTAGCGGTCGTTGAACGGCACGTTGCTCGCATCGCATCAATGGGGTCGCCGGCGACTTGTCGATCTTGATTGGTGTCTCGAGGGCTTGGACTTCTACGAGCCCACCGCAGCAGCCATTGACTCTGAGTTCCTGGCCAGGCTCTGCTGAGAAGCGCCCTGCCGGTCCTTCGCCTGCACGCAAGACGTGCCCGATGGGATCGAGAAGTTGGCCGGGCACTCGAGATCCAGTGCCCGCGTCTGAGCCGTCATGTAGTCGATGAACACTCGGATTCTCGAGGGGAGATGCTCCCTGCACAGGTAGCAGACGTAGTGTCCGCTATCGTCGGGAACATATTGCCTCAGGCATGTCACCAAGCGACCAGCGCGCAGCATGTCGCAGACTTGATACGCCGCAAGCTGCGCGATTCCATCCCCATTCAACACGGCTTGCATCACCAGCTCCGGGTCGTTGAACGTGAGCATGGACTGAGGGAGCAGCTTCTGCATGTGGCCGTTCACCTTGAACTCCCATTCGCAAACTCGGCCCGACGCCGAGCGAACGTTGATACAAGGATGGTTGACAAGCTCTTCGACGGTACGAGGCAGTCCGTGGTCGTGGGCGTACTCAGGTGAAGCACAGACCACCGTCTGCATGGGTATCAGCTGTTTCGCCACGATCTGACTGTCCTCCATTCGACCATCGCGGAACGCTACGTCGACACGATCCGATGCGAAATCGGTCGGGCTGTCGTCGAGCAGGAGCTCAAGAGAGATCCCCGGGTACTTGTCATGAAAGCCCCGAAGCAGCGGGCCCACGACTTTGCGCCCAAAGCCAACCGATGAGCGGATGCGCAGGTGACCGCTTGGCGGACCTTCACGCAGCTCCCGCATGCCCTCCAAGGCTTGAACGATGTTCTCAACCCCCGGATGGCAGCTCGCGTAGAAGAATTCGCCTTCACGGGTCAGCGAGACGCTCCGTGTGGTTCGGCGAAACAACCTGACCTGGAGTTGCGCCTCGAGCTTCTGAACGTTGCGGCTCACGGCGGATCGGTTGATCTCCAAACGATCTGCTGCCTTTGCGAAGCTTCCCTCTGTCGCAACCGTAAGGAACGCCACGACGCCCGCAAAGCTTGTGGTGATGATGCTTGGCCCCGCGTCACTGCGTCCGGTTGAAAGCGGGGGGGTGTAAAGGCTGCACATGTGTGCCTCTCCCAAACAGCTGGCAGTTCAATGAAGCTACTCTCGAGGAAGAGTAGCGGGCGTCTCAGACACTGTCGGGCGTTGCCGGCCCGAATCCGTTTTGTCGATATCCCAAAGACGTTTTGACGCACGACCTTGTGACAGGCCTCCACCCGACCTCCCACAATTTTCTGAAGCGCGAATCGGGATTGGTGCCCCTTGAGCAATGCAGAGATCCATACCCGTGCCTACCGCCTGCGCACTTGGGTGCCTATGCTTTTTTCATAGGAGACATTCATGAGCCAGCTCGAACGACCGCCAGTGAGCTTGCTGGACAAGTACCAGGGGCTCGGCTTTCAACCGCTGTACTCAGCCACGGTGGCGGTGAGCGGTGGCGAAGCGGAACACGGACGCGCTTCTGGCGTCGTGCGTTCCGACGACGGTAATCTCGATCTGAACCTTCGGCTTCCCGATGAGCTCGGAGGCTCGGGAGGGGGAACCAACCCTGAGCAGCTCTTTGCCGCCGCGTTCGCCGCTTGCTTCCACGGTGCCTTGTGCCTCCTTGCAGCACGCTCCAACATCGAGACTGCTGGAACGGTGGTCAAGGTGTCGGTCGCATTTGGGCGCGATCCCATTGACGGGCTTTTCATGCTCACGGCTGATGTGCGGATACATATCCCGGGGATCGAAAAGTCCCGCGCTGAAGAACTGGTTCGGAGCACAGAGAGAATCTGCCCATACGCCAAGATGGCGAGACAGGGCATCTCCACCGTCGTGGTCCTCGCGTCGCAGTAAACCCGCTTTGCCGCGCTTGCGCGTCGTTCGAGGGTCCCCTGGGGTCCCTCCGCTTGGCCTACCCCTTGACCGCCTCGGCCTCGGCGCCACGAGGCCGCGTGACGCCGCAGCACCCTCGGTCGGCACGTGTCGGACGTCACAGACCGTATGTCAGTTGACACATCGCAAGCCTTCCACGACAAGCTCTCGTCATCATCCGCGCCAATGATGGCAACAGGCCGCGCGAGCGAGCCTGGTGAACAGCCATCGGAAGGTGCGTCATGTATGCCTCGACCACAGTCTTTGAGTCTTATCGTCCACGCCTGTTTGGGGTCGCCTACCGCATGCTCGGAACACGGGCTGACGCCGAGGACGCCCTGCAAGACGTCTTTCTCCGTTGGCACCAATCAGCGACGGATGCGGTCCAGTCGCCGATCGCCTGGCTGGTCTCGACCACTACCCGTCTTTGCATTGATCGCCTCCGGGCACTGAAGCACGAGCGCGAACAATACACGGGGCCATGGTTGCCCGAGCCCATCGTCGAAGACGCCGTGCCGTCGCCCGAGTCACAGCTGGAGTTCGCCGACGACGTGTCCATCGCGTTTCTCGCAGTGCTCGAGCGACTTTGTCCCACCGAGCGGGCCGCGTTCCTCTTGCGCGAAGTGTTCGACTACGAGTACTGCGACATCGCGGAGATGCTCGGCAGGTCCGAGGCTGCATGTCGCCAGTTGGTTTGTCGTGCACTCGCTCGGGTGCGTGAATCTCGATCACGCGCGCCCATGCCGGCGGATGCCCGCGAAAGGCTTCTGCGAAGGTTCATGGCCGCAGCGAGTTCAGGGAACAAGGCCGACATCATGCAGTTGCTCAAGGAAGATGCAGAGTACACGTCCGATGGTGGTGGCAAGGTCATCGCTGCGCTGAAGGTGCTGCACGGCAACGAGCGCATCGGCCGCCTCTTCTACTGCATCGCGCGTCATTTCACCGGCCTGAACTGGCGTGTGATTCACGTCAATGGGGAGCTTGGTGCGATCACAACGTTGGACGGAGAGGTTTTCTCTGTCCTTTCGTTCGCCATGGACGGTGATCAAATCCGCGGCATCTACAACATTCGAAACCCGGACAAGCTCGCACACGTGCCGTATCGCGATGCCGATGCCCGATCGGTGAGGCCGATGGGCTCAATCGTGCCTGAGCATGTCCTCGATGAAGAGCCGGCGACGGTGTGATCGGGCTTTTCAACGTCCGAGCCGCAAGTCGACCGTCACAACATGCGCTCCGAAAACGTCTTATGTGTAAAGGGCCAGCGTCGAGCGACCCAGAAGCCCGCACACCCATCGAAGTAGGAGCACATGATGTCAAACGCTCTCCGCTATCACCTCCGCCGCTATGGTGTGCTTGAAGTCGCGTTCCGACATCCCAAGCTGTTTGCCAGGATCTGCCTTGACAGATCCTGATTCGCCCGTGCACCGCGGAAGTCAGATCTTGATCCCACGATGGAGTCCTGCCGATCTGCAGCGTGCAGATCGACCCGACGCCATACGTGGAAGAGCTCAAGACTTGATGAACTTCAGCAGGTCAGCGTTCAGCTGATCCTTGTGTGTCTCCGTGAGACCGTGAGGAGCGCCGGCGTAGACGATCAGCTTCGCACCTTTGACGAGGCTGGACGTCAGGCGGCCCGACACATCGATCGGCACGATCTGGTCGTCGTCGCCGTGAATCACCAGGGTCGGCACATCGAACTTCTTCAGGTCTTCCCTGAAGTCGGTCTCGGAGAAAGCCTTGATGGAGTCCAACGTGCTCTTGTGGCTGCCTTGCATGCCCTGCATCCACCACGAGTCGATCAGGCCCTGGGTGGGTTTTGCACCAGGACGATTGAATCCGTAGAACGGCCCGCTCGGGATGTCCTTGAACAGCTGCGATCGATTGGCGATGAGCGCTGCCCGGGTGCTGTCGAACACTTCGATCGGCACGCCATTGGGATTGCTCGCGTTCTTCACCATCAAGGGAGGAACCGCCGAAACCAGGACAATCTTCGCGACACGCCGCGTGCCGTGACGGCCGATGTAGCGCGCGACCTCTCCGCCGCCCGTGGAGAAGCCCACGTGAACGGCCTTGCTCAGATTCAGGGCCTCGACGACCGCGGCCAGGTCGTCGGCGTAGTGGTCCATGTCATTGCCCTCCCAGGGCTGGCTCGAACGGCCATGCCCTCGGCGGTCGTGCGCCACGACGCGATAGCCTTGCCTTGCCAGGAAGATCATCTGCGAGTCCCAGCTGTCCGAGCTGAGCGGCCAGCCATGGCTGAAGACGATCGGCTGGCCATCGCGCGGCCCCCAATCCTTGTAGTAGAGCTGGACGCCGTCCTTGGTGGTGACGTAGGGCGTGCCGTTTTGCAGGGCGGGCTTGCCTGCCGCACCCGCTGCATCGGCCCGAGTGGAGGTCGCCGCCAGCGAAGCGGCAGCCAGCACGACGGCACCGCCTCCAACGAGCAACTGCCGGCGAGAAGAGTCGTCGGGTTGAGCGATTTGGTTTGCGTTCATTCCTTGAATCCTTGAAGGGCTGAGACTGATGAGATCCACACATCGGATTGGCGACAGCGTCTCCCATGACGATGTGTGGCGATTCATCTTAGAAGCCGCGTCTTCATGGGACTAGCCATCCGCAAGGCGTTGGCGTGTTGCCTCAAATGAACCAATCGCGCTCGGGATCAGCGGGCATAGTGCACTCTGCATTGAACTGCCTCCCGCTGAGCGCGGTTGGTGTCCCGCGATCAACATACTGGTCAACGACGCATGTCTAGTGCTGCCGGGCCTTGGTTCCTAGGATTCAACGCAACACGTCACGCAGTGATGCATCGACTCGAGATCACAGTGATTTGTTCGTTGCCCACCCCACTCCCAGGAGCCAACATGACCCAGCCCATCAACTACAAGCGGCAGTCGCCGGAACTGTTCAAGAACCCTGAGCGACGGGCTTCCCGCGCTGCACTTCGCTTGACGACTGCGCTCGCGATAGCCGTGGCAAGCATCGCAACCGCCACGGCGCAGCCGGCGCAGTACACCGACCCGGCCCAGCCCGCGATGCCTGTTCCCAGGATGACGCTCGACCTGGAACGCACCGCCTTGGTCGTGATCGATCCCCAGATCGACTTCATGAGCCCGAAGGGCGCCGCCTGGTCCGCCGTGGGCGAAGCCGTCACTGAGCAGCGGCTCGTGCCGAACCTGCTACGCCTGTTTGAGTCCTCGAAGAAGGCAGGCATCGTCGTCGCGATCTCCCCTCACTACTACTACCCGCACGACCACCGCTGGAAGTTCCAGGGCCCCGCCGAGCTCTTTCAGCACAAGATCAAGATCTTCGACAGGCCCAGCGCGCTAAGCCTGGAAGGGTTCCGCGGCTCGGGCGCGGACTTCATGCCCGAGTTCAAGCCCTACATCGAGGACGGCCAGACCATCGTCGCTTCGCCCCACAAGCTCTACGGCCCGCAGGCCAACGATCTCTCGCTGCAGCTTCGCAAGCAGGGCGTCACCAAGATCGTCCTTACTGGGATGCTGTCGAACCTGTGCGTGGAGTCGCACCTGCGCGAGTTCCTGGAAGAGGGCTTCGAGGTTGCCATCGTGCGTGACGCAGTCGCAGGCCCGAAGCTGCCCGAGGGTGATGGCAACCTCAGCGCGCTGATCAACTTCCGCTACATCGCCAACGCGCTGTGGACGACCGACGAGGTCGTCGCCCGGCTCGCGAAGCCCACCGCGCAGTGACCTGTCGCCGCGATCTGGCCGCCGCGCACGTCACACCTGCGCGGCGACCTTGGCGTCCACGTCGATGCGCGGTCGCACCGACATGCCCACGCGCAGGCGGCGTGCGTCTTCCTGGCCCGGCTCCAGGTGGATGCGTACCGGCAGGCGCTGGACGATCTTGGTGAAGTTGCCGGTCGCGTTGTGCGGCGGCACCGGCGAAAAGCTCACGCCGCTGGCCGGCCCCAGGCTCTCGACGCGGCCCTTGAGACGCACGCCCGGCAGCGCATCGACCGTGATGTCCACCGGCTGGCCGACCCGCACGCGGGCCATTTGCGTCTCGCGAAAGTTGGCCTCCACGTAGAGCGCATCAAGCGGCACCAGGGTCAGCAAGGGCTCCCCCACGCGGGCATAGCCGCCGACTCTGGCGTTGCGCTGGGCGACGACGCCACTCAGGGGCGAGACCACGCTGGCGTAGGACAGCTTCAGGTCGGCATCGGCCTTGGCGGCCTGGGCCTTTTCCAGTTCGGCGCGCAGGATGGCGAGCTGCTGCTCGGCTGCTCGCTGCCCGGCTTGATCGCGCTCGCGCGCGGCGCGCCGGACGTCCCATTCCGCTTCGGCCTGTTGCTGGGCCTGAACCGTGCCAGCGCCGTCTTGAGCCAGGTTGGCAAAGCGGCTGCGGTTGGCCTCGGCGAGCTTGAGATTGGCGCTGGACGCGGACACTGTTGCGCGGGCCTGCGCGATCGTGCTCTGATGCCGGTCGAGCTGGGCCTGCAGGCTATCGACGGTGGCCTTGGCAGTAGTCGACAGCGATGCGCAGCGCCCGATCGTCGATGTTCACGAGTGGCTCGCCGGCCTGCACCTGTTGGTGGTCCTCAACCGCCACGCGACTGATGACGCCGGCCACCTGCGGGGCGACCACCGTGAAGTCGGCCCGCACGTAGGCGTCATCGGTGCTCTGTTCAGAATCCCCCGATTCCGGGCGGTTGAGGATCAGGAATGCACCGAGCAGGGCGATGGCGACAGTCGTGCCGGCAGCAATGCGAAAGCCAAGGTTCGTAGCCATGAGGTACCGCTTTTCAACAAGGTGAGAATCAAGAAGTCGCGCCAGCCGGTGCTGCGGTCGGCGTCGCGGCAGGCGTGCGCGCAACCACCGGCGCCGGGACGTACTGGAGCCTCAGGACGACCGGGACCAGCAACAGCGCCAACAGGCCGAACACCCGGTAGATGTCGGCAGCGGCCAAGACGTTTGCCTGCTGTGTGACGATCGCGGCCAGCGTACCCAGCCCCGCATCGGAGGACGGCAGCCGGGCCAGGAGGTGCCCGGCGTTGTCGAGCAGCATTTCGCTGTGAAAACGGCCGCGCACAGCCATGAGCTGGCCGATGACCGCGCTGCCCAGTACCGCACCGAAGGCGCGGAAGGTGTTGACGATGCCGGAGACATAGGCGCCTTCCGTCGGCTGCACCACGCTCGTGGCCAGGAACAGCAGCGAGATGATCGCCATGGGCTGACCGATGGCGTGCAGGACCTCGGCGATGACGAACTGCTCCACCATCCATTCGCTGGTGATGCCGCTACCCAGCCAGCAGGCCGCCGCGATGCAGGCCAGCCCCGTGGCGAAGACGTGGCGGGCATCGACCCATCGTTGATAGAGCAACAGTGCGACGCAGGTACCCAGCACCAGTTGCGGCAACCCGACGATCAGCCCGAGGGCCGCGCTTTGCTCCATGCGGAACCCCTGCAACTGGCTCAATACGTTGGCCGGCAGGGTGACGGCGGTAGCCGAGATCATCAGCAGGAGCACGAACACACTGAAGCCCAGCCCCAGGTTGCGGCGGCCGAGCATTTGCAGCCGTATGAAGGGCGCCGGATGCCGCCACTCGCTCACCAGGAACAATGTGGTGAGCACGGTTCCGACCAGGAACGATGCCACGATGAGCGGCGAACGGAACCAGTCCAGGCGCACGCCCTGATCCAACCCGACCACCAGCAGGGCCAGGCCGGGGATGCCCAGCGCGATGCCGAGCCAGTCGCCTTGCTTCAGGCGTGGCAGCGCCATTGGCGTCTTCGGGACACCCCAGGCAACCAAGCCCATTGCCACCAGGCCCATCGGTATCACGTGCCAATAGGCCCAGCGCAAATCCTCCAGCCGATCCGCGCACACCGCCGCCAGCCATAGAGCGATGTTCGGCGAGAAGGTGGCAGTCAGTGCGTAGAACGCCAGGCCATGCAGACGGATCGACGCCGGCAGGAAGGCGAATGCGGCCATCATCAGCATCGGGATCAGCGTGCCGGAGCACAGGCCCTGAAGAGCGCGCAGCGCCAGCAGAAGGTGCAGGTCACGCACGAACGGCATGAGCGCGGACAAGGCCAGCGCCACCGCCAGCATCGCCAGGTGAAAGCGGCGCATCGAGAAGGTGATGGCGAACCACGTTGCGAATGGCATTGCCGCCAGTTCACCCGCGGCATAGGCAGTGTTCAGCCAGGAGGCGTCGTCGCGCGCGAAGCCGAGTGCGCCCTGCACGTCGGCCAGCAAGAGGCCAGGAACACGGTTGTTCAGGCCGGCCACCATCGCCGCCAGCAGCACGCCGAGCAGGCCGATTGCCAGGCGCAAGCCGAACGCCGGCTTGGCTGCGTACTCATGAAGCGCCTCCTGCCGGTGCCGCCTCTGGCCGCAGCTCTGAAGACCAGCCTCCGCCCAGGGCACGGTAGAGCGCGACGACCGACAGCGCAGAGGCCGTGGTGGAATTGGTCAGCTCGGCCTGGCTCGATAGCAGCGAGCGCTGTGCCACCAAGACGGAGGTGAAGTCGGCGGTGCCTTGCTGGTACGCGCGTTGCGCCACGTCCAGCGCCGTCTGGTTCTCCGTCAGGGCGAGCTGCAAGTGCTCATGCCGCTTCAGTTCGGTGGTGTAGGCGCGCAGGGCATCGTCCACCTCGTGCCATGCAAGCAGAACGGTCTGCTGGTAGGCGATCCCCGCCAGGCGATGGCGTGCCTCGCTCAAGGCCAGGTTGCTCTTGAGCCGGCCGCCCTGGAAGATCGGCAGGTGCACCGTGGGCCCTATCGAAAACCAGCGCGAACTCCAACTACCCAGGTCAGACAGCTAGGACCCCTGCACGCCGAGGCTTCCTGTCAGGCTGATTCGCGGATAGAAGTCGGCCTCGGCCGCACCAATGTCGGCCACCGCGGCACGCAAGCGGGCTTCCGCTTGCAGGATGTCCGGCCGGTTGCGGGCCAGCTCGGAGGGGACGCCGATGGGCAGGCGGCTGGGGCATCGTCGGCAGGCCGGCGCTGGCAAGGCGCCCGTCCAGTTCCCTCGGCGGCTTGGCCAGCAGCAGCGCCAGGGCGTTCATCAGGGCGTCGCGCTGTTGTTGCAGTTGCGACAGGCGCGCTTCGATTCCGGCCACGTCGGCGCGCGCCGCCGCCGCATCGAAGCGAGTCGCTACGCCGTTGCGCTGCCGGCTCTCGGCCATGCGCACCAGGTTCTCGGCGATCTGCCGGTTCTCCTCGACGATGTCCATCTGCGCCTGCACGCCACGCAACAGCAGGTAGGTGCGCGCCACGTCGCCCGCAACCGAGACCTTCATCGCCTCCATGCCGTAGCCGCTGGCTTGCAGCCTGGCTTCGGCCGATTCGCTCAGATGGCGCAAATGACCCCAGAGATCCAGTTCCCAGCCAGCTTGCAGCCCCAGCGACCAGAGATTGGACGCCTCGGTCGGTGCACCGAGCAGGGCCATCGGCGAGTGCTCGCTCAGGGCCGAGCGGGTATAGCTGGCCTCGGCGGAGATTTGCGGCCTGCGGGCGGCATTGGCCAGCCCCAGTTGCGCGCGGCTTTCCTCGATGCGCGTTGCGCGACCCGAAGATCCAGGTTGGATTTCGAAGGCTTCGGCCTGCAATGCGGTCAGCGTGGCGTCTCCGAACAGTTGCCACCATTCGGACGGCGCCGGCTCCTCGATCAAGGCGGGCTCATTCGCCACGACGGCCGCACGCGAGCGCAATGCAGCGTCGGGCGACGCAAGGGAAGGCTGCCGAACGTCCGGGGCCGTCATACAACCAGCGAGCGCCAGAGCCAACACAGGTGTCCCATGTGCGGCTCGGGCGATCCATTGGATCGCCCTTTTCACTATCGCTTGCCCGGTCAGGCCACCAGGGTCAGGCGCGGATCGGCCGAAGCCAGGGCCTCGGCACGGTCAGCGCTCGGCGGATAAATCCACTCGGTGTTGATCTGTGTTTTCAGCGCCTTGGCTTCGGCGCCCACCAGCTTCACCTGGCGATCCCAGCCTTCGGTGTAGACCGCGCCCCACGGACCCAGGTCCAGGCAGGTCGCGTACTTCGGCTGGCTGTAGGGAATCGGAGCCGTGCCCAGGAGGTCGGCTGCCGCGTTGTGGCCTGCAAACCGGCCCATGTTCTGCGCGTGCTGGCAAGACATCAACGCGTAGTTGCCTTCATCGTCGGTGGCTGCGTAGGCGACGTCACCGGTGGCGTAGACCGTATCCAGTCCCTTGACCTTCTGGTTGCGGTCGACATGAAGGCGGCCGAAGCCTGTCGCGCTCGCGCCGGGATCTGAGCAGTCAGCGCGCTGGCTCGAATGCCGGCGGTCCAGATGACGGTGTCCGAGTCGATGCGCTCGCCGTTCTCGAGCGTGACGCCGTTCGCGTCGTACAGCCGCCACCCCGGAGCCCAGCTTCCACTTCACGCCGAGCTCGGTCATCGCCTGCGTGATGACAGGACGCGGGCCGGGACCGAGGTCGGGACCGATCTCGCTATTGCGTTCGACCACGATCACGTTCACGGCCGCTGCCTCGCCGAGCGCTTCTCGCAGACGGGCCGGCATTTCCGCAGCTGTCTCGATGCCTGTGAAGCCGCCACCGGCCACCACCACGCGTGTTGCGTGCGGCGCTGTCGGGACGACTGGCCAGGCTGGCGATATGCGTCTCGAGCTCGCGCAGCATCGGCCACCTGGTCCACATTGAACGCGTGCTGGTCCAGCCCCGGAATCGGCGGACGGAACAGGCGGCTGCCTGTGGCGAGAACCAGGCGGTCATAGCCCAGCGTACGGCGCGACGTATCGGCGCCTGTGCCCACCACTTCGACCTCCCGGCTTGCCACGTCGATGCGTTCCACCATGCCCTGGATGAACTTCACACCCACGGCCTTGAAGATTTCCTGCAGCGGCGCCCTCATGCCGTCCGGGTTCTGCTCGTAGAGACGGGGGCGAACGTGCAGCTCGGGCTGCTGGCGCCACCAGCGCAATCTCCACATCGGTGCGCCCCACTTCATCCAGCAGGCGGGCCGAAGCCAGCGCGCTCCACATGCCGGCAAAGCCGGCGCCGATCACAAGAATGCGTTTGGACATGTTGGTACTCCTGAATCAATCCTCGGTTTCAAGTGACTGGCCAGACGCATGGTTTGCGTAGCGGCCTTCGACGGCAACACAGCACACAGGCTGTGAAACTGATGTTAGGTAGGCGAACGCCACGCCGGTAGGTCGCGGTCGTTCATCGGCATATTGCTCGCAGAGCATCAATGCCGTCGCCGGCGACTGGGCTGGTCATAACAAACCTTGACGCGCATTAACTGGTCATTGCGTGCCTGGGCGGGCAAAGTGGCCGTACCAGCTCGTATCGCGAAATCGAGCCCTATGTCGCCTTCAAACCGAGGAGCCGCTGCTCACATGACATCCTCTACCGTCCTGCACCCTGCGCCAGCTCCGTTCACACTGCGCGCGGACCCCTTGGCCTCCAGCTTCGCCACGAACTATGCGGGGGTCGTCGCTTTCATTGCCGTGGCCACGGAAGGCAATTTCGCCCGGGCCGCCGACCGCCTGGGCGTCGGCCGCTCCGCGGTGAGCCGCAGCGTCCAGAAGCTCGAAGACCAATTGAACGTCCGACTTTTCCTTCGGACCACGCGAAGCACAACTCTGACCCGCGAAGGCAATCTCTTCTACGCCAACTGCCACACCGGCGTCGATCGAATCGTTCAGGCCGTTGAAGAAATGCGGGACCTTCGTCAGGGGCCGCCCCGCGGACATCTCCGCATCAGTTCGACGGTCGGCTTCGGCCGGAAGGTGGTTGCGCCGCTGCTCGGCGAATTTCGAGCCGCCTACCCTGACGTGTCGATCGATCTGCTTCTCGACGACAAGCCGACCGACTTCATATCGGACCGTGTGGACATCGCGTTTCGCGACGGGCGCATGGAAGACTCCGGGATCATCGCGAAGCAGATCATCCCCATGCAGATGCTGACCTGCGCCTCCCGCGAATACCGAGACGCCCACGGGCTGCCCGAGACGCTGGAAGACCTGGTCAATCACCAATGCATCGGCTTGCGCTCTTCGTCAGGTCGGATCATCGAGTGGGAGTTCAAGGTGGACGGCCAGGTCCGCAAACTCCCGCCGCAAGCAAGGCTTACCTACAACGACTCCAACCTGGTATTGCAAGCCGTACTCGACGGCCACGGCATTGCCCAGATGGCGTGCTGCCTGGCCCGCGATTCGCTCAGGTCCGGCGCACTCGTTCCTTGCCTGGCGCGGCATGCACCCGATGACAGCGGCCATTACATCTGCTACCTGAGCCGGCGACACCTGCCTTCGCGCATGCGCGTCTTCATCGACTTCATGACAACCAGGATCCGGGAGTCAGACCTTCAGTGCTTGACGGACTTCGGCATACGGACTTGAGTTCCGGAAACCTCGGGCGACCGGACGACCGGAACGTCGAACGCTTCAGCCGCTTGCGCTCGTTCTTGTCGGGGTTGCAGAACATGACCGCCAGCGCTCCGGCAAGGTCTCGGTCGCAGGCGGCACCCGGGTCGGGATCCGGCCCTCCGGTGTGCAGCAGCGCGATGATCAAGGACGTATTCAACCAAGTCGCCGTTTCCATGTCCGGCTCGGGCTGCTGCTCGACCAACGCGAGAGCCGCTGCGACTCTGTCGCGATACTCCTCGACCTGCGAAACGTGAAACCACAAGGGCGCGGACGCAATGACGAGCGCAGCGGCGGTCTTCGCATCGGCTTGCTCCGCCAGGCAGACTTCCAGCGCGAAGCGCACGTCGTCCAGGTGATACGCATACCGATCGCCCCATGCTTGCTCGGTCAGGTTCGGCAACTCCGCCGTCGCCGCCTTCATGAGATCGAGCATGAACATCGCATGGCGCCGCAGCAATAACGGACGTTCATCGGTCTGCGCAAGGAGCGCCGCGGCGTAGCTTCTCGTCGTGTCGAGCAGGCGATAAGGCGCGATCGCAACGTTGCTGTCGAAGAAGACCAGCGACTTGTTTGCCAGCGAGATCAGTGCGTCGAAAGCAAGGTCCGGGTCCATGTCGCAGACGGTGACGCTGAGCGCGGATTCAACGTCGAAGCGCCCCCTGAAGACCGATAGCCGACGGAACACCCGCAACTCCTCCTCGTTCAGGAGAGCAATGCTCCAGTCCAGTGCTGCCGCGAGCGTTCTGTGTCGCGGATGCGCAGCCCTGTAGCCAAGGGAGAAGAGCCGCAGGTGGTCGCCCAGCCTGGGCGCGAGATCGCTGAAGGACTGGACGCCGAGGCGCGCGGCCACCAGTTCGATGGCCAAGGGTATGCCATCGAGCTGCCGTGAGATCTTGGCAAGCAAGGGGCCGTGCGATTCGTTGAACGCGCCCGCACCCGCGGCCTTGGCTCGCTCGACGAGCAGCTCCACGGAGGGCCAGCGCATCGCTTCTGCGAGCGCGATGCGCTCTGCATCGGGGACCGCAAGCGGCGACAAGCGGAAAACGTACTCGCCCGTCACGCAAAGTGCCTCGCGGCTGGTCGCGAGGATGCGCAAGCCGGGCAGCGCTGTCAGCAAGCCGGTGATCGGCAGCGCGAGTGCATCCACGACGTGCTCGCAGTTGTCGATCACCAACAGTACGTCTCGTCCCATCAGGCATTGATTGATGGCCTGGACGGTGTCAGGCATGTCGGCGGCCACGCCCACCGATCGCGCCATGGTGCTGAGCACGTGATCCCGCGAAATCAACGGAGAAAGATCGACGAAAGCGATCTGCGTCGCATGCTGGCGATGATGGCACTCCGCGGCGCGAATCGCGATGCTGGTCTTGCCGATGCCGCCTGTACCGACGATCGTGACCAGCCGCTGAGTGTCGAGCAACGTGAGAACACGCTCTATCTCGGCTTCGCGGCCGACGAGTTCGGTCAGTCTCACCGGCAGTTTCGTGAACGAGGCGGTGGGCGGCCGTGTCTTGGTCCTGGTCGAGGTGTCGATCAGTTCGCGATGAACTCTCCCGTTGAACCGGTAGCCCCGCAGCGGGACGTTCGAAATCCATTCCCTGCAATCGTCACTGTCCTGCGGTTCCCCCAAGGCCTTGCGAAGCGCGGACATGTGGACGCGTACGCTGCTTTCCTCGACCACCACGCCGGCCCAAACCGTGGAAAGAAGCTCATCCTTGGTCATGAACTCGCCGGCTCGCTTGACCAGCTGCAGCAGCAGATCGAACGAACGCGGCCCCAGCCGCACGACCTGCCCGAACCGTTCGAGCCGGCGCTGCGTCTCCCAGACGATGAAAGAGCCGAGGTGCCAGCGCACCTCCGCCGGTGCCTGGTCAAACGGCTCGACGGCTCGGAGAAGCCCCCGGCCTCGAGAAGCGCTATTCATGGAAGTCCTCAGGCGATGCGGCACAAAAGGCTTTCGGATGTGGCTTACCCGCGCCTGTACCGATCGGCACAAAACCGACCGGTACTCTAACGCTGACCAAGGAACTCGTCAACCAGAGCCACAACCATGGAACTTGCGTGAAAGGGCTTTGTTAGAAATGAACCGGTCGGTATAGCTGCGTCTGTCTCTTCCCGTTGAGAACGACGGCATCCTCGATGTGAGGCTTCGTTGCGCTTCCGGGAACTCTCCGTTGACCGCTCTTCTGTTTCTCTGCAGGGCCTGCGTGCCTAGCATCGATGCATCGACGAAAGCGATCGTCGCCTACCGATCGCAGGGCATCGCTGCCTCAAGACGCTCGCCGTCTTCGTGGTGATCGCGGTCTACCTCTTCACCGGCCTGTATTGAGGCCTTTCATCATCTTGCCTGGAGTACCCATGCGCGTTCAAGACTTCCGTGACGGCTCGTTTGCAATGCCGTTGAACAGCCCGGCCTTTCCCCACGGGCCCTACCGATTCACCGACCGCGAGTACCTCGTGGTGACCTACGAGACCGACATGGACGCGCTGCGGGCCGTGGTGCCGGAGCCGCTGAAGGTGACGCAGCCGATCGTGAAGTTCGAGGTCATCCGCATGCCCGATTCCACCGGCTTCGGCGACTACACCGAGTCCGGCCAGGTGATCCCCGTGAGCTTCGAGGGGCGCGCCGGCAGCTACGTTCACGCGATGTTCCTCGACAACCATCCGCCCATCGCCGGCGGCCGCGAGCTCTGGGGCTTCCCCAAGAAGCTGGGCGCGCCGAGCCTGGTCGTCGCGAGCGACACGCTGGTGGGCACGCTCGACTACGGACCGGTGCGCATCGCAACCGCCACGATGGGGTTCAAGCACCGCGCGGCTTCGGACGACGCCGTGCTGCGCGCGCTGGCCGAGCCCAACTACCTGCTCAAGGTCATTCCTCACGTGGACGGCTCGCCGCGCGTGTGCGAGCTGGTGCGCTACCACACGGTGGACGTGACGCTCAAGGGCGCCTGGAGCGGGCCTGCCTCGCTGGAGCTGCACCCGCACGCCCTGGCGCCGCTGGCTGCGCTGCCGGTGCGGCGCGTGGTCTCGGCGCTGCACTTCATCACCGACCTGACGCTCGCGCTGGGCACGGTCGTTCACGACTATTCGTCAACACTCATCAAGGAGTAATCAAGATGCGACTCGAAAACAAGGTGGCTTTCGTCACGGGCGCGGCCAGCGGCATCGGCCGCAAGATTGCGGAGACCTTCGCGCGCGAGGGCGCGCGCGTGGTGATCGCCGACCTTAACCAGGATGCCGCGTCGGAGGTGGCCGAGAAGTTGCGCTCCGCCGGCCACGACGCCCTGGGCGTGCCGGTGGACGTGACCCGCGAGGAGAAGGTCGACGCCGCCATGGATCGCGCGGTTGCTCACTTCGGCGGGCTGGACGTGCTGGTGAGCAATGCCGGCATCCAGATCGTCAAGCCGGTTGAGGAGTTCGGCTTCGATGAATGGAAGCGCATGCTGTCCATCCACCTCGACGGCGCCTTCCTCACGACGCGCGCCGCGCTGCGGCACATGTACGCCGCCGGCCGCGGCGGCAGCGTGATCTACATGGGCTCGGTCCATTCCAAGGAGGCCTCGCTGCTGAAGGCGCCCTACGTCACCGCCAAACACGGGCTCATCGGCCTGGCCAAGGTGGTGGCCAAGGAGGGCGCGCAGCATGGCGTGCGCGCCAACGTGATCTGCCCCGGCTTCGTGCGCACGCCGCTGGTGGACAAGCAGATTCCCGAGCAGGCCCGCACGCTGCGCATGAGCGAGGAGGATGTGGTCCGCAAGGTCATGCTCAAGGAGACGGTGGACGGCGAGTTCACGACCCTGGAGGACGTGGCCGAAGTGGCGCTGCTGTTCGCCTCCTTCCCGAGCAACGCGCTCACCGGCCAATCCATGGTGGTGAGCCATGGCTGGTTCATGCAGTAGGCGGGAACGATGGAAGCGGCAATGAAGAAGCAGCCTCGCCCGGACGTTCCCGGGCGCATCGTGATGGTGCTGCCCGGCGGGGGCGCGCTTGGCGCGTACCAGGCGGGTGCATACGAAGCGCTCTCGACGTCCGGCCTCGAGCCGGACTGGCTGATCGGCACATCGATCGGCGCCATCAACTCGGCGGTGATCGCAGGCAATCCGAAGCATCGGCGCCTCGAGCGCCTGCGGGAGTTCTGGCGAAGAGTCGAACAGAATCCCAGGTCGGGCTCCTGGTCCATCCTCGCCGCAGGCGTGCCCGCCTTCTTCAGTCCGCGCTTCGCTTCGTGGCTGAGTCCTCACACGAAGGTGGGCCTGGAGCAGGCGTCGTACTACACGACCGAGCCGCTTCGCAGGACGCTGGAGGAGCTGGTCGATCTCGATCTGCTTGCGCACGGCGGCCTGCGGCTGACCGTCGGCGCGGTGGGCGTGAGCAGCGGGCGGATGAAGTACTTCGACAGCCGCCACATCCGCCTGGGCCTGGAGCACGTGATGGCTTCAGGCGCCTTGCCCCCGGCGTTCCCGGCGGTGCGGATCGAGGGAGAGGCGTACTGGGACGGCGGGATCTACTCGAACACGCCCGTCGAACCGGTGTTCGAGGATCTCCCACGGCAGAACTCGGTGGTTTTCGCGGTGAACGTGTGGCAACGACGCGCGACCGAGCCGCAGTCGATCTGGGAGGTCATGTCGAGGCACAAGGACATCCAGTTCGCCACCCGCGCCGAGCCCTACCTCGCCCGCCAGAAGCAGATCTACCGGATGCGCCGCATCGTGCAGACCCTCGTGAAGCAATCGCCGCAGCCGATGCAGCATCTCCCCGGGTGGCGCGAGCTCGCGGCCGAAGCCACTGACACCACGATGCAGGTGGTTCGGCTGTTCGCGCCGCCCATCGCCGGGGAAGACATGCTGAAGGACATCGACTTCAGCCGGTCGGGCATCCGCACGCGGTGGACGGCCGGTTACGAGGACACCATGCGGGTTCTCGAGCGCGCTCCGTGGAAAGAACCCGTCGATGCCTCGGAGGGCGTCGTCATTCACGAGGCCCACTCCATGGCCGATGTCGAAGCCCGCGAGGTCGCGATGCTGCGGGCCGAAGCGATCATGCGCTCTGCGTCGTCCGGGTCGGCAACGTCCGCCACGACGGAATCGACGTTCTGATGCTCTGGCTGGATGCGCAGCAGATCGGCAGCGCTTCCACTCCCCTTCCGGTTCACAGGGCTTAGGGCAGAAGGTCAAGCGCTTGACGATACAGGGGAGAGTGCATCAGCTCGTCCCACGGCGTCGGCGCAGCCTGGGGCAGCAGATCAAGTCGCCTTGCCTCAGAAGTGGGATCTGTACGCCAGCGGCCTTGCCCAAGTGCTGCAAGAAGGCCGTCCAACAGGTCATCCACCGGCCTACCCCCGTCAACGAGCGACTGATTGCAGAACAACACCAGATCGCACCCGGCATTTAGCGCGGCGATACCGCCTTCGACAGCCGTTCCTGCGACCTGAGCCCCAGCCATACTCAAATCATCGCAACAGAGGGCGGCCTGGTAGCCAATGCGACCACGCAGAATCTCCTTCAGCCAGCGCGAGGAGAAGCCGGCAGGCATCTTGTCAACCCGGGGATAAATTACATGAGCCGGCATCACACATGACAACGCCGGGGACAGCCACTCGTAGGGCAGGGCATCGTCCCCAAGGATTTGCTCCAGTGACCGATCGTCAATCGCAATGGCATGGTGCGAGTCCGCCTCGGCGTAGCCGTGCCCAGGAAAGTGCTTTCCGCAGTTCTGCATGCCGGCGCGCAGCAGACCCAGGATGACGCTCTTGGCGAGCGTCGAGACGACGCGAGGGTCTCTATGGAGCGAGCGATCTCCGATGACGTCGCTGTGTCCGTGGTCCAGGTCTAGCACCGGCGTCCAAGCCAGATCGACGCCGCACGACAGCAACTCGGAAGCCAGAACGTATCCGCAGGCGGTGGCAGCATTCTGCGCCCTCATTGCTCCAAAGCCCTCGCCGCTCTCGCCATCGCTCATCCACATCTGGCCGAGCACCCGCATGGATGGCAGGTGCGTGAAGCCGTCAGTGCGAAAGCGTTGAACACGCCCACCCTCATGGTCGACCGAGATCGGCAGGTCAGGTCGTAGCGCCTTCACCTCGGCGCATAGCTCCGTGAGTTGACGGCGATCGCGCCAGTTGCGACTGAACAGGATCAGCCCACCGGTCAGCGGATGCTGAAGCCGGCGTCGGTCATCTTCGTTTAATTCCTGGTCGGCGATGTCAAGAATGACCGGGGCGTGTTCGATTTGACTCATTGCGATATGGCGGGCCAACGATGTCCCAGGCAAATGTGAGAAATAGTCATTCTCCCTCGTCCGATCATCTGGCAAGCGTGTGGTCGTGTCCGAAGAAACGCGAAGTCAGATGTGAAAGCCCGTCACCCGCTTGGTTCGGCGGGCCACGGCCGCCTGACTCATATCAACACGCCTCCACGAAAGTCGGGGCGGTTCAATATCGAGCACCACGGGAGCGTGGGGGGGTTTGTTGTGTATCCATCATTCCCGGGTTTCGACCACGACGAAGCTTGCGGCGTAGTCTGATTCATCTGTCAGGCTCACATGGGCGCGCAGGCCCTGGGCTTCGAACCAGGTGGCCAGGTCACCATGCAGCCGGATCTCGGGCTTGCCGCTGGCGGCCTTGACGATCTCGCAGGAGCGCCAGGTCATCGGCATGCGCAGCCCCAAGCCGACCGCCTTCGAGAACGCCTCCTTGGCGGAAAAGCGCGTGGCCAGGTAGCGAACGCCGCGCGCACTCACCTTGGCAGAGCGCGCGCGGAACACCTCGATCTCGTGCGGGCCGAGGATTCTTCGCGCGAAGCGCTCGCCGTGACGCTGCAGGGCGGCCTCGATGCGTCGGATGTCGCAGACATCCGTGCCCACGCCGTAGATCATGCGGTGCGCCGGGCCAGCACGGCCTCGGCCTTGAAGTCGGAAATCGCCTGCCGCAGGCCCACGAACAGCGCGTGTCCGATGAGCGTATGGCCGATATGAAGCTCGGTCACCTCGGGCAGGGCGGCGATGGCCGCGGTGCTGCTCGGGCCCGGGTGGGGCGCAGGCCGGTCCCAGACCGCAAGGCCATGCCCCGCGTTGGTCTGCAAGCCTAGCGAGCGGCCGAGGCGAAGGCCCTCACGCACGCGATCGAGCTCGACGCGCATCCTTTCGGTGTCCTGATCCCACCAGGCATTGGCGTAGGCGCCGGTGTGGATCTCGATGCAGGGAGCGCCGGCCTTGGCGCTGGCCTCGATCTGGCTGGCATCGGCGCCGATGAAGAGCGACACCCGGCAGCCCGCGGCTGCCAACCGCTGGCAGGCGCTCTTCACGCGCGACAGGTTGCCGGCCACGTCGAGCCCGCCTTCGGTGGTGACCTCCTGGCGTCGCTCGGGCACGAGGCAGACATGCTCGGGCCTGACGCGCTCGATGATGCCGAGCATGTCCTTGGTGACGGCGGCCTCGAAATTGAGCGGCACGTGCACGGCAGCCTTCAGGCGCTCGACGTCCTCGTCCTTGATGTGGCGGCGATCCTCGCGGAGGTGGAAGGTGATGATGTCGGCGCCCGCCTCCACCGCCAGCTCGGCCGCGGCCACGGGGTCGGGGAAGCGCCCGCCGCGCGCGTTGCGCAGGGTCGCCACGTGATCGATGTTGACGCCCAGGAGCGGGGCGTTGGCGGTACCGGCGAAGATCATTTCTGTTGCAGCTCCATCATCAGTTGCCGGGTGCGCAACACCGGCGTCCCGAGATGATAGTGAAGCAAGGCGCGCAAGCTCGCCTTGAGTTCAGGCAATGCACTCAGGCAGGCTTGCTGAAGGGCGGCAAGGGAATCCGAGTCGAGCGCGGCTTGCAGTTCCTCGAGCGTGGATCCAGCCAGCGGGGCCTCGCCCCTCGAATGCTCGATCACGCCCGCCTCGCCGTGCAGCTGATAGCTCGACTCGCGCCTCACCGGCTGGAGCGTCAGCGTCTCCAGGGCCAGTTCCGGCAGCACGCCCATCGCGCGCAACAAGCTCAGTTCGAACGCACGCAGGGCCGCCTGCACCAGGATGTCGTCCTTGCCTCCGAGTGCAGGCAGGGTCTGGGCATAGATGTCGAACAGTGCCGGAAGCGGATCGGCGCGTGCCAGCAGCTTCATCAGCAGCTCGTTGAGGTAGAAGCCGGTCAGGAGCGCCGAGCCGGTAAGCATCGCCTGGCCGCCGGCCCATTCCGCCGCCTTGAGGGTGTGCACCTCGGCACCGTCCTCGTCGCGGCTGCTGTAGCCCACCACGAGGCGCTGGAAGGGCAAGAGTACCGGGCGCAATTGCGAATAGGGTCGCTTGGCACCCTTGGCCACCACCGCCACGCGGCCATGCTCGCGCGTGAAGAGGTCGAGGATCAGGCTGGATTCGCTCCAGTCATAGCGGTGCAGCACGTAGGCCGGCTCGCCGTTCACCCGATGGGTGTGCCGGCGTGCGCCGGACCTGCTGGTAGCCATGGGAAGGGACGTCGCTCCTTATTCGTAACCGTAGGAGCGCAGGCGCTGCTCATCGTCGGCCCAGCCCGAGCGCACCTTCACCCACAGCTCGAGGAAGACCTTGGCGTCCATCAGGCGCTCGAGTTCCTGGCGCGCCTCGGTGCCGATGCGCTTGATCCGCTCGCCGCCGTCGCCGATCACCATGGCCTTGTGCCCATCGCGCTCGACGACGATGGTGGCGGCGAGCTTCACGAAACGGCCGGCGCGCTGGGCTTCTTCCTCGAATTTGTCGATCACCACCGTGGAGGTGTAGGGCAGCTCGTCGCCGGTCAGCCTGAAAAGCTTCTCGCGGATGATCTCGCTGGCCAGGAAGCGTTCACTGCGGTCGGTCAGGGCTTCTTCCTCGTGCCACCAGGGCTGCTCGGGCAGGTAGGGGCGCACGATGCCGAGCAGGCGCTTGACGTCGTCGGCCCGCGTCGCCGACAGGGGCACGAATTCGGCGAAGGGATGCCGCTCCTGCATGCCCTTGAGCCAGGGCGCGAGCTCGGCGCGGCGGACGACCTTGTCGAGCTTGTTGGCGATCAGGATCACCGGCTTGCCCTCGGGCACGAGCGCGAGAACCTTGGCGTCGTCCATGCCGTAGCGACCGGCCTCGACGACGAACAGCACCACGTCCACGTCGGCCACCGACGACAGTACCGTCCGGTTGAGGTTGCGATTGAGCGCATTGCCGTGGCGCGTCTGGAAGCCCGGCGTATCGACGAACACGAACTGGGCATCGCCCTCGCTTCGAATGCCCGTGATGCGGTGGCGGGTGGTCTGAGCCTTGCGCGAAGTGATGCTGACCTTCTGGCCGACCAGCGCATTGAGGAGGGTGGACTTGCCCACATTGGGGCGGCCGACGATGGCGATCAGCCCGCAACGCTGGGACGTCGGGGCAATCGAGCCATCCCCGGCAGTCGGGGAAGATTCTTCAGTGTTCACGGTGAGGATTCCATCGCGGCCTCCAAGGCCGCATGAGGAGCATCGGCGGGGTCATGGCTGGCAGGCGGGACACCCGCCTGCAGGTCAACGCCCGGATGCCTTGAGTTTAGTCAGCACGGCCTGGGCTGCCACCTGCTCGGCCGCGCGGCGGGAGCTGCCTTCGCCGGTGGCGGAGATTCCGAGGACGGGACGCTGCAGCGCACCACGAACTGCTGCTGGTGCGCCTGCCCACGGGTCTCGACAATGGCGTAGGTCGGCGTAGCCAGCTTGCGTCCCTGCAGCCATTCCTGCAGTTCGGTCTTGGGATCCTTGGCCGCGGTACGCAGCTCGCGGCTGCGTGACCACAGACGCAAACAGCCGGTGGATCAGGTCCCTCGCCGCCTCGAAGCCGCCGTCCAGATAGACGGCACCGAAAATTGCCTCCAGCGCATCGGCCAGGATGGATGGCCTGGCTGCACCGCCGCTGCGAGCCTCGCCCTCGCCGAGGCGGACATGCGCCGGCAGGTCGAGCAAGAGCGCGATGCGATGCAAGGACTCCTGCCTCACGAGGTTGGCGCGCACACGCGAGAGATCGCCTTCATCGGAGCCGGCAAAGCGCTCGTACAGCAGGCCCGACATCGCCAGGCCCAGGACCGAATCGCCGAGAAACTCGAGTCGCTCGTTGTGATCTGCCCCGAAGCTGCGGTGCGTCAGCGCTTGAACAAGGAGGGCGGGCTTGCGGAAGCTGTAGCCGAGTCGGCGTTCGAGCGCCAGGGTTGGGTCAGCCACGGTCATCCACCCCCGCTCAGGTCATTGTGAGCGGCCGGAGTACTTGATCAGCAGGTAGACCGGCGGGAAAATTTCGACTTCCTTGTCGTAGGCAAAGCTCACCACGACCTTGTCGTTGATCTTGGTGATGTCGAGATCCTTGCTCGCGATCGGACCTGATGGAGTACTCGATCTGCTTCTGCCGTTCGAAGGCCGCGCGGATCTCCGGTACCGTCGTGCCTTCCTTGGCGACCTTGTTCACGGTGCGCTGGATGGTCCAGTATTCATTGAGCGTGGGAAACACGCGCATCGCCACCAGGGCAATCATGCCGATCAAGATCGCCCAGAACAGGAGGCCGATCAAGGTCACGCCGCGCTGGCGATGCCGGAACGAAACGGTCATGTCAGGGAGCTCCTCGAGTCCTTGTTGTCTATTGGAATTAACCGACGCGGCCGAGGTTACCGAAATTCATCCAGATCGAAGAAGGCCTTGCCGACGATATTGCGATCCGGAACGAAGCCCCAGTAGCGAGAATCCTGCGAATTATCGCGGTTGTCGCCCATCATGAAGTAGTGACCCGCAGGCACCTTGCAGGTCACGCCTTCGACACTGTAGCGGCAATTCTCCTTGAACGGGAAAGTCCTCGACCGCCGGATATGAAAGCCGGGCGTCCTCGTCGGTGAGCATGCGTGTGCTCGACCGTGCCGAGCTTCTCGCTCGAACTGCTTGAAGTAGCGCATGGCGTCCTCGTCGAAGAACTCGCCGCAGCGGCTTCTTGGGCACCGGCTGCCCGTTGAGGTGAGCCGCTTGTTCAGGTAGCGCCACTTCGTCGCCGGGCACGCCGACGACGCGCTTGATGTAGTCCAGGCTCGGCTTGGGCGGATAGCGAAACACCATCACGTCGCCGCGCTGCGGGTCGTTGTTGGGCGACGATCTTCTTGTTGATCACCGGCAGCCGCACGCCGTAGTGGTACTTGTTGACCAGGATCAGGTCGCCGACCAGCAGGGTCGGGATCATCGAGCCCGAGGGAATCTTGAACGGCTCGAACAGGAAGGAGCGGAGCAGGAACACCGCGCAGGATCACCGGGAACAGCCCGGCGGTCCAGTCCAGCCACCAGGGCTGCATCGAGCAGCTGCTGCCGCGCCTGCGCCACGTCGCCGTCGACCTTGTCGATGCCCTTGCTCGCGCAGTTCGGCGCGGCGCTGGCGTCGCTGGCCTCGAGAGCCGCTGCGGCCGCGCGCGCAGCCGGCAGGAAGCGAAGCCGCTCGGCCAGCCAGTACAGCCCCGTGACCACCGTGGCCAGGAACAGCAGCAACGCGAAATTGCCATCGCCACTGCCGAAGTACCAGGCGCCCAGGTAAACAGTCAGGCAGGCGTAAAGCGGCTCCGGTCGAGCAATCCCATGGGGCTCCAGACAAGGATGCGGAGATCATTCTTCCACTTGCAGGATGGCCAGGAACGCTTCCTGCGGCACTTCGACGGAGCCGATCTGCTTCATTCGCTTCTTGCCGGCTTTTTGCTTCTCGAGGAGCTTGCGCTTGCGGCTGATGTCGCCGCCGTAGCATTTTGCCAGCACGTTCTTGCGCAGCGCCTTGATGTTTTCGCGGGCGATGATGTTCGCGCCGATCGCAGCCTGGATCGCCACGTCGAACATCTGGCGGCGGATGATCTCGCGCATCTTGGCCGACCACCGCCCGGCCCCGGTACTGCGACTGGGCCCGGTGGACGATGATCGACAGCGCATCGACCCTCTCGCCGTTGATCAGCATGTCGACCTTCACCACGTCGGACGCGCGGTATTCCTTGAACTCGTAGTCCATGGAGGCATAGCCGCGGCAGACCGACTTCAGCTTGTCGAAGAAGTCGAGCACGATCTCGGCCAGCGGCATGCTCGTAGGTGAGCATGACCTGCCGGCCGTGGTAGGCCATCTCGATCTGCATGCCGCGCTTCAGGTTGGCGAGCGTCATCACCGGCCCGACGTACTCCTGCGGCATGTACAGATGCACCGTGACGATGGGTTCGCGGATCTCGCGGATGCGGCCCGGGTCGGGCATCTTCGACGGGTTCTCGACCTCCAGCATGGTGCCGTCGGCTTCAGCTCGACCTCGTACACCACGCTGGGCGCGGTGGTGATCAGGTCCTGGTCGAACTCGCGCTCCAGGCGTTCCTGCACGATCTCCATGTGCAGCAGGCCCAGGAAGCCGCAGCGGAAGCCGAAGCCCAGCGCCTGGCTCACTTCCGGCTCGTAGCGCAGGGAGGAATCGTTGAGCTTGAGCTTTTCGAGCGCATCCCGCAGCTGGTCGTACTGGCTTGCCTCGGTGGGGTAGAGCCCGGCGAACACCTGCGGCTGGATTTCCTTGAAGCCGGGCAGCGCTTCGCTCGCCGGACCGGCGTTGTTGGGCAGCTTCTTCTCGAGCGTGATGGTGTCGCCCACCTTGGCCGCCTGGAGTTCCTTGATGCCGGCGATCACGAAGCCGACCTCGCCGGCATTGAGTTCCTCGCGGGGCAGCGCTTCGGGGTGAACACGCCGAGCTGCTCGGCCGGATAGACGGTGTTGGTCGCCATCATCCGGATGCGATCGCCCTTCCTCAGCGCGCCATCGACCACCCGCACCAGCATCACGACGCCGACGTAGTTGTCGAACCATGAATCGATGATCATCGCGCGCAGCGGCCCGTCGGGATTGCCGCGCGGCGGGGGCATGCTGCTGATGACCGCCTCGAGGATGTCGTCGATGCCTTCGCCTGTCTTGGCCGAACAGGGGATGGCGTCGGTAGCGTCGATGCCGATCACGTCCTCGATCTCCTCGCGGGCGCGCTGCGGATCGGCCTGGGGCAGGTCCATCTTGTTGAGCACCGGCACGACTTCCACGCCGAGCTCGATGGCGG
Organism: uncultured beta proteobacterium; assembly: GCA_963818175.1. Taxonomy (GTDB): domain Bacteria; phylum Pseudomonadota; class Gammaproteobacteria; order Burkholderiales; family Burkholderiaceae_C; genus Caldimonas. Next base: position 218,145 of record CAWFRK010000046.1, on the reverse strand, counting down.
TGTAGCAGTTGGCCACCGTCTGCGCCTCGACACCCTGGCTCGCATCGACCACCAGCAGCGCACCCTCGCACGCCGACAGCGACCGGCTGACCTCGTACGAGAAGTCGACGTGTCCGGGGGTGTCGATCAGGTTGAGGTTGTACTGCTGCCCGTCACGGGCCGTGTATTGCAAGGCAGCCGTCTGCGCCTTGATGGTGATGCCCCGCTCGCGCTCGATGTCCATCGAATCGAGCACCTGGGCCTCCATCTCCCGATCGCTCAAGCCCCCGCAGCGCTGGATCAGGCGATCGGCCAGGGTGGACTTGCCGTGATCGATGTGGGCAATGATGGAGAAGTTGCGAATGTGCTTCATGGAGGAGGCGGAGACTCGACGCTTGCAACTGCCGCTGACGCACAGGGTGCAGATCTGCTCAAGGGCAAACGAGGACGTTGTTCAGGTGACAAGGGCGATGTTGCGAGGCCATCGCGGTACCGTCCGAACGCTAAAAAAAAGGCGCGTCGAATCGGCGACGCGCCTTCCAACAAAAGGTATGGCAACTGCTTTGTTGGGCTTTCATTGTAGCCAAAACCACTCGCGGGAAACCGCGCCAATACTGCATTTGGGCGCGTTGCGAGTGTCCAACACGGCATCTCTTCCACAGCTTATCCACAATCTCTTGTGGACTCTTTGGGGATAGTTTCGAGGCGCTCTGACTACGCTCCAACGCCGCAGGTAAAGGCGCTGCAACAAAAGGTGATTCTATCGAAATGCGGGCTCAATCCCGGCAGCTCAGCCTATTGTGAGTGGTGGCTCACAATCCCGGTGGGTGGACTTATCAACATCGGGCGCCAAGTGAGCTTCACGCGTGCACTTCTGATTCCCACAACATGAAAAAACCCGACAACCTACTCGGTCGCCGGGTTCCTGCCAAGGCCGGTTTATGCAGTGGGTCGCCACGCCGCCGGGCGGAGGACGGGGAAGTTCAGCGGCTCGGGCGGATCACCGCATATTGCGCCCACTCGCCGCGCCTGAAGAGCACGTTGAAGGGCTTGCTCTTGTCGAGCTTGCCGACGGTCGCCTCGAAGTGCTTGGTGTCGGTGACCTCGGTGTTGGCGACCGCGAGGATGACATCGCCCTCGCGCAACCCCGCCTTTGCCGCAGCGCCATCAGCAGCATCCACCTTCACGCCGCCCTTGATCTTGAGTTCGCGGCGCTGGGCTTCGTTGATGTCGGACACGGTCAGTCCCATGGATTGCAGCACGCTCGTCGACGGACCGGGCTTGGCTTCGGCTGCGGTGGGGATGCGGCGCGGCTGATCGGGCTCGAACTCACCCACCGTCACCGTGAGGTCGCGGTAATTGCCTCGGCGGAACACTTGCAGCCCCGGCTTGCTGCCGGGCTTGGTGTTACCCACGATGCGAGGCAAGTCCGCCGCCTTCTCGATGGCGCGGCCATCGAACCTGGTGATGATGTCGCCGGCTTCGAGCCCGCTCTTCTCGGCCGGCCCACCCGGCTCGACGCTGCGGACCAGCGCTCCGGCCGGCTTGCCAAGGCCGATGGACTCGGCCACCTCCTTGGTCACCTGGTCGATCTGCACACCGATACGACCCCGGATCACCCGCCCCGCGGTGCGCAACTGGTCGGCCACGCGCATGGCCTCATCGATCGGGATCGCGAACGAGATGCCCATGAACCCGCCCGAGCGACTGTAGATCTGGGAGTTGATGCCCACCACTTCGCCACGCAGGTTGATCAGCGGGCCGCCGGAGTTGCCGGGATTGATGGCCACATCGGTCTGGATGAAGGGCAGATAGTCCCCCGTGTCCCGTGCCTTGGCGCTCACGATGCCCGCCGTCACGGTGTTGTCCAGGCCGAAGGGCGAGCCGATGGCCATCACCCATTCACCAACCTTGAGCTTGTTCACGTCGCCGACCTTCACGGCAGGCAGGGAACTCGCATCGATCTTGACCACCGCAACGTCGGTGCGCTTGTCGAAGCCGACGATCTTGGCCTTGAGCTCGCGCTTGTCGGTGAGGGTGACATAGACCTCGTCGGCACCGTCCACGACGTGCGCGTTGGTCATTACGTAGCCATCGCCCGTCAGGATGAAGCCCGATCCGACGCCACGGGGCTGCTCGTCGGGCTGCCCTTGCCGGGGCGGGCCACCACGCGGGTTGGGCTGCCCGGGGATGGGAACGCCGAAGAAGCGCCGGAAGAACTCCTGCATGTCTTCGTCCATCTCCGGCCCGCCCTGCGGGGCGCGGCCGGCGCGGGCGCGCTCGGTAGTGCGGATGTTGACGACGGATGGCCCGACCCGGTCTGCAAGCTCGCTGAAATCGGGCAGCTCCCGCACCGCCGCCTGTGCATGGGCCGGCATGGGAGCCGCGCTCATGGCCAACGTGGTCGCTGTCAGCAAGGCCAGGGCTGCGTGCCGGAAGAAGACGATCCTGGCTGTTGTTTGATTCTGTCGCATCATCAGTCAATCACCTCATGGAAACACGCCACTGCCGCAATGCGGCAGCAACGAAGGAAGCGCGCTACTTCTTGCGCTCCAGGCCCTGCACGAACTCGCGCAGGGTCGCGGGAGGAACCTCTCCGACCGCGGTGATCCACCACGGGCCGTGACGGCGCATCAAGGTCTGCGTGGCGCCCATGCTCATCAGCATTTCCTTGCGATGCATCGAGGCGTCATATGGTTCCACGAAGATGGACACATACGCCAACCCGTCCGAGAAAATAGTCTGCATCAACTGCGGCTGTGGCTGGGAAGGTTCCGCGCCTGCGGCCCGCAAGGCCCGCTTCACGCAGCTGACATGCCGGAACCCCGGCACCTTGTTCTTGTAGACCCAGCCCTCCTGCTCGTAGTAGGTCTTCGTCAGGACAGGCCGCTCGACGCGATAGCCCTCGAGCTTCTTCATCGGCTTGGCCACCACTTCCGGTTGCGCCTTCACTCCTATCGACACTTCGGAAAAGGCGGAGGACTCCAGGACCTCGCCAGACTCGCCGAGCACCTCGGAGCGCAACAGCAGACCCGTGCTGCGCTCTGACCAGAGGCGATAGCCATAGCGGAAGGCATCGCGCGGCTTGAGCAGGAGCACATTGGCCTCGTGGCCGGCAACTCGCTCCACGCCGAGCAGCCGCACCTCGTAGAGCTCCGCCAACCGGTCGCCGTCGTTGTGCAGCAGGCCGGGAAAGCTCGTGAGCGTCTCACGCTGCTCCACCACGGCTGTGCGCGAATTCGGCCACAAGGTCGCCACCACGTCGTTCTTGCGGAATACGAGACGCGCCTGGCCGTCGAGCGAATCGATGCGCTCGAACTGGCTCGGTCCTTCGCAATAGTGGGCAATGCGGGAACTTGCGACCTGACCACCGGAGCTGACGACGAAGGTGCCCTGGAAATTACGGTGCTGAGCCGCGTCGTGGATCCTCAGCAGCCATCCGCGCACCTCGGACTTGTCGAGCACCGCCTCCTGGGCTCGGGCCGGTGTGAAAGCCGCCGCACCAAGGACAAGCGCGCATCCCACCCAGAAGGTCAGCCTGTGTAGCACATGCATCGGCGTGAGTCAGCGGCTGGGGCCTTCATAGGTGGCACTGCGCAGGAAGCCCGAAGGAACTCCAAGCGCAGAACTGCCGCCGAACTGCTTGTGCGCGGACAAGTACTGATCGAGCCGCGCGTCACGCACCAGAGTGCCGTTGGCGGTCACCACGCGCAGTTCATCGGCAGGGACCGCAGCCGCCTGCGGCGCGACCACTTGCTCGCCTGTGTCGGGCACGGCCCGCGCCAGGCTCGGTGCACCCCCGGGGGTACCGGATGGTGAGTCGCTTACTCGGGAGACCACCAGCACACCGGTCACCGCCATCACGCTGGCCGCCGCAGCCAGGGGCGTCACCCAGGAGCGGCGATGCCGGGCCACTGGCGCCCCCTGAGCCACATTCCGCCATTCCAGCTGGGCCGACGAGACTCGCACCTCTGGCGCTGCCGGGGCCATGACCACGGGCTCGGCGGCCAGGCGTTCGCGCAGGCGCCCGAGGAACTGGCTGTCGCGCCCGGCACCGGCAAGGTCCTCCGAGCGCATCACGTCGCCGATGAGGTGGTAGGCATGCCACGTCTGGCAAGTGATCGACAGCACCCGGGGGCTTTCCCGGCCTGCGCCAAGCACCCCTTGCAGGTCCTCGCTCGTCACCTCGCCATCCACCAAGGCGGACAAGCGCTCACGCGCCATGTCGCTCAGGCCTTTCGAATCCAACCATTCACCAGACATCTCTCAGCACTCCTGATCACCAACGCTTGCCATCCGGGGTATCCAGCAGCGGGCGCAGCCTCTCGGCGATGGCTTCGCGCGCCCGGAAGATTCGCGAGCGCACGGTGCCGATGGGGCAATTCATGACTTCCGCGATTTCTTCGTAGCTCAGGCCTTCGATCTCGCGCAACGTGATCGCCTGACGAAGATCTTCCGACAGAGCTTCGATCGCGGCGTTCACTGTTGCCGCAATTTCCTTGCTTGCAAGGACTGCTTCGGGCGTTTCACCGTCGGTTAGTTCGTTTTCCACCCGGGAAGTTTCGTCATCCTCGCTGGAGGACACCAGGGCGGACTCCGTCACCAGCGGGTCGCGCTTCATCTCGACCAGGGTCTTCTTGGCCGTATTGACGGCGATCCGGTAGAGCCAGGTGTAGAAGGCGCTCTCGCCCCGGAACTGCGGCAGCGCCCGGTAGGCCCGGATGAAGGTTTCCTGGGCGATGTCCTGGATCAGGTCGGTGTCCCGCACCATGCGTGCAATGAGGCGCTCGATCTTGCGCTGGTACTTGATCACCAGCAGCTCGAAGGCCTTCTGGTCACCGCGCTTGACGCGCTCAATCAACAGGGCATCGGCGTCGGCGGTCATGAAATGGGATGGTTCGAGCCGGTCGCATCCCGAGCGGGGTCGGTTGGGGTCGCGGGCGAATATACCGCACAGCGCAAAGCATGCCAGGCCTGTTCATGGCCGCGTCGCTGCACCGGCAGATGCATGCAACGGCAAGGCCGGGGCGCCCATGTCGATGCCGGCTCGGCGGCCACGAAACGCAACAGCATCCAGGCGCCGAGATCAATGCACACCTCCACGCGTCCGGAGCGCCGCCCCGGCTGGTCGGCTCCCGGCTCCCCCCAGTGCCAGGCGGCACCGTCCCATTGCAAGTGAACCGGCCTGCGCCGGCATTCGAATCGGAGCGCCTCGATGGCCCCGAGGGTGCACACTACCGCGCCAAGGCCGGCCGGCACAGGCCAACCCCACAGATGGACCCAGGCCCATACGGATGCCAGGGCGGATGCTGAAAGCAAGAACGCCCCGACGTGCCATCGATCGAATCGCTCGATGGTGACGTGCAGGGCGCAGGCCGTGCGCATGGAAAGCGCCGGTCGGGAAAACCCTTTGGCCTCAGGCCCGCTTGAACACCAGCGAGCCGTTGGTCCCGCCGAAGCCGAAGTTGTTCTTCAGCGCGACGTCGATCTTCATGTCCCGCGCCGTGTTGGCGCAGTAGTCCAGGTCGCACTCGGGATCCTGGTTGAAGATGTTGATCGTGGGCGGGGATCTTCTGGTGGTGCAGCGCCAGCACGGTGAACACCGATTCGATGCCGCCGGCGCCACCCAGCAGGTGGCCGGTCATCGACTTGGTGGAGTTCACCACCACCTTCTTGGCGTGCTCGCCCAATGCCGCCTTGATGGCATTGGTCTCGTTCACGTCGCCCAGGGGCGTGGATGTGCCGTGGGCGTTGAGGTAGTCGACCTGATCGGGGTTCAGGCCGGCATTGCGCAGGGCGGCCTGCATGGAGCGGCGCGGCCCATCCACGTTCGGCGCGGTCATGTGGAAGGCGTCGGCGCTCATGCCGAAGCCGACCAGCTCGGCGTAGATCTTCGCGCCGCGCTTCTTGGCGTGCTCGTACTCCTCGAGCACCAGCACGCCGCCACCCTCGCCGAGGACGAAGCCGTCGCGGTCCTTGTCCCAGGGGCGCGATGCCGTCTTGGGATCGTCGTTGCGGGTGGACAGCGCGCGCGCCGCGGCAAAGCCGCCGATGCCCAGCGGCGACACCGTCGATTCGGCGCCGCCGGCAACCATCACGTCGGCATCACCGTACTCGATCATGCGCGCCGGCTTCGCCGATGCAATGCAAGCCGGTGGTGCAAGCAGTGACGATCGCGATGTTGGGCCCCTTGAAGCCGTACTGGATCGACACGTGGCCGGAGATCATGTTGATGATCGAGGCCGGAACGAAGAACGGCGTGATGCGGCGCGGTCCGCGCTTCATCAGGTCCGTCTGCGTTTCTTCGATCATGGGCAGGCCGCCGATGCCCGAGCCGATGATGCAGCCGATGCGCGTCGGCCTGCTCTTCGCTCAAGGCGTCGCCAGTCGGCAGGCCGCTGTCGCGCAACTGCCTGCATGGCTGCCGCCAATCCGTAGTGGATGAAGCGTGTCCATGTGGCGGGCTTCCTTGCCCGGGATGTAGTCCTCGATGTTGAAGCCCTTGACCTCGCCCGCAAACTTGCAGGCGAAGTTGCGACGCATCGAACTTCGTGATGGTGTCGATGCCGGACTTGCCGGCAAGCAGGTTGGCCCAGGACTCCGCCACCGTGTTGCCCACGGGGCTGACGCAGCCCAGACCGGTCACAACAACGCGGCGACGGGTCATGCAGTGCAGTAGTGGTTCAGTGGAGAGCCAGCAGGCCTTGTCAGGCCTTCTGGTGGCTGTCACGGCGTAGTCGATGGCGTTCTGCACCGTGGTGATCTTCTCGGCGTCTTCGTCGGGAATCTCGATGCCGAACTCGTCCTCCAGGGCCATCACCAGTTCCACGGTGTCCAGGGAGTCTGCGCCCAGATCGGCCACGAAAGCCTTTTCGTTGGTGACTTGGGATTCTTCCACGCCGAGTTGCTCGGCAATGATTTTCTTGACGCGTGCTTCGATATCGCTCATGATTCCCTCTAGAGGGTTGTTAAAATGGAATAGCCCGTGATTTTACGGCTGTCAGGATGACAACTCTAAGCTTCCTGACAGCCGCCGTTCCGGACGGACTCAAGCCGGTGATGGACAGGCCTTGGCGGCCTGCCGTCAATTCATGTACATGCCGCCGTTGACGTGCAGCTCCTGCCCGGTCACGTATCCCGCCTGCGGCGAGGCGAGAAAGCCACCGCATGCGCGATGTCCTCGGGCCTGCCGAGCTGGCCCAGCGGGATCTGCGCCAGCAGCGCCTTCTGCTGCTCTTCCGGCAGCGCCGGCCGTCATGTCGGTCTCGATGAAGCCAGGCGCCACGCAGTTGACCGTGATGCCGCGGCTGCCGAGCTCGCGGGCCAGCGCACGCGTCATGCCGGCGACACCGGCCTTGGCGGCCGCGTAGTTGGCCTGGCCCGGATTGCCGATGGCGCCCACCACGCGAGGTGATGCTGACGATGCGCCCGTAGCGCTGCTTCATCATCGGTGCGCATCACGGCACGGCTCATGCGGAACACGGCCTTGAGGTTGGTATCGAGCACCGCGTCCCAGTCCTCGTCCTTCATGCGCATGGCCAGGGTGTCGCGGGTGATGCCGGCGTTGTTCACCAGCACATGCAGGCCGCCATGCTCCTTGATGATGGTCGTCGATCAGCGCCTCTGCGGCAGCTGCATCGTTCACGTCGAGGCATGGCGCCGCGGCAGCCCGGAAAGCTCGGCCAGGGCCTCGGTGATGGCTGCTGCGCCGCTCTCGGTGGTTGCAGTGCCGACGACCTTGAGCCCTTGCCGCGCGAGTTCGAGCGCAATCGCGCGCCGATTCCGCGCGAAGCGCCGGTGACCAGGGCAACCTGCCCTTCGAAGCGCAATTCGATTCATGCCAGCAGCTCCTTTGACTTCCGCCAGAGTTGCCGGGTCGGACAGCGCGTTGCCGACACCAATTCAGCATCGATGCGCTTGACCATGCCGGCCAGCACCTTGCCGGGGCCGCATTCGACAACGTGGTGCATGCCGCTGCGCCTTGAGGCCCAGCACGCATCTCGACCCAGCGCACCGGACCGAAGGCCTGCCGATACAGGGCATCGCGGATGCGCGTCGGGCTGCGATCTCGCAGCGGACGTCGATGTTGTTGAGCACCGGGATCGCGGGGCGAGGACAGCGTCACGGCAGCGAGCCTTTCCTTCAGGCTGCTCGGCTGCCGGCTTCATCAGGCTGGAATGGAAAGGCGCAGACACCGGCAGCGGCAGCGCACGCTTGGCACCGCTGCCTTGAGCACTTCGCAGGCCTTTTCGACGGCCGCCTTGCTGCCGGCAATCACGGTCTGCTTCGGGTCGTTGAAGTTCACCGCCTCGACCACCTCACCGTTCAGGCGAAGCTCGCCGCTTCGGCGCAGCCGGTGCGATGACCTTGGCGCGTCCATACCCAGGATGGCCGCCATCGCGCCCGGCCTACCGGCACCGCCTCCTGCATGGCCTGCGCGCGAAAGCGCACCAGGGGCAGCGCGTCACGCCAGCGTCAGCGCGCCGGCGGCGACCAGGGCCGAGTACTCGCCAAGGGAATGGCCGGCCACGACCGCGGGGGCCAAGCCCGTCTCCGCCAGCCAGGCCCGATAGGCAGGCGACACCGGCGACCAGCATGACGGGCTGCGTGTTGGTGGTCAGGCCGAGCGCTTCCTTGGGGCCTTCGGGCGATCAGGCTGGCCGATGTCCTCGCCCAGGGCCTCGGAGGCCTCTTGCAGGGTCTGGCGCACTGCGGGGTGGTCGCCCCAGGCATCGAGCATGCCGACGGACTGCGAGCCCTGGCCCGGGAAAGACGAATGCGAATGGTTTCATACCGGTTCTCGAAAGATGTGTGCAGGAGACGGCCGCGGAGCTTCCTGGGCGGCCGCCAGCTCAGTAGTCCAGCAGGACCGCGCCCCAGGTGAAGCCGCCGCCCACGCCTTCGAGCATCAGCGTGTCGCCCTTCTTGATGCGTTGCCGCTGCGCACGGCATGGTCCAGCGCCAGCGGAATCGAGGCGGCCGAGGTGTTGCCATGCTCGTCCACCGTGACCACCAGCTTGTCGAACGGCAGCTTCAGCTTCTTGGCAGTGCCCTGCATGATGCGGATGTTGGCCTGGTGCGGAATCAGCCAGTCGATGTCCGCTTCCGTGCGTGCCGGCCTTGGCCAGCACGGCGCGCGCGGCCTCTTCGAGCACGCCGACCGCCAGCTTGAACACCGCCTGGCCGTCCATCTTGAGCAGCGGGTCGCCCAGCACCTTGCCTCCGGACACGGTTCCCGGCACGCAAAGAATGCCGACATGCTTGCCGTCGGCATGCAGGTCGCTCGCGAGAATGCCCGGCTGTGTCGCGACGCCTCGAGCACCACGGCACCGGCGCCGTCGCCGAACAGCACGCAGGTGGTGCGGTCATTGAAGTCGAGGATGCGGGAGAACACCTCGGCGCCGATCACCAGGGCCTTGCTGCACGGTGCCGGTCTTGATCATCGCGTCGGCCACGGTCAGCGCATACACGAAGCCGCTGCAGACCGCCTGCACGTCGAAGGCCGGGCAACCGGCGATGCCCAGCTTGTGCTGCAGGATGACAGGCCGCTGACGGGAAAGATCATGTCCGGCGTGGACGTGGCGACGATGATCAGGTCGATGTCGCCGGCCGTGCGACCGGCGGCTTCGAGGGCGTGGCGCGCAGCATGCAGCGCCAGGTCGCTGCGAGCTCACTTCGGGGGCGGCGAAATGGCGGGCCCGGATGCCGGTTCGCTCCACGATCCACTGGTCGGACGTTTCAAGACCTCGGCTGGCCAGCTCGGCCGCCAGGTCGGCATTGGTGACGCGGCGCGGCGGCAGATAGCTGCCGGTGCCGGTAATGCGCGAATAACGGGAAGGAATGGGTGAGGGAAGCGTCATGCCGTCTTGGCGACCGGCATCTCGGCGGCGGGCTCGGCCGGTACAGGCAGGGCTTGCAGCGTTGCGACGATTCGGTCGTGTACGCGGTCGAGCAAGTTGTTCCGGGCCGCATCATACGCTCGATTGAGGGCCTGCTCGAAGGCAAACGCGTCTGCCGATCCGTGGCTTTTGAACACCAAGCCGCGCAGGCCCAGCAGTGCAGCGCCGTTGTAGCGGCGATGGTCCACGCGGTGCTTGAAATGCTTGAGAACCGGATGGCGACGATCGCGGCAAGCTTGGCGAAGAGATTGCGCGTGAACTCTTGCTTGATGAAGCTCGCAGATCATCGATGCCAGGCCTTCGGCTCGTCTTCAGGGCAACATTGCCCACGAAGCCGTCGCACACCACGATGTCGGTCGTGCCCTTGAAGATGTCGTTGCCTTCGACGTTGCCGTGGAAGTTCAGATGGCCCTGGTTCGCCACGGAGCGCAGCAGCTCGCCGGCCTTCTTGATCGTGTCGCTGCCCTTGATGGCCTCTTCGCCGATATTGAGCAGGCCGACGCTGGGGTCTTCCTTGCCTTCGACGGCCGCGACGAGAGCGCCGCCCATCACGGCGAATTGCAACAGGTGCTCGGGTTCGCAATCGACATTGGCGCCGAGGTCGAGCACCGTCGTGTAGCCGTCGTTCTGGCTTGGGCATCACGCTGGCGATTGCCGGACGATCGATGCCTTCCACCGTCTTGAGCAAGTAGCGCGACAAGCGCCATCAGGGCGCCGGTATTGCCCGCCGACACGCAGGCATCTGCAAATGCGCGCCCGTCATCGCCAGGCTTGACCTGGCTGATCGCCACCCGCATCGACGAATCCTTCTTGCGACGCAGGGCGACCTCGAGCGGGTCGTCCATTTCCACCACCTCGGCGGCATCGACGAGATGACAACGTGGCCATGAGCGCGCCGGGGCAAGCGCGTCCGCGCGGCCGACCAGAACCAACTCGACCTGGGGATGCGCCGCGAGAAAGGCCTCGCAGGCAGGCAAGGTCACGGAAGGACCGTGATCGCCACCCATGCAGTCGACCGCCACGCGCACCGGACGGGGCTCGACAGGGCGCAACGGGGCTACCGCGGGCCCGGAGCCCGGGGGAAGGTCATCGTTGGAATTCATTGCTGGCTCAGGATACGGGCACCGATGCCAGATCCTCCGGGCCCTTCAGCATGGACAGCCAGAGACGCCGAAGCAACGAGGAAGGCGATTATGGCAGCCTCGGAGCGCCGGGATCATCATCCGGGAAGCGCTGCGTCGTGTATGCGGCGCGACGCCGATCCCGAATTGGATCAGGCGTCCGCCTTGGTCTTGAGGACCTTGCGACCGCGGTAGAAACCGTTGGGGCTGATGTGATGACGCAGATGGGTTTCGCCCGTGGTGGGTTCGATCGCAGTGCCCGGGTTCGTCAGGGCATTGTGCGAACGATGCATTCCACGCTTGGAAGGCGACTTTTTGTTCTGTTGAACGGCCATGGCTCGCTCCTTGGAAAACCGAAGATTATAGCAGTCCGAACCCGAATGGCCTTAGGCATCGGGGATGGTCAGGTTTTTGGCCCGCGCTTGAGAACAGCGAGCGCCGCGAAGGGATTCGGCCTCGCCGGCGTCTCCTCGCCTTCCGGGCGGGCCAGGCCGGACGGCTCGGTCAAACGCACCGGACAGACCTCGTGCCGAGGCACAAGGGGCAAGGCGAGGATCAATTCGTCTTCGACCAGCTCACGCAGGTCGAAATTGCGCGACAACACCAGGACCTCGTGATCGCTTTCCGAGTCGAGTTCGGCAGCTTGCTGCTCATCCGGCATGAAGCGAAAGCTGCGCTCCAGTCGAACCGGAGTGGCCACGGGCTGCAGGCAGCGCTGACATTCCAGCGAGACCGTGGCGGCGGCCTGCAGGTCGACCCAGACCTCGATCGGCGCACCGGTGCGTTGCAGTGTTCGACCTTCCACAGACCAGGCCACCAGCCGATCACCTGATGGTGACGCCGCAGCCGCCTCCGCATGGGCGCCTTGCGCGAGCCGTGGCAACTCGAGCAGTGGCCAGTCACCCTCGAGCCGGGCGCCTGCACGGGCAAACGCTTCGACATCCAGACGCAAGGGATCGAACGGCTTGGACTTCATGCCCGGCAGTGTAGCGGCCGGGGTCGCGCCAGCCTCGAATCAGGGACTTGCTGAGAGACAATCGCCGGATGCCCGAATCCGCCGCTCGCCCCATCATCCTCGGCTCGACATCGCGCTACAGGCGCGAGCTCATGGAGCGCTTGCGGCTTGCCTTCGACGTGGTCGCGCCGCAGGTCGACGAGTCGCCTCGCGAGGGCGAGGCCCCGGCCATGCTCGCCATGCGTCTGGCGCTGGCCAAGGCTCATGCCGTGGCGGCAGAGCATCCGCATGCGGTCGTCATCGGCTCCGACCAGGTTGCCGATCTCGACGGTCGCCCGATCGGCAAGCCGGGCAATCACGCGCGCGCAGTCATGCAATTGCGCGAGATGAGCGGAAAGGCTGTCGTGTTCCAGACGGCCGTCGCGGTCGTGTGCCTGCAGACCGGTTTCGAGCAGGCCGCACTGGTGCCTGTCACGGTGCGCTTTCGCGAGCTGCTCGACAACGAGATCGAGACCTACCTGCAGGCCGAGCAGCCGTATGACTGCGCAGGCAGCGCCAAGTCGGAGGGCCTGGGCGTCGCCTTGCTCACGGCGATCGAGTCGAACGATCCGACCTCGCTGGTCGGCCTGCCCCTCATCAAGACCTGCGCGCTTCTTCGCGCAGCCGGCGTCCCGGTGCTCGGACGCTGAACGGCTCCGGCCTCAGGCGTCGTCATGCCGGGCAAGCTCTACCTCGTTCCCAACACGCTGGACTTCGGCATCGCCAGTGGCGACAGGCCCTTGCCGGACATCCAGCAGGTGCTGCCCCTAGGCACCATCGAAGTCGCGGCGGGCCTGAGCGACTGGGTGGCCGAGAACAGCAAGACCACCCGCGCCTTCCTCAAGCGCGTCCAGGCCGTGCGCCCCCTGGTGCGGCCGTTGCAGGAAATGAACCTTGTCGAGCTTCCGCGCCCGACCAAGGGCCAACGGGCTCCCAGCGCGCCCGCTGATCTATCGGCGCTGCTGCAGCCTGCCCTGGAAGGCAGGGACATCGGCCTCAATTCCGAAGCGGGCATGCCGGCCGTGGCCGATCCTGGGTCGGAACTGGTGCGACAGGCGCATGAACGCGGCATCGAAGTCGTGCCGCTCGTGGGGCCTTCTGCGCTCTTGCTGGCACTGGCAGCAAGCGGCATGAACGGACAGAGCTTCGCGTTCGTGGGCTACCTGCCGGTGGAAGAGTCCGCACGGGCCCAGCGGATCAAGGAGCTCGAAGCTGCCGCGCGTCGCATGGGGCAGACGCAAATGATGATCGAAACACCCTACCGAAATCAGGCGCTGCTGCAGGCCTTGCTGAGGCACCTGCAGCCCGGGACGCGCATGTCGGTCAGCTGCGCCCTCACGCTTGAGGACGGCTGGACCGTCAGCGCGGCCGTCTCGCGCTGGCGCGAGCACTCAGGCCCCTGCTCGCGCTCCTTGCCTGCCGACCGCCCCGCCGTGTTCGCCATTCACGCGAACTGAAGCAGCGGGTCACTTGGCCCGGCAACTACTCTACTTGCCGGCGCCGCCTAGCAGGCTGGGGACCTTCTTGCGGGCCTTGATGTAGGGAGAGAGATTCTTGGGCACCGCCGGCACGGGGGCAGCACTTTCCCAGACGGGATCGGCGGACGGATCGGCCTCGTAAGGCTTGCTGAAGAACGGATCGATCGGGGCCATCAGGCGGGTGGCCTGGCGGCCGAGTGCGGCAGGGCGTCGATTGCGATCGTCCTCTTCGTCGCCGCGCATGCGCGGCCGGCGGGGCGGCCGGTCGTCGTCGAGTTCAAGCGGGTCGATCTCGACCTTGTTCTTGATCAGCTTCTCGATGTCGCTCACCAGGCGCAGGTCGGCGCGCGTCACCAACGAGATCGCGAGGCCCGAGGCTCCGGCACGGCCGGTGCGGCCGATGCGGTGCACGTAGTCTTCGGCATTGAAGGGGATGTCGAAGTTGAAGACCGCAGGCAGGTCGACGATGTCGAGCCCGCGGGCGGCCACGTCGGTGGCCACCAGCAATTCGACCTCGCCGCGCTTGAAGGCGTCGAGCGCCTTCAAGCGTTCGTCCTGGGACTTGTCGCCGTGCAAGGCAGCCGTCTTCAGGCCGTCGCGCTCCAGTGCGCGCGCCAGGCGGGCTGCGCCGAGCTTGGAGTTCAGGAACACGAGGGCCTGGGACAGCGAGCGGTCGCGCAACAGCTGGCGCACGGCGCGGCGCTTGTCGTCCTCGTCGACGCTGTAGAAAAGCTGCTCCACGTTCGTGGCCGTGGCATTGGGCCGCGCCACTTCGACCAGCACCGGATCCTGGAGGTAGCTCTGCGAAAGCTTTCGAATCTCGGGGGAGAAGGTCGCCGAGAAGAGCAGCGTCTGGCGCTGCTTGGGCAGGTAGCTCAGGATGCGCTGCAGATCAGGAAGGAAGCCGATGTCGAGCATGCGGTCTGCCTCGTCGAGCACGACGTACTCGACCTGGTTGAGCGAGCAGTTCTTCGCCTGGATGTGATCGAGCAGGCGCCCCGGGGTGGCAATGAGCACCTCGACGCCGGCCTTGAGCTCCTCGGTCTGCGGTCTCATGTCGATGCCGCCGAACACCACCGCCGCACGCAACTGGGTGTGCTTGGCGTAGGCCTTGACGTTGGCAGCCACCTGGTCGGCCAGCTCCCGCGTGGGGGCCAGCACCAGCGCCCTGACCGGATGCCGTGCAGGCGACACGCTGCTGCTCTGGTGCTTCAGCATCTTCTGCAGCAGCGGCAGCGAAAAGGCCGCCGTCTTGCCGGTGCCGGTCTGGGCCGCGCCCATGACGTCGCGCCCCTCCAGGACGATAGGGATCGCCTTGGCCTGGATGGGCGTCATGTGGGTGTAGCCCTGGTCTGCCACCGCGCGTTGCAGTACCGGATCCAGGGGGAGAAGGGAGAACTCGCCGGGTTGGGCCGGTTCGCGATTGAGATCGGACATAGCCTTTGATTATCCGCCACGCGCCGAAAGGCCTTGGAAACCGCCGGGCCAAGGCCCGCAAAGCGCCCTCATTCAGGTAGGCGAGTACTCCTTCACATGCCCCTGAAGCCAGGCGCGCACGTTCGCGTCGGCCCCTGTCGATCCCATCGCGACGATGGCCTCGGTCAGTTGGGTCAGCCATCGCTCGCTGCGGGTTTCCTGCAGGCGGGCGATGCGCAGGCGCGCAAAAGGCGTGGGCAAGGTGGTGTCGGCATCGGCAAGCAGTTCCTCATAGAGCTTCTCGCCCGACCGCAAGCCGGTGAACACGATCGGGATCTCGTCGAGCGTGTGACCGGACAGGCGGATCATGTCGCGCGCCAGTTCCAGGATCCTGACCGGCTCGCCCATGTCGAGCACGAAGACCTGGCCGGTTTCCCCGATGGCGCCGGCCTGGATCACCAGCCGGGCGGCCTCCGGGATGGTCATGAAGAAGCGCGTGATGTCGGGATGCGTCACCGTGACAGGGCCGCCGCGCGCAATCTGCTCCTTGAACTTGGGGATCACGCTGCCGCTCGACCCCAGCACGTTGCCGAAGCGCACGGCCATGAAGCGCGTGGCATGCCCTTCGCCCGCAAGGTGGGACAGCACCATCTCGGCGGCGCGCTTGGTGGCGCCCATGACGTTGGTGGGATTGACCGCCTTGTCGGTGGAAATGAGCACGAAGCGCGCCGTGCCCGCCTCTGCCGCGGCCAGTGCCGCATAGTAGGTGCCGAGCGTGTTGTTCTGCAATGCGGCCCAGGCGTTGTGCTCTTCCATCAGCGGCACGTGCTTGTAGGCGGCGGCATGGAAGACCACATGAGGCTTCCAGGTCCGGAAGGTGTGACGCAGGTGCTCGAGATTGCGCACGTCGCCGACCAGCCTGACCAGCGGCACGCGCGGAAACCGCTCGGTCAGCTCCTGCTCGATCGCATAGAGCGCGTATTCGCTCATCTCGTAGAGCACGAGCCTGGCCGGCCCGTAGCGGGCGACCTGGCGGCACAGCTCCGAGCCGATGCTGCCGCCCGCTCCGGTGATGAGCACCGTAGCGCCGGACAGGCAGTCGGAGATCCCCACCTCGTCGAGTCGAACCGGGTCGCGCCCGAGCAGGTCCTCGGGCTCGATCTCGCGCACGTGGGCGCCGTGGTTGCCCTCGAGCAGTTCGGCGGCCGAAGGCACCGTCAACACAGGCAGGCCCGTTTCGGCGGCCAGTTCCACCACGCGGCGCCGCTCGGGCAGGCGCAATGACGGCATGGCGACGATCAGATGCGAGGCCGCCTTGCGCCGCGCGTGCAGGGACAACTCGTCCAGCGGCCCGAGGATCTGCACGCCGCCGATCCGTGCCTTCTGCTTGGCGGGATCGTCGTCGAGAAAGCCCACCACCTGGTAGCCCTGGTGGTGCACACCCGACAACAAGGTGCGAGCCGCCTCGCCCGCGCCCAGCACCAGGGCGCGATGCATCTCGCGGCCGTCCTCCGTCATGCGCGAGCGCATGTGTTCGTAAAGCATCCGATAGGCCACCCGCAACGCGCAAAGGCCGACGAGCGTGAATACCGGGTGCAGGGCCAGCACGGCGCGCGGCACTGCGGTCGAGTTGCGCCATGAGCACGGCGACCGCTCCGAGCAGCCCCGCAAGCAGGCAGGCCGCCATGAGCCGCTTCACATCGGAGAAGCCCGAGAAGCGCCACATCCCCTGGGGAACGCGCAGCAGCACGAAGACGCTCAGGTACAGCGCGACCAAGGCCAGCATGACCCAGACGTCGTAGCCGGCGCGGGCATCGATCCAGCGTTCGAAGCCGAGCCGGAACAGATAGGTGACGTTCCAGCACAGCGCCACCATCAGGCCATCCACCATCAGCGACAGTGCCTGCCGGTGGGAACGAAGACGGGCGAGGAGGTGATCGAGTCGATGCCAGATCATGAAGGGGACATTCAGTGGGTCAACACGACACGCAGCGTGCGCCAGAGCAGGCGGATGTCCGTCCACAGCGACGCGCGGTCCACATACTGCTCCGCATACCGGAGCTTCTCGGGCAGCACCTGCTCGATGTAGGCGCGCTCCGGATCCTCGGCTCGCGCCAGCAGCTCGCTTTCGCGCCGGTACTCGATCGATGCGAGGTCGGTGAGACCCGGGCGCACCGAGAGGATCTTGTCGCGCACTTGAGCCGGGTAGAAAACGATGTATCGGGGCACCTCCGGGCGTGGGCCGACCAGGCTCATCGTGCCCTGCAGCACATCGAGGAGTTGGGGCAGCTCATCTAGCTTGCTGCTGCGCAGCACAGCCCCGACGCGGGTGATGCGCTGATCGCCACCCACCGTGATCTGCGGCCCTCCGCCGGAGGGGTCGTGCCTCATCGTGCGGAACTTGTGGATCCGGAACATCCGCCCGTGGCGCCCCACCCTCTCCTGCCGGAAGAACACCGGGCCAGCGGAATCGAGCTTGATCCACGCCGCGATCGCGAGCATCAGCGGCGCGGCCAGGAGCAGCGTCGCTGCAGCGATCAGGATGTCGAACAATCGCTTCGGCATGGCTTCGGGGCTCAGGCAGTCAGCAGGCGAGTCGACAACCTCGACCACGCGGGCGACATCGGCATCGGACATGCGTGTGTACAGGGGCAGGCTGACCATGCGCTCGTAGGCTTTCTGGCTGTGCGGAAACTGCGCGGGCTCGAGCCCGTAGCGGTCGCGCCAATAGGGATGAAGGTGCAGCGGGATGTAGTGCACGCTGCAGCCGATGCCGGCCTCGTACAGCCCCTCGATGAACGCATCGCGACCGATCGGCGCCCCGTCCGCGAGGCGCAGGACGTACAGATGCCAGGCGTGCAGCTCGCCTGCGGGCGCCTCGGGCGGCAGAACGACCGGCAGCCGCGAGAGGCCGGCGCTATACAGCGCGGCAATCTCGGCGCGACGCTGCTGGAACGCCCGCGCCCGCTTGAGCTGGTGCAGCCCCAGCGCGGCGGCGATGTCGGTGAGGTTGTACTTGAAGCCGGGCGCGACGATCTCGTAGTACCAGCTCGGCACCTTGGCGGTGAAGCGGTCGAAGGCGTCGCGGTTCATGCCGTGCAGGCGCATCACCTTCGCACGCCGCGCCAGCTCCGGATCGCGCGTGACGAGCATGCCGCCCTCGCCGGTGGTGATGGTCTTGTTGGCATAGAAGCTGAAGACGCAGGCGTCGGACTCGAGCGTGCCGACCAGGCGGCCGGCGTGCGTGGTGGGGAGCGCGTGCGCGGCGTCCTCCACGACCTTGAGGCCGTGCTTGCGGGCCAGCGCCAGGATCGCCCCCATGCCGGCAGCCAGGCCTGCGTAATGAACGGGCAGGATGGCCCGCGTCCGGGGCGTGATGGCGGCCTCGATCGCGCGAGGATCAATGCACAACGTGGCCGGATCGATGTCCACCAGCACCACGTCGGCCCCCAGGTAGCGCACCACTTCAGCCGTCGCAGTGAAGGTATGGGTGGTGGTGATGACTTCGTCGCCGGGGCCGATCCCCAGCGCTTCGAGCGCGAGGTGCAGGCCTGCGGTGGCCGAGTTCACCGCGATCGAATGCAAGGCCGGATCACCCAGGAAGGAAGTGAAGTCCTCCTCGAAGCGCCGGGCCTTCGGGCCTGTCGTGACCCAGCCCGAGCGCAGCGCGTCGACGACCTCGGCGATCTCCTCTTCGCCGATCTCGGGCAATGCAAAGGGCAGGAAGTTGGCGTGACTCATGCGGGTTTTTCGATCCATGCCAGCACGTGCGTGCGCAGCAGCGGCAGGACATTGAAGGCAGTGTAAAGAGCAGGATGCAGGCGCGCGACCACCCTCGCGACGGGCGGGGCCAGCGTGATCCGCCATGCCTCGATGCGACCCTGCGGGAACAGCTCGCGGACCCGCGCGAGCGGGACGCCGCGCACGTCGGCATTGCGCGGATTGTCGTAGACGAAGTCGTACCAGAGCACGCCACCGCCCGGGCGGACCCAACGCCACATCGCGTCGGCCAGGCGCTGCTGGTAGGCATCGTCGAGCAGCGACGAGAACACGGTCGATTGGTAGACCACGTCCTGGCTCGCGGAGACCACGTTCGCTTGCGCCGCATCGCCTGCGACGATTTCCAGCGCGGCGGGCAGCACCCGACGCGCCTGTGCGGCGCGCTCGTCGAGCAGCTCGATGCCCTGGAGATGCTCGGGCGCAAATCCCATGCGCAGCAGCTCGAGCAGGTTGCCGCCGGCCCCGCAGCCCACTTCCAGCAGGCGACGCTTGCCCAGCTCGCGCCAGCCGAGGCGGTTGAAGAGGCGCGCCAGCGCTCGCTGACGCTCCTGGGCCGCGGCCAGGGCCGCAGGGTTGAGCAGGTGGTAGCGCCACTCGTCGGCGTGACGGCGCGCATAGCGCGCCTGCACGGCGGCGGTCTCATCGGGCAGGTGGTGCGGCTGGTGCACGATGCTCTTTCAGCGCGTCAGCCGCGCAAAGCGCGTTCGGCCGGCCGGTGCACCACGCAGCACATCCGCCCATCCAAGCAATGACCCGATGCCGTATCCGAAGTGATATGCCGCAATGACCGCAGGCAGCACGATCGCACGGGTCCAGCCGGCGTGCGCTGCGATTGCAAGCGAGGCGCCTCCCACGGCCGCGGCGTACAGGCCCAGCAAGCCCAGCCAGCAGGCGTGCGGCAGGCCAAGGAGCGTCCCGGCAAGGCACAAGGCCAAGACGAGCACGAACAGCCCCGGCACCACATGCCGCAGCGACGCAGGCTGCCCATGCTTGCGCATGACGAAGGGCTTCCAGTAGCCGTACTGCAGGTATTGCTGGAAGAGCGCCGCCACCGAGCTTCGCGGCCGGTAGCTGGAACGGATGGCCGCGGCCTGCCAGATGCGCCCTCCACCGCGCGAGATGCGCAGGTTGTGCTCATCATCCTGGTTGCGCACGAGTGTCTCGTCGAAGCCGCCAAAGCGCTCGAAGGTGGAGCGCGGCCAGCAGCCCAGGTAGACGGTATCGACCCAGCCGTTGTACTCAAGTTGTCGCGAGCGGGCGCCTCCGGCCAGCCAGCGAGACTGGAAGGCCGCGGCAATGGCGGCTTGCGTCAAGCCCGTGCCTTCGGCCCGCCAGGGCCCGCCGACGTTGTCGGCCCGCGTCGATTCGAGCGCAGTCAGGCACTGCGCGATGTAGTCGTCTTCATACGTCGTGTGCACATCCATGCGCACGATCACCTCGCCTCGGGACTGGGCCAGTGCGCGGTTGAGTCCGGCGGACACGATGCGCGCCGGGTTGTCCATCACTGACAGGTGGGAGTGGCGAGCAGCCAGGCCTTGCAGCAACTCCGTGGTGCCGTCGTCGCTGCGGCCGTCCGCGATCACGACTTCGAGTTCCCAGCCTCGGGGCAGGCGCTGCACCGCCAGGCTGTCGAGGAAGGCCTCGATGTGGTCGCGCTCGTTGCGACAAGGCACGATGACCGACACGATGCGGCTCATGCCTTCTCCAGCAGCGCGCGATAGAGCGCATCCATGCGATCCATCTGCGCGCGGCGCGACGCCATGGGATGCACCTTCTCGCGATTGCGTCGCCCTTGGCTCTGCGCCCTTTCGGGTGCATTGAGCAGGTCGAGCAGCGCCTGCGCGAGGCCTTCCTCATCGCGAGGATGCAGCAGCGCGCCGCCCGACACATCGAGCCACTGGCGATTGGCCGGCAGGTCGGACGCCACCACAGGCAACCCGGCCGCCATGGATTCGAGCAGCGACACCGACGTGGCGTCGCTGCCCGGAATGGAAACACTCACGTGCGCCGCGTTGACCAGCCGGGCCATCTCGTCCTCGCTCACCATGCCGTGAAAGCGGACCATGCCTTCGAGTTTCAAGCCCTTGCACTGCGCGCGCAACTGCGACTCGAGCGGCCCGCCGCCGAGCAGGTGCAGTTCGATCCCCGCCTGTGTGCGTTCGGCCAGCCGCGCGGTCGCGGCCAGGATGACGTCGATGTTGTAGTTGGGCTCCCAGGCCCGGGCGCTGAGGATGCGAAACGGCTGCGCCGCCTTCGGGCCGGGCCGGAACTTGTCCGTGTCGGCGCCCCACAGGATCTGGTGAAGCGAGCCTTTCGGCCGATAGGAAGCGATCTCGTCGAGCATGTCCTGGCTGTCGGCGGTGACCAGGTCGGCACGGCGCAGCAAGGTGCCGGTCAGCGCGCGGACCATGGCGCTTTCCCGCGGGGACACCAGGATGTCCGAGCCCCAGCCCGTCAGCACCAAGGGCCCGCGACCGCAGGCTGTCGCCCACAGGCCGTAGGAGGTGATGTAGTGGCCGTGTACCAGGTCGGGCCGCAAGCTTCGCGCAAGAGCCCGGACGCGCGGCAACGCGGCGAACCATGGCCAGGAGCCGTCGGCGGTCTCCAGCGCGTGGACCTCCGCTCCCGCGATGTCGCCATGCAGGCGCGAGACCACCGAGCAGCGCCAGCCGCGCTCGACCATGGCGCCTACCCAGCGCCGGGTATGCACGCTGCGAGCGTCCGCAAAGAACAGGAGGTGTCGTTCCTTGCTGCTCATCACGCCTTGTCGCCGGCTGCTGCCGCCCAGCCGATGCCGCAGTAGTGGCGCGCGATGTCCGGGTGGCGCTCGATCCAGGCGGCATCGAGTTCCCGCACGTCGCCGATCACCTGCGCCGGCTGGCCGGCGATGACCGAATAGTCCGGGAACTCCCCGTCCACATAGCTGTGCGCACGCACCAGCACCCCGCGGCCCAGGCGGCTGCCCGGCATGATGACCGCATTTGCGCCGATGAAGCAGTACGGCCCGACATGCGTCGCCCGCCGCGCCAGGCCGGCCGGCTGCGGCGCCCCCCAATAGGTGCGCCCCATCAGGCGCGTGGCGACGTGGCTGCTGTGCGTCAGCAGCGAGACATGGTTGGTGATCTGCGTGCCCTCGCCGATGAACAGGCCGCCGGATGCGTCGATGAAATTGAAGTGGCCGATGAAGACATGGTCCTCGACCTGCAGTCGGTCACGATGCTCGATGTCGGTGGCGGTGCTCACCCTGGTGTGCGCGAGCCAGCTGCCGTCCTGGGCGCGAAAGCCATACAGCATGCGCGGGCGCATCAGCCAGCGCACGAGTTGGGTGAGGACGGACTTGAGCATGGATCGCATCAGGGCAAGGGCGCAGAAGTCTAACGGGCCGCCGCGGGCCGACGCGGGCCGCTCCAGCCGGCCCGCATCCCCTCGGGGGATCGGCCGATGTACTCATCGGACGAGGGGCTGTCATCTCACGAGGCGTTGCCAGGGCGACACCATGTCGCGCACCAGCCGCAGCCAATCAGGCTGCAATATGGTTCGCCAGCTCAATTGCGCATGGCGCCGGAAGAGAGCCAGCCCCCAGCAGATCGCCACGAGGTAGGACACCGAGGTCGCGATGGCCCCGCCGGCCGCGCCCAGCGTCGGCACCAGCAGCACGCAGAGCAGCAGGTTGATCGCGAGCGAGGTGCCGGCCACCGTGGCCGACAAGTGCGGCCGCCCGAGGAAGTTCGTGTAGTAGGCCGACAGTGCGGAGGCGCTTGCATAGGCCCATACCCCTGGCAGCAGCAGGAGCAGCAGCGGCAGCGAGGCTTCATAGGCCTGGCCGAGCACGCGAGGCAGCACCCACCATGCGACGACGACAAGCAGCGGCGACACCACCAGCAGGACCCCGATATTGAGATGGACCACGCGCACCGTCAGGCTCGCCGCCTGCTCGCGGTCGGGGCTGCCGATGCGCGCATAGGCGGCCGCGCTGACCGAAGAGGACACGAACCACAGCAGCTCGGCCACCGAGACGGCGATCGCATAGATGCCGGCCGGCGCCAGGCCCACCATCCTTTCGACGATGAAGAGATCGGCCCGGTAGTTGAGCCAGCTCACCAGATTGGTCATGCCAATGACCGCGCAGAAGCCCGCTTGTCCGCGCCATGCCGGCCAGCGCGGCGCAGCAAGCCCATGGGCCCGCGATGCGAGGATTGCAGCACCGATGCCTGTCGCCGCCCTGCAAGCCAGCCAGGCCAGGATGACCTGCCACAGCGTCGGCGACCCGCCCGAAGCCCAGAGCAGGCCGAGCACCAGCAGCGTCAGGATGGGCGGCGCCACGGCGAGCGCATTGATGGGCCCCATGCGCCCGAGCCCGAGGCAGAGGCCCGAAACCGTCGGCGCCAGCAGCAGCAGTGGCGCGGCCCAGGCCAGCGGCGCCAGGTAGCGATAGGCGCTGTCTTGCGCCAGCAGCGAGCTGCTCCAGCCGAACGCGAGGGCACCGGCCAATCCGGCCGAGAGCGCCAGCACGAGCGCACCACCGAGCCAGCTGGAGACGGCCTCCCGGTGATGCGACACCTGGCGCGCCACCACCAGGCCGAAACCGGAAAACAGCGCCGCGAAGACCGCTTCGGTAGCCACCAGCAGCGAGAACATGCCCTGCTGGTGCGGCCCTTGCCGGGCCACGATGGCCAGGATCGCGAGGCCCAGGCCAACGGCAGCGAGCCGAGCGATGAAGTTGGAGATCGCGCCTCTGGAGATGGAAGATGTGGACATGCAGGCCGGGTAGCGGAGCCGTCGAGTAGTAGTGGCCCGGGCGCTCGAAGTGGCGGGATGATAAGCCCGGCAAGGCATCTGGAAGGACGCCGGTAAAATCGCCGGTTTTTCCCGCCCGAGCTCGCCATGACAGAACGCGCGACGCCTGCCTCCGCCCCGGAGCTGCAAGCCACCGACACCAACCAACTGATCGCCGAGCGCCGCGAAAAGCTCGCCGCGATCCGCCAGCAGGGCGTGGCCTTCCCGAACGACTTCAAGCCCGCGCAGCGCGCAGCCGAGCTGCATGCGCAGTACGGCGACATCCCCAACGAAGAACTCGAGCCGCAGGGCATTGCCGTGAGCGTGGCCGGCCGCATGATGCTCAAGCGCATCATGGGCAAGGCGAGCTTCTGCACGCTGCAGGACGGCACCGGCCGCATCCAGCTCTACATCACCAATGACAACGTCGGTGCCGAGGCCCACGGGGCCTTCAAGCACTGGGACCTGGGCGACATCGTCGGGGCCGAGGGCCTGCTCTTCAAGACCCGCACCGGCGAGCTTTCGATCAAGGTCACCGCGCTGCGCCTGCTCACCAAGAGCCTGCGCCCGCTGCCCGACAAGTTCCACGGCATGGCCGACCAGGAGCAGAAATACCGCCAGCGCTATGTCGACCTGATCACCGACGACGAGGCCCGCCAGCGTTTCGCGGCGCGCAGCAAGGCGGTCAGCGCCATTCGCAGCTTCATGGTCGAGAACGGCTTCCTCGAGGTCGAGACGCCGATGCTGCACCCCATCCCCGGCGGCGCCAACGCCAAGCCCTTCAAGACCCACCACAACGCGCTCGACCAGGAGATGTTCCTGCGCATCGCGCCGGAGCTGTTCCTCAAGCGCCTGATCGTCGGCGGCTTCGAACGGGTGTTCGAGATCAACCGCAACTTCCGCAACGAAGGCATCTCGGTGCGTCACAACCCCGAGTTCACGATGATGGAGTTCTATGCGGCCTACTGGAACTACCACGACCTGATGGACTTCACCGAGGCCATCCTGCGCAATGCCGCGCTCAAGGCCGCGGGCTCGGCCGCGCTCACCTACCAGGGCCGTCCGGTCGACCTGGCAAAGCCCTTCGCCCGCCTTTCGATCCGCGACGCGATCCTGCGCCACGCCGAGGGCATCGATGCCGCGAAGATCGACGACGAAGCCAGCCTGCGCAATGCGCTGAAGCATCTCGGCAAGGAAGCGCCGGCGCACTGGGGCGTGTCGCAGCTGCAGTTCGGCGTGTTCGAGGAGCTGGTGGAAGAAAAGCTCTGGGAGCCGACCTTCATCATCGACCACCCGGTCGAGGTATCGCCGCTCGCTCGCGCCTCCGACACCGACGCAAGCAAGACCGAGCGCTTCGAGCTCTACATCACCGGCCGCGAGATCGCCAACGGCTTCTCGGAGCTCAACGATGCGGAAGACCAGGCTGCGCGCTTCCAGGCCCAGGTGGCCAACAAGGACGCCGGCGACGAGGAGGCCATGTACTACGACGCCGACTTCATCCGCGCGCTCGAATACGGCATGCCCCCGACCGGGGGCTGCGGCATCGGGATCGATCGGCTGATCATGCTGTTGACCGATGCGCCGAGCATTCGCGATGTGATCCTCTTCCCGGCGCTGCGCCGCGAGGGTTGACCCCCCCGAGGCGCTTCGACGCCGACCACCCCAGGGGGCTCCGGCCGCCAGCCGGCGAGGCGGCTGGATCCGCGGCTCTCGCCGGCTCCGCTGGCGGCGGAGCCTGCCCTTCGATCGGGGGTGGCCGCGTAAGTCGCCTGCGGGGGTCGGTCCTGCAATCGGTGCTTGAACTCGGGCGTGCGCTTTTCCAGGAAGGCGCTCATGCCTTCCTTCTGGTCCTCGGTGGCAAACAGCGCATGGAAAGTCCTGCGCTCGAACAGCACCCCTTCGCCAAGCGGACCCTCGTAAGCCCGGTTCACGCATTCCTTGGTCGCCATCAGGCTGGGCAACGAAAACCCGCAGATGGTCTCCGCCGCCGCAAAAGCCTCGTCGAGCAGCTTGTCGGCCGGCACCACCCGCGAAACCAGCCCTGCGCGCTCTGCCTCGGCCGCGTCCATCATGCGCGAGGTGAGCAGCATGTCCATCGCCTTGGCCTTGCTCACCGCACGCGGCAGGCGCTGCGTTCCGCCCGCACCGGCGACGATGCCCAGCTTGATCTCCGGCTGGCCGAACCTGGCGTTGTCGGCCGCAATGATGAAGTCGCACATCATCGCCAACTCGCAGCCGCCGCCCAGTGCGAAGCCCGCCACTGCGGCAATCACCGGCTTGCGCACGCGCTTGAGCGTTTCCCAGTTGCGGGTGATGAAGTCGGCCTTGTAGACCTGCATGTACGACCAGCCCGCCATCGCCGAAATGTCGGCGCCCGCCGCAAACGCCTTCTCGCTGCCGGTGATGACGATGCAGCCGATGCTGTCGTCGCTCTCGTAGGCCAGCAAGGCTGCGCCAAGTTCGTCCATCAGGCCGTCGTTGAGCGCATTGAGCTGCTTGGGGCGGTTGAGGGTGATGACGCCCGTTTTCAGTGCGGTGCTGCCGCGTGTCTCGGTCTGGATGAATTGATAGCTCACAGGGCTTCCTCTTTCATTGAATGCACTAAATCGACAAGACGTGAATTTTGACCGTGGGCAAGCGACGACGAAGGCATGCTTCCGGGCGAAGGCCGCGAAATCCGCGGCGTTCCTCACGACCGCGGTTCCGATCCGGCAGCGCCAGGCGCTGCCTGCTCCGGAAGACTCTCGATCATCAGGTCCACATAGGCCCCATCCGATTGCGTGATCAGGATGCGCACGGGCAGGTACTGCAGCGTCGGCGCAAACCAGATCTCGGCTTGCAGGGTGTCTTGAGGCTTGTCCGGACGGCGCGGCTTGAGGTGATGGGCCCGCACCTCGCCGAAGGGCGTGTGCAGGCTCTCTTCGGACAGGACTTCGTAGACCCACAAGTACAGCCGCCGCGGCAGGGCCAGCGGAATGGGAATGGACGTCCCGGCACGCAGCAAGCCCGGGTCGCGCATGAAGCGGTAGGTGAGCTGCACGAACTGGCTGGCCGTGTCTTGCACGCCCGCAGGCGTCGCGATCTCCTTGCCGGTCGAAAGCTTGATGACCTCCGGCGAGAACTGCACCAGGTTGCGCCGGGTGCTGAAGCCGAAGCGGGTCAGTTCGTCGTAGCGCAGCGGCTCCAGGCCCTGCGCGGTGATCAGCCCGTCGCTGCTCATGCTGCGACGGAGCAGGGGCGCAAAGCTCGGGCCGATCAGGACATCGATGTGCACCTGGTAGCGTCCGCCGGCATTGATCCATTCGACCTGGGCGCTGCCATGCACTTCGCCGCGGTAGTCGCCCTTGAGCCTGTAGCTCGACGCGTGTCGATGGAGGCCAGACAAAGGGGGCGCCCGCGACTGCCGAGGCGGGCGCATCGGGCACCGAAGCGGCTGTCGCCGCCGGCGACGGCGCGGACGCCACCTCGGGCGCCGAGGCTTCTTCCCGGGCTACCGGCGGCGGGCAAAGCCTCCTCGATTGCCGAGGCCGGCTCGGCAGGCGCTTGCGCCGTCTCCGGCGCAGGAGCACTTTCTGCCGCAGCCACGGGAGCCGGTGCCGGACGCGAAGGACGCGGCGCGCGGCGCCTCGGCTTGGGCGCAGCAGGTGCTTCGGTGGGCGTCGCCACAGGCGGCGGAGGCGGCGCCTCGGGCTGGACCTGCCGCGCATAGACCGCTTGCAGTCGCACCGCCTCGTCCGCCTCGTGACAGGGAAGGCAGCAGGCTCGCCACCTCGTCGGTCAGCCAAAGGTGAGCCACCGTCACCACCAGGGCAATGGCGCCGAGGCGACGACGATCAGTTGCCCTCCTCAGTGGCGATTCATCCATGCCTGTCGCAAGGCGAGCGCCTCGCCTGCCGCATCGCTGCGAGGGCTCACCGCGATGGCGCCCTCGCCGGCCGGCAGCTCGCAGTAGAGGCGCTTCAATCTCTGGTCGCGCGAGACCAGCAGCTCCACCGGGAACTTCGAGCCGGCCGCTGCATACAGGGCCAGGTCATCGAGCCGGCGGATGCGCCAGTCGTCGACCGCCAGCAATTCGTCGCCCGGGGCCACCCCGGCCCGCTCGGCTGCGCTGCCGTTGAGCACGACCTTGACCTGCACCGAGGCGCCGTCGGTGACGCGCATGCCGAGGCGCAGCGGCCAGGTCGGAGTTTCGCTGCGCCATGACACCCCGAAAGCCTCCAGCAATTCGCGCAGCGGCAAGTCTTGCGTGCCGTGTACCCAGGCCGCCAGTTCCTTCTCGTACGAACGGCCGCCGACCTTCTCGAGCGCCGCGGCAATGTCCGATTCGGCAATCGGCCCGCCGCCCGATCCGGCCCACAGCAGGCGCATCACCTCGTCGAGCGATCCGCGCCCTTCGCGCCTGAGCGTCAGGTCCAGCGCCAGGGCCACCAGCGAGCCCTTGATGTAGTAGCTCGTCGTGGAGTTGGGGCTGTTCTCGTCCTGGCGGTAGTACTTGGTCCAGGCATCGAAGCTGGACTGCGCCACGCTTTGCAGATGCCGGCCGGGCAGCGACAGGGCGTTGTTCAGCGACTTGGACAGCAGCTTGAGGTAGCGCGCCTCGTCGATCAGGCCGGTGCGCACCAGGAACAGGTCGTCGTAGTACGAGGTGAAGCCTTCGAAGAACCACAGCAGCTCGGTGTAGTTCTCGCGCTCGTAGTCGTAGCGGGCGAACTCCGCAGGCCGCAGCCGCTTGACGCTCCAGGCGTGGAAATACTCGTGGCCGATGAGGCCGAGCAAGCCGACGTAGCCCTCCGAGGAACTCACGTCGCCATGCCGTGGCAGGTCGCGGCGCGCGCAGATCAGCGCGGTGCTCGCGCGGTGCTCGAGCCCGCCGTAGTTGTCGTCCACCGCGTTGAGCAGGAAGACGTAGCGCGCGAACGGCGGCTTCTTGCGGCCGTGCCAGAAGGCGATCTCGGCTTCGACCAGGCGCTGAACGTCGCGCAGCAGGCGTTCGGCCATCGAAGCTGGGCGGGGCTCCAGCCACCACGAACTCGTGCTCGACGCCACCGGCGGGAAAGCGTCCGCGCCAGAACGTGCCCATTTCGACCGGGTGGTCCACCAGCTCGTCGTAGTCGGCCGCCTCGTACGTGCCGATGCCCTGCTCGGTGGTTTTCACGGCAGGGAGCGCCGTGGCGACGTGCCAGGATTTGGGCAGGCCGCCGATCTCCACGCGATGAGGCTCGGCCTCGCGTCCGTGCACACGCAGGAACACGCTGGTGCCGTTGAAGAAGCCGCGGTTCGCGTCCAGGAAGGCCGCTCGGACCGAGTTGTCGAAGGCATAGACCTCGTAGCTCAGCTCGAGGTCACCCTTGCTCTTGCAGGCGACTTGCCAGCTGGACTTGTCGAGCTGCTGCAGCGGCACGCTGCGCCCGTTCTGGCGTGCTTCGAGCCGTTGCAGATGGCGCGCGAACTCTCGCACCAGGTAGCTGCCGGGGATCCACACCGGGAGCGACACCTCCTGGAGCGCCGCCGGCCGCGGGATGCGCAAGCTCACCTTGAACAGGTGGGCCCGCAGGTCCGCAGGCTCGATCGCGTAGGTGATCCTGGCGTGAGCGTCCTTGCGGGCCGCGGCGCCGGGCCGCCCCAAGCGCGGCGCGACCCTCGCGGAGGGTCGATCGCCGTACCCGGCGAGCGGGGTGTCGTCATTGCGGGCCGTCATGATCCGGCCGCCCCGAGGAAGCAGCTCAGGCTCGCCACGGCCGTGAGGCGAAATCGCAGCACCAGCCACCGTGCCGCGCCATGGCGCGGATAGACGCGGCGATCGACCACGTAGCAGGCGATCAGCGCGACGCCCAGCACGACCAGGCCAGCATAGGCCGGCATCACCACCGCGACCCAGGCCAGCAGCGCGGGCGCCACGCCCCACGCATACAGCCCCGGCGACGGCACGGTCTGCCGGAAGGCGAGGCCCCAGTGGATGCCACCCAGGAAGGAAACCACCACCGCCGCATAGCCTGCGAGCGCCAGGGTGGAGTAGTACTGCGCGTCGCCGTAGGTGAGCCAGACGAGCGCGGCGCCCAGCACGAAAGGAACGAGGCCGGCATGGCCGAGCCGCAGGGCAATGGGGTTGGGACAGGATGTCGCCGCCGGAGCGACCGATGCGGTATTCAAGAGCTTCTCCACCATGTTGCAGTCGTCAATGAAGAAAACCCGCCTCGCGGCGGGTTCGCAGGGTGAGGCTGGCGCTCAACGGCCCGTCTCACTGCTTGCCCACACCGGCGAGCTGCTGCTCGATCTGGGCCGTGTTGAGCGCGCCGGGAATGCGGGTGCCGTCCTCGAACACCAGCGCCGGCGTGCCGTTGACGCGGTGCTTGCGCGCCATCTCGACATTGCGCACCACCGCGCTCGCATCGCATTTCTCGCCGCTCTCGGGCGGTGTCACGCTGCGCAGCATCCAGTCCTGCCAGGCCTTCAGGCGGTCCTTGGCGCACCAGATGTTGCGCGACTTTGCGTCGGAGTCGGCGCCGATCGGCACCGGGAACAGGAAGGTGTAGACGGTCACGTCCTTCACCGCCTGGAGATCGCGTTCGAAGCGCTTGCAATAGCCGCAGTTCGGATCGGCGAACACGGCGATCTTGCGCTTGCCGGTGCCGCTCTTCCAGACGATGGCGTCCTTCAGGGGCAGTGAGGCGAAGTCGATCGCGCTGAGCTTGTTGACGCGCTCTTCGGTCAGATTGCGCTCGCGCCTTGGTGTCGATGATCTGCCCCTGGATCAGGTAGTTGCCCTCGGCATCGGTGTAGAGCACCTCGGTGCCGACCCGCACCTCGTAGAGCCCCTCCATCGGCGCCTTGGAGACCTCGTCGATCTTCGGCAGGTTGGGCAGGCGCTCGGCCAGGTTCTTGCGGATGGCCGCCTCCTGGGCGAGGGCGGAAGCCGCCATCAGGCTGAGCGATGGCGCAGGCGAGCGCATGGCGGATGGTCATGGTGGAAGGTCCTCGTCAGGAGTCGAGCGCCTGGCGCGTCAGCCAGCGTTTCACGGGGCGCAGGTGTTGAACTAGAGTCAGCCCGCGATTGCGGAGTTCCTTGATCGGCTCGGCCGGGCTGGTGAACAAATGCAGCAGGCCGTCGGTGACCTGCGTCATGGCCCAGGTGGGCGCGGCGCGTTCGCGCGCATAGCGGCGCAGCAGCTTCTCCTCGCCCACCGGCCGCCAGCGCTCGCGCCCCGACAGCACCGCGACCAGCGCCTGCACGTCGGCCAGGCCGAGGTTGAGCCCCTGGCCCGCGAGCGGATGCACCACATGCGCCGCATCGCCGAGCAAGACCCAGCCGGGGCCGCTCCAGCGGTCGGCCTGCGCCAGCGCGAGCGGCCAGGCGGCACGCTCGCTCGCCAGCCGCAGCCGACCAGCCGCGCCGCCCGTGGCATCGTTGAGCGCATCGGCGAAAGCGGCGTCGTCTGCTGCCATCAGCTCCTGCGCCCGGACTTCGGGAAGCGACCACACGAGCGCGTAGGAGTGGCGAGGCTCCGGCCGGTCGAAAGGCAGCAAGGCGAGGACATCGGGCGAACGAAACCACTGTCGCGCCACGCCGTTGTGCACACGATCGGTGGCCAACCGGGCGGCCAGCGCGGTCTGCCCGTAGCCATGCCGCTCCCAGCGCACGCCGCGCGCCTCGCGGGCTGCCGAATACCTGCCTTCGCAGATGGCCACGAGATCGGCCGGCGCCTCCGCCGACACCAGGCTCACATGCTGCTGGTAGCGCAGCACTTCGGCCAATGCATGCTCGAGCGCCGCCGCATCGACGATCCAGGTCAGCTCGCCCTCGCCCTGCTCCCAGGCCGAGAATTCCAGTGCCCCGGGGCGGGCGCCATCGCCCTCGACGCGCATCTCGTACACCGCGGTCGCTGCATCGGTCGGCAGTGCATCCCAGGCCTTGACGGACTGCAGCAGCCTGACCGACTTGGCACTCAGCGCGTAGGCTCGAACGTCGGGTCGCGCATCCGGCCGCGGCTGGTCAGGAGCGCTCAGCGCCACCCGCAAGCCAGCCTCGGCCAGCGCCAGTGCGAGCGTCTTGCCGACAATGCCACTGCCCAGGACGGAGACATCAAAACGATTCATCACAGACGATTGTAGGGGGGCAGGCACAATTGCTTGCCTTATGAATCAATCCTTCCGCAAGTGGATCAGGCGCGCGGCGATGGCCCTCGGCGCCCTGGTGCTCGTCGCCGTTCTCGCGGCCACCTATCTGATCGCCACGTTCGACGCCAACCGCTTCAAGGGCCTGGCGATCGACTGGATGCGCGTACACAAGGAGCGCGCGCTCGTGGTCGACGGGCCCGTCAGCCTGCGTGTGTTTCCGAGCCTGGAGGTCAAGCTCGCGAAGGTGAGCCTGAGCGAGCACAAGCGCGCCGATGAATTCGCCCGCATCGAGGAGATTGCGCTCGAGGTCGATGTGTTGCCGCTTCTGCGCAGGCGACTCGTGATCGAACGCGTCGAGGCCCATGGCGTACACCTGCACTACACGCGAGATTCGCTGGGCAAGCGCAACATCGACGACCTGCTGAACACTGCCGACACCACCGCGCCCCTGGATGCACCGACCCAGGAAAGCCAGCGCCCGAGATTCGATGTGCGTGGGCTGCAGCTGAGCGACGTGCGCCTTTCGATCAATGACGCGAAGGGCGAGCTCAGGGGCGACGTGATCATCCGCAGGCTTGCCACCGGCGGCCTCGCCGAGCAGGCCGACTCGCGGGTGACGCTCGACATGCAGCTTGCCCTCGACCAGCCTGCGATCCAGGGCGAGCTCAAGGGCGGGACACAGCTGCAGCTCGACCTGCCGGCTGCAACGGCCACCCTGCGCGACATGGACCTGCAGTTCAAGGGCGCGGCGATGGGCGTGCAGGCGATCGACGCGCGGATGGGCGGCTTGCTCGCGTACGACGGCGCGCAGAACGCCTTGCATGCCGAGGGGCTCAAGCTCGACAGCAGCGCCACCCTCACCCGCGTGAAGGTCGACAAGAGCACGCTGACGCTCAAGCGCTTCGACCTCGAGCCGCAGCGCAAGACACTCACGCTCGACCAGCTCGAGCTGAAGATCAACGCCACGCGCCTGACGCCCGATCGCCAGCCACTGGCCCTTCAACTCAGCTGGCCGCAGTTGGAGGTGGCCGAGCGCTCGCTCAAGGGCAGCGCGCTGCAAGGCGAGCTCTCGCTGGGCGGTCGCGGGTCCGCTGCAGGCCCGCTTCAGCTCCGCTGCACCCGGCGGCAGCTTCGACGAGATCCTCCTGCCGGGCTTCAAGGCCGATCTCGCCAGTGGAGCGGGCCAGCGCAAGGTCAGCGGCGAGATGCACGCCGACCTGACGCTGCTTCCTTCCCGCGTCGCGGTGAAGCTCGACAAGCTCGACATGCAGGCCCAGGTGCAGGACCCGAGCGTGAAGCCCCTGGCCATCGGCTTGCGCGGCCAGGCCCAGGCCTCGACGCAGGCCGCCCAATGGGACCTGAACGGCACGCTCAACGACAGCCCCTTCAACAGCGAAGGCAGTGTCGCCTTCGCCGGCACGGTCCCTACGATCAACGCCAAGGGCCAGTTCGCGACCCTCGACATGAACCAGCTGCTCGCAGACGCCGCACCCGCGCCGGCAGCCGCCTCGGCGCCATCTTCGGCGGCACCCAACGGGGCAGCGGCGGATGCACCGGTCGATCTCTCCGGCTTGCGCAGCCTCCAGGGCAGCCTGTCCCTCAAGGCAGGCAAGCTGATCTACCAGCGCTATCAGCTCGATGATGCGCAGATCGAGGCCACGCTCGATGGCGGCATGCTCCGCGTGCCGCGGTTCGCCGGGCGCATCTGGGGCGGCAGCATCGACGGCAACGCCTTCGCCGATGCACGCGCGCAACGCATCACGCTCAAGACCAATGCGAACAACATCGACATCGCGGCCGCCCTGCGGGACGTGGCGCAGAAGGACGTGCTCGAAGGCACGGGCCGCGTCACGCTCGACATCGAATCGGCCGGCAAGAGCGTCAACGAAATGAAGTCGCGCCTGGCAGGCACTGCCTCGCTCCACCTGCGCGACGGTGCCGTCAAGGGCATCAACCTTGCCCGCACGCTGCGCCAGGCCAAGGCCGCCTTCTCGATGAAGCAGGACGCCGTGCAGCAGGCCCAGCAGTCCGAGAAGACCGACTTCTCCGAGATGAGCGCGAGCTTCGTCATCGCCGACGGCGTGGCACGCAGCAATGACCTCGACATCAAGAGCCCGTTCCTGCGTCTCGGCGGCGAGGGCGCCATCGACATCGGCAGGAACCGCATCGACTACCTCGCCCGTGCCACCGTGGTCACCACGTCCAAGGGCCAGGGGGGCGACGAGCTTGCCGCGCTGAAGGGCTTGACGGTGCCGGTCGAGCTGAGCGGTCCGCTGGAGGCGATTGCATGGAAGGTGCAGTGGTCCACCGTGGCTGCGGCCGCCGCCGAGGCCGCGGTGAAGAACAAGATCCAGGAACGGCTCAAGGGCAAGCCGAAGAGCGCGCCCGCCAGTGCAGGCAGTGCCTCCCAGCCGGCGCGCAGGATCGAGGATGTCGCGAGAGAAAAACTCAAGGACGAGCTGAAGGGAATCTTCAAGTGAGCGATGTGAAAGTGAGCGATGTGAATTTCAGCGTGGGAGGCCTGTACGTCTATCCCATCAAGTCTTGCGCGGGCGTGGCGCTCGACGAGGCCCTGCTGGTCGAAACCGGCCTGGAGCTCGATCGCGCCTGGATGGTGGTCGACGAGAACGGCCGCTTCGTGTCGCAGCGGGAGCTGCCGCGCATGGCGCTGATCCAGCCTCGCCTGCGCGAGAGCGACATGGTGTTGCGTGCGCCGGGCATGCTGGCGCTGCACATCGCCTACGACACGGTCGAAGGCCCCGTGACGGCCACCGTGTGGGACGACACCGTGAAGGCCTACGACATGGGCGAGCTGGCCGCGCAATGGTTCAGCGACTTCCTGGGCCGCAAGCTGCGGCTGGTGCGCTTCGATCCGGAGCAAAGAGCGCCTGTCGAGCCGCAAGTGGACCGGCGAGGTCGAGGCCGAGAACCAGTTCGCCGATGGCTTTCCCTTGCTCGTGATCTCGCAGGCCGCGCTGGACGCGCTCAACGAGAAGCTGAAGGCGCGCGGCGGGGAGCCGGTGGCGATGGCGCGCTTTCGGCCCAACCTCGTCATCGCGAGCCTCGACGAGACGCTGTCGGCGAACGAGGAAGACCATCTCGACGAGCTGACCATCGCCACCGACGAAGGCGATGTCCGGCTGAGGCTGGTCAAGCCCTGCGTGCGCTGCTCGATCCCGAATGTGGAGCCGGCGACCGGCGAAGAGGGCCACGAGCCCGGCGACACGCTTTCGACCTACCGTGCCGATACGCGGATGGACGGCGCGGTGACCTTCGGCATGAACGCCATCATCCTGGAAGGCATCGAGCAGGTGCTGCGGCCAGGCATGAAGGGCACGGCGACGCTCAAATTCTGAAGGGGGGCCCGGACAGGCTTGGCCGCTAAAATTCGCGGTTTCCCCCAGCTCGAAAGTCGACCGCCATGAGCCTCAAATGCGGCATCGTGGGCCTGCCCAATGTGGGCAAGTCCACCCTCTTCAACGCCCTCACCAAGGCCGGCATCGCCGCCGAGAACTACCCCTTTTGCACCATCGAGCCCAACGTGGGCATCGTGGAGCTGCCCGACCCGCGGCTGCAGGCGCTGGCGAAGATCGTCGAGCCCGAGCGCGTGGTGCCGGCGATCGTCGAGTTCGTGGACATCGCGGGCCTGGTCGCCGGCGCGTCCAAGGGCGAAGGCCTGGGCAACCAGTTCCTCTCGCACATCCGCGAGACCGACGCCATCGTCAACGTGGTGCGCTGCTTCGACGACGAGAACGTGATCCACGTCAACGGCAAGGTCGACCCGATCTCCGACATCGAGGTGATCCAGACCGAGCTGTGCCTGGCCGACCTGGGCACGGTCGAGAAGAGCCTGCAGCGCTACACCAAGGTGGCCCGCGCCGGCGGCGACAAGGAAGCGCAGCGCCTGGTGGACGTGCTCAACAAGTGCCAGGCGGCACTCGATGAAGCGAAGCCGGTGCGCTCGATCGACTTCAGCAAGGAAGAGCAGGTCGTGCTCAAGCCCTTGTGCCTGATCACCGCCAAGCCGGCCATGTTCGTGGCCAACGTGGACGAGCACGGCTTCGAGAACAACCCCTACCTCGAGCGCCTGCAGCAATATGCCGCCGGCCAGAACGCGCCGGTGGTGGCCATCTGCGCCAAGACCGAGGCCGACCTCGCCGACATGAGCGACGAGGACAAGATCATGTTCCTCGAGGAGATGGGCCAGCACGAGCCGGGCCTGAACCGCCTGATCCGCGCGGCCTTCAAGCTGCTGGGCTTGCAGACCTACTTCACCGCCGGCGTGAAGGAAGTGCGCGCCTGGACCATCCACGTCGGCGACACCGCGCCGCAGGCTGCCGGCGTGATCCACACCGACTTCGAGCGCGGCTTCATCCGCTCGCAGACCATCTCCTATGACGACTTCGTCGCCTACAAGGGCGAGCAGGGGGCGAAGGACGCGGGGAAGATGCGGGCGGAGGGCAAGGAGTACGTCGTGAAGGATGGGGACGTGCTGCACTTCCTGTTTTCCCCAGCATAGGCAGGCATTGACATACACAAGACTACCTATCCCATGGACATAGGATAGAGGTGTCCCGCTCGGTCAGAGAGAGCGTGACGGTCCCAAGCGTTTCCATCGGTTTTTCATTCGGCTGCTTCAGGACTTCAGGGCGATAGTCACCAGCGCGCTGGCATCGGTCACCGCCTTGACGCCGTGCATTGCGTTCCTCGCGAGGAAGAGCATCTCCCCTGCTTCCAGCCTCACGGTGGCGTCATCGAGCTGAACGTCCAGGCTGCCCTCGAGGCAGTGAATCGTGATTTCGCCCGGCACCCTGTGCGGCGGCAACGCCTTCCCCGCCAGGAGGACCAGCCGCATGACCTCGAGGTCGAGTGACTTGAACAGTGCTGACGTCTTTTCCGCCGGAAGACGGTCACCAAGTGGACGTACGTCGAGCGCTTGGCCTGGAGAAGCGTGTTGGAGTGCCATGAAGTAAGAAGCGCTGTAAGGGACGATCAGTTTCCGCTTGTGCGCTCGGCCTTGCAATACTGAGCCGCATCGTGCAGGAGCTGGTGGCACATCGGTGCCGGCAAGGCGCAAAGCCCGTATCCGCCTTTGACGCACATCAAGGAAGTCGAGAGCGTGATTCCTACCATAGGTGCATCTGAAATCCGTCTTCACTGCTCGCCGATACGGGTCAAGCACCCACGCTCCAAGAGGCTCCGCGACGATGCCGCTGCTACGAGTTGAAGAGCCGCGCCCGGTTGTCGGGCATCGGTTCGCTCTTTTCGACCTTGGCTTCCGGCCGTTCTACCTGCTCGCGAGCATGTTTGCGGCCTTGTCGATTCCGCTGTGGGCGCTGCAATTCAGCGGGATGCTCCCTCATCCCTACCTGGCCGGTCCGCTCTGGCACGCACACGAGATGGTGTTCGGATTCACGCTGGCCGTCATGGTCGGCTTTCTGTTCACGGCGGGTCGCAACTGGAGCAACCAGCCAACGCCGACAGGTTGGGCCCTGCTCTGCTTGGCGGCTCTGTGGGTCGCCGGACGCATCCTTGTGCTGACACCGTTCGCGGTGGCTGCGGCTGCCGTCAATATCACCTTCCCATTGGCGGCCGCCGTCTCGCTGGCCATACCGTTCCTGAAGGCCAGCAACCGCAGAAACTACTTCTTCGTCGGCTTGCTGGTCCTGCTGTCCGCCACGGCCGGCATGGTTCATCTTTCCCAACTGGGCGTCGTCAATTTACCTGCGATGCCTGGCATGACCGTCGCGCTCGACGTCATGCTCTTCATCCTCGCGGTCATGGGCGGGCGCGTCATCCCCATGTTCACCAACAACGGGGTTCCCGGCACTACCGCCTCCCGGCACCCGCATGTCGAGCGGGCGGCGCTCGGCCTTGTGCTGGCGCTGCTTGCCGCCGATGCGGTCGGGCTCAGCGGCCTCGCCATGGTGCTATTGACAGCGGCGGCAACCGTCGCGCACGGATGGCGTTGGATGTTGTGGCAACCGTGGAAGACGTGGCGTGTTCCTCTTGTCTGGATCCTGCACCTTGCGTATGCATGGATTCCAGTTCACCTTGCGTTGCGAGCGCTCGCCGAACTCGGCTGGGTCATACCCTCTGCAGCGACTCATGCGCTCACGGTTGGCGCTGTGGGCGGGCTCATCATCGGCATGATGACTCGCACGGCTCGGGGTCACACTGCGCGCCCTCTCCGCGCCGACTCGTTCGACACCGCTTGCTACGTCTTCGTGCTGCTCGCTGCAGTCGTGCGAGTGTGCCTTCCAATGATCGCTCCTGCACACACGTTGCATGCGGTGCTCGGGTCGGCCGCGCTGTGGTCCGCAGGCTTCGGCTTGTACGCGGTGCGGTACTGGGGCGTGTTGACCCGTCCACGCCTTGATGGAAAGCCAGGTTGAGCATGCGCTGCCCAGCGTCAGCCGGCGAACCCCGCGACGACCGTGGGTAGTGATCGCGCCGGATCTGCTTCAGACATGGTTCGCCGCCTCACTCGTGGAACCTTGACACAGATCAAAACCACTGCGGCGGACATGCGGCGACCCTCTGCCCATGAAGACCGCAGCCCTGTTTCCTGATCCGCAGCGATTGCTGCAATGGCATCCCTGAAGGCCAGACCATGTCGCACACCACCCTCGCAGTCGTTCGCAAGGAGCATGCTGCCTTTGCGGCCATGCTGCGCTCCCTGCAGCTGCTGCTCGCGGAGCATCGCAAGCAAGGCACCTTGCCCGATTTTTCGTTGCTGCGGGCGATGCTGTTCTACGTGGACGAGTTTCCGGAGAAACGTCACCATCGCAAGGAATCGGAGCTCCTCTTTCCCAAGCTGCGCGCCCGCACGGACCTGGCGCACGACCTGCTGGATCGGCTCGATGAAGATCACATGCAAGGTGAATGGCTGATTCGCGACCTCGAACACTCCTTGCTGGTCTTCGAGATGCTGGGAGAGGCGCGGCGCGAGGCGTTCGAGATCGCCGTGGCGAGGTATGCCGACTTCTATCTCGCGCACATGAGGCTGGAGGAGCAGAAGATCCTTCCGCTCGCCGAGCAGGTGCTGACGAAGGAAGACTGGGCCGAGCTCGACGAGGCCTTCGCCGCCAACCGCGATCCGCTCACGGGCGACGACCCCGACGCCGAGTACCGCGCCGCCCTCTTCGGCCGCATCCTCGACAGCATTCCCCCGTCCATGCGGCTGCCCCTGGGCCGCGGCATGGCTTCCTCCCTGCCAGCCGGACAAGGCCTGGACGACGGCTTCGACGCGCTCGACGTCTGCCATCGCCAGACCGTGCTCACGCTGGGCAAGCTCGCCGCGCTGCTTGCCCGCCTGCGCCGCCACGGCTGCGACGCGACGGCGCGCGAACTGGCCTCCGAGATCGTCACCCACTTCTCGACGACCGCCCGCCACCACCACGAAGACGAGGAGCGGCATGTCTTCCCGCGGCTGCTGGCCAGCGACGACCCCGACATCGTGCAGGCCGTGCAAAGGCTCCAGCAGGACCATGGCTGGCTCGAGGAGGACTGGCGCGAGCTGTCGCCCCAGCTCGACGCGGTGGCCGCGGCCAGACCTGGTTCGACCTGGACGCCTTGCAGGAGGCCGCGACGGTGTTCATCACGCTGTCGAAGGACCATATCGCGCTGGAAGAGTCGTGCATCTACCCCCAGGCTCGCGCACGGCTGCGCGACGCCGAGCGCCGCGAGATGGGGCGGGAGATGGCAGCGCGCCGAAGGAATGCCCGCGCCGCGCATGCAGCGGGCGGCAACCGAGCCGCAATCGTCTGGCAGGAGGGAGATCCCGGTCATGGTCCGCTGAAACTCCTCGGCTACGTCATCGTGCTGCTGATGTTCGTGGCTGCCCTGTATTCGGTCTACATGGCGGTCACCTACTGGTCCGGCATCGCGCGTCTGATCACGGGAGCGCCACCATGAACAAGCGCCAGACACGGCTGTTCGCCATCGTCTCCACGGCCATCGCAAGCCTGGTGTTCCTGGGGCTCACGCTCGACAGCCATCGGCAGTTCCCGACGCTGACCCACGCGGACCAGCTCACCCCCGAGGTCGTGGCGGGCAAGGATGTCTGGCACAAGTACAACTGCGTCAACTGCCACACGCTCTTCGGCGAAGGGGCCTACTACGCGCCCGACCTCACCAAGATCGCGAAGCTGCGTGGCGAGCAGTACCTGACCGCCTACATGAAGAACCCGGCGCAGTTCTATGACGAGCAGCGCCATCGACGCCTGATGCCCAAGCAGGACCTGAGCGACGAGGAAATCAGGCACCTCATCTCGTTCCTCGGCTGGGTGAGCAACGTGGACAACGGCGGATGGCCGCCGCGCCCCATCCTCGTGACCGGGGCGACGATCCCCGGGACGGACATGAGCGCGCAACAGGGGCAGGCACTGCCGGTCCGCAGGCGGCGGACAGGCGCCGCCAGCCGCCCGGCCGGTCTCGGCGCGACGAGAACCCGATGGCCCTCGGCGAGCGCCTGTTTCGCTCGTCGACGCCCGCCTGCAACGCGTGTCACTCGGTGGCACAAGGCGTCAACCTGGCCGGGCCCTCATTGGCCGGCGTCGGCGAGAGGGCGGCCAAGACCATCGCTTCGCCCGAGTACAAGGGCAAGGCCAAGGATGCGAAGGGCTATGTCAGCGAGTCCATCGTCGAACCGAGTGCCCACCTGGTCCCCGGGGCGATGTATTCGGCGAACGCCGTTTCCTTCATGCCCAACACCTATGGCCAGAGCCTGAAGCCGGAGCAGGTCGAGCAGCTCGCGGCCTATCTCTCCTCGAGCATCAGCAGTAACGGGGAGCACGTGATGCGACTACAATCCCAAGTCCGTCGCGTACTGGTATTTCGCCGTGGCGATGGCGCTGTTCGGATTGCAGATCGTGTTCGGGCTGCTGTCGGCCACGAAGTACCTCGGCCCGGACCCGCTGCTCTACATCCTGCCCTTCGACGTCACCAAGGTCATTCACACGAACCTGCTGGTCGTGTGGGTGCTCACGGGCTTCATGGGCGCCACCTACTGGATGGTGCCCGACGAGTCCCGCACGGAGCTGCACAGCGTCAAGCTCGCCTATGTCCAGCTGGGCTCTGGGTCCTGATGGGCGTGACCGCCGTGGTCGGCTACCTGTTCCGCTATGGCACGGGCAACAAGCTGCTCGAGCAGCCGCTGCCGCACAAGCTCGTCATCGTCGTGGTCATGCTCATGTTCCTCTACAACGTCGGCATGACCATCAGGAAGTCGGGTCGCTTCACGACGACCGAAGGCGTGCTGCTGCTGGGGATCGGCAGCGCCGCCGTCCTCTTCCTGCCGGCGCTGCTCGAATACAGGAACTACGTCGTCTCCATCTTCTACCGCTGGTGGACCATCCACCTGTGGGTGGAGGGCGTGTGGGAAATGATCCAGGGCGGCTTCCTCGCCTATCTGCTGATCCGGCTCTCCGGTGCCGACCGCGAAGTGATGGAGAAGTGGCTCTACGTCATCGTGGGCCTGGTATTCATCGCGGGCATCCTGGGCACGGCGCACCACTACTACTGGGTCGGCGTCCCGAGCTACTGGCTGCCCATCGGCGGAATCTTCAGCGCGCTCGAACCGGTGGCCCTGGTGGCGATGGCCATCTACGCCTACTCCGCCCTGCGGAGGTCGGGCATGGCGCACCCCAATGCGCTGGCGCTGCACTGGACGGTCGGCAGCGCGCTCTACACGCTCTTCGGGGCCGGGCTGCTCGGCCTCGCCCATACCTGGCCGGGGGTCAACAAGTGGACGCACGGCACGCTCATCACCGCCATGCACGGCCATGCCGCGTTCTACGGCGCGTACGCGATGATCGTCCTGGCGATGATCACCTATGCCCTGCCATCCATGACGGCGGGGCGCAGCGAACGCGGCACGAGCCTGGGCTACTGGGCGTTCTGGCTCCAGGCGGCCGGCATGTTCGGCATGACCTTGTCGTTCGCGACCGCGGGCATCGGGCAGGTGTACCTCGAGCGCATCCTCGGCCTGGGCTACCTCGATGCGCAGCTGAAGATCCAGGTCCACTTCCTGATGCTCATCGCCACCGGCATCCTGTTTGCCACGGGGGTCGCGCTGTTCATCATCGACTTCTTCCGCTACGCCCCGCGGTTCGAACTCAGCTCCGAATCCGCGCCGTCGC
This sequence comes from uncultured beta proteobacterium, assembly GCA_963818175.1. GTDB lineage: Bacteria > Pseudomonadota > Gammaproteobacteria > Burkholderiales > Burkholderiaceae_C > Caldimonas. The sequence continues at coordinate 176,445 of CAWFRK010000046.1, read as the reverse complement.
CGCGGGTCGCGCCGACCGGCGCGGCAAGGGCCTGAAGCGCATGGTCGCCGCGGACGACGCCGGACCCTACTACGTGCCTTCAGGGCGCGAGGTCGCGATCTTCAAGCAGTGCCATGCCCGCCATCTCGCCGTCATGCTGAAGGGACCGACCGGCTGCGGCAAGACCCGGTTCGTCGAGCACATGGCGTGGCATCTGAAGCGGCCGCTCATCACGGTCTCGTGCCATGACGACCTGACCGCGAGCGACCTGATCGGGCGCTTCCTCATCCGCCATGACGGCACCGAGTGGCAGGACGGCCCGCTCACGCGCGCGGTGCGCGAGGGCGCGGTGTGCTACCTGGACGAAGTGGTCGAAGCACGGCAGGACACGATCGTCGTCCTGCACCCGCTCGACGGATCACAGGCGGCTGCTGCCCATCGACAAGACCGGCGAACTCATCGAGGCCGCGCCGGGCTTCCAGCTGGTGATCTCGTACAACCCTGGCTACCAGCGCCTGCTCAAGGACCTGAAGCCGAGCACCCGGCAGCGCTTCGTCGCGCTGGATTTCGACTTCCCGCCGGCCGAGCGCGAAGCGGCGATCGTGGCGCACGAGGGCGGGTCGGACCGTCCACCGCACATGCCCTGGTTTCGCTGCCCACCGCCTTCGGGCGCTGCAGGATCGTGGCCTTGCCGAAGTCCCGAGCACGCGACTGCTCATCGCCGCCGCGCGACTGATTTCGAGCGGCATCGACATGCGCCAGGCCTGCTACTCGGCCGTGGTCGCTCCGCTGTCCGACGACCCGGCGCTGGTCGCCGCGATGCGCGACCTGGTCGACGCGACCTTCGTCTGAGGCGAGGGAGCGACGACATGGCCGAAGCGGAAGAGGTCATCACCGATGTCGCGCGACATGCCACGGTGTACGCCAGTGAGCTGTGGCGCCGTCGCCGCAAGGCGGCCCCGGACGACGGAGCAAGTCGCCCTGCCCGATGTGGCCCGCAGGCTCGACCTCCTCGTCACCGCGGTGTTCGGCATCAGCCATCCGATCCGGGTCGCCGAGCCACCCGCGCCGACGACCTTCCTCGCCAAGCTGTTTCGCCGTGGCGACGCCCCTCGCGCGGCGGCCGCCGTCCCGGCCACCGACGGCATGACCCTGTGGCTTCCGGCCCGTCTCGCGGCGCAGGACGGTCTTGGCGCAATCGACCGATACAGGGTGATGGCCTTGCAGCAGGCCATGCGGGCGCGGCGCGGCGCGGCAGCGTTCGCGCAAACCGTCGCCGATCCACTCGAGCGGGACATCTTCCAGGTGCTCGAAGCCCATGCGAGCGACGCCGCCCTGGCCCATCTCCTGCCGGGCATGCGGCCTTCCATCCAGGCGGCGCGAGCCTTGGCGCTGCGGCAACGGCCGGCGCTGGCTGCTTTCCCGGAGCACTGCAGGCCGCTGGAGGTCCTTGTCCGGCGGATGCTCGAGGACGCCGCGATGGCACTCCAGCCTGCCGGTCCTCACGAGTGGCTCGAGCGCGCCCGGATCCTTGCACCCGACTTGCGGCGGAAGAGTTCGCCTGGAGCCAACCCGTCGCACTTCCTCCTTCTCGACGCGTGGACCGGTGAATTGCGGCCTGCCACCGAGGCCTCGGCGCACTCGTCGACCGATGCAGGTGTCCCGGCGGAGGTCGAGGACTCGCCTGCGCGAAGTGCACGACTGGCCCGCAGCCCTCGAGTCCGCAATCCGATGGAGGGCGAAGACGACCAGAAGCAAGCTGCGTGGATGGTGCAGACCGCGCAGCCGCACGAGCAGGTCGAGGATCCCGTCGGCATGCAGCGGCCCACGGACCGGGATGCAGGGACCGCGGCAGAGGAGTTCGCCGACGCGATGTCCGAGCTTCCCGAGGCACGCATGGTGTCCACGCCGGGCCGGCCCAAGGAAGTGTTCCTGTCGGAGGATCCGGTTCGGGCCCGCGCGAAACAGGCGGGCCGTGACGCGGCCGCCGGTGAAGGGAAGCTACGCTATCCGGAGTGGGATTGCCGACTCCAGGCCTACCACGAGCGAGCCGTCACGGTCCACGTGCGGCCGGCCGCGGAAGGTCCGCAAGCGTGGGTGGACAGGACGCTCGCCGAATGCCTGCCGATGGCCAATCTCGTGCGGCGGCGCTTCGAGATGCTTCGTGCGCAGCGCATGCGGCTGCGCAAGCAATTCGATGGCGAAGACGTCGACATCGACGCGTACATCGACAGCCTTGCCGACCTGAGGGCCGGGCTGCCGATGGCTCAGTCGCTGTACCAGGCTATCGCAGGGCCAGGCGCGACATGGCCGTCTTCCTGCTGGTCGATGTCAGCGGATCCACCGACGGCTGGATATCGGCCAACAAGCGGATCGTGGATGTCGAGCGAGAAGCGCTGCTGCTCGTGTCGATCGCCCTGCAAGGCATGGCCGAGCCGCACGCGGTGGCGGCATTCTCGGGCGAGGGACCGCATGGGGTGGTCGTTCGCATCATCAAGTCCTTCGACGAAGCCTTCAGCGCCAGCGTGGCTCGCCGGATTGCCTCGCTGGAGCCGGAACACTACACCCGTGCGGGGGCAGCCCTTCGACATGCCACGGCGGTGCTCATGGGGCAGCCCGCCCGCCACCGGCTGCTGCTGCTGTTGTCCGACGGAAAGCCGAACGACGTCGATGACTACGAGGGCCGATATGGCGTCGAAGACATGCGGCAGGCGGTCACCGAAGCCAGGCTGCAGGGCATCAATGCCTTCTGCCTGACGGTGGACCGACAAGCGGCGAACTACCTGCCGGACATCTTCGGCCCCAGGCAGTACGCGCTGCTGCCGAAGCCCGAACTCCTGCCGGCGGTGTTGCTGGATTGGATGAGGCGCCTGATGCAGAACTAGCAAGCCGCCGAACCGAGGAGTAGCCGCTCGGTTTGACGCATGTCAATGCCGGCATGCATCGGGCGGCGAAGATGGCTCAAGGTAAAGGATGGGCGCCTACGGGCACTCTCGCCTGACCGAACTGGCGCTCGGTCGCGTCACGCGCACGATGCTCGAGGACATGCGCGTGCCGGTGCTGATGTCGCGCTGAGCCAAGGCCTCAGCACATTCGAAGGAGAAATTCATGACCCATCACACCGTTCGCATCATCAGGGACGAACATGTCGCCCTGTCCGCGATGCTGCGCTCCATCCTGCTGCTGCTCGCCGAGCACCGCAGGCAAGGCACGCTTCCCGATTTCGCCGCACTGCGGGCAATGCTGTTCTACGTGGACGAGTTCCCGGAGCAGCGGCACCATCGCAAGGAATCGGAGATCCTGTTCCCCAAGCTGAGGGCGCGCACGCCGCAAGCGCGCCAAGTGCTCGACCGGCTCGATCTCGATCATTCGCGCGGCGAGCGCGCCATCCGCGACCTCGAGCATGCGCTGCTCGCCTTCGAGATGATGGGCGAAAGCCGCCGCGAGGCCTTCGAGTCCGCGGCGCGTGCTTATGCGGACTTCTATTTCGAGCACATGGCAGTCGAGGAGCGCGAGATCCTGCCGCTCGCCGAGCGCGTGCTGAACGAGCAGGACTGGGCCGAGCTCGACGAAGCCTTCGGCGCCAACCGCGATCCGCTGGCCGGACATGAGCCGGAGGCGGAATACCGGGCGCTGTTCACGCGCATCGTCAATGCCGTGCCCGCACCGATCGGGCTTGGCAAGGCCGCCTAGTCCGCTGCGTCATTGAAATGCCACCCGAGGGACGCCCGAGACGGGATGCGATGCAAGGCGCAAAGCGCAGCGATACCCGCAGGTATCGCGAGCATTTGCAACGCCGCAGCGCGCCCGTATCCGGTGGACAGCGGGGGTGCGATTTCAGTGACGCAGTGGACTAGCCCTCTGGCGTCAGCCCGGCGATGCAGCTTCGGTCATGGCGCTACGCTTCGCGCGTCCAGTCATCGATCATCAGCCCGCCAGGCACACGCGAGAAGGCCCGATCCCGCGTGATCAGGATGGCCTGGCCTTGCGCACGCGTGGCGCATCGAGCCCGAGTGCCTTGACATGCGCGGCGATCATCGTGTCACCTGATCAGCGATGAACATCAGCTCCGCGCACGGCCTGGAGCCGGTACGGCTTGGTCGTACTGGCAGCACAGCCAGCCTGATGGATCGAGCACAGGTCGAAGCGACGAGTGAACAGGTGCTGCACTTCGGCAAGATGTCGATTGGCGTCTTGTCGAAGTCGAAGGCGTGATCGGTCCGCCCATGCAGTCTTCAGGTTGCCCAGCGCCATCTTAACAGCCAGAACGACGATGCTTTGCGCTGGCCATGCCGCCGCCGGTGATGTCCGCTTGTGCAGAATGCCGGTACCCTCGACGACGGTCGCACCCCGCCGTCGGAAACGAGGTCGCCGGCGCAGCCAGCGACGTCTGGGCGAAGGCCTTGATGGACTCCTCGGTCGATGCTCGCTTCGACAGCAAACCAGCACCGGCTCGCCCGACTCAGTGGTCTCCGCGCCCGCCAAGAGGCCCTTCTTCGACGAGCCACGGCCGGCCTTCCCGCCCTCGATCTCGCCGCCGAGTAGGCATCATCGATCTCGACACGGCCAGTGAGCTCGCACAACTGCTCGCGCTCCATCATCACCTCCATCAGCTTCTGCTTGAGCAGCCAGGCCATTCGGTACGACACGCCCAGGTCGCGCTTGAGTTCCAGCGCCGACACGTTGTTCTTCCCCTACGTCATCAGGTGCATCCAGAACCACTTCGGCAACCAGCTTGCTCGACTCGAGATCGTGCCGCTCACCAAGCTGCACTGGTACCAGCAGGCGCTTCATTGGAAGTCAGCCGCCCTAGCAACGACTCGCTCTGCCAACTCCCCTGGCAGCACAGGCAGGCGAAGCCTTCGGGCCATCGCCAGCCGCGGACCAATGCTTCGCATTCCTCCTGCGATCCGTAGCCGTCGAAGAACTCGAGCATCGACAGCCCCCGCTCGTTCTGGACCTCGTTCATCGCCATGACTAACCTCCTGTTCAGGTCGCCTCATGGTCCCTGCCCGGTAGCTCATGGCGTGAGCCATTCCCTGGCTGGCTGACAAGCGGGCCAAGCGAGACACCACCGACCTCGCAGGATGCGCGCAAGTCGGCGTAGACCTCGCCGACCTCGGATGTCCACGGCAGCACCGAAACCCGGGCGAGAAACTCGCGCACCTTGGTTGCAAGCCCGTGCGGATGGCCACGCTTGGCAACGCCATAGAGCAACTCGGCCTGCGTGACGACCGAAACGGCGACGTTGTGCATCGGCACCGCGACCAGGCGTTCGCGCACGCGCGGAATATCGCCCTTGATGATGTGGCTTGCGATGTTGGTGTCGAGCAGGTATGTGATCACGCTGGTCCGCCCTCGAATGGGTCGCGCGCCTGGTCGCCCTGGTTTCTGTCGGGCTCGTCCATGAAGTCCGCCGGGACGTCCGTCGTCGCGTCGAGGGCAAAGAAGCCGTCCCATGAATCGGGCCGACGCGAAAGGATCACGTCACCCGTCGCCGGATCGCGGCGAATGTAGACCTCTTTCTCCTCGAAGCGGTACTCAAGCGGCAGGCGCACCGCCTGGCTGCGCCCGGTAATGAATAGCTTGGCTGTCTGGGCCATGCCGGCTTTCCTCGTCCAGTCTGATATATATCAAAGAATATACCAAGGAGCAAAGGGTCTCAGGACGCCAATACGAACGCGGCGCCGGGTGGTGGCCGCTGCAGTCGACTGCCAGTCCGCCCGGTCAGCCGCCTTCAGGTGCTGGTTTCGGGATCACTGGAGGAGTTGTCGGCCGCGAGTGGCGCCAAGCCTTGAGCCAGATCAAACCACGACAGCTCGAGGATTGGCACAGTGGCCCCATCATGAAAGCGCAGTCGCCTTCCCCCGGGGTCTACGACGATGGCTTCCAGGCCCTGGACGCATGCCACCGCCAGACCTTGTTCACGCTCGGCAAGCTGTCTGCGTTGGTGTCGCGCCTGAGGCAGCTCGGCCCCGACCCGCATGCGCGCCACATGGCCGCGGAGATCATCAATTACTTTTCGACCACCGCTCGACGGCACCACGAGGACGAGGAGCTTCACGTCTTTCCGCGCTTGCTGCTCGACGCAGACCCCGAGATGGTCCAGGACATCCAGAGGCTGCAGCAGGACCACGGCTGGCTCGAACAGGATTGGCGGGAACTGTCTACGCTGCTCGATGCCGTGGCCAACGGCCAATCCCGGTACGACATCGATGCACTCGAGGACGCCGTGCGAGTCTTCATCGCTCTTTCGCACGACCACATCGCGCTGGAAGAGACATGCATCTATCCGGAGGCCCGCGTGCGACTCGACGTCGAGCAGCGCAGCGAGATGGGCCGCGAGATGGCTGCGCGCCGAAGGAAGGCACGCGGCGACGCGTGAGTCGCCGGCTCAGGTCAGCCTGTTCAGGAGCTGCGCCAGCAAGAGATAGAGGCCATCGGCCGGGCTCCGGCTGCCCTCCTCTTCATCGATGCCGGTGGGTCGGGGCTGGTTGCAGACCGGAATGCCGGCGTGGCGTTCGATCCAGGCGACCAAGTCCGCATCGCAGCCCATGCAGACAATGGCGTCATAAAGCTGCCCAGCAAGCTGGCCGTCTTCTCGTCCCATTGGCCCTGGGTCGTGCGCAGCTCGAGCAGACGAACGCGTGTCACCCTGGCGCCCAGGCCGGTGGCCGCGGTGATGAAGGCCTCGCAGGCCGCCTGGTCGTTGCCATCAGCCAGCAGTGCAATGTGGCGGCCCCTCAGCATCTGTGGTAGATTGACCTCCGCGAGGGTACGCCTCAGGTCGCGTGCGGCCTTCGCCACAAGTGGGCATGGCGAGGTGGCCTGGCGCTCGTGTGGGCTGGATGCTGCGGCTTCAAGAGAGCATCTCGGGGCTGAGTCCTGCAGAGCAACAAGCCTAGGGCCTCCTCGTCCTCAATTCCTTGCGCCATGTCAAGCGATGCGGTCGCAATGCGATCAGCCTTGCTGCCCCCGCACGGCCTGGATGGCTCTCATGATCGCTTGCGCGAGCTCCTCGCGCGTGTAGGGCTTGCGCAGCAGCTCCCAGCGGCGCGGCGGTCGCTGGTCGGCTCGAGCAGCTCGGCCGAGTAGCCCGACATCAGCAGCACCGCCAGCGCCGGGCGAGCGCTCGCTGCGCCTGCGCGCGCCAGCTCGGTGCCGCGCATGCCGGCGCCGAGCGCGATGTCGGTGAGCAGCAGGTCGAAGTCGCTCGTCCGGCGCCAGCGCGCAGCAGCGCCTGCTCGCGCGCTGGCGCACATGCGCGACCGCGCAGCCGAGGCGGCGAGGAAATTGCGCACGACCGCGCGCACCTCGGGCTCGTCCTCGACCAGCAGCACCCTCAGGCCCGGACAGCGCAGCGGCGCGTCGCAGTCCGCGCCTCGGCGGCGCTCGCCTCATGCTGCGTCACGGCCGCGGGATGTACAGCGTGACCGTGGTGCCCGCGCCGGGCGCGCTGTCGAGCGCGATCGCGCCCCTCGACTGCTTGACGAAGCCGTACACCGTGCTCAGGCCCAGGCCGGTGCCGCGGCCGGCCTCCTTGGTCGTGAAGAAGGGCTCGAAGGCGCGCTCCTTCACCGCCTCGGGCATGCCGCTGCCGGTGTCGGCGATCGCGATCGCGACGTAGCCTGTCGGCCGGCGCCTCCGGGTCCGAGCTCGGCCGCAGCTGCGCCGGCAGGCTGTCGCAGCACTCGGACGCTGGAACAGCAGCGCGCCGCCCGTCGGGCATCGCATCGCGCGCGTTGATCGCGATGTTCAGCAGCGCCGACTTCGAGCTGCCCGGGTCGGCCAGGCACGCGCGGGCAGGCGGCGGCGGCCTCGACCTCGATGCGGATGCGCTGGTCGAGCGTGCGGCGCAGCATGTCGGCCAGCGACTGCAGCAGCGGCCGCACGTCGACGCGGCTCGGGCTGCAGCACCTGGCGGCGCGAGAACGCCAGCAGCTTGCCCGTCAGCTCGGCGCCGCGCCGGCTCGCGCGCGCTCGCGGCGCCGACCAGCTGCTGGCGCGTAGTCGTCGCCGGCGAGCGCCGGCAGTTCCTCCAGCACCTGCAGGTTGCCCTGGATCACCGTCAGCAGGTTGTTGAAGTCGTGCGCGATGCCGCCGGTGAGCTGGCCGACGCTCTCCAGCCGCTGCGCATGGTTCAGCGCCTCTTCGGTCTGCGCGCGCTGCAGGCTGGTGGCCAGCAGGTTGGCCAGCGATTCGAGGAAGCGCACTTCGTCGTCGCCGAAGCGCCGCGCGCTGGCGCGAGCGCACCGCCAGCACGCCGACGTGCGGCCCGCGATCGGACAACGGCACCGCGAGCGCGCTGATCAGCCCGTGCTCCAGGTAGGCCGGCGGCACCTCGAAGCGCCGCTCGCTCGCGGAAGTCGGCCACGATCACCGGCTGCCCTGCGCGAGCACGAAGCCCGGCGGGGTGTCGGGCGGTTGGGCATGCGTGCGCCGAGCGCCTCGCGCGGCATCAGGCCGACGCCGCCGGCCATGCGGAACTCGAGGCGGTTCGGCTCCAGCAGGTACAGACACCGCGACTCTCGACCTGCAAGCGCCTCGGCCGCGACGGCCGGCACCTGCTCCAGCAGCACCTGCGGGTCGCGCGCGTCGACCGCCAGCCGGCCCAGCTGCGCCACGATACTCGCTGTAGCGCGCGCGCTGCAGCGCCTGCTTGACGCGCGGGTAGGCGCCGATGTCGCGGATCGCCGCCACGACCTAGCGGCAGCCCGTGGTCCTGCAGCGGGCTCAGCGCGATCTCGACCATCACCTCGCTGCCGTCGCGGCGCTTGGCCACCAGCTCCATCTGCGTGCCCATCGGCCGCGGCCGCGGGTTGCGGCCATAGGCCTCGCGGTAGGCGGCGTGGCGCGGGCGGATGCGCGTCGGGCACCAGCGCGTCGACCGGCAGGCCGACCAGCTCGTCGTGCGCGTAGCCGAGCAGCTGCTGGCGGCCGGGTTGGCGAGCACGATGCTGCCGCCGGGTCGACCAGCAGCAGCGCATCCGGATAGGCCGCGAACAGCGAGCGGAAGACCGAGCGCTCGTCGAGCCCGGCAGGTGGTGCAGCGCGTCAGCGCGGTCATCCGTCAGCCTGCGTCACCGGCGGCACGAGGATGTAGCCGGCGCCGCGCACCGACTTGATGATCTGCGGGTCCTCGGGGTCGGCTTCGAGCTTCTTGCGCAGCCGGCCGACCTGCACGTCGATCGTGCGGTCGAACGGGCCGGCCTCGCGGCCGCGCGTCGTGCTCGAGCAGGAAGTCGCGCGACAGCACGCGGCCGGGGTGCCGGGCGAACACGCACAGCAGGTCGAACTCGCCGGTGGTCAGCGCCACCTTCGCCGCCGTCGCGGGTCGAGCAGGCGTCGCGCCGCGGTGTCGAGCTCCCAGCCGGCGAAGCGCAGCCTGGCGTGCGCGGCCGGCGCGTCGCCGCGGGCGCTGCGGCGCCGGCGCCAGGCGCCGCAGCACGGCCTTGATGCGCGCCAGCAGCTCGCGCAGGTCGAAGGGCTTGGTCACGTAGTCGTCGGCGCCGACCTCCAGGCCGACCACCTTGTCGACCGCGTCGCCGCGGCCGGTGACGATGACCAGGCCGCAGCGCCAGTGCTCGCGCAGCTGGCGCGCGATCGCAAAGCCGTCTTCGCCGGGCAGGCCGAGGTCGAGCAGCACCAGCGCCGGCGGGTCGGCCGGCATCAGCGTCCATCAGCGCGCGCGCCGCTGTGCAGCTGGCTGACGCGAAAGCCGTGGCTCTTGCAGGTAGTTGGCCAGCAGCTGCGTGATGTCGACTTCGTCGTCGAGGACGGCGATGTGAACAGGCTGGGTCACGGTAAATCGATGTCCAGGCAGTGATAGGAAAGTGACAAGAAGGTATGGGTAGCCTTGCCTTCCGTCAAGATGCCGGTGCTCATGTCGCATTGAGCCCGATACACACCGGACACATTGCGTTCACGCAGCGTTTCCCAATGATGTGATCCATTCACGCGAGGTTGGCACCCGACTCGTAGTCTTCGTGAAAAGACCATCACGGAGATCCAGCATGTTCAGCACTTCTGCGTCTCGGGCTTCTGACGACTCCTCCCACAACCAGCCGCTTCGCCAGCGCCTGTCCGAGTCGCTCAAGCTCATCGAGTCCCTGGTGCCCTTCACCCGGCGCGTCGTTCATGCAGGCGATCGCATCCACCGGGCCGGCGACCGCCTGTCGAGCCTGTATGTGGTGAATTCCGGAATCTTCAAGATCGTCCATCTGGCATTGGATGGGCATGAACAGGTTTCGGGCTTCCAGTTCAAGGGCGACTGGCTGGGCTTCGACGGGATCGCCAGCGGTCGTCACGAAACCGACGCCATCGCGATGGACACCGGCGAGGTATGGATCTTCCGCTACGACGATCTGCTGGGCGCCTGCGTGAAGCGACCGGCGTTGATGGCCATGCTGCACGAGGCCATGAGCCGGGAGATCATGCGTGACCGCCAGTCTCTGATGTCCCTGTGCACCCTGCCTGCCAACGCGCGCGTGGCGGACTTCCTGCGCTACTGGGTGGACTCCCTGGCCGAGCGCGGACTGCGCACCGACCAGATCACCCTGCGACTCACGCCAACCGAGATCGGCAACTTCCTGGGCATCAAGCTGGAAACGGTCAGCCGCGCCATGTCGCGCCTGGCGCGTGAAAAGATCATTGCCTTCTCGGAAGCTGGCCGCCGGGCCGTGAGCATCCCTGATCCGGCGGCCCTGGGTGAATTCGTGCAGCGCTCCCTGGCCGCTGCTCTGGCCAAGGCTCATTGAACCGCAGGCAGCCACTTCACCGCCTCAGCAAGGCGGCGTTGGTGCTCGGCGGTCTGGCCGCGGGGTGGTACAGGGATCGAACCTGTGGCCCCTGCCGTGTGAAGGTTCCAGGCGAACGCAACAAGCCCGGCCCCGGCCGGGCTTGTGCATTTCCGCTACTGAAACAACCACCTCACCGCCCCCAGGCTCACCACCGGCACGAACAGCAGCAGCAGCACCCGGAAGAAGTCGCTCACCAGGAAGGGCAGCACGCCCTTGTAGGTCTCGCTCATCGGCACATCCCGGCAGATGCTGTTGACGACGTAGACGTTCAGGCCCACAGGCGGCGCGATCAGGCCGATCCCACCGTCATCAGCACCAGGATGCCGAACCAGATGGCCTTCTCCTGCGGGCTCAGGCCCCACAGGTCCAGGCTCATGATGGCCGGAAAGAGCACGGGGATGGTCAAGCAGGATCATCGACAGCTCGTCCATCACGCAGCCGAGGATCACGTAGAACACCAGCACGCAGGCCACGATGACCAGGGGCGGAACCTGCAGGTGCGCCACCCAGTCCGCCAGGTTGGCCGGCATCTGCGTGAGCGCCAGCGACGAGTTCATCATGTCGGCGCCGAGGAAGATCATGAACACCATCGCCGAGGTCTCGGCCGTGCCGAGGAAGGCGCTCTTGATGCCCTGCAGGCTCAGCTCGCGCTTGGCAAGGCCCGCGATGAAGGTGCCGATCGCGCCGACCGCCGCGCCTTCGGTGGGCGTGAAGATGCCGGCATAGATGCCGCCGAACACGAGCACGAAGATCGTCACGATGGGCCACACGCCCAGCAAGGCCTTCCAGCGCTGCGGCCAGGGCATCGGCTCCGCGGGCTGCGCCATCTCGGGCCGCAGCGCGGCAGTAGACCGCGATCACGATGATGTAGCCGATCGCCGCGATGATGCCGGGGATGAAGGCCGCGGCGAACAGCTTCGCGATGTTCTGCTCGGTGAGGATGGCATACACCACCAGCGGCACCGAAGGCGGTATCAGGATCCCCAGCGTGCCGCCGGTGGCGAGCACGCCGGTCGACAGGCGCCCTGCATAGCCGTGCGCCTTCATTTCCGGGATAGGCCACCTGGGCGATGGTGGCCGATGTCGCCACCGACGAGCCGCACACCGCGCCGAATGCCGCCGCGGCAATGATGGCCGCCATGCCGAGCCCGCCGCGGATGTGCCCGATGAAGGCCGCGGCCGCCTTGAACAGTGCCTTCGAAAGCCCGCCTTGGGTGGCGAACTGGCCCATCAGCAGGAACAGCGGGATCACCGACAGGTCGTAGACCGTCAGGCGGGCAACGGCCGATCCCTTGAGCGTGTTGAGCAGCGCCATGTCGTTCGTCATGGCCCAGTAGCCGAGGGCCCCGGGGATGAACATCGCGGCGGCGATGGGGATGCGCACGGCCATCAGGACGAGCATGAAGGCGAACATCAGCAGGCCCACGGTCGCTCCGCTCATGCCACGGCCTCCGACTCGCGACCGAGGAAGTGCATGACCGCCTGGTAGATCGCGATCAGCATCGTGAGCGCGAAGCCCGGCGCGAGCACGCCGTACACGAGCCACATTCGAGGCCGAGGATCATCGATTCCTCGCCGGCCGCCTTGACCGACATCGCCCCTGCCGCCGTGCGCCATGCCAGCAGGGCCATCATGGCGGCCAGCAGCACTGCGCCAACGCCGTCGAGCAATTGCCGGGTGCGCTCGCTCTGCCTTCATGGTGAAGAAGTCCACGATGATGTTGGCGCCATGCAGCTGGCACCAGGGCAGGCACAGCGAGATGCAAAGCGCGATGCCGAACTGCGTGATCTCGATGTCACCGGAAATGGGCGCGGACCACAGTGCCCGCCCCACGATGCTGGCCGCGGTGATGAAGCCCACCCCGGCGGCCGCAGCGCCGCCCGCCAGGGCGAACAGCATGGCCATCAAGCGAAGAAATCGGTACATGCAGATGCTCCAAGGGCGGAGCGCAGCGAGCTGCGTCCGCCCTGGCTTTGCGCACGACCCCGGTTCCTCTACTTCACGAGCAGCTCGCGTGCGTCATTGAGCATCTGCTTGCAAGTCAGCCCAGTGCCGGCAGTGCGGTTCCCGCACAATCGCCGAAGCCGATGGTTCGAAAACCGTCCCGCTGGCAGCGGGCGCGAAGGATCACAGTATCGCCGTCCTCGATGAAGGTACGGGTCTCTCCGTTGGCCAATCGCAGCGGATTCCTGCCTCCGCTCGTTAGCTCCAATAGCGAACCTCCCTGGCCCTGTGCTGGACCGGATTGCGTCCCCGAGCCGAGCAGGTCGCCGGCTTGCATGTTGCAGCCATTGGCCGTGTGATGCGCCACCATCTGCGCCACCGTCCAGTAGGCATCGCGGAAGTTGGACTGCATCAGGCGCACTCCACCCTGCCCTGCCTCTCGCATGCGCGGCGTCTGCAGCCAGACCTCGAGCTGGATGTCGATCGCGCCACGCCGGCGGTTTTCGGCGGAGTCCAGGTAGGCGAGCGGCTGGGGGTCGCCTTCGGCGCGCGTCCATTCGGCGCGGAAGGGCTCGAGTGCCTCCATCGTCACGATCCACGGCGAGATGGTGGAGGCGAAGTTCTTGGACAGGAAAGGGCCGAGCGGCTGGTACTCCCAGGCCTGCACGTCGCGCGCCGACCAGTCGTTGAGCAGCACCACGCCGAAGAGATGGTCCTCGGCCTCCTCCATCGTGATGCGGCGGCCGAGCGCGTTGCCGCCTGCGATGAATGCGCCCACTTCGAGCTCGTAGTCGAGCCGCTCGCAGGGCGCGAAGCGTGGCTCTGCATCCTGCGCGCCCTTGAGCTGGCCCATCGGCCGCGCGAAGGCCTGCCCGCTCACGCCGATGGACGAGGTGCGGCCGTGGTAGCCGATGGGGACCCACTTGTAGTTGGGCAGCAGCGGGTTGTCCGGACGGAACAGCTTGCCGACCGCGGTGGCGTGATGGATGCCGGTGTAGAAGTCGGTGTAGCCGTCGATGTGGCACGGCACGGCGTACTCGGCTGCGGATTGGGGCACGAGGCACGCCTGCACCCGGCTCTTGTGCTCGCTGTCGCGGCGCAAGCCTTGCGAAAGCGCACGCCGCAGCGCCACGCGGGCGTTGCGGCCCTGGCTCATGAAGGTGTTGATCCGGCCATGCTCGCAGCCGGCCAGCGTGGCGGCCACATCGACAGGCAGCGCGCCGGCATCGCGCAAGGCAAGCAGATCGACGATCTGGTCGCCTATCGCCACGCCGGGCCTGAAGGCTTCGCTGCGGCCGGGCAGGCGGAACACGCCGATGGGCAGGTTCTGGATCGGAAACTCGCTGTCGGCCTCGTTGGCGGACTCGACCCAGGAGGTGAGCGAAGCGTCATGCGTTTCATCGATGCGCGTGTTCATCATCAGGCTCCCTTGAAGTGGTCCTGCAGGCCTTGCCAGCATGCGACGTAGTCGGGATCGAGAGAACCGCCGTTCATCGCGTACTCCGTCGGCACGAAGCGCAAGCGGCTTTCGAACATGAAGGCCAGCGTGTTGTCGAGCTTGTGCGGCTTGAGATCGGCGCTGCTCGCCTTCTCGAAGGCCTCCTCGTCGGGGCCGTGCGGCACCATGCAGTTGTGCAGCGAGGCGCCGCCCGGCTTGAAGCCTTCGGGCTTGGCGTCGTACTGGCCGTAGACCAGGCCCATGAACTCGCTCATCAGGTTGCGGTGGTACCAGGGCGGGCGGAAGGTGTCCTCGGCCACCATCCAGCGCGGCGGGAAGATCACGAAGTCGCAGTTGGCGGTGCCCGGCGTGTCCGAGGGCGAGGTGAGCACGGTGAAGATCGACGGGTCGGGATGGTCGAAGCTGATCGAGCCGATCGTCATGAAATTGGCCGTGTCGTACTTGCAGGGCGCGAGATTGCCGTGCCAGGCCACCACGTTGAACGGCGTGTGCTTCATCGACGCGCGCCAGAAGCGTCCGCCGAACTTCTTGATCACCTCGTACTCGCAGTCGCGCCGTCCTCGTAGGCCGCCACCGGCGCGAGGAAGTCGCGCGCATTGGCCAGGCCGTTCGAGCCGATCGGCCCCAGCTCGGGCAGGCGGAAGTGGGCGCCATAGTTCTCGCAGACGTAGCCGCGCGAAGGGCCGTCGGGCAGGTCGATCTTGAAGGCCATGCCGCGCGGCACCAGCGCCACTTCGCCGGGCTTCACGTCGAGCACGCCGAGCTCGGTGGTGAGCACGATGCGCCCTTGCTGCGGCACGAACAGCATCTCGCCGTCGGCATTGACGAAGGCGCGGCGGCCCATCGAGCGGTTCGCCACGTACACATGCGCGGCCATGCCGCTCTGCGCCTCGACCTCGCCATTGGCGGCGATGGTGCGCATGCCGTCGATCGCGTCCAGCGATTCGCCCGGGAATCTCGAAAGGACTCCAGCGCAGCGGATCGGGCGGCATCACGACGCCGCCTGCCGCCCCGCTGGTCCACAGCGGCAGCTTGTACGGCGCGTAGTTGCCCGAGACGACGGAGGGCTGGCGCCGGTACATCCAGGTGCGGCGGTTTTCCGCGCGTGGCGCGGTGAACGCCGTGCCGGAGATCAGTTCCGGATACAGGTCCATCGGCGCGCGCTGCGGACTGTTGCGGCCCTGGGGCAAGGAACCGGGCACGGCCTCGGTGGCGAATTCGTTGCCGAAGCCGGAAAGGTAGGAGAGGGTTTTCAGGGTCATCGCAGGAACCTCATTCGAGAGCGGATGGAATGGCGGACGACGCTGCCTTCAGGACGCTGTCGCGGCCGGCGGAGCTGAAGAAGTCTCCTCATTCAACTTACATCAACGCATTCGTCATTAGCGAATCACGGCTTGATCTTAGTCAACCGATTTGCTAATGTCTAATCCGTTAGGCGAGTCAGAGATAAATCTAGGGAAAACCACTACTCGCCTCGATCAGCGACCCCTTTTGAAGATAGACCGTGGACGACAACAAAACCGATCGGGACCGCCGGGGCATCCAGAGCGTCGAAGTGGGCGGACAACTGCTGCGCGCGCTGGCGCACAGCGGGCGCCCGATGGCGCTGAAGGACCTGGCCCGCGAGGCCGGCATGCCTCCGGCCAAGGCCCATCCCTATCTCGTGAGCTTCGGAAAGATCGGGCTGATCGAGCAGGATGAGATCAGCGGCCGCTATGGGCTGGGGCCGTTGGCGCTGCAATTGGGGCTCATCAGCCTGCAACAGGCTGATCCGGTGCGGCTGGCCACGCCGCTGATCGCCGAGTTGGCGCAGCGGGTGGGCCACACCATGGCGATCGCGGTGTGGGGCACGCGGGGGCCGACCATCGTGCGCATCGAGGAATCGCCGGCAGCCGTGCATGTGACCATGCGTCATGGGACGGTCGAGTCGATCGCGGGCACCGCCTCGGGCCGCTTGTTCGGGGCTTACCTGCCCGCCCAGAAAGTGCGGGCGACGCTCGACGACGAACGTGCCCGTGAGTCGTCCGGCCCGGCCCAGCCTGGGATGCCCCCTGCCCCGCCGCTGCCCACCTGGGAAGAGTTCGAGCCGCAACTGGCCGAAGTGCGCGCGCATGGGATGAGCCGCTCCGAAGGCGCGGTGATCCAGGGCGTGAGCGCGATGTCGGCGCCGGTGTTCGACCATGGCGGAGCGATGGTCATGGCCGTCACGGCCATCGGTCCGTCGGGATCGTTCGATACGCGCTGGGACGGCGAGCTTGCGCGGGCCTTGCAAGACTGCGCGCAGGCCGATCTCGCAGCGCCTGGGGGCCAAGGCCGCCGCCTGAGCACTGGAGTCCACTGGGCACCGGGATCACGCCCGCGACACCACCGGCTGCGTCCGCCCTTCGATCAGGATCATTGCGCTCAGCCCGGCCAGCACGGCCAGGCCGGCGCAGACGGCCATCACCCAGCGAAAGCCTGCGACATAGGCGAGGCCGATCGCCTGCTTGAGCATCGTCGACGCGGACTCGCCGAGGCCGGGCGGGACGCTCGCCGCGGCCAGCTTGCCGCGCTCCTGGTCGAGATGGTCATGCACTTGTTGCGGGAGGTTCAACGCCTGCAATTGCGTGTCCAGCATGTCGTTGAATGCCCCGGCCATCACCAGCCCGAACACGGCGATCGCGAGCACCGCCGCAGTCCGCGATACGGCGTTGTTGACGCCCGACGCCACGCCGGCAAGATCGACTCCCACCGCATTCATCACCGTCGTGGTCAGCGGCGAAACCGTGATGGTCATCCCCAGGCCCAGGACCACCACGGCCGGAAACCAGCCCGTCCAGTAGCTGCCGCCGATGCCAGGCAGGGCGAACAGCGCAAAGCCTGCCGCCGCCACGAAGGGGCCCACCGTCAGCGGCAGCTTCGGCCCGGTTCGATCGACGAGCTGCCCGGCCCAGCGCGACCCGACGAACATGATGAGGATGAAGGGCAGCAGCGCAGCCCCTGCCTCGGTCGCCGAGTAGCCCTGGACCTGGATCAGGTTGAGCGGAAAGAAGTAGAGCCCTCCCCCGAGCGCCGCATACAGCAGCAGGGTGAGCAGGTTCGCGCCGGCGAAATTGTGGTTGCGAAACAGCGGCAGCGGGAGCATGGGAGCCGGCGAGCGCGACTCGACCGCCACGAAGGCCACCAGCGCGGCTGTCCCGGCCACGCAGCGCCGCGATCACCGCAGGCGAGGTCCAATGCCGGGTCGGAGCCTCGATGAAGGCGAAGACGATGCCCGCAAGCCCCACGGTGGCGAGCAGCGCACCCCACAAGTCGAGCCGGCCGGAGGCGGCCGAACTGCGGCTCTCGGGCAGGCGGGTCCATGCGATGAGCAGGACAGCAGCTGCCAGCGGCACATTGAGCAGGAAAGCCCAGGCCCAGGAGGCGCGATCGACCAGGGCACCGCCCAGCACGGGCCCGATGGCGGCGGCGATGCCGCTGAAGCCCGACCAGGTTCCTATCGCCCCGCCACGCTCGGCCTGCGGGAAGGCGGCGCTGATGAGCGCCAGGCTGCCCGGAACCAGCAAGGCGGCGCCCACACCCTGCACCGCACGCGCCAGGATGAGCTGGTGCACCGTTGCCGCGAGCGCGCAGCCGATCGAGGCCGCGCCGAAAAGCGCCACGCCGATCGCGAAGATGCGCCGCCTTCCGAAGCGATCGCCCAAAGCGCCGCCGACCAGCAACAGCGCAGCCAGCATCAGGGCGTATGACTCGACCACCCATTGCGCCTCGAAGGCGGTGGCCTGGAAGTCGCGCTGGATTGCCGGCAGCGCCACGTTGACGACCGTGCCGTCGACGAAGGCCATGCCGGAGCCGAGGATCGCCGCCACCAGCACCCAGCGCTTGGCTGCCGCGGCGCAGGGCGTCGCCGCGGCGCCGTAGCGGATCTGGCCTTCGTCACACGGCGGCTTGGCAAGCTGGATCACCGACTCTTCCTTTCCGGGGCCGCGCGTCGGCGCCTGAGGAGCAGCCACTCTGCCGCTTCGAAAAGCGCCTGCGTCGCCAGCGCCATCAGCGCCGCCGGCACCGCCCCGGCCAGCAAGGCGGTGTGGTCGTTGAGCGCCAAGCCCGGTGGCGATGCGCTCGCCGAAGCCGCCCGCACCGATGAAGGCGGCGATGGTGGCCGTGCCCACCGTGATCACGGCCGCCGTCTTCACCCCCGCCAGGATCACCGGCGCCGCCAGGGGCAGGTCCACCGCCCACCAGCGCTGGCCAGGCTTCATGCCCAGGGCGGTGCCGGCATCGCGCAGGCCCTCGGGCACTTGGGTGAGGCCCGTGGTGGTGTTGCGGACGATCGGCAGCAGCGCGTACAAGGCCAGCGCGACCAGCGCCGGCACCGTGCCGATCCGGCCAAGCAGCGGGATGAGCATCGCGAACAGGGCGAGCGAGGGCACCGTCTGGAGCACCCCCACCGCCGACATCACGGCCTGCTCCAGGCGTGGAAGCGCCGCGGCAAGGGCGCCGAGCGGGATACCGATGGCGGCAGCGGCGGCCACGGCAATCAGCACCAGCGATACATGCTCGGCGCGTCAGCCGGCCCAGGTCGTCGGCGAGCAGCCGGTCGATGAAGCCGGCCCGCCCCGTCTTGCCGGCCGCACCGCTGGGCGTGACGAAATCGCGGGCGATGTCGGCAAACGGCCGTCCTTTCAGTTCGGCCTCGCCGTTCATCTCGATCATCCGCGCTGTCGGAATCCGACCCTCCAGGGCCAGGATGGCCTTCCACGCAGCGGGAAAGCGCTGCGGCGACGTCCAACCGGTAGAGCAACAAGGCGTCGTAGCGCGGAAAGTAGGCTCGCATCGTCCTCGCAGCACGGCAAGCCCCAGTTCGGCGATCTTGGAGTCCGTCGAATAGATGTCGGTGACCGAGATGCGCCCGGACTGCAGCGCCTCGTAGGCGATGCCGTGGTCGATGCCGATCGGCTTGTGCGGCAGGCGGTAGCGCTCAGCGAGCCCCGGCCAGCCGTCGGCACGTCCGAGAAACTCATGCGACAGGCCCAGGACCAGTTCCGGATGCCGGCCAGGTCGCCGATGCGCGAAAGCCCCAGGCGCGAGGCATCGGCGGAGCGCATGGCCAGCGCATAACCGTTCTGGAAGCCGAAGGGCACGGCCACACCCAGGCCCATCGCGGCCAACTCGCGCCTGAGGGTGTCGAGGTCGGTCGGCTTGGGATGCTTGAGGATCTCGGCGTCGAGCGTGCCGAGGTATTCCGGGTAGACATCGATGGCGCCGGCCTTCAGCGCTTCGAAAACCACGGCCGTGTTGCCCAGCCCGGGACGGTGCTCGACCGGGGCGTGCGGCGCGGCAGTCTGCGCGACGATCTCGGCCAGGATGTAGGACTCGGTAAAGCGCTTGGAGCCGACCACCAGCCGACCTTCGGCAGCCTGCGCGGCAGGGCCGGACAGGCCCAGGGCCAAGGCCAGCGAAACCGCCCATCTTGCCGCGGCGAGGTCACGCATCTCCACTCGAGCGCCTCCGGTTTTCGGCGATTCTGCTCCGCCAAGGCGCCCTCGGAACCATAGTTCTGTTCCATGAATCGAAACAGAGCGATTCATCCGCCCTCTTAGCACTCGCAGATGACCGAGTGCTAATATCGCTGGAACTATAGGAGTGTCTGGTTGTCTATCTCTACCATGAATACTTCCCCCTCCACTGCCCTTGCCGTTCGCGACCCGTGGGCGATGGTGCCCTCGCTGGGCAATCTCGACGCCTACATCTCGGCCGTCAACCGGATTCCCCTGCTGACGCAAGAAGAAGAAGTGAGCTTCGCCAGGAGCCTGCGGGAAAAGAACGACGTTGGCGCGGCCGGAAAGTTAGTGCTTTCTCACTTGCGCCTGGTGGTGTCCATTTCGCGCCAATACCTGGGCTATGGCCTGCCGCATGGCGACCTGATCCAGGAAGGCAATGTCGGCCTGATGAAGGCCGTCAAGCGCTTCGACCCCAGCCAGGGCGTGCGCCTGGTCAGCTATGCGATCCACTGGATCAAGGCCGAGATCCACGAATACATCCTGAAGAACTGGCGCATGGTGAAGGTGGCCACCACCAAGGCCCAGCGCAAGCTGTTCTTCAATCTCCGCTCCATGAAGCAGAGCCTCAAGGATGAGGCCGACGCGGCCGATCTTCACCGCACCACGCTGACCGATCGCGAGATCGACGCGGTCGCGAGGGAGCTCAAGGTCAAGCGCGAGGAAGTCGTCGAGATGGAGACTCGCCTGTCGGGTGGCGACGTGGCGCTCGAGCCGGCCACCGACGATGACGGCGAGAGAAGCTACGCCCCTATCACCTATCTGGCCGACGAGTCGCGCGAGCCGACCCGTGTGCTCGAGACCGGTCGGCGCGAGGCGCTGGCCAGCGACGGCATCGGCCACGCGCTCGACGCGCTCGATGCGCGCAGCCGCCGCATCGTCGAGGAGCGCTGGCTCAACGTGAATGACGACGGCTCCGGCGGCATGACGCTGCACGAACTGGCGGCCGAGTACGGCGTGAGTGCCGAGCGCATTCGCCAGATCGAGGTGGCGGCGATGAAGAAGATGCGCGAGGCCTTGAAGGAATACGCCTGAGGCAGTGCGTTGACCGTCCAACGAACAAAGCGGCCTTCGGGCCGCTTTTGTCTTCGCTTGAGCCTGATGCTCAGCCCGCCTGCAGCAATTGCCTCATGTCCGCGGCCAGCGGCTGCGGCCCCGTGCCGTAGCGGGAGAACAGCCGGATGCGGCCCTGGGTATCGAACACGAAGATGCCGGCCGAGTGGTCCATGGTGTAGCTGTCGGGCGTCTTGCCCGGCGACTTCTTGTAGAAGACCTTGAATTCCTTGGCCACCGCGGCGGTCTGCTCGGGCGTACCGCGCAGGGCGACGAAGCTCGGTGTCGAAGTTGCCCACGTAGGCCTTGAGCACCTCCGGCGTGTCGCGCTCCGGATCGACGGTGATGAACATGCCCTGCAGCTTGTCGCCGTCGGGCCCGAGCGAGCTTCTTGACCTGCGCCAGCTCGGCCAGCGTGGTGGGGCAGACGTCGGGGCACTGGGTGAAGCCGAAGAACACCACCACCACCTTGCCCTTGAACTCCTTCAGCGTGCGCTGGCTGCCCGTCCTGGTCGGGCAGCGGGAAGTCGCCGGCGTAGTCGGCGCCGGTGATGTCGACTGCTTTGAACGGCACCTTGCCGGCGCCGAACATCGACTTGACCTGGTCGCAGCCGCTGGAGACAAGGGCGGCCGCAGCGAGCACGAGCAGATGGCGGCGATTCATCACAGGAATGGTCTCAGGTAGTGGTCCACCAGCAGCGCCGCGAACAGCAGCGCTCAGGTGGATGAGCGAAAAGCGGAAGGTCTTGCGCGCCAGCGCGTCGGAGTAGTCGCGCCACAGCCGCAAGCCGTACCCGATGAAGCCGCGCTCAGCACCAGCGCCGCCGCCAGGTACAGCCAGGAGCTCATGCCATAGACGAAGGGCATCAGGCAGCGCCGCGAACAGCACCAGCGTGTACAGCAAGATCTGCAGGCGCGTGAACTCGTTGCCGTGCGTCACCGGCAGCATCGGCAGGCCCGACTTGCGGTAGTCCTCGACGCGGTACAGCGC
The DNA here is from genome assembly GCA_963818175.1 of uncultured beta proteobacterium. Taxonomy (GTDB): domain Bacteria; phylum Pseudomonadota; class Gammaproteobacteria; order Burkholderiales; family Burkholderiaceae_C; genus Caldimonas. Next base: position 154,680 of record CAWFRK010000046.1, on the reverse strand, counting down.
CAGCGCCCAGAAGTGCGGCGGCGTCCACAGGAAGATGATCAGGAAGAGGATCAGCGCCTCCGGCCCGACGTCGCCGCGCATCGCGGCCCAGCCCAGCACCGGCGGCATGGCGCCCGAGGCGCCGCCGATCACGATGTTCTGCGGCGTCAGCGGCTTGAGGATCACGGTGTAGATCACCGCATAGCCGACGAAGGTGGCGAAGGTCAGCCACATGGTCAGCGGGTTGACCCACTGCGTACAGCAGCCACGATGCCCGCGGCGCACAGCACGCGCCGAAAACAGCAGCGTCTGCGCAGTCGCTCAGCTCGCCCCTGGCGGTGGCGCGCCAGGCGGTGCGCCGCATCTTGCGCGTCGATGCCTTTCTCGACCAGGCAGTTGAAGGCGGCCGCGGCGCCGGCCACCAGCCAGATGCCCAGCGCAGGCGACAGCGCAGGCGCCACGTCGGCCAGTCGGGCAGGCCGGGCACCGCCAGCACCATGCCGATCAGCGCGCAGAAGACGATCAGCTGCACCACCCGCGGCTTGGTCAGCGCGTAGAACTGGGCCCGCGACGGCAGGCTGGTCGTGGGAAGCGACGGATCCGGACATGGCTAGGACAGGGCCCTGAATTCTAGGCTCGACGCGGTTGGCACCGGGGCCGACAGCGCGTGGCGCTCGGCCGCATGGGCACGGGTCAGCAAGGCAGTAAGAACACCCACCAGCAGCGCCGCGCCCGCCGGTGTGCGCGACCGCCGCCACCAGCGGCCAGCCCAGCACCACATTGCCGAGCCCGCTGGCCAACTGCCATGCGGCACAGCCCAGCAGCGCCAAGGCGAAGCGGCGCGCGGCGGGCAGGCTGCGTCATCCGCGACAGGGCCCAGGCCAGCAGGCCGAGCGCGAGCGAAGACGACGTAGGCCGAGCAGCCGGTGCGCGTAGTGGATGGCCGTGAGCGCGGCGAAGGCAGGATGCTCGCCGTCCTGCCCGTCGCCCAGCTCGCGCCACGATGCTCGAAGCCCTGCGCGAAATCCATCGCCGGCCACCAGCTGCCCTGGCAGGTGGGGAAGTCGCTGCAGGCCAGCACCGCGTAGTTGGTGCTGACCCAGCCGCCCAGCGCCACCTGCAGCCAGAGCAGCGCGAAGCAGCCAGCAGCCAGTGCGCCGCGCCGGCAGCGCCGCGGGCTCGATGCGCGCGCGCGGCCTGCGGTAGGCCACGGCCTGCGCGGCACAGCAGCGCCAGCAGCACCAGGCCGCCCAGCAGGTGCAGCGTGACGATGGCCGGGAACAGCTTCATCGTCACGGTCAGCGCGCCGAAGGCGCCCTGCAGGCAGACCCAGACCAGCGTCACGCGTGGGCCACCACGGGCTGACCGGCAGCCGGCGCTTGCGCTGCCAGCCAGGTGGCCGACGGCCAGCGTCAGTGATCAGCACGCCGACGCCGGTGGCGAGGTAGCGGTGGATCATCTCGATCCAGGCCTTGCCGTGGGTGACCGGGCCCGGTCGGCATGCGCGGCCTGGGCGGTGGCTGATCTCGTGCGTGCGCGCCGATCGGGCTGGCGTTGCCGTAGCAGCCGGGCCAGTCGGGGCAGCCCAGGCCCGAGTCGGTGAGGCGCGTGAAGGCGCCGAACAGCACCAGGTCGAAGGTGAGGAACAGGGTCAGCACCGTGAGCGCCGCCAGGCGCCGCGCCGGCGCGGCCTTGCGGTTGCGCAGCCACACCCAGGCCAGCGGCCCGAGCGCGATCACCACGCCCATGAGCGCCATGCGCGGCCAGCGGGCGCCAGGTCGTAGAGCGCTTGCGTCCATGCGTCAGTTGGCCTTCAGCGGCCTGGCCTGGTCCCAGGAGGCGGAGGCGCGCAGCAGCCGGTCGAGGTCGCGCTTGCACCTTGGCAGCGCCGGCGATCGTGCGTCGGCTGGGAAGCGCATCATCCAGTGGCCCAGCGGGTCGACCATGTACAGGTGGTCGCTCGAGCGTGCTGGCCTGCGGCCGGCTGCGAGCCAGCTTGCGCCAGCTGCTCGCGTGGCACCCGCAGCACGGTGGCTCTGTGCCAGCGCCGGCAGCAGCGTCGGGCGCGACGGGAGCGTCGTCGGTCACCAGCCAGACCCAGTCCAGCCGGTCCTTCTCCTTGCCCAGGCTCTCGCGCAGCTGGCGCTGCAGGTACAGGTTGCGTTCGCACGCCGCATCGCAGGCGCCGCCCGCCACGCTGACCAGCAGCCACTGGCCCTTGCAGCGAGCGCAGCGGCGACCGGCTTGCCCTCGCAGGTCGGTCAGCGGTCAGCGCGGGCAGCGGCCGCTGCGGCTCGATCAGCTCGCCGTAGTTGCGTGCGGCCCTCGGGCCGGACCACGTAGTAGGTGAAGTAGGAGGCGATCACCGGCGCCGCGCAGACCAGCACCACCAGCAGCATCTTCCAGCGGCCCAGGCGCGTGCGCTGCGGCCGCGTCGCGTCGCGCGGCACCGGCATGCAGTGCACCGTCAGGCCCGAGCGGCTCGGGCATCGGGCGCTCATCGATGCGGGCGCGGCCTTGAGGCGGGGGCGGACGAGTTGGAACCAGACATAGAGGATGGCGATCAGCGCGCCCAGGGCGAACCACTGGAAGGCATAGCCGTAGTGCTTGTCGGACGCCGCTGCGCGGCTTGGGCCACTCGCGCAGCAGGCCTTCGGACGGCTGGCATCCGGTCTGCTGCACGGACACGCGGCCAGCAAGGGCAGGCCGGTCTCGCGCGCGAACGGCGCCAGGTCGAGATTTTGCCGGATCGGGCCCGAGCTCGGCCCGGCGAAGCTGATAGAGCTTGGCCGGCGGCGGGGCCATGCGGCCGCGCAGCTCGACCGCGCCCGCCGGGGTGGCGACCGGCGGCAGGCGCGTCGCGCTCGCGCGAAGTCGCGCGGCACCCAGCCGCGCTGCACCAGCACGGCCGTCGCCGTGCCCTCGAGCTTGCAGCGGCGTGACGCACGTAGAAGCCGGGCTGGCCGTCCATCTGGCGGTTGTCGAGGAACACCGTGCGCGTCGGCCAGCCACTGCGCCGCGCAGGACGCACCGGCCGGTGCAGCAGCTCGGCCGCGGCCGTGTCCGCACGCGTGCAGGCCGTTGCGCGCGAGCGGCGGCAAGGCTGCCGCGCTGCTCGAGGGCCGCCTGCAGCGCCTCCTTCTGTGCGGCGCGGTCGAGCTGCCAGCGCCCAGCGCGACGGTGACCGCAAGCCCGACGATGCGGCCAGCACCACGCGGCGGCGCCACGGGCCGAGAGCCGGACCGCGCGCTGTCATGCAGTCGGCATCGCCGACGCCGCCGATAATCGCGGTCATGAAATATCTCGTGGTCCTGGCCTTCGTGGCCATCATCGGCAGCCTGGGCTCGGCGCTGTTCTTCATGATGCGCGACGGCCAGCGACGGCAAGCCCAAGTCCAGCAACATGGCGCGCGCGCTGGCGTTGCGCGTCGGCTTTTCGATCCTGCTGTTCGTCTGCATCCTGGTCGCCTGGAAGCTCGGCTAGATCCAGCCGACCGGCATGCCTGTCGGCAAGTAGGCCGCAAGTACGCTCCTGAAGGACAAGGCGCCGCTCGAGCGGCGCCTTGCTTTTGGACGCTTGCGAAGCGTCTACAGCCAGTAGACGAGCGATGTACAGGCCCAGCCACACCACGTCCACGAAGTGCCAGTACCAGGCCGCGCCTTCGAAGCCGAAGTGGCGCTCCGCGCGTGAAGTGGCCCTTCATGCAGGCGCAGCGTGATGAACAGCAGCATCAGCATGCCGACGAACACGTGGAAGCCGTGGAAGCCGGTCAGCATGAAGAAGGTCGAGCCGTAGGCGCCGGAGCTGAGCTTGAGGTTCAGGTCGCGGTAGGCATGGTAGTACTCGTAGCCCTGCACGAACAGGAAGATCGACGCCCAGCAGCACGGTGAGCCACATGAAGAGCGATCGTCTCGGCCGCGGTGGCCGTTCGCGCAGCGCGTGGTGGGCGATGGTCAGCGTCACGCCCGAGGTCAGCAGCAGCGCGGTGTTGATGGTCGGCAGCCAGAACGGACCCATGGTCTGGAAGGGCTCGACGATGCCGGCCGGCGAGGCGGTGGCGCCGGCCGGCGATGCTCGGCCACACGGCCTTGAAGTCGGGCCACAGCAGCGCGTTGTCGAGGCCGCCGAGCGCCGGCACCGAGTGCGACGCGCATCCACCACAGCGCGGTGAAGAAGGCGCCGAAGAACATCACCTCCGAGAAGATGAACCAGCTCATGCTCCAGCGGAACGAGAGGTCGATCTTGTGGCTGTACAGGCCGCCTTCGCTCTCGCGGATGGCCTCGCGGAACCACTGGAACAGCACGCCGAACCAGCCACAGCAGGCCGAACAGCAGCGAGTACTTGCCCCAGCCGGCGCCGTTGATCCACTGGCCCGCGCCGAGGATGACGAAGAACAGGCCGAACGCGGCCATGACCGGATGCCGCGACGGCCCGGGCACGAAGTAGTAGGGCGTGGTGCCCGTGGTGCGTTGATGCTCATCTCAACTCCTGGAATTCTTCTCGATTCTTTCTACTGACCTGCAGCCACGCCGCTGCCGACCACCCAGTTCACCAGCAGCGACCAGCCCGCCGACGAAGAGCACCACGCCGACCAGCGCCGACGACGATGACGTGCAGCGGGTTGAGCTGGCTCAGGTCTTCCTCGTAGTCCGCTGACTTGCGCATGCCGAAGAACGACCAGGCCACCGCCTTGATCGTCTGCAGGAACGAGCCCTTGCGCTGCGCGGCTCCTTCAGGTCGCTCGGTGATTCGACCGCGGCTCCGCGTGCTGTCCTGAGCCGCCTGCTGCCGGCGCCGGCGGCGTCTTGCCGCCCACCTCGAAGAAGGTGTAGGACAGCGTGATGGTCGTCACGTCCTTCGGCAGCTTCGGGTCGATCACGAACGCCACCGGCCACTGCTTCTTCTCGCCCGGCTCCAGCGTGTACTGGTTGAAGCAGAAGCACTCGAGCTTGTTGAAGTGCGCCGCCGCCTGCTGCGGCGCATAGCTGGGGATGGCCTGCGCCGCCATGCGGCGGTCCTGCACGTTCTGGAACTCGTACATCACCGTGGCCAGCTCGCCGGGATGCACCTGCAGCGAGCGCTGCGCGGGCTTGAACTCCCAGGGGCCGCGCGCGTTGGCGTCGAACTCGACCGTGATGGTGCGGCTGCGGTCGACCTGCGTGTTGGCCGGCGGCGCCTTGCGCGACGCCGCCCGGCACCTGGCGCTCGCCCAGCGACAGGATGTTGATGCCGGTCACCTCGCAGATGTGCTTGTACATCGGCACCAGCGCGTAGCCGAAGGCGAACATGCCGGCCGCGACCACGGCCAGCTTGCCCACCATGCTTGACGGTTGTCGCGATGCAGCGGCCATGCTGCGCAGCTTGATGCCCTCGAGTCAGCAGCCGATCGTCATGCGACGATGAAGCCGACGAAGAACACCAGCGCCACGCGACGCCAGGATCAGCGCCAGGCGGAGTTGCTTCTTGCGTTGTTGCTCGGCTTGCTCTGGTCGGTGGCTCATGCGCGTCGGACCGTTTGCTGCTGCGCTCGGCTCGCAGCGCGATCCAGCACGCGGGTGGCGGTGGCGTCCAGCTTGGGCGGCGTTCTCGAAGGTGTGGAAGGGCGCCGGCGACGGCACTTCCCACTCCAGGCCCTCGGCGCCCTTGCCGTCCGGGTCGTTCCACGGACGCTGCGGCGCCTTCTCGCCCTGGCCGCGCATCGCAGGGCAGCACGACGAAGAGGAAGAAGTACACCTGCGCCAGGCCGAAGCCGAAGGCGCCGACCGAGGCCAGCGCGTTGAAGTCGGCGAACTGCATCGGGTAGTCGGCATAGCGGCGCGGCATGCCGGCCAGGCCCAGGAAGTGCATCGGGAAGAAGGTGACGTTGAAGGCGATCAGCGACCACCAGAAGTGGATCTTGCCGCGCGTCTCGTTGTACATCACGCCGGTCCACTTCGGGCACCCAGTAGTAGAAGCCGGCGAACATGGCGTACAGCGAGCCGGCCACCAGCACGTAGTGGAAGTGGGCCACCACGTAGTAGGTGTCCTGCAGCTGCAGGTCGATCGGCGCCATCGCCAGGATCAGGCCGGTGAAGCCGCCCATCGTGAACACGAAGATGAAGCCCACCGCGAACAGCATCGGCGTCTCGAAGGTCATCGAGCCCTGCCACATGGTGGCGATCCAGTTGAAGATCTTCACGGCCGTGGGCACCGCGATCAGCATGGTCGCGTACATGAAGAACAGCTGGCCCGTCACCGGCATGCCGGTGGTGAACATGTGGTGCGCCCAGACGATGAACGACAGGATCGCGATCGAGCTGGTGGCGTACACCATCGAGGCGTAGCCGAACAGGCGCTTGCGCGCGAAGGCCGGCACGACCTGGCTGACGATGCCGAAGGCCGGCAGGATCATGATGTAGACCTCGGGGTGGCCGAAGAACCAGAAGATGTGCTGGTACATCACCGGGTCGCCGCCGCCGGCGGGGTTGAAGAAGCGTGGTGCCGAAGTGGCGGTCGGTCAGCGTCATCGTGATCGCGCCGGCCAGCACGGGCATCACGGCGATCAGCAGGTAGGCGGTGATCAGCCAGGTCCAGCAGAACATCGGCATCTTCATCAGCGTCATGCCGGGGGCGCGCATGTTGAGGATGGTCACGATGATGTTGATCGAGCCCATGATCGAGCTAGGCGCCCAGGATGTGCATCGCGAAGATGCCGGCGTCCATCGACGGGCCCATCTGCAGCGTCAGCGGCGCGTAGAGCGTCCAGCCGGCGGCGGGGGCGCCGCCGGGCATGAAGAACGAGCCCACCAGCATCAGGCCGGCGGGGATCAGCAGCCAGAAGCTGAAGTTGTTCATGCGCGCGAAGGCCATGTCGGACGCGCCGATCTGCAGCGGGATCATCCAGTTCGCGAAGCCCACGAAGGCCGGCATGATCGCGCCGAACACCATGATCAGGCCGTGCATGGTGGTGAGCTGGTTGAACAGCTCGGGGTTCACCAGCTGCAGGCCGGGCTGGAACAGCTCGGCGCGGATCAGCAGCGCCAGCACGCCGCCGACCATCAGCATGGTGAAGCGAGAACAGCAGGTACAGCGTGCCGATGTCCTTGTGGTTGGTCGCGAACACCCAGCGGCGCCAGCCGTGCGGGTGCGTCGTGGCTGGTCGTCGTGGGCGTGGCCGCGGCGTGGCCGTGGGGGTCGAGGACTGCGCTCATGGTCGATTTCCTTTCGAATTCGTGCGTGCGGCTTACTTGCCGCGCTGGGCGCAGCACTTCGGCGGGCTGCACCAGCTGGCCGGTCTTGTTGGACCAGGTGTTCTTGGTGTAGCTGATCACGGCGGCGATGTCGGTGTCGCTGACAGCTGCTTCCAGGCCGGCATCGCGCCGTTGCTGGCCGTTGAGCACGATCGTGGATCTGCTTGGTCTTGTCGGCGTCCAGCACGATGGCCGAGCCGTCGAGCGGCTTGATCGGGCCGGCGCCCTTGCCGTTGGCCTGGTGGCAGGCGGCGCAGTTGGCGGCGTAGACCTTCTCGCCGCGCGCGACGATGTCGGCGCAGCGTCCAGACCTTGGTCGGGTCGTCCGGCTTGGCGGCCATCTTCCTTCTTCTTGCCGTCGACCCAGGCGGTGTAGTCCTGCGGCCGACACCACCTTCACGTGGATCGGCATGTAGGCGTGTTCCTTGCCGCACAGCTCGTAGCACTGGCCGTAGAAGTCGCCGGTCTTCTCGGCGCGGAACCAGGTGTCGCGCACGAAGCCGGGAATCGCGTCCTGCTTGACGCCGAAGGCCGGCACGCACCAGGCGTGGATCACGTCGTTGGCGGTGGTGATGATGCGGACCTTCTTGTTGACCGGCACCACCAGCGGGTTGTCGACCTTGAGCAGGTAGTCGTCGGGCACCGGCGCGCTTGGCGCCGGCGTTGGACATCTCGCGGTGCGTGGTGTCCAGCGTGGAGAGGAAGGACACGCCCTCGCCTTCGCCCTTGAGGTAGTCGTAGCCCCACTTCCACTGGTAGCCGGTGGCCTTGATGGTGAGGTCGGCGTTGGTGGTGTCCTTCGATCGCGACCAGCACCTTGGTGGCGGGCAGCGCCATGACGATCACGATGAGGAAGGGCACGATGGTCCAGATGATCTCGACGGTGACCGATCTCGTGGAAGTTGGCGGCCTTGTGGCCCACCGACTTGCGGTGCTTCCAGATGGAATAGAACATCACGCCGAACACGGCGACGAAGATCACCGATGCAGATGATCAGCATGAACCAGTGCAGCCAGTGCTGCTCTGCGGCGATGCGGGTGACGGCCGGGTGCAGGTTGAGCTGGCGCACCGCCGGGCCGCCGGGCAGGTCGTTGACGGCCAGTGCAGCCGTGGTGGCCAGGGTCGCGCCCAGCGCGAGGCTCGCCTGCCCCAGCCTGTGCCAAAGAGCGTTCATGGTCTTCATCGTGGTCATCTCAGTTTCAAATCCGATCACCGCAGCCTCAGTGGCGCAAGCGGCCCCGAAGGGCCGACACCATCAAGCGCAGCGCGCAATTCCCCCGCAAGGTCGGCCCGCCACTCTGCGCGCACGTAGCGCCCGACCTCGATCCTTCTCCCCTGCCCGGACAGCTCGACCAATGCGTCGATCGCCGCCTCGCAGGTCCACCCTCAGCCACGCAGGCTCGAACTCCACCTGCTCCAGGCGGCCCGCCACGCGACGCTCGACCAGCAACTGCCCCGCCACCAGGGCAATGCGCTCGCTGTCGACCGCGTGCCGGGCATACACCAGCAAGGCAAAGCCCACGCCGATCAGTTCGGCCCAGGCAAAAGGCATCACCAGCGTGGCGCCATGCGCCCAGAAGATAGTGGCAATGCCGAGAGACACCGCGCACAGCGAACCGTAGATCGCCAACAGCTGCCGCGGCGAGATGGAGCAATTGCGCTTGAGGACCCACTCCACACCCTGCGTCTCGCCGCGCCTGAAAGCGGTTGCGAACCGCCAGACATCGGGCCTGCGCCAAGGTGAAGCGGTTGCCGACATGCTGCTCCTGCTTCCATCACCTGGGCCGGGCAAGCTCACCGCCGTCTCTGTCGTGTGCACGTCATGCGCATCCGACTCGTAACGGCTGTCGATCTCGCCCGACCAAACCTGAAGATTTTAGCTCAGCGATTCGGCCTCTCAACCCAAGCCGACGCAGGCGCGCAGGAGGTCGGGTCGCATGAGCGCATGCGCGGGATGCTCAGCCGCCGCGCGACGTGCCGCGCACCATGGCCCGCATGTCAGCGAGCGAGACATTGGTCTCGCCGCTCACTCGTGGGCGCGGCACGGGCTTGAAGGCGTGGCCATAGACCAGCTCGAAGCTCATCGAGATCTGCTCCCCGTCGCGCGCAAGGCGCCTCTCGAGCGCAGACTTCCAGCGCGGCGTGCGCAGGCCCGTGTAGCGAGCCGCGTGCACATTGCGGCCGAGGCTTCGCAGCTCGGCCAGAAATGCTCGGGGGTGATCCCAGGTCAGCGTGATGCGCTCCATGTCCATCACCGGGTCGGCGAAGCCGGCGTGGACCATCATGTCGCCGAGGTCGTGCATGTCCACGAAGGCTTGCGTCGCAGGGCCGAAGCCGAGCTCGTCGTAGGCCTTGCGCAATTCCCGCAGGGTGTCGGGCCCGAAGCAGGAGAACATCACGAAGCCATCGACCGCCAGCGCGCGCTGCCATTGCGCAAATGCCGACGGCGGATCGGCAACCCAATGCAGCATCATGTTGGCCCAGACCAGATCGGCGGACTGCTCGCCCACCTCGGGCTCGCGGCAGACCACGGACGCGGCCCTGCCCCAACGGGCGGGCGACCACCAGGCTTCGCGCAATGCCGACTGCGCATGCTCGCGCAGGGCCTCGGTCGGCTCGACCGCGATCACCTGCGCCTTGGGATAGTTCTTGCGCAAGACCTCGCGCGAGCCGCTGCGAGTGCTCCACCAGTCGATGACTCTCGCCGGCTGCGTGCGGATGAACGCGAGCCGCTCGCCCATGCGCCGGGCCACTTCCTGATGGAGCCATGGCGCCACCGGATCGGCCCGCTGCAGATACAGCTCGAGCGCGTGCGTGTCGATGTCACGCGCAGGCGCGGACGAGGTGGGAGCGGGCATGGGGCGGCAGTATATTGAGCCCGCCATGTCCAGCCACCCGTCGGGTCTTGCCGCCCTCTCCGATCGCATCGCCGCCATGCTGCCCAGCCAATGCGCGGTGTGCCACGACTGGACGGACCAGCGCATCTGCACGGACTGCGTAGCCGCCTACGCCCGACATGTGCCGCGCTGCCGGTCCTGCGCGATCGAGGTGCCTGCCTCGGTGACAACCTGCGGAGCCTGCGTGAAGGAGCCTGCGCCCTTCGGGCGCTGCATCGCAGCCGTCGACCACGACGGACCGTGGCGCCACCTGGTGGCCTCGATGAAGTTCCGCGCGGGCCTCGACCTGATCGCGCCACTGGGCCAGCGCATGCTGCTTGCGCTGAACGATGCCTGCGCCCCTCCTGTGGACCTGATCCTCCCCACGCCCCTGGCCCTCGCCCGCCTGAAGGAGCGCGGCTACAACCAGGCCTGGGAACTCGCGCGCTGGCTCGCCGCGCGCTTGGGGCTGGCGGCTCGCGCGGATCTCGTCCTGCGCGTGCGCGACACGCCCCACCAGCTCGGCCTCGACCCCGCCCAGCGCCACGCCAATGTGCGAGGCGCCTTCGTCGTCGAGCCAACGAAGGCCCGTGAATTGAACGGCCGACGCGTGGCCGTCGTCGATGACGTCATGACCACCGGCGCCACGCTCGCCGAGCTGGCCCGCTGCCTGCGACGGTCCGGCGTCGCGGACGTGCAGGCCTGGGTGCTGGCACGCACGCCCAAGGACTGAAAGACAATCGCGCGCCATGTTCCGCATCGTTCTCGTCGAGCCAGAAATCCCGCCCAACACGGGCAATGTGATCCGACTGGCCGCCAATACCGGCTGCGAGCTGCACCTCGTCGAGCCGCTGGGCTTTTCGATGGACGACAAGCACATGCGCCGCGCGGGCCTCGACTATCACGAATACGCCAGCGTGCAGAGGCATGCGTCGTGGCAGGCCTTCCTCGATGCCATGCGCCCTGATGCGACCCGCATGTTTGCGTTCACGACGCGAGGCAGCCGGCCGTTTGCAGAAATCGCCTGGCGGCCTGGCGACTGGCTTGTCTTCGGCGCGGAGACACGCGGACTCGCGCCCGAGTTGAGGCGAGAGCTTCGCGGCATCGCAGCGGGTGCGCCTGCCGATGCGCGAGGGGCAGCGCAGCCTCAACCTCTCGAACACCGTCGCGGTGGCGGTGTTCGAGGCCTGGCGACAGAACCGCTATTCAGGCGGCAGCTGAACGAGACTCTCGGCCGTCGAGGATTTCGTGGAGGGAAGAAAAGCATGAACCGACGACTCGCCATCTTCGAGCTCGCCCAGTGCCACGGCCTCACGCCGGTGCAGGTTCGAGGGCTGATTGCGCTGCGGGAGCCCGCTGCCGATTCACACACCGAGGCCAATGCATTGCTGCGGGCAACCGGGATCGCGGCGGCAGCGCTGGTGGGGCTCGGCATCGTCTTGTGGATCGCGGCAAATTGGGCGGAGATCGGGCGAACGGGCAAGTTCGCACTGCTCCAGGCAGTCATCATCGTCATGGCGCTCGCTGGCCTGGCCCGGTCATCGTCGCGTTTGCCAGCACTGCTGCTTGCCTTCCTCGGTCAAGGCGCCGTGCTGGCCTTCTTCGGCCAGACCTACCAGACCGGCGCAGATCCTTGGCAGCTCTTCGCGCTGTGGGCGTTCCTTGGCCTGCCCTGGTGCCTGGCGGCGCGCAGCCAGGTGCTGTGGGCGCCGTGGACCTTGGTGGCTGCGGTGGCGACCTCGCTGTGGGTACATGCGCATCAGGGGTGGCGCTGGCTGACGGACCAGCCCTCCACGAATGTGCACCTCCTCGGCTGGCTGGCCGTCTTCGCGCTGGCCGCGCTGAGCTTCCCATGGCCGACACTGAGGCGACGCCTCGGCACCGGAGATTGGTCCTTGCGCCTGGGCATCGTGCTGGCGGCCGTCATGGTCCTCTTCAGCGCCCTGCCCACCTTGTTCGGCGGGGAGCTCAGGCTGATCTACGGGCTTGCGTTCATCTGCCTCCTGGCAGTCGCCGCCACGATGGCGCTTCCCCGCGCGCGCGATGTCTTTGCACTCTGCACGCTTGGACTTGCCATCGATGCCCTACTCGTGGCCGCCCTCGCGCGATGGCTGTTCAAGGATGCAGGTGCGGATTGGCTGGGCCCACTCTTCCTGCTGGGCTGCGCGGCCGCCTTGCTGGTGGCCGGCACGATCGCGGTGGTCATGCGACTCGCCGGGAGGAACGCGTCGGCGACGGGCGCCGACGATACCGCAGCCACCATGCCCTCGGGCAGCGCAGTGCCGAGCTTGCAGCGCTGGCTTGCTGCCGCGACGGCGCAAGGCCTGCTGCCGCCTGCTGCGGCCGAAGGCATGATGCGGCGAACCGCGAGACCATGGCCCGTGGTGCTGCTCGCCTTCCTGGGCGCACAGCTCGCCGCCTGGCCTCTCATTGCATTCTTCGCCACCCTGATCGGCCCGGCGCTGATCGAAGGGGTGGCGTCCTATTTCATCGGTCCCTTGCTGGTGCTAGGCGCATGCGTCGTGCTGCGCGGCCGCGTGGCCCGGCTGTTCGTCGAGCACCTTGCGCTCATCGCGCTTCTTGTCGGCCTGGGCGTGCTGTGCTTGCGGCTGATGCGCGATCTGGGCGACAGCGTGGGGGGCTTGGCGAGCGCTGCGGTGATGCTCGCTGTCGCGTTCCTCCTGCCGATGGCCTGGGTGCGCGCGATCCTGGGCGCCAGTGCCGCAGGAACCGTCTTCTTCGCGTTCACGCACATGGGCTGGTTCGAGGGGCGTGCGCCCCTGTTCTGGGCAGGCATGAGCTTGGCTCTTGCGTGGGCCGCGGCCCTCGTCATGCAATCCCGGGCGGTGATCACGTCCGGACGCTGGCGGCTGGCAGCAGTCTTCGAATCCACGCAGGGTGGCTGGCTCATGGCAGCGCTCGTCGTGCTTGCGCTGGCCTCGGGCATGAGCCTGCTGGTGGGGGGCATGTTCGGTCCGAGCGGCGCATTGGGGTTCGATGCCTCGACCGACAGTGCCGCAGCTCGCGCAGATTCGAACTGGATGCGCTGGCTGTCCTGGCCGTCTGCGATTTCCGTCGCTTGCGTCCTGGCCGCGTGGAGCTGGTGCGCGACCCGGGCACCGCAAGAAGCACACGGCCACCTGCTGCGCAGCCCGGTGGGGCTGCTCGCGCTTGGCGTGACAGCGCTGCTTGCGGCCTTCATGCCTGCGCTCGGTCCGGTAGCAGCCTTGGGAACGCTCGCGTTCGCGACGGGCCGGCCGTGGCAGGCGAGTGCCGCGCTTCTCGCAGCGGTGTGGGTCGTCGGCGCCTTCTACTACAGCCTGGCCTGGGAGTTGCCCACCAAGGCCCTGGTGCTGGTGGTTGCCGGCAGCGCGCTCGGCGCGGCAACCTGGCTGCTGCGCCCGCGACCCGCCAAGGGCGGGCAGCGACAAGCTGCCCTTGCCCTTCCTGGCGCCGCAGCGTGGACCGTCACAGGCCTGCTCGCCACGCTGGCGGTCGTCAACACCGGCATCTGGCAGAAGGAGAACATCATCGCTCGTGGCCGCCCCGTGTTCCTCGAGCTGGCACCGGTCGATCCCCGTTCCTTGATGCAGGGCGACTTCATGGCGCTCAACTACCGCCTGGGCGCCGAATTGCGCAAGCAGCTCGACCAGACCAGCACCCTGCAACGCCCGAGAGCCGTGGCCCGCATCGATGAACGCGGCATCGCGAGCCTGGATCGCCTCGCCCCGAGCGATGCATCAGCCGGCGAGGTGGTCGTCGAGCTCACGCCGAAGGACGGCCGGTGGATCGTGGCCAGCGACGCGTGGTTCTTCCGTGAGGGGAACGGCCAGCGCTTCCAGCAGGCCCGCTATGGCGAATTCCGCGTGGACCCGCAGGGTCGCGCCTTGCTGGTGGGCCTGGCCGACGCGCAGCTCAGGCGCATCGAGCCCTGAGACTGGCAGCCCTTACTCCGGCTTCACGCCGGCAGCCTTGATGACCTTGCCCCAGCTCTCGCGCTCGGTCTTCATCAGCTTGGCCAGTGCCTCGGGAGCCGTGCCGGCCGCGTTGAAGTACTGGGCGAGCATCTTCGTGCGCACGTCGTCGCTCTTGATGATGCGGACGAGTTCGGCGCTGACACGATCGACGATGGGCCGCGGCGTCCGAGCCGGTGCCAGCACCGCCTGCCAGGAGACCGCCTCGAAGCCCGCGTAGCCCTGCTCCGCAAAGGTGGGCATCTCGGGCAGCGCGCTGCTGCGGCCCAGGGTCGTCACGCCGAGCGCATCGAGCTTGCCGGCGCGGACCTGGCCCATCGCGATGCCCGGCACCATGAAGCCGGCCTGCACCTGGCCCGCGAGGATGGCATTCACGACCTGCGGAAATCCTTGATACGGAACATGAACCAGGTCCAGCCCCGCGCGGCTCTTGAAGGACTCCATCGCGAGGTGAGCCGCGCTGCCATTGCCGACCGAGCCGTAGTTCAGCTGGCCCTTGCGCTCCTTGGCGATGCGCACGAAGTCGGCGACGTTCTTCGCGCCCAGCTTGGGATCGACCACCAGGACGTTGGGGCTCGTGGCCACCAGGCTCACCGGCGCGAGCTCCTTTGCGGGGTCGTAGGGCAGGCTCCTGCTCAGCAGCGGCGCGGTGACCAGCGGGCCCTGGATGGTGAAGAGAAACGTATAGCCATCGGGCTCGGCCTTGGCCACCATGCCGGTACCCACGTTGCCGCCGGCTCCCGGCTTGTTCTCGATCACGATGGACTGGCCCAGCACCGGGCCCAGCGGCTCGGCCACAAGGCGGGCGATCAGGTCGGGGGAGCTGCCCGCGGGAAAGGGCACCACGAGCTTGATGGGGCGCGCCGGCCAGGCTTGCGCGAAGGCCGGCATGGCGAGCACGGCGGCACCGGCCGCGGCTCCCTTCAGAAGGTCACGACGTTGCATGCGAAAGGTCTCCTCGTTGTTTCTCTTGTCCATGTCGCCGGAGCGTGTCCTCGACATATGCGCACACCGCCAGCGAGCGGGAGCCGCGGAACCGGCTTCGCCGGTCCGCAGGCGGAGCCCCCTAGAGTGCCGCGGCTCCAGCCGACCTGCGTCGGCTTGGACGGCACGACGCCAGCCGACCTGGCGGCGGCTCGCGCGAAGCGCCTCCGGGGGTGGTCGTCACTCAGATCGCGCGTCGCGGCTCATGAGCTGCAGGACGGCCTGCCGCGCCGAGCTTCGGCCGTCGAGCACCTGCACCACGGCTTCGGTGATCGGCATTTCCACTCCGATCGCCTTGGCGCGGCGGAGCACGGTCGATGCGCTATAGACGCCTTCGGCCACATGCCCCAGCTCGCGAAGGATCTGGTCGAGCGCCAGGCCCTCTGCCAGCCGCAAGCCGACCTTGCGATTGCGCGAGAGATCGCCGGTGGCCGTGAGCACCAGGTCGCCAAGGCCCGACAGGCCCATGAAGGTCTCGGCCCGCGCGCCCAGTGCCAGGCCCAGTCGCGTGATCTCGGCAAGGCCTCGCGTGATGAGCGCCGCGCGGGCGTTCAGGCCGAGCCCCAGCCCATCGGCGATGCCGGTCGCAATGGCCAGCACGTTCTTCACCGCACCACCCACTTCGACGCCGACGGGATCGGGCGAGGTGTAGATGCGCAAGCTGTCGGTATGGAAGGCTTCGACGGCGGCCTGCCGCAAGGCATGGTCGGCGCTCGCGGCGACCAGGGCGGTGGGCTGGCCGCGCGCCACTTCGAGCGCGAAGCTCGGGCCGGACAGGACGCCCACCTGCGCACCCGGACGCAGTTCGCGCGCCACCTCGTGCCCGAGGCGGCCAGTGCTGGCCTCGAAGCCCTTGCACAGCCACCAGACACGTGCATCAGCGGGCAGGCGTTGCAGCATCTCGCGCAACGCCGCCATCGGCGTGGCGATGACGATCAGGCCATCGCCCTGCGCGTGGGCAAGGGCCGCGGCCAGGTCGGAAGTGATCTGCAGCGAAGGAGGCAAGGCCACCTCGGCCAGGTAACGCTCGTTGCACCCCGCGGCGCGCATGCCCTCGACCTGGGCCTCGTCGCGCGCCCACAGGCAGGTGGCGTGGCGTGTCGCGGTGCTGATGGCGAGTGCGGTGCCCCAGGCTCCCGCCCCGAGAACGACGATGTTCATCCAGGGGAAGGAAAGGCCTTATGCGTTGGTGATGATGCGCGAGGCGCCGTCGCCGCCGGCCTGCTGCTTGCCTTGCTGCTGGGCTTCGTACATGGCCTGGAAGTTCACCTCGGCCAGGTGCACCGGCGGGAAGCCGGCGCGGGTGACGATGTCGGCCACCGTCGCGCGCAGGTAGGGGTAGACGATCTGCGGGCAGGCGATGCCGATGATGGGATTGAGCTGCTCCTGCGGCACGTTGCGGATCTCGAAGATCCCTGCCTGCTTGGCCTCGACGAGGAACAGGGTCTTGTCCTTGATCTTCGTCTGCACCGTGGCGACCACTGCGACTTCCACGATGCCTTCGGCGATGGGCTGCGCCTCGACGCCGAGGTTGATCTCGACTTGCGGCTGCTCCTGCTCGAGCAGGATCTGCGGCGAGTTGGGCTGCTCGAGGGAAAGATCCTTGAGGTAGACGCGCTGGATCTGGAACACGGGGGTCTGGTCTTGCTCGGCCATGATGATTTCTTCCTGAGACGACAAAGCCCGAAACCGGAATGGTGCGGGCTGCTTGGCGGATTATGGCCGACGCAAACGGGCCGCTCGTTGCTGCAGGTACATCAGCCGGCGGTGCTATGCGCCTGCAGGTCGCCCTGCAGCAGAGGGTCCAAGCCGCCGCGCCGATCGAGCGCGTAGAGGTCGTCGCATCCGCCTACATGGGTGTCGCCGATGAAGATCTGCGGCACGGTGCGGCGTCCGGTGATCTCGAGCATGCGCTCACGCTCCTGGGGATTGAGATCGACGCGAACTTCTTCGATTTCGGTCACGCCTCGCTGCTTGAGCAGCATCTTGGCGCGTTGGCAGTATGGGCACACCGGGGTGGTGTACATCTTCACGATTGGCATGCAAAGTCCCTTCTTGATGCCCGGATAGAGCCGGCGCGCCAAGGAGCGCGCCTCGGCTGCGCTGTCAGCGCTTCAGGCGGACTTCACGGCCGATTTCTCGACCGGCAGATTCGCCTCGCGCCACGCAGCCAGACCGCCGGCCAAAGGCCTGGCGTTCTCGTAACCGAGCTTGCGAAGAGTAGCCGCTGCTCGCGTCGCGCGTGCGCCCGTGCGGCAAACCAGGATCAAGGGCAAGGCCTTGTTGGAAGGCAGTTGCGCACCCGAATCCAATTTGGCTAGCGGCACGTTCCGAGACCCCGCGACGTGGCTGGCCGCGTACTCCTCGGGTTCGCCCACATCGACGACGATTGCCTTTTCCCGATTGATGAGATGGATGGCCTCGGCCGTGGTAACGCTGCTGCCGCCGCTGCCACGAGACACCATCGGCCAGACGAGCAGCCCCCCGGAAACGAGGGCGGTGAGGATGAGAAACCAGTTGTCGATGAGGAACTTCACGAGGCGCCTTGGGGCTGGAGGTGGATCGAATCTTCTTGTAACGGGGGCGGATTATAAAATTCACGTCTTTCTTTTCCATGCCCCTGAAGGATTTCGCGCATGTACAAGCTCGTATTGATCCGCCACGGTGAGTCCACCTGGAACCTGGAGAATCGCTTCACCGGCTGGACGGATGTCGAGCTCACCCCCACCGGCGTGGAGCAGGCAAAGCAGGCCGGTCGTCTCCTGAAAGAAGCCGGCTTCGACTTCGACGTGGCCCACACCTCGGTGCTCAAGCGCGCGATCTGGACACTGTGGCACACGCTCGACGAGCTCGATCGCACCTGGCTGCCGGTGGTGCATTCCTGGCGTCTCAACGAGCGTCACTACGGCGCGCTGCAAGGCCTCAACAAGGCCGACATGGCGAAGAAGTTCGGCGACGAGCAGGTGCTCGTCTGGCGTCGCAGCTACGACGTTCCGCCGCCTGTGCTGGACGCGAACGATCCGCGCAGCGAACGCCAGGACCCGCGCTACGCCAGGCTCAAGCCCGAAGAGATCCCGCTCACCGAATGCCTGAAGGACACCGTGGCGCGGGTGCTGCCCTTCTGGAACGACTCGATGGCGCCGGCCATCAAGGCAGGCAAGCGCATCGTGGTCTCTGCGCATGGCAACAGCATCCGCGCGCTGGTGAAGTATCTCGACGGCATTTCCGACAGCGACATCGTCGGGCTGAACATCCCCAATGGCATCCCGCTCGTGTACGAGCTCGATGCAAATCTCAAGCCCATCAAGAGCTACTACCTTGGCGATGCCGAGGCTGCCGCAAAGGCGGCGGCCGCAGTAGCCAATCAGGGCAAGGCATAAGAGCCTGCAAGGCAGGCTCCCATGCCTTGCCTGCGGCTGAATTTCACTGCTCCCCCGCGCCCCCTCCGCGAGGGGGCTCCAGCTTGAAAGACGAGCCGGCTTGGCATCCGGCCAAGGCTGCGCCGATCTGTCCGCGCACGCGCTCAGCGAGTGCGCGGCGATCGAGATGCCGCGTGCCTTCTGCGGGAAGGATCACGAGCTTCACCCGCAGCCCCTCGGCTCGCGCCACCCACCATAGCGATTGCACCAGGCTCGTGTCGCCCACATAGGCCACGGCCGGGCTCACCGCATGGTCCGGATCGCTGTACATGAGGGCGATGGGCTGCACAGGGGTCCCGGTGGCAATGGCCGCCTGCAGCAGGTTGGCATGGAAAGGCAGCAGCTCGTGCCCCTCGCCCGTGGTGCCTTCGGGAAAGACGGCCACGGTGTCACCCTCCTTCAGCGCCTCGGCCACCTGATGGACCACGCGCAGCGCATCGCGCCGGCGTTCACGCACCAGGTAAAGGGTGTCGGCCGCGGTCACCAGGCGGCCGATGAGCGGCCAGCGCCCGACCTCCGACTTGGAGACGAAGCGCGATGGCGATATCGCATTGATCGCCACGATGTCCAGCCATGAAATGTGATTGGCGACATAGAGCTTGGCGCCCGGCCGCGCCGTGCCTTCGTGCTCGAGCGCGATGCCGAGCACGCTCAACAGCTTGATCGACCACCAGAGCACGCGCTCCCGGCGCTCATCGGCCTCGAGCGTGTCGAAGCGCGTCAGCACGATTGCCAGGCCATGGAACACATGGCCGGTGACGCGCAGCAGTCGCCAGCCCCCTCGCAAGGTGCGCAGCATGCGAGAGCTCAGGCGGCCTCTTCGGTGATGGGCGCAGCCTCGTAGGCGAGGATGCCGGCAACGACGGTGTAGCGCACGCGGCCGGGCAGCTCATGGCCACGGAAGGGTGTGTGCTTGCCCTGGCTGCGCAGTGTCGCAGGCGCCACCTGCCAATACGCCTGCGGATCGAAGATGCACAGGTCGGCCACTCCACCTTCGACCAGTCGGCCCACGCTCGAAGACAGCGAGCCCAGCGCATTGCCCAGCACCCGCACCGGCTCGCTGGTCAAGGTCGCGATCGGACGCATGAGGCCGACGCCGGACTCCTGGCCCCACTTGAGCGCCAGGCCGAGCAGCAGCTCCAGGCCGGTCGCGCCGGGCTCGGCTTCGCCGAAGGGCAAGGTCTTGTCGTCTTCGCCCACGGGCGTGTGATCGCTGACCAGCGCATCGATGGTGCCGTCGGCCAGCGCCTCGCGGATCGCATCGCGGTCGCGCTGCTGGCGCAGCGGCGGGGTCAGGCGCATGTCGGCGTTGAAATAGCCGATGTCGACGTCGGTGAGGTGCAGGTGGTTGATGCTGACGTCGCAGGTGACGGACAGGCCCTCTTCCTTGGCGGCACGCACCAGCTGCAGGCCGGCGGCGCTGCTCAGTCGGCACAGGTGCACGCGCGCGCCGGTGGCACGCACCAGCTCGAACAGCGTATGCAACGCGATCGTCTCGGCGATCACCGGCACGCCCGAAAGGCCCAGGCGAGTAGCCACCGGGCCACTGGCCGCCACACCCTTGCCCAGGTGCGGATCCTGCGGCCGCAGCCACACCGTGTAGCCGAAGGTGGCCGCGTACTGCAGCGCACGCATCAGCACCTGCGTGTCCTTCAGCGCCACGTCGGCCTGCGAGAAGCCGATGCAGCCGGCCTCGGTCAGCTCGGCCATCTCGGTGAGCACCTCGCCCGCGAGCTGGCGCGTCAGCGCACCAAGCGGATAGAGACGCGACTGGTTGAGGTTGCGGGCGCGGAACTTGAGCATCTCCACCAGGCCCGGCTCGTCCAGCGGCGGATCGGTGTCGGGCAGGCAGACGAGGCTGGTCACGCCGCCAGCGACGGCGGCGGCCATCTCGCTTTCGAGCATGCCTTCATGCTCATGTCCCGGCTCGCGCAGCCGCGCCGCGAGATCGACCAGGCCGGGCGCCACGACCAGCCCGTTCGCATCGATGGTGCGGCTTGCATGGAAATCACTGCTCACCCGGCCGAGCGACACGATGCGACCAGCCCCGATGGCCACGTCGCCGATGGTGTCGGTGTTGGTGGCCGGGTCGATGATTCGGCCGTTCTTGATCAGGATCTTCAAGTCAGTTGCTCCATGGCGCCGAAGCGGCACCCTCGATGCATGAACCGGTTCCAGCGAGCGGGAGCCGCGGATCCGGCTCCGCCGGTCCGCAGGCGGAGCCGCCCCTCGAGGGGGTGGCGCCGAAGCGCGCTCCGGGGGTGGGTCATGTCCTATGCCTCGTTCCCTGCAATGATCGACATGACCGCCATGCGCACCGCGATGCCGAAGGTCACCTGCGGCAGGATCACGCTCTGCCGGCCGTCGGCCACCGCCGAGTCGATCTCCACGCCGCGGTTGATCGGCCCGGGGTGCATCACGATTGCATCGGGCTTGGCCAGCGCCAGCTTTTCCGGAGTGAGGCCGAAGATCTTGAAGAACTCCCCTGCCGAGGGCAGCATCGCGCCGCTCATGCGCTCGTTCTGCAGGCGCAGCATGATGACCACGTCGGCGCCCGCGAGACCCTCCTGCAGGTTGTGGCAGACCCGCACGCCCATCTCCCTGAGGTCGCCGGGCACGATCGTCTTCGGGCCCACCGCACGGATCTCCGGCACGCCGAGGATCGACAGCGCGTGGATGTCGGAGCGGGCCACGCGCGAATGCACGATGTCGCCGACGATCGCCACGGTGAGCTTGGTGAAGTCCTTCTTGTAGTGGCGGATGGTGTACATGTCGAGCAGCCCCTGGGTGGGGTGCGCATGCCGGCCGTCGCCTGCGTTGACGACGTGGACGTGAGGCGCGCAGTGCTGGGCGATCAGGTACGGCGCGCCGCTCTCGCTGTGTCGCACCACGAACATGTCGGCATGCATGGCCGACAGGTTGGCGATGGTGTCGAGCAGGCTCTCGCCCTTGGCGGTCGAGGAGCGCGCGATGTCGAGGTTGATCACGTCGGCCGACAGCCGCTTGGCGGCGATCTCGAAGGTGGTGCGCGTGCGCGTGCTGTTCTCGAAGAACAGGTTGAACACGCTCTTGCCGCGCAGGAGCGGCACCTTCTTCACCTCGCGCTCGTTGACCGAGAGAAAGGTCTCCGCGGTATCGAGGATCTGGTGGATGACCGCCCGGGGCAGGCCCTCGACGGACAGCAGATGGACCAGCTCGCCGTTCTTGTTGAGCTGGGGGTTGCGTTGATAGAGCATCTCGCCTCTCGAGAAAGCGTCAGAGTTGAACGGTCTTGATGTCGAAGCTGAAGTGCCCGTCGCTGCCGCGCGCCAGCGACAGGCGCTGCGTGGGCGGCACTGCGACGCGTGCGGCCGAGAAGGCCGGCTGGATCGGCAGCTCGCGCCCGCCGCGATCGACCAGCACCGCCAGCGTCACGCTCGCGGGTCGGCCGAAGTCGAACAGCTCGTTGAGCACCGCGCGTGTCGTGCGGCCGGTGTAGAGCACGTCGTCGACCAGCAAGATGTGGCGATCCTTGACCTCGAAGGGCAGCTTGGTGTGATCGGCCGCGCCTGACAGCCCGCGCGAGCCGAAGTCGTCGCGGTGCAGCGCGCTCGAGATGACGCCCGGCTCTCCCGCCAGGCCGAGATCGCGATGCAGCCGCTCGGCCAGCCACGCTCCGCCGGACCAGATGCCCACCAGGGCCGTGTCGTCGCGCAACAGGCCGCGCACGCCCGCCTTGAGCTCGACGTACAGGGCCTCGGCATCGAGGTGCAAGGTGGTCATGTCGCCGACTCCTTGGAGTGTTCACGAAGGAATTGTTCGAGGATGAGGCAGGCAGATGCTGCGTCGGCATCGCGCGCACCCAAAGCGTGCGCCTCGGTGGTGGTGTAGCGCTCGTCGACCTCGAACACTTGCAGGCCGAAGCGCCCGTGAAGCTGGCGCCCGAAGCGGCGTGCCCGAACCGTATTCTCGTGCTCGGCGCCATCGGGATGGAAGGGCACGCCGACCACGAGGGCGTCGGGCTTCCATTCCGCAATCAGCTTGCCCAGGGCCTCGAATCGCGCATCGCCCACGGCTGCCACCGTCTTGAGCGGCGTGCCCGTCCCGATCAGCGTATTGCCCGAAGCCACGCCGACCCGCTTGAGTCCGAAGTCGAAAGCGAGAAAAGTGCGGGGAGACGAAGAGGCGGCCGAAGAAGGCGCCGGGCTCATGCGTGCCCCGCCTCCTGCATCAGCATGCCGGGATCGATGCCCAGCAGCAGGAGCGCGCGTTCATAGCGCTGCTCGATGGGGGTGTCGAAGATGATGGAGGGCACTGCACTCACGGTGAGCCATCCGTTGCGGGCGATCTCGTCTTCGATCTGCCCCGGGCTCCAGCCGCTGTAACCGAGGGTGACCAGCACCTTCTTCGGACCGGCCCCGTGCGAAAGGGCTTCGAGGACATCCTTGCTGGTGGTCATCTCGAGGCCGCCGGGGATGCGCAGCGAGGAGTTGTAGTGCCCACCGTCCTGGTCGAGCTGCTCGTGCAGCACGAAGCCTCGCTCGATCTGCACCGGTCCGCCGAAGAACACCGGCTCGTCCATCAGGTCTTCGCGGTCGAGCGTGAGGTCCACGCGCTCGAACAGGTTCTTCAGCTTGATGTCGATCGGCTTGTTGATCACGAGCCCGAGCGCGCCCTTGTCGGTGTGCTCGCACATGTAGACCACGGCACCTGCGAAGGTGTCGTCCGCCATGCCGGGCATCGCGATCAGGAACTGGTTGGTCAGATTGATGGAGGCGCTCTCGGACATGGCGGGGATTCTATTCCTCTGCCAACATTCCACTCCATGGACAAGGTCCTCGATTCGGCCCTCGTGTGGTTCCGCAGGGACCTGCGCTCCAACGACCAGGCGGCGCTGCATCATGCGCTCAAGGCCGCACGGAGGGTCTGGTGCGCCTTCGTGTTCGATACCGACATCCTCGATCCCTTGCCGCGCGCCGATCGGCGGGTGGATTTCATCCGCGAGTGCCTCGTGGAACTCGATGCTTCGCTGCGTGCGCTCGGCGAGGCCAGTGGGCATTCGGGCTGCGGGCTGATCGTGCGACACGGTGCGGCCGGCGAGGAGATCGCGCGGCTCGCGAGCGAGTTGCACGTGCAAGCCGTCTTCACCAACCACGACTACGAGCCACAGGCCTTGGCGCGCGATGCGCAGGTCCGCGGAATGCTGGCTAACGCGGGCATCGCCTTCCATACCTCCAAGGACCAGGTGATCTTCGAGGGCGACGAGATCACCACGGCCGCCGGCACTTCCGTACAGCGTCTTCACGCCCTACAAGAACGCCTGGCTCGAGAAGCTCGATCGCTTCTTCGTGACGCCCTATCCCGTGGCGCGCCATGCGGCGGCATTGGCGCCTCTGCCGGAAGGCTCGCGACGAGGCGTTCCGACCCTGGCGGAGCTGGGCTTTGCTGCCACCAACCTGCGCGAACTCAAGATCCCGATCGGCATGAGCGGCGCCCAGGCCCTGCTCGACGACTTCGCGGACCGCATGGACCGCTATGACGAATCGCGCGACTTCCCCTCGATCAAGGGTCCGAGCTATCTCTCGGTGCACCTGAGGTTCGGGACAGTCTCCATCCGGCAGCTCGCCGCCCTGGCATGGCAGCGCCAGCAGGCGGGCTCCCGCGGCGCGCAAGGCTGGCTGTCGGAGCTGATCTGGCGCGACTTCTACCAGCAACTCCTGCACCACCATCCCGAGGTCGTCGGCCACGCCTTCAAGCCGGAATACGACCGCATCAAGTGGGCCCATGGAAAGCATGCCCAGGAGCATTTCCGCGCATGGTGCGACGGCCGCACGGGCTATCCGCTGGTGGACGCCGCGATGTCGCAGATCAACCAGACCGGCTACATGCACAACCGCTTGCGAATGGTGACGGCCAGTTTCCTCGTGAAGGACCTCGGCATCGACTGGCGTTGGGGCGAGCGCTATTTCGCCGAGAAGCTCAACGACTTCGACCTCGCGGCAAACAATGGCGGCTGGCAGTGGGCGGCCTCCTGCGGCTGCGATGCCCAGCCCTGGTTTCGCATCTTCAATCCGGTCAGCCAGAGCGAGAAGTTCGATGCCTCGGGGCGGTTCATCCGGCGTTACCTGCCGCAATTGGCGAGGCTTCCCGACGCACTGATCCACGCGCCCTGGCTCGCCAGCCCGGTGGAACTCGCCGCCGGCGGCATCGTGCTCGGGCGCGATTACCCCGAGCCGCTCGTGCATCACGAGGAGGCCCGAGCCCGGACGCTGGAGCGCTATGCCGTCGTGACGGCCGCGCCCAGGGCCTGAAGGCCTTGCCTCGACGTTCTCATTCGCCCGAGGTCTGTGCTGCAGCGTGCTGGGCCCTGGCTTTCTGGGCGCCCTTGAAGGTGTGCCTCCTCAGCCAGAGCACCACATCGTCCACGTAGGTGAAGACCACCGGGATCACCAGCAGGCTCAGGAAGGTGGAAGTGATCAGCCCGCCGATCACGACGATGGCCATCGGCGCGCGAAAGCTCGGGTCCACGCCCAGGCCGATGGCGATCGGCAACATGCCGGCGCCCATCGCGAGGGTGGTCATCACGATCGGCCTGGCCCGCTTGCTGCATGCGTCCATCAGTGCATCCCAGCGCGACAGGCCATGCTCGCGGCGCGCCATGATGGCGTACTCCACCAGCAGGATGGAATTCTTGGTCGCGATGCCCATCAGCATGATCATGCCGATCATCGAAGGCATCGAGAAGGCGGTGTGGGTGAGGAAGAGCGCCAGGAAGGCCCCCGGCGCCGAAAGCACCAGCGCAGCCAGGATCGTCACCGGCTGCACGAAATCCTTGAACAGCAGCACCAGCACGATGTAGATGCACAGCACGCCGGTGAGCATCGCCAGGCCGAAGCTGGCGAACAGCTCGGCCATCGCCTCGGCGTCGCCCACGGTGGTCTGGATGACGCCGGGAGGCAGGTTCTTCAGGCTCGGCAGGGCCATCGCCTCCTTCTCCACCTCGCCCAGGGGCCGCTGGTTCAGCTCGATCTCGAAGTTGATGTTGCGCAGCCGGTCGTAGCGATCGATCTGCGCCGGGCCGCTGTCGATCGAAAGACTGGCCACGTTGCCCAGCATCACCGGCCCGTGCGCGCCCGGGACGCTGAGGTGCGACAGCAGGTCGAGGTCCTGGCGTGCCTCGGCCGGCAGCTTGACCATGATCGGCACCTGTCGCTGCGCGAGGTTGAGCTTGGCCAGGCCTTGGTCATAGTCGCCGGCGGTGGCGATGCGCAGGGTGTCGGCGATTGCCGCCGAGGTCACTCCGAGGTCGGCGGCCTTCGCGAAGTCGGGCCGCACGATCAGTTCGGGGCGCACCAGGCTCGAGGTGGAGGTGACGTTGCCGATGCCGGGGATGGTGCGCAGCTCCCGCCCGACCTGGCGCGCATGCTCCTCGAGCACCCGGCCGTCCTCGCCCGCCAGCACCAGGATGTACTTTTCGCTCGAGCCGCCGAAGCCCACCTTCATGCGCGCACCGGGCAGCGTTTCGAGCGCGCGACGCAATTGGGACTCGATCTCCTGCTTGCTGATGCCGGGCCGATCGTTGCGTGGCGTGAGATTGAGCGTGAGCGTGGCCTTGCGTGCCTCGGCGGCGCCGGCCGGCGCGAAGGGGTCCTGGCCGGATGTACCGCCGCCCACGGCGGTGTAGACCATCTTCACATGCCCATTGGCCTGCACGACCTCTCGCGCGGCTTCGGCCAGCGCGACCGACTCCTTGAAGGTGGAGCCCGGCGGCAGCTCGAGATAGACCTGGGTCTGCGACAGGTCGTCGGGCGGCAGGAAGCCGGTGGGCAGCAGGGGCACCAGCGCGAAGGAGCCGAAGAAGAACACCGCGGCAGCGATCGAGGTCTTCACCCGGTGGCGCAGGCACCAGGCGGCCCAGCCCATGTAGGCCTGCATCACGCGCCCGTCGCGATGCTCGCGCTGATCGGGCTTGAGCAGGTAGGCTGCCATCATCGGCGTCAGCATGCGCGCCACCACGAGCGAAGCGAACACCGCGATCGATGCGGTCCAGCCGAACTGCACGAAGAACTTGCCCGGCACGCCGCTCATGAAGGCGGTCGGCAGGAACACCGCGATCAGCGTGAAGGTCGTCGCGATCACGGCGAGGCCGATCTCGTCGGCCGCCTCCATCGCCGCCTGGTAGGCCGTCTTGCCCATGCGCAGGTGACGCATGATGTTCTCGATCTCGACGATGGCGTCGTCCACCAGGATGCCGACCACCAGCGATAGCGAGAGCAGCGTCACCACGTTGATGGTGAAGCCCAGCAGGTGCATGCCCGCAAAGGCCGGGATGATCGAAAGCGGCAGGGCCGTCGCCGAGACCAGCGTCGCGCGCCAGTTGCGCAGGAACAGCCACACGACGATCACCGCCAGCACCGCCCCTTCGAGCAGCAGCTTCATCGAGCCTTCGTAGTTCTCCACCACCGGATCGACGAAGTTGAAGGCCTCGGTGATCGTGATCTCGGGATGCGAGGCCTTGAGCCGCTCGAGCGCCTCGCGCACGCCATCGGCCACCTCGACCTCGCCGGCGCCGCGGCTGCGCGTGATCTCGAAGCCGACCACGGGACGGCCATTGAGCAAGGCCGTCGAGCGCTGCTCGGCCACGGTATCCATCACCCGGGCCACCTGGTCGAGCCGGATGCGACGCCCGTCCGTGAGCGTGATCTCCATCGCGGCGAGTTCCTGCGCCGACTGCACGGTGGCGATGGTCCGCACCGACTGCTCCGCCCCGCCCACGTCGGCGCGTCCGCCCGGAGCCTCCTGCTGCATCTGGCGCAATTGCCGCGAGATGTCGGCGGCAGTCGCGTTGAGCGCGAGCAGCCGCGCCGGGTCGAGCTCGACGCGAATCTCGCGCGTGACCCCGCCCACGCGTCCCACCGCGCCGACGCCGCGCACGCTGAGCAGCGTCTTGGCGACGGTGTTGTCCACGAACCAGGAGAGCGCCTCGTCGTCCATGCGGGTGGACGCGACGGTGTAGGTGAGGATCGGCATGCCCGCCAGGTCCATCCTGGAGATGACGGGGTCGCGCAGGTCGCCGGGCAAGTCGGAGCGCACCCGCGCCACCGCGTCGCGCACGTCGTCGACCGCTTCCTGCGTCGGCTTCTCCAGGCGGAATTCGACCGTGATGATCGCGACGCCGTCCTGCACCTTCGTGTAGATGTGCTTGACGCCCTGCAGCGTCGCGACCGAGTTCTCGATCTTGCGCGCGACCTCGGTCTCGAGCTGCGCCGGCGCGGCCCCCGGCAGTGATGCGGTGACGGTGACCGTCGGCAGGTCGATGTCCGGGAAGTTCTGGATCTTCATCGAGTTGAAGGACATCAACCCGACGATCGACAACATGATGAAAAGAAGGACCGCGGGTATCGGGTTCTTGATCGACCAGGAGGAAACGTTCATGTCAGGGCCCCGTTACGCCGCGCCATGCGGTGCTTCAACGTGCGGCGGAGGACTTTGCGTCGCCCGCGGCGTTCGCCGAGCCGAGCGGCGCCTCGTTGCCATCGACCACGCGGACCAGGTCTCCATCGCCCAGGAAACCACCGCCACTGGCCACCACCCTGGCATTCGGATCGAGGCCTCCAAGCACCTCGATGCGATCACCGACACGCCGCCCTGCCGAGATCTTGGTCTGCAGCACGCGCGAATCGTCGCCCAGGCGATAGGCATAGGCGAAGCCGTCGCGCATCAGCACTGCCGACTGCGGCAGCGTCAGCGCCTGGCTGCGACCGAGCTCGAACTCGCCGCGCGCGAACATGCCGGCGCGCGCGGCGCTGACGCGCGGCAGGTCCACGTAGACGATGCCATTGCGGGTCTGCGGATCGATGGTGGGCGCGACCATGCGCACCCGGCCTTCGACGGTGCTGCCGTCGGCGGCCGTCAGCGTCGCCTTCACGCCCGGGGCGATCCGCGACAGGTCGGCCGCGGTCACTTCCGCGCGCCACTCCAGCCGGCCGCCGCGAATGAGCTTGAACAGCTCCTGCCCGGCCGGCACGACGGCACCGACGGTGGCCACGCGGGCCGAGATGACGCCGTCATCCGGCGCGAGAACGCGGGTCTGCCGCAGCCGCAGCTCGTCGGCCTGCAGGCGGGCACGCTGGGCCTCGACTCGCGCGCGTGCCGTCTGCTCCAGGGTGAGGTACTGGTTGATCTGCTGCGCGCTGATGGCGCCGGTGGCCTGCAGCTTGCGTGCGCGCTCGGCGTTGGCCTGCGCGTCGCTCAGCGTGGCTTCGGCCTCGGCGAGGCTCGCCTTGTTCTGTGCCAGTTCGACCTGCACCGTATCGCCGGACAGACGCGCCAGCACCTGCCCGCGACGCACGCTGTCGCCCACGTTGACGAGGACCTCGGTCAGGCGCAATCCGCTGATCTCGGCGCCGACCACCGTCTCCTGCCAGGCCGCGACATTGCCATTTGCCTGGAGTGTGTGTCGCCACTCGGCCGGCGTTGGCCGGGTGATCGTCACCGTCAGGGCGGGCTTGGAGGCGCTGCCCTTGCCGTTGGCGACTGCCGGCGCGGCTGCCTTGGTCGACGAGCCATCTGCCTTTTCCCGCGCCGAAGAAGTGCCACAGGCCCGCCACCACCAATAGCAGGGCCACGCCGATGACGAGGGGCTTGATGATCTTCTTGCCGGTCCGCATTCGCTTCGAATTCCTTGCTTGGTATCGCTCTATTGAGGGGTCGTTCGGCCGCGCGAGCCCGATGCCTCGGCACCCGCTTGCGGTTCGCGTTTCCAGCCGCCGCCGACCGCCTTGTACAGCGCGACCCAGGCCGTCACGCGTTCGCGCTGCACGAGGACGAGGTTGGCACTGGCCGCCAGGGCGCTGCGGCGCGCCAGTTCCAGGTCGAGCAGGCTGCCCGTGCCGACTTCCCACTGGGTCTGCGCGGCCGCGAAATACTCGGCGTAGCCTGAGGCCGCGAGCGCTGCATCGCCTTCGCGGCGCTCGGCGGCATCGAGGCGCACCAGGGATTCCTCCACTTCGCGCACCGCAGCCAGCACGCGCTCGCGATAGGCGGCAACCGCCTCGTCATAGCGGCCTTCCGAACCCTCGACCACCGAGCGACGCCGGCCGGCGTCGAACAGCGGCAGCCCGAGTATCGGACCGATGGACCAGGCCTGCCCGTCGAAGGTCTGGCCACCGAAGCGCAGCACATTGAGACCGACGGAGCCGGCCAAGGCCAGGCGCGGATAGCGGTCGGCCTGGGCGGCGCCCACGTCGGCCGACGCGGCCGCCACGTTGTACTCGGCTGCCGCCACATCGGGGCGCTGCGAGAGCAAGCGGGCCGGTACGACGTCTACCGCGAATCCGGCCGGCCGCGGCAGCCGGGCATGGCGCTCTGCGAGACGCTGGCGCAGGTCGGCCTCGGGTTGCGCGGTCAGCGCCACCAGTTGCTTGACGGCCAGGTCGCAGTCGGCGCGCTGGGCGACCACGCGATTGGCGGCTTCGGCCGCGCTGGCGCGGGCGAGCGCGCCATTGGCAGGCGCGTCGAAGCCTGCCTCCACCTTCTGCTGCACGAGTCCGGCGGTCTGCCGCAAGGAATCGGCGTCCTCCTGGAAAACCTCCGCCACCGCTTCGCAGGCGCGCAGTCCGATGTAGCTCTGGGCCACTTCGGCGGCCAGGCTCACGCGCGCGTCATGCCACTGTGATCGTGCGGAGTCGGCACGCGCCACGGCGGCCGCCAGGTTCGAGCGCGCAGCACCGAACAGGTCGATTTCCCATGAGGCATCGAGGCTCGCGCTGCCGGTCGTCTGGGTGCCTGCCACCGGCGGCAGTTCGGTGCTGCTGCGAGTGGCGCGCAAATTGGCATCCACCGCAGGCCACAACTGCGAGCGCGCGACTCCGATGGAAGCGCGCGCCTGGGCGATACGCGCAGTCGCCTGGGCCAGCGTGGGGTTCTCGCGCTGCGCGATCTCGATCAATTGGGACAGCAGGCCGTCGTCGAACTGCGCCCACCAAGTGCCGAGATCGGTAGTGCTGCCCTCATGAGGCAAGGGAGCCATCCACTGGCTGGGTTGCAAGTCGTCCGCCGGCGTGGCCGGTGGCGGCGAGGCGCAAGCGGCCATCAGGGCCGCGAGGGCAAGCGGTCAGGGCGCGGCTGCGCCAGGGAAGTCGACAGCGTGGGAGCATGGAATTTCGTCACTCGGGTGCGCGGCGTGCCGGGGGCACGTCCGCGTCGCAGCCGGCAGTGTAGTCAGCTACAGCAGAAGCCAGCCGACATCAAGCCCTCACCCGATGATTTTGCGGCGCCATCGGCTGAGTCCTCGCTTCGCAAAGCGGACTCGGCCGATGCGCCTTTCGAGGCAATGCGGCAGTGTCCTCAGGCGAGCGCCTGTGCCACATTGCGCGTCGTGTACCGGCTGATCAGCGCCAGCAGCTCTTCTTCGCTGTACGGCTTGCCGAGGTAGTGGTCCACCCCCAGCTCGGCCGCGTAGTCGCGGTGCTTCTGCGCGATGCGAGAGGTGATCATGATGACCGGCAGCTTCGCCAGCGCCGCATCGCTGCGGATGTTGCGCACCAGGTCGAAGCCGTCCATGCGCGGCATCTCGATGTCGCTCAGGATCACGGCCGGCTTTTCCTCGGCGAGGCGTTCGAGAGCGTCGAGGCCGTCCTTGGCCAGGGTCACGCGGTAGCCCTCGCGCACCAGCAGGCGCTGGGTCACCCGGCGCACGGTGAGCGAATCGTCCACCACCAGCACCAGAGGTGCGACAGACTCTTCCGCCACGACCTCCGGTTGCGGCAACTGGGGTGCTTGGCTCGGCAAGCTGCAACGCGGCGGCAGAAAGTGCGCGCGCCTTATCACCATAGAGAGCAGCAAGCGCGACCGGGTTGTAGATCAGCACCACGACGCCGGATGCAAGCAAGGTCATGCCGGCAAGGCCAGGCAGGCGCGAAAGCTGCGGCCCCAGGTTCTTCACCACGACTTCCTGGTTGCCGAGCACTTCGTCCACATGGAGCGCGATCCGCTGCTGAGCGCTGCGAACCAGCACGATCGGCAGGGTGCGGCCACCTTCGGCGCCGCGCCCGCTGGATTGCAGCAGCGCGCCGAGCCAGAAGAATGGCATGTTGTGCTCGCCCACCGCGTAGACACCCGTCTCGTAGGCGCGCCACACCTCGGCCGGCCGGCCCCGGCGCACGATTTCGATCAGGTTGACCGGCACGCCGACAAGGGCTTGCCCGCAGCGCAGCATCACCACCTGCGTGACCGCGGTGGTCAAGGGCAGGATGAGCTTGAAGCTGGTGCCTTGGCCTGCAGTGGTGGCGGTCTCGACGCGTCCGCCCATGGCGACCACGTCGGAGCGCACCACGTCCATCCCGACGCCGCGGCCTGCGAGCTCGGTCACGACGTCGGCGGTGGAGAAGCCCGGGGTGAAGATCAGGTTGGCCAGCTCGGCCGCGTCCGGCTCCACATCGTGCGCCAGCAGGCCCATCGCCACGCCACGCTGGTGGATCTTGGCGAGATCGAGGCCCGCGCCATCGTCGCGGAACTCGATGGAGACTTCATTGCCTTCCTGGCGCAGGGCGACGACGATGGTGCCCACTGCGGGCTTGCCGGCGACCGCACGAGCTTCGAGCGACTCGATGCCGTGCGTCACGCAGTTGCGCAGCAGATGCTCGAAGGCCGCCGTCATCCGCTCCAGCACGCCGCGATCGACTTCGATCGACCCGCCGGTGATGTCCAGCCGCACCTGCTTGCCGGTTTCCTTGGCGGCCAGCCGGACCACGCGGTAGAGCCGCTCGGACAGGCCCTCGAACTCCACCATGCGGGTGCGCAGCAGGTCTTCCTGCAGCTCGCGTGTCAGTCGCGCCTGCGCCGCAAGTTCGTCTTCCGTCGATTCCAGCGTGCGCTGCATCGTGCGCTGGACCGTGGCCACGTCGTTGACCGACTCCGCCATCATGCGGGTCAGCTCCTGGAAACGGGTAAAGCGGTCGAACTCGAGTGGATCGAAGTTCGCTCCTTCGACCTTGGCTCGCTCCATGCGCGAGCTCATCTGGGTTTCGGCCTGCAGCTCGATGTCGCGCAGTTGCTGGCGCAGGCGTTCCAGGTTGTCGGTGAGGTCAGACAAGGATCCCTTGATCTGCCCGACTTCCGATTCGAGCCGCGCGCGCGTGATGCTGACTTCGCCGGCCTGGTTGACCAGGCGATCGAGGAGTTGTGACCTGACGCGCACGGCCGCCTGGCCGGCAGACGCGGAGCGGACGACCGGGGCCTGTCTGCGAGGTGCCGATGGGGTGAAGCGCGACCAGTCGATCTCGCGGTCCTCGCGGCCGGCTGAGGCCGACGGGAATGTGGGTGTCGAGGGCGGCGCTTGTTCTTGCCCGGGCTGCGCGTTGGCGAACGGTTGCGGATCGGCCTGAGCCAACGGGTCCTGCGGCTTGGCGCGATTCTCAATCGGCAGGTCCACGTGCTCCATCAAGGGCTGGACCGAAGGCGGCGCTTCCAGCACGGCAGCCTCCTGCGGCGTGGCGTGCAGCGCGGCGGTCGCGTCGGCATAGGCCTGCGCATCTTCCTTGCGCAAGGCCTCGAAGACGGCGTTGAGCGCGTCGACCCGGCCTTCCAGCGGCTCGACATCATGAGCGACGACATCGCCACGGGAGAGGAGGCGTTCTATCGACGTCTCGAGGCGGTGCGCCAGTTCACCCAGGCGCATCGCTCCGGCGAGCCGGGCGCCGCCCTTGAATGTGTGCAGGGTGCGCATGCAGGCATTGGCCGCTCGCTGCTCCGCAGGATGGCTCAGCCAAGCGCGCATTTCGCCGGCCAGCTGCGGCAGGAGCTCCAGTGCCTCTTCCTCGAAGATGACGAACAGTTCGAGGTCGACCGCATCGACCGCATCGATGTCGTCATCGATGTCCTGCACCTTGCCGGGCAGGCCAGTGACGTGGTGTGATTCCTGTGGCCGCACCTCCAGCGCGGGCAAGGCCTTGAGCTCGGACCTGCCCAGGTCGAGCGCACCGAGGACGGAGTGGAACTCGGCCTCGGTCGGCATGCCCGCAGGCTGCTGCACCGGGACATCTTCGACCAGCGCGACAGGCTGCACATTGGAAGCCTGCACCTTCTCCGCCGTCCCCTCGGCTTCGCGGCGCGCATGCAGGGCCTCGATCTGCCGTGCAGATTCGATTTCATGGGCGCTCAGGCGTGCGAGCAATTCAGGCGCCGGCTCCTTCAGGAAGCCTGCGGCGAACTGATGCAGCAGGCGGCGCACTTCGTCGCCGACATCCACGAAGAGCCGTGCTTCTTCGACCGTTCCGTGGCCGATGGCATGCGAGCGCATCAAGGCATGCTCGAGCTGGCGCGCGAGCTGCGACAGGTCGGCAAACCCGACCGTGGAGGAACTTCCGGCCAACGAATGCGCCGACGCCACGGCGGACTCTCCGACCGGACGGTGCAGCTCCATCGTCCACTCGGCCAGCTCCGTCGTCAGGCGACGGGAGAGCTCGTCGGCCTCGGCGAGATAGATGTTGAACAGCGGAATGCCGATGTGCAGGGGACCCACCACCTTGACCTGGTCGCCGCTCGCATCGACGGGCGCTTCCGCCCCGACGGCCGCTTGTTCCGGCAGCGGGGCGGGTGCCGTCAGCTCGAGGTCGAATCCGAAATCGAGGCTCACCAATGGCTGGCTGTCCACTGCCGCAAGCGACTGCGGGTTGGCGCCGGAATCATGCTGGCCGAAGTCGAGTTCGGACAGATCAATGATTTCGGAGACCTCGACCGCGTCATGGCCCACGTCGAGATCGAGTGCCTCCGGCATTTCGATCGGGCCTGGCTGGCCGGTCGAGACATCGATGGGTGAAGGCTGCGTATCGGCAGCCACGGCCGCCGTAGCAGCAGCACCCCCTTCGAAATCATCGAGCTCGAAATGAAGCTCGAACTTCGGCAGCAGCAGCTCGGGCGCCCGAGTTGCAGCGGGTGCCGGCGCCTGTGCCGGCAGTCCGGCGGGACGGGTGGCCGCCGCCGGCGCATCTGGCGTATTGACCGGCATGCGACGACCCTCGAGCCGCATGGCATCGGCCGCCGCGCGCACCGCCGCACTTTGCTGGGTCGGCGTCACTCCGCTGGAGATCTGCCCGATCCAGCCGGCCAGGTACTCGAGCACGTCGGCGGTGAATTCGCGCAGGTCTTCATTGGCCGGCTTCTGCTCTGCCAGCCAGCTGTTGTAGAACTGCTCGCAGGCCCATGCGGCCTCGCCGAAGTCGTTCAGGCCCACCATGCGCGAACTGCCCTTGAGCGTGTGGAACGAACGACGAACAGTGGTGAGCTGCTCGATGTCGTCCGGAGTCCTCACGAGCGCATCGAGCGCGGCGCCGGCATTGCTCATGACCTCCTGCGCTTCTTCCAGGAAGACGGCGCGCATTTCGTCGTCTTCCTCGAGGCCGGAGGCCGTGACCGAGGGTGAGCTCGCCGAGCCGTAAGACGCCGGCGTCTCGGGTTGAGATTCGAGACCCACCGGCTCCGATGCCGTGGCGACGAAGTCGGCCATCGCCTGCGCGACCTGCTCGCGGGCAAGCTGTGGATCGGCCTGCCCCAGCGCGACCTGATGGACCGCCTGCTGAGCCGTGGAAAGACTCGCCGCCAGCGCCGGCTGGTCGATCACCTCGGCCTCCAGCGAAAGCTTGTGCAATTCGGAGGAGACATCTGCCAGCGATACATCAGGACGCACGGCAACTTCGGCCAGCGTCTGCGCCTGCTCGATCAGACGCGGCTCCACCAGCATCACCGGCTCGCTGGACAGCTCGGAAAGAGCGTGCGACGGCGTGGCTTCGGCCCGGCCCATGACCGGCCTCAACTCGCCCGTGGCCGCGTCGTAGGCGAACAGCGACTTGGCCATCTGCGGCTGGTAGCTCAGCATGTCGATCAGGAACCCGAGCGCTCCCAGGTTGCCGGCCAGCCGATCGAAGGTGCCTGTGGTGGACGCTCGAACCGGGTCGACTTCCGTCGCGGTCAGTTCGTCGACCATGTCGCGCATCTTGAGCACGGCCTGCGAAGCCTGGTCCATGCCGAGCACCGAGAGCACACCGCGCATGGCGGTCAGCTGGGCGGGTACGTGCATGAGCACGGCTCGGTCGGCAGGGTTGCGGAAGAACTGGTCGATGTTCTTCTCGGTCTCGGTCAGCGAGCTGCGCAACTCCTGCACCACGCTGCCCATGGTCTGGCGCTCCGAGACACGTCGGTACAGGTCCTCCATCCAGGGCTCGAGCGGCTCTTGCGCCTGGCCGCGGCAAACGGCGGCGATGCGCTGGGCCAGGCGGGTCGTCCGCATTTCCTGGCCGGGCTCGTCGAAATCCACATCCTCCAGCGAAGCTTCGAGGTAGAGGACGCTGGTGGCCACTTCCATGGCCAGGGAGGGCGCCGGGCCGGCGTTGGACACGGCCGTCTGCTGGGCGGCCTGCAACAGGGCCTCGCCCAGCGCGTCGCCGGCCGGATAGATCCTGCGCAAGGAATCGGCCACCAGGCTGAACTGCTCGTTCAGGCTCGACAGGCGATGCATCTCGCCCCCCGCCACGGCCGACCAGGAGTCCTTGGCGGCAACAACTCGCTTGCGGGCCTGGGTCAGCAGGGCAGGATCGAATCGGCCCAGGTGGGAGATTTCGTAGTTGACCGGAGCATGCTGCTCGAGCCCATAGGTCTTGTGCACGGCAGCCAGCCGGGGGGCCGTGCGGGGATCGGGCGCGGCGCATTGCGCACAGAAGAACAACAGGTCCTTCGCGAGCCGGTCCGACACTGCGGACTCGCCACGCTCGAGCATGCCGAATTGGGCCAGCACCCTCGATGCCGCCCGCTTGGTGTAGACGTCTGCCTTGATCAAGCCCAGCGCCTGCGCTTCGAAGAAGGCGCTGGAGAGCTTCCAGAAGGTCGAGGCTTGCAGGTTGGGCGCGCTGACGCCCAGCCCGGCACACAAGTCGCCCATCTGCGCTGCGGTTGCAGATGGCGACACGTTGCGCATCAGCAGGAGAAGCAGGCGTTCGAGCTCACCTCGCGCGCCTTCGCCGGCAGCGCGCGCTGCGGAGGCACCGGAGGCAGGAAGCTCGGCCCAGTGCCAGTCCACGCTCCACAAGTCGGCGGGATGGATTCGATCAGCACCGGCGAGTTCCTGGATGCTGCGGTATTGCGGGAACAGGGCGACTGGCGAAACCTGTCGGCCGGCCAGCACTCGCGCCAGGTAGTCGAGCAGGCCGAACGAGGCTTTCTCGATCAGTTCGACCGCTGCGGCATCGAGCTTCTGTGGCTTGAGGATGATCCGCTGCACCGCTGATTCGGACGCTCGCAGGAGCGTGGCGGCGGCCGGCATGCCCACCAGGTCCAGTGCGCCAACACCCTGGTGCAGCTGCTGGCGGGCACTGCGCAGGACCGATGGATCGACCGCATCCACGTCCGATCCGCTCACGCCCGCAGCTTCCTTCAGGAAACGCCTCAGGGCCTTGTGGGCGGCCTCGAGCGACTTGCGCAGTTCTTCCTGAACCCAGGCCAATGAGCTCAGGTCATCGCTGGTCATCGTGTCGCGGTTCGTATCCATCCAGGGCCCTGTCAAGGGAAAAGTGTCGGTCGCATCATCTGCTGGTTCGAGACGGAGGCGGCCGGCGTTGGAGCAACGCCGGCCGAGCCTGCATCAGCCGATCTTGAAACGTGACACCGATTGTTTGAGTTCTTCGGCCGTCTTCGACAGTTCGCGCACCAGTTGGGCCGTGGACCGGGTGCCCTCGCCGGTCTGCTCGGTCACTGCAAAGATGTGCTGGATGTTGCCGGCCACCACGTTGGCGGATTCGGCTTCGCGGGACGCTTGCGTCGAGATCTGCTCGATGAGGTCGGCCAGTTGGCGCGAGACGCGGTCGATCTCGCCGAGCGCCGTGCCGGCGTTGTCGGAAAGCTTCGCTCCTTCGACCACGCCCTGGGTCGAGCGCTCCATGGCGGCCACTGCGTCTTGCGTGTCGGTCTGAATGGTCTTCACCAGCGCAGCAATCTGCTTCGTGGCATCGCCAGAACGCTCGGCGAGGCGCTGCACTTCCTCGGCCACCACGGAGAAGCCGCGACCGGCCTCCCCGGCAGAGGCCGCCTGGATGGCAGCGTTCAGGGCCAGGACGTTGGTCTGTTCGGTAATGTCGGAAATCAGTTCGGTGATTTCGCCGATCTCCTGCGAAGACTCACCCAGGCGCTTGATCCGCTTGGAGGTTTCCTGGATCTGGTCGCGGATCGCGTTCATGCCGCCGATGGCGTTCTGCACGGCGGTGAGGCCGGAGGTTGCCGCCTGCAGCGATTGCCGCGCCACCTGGGCAGACTGCTGTGCCTGCGCCGACACGTTGTTGATTCGGCCTGCCATCTGCAGCACCGACTCGCCGGTATCGCGAATCTCGCGTAGCTGTTCAGTGGAGGCGGCGAGCAGTTCGGTGGAGGTGGCCTCGACCTGCTGCGTGGTCTCGGTCACTCGCGACACCGTGCCCTGCACCTGGGACACCAGCGTGCGCAACTCTTCCACCGTGTAGTTCACCGAGTCGGCGATGGCGCCGGTGATGTCTTCCGTCACGGTCGCCTGCTGCGTGAGGTCGCCCTCTGCGACCGTCTGCAGTTCGTTCATCAGGCGCAAGATGGCCGCCTGGTTGGCATCGTTCACCCGCTTGGCTTCCTGCTCTTGCCGCTCGGCCTCCTGCCGTTGCGAATCGGCGACCTGGGCGCGCGAGCGCTCCGACTGCAGGTACACGTACAACAGGCCCACGATACCGACAAGCGCCAGGACGATCGAAACCAGCAGCACGGCCACATTGAATGCACCGAAGCCCGCCTGGTCGGACAGGCGCTGCTGCACGACTTCCAGGCCCGTGCGCAGAGGTTCGCTGTCGGCGATGATCGCCGCCTGGGCTTCACGGGCAGACACGAGACCTTGAAGGTTGCCCAGGATTGCGCCGGCTTGCGCGCGTGTCTGCTCGTACAGTTGGAGAAGCGCCTTCAAGCGCTCCTTGGTCTGCTCGTCCCGCGTCGGCGGCAGGCGCAGCTCGGGGCTGCCTTCGACGAGGCCCTGGGCGATTTCACGGAAGGAGTTCAAGTCCTTGCCCAGCAGGAACACCGCCTCGGGGCTGACGCCTTCCATCGTGAGGAATTCGTTGGCCGACTTGCCGATGCGCTGCGTCAGCATCACGATCTGGCCCGCAGCCGAGATCTCGGCCGGACTGGCGTTCTGCTGCAGCTTGAGCGAGGCGACCGTCTCGGCGATTTCCAACAGGTCGGACGATTGACGGTTGATCGCCCGCAAGGCTTGGCCGACCTGGGTCAGGATCGACTGCTGCTGCAACACCGTGTTGGCGTTCTTCTCGGCTCGATCGACCAGCGGAACGATGTTCTCGAGAACGGTCTGCACGTCCTTCGACGCAGCCTTGAGTTCTTCGTTGCCGTTGCGCAGGCCGCGCACGTCTCGCGCCAGCGCCGTCACGCTTTCCGCCACCTCGGGGAAGGCCTGCGGGCTGCCGACCAGGGCCTGGGAGACCGACTTCGCGAGCCGCTGCGACTGCATCAGCGATTGACCGGCGGCGCTCACCTGGCCGGCCACACTGTTGGCGTTGGTCTGCGAGATCCCGACGATCGCCAGCAGACCCAGCAGGCCCAGCACGGTCATTGCGCCAAGCAGGCGTTGCTGCTTCGCGGGCGCCAGATGGCCGATCAAGGGCAGATGCGGATGACCCTCGCTTCCGTCGGCTCCGGCCTGCATCTTCGTCTCGGCGAAATCGCCGGGAACCTCCGTGGGGGAAGCTTCGGAGATGATCGACGTATCGATCGCGATGGTGGGCGCATGCCCGTTCATGGCGGCAGCGCCGTTGAGGCCGCGCAGGCCCAGGCCCTCCGCCCCGGAAGCCTCATCGAATGGATCGTGGCCATTGCCCGAAGACTTCTTGCCCGCACCCTTGATCTTGTTGATGAAACTCATGGATCCCTCTAGCTCTTGTCTTGAACTTCACTGAACGTCTGGGCTGGCCGCCCGCACGCCCTCATCCCGCGATTCTCAAAAAGGCTTCGTCTCCGGCCAGGGCACTGAGACTCAATTCCTGCCACACCCGCGCCTGTGAATCGCGAAAGCGCTGGCCCACGAAGGCGGGCCGAGCGCGTCCGTCATCACCGAGGGACTCGAGTTGCTCCTTGCTGCGCAGCCCCGCCAGCCGTTCGACGAGCAATGCGCAATTGGTTTCCAGTGCGGGGTTGAAGATCACCAATCGGGCCTGGTCGCGCAACCCTTCAACCGGCGCAAAGGGCTGCGATGCCGCCTTGAGGCCGAGAAAGGCGCCCAGATCCATCACGCCGTAAAGGCCACCCCGCAGGTTGGCCACTCCCAGGAACCAGGCCGCTGTGTGCGGCACGCCCACGCAAGCGGTATGCGGAAAGATCTCCCCGGCTTCATCGAGTGGCAGCAGGAAGCCTTGACCCGCGGACTCCACCGCCAGCCAGTTGGCCGCGCGAGCCTCGGTTCGGGCCGCTTGCAAACGCTCGGCCAATCGGCTTTGCAATTCCCGCAGCGCTTCTTTCTTCGCCATCGCCTATGTGCTCAAGTTTGTCGGGATCCGTCTGGCTGTTCAGTCGAAAGCGCGAATCTTCGCGATCAGCTCGTCGGTATCGACCGGCTTGACGACGTAGTCTCGTGCGCCCTGGCGCATGCCCCACACCTTGTCCGTTTCCTGGTTCTTGCTGGTGCACATGATGACGGGCACGTCGGCAAAGAGCGGATCGCGGGTGATGGCACGCGTCAGCTGGAAGCCGTTCTGGCCGGGCATGACCACATCCATCAGGATGAGATCGGGCTTCTCTTCGGCGAGCCGGCGCATGGCCTCTTCGCCGTTTTCCGCAGTGCGCACCGCGTAACCGCGCTTCCCCAGCAATTCGGAAAGATGATGGAGCTCGGTCTTGGAGTCATCGACCAGCAAGATTTTCTTGACGGGCATGGATCAATCCCTCGTTAATCAGTCTGCCCCGAACCAGGGCAAATTGGAATTTTGTGATTGTGATGTGACAAGGCGCCCATGAGAGGCGCCCTGGTAATCATTCAAGCCTCGCGCCGGTATTGCTCCACAGCCTGAAGCAATTGGTCCTTGGTAAACGGCTTGGTCAAATAGTCTTGCGAGCCCACCATCCGGCCGCGGGCCTTGTCGAACAGCCCGTCTTTCGACGAAAGCATGATCACGGGAACGCCGGCGAATTTGGGGTTGCGCTTAATGATCGCGCAGGTCTGATAACCGTCGAGTCGCGGCATCAGGATGTCGCAGAAGATCAAATGGGGCTGGTGATCATTAACCTTGGAGAGAGCGTCGAAACCGTCCTCCGCCAACACCACCTCGTAGCCCCCCTGCTTCAGGAAGATCTCGGCACTTCGTCGGATGGTGTTGCTGTCGTCGATGACAAGGACCTTGGTGGCAGCATCTGCTGATTGCGCTTCGGTCGCCTGGGCGATTTCGCTCACTGATCCCTCTCTTCCAGCACTTATTGTTCGACAACTCTCGGCTAGATCTGCACCATTTCGAAATCTTCTTTTCGAGCGCCGCATTCGGGACAGGTCCAGTTCATCGGAACATCGGCCCAGGCGGTGCCCGGGAGAATGTCGTGTTCGGGATCTCCAGCGGCCTCGTCATAGATCCATCCGCAAATCAGGCACATCCAGGTTCGAGACTCGCTCACTTTGTATCAGTTTCACTACAATGACGACAGGCATTGTACCCTCGCATACACACCAAACTTCGAGGGTTTGTGCGAACTTACACGCGATTGTTCATGTGAAGTTCGCTGTCTAACGCCCCCTATCGCCACCTCTGGCAACCCCGTCATGCCCACCGATCCCCAAGCCCCTCCCGATACCGAACAAGAGGCCTCCCAGGAGGCGAGCGGTCCACCTTGCGTGATGAGTTTCAACGCCAACGACCCGAGCGGCGCCGGCGGGCTCGGCGGCGATGTCGCAACTCTGTCGGCCATGGGCGCACACGCCTTGCCGGTGGTCACCGCCATCCTGGTGCGCGACACCGCCGAAGTCTTCGACCACAGCGATATCGACGAAGACACCATCGTCGAGCAGGCACGCAGCATCCTCGAGGACACCTCCATCTCGGCATGGAAGGTCGGATTCCTCGGCAGCGCAGAAGCGGTGAGCGTCGTCGCGGAGGTGCTGAGCGACTACCCCGATGTGCCGTTGGTGGCGTACATGCCGAGCCTGTCCTGGATGGAAGAGTCGGCCCACTACGCCTATCACGAGGCCTTTCGCCAACTGGTCCTGCCGCAGGCCGAAGTGCTCGTCGGGAACCACAAGACGCTCACCGATTTCCTGCTGCCCGACTGGGACGCCGATCGACCCGCCTCGCCGCGCGAGCTGGCCGCGGCCGCCTCGGAACATGGCACGCGCTTCGTGCTGGTGACCGGCGTGCAGTTGCCCGATCACTTCGTCGACAACGTGCTCGCCTCGCCGGAAGGCGCCATCATCGGTGAGAAATTCGAGCGCTTCGAGACGGCCTTCATCGGCGCGGGCGACACGCTCTCCTCCGCGCTCGCGGCGATGCTGGCCAATGGCGCCGACCTGCATTCCGCTGCATCCGAGGCGCTGGTGTTCCTGGATCAGTCCCTCGATGCGGGCTTTCGTCCCGGCATGGGCTCGGTGGTGCCCGACCGCTTCTTCTGGGCGGTGCCGCCCGAGGAAGAAGGCGAGCAAGGCGCGACCGGCGAAGAGCCCGACTCAGACACCCCGCAAGATCCTCGACACATTCATTGAGTGATGGCCTCCAACGCAGCCTTGTTCGAACGCGCGCAGCGTGTCATCCCGGGCGGCGTGAACTCGCCCGTGCGCGCGTTTCGCGCAGTGGGCGGCACGCCGCGCTTCATCACCCGCGCCGAAGGCGCCTACATGTTCGATGCCGAGGGTCGCCGCTACATCGACTACATCGGATCGTGGGGACCGATGATCCTCGGCCACGGCCACCCGGCCGTGCTGGACGCCGTGCACAAAGCGGCCGCCGAGGGCTTGTCCTTCGGCGCGCCGACCGAACGCGAGATCGAGCTCGCAGAAGAAATCCTCCAGCTGGTGCCCTCGATGGAGCAGGTGCGCCTGGTGAGCTCTGGCACCGAGGCGGCGATGAGCGCGATCCGGCTGGCGCGCGGCGCCACCGGCCGTCCCATGCTGATCAAGTTCGAAGGTTGCTATCACGGCCATGCCGATGCTCTGCTGGTCAAGGCCGGCTCGGGCCTGGCCACCTTCGGCAACCCCACCAGTGCGGGCGTGCCGCCCGAGGTGGTCAAGCACACGCTGGTGCTCGAGTACAACAACATCGCGCAGCTCGAGGAAGCCTTCTCCCTGCATGGCAAGGAGCTCGCCTGCGTGATGATCGAGCCCATCGCGGGCAACATGAACTTCGTGCGCGCGAGCGTTCCCTTCGTGAAGCGCCTGCGGGAGCTTTGCAGCCAGCATGGCGCCTTGCTGGTGTTCGACGAGGTGATGACGGGCTTCCGCGTGGGCCTGCACGGCGCCCAGGGCCACTATGCCGGCCTGATCCCCGGATTCAAGCCCGACCTGAGCGTGTTCGGCAAGGTCATCGGCGGCGGCATGCCTCTGGCAGCGTTCGGCGGACCGCGCTCGATCATGCAGCACCTGGCGCCGGTGGGCCCGGTCTACCAGGCCGGCACGCTGTCGGGCAATCCGGTGGCCACTGCCTGCGGGCTGGCCACGCTCAAGGAGATCCGCAAGCCCGGCTTCTTCGAATCGCTCTCGGCCGCGACACGCTCTCTCGTCGATGGCCTTTCCAAGGCCGCCCGCGAGGCAGATGTGCCTTTCGCCAGCGACAGCGAGGGCGGCATGTTCGGCTTCTTCTTCGGCGCCACGCTGCCCCAGCACTACGGGCAAGTCATGGCGACCGACAAGGAGCGCTTCAATCGCTTCTTCCACGGCATGCTCGACCACGGCGTGTATCTCGCGCCCGCGCTGTACGAGGCCGGCTTCGTGAGCGCTGCTCACAGCGTCTGACGACATCGAAGCCACGATCGCTGCAGCAAGGCTTGCCTTGCGTTGAGGAATCACGGAGCAGGCGCGAGTCGGCTGAGCCTTCGGCCGGCGGCCCGGCTTCTAGAATCCCTCGATGCACATTCACATCCTCGGCATTTGCGGGACCTTCATGGGCGGTCTCGCAGCGCTGGCCCGCGAAGCGGGCCACAAGGTGACCGGCTGCGACGCCGGCGTCTATCCCCCGATGAGCGATCAATTGCGCTCGCTCGGCATCGAGTTGATCGAAGGCTATGCGCCGGACCAGCTTCAGCTCAAGCCGGACATGTGGGTGATCGGCAATGTCGTCACCCGCGGGAATGCACTGATGGAAGCGATCCTCGATGCAGGCCTGCCCTACACGAGCGGTCCGCAGTGGCTTGCCGACCATGTGCTGCACGGCCGTCATGTGCTGGCCGTCGCCGGTACGCACGGCAAGACCACGACCACGTCGATGCTGGCCTGGGTACTCGAACATGCCGGCCTCGAGCCCGGCTTTCTCGTCGGCGGCGTGCCGCAGAACTTCAAGGTCTCTGCGCGGCTCGGCAAGGGCAACGCCTTTGTGATCGAGGCCGATGAGTACGACACGGCCTTCTTCGACAAGCGCAGCAAGTTCGTGCACTACCGCCCGCGCACCGCGGTGCTCAACAACCTCGAGTTCGATCACGCGGACATCTTCGACGACCTGGCGGCCATCGAGCGACAGTTCCACCACCTCGTGCGCACGGTGCCCGGCAGCGGCCGCATCGTCGTCAACGGGCGCGAGGACAGCCTGCAACGCGTGCTCTCACGCGGCTGCTGGAGCGAGACCGTCCGCTTCGCGGTGGAAGACGGCCTGTGCGCCCGTGGCGAGCCGCAGGCCTTCGACGTGCTCAAGGCCGGCGAGAAGATCGCCCGCGTCGAATGGGACTTGCTGGGCGAACACAACCAGCACAACGCGCTGGCGACCATCGCGGCCGCCGAGCATGTGGGCGTGACGCCCGAGGCCGCGGCGCGAGCCCTTGCGAGCTTCGAGAACGTCAA
This sequence comes from uncultured beta proteobacterium, assembly GCA_963818175.1. GTDB lineage: Bacteria > Pseudomonadota > Gammaproteobacteria > Burkholderiales > Burkholderiaceae_C > Caldimonas. The sequence continues at coordinate 110,203 of CAWFRK010000046.1, read as the reverse complement.
GCGACGCATGGAGTTGCGGGGAGCAGCAGGCGGCGTGAAGGTCTATGACGACTTCGCCCATCATCCGACCGCGATCCGCACGACGGTGGACGGACTGCGCCGCAAGGTAGGCTCGCAGCGCATCCTGGCCGTGTTCGAGCCGCGCTCCAACACGATGAAGCTGGGCACGATGAAGGCCCAGCTGCCGTGGTCGCTGGAAGAAGCCGACCTGGTGTTCTGCCACAGCGGCGGGCTCGACTGGGACGCGAGCGCGGCTCTTGTCGCCGATGGGCGACCGCGCGGTCGTCGAAGACAACATCCCGGCCCTGATTCAACGCGTCGTCTCGGTCGCCCGACCGGGCGATCATGTCCTGTGCATGAGCAACGGCGGCTTTGGCGGCATTCACGCGAAGCTGCTGGAGGCGCTGGCCGCGGCCGCACGCTAAGGCAGTCGCAGCGCGTCTTTACTGCCGCGTCATTGATGCACGCAACGCCTCGGTCAGCAATGCCAGGCTGTCCTGCACGTGGGCCTGCGTCTCGACAGAAGCACCGGGCGCCTGGCTCGCCTGCTGCAACTCGGCCTGCAGGCGCGTGGCGTTGTAGCGCACCAGCGAGAGCGCGTCCGGCGGCAAGGCAGAGCCGTGCGTCAGCGGACTCACGACGCGCTTCAGATGCTCGCGCTGCAGATTGCGCCGCAAAGGCGATATCTCCCATGTCGAACGCGGCCTTGCGGAACGCAGTTCGCTCCAGACGGCGTCCTGCACGGTGCGGTAGACCTCGTTGAGCGTCAGGATGCCGTTGCGTTGGGTGGCGCCGAGGTAATTGGGCAGGTCCAGCACTCGACTGGCCGTTCCGGCGCTCATCAACCGGTCCAGCGCAGTGCTTTGCAGTCCGAGCACCACCGACGGCAGCGGCACGGGGCCGGCCGCACTGCGATCGAGATAGTCCGGCGGCAGGCTGCGAAGGAACTCGGGCTTGAAGCGGAAGTTCTCGGCGCTGAAGAGATGACGTGTCAGGAACTGCAGCGCCTGGCGCTGCTTGGCCGGATCCACCGGCGTGTAGTTCGGCCGCGCGCCCGAGCCGGGCAGATCGCGCACATGCAACATCCCGCCCACGTACTTGGCGGTCTGGTCGGCCGCGCTGCGCACCTGGCCGAAGCCGCTGAGCAGCACGCGGCGCGAGCGCGCCGGATCGTCTGCCGGCTGCGCCTCGCGGGCCTGCAGGCGCTGCCACAGTTCCTGTGCGAGCTTCAGGCGCCTCTCGTAGTAGGCCAGCGGATCGTCGCCGAGGTCGAAGCGATTGACCATCGGGTCCGATGCATCGAACCCGGCCATGCCGCCGGCATCGTAGTCGTCGCCGAAAGCCAGCAAAGGTTCGGCGCTGCGTGCAGCGATCCTGCGCAACTCCTGCTCTTCCTGCTCCGGCGCGACCTGCTTGTAGGCATACTCGATCGCCCAGTAGTCATAGGGGCCGAGGGTGGTGTTGTTGTAGTCGCCTTGGGGCTCGCCCTTGAGGGCCACGTTGTAGGCGTTGTAGTCCATCACCGAACCCGAGATGCCCTTCGCGCCGGTGAATTCGCGGTCGCCGAGCTGGGCCTGGGTCACGGTGGTCGATGCCTTGAAGTTGTGCGTCAGGCCGAGGGCATGACCCACCTCGTGCATCACGGTGTCCTTGATCACGCCCTGAACGAATGCCTCGGCCTGCGGCCCATCGGGAACGATGTCGCCGCGCGCCTCGAGCAGGTCCAGCACGAAGCCCATCTGCGCCGCGGCCTCCACTTCATAGCCGCACTGGGCCAGCCGCTGATCGCGCCATCCGTCAGCCGGACGGTCCTGCCGCTCGTCGGATTTCGCCGTCACCTGCTCGGTCACGAAGCGTCGCGAGCTGCGTGCGAACACGTCCGACATCGCGATGTCCGCATCGAGGATCTCGCCGGTGCGCGGATCCGAATGATGCGGACCGCGCGCCGAGCCGCCCTCGGCGGAGACGTACCAGCGAATCGAGGCATGGCGCGCATCCATGCCGTCCCAGTCGGCGTCGTCCGGCTGCTGGCGCACGACGAGGGCATCGCGAAAGCCGATGCGCTCGAAGGCCTTGTTCCATTCGAGCACGCCGGCCTCCACGGCAGCGCGATAGCGCACGGGAATGTTCTGATCGAGCCAGAACACGATGGGCTGCACCGGCTCTGACATCGCTGCTTGCGGATCCTTCTTCTCCAGCCGCCAGCGGTTGATGTAGTGGATCCTCGGATTGGGTTTCTCCTCGATCGCGAGATCGGTATGCGCCTCGGTGAAGTGACCGATGCGCGGATCGGCACGGCGCGGCCGCATCTGCGGATCAGGCAGGGCCAGGAAGTTGTAGACGAAGCCCACGAAGAAGCTGCGCGGGTCGGGCGTCACGCTCGGGGGCGTTGGCATCGTGAGCGATCCGGCCGGAGGTTGCGCCGGGATGCGCGATGTCGAGAAATGCATGCGCACGGCCAGGCTGCTCTGGCCCGCCTCGGAGGCCACCCGCTCGAAATAGGAGTTGGGGCGGTCGAACGAGTAGTTCAGGCGGAAGGCCGATTCGATGGAGTTCGAATAGCCCGCGATGTCGCCGAGCAGGAAGGCACCGTCGATCAGCACCGACTTGCGCTCCGGGTGCGGGGCGCTGGCCACCGGCGTGGCCCCGAGCAGGCTGTCCGAAAAGCCCTCCCTGATGGCGCGCTGCAAGGCAGGATTGCCTTCGGCGCGGTAGTCCACGTTGCGTGCGATCAACTGCACCTGGTTGCCGATGCGGCGAAACTGCGCCATCCAGCTGCGCCCCATCTGGCTGCCATACAGCCCGCGCTGGCCCACCGAACTGGCCACGTTGATCGTCAGCAGGAAGGGCTGGTTCCAGCGTGCCTCGGGGATCTCGATCCACACCTTCTCGTCCTTGCGCCACAAGGGGAAGAAGCCTTCCATCTCCGTCGCGCCCCGGGTCACCTCGGCGAAGGGCTTGGGTGCGGCAGGATCGGGCCTCGCGACGGCGCCGGCGGCGCCAGGAGCACTCGTCGTTTCGGTCTTGGCCGGTGCAGCTTCGGTGGGAGAGGCAGGGTGCACACGCGGCGCCTGCACCGAACCGGTCGCCGCCGGCGGCGACGCCGGTGGAACCAAGGTTGCACATCCGGCCAGCAGCAGGGCAGCGATCGAGGCGCAAGAGCCAACAACTAAGCGGGTATCACGGGGTGTCGCAGGCATTGCGTCGCATCCCTCTTGAAACGGACAGGCCGGATGAAATCACACGGGGAACCGACCCCAGGATCGGGATCGGCCTAGCAATGGAGTGATCAGCTCGACAAGGGTTCAATCCCGATGTCCGCGAACGCGGACAAAATCAGGTAAGCAAACATCTCGGCCGCGCCGACGCCCCCGCCAGATTGCAACATTTTGTGCCCCAGTAGCCAATCCTCCAATGCCCTCGCCCACTCACCTGCTTTACCTCCATGGATTTCGGTCCTCGCCGCTATCGAACAAGGCCCAGGCGATGAGTCGCCGCGTGGAAGCGTTGCGGGCGCAAGGCCGCGAGCTGACCTGGTGGGCACCTCAGCTGCCCCCCTCGCCTGCCGAGGCCATGGCCGAAGTGCGCGCGCGGCTCTCGACCTGGCCGCTCGATCAAATGGCGCTGGTCGGCAGTTCGCTGGGCGGCTTCTATGCCACGGTGCTCGCCGAGGAGTTCGGCTGCCGGGCCGTCGTGATCAACCCGGCCGTCAATCCGGCGCGCGACCTGCGCGGGTACATCGGCGACATCAAGGCCTGGCACAGCGACGAGCATTTCCACTTCCAGAGCGCCTATATCGACGAGTTGCGATCCATGACGCCGGCGCGGCTGACGCGGCCCGACCGATATTTCGCCATCATCGCCAAGGGCGACGAAGTGCTCGACTGGCGCGAGATGCATGAGCGCTACCTGGGCGCGCGCATCAAGCTGCTGGAAGGCGGCGACCATGCGCTTTCCGACTTCGAGGATCGGCATCTGGGCGAGGTCCTGTCCTTTCTGGAACTGGGCTGAAGCCGGCGGACTGGCCCTGGCGCGCGGAGGTGCGTGCGGAAGTCTCGGGGCGGTCCGAGGCGCGGCTCGAAGGGCCAACCGAGACAGGCGACAATCCCGAGCATGTTCGCCCTGTATGAAGATGCCGGCAAATTCCTGGCCGGCCGCGTGATGTCCGAAGCCGAAAGCTCGCTCCAGATCGAGCTGGATTCCGGCAAGCGGGTCAAGGTCAAGTCCGCCAACGTCCTGCTCAAGTTCGACCAGCCGCCCCCGGCGCAACTGCTCGCGGAGGGGCAGCGCCTGGCCGGCGAAATCGACCTGGACCTGGCCTGGGAATTTGCTCCCGCCGACGAATTCGGCTTCGCCGACGTGGCGCGCGACTATTTCGACGCCAAGGCCGGCGTGGTGCAGCAGGCCGCGGCGCTGTTCCGCCTGTTCGAGGCGCCGCATTACTTCCGTCGCGTGGGACGGGACGCTTCAAGAAGGCGCCGGAAGACATCGTCAAGGCGGCGCTCCTGGGCATCGAGCGCAAGAAGCAGCAGCAGGCCCAGATCGAGGCGTGGGCGCAAGAACTGGTCGAGGGCCGCTGCCCCGAGCCGGTCCGCGAGCAGCTCTATCGCATCCTCTTCAAGCCCGACAAGAACGGCCTCGAGTACAAGGCCGTGGTGGAGGCGAGCAAGCGCGCGCACAAGGCGCCGCTCGATCTGCTGAAGCAGGCCGGCGCCATCAGCAGCGCCTACCAGTTCCACTGGCGGCGCTTTCTCTTCGAGCACTTCCCCAAGGGCCATGGATTGCCTGCGCTCGAGGCGCCGCCCATTCGCGAAGAACTGCCCCTTGCCGCGGCGCAGGCCTTCAGCATCGACGATTCGGCCACCACCGAAATCGACGACGCCCTGTCGGTACAGGGCCTGGGCAGCGGCACGGTGGTGTTCGGCATCCACATCGCGGCGCCGGGCCTGGCCATCGCGCCCGCCAGCGCGCTCGACCAGGTGGCCCGCTCGCGCTATTCCACCGTCTACATGCCGGGCTTCAAGATCACCATGCTGCCCGACGATGTCGTGCAGTCTTACACCCTCCTCGAGGGACGCGATTGCCCGGCGGTGTCGCTCTACTTCACCTTGGACGAGGCCAGCCTCGCGCTGAAGGAAAGCGTCACCCGCCTCGAGCGCGTGCCGATCGCGGCCAACCTGCGCCACGACAAGCTCGACGGCGTGATCACCGAAGCCTCGCTGCTGGGCACGGCCCCAGCCGATTACCCCTTCCCCGCCGAACTGGCCTTCGCGTTTCGCCTGGCCCGCCACCTCAAGGCGCAGCGCGAGGTGGTGCGCGGAAAGCCGGAAACCTTCACCCGGCCCGACTACAACTTCAGGCTGGTGGGCAACGACGAGGCCGAGCCTGCCGGCGACGAGAGCGTGCAGATCGTCGTGCGCAAGCGTGGCGAGCCGCTGGACCTGATCGTCGCGGAGGCGATGATCCTGGCCAATTCCACCTGGGGCGGCTGGCTCAATGACTTGGGCGTTCCGGGCATCTATCGCAGCCAGGCGAGCCTGGCCCCCGGCATCAAGGTGCGCATGAGCACGAAGGCGATGCCGCACGCCGGGATGGGCGTCAAGCAATACACCTGGGCGACCTCGCCGCTGCGCCGCTATGTCGACCTCGTCAACCAGTGGCAGATCATTGCCTGTGCGCGGCACGGACGCATGGCGGCGCTCGCTGCCCCCTTCAAGCCGAAGGACGCCGAGCTCTTCTCGGTCATCTCGGGCTTCGATGCGGCCTACAGCGCCTACAACGACTTCCAGCGCGGCATCGAACGCTACTGGACATTGCGCCACCTCGAGCAGGCCGGCATCCGCGAACTCAGCCGCCAGCGTGATGATGGAAGGCCTGGTGCGCGCCGATGCGCTGCCGCTGGTGTTCCGCGCGATCGGCGCGGAGAACCTGCCCAGGGGCGCCCACGTGAGGGTGCGCATCACCGGCCTCGATGAGCTCACGCTGGACGTGCATGCCAGCGTGGCCGAGCGCCTCGACGACGTCCCGGCTGCACCGACTGCAACCGAAGACGAAGCCGAGGAACTGGAAGGCTCCGCGGGTCCGCTCGAATTGGCGATCGATCTGCAGGATGGCGACAATGCGGATTCCGACGTGCCGGCGGCTCCCCCGCCTGCCGCGTCCCACTGACGGCACAGGATGCTCAAGCAGTTCTCCACCCTCCAGATTGCATTGGCCATTTCAGTGGCCGCCCATGCGGCCTTGCTGACGGTGCGCTTCGTCGATCCCGAGAGCTTCAACCGCGTCTTCGAGGACACGCCGCTCGAGGTCATCCTGGTCAACGCCAAGTCGAACGAGCGCCCCGCGAAGGCCCAGGCGATCGCCCAGGCGAGCCTTTCGGGCGGCGGCAATGTCGAAAAGGGCCGCGCGAGTTCGCCTCTGCCGCCTTCGGCGCTGGTCGAGACCGGTGACTCGATGGAAGACGCGCGTCGACAGATCGAGACGCTGCAGGAACAGCAGCAGCAGTTGCTCGCCCAGCATCCGCCAGGAACTCGCCACCCTGCCGCCGCCGGATCCCAAGCGTGACGCCGGCAGCCGGGAAGCCCATTCGCAGGAGGAGAAGCGCCGCCAGTTGCTGCGCATCCTCGGCGAGATCGAGAAGCGCATCAATGAAGAGAACAAGCGACCGAAGCGGCGCTATGTGAGCCCGAGCACACGCGAAGAGGTCTACGCGGTCTACTACGACCAGCTGCGCCGCAAGATCGAGGACCGCGGCACGCGCAACTTCCCCGAGTTCCAGGGGAAAAAGCTGTATGGCGAGCTCACGATGATGGTCACGGTCGATGCGCTCGGCCGGGTGATCGACACCGAGGTGGTGCAGCGCTCGTCGTCGCAGGTGCTCGACAAGCGAGCCATGGCCATCGTGCGGGCAGCAGCCCCGTTCGGCCCCTTCTCCAACGCGATGCGCGGCAAGGCAGACCAGATCGTGGTGGTCTCGCGCTTTCGCTTCACGCGTGACGAGGCCCTCGAAACCTCGCTCACGGCCAACTGATTTCCAAGCTTTCTCTTACATGGATCGCTACGCCGTCGCCGGCAATCCGGTCGAACACAGCAAATCGCCCTTCATCCATGCCCTGTTCGCCGAGCAGACCGGGCAGGCTGTCGAATACACGCGCCTGCTGGTGCCGCTCGATGGCTTCGAGGCGGGCATCCGCAACTTTGAAGCCAGCGGCGCCAAGGGCTGCAACGTGACCGTGCCGTTCAAGTTCGACGCGTTCAGGCTGGCTGCGCACAGCAGCGCCCGGGCCCGACAGGCGGGCGCGGCCAACATCCTCCGCTTCGACCCCGAGGGCTGGTACGGCGACAACACCGACGGCAGCGGGCTCGTCCATGACCTCCAGGTCAATGCCGGCCTCGACCTGTCCGGACGCGACATCCTGCTGATCGGTGCCGGCGGTGCCGCCGCCGGCGTGCTGGGCCCGCTTATCGAGGCACGTCCTCGTCGGCTGGTCGTCGCCAACCGCTCGACCGACCGGGCCCAGGCCCTGGTCGATCGCCATGCCGGGATGGCCCGCGCCTGCGAGGTCGAGCTGGAAGCGACAGGCCTGTCAGATTGCGGGCGCGGCTATCACGCGGTGCTCAACGGCACCGCCGCCAGCCTGCAGGGCGCCGGCAGCCCGGTCTCCGGCGATGCGCTGGCGCCGGGCGCGCTGGCCTACGACATGATGTACGGCCCGAGCGCCGCGCCCTTCCTCGAATGGGCGCGCGAACATGGTGGCGTAGGCCGCGACGGCCTGGGAATGCTCGTCGAGCAGGCCGCCGAGGCCTTCTTCGTCTGGCGCGGCGTGCGGCCCCAGACCTCCCCCGTGCTTGCCGCGCTGCGCGCGTCGTTGAAATGAACCAGCGCCCCGTCAGTCTGGCGCTTCGGGACCACGGAGAACTGCCATGAAGGGTTTCTTCGCAGCAATCGGCAGGCTGGTAGTGTTGTGCCTGCTCGCAGGCATCGCCTTGCAGCTGTACTTCGTGCTGCGAATCGCGCTGATGATCGTGGTGGACCCTCAATCCACCACCTTCCAGCGCAGCGAGGCCTGGCGCATCTTCAGCACGCAGTTCGAGCTGCCGTGGCGCCAGCAATGGCAGCCCTATGGCGCGATTTCGACCAACCTCAAGCGTGCGGTGGTCGCCTCCGAGGACGCCGCCTTTGCCGAGCACGATGGCGTCGACTGGGAATCGCTGGAAAAGGCCTGGGAACGAAACCAGCGTGCGCAGCAGCGCGCCGACCAGCTCAACGAACGGCTGCAAAAGCGGGCCGAACGCCACCCCGAGCTGGCCATCGCGCTGCGGCAGCCCCGGATCGTGGGCGGCTCGACCATCACCCAGCAGCTGGCGAAGAACCTGTTTCTCTCCGGTGAGCGCAACCTCCTGCGCAAGGGGCAGGAGTTTGCGATCACCTTCATGCTCGAGGCTCTGCTGGACAAGCAGCGCATCCTGGAGATCTATCTGAACAACGTCGAATGGGGCGAAGGCGTGTTTGGCGCCGAAGCCGCGGCGCGTCATTATTTCCGTGTCGGCGCGAACCAGCTCGGCCCGTACCAGGCCGCGCGGCTCGCAGTGATGCTCCCTGCGCCGAAGCGCTTCGAAAGGCGGCCGCAATCAGGCTATCTCGCCTCCCGGGCCTCCACGATCGTCGCACGCATGGGCGCGGTCGAGCTGCCCTGAACTTCGGCGGCCGTCTGAGCTCTCACCCTTGCCCTTTCCGCCTGCAGCCATGGCCAATTCACTGACCGCCGAGATCGCAGCCGCCGCAGCCCGCTTCATCGTCGAGGACGGCATGGAGTACGGGCAGGCCAAGCGCCGCGCCGCGAAGCTGGTCGGCCGCCGAACCACCGCGCCTGCCGAATTGCCGAGCAACGAGCTGATCGAGGACGAAGTGCGGGCCTATATCAGCATCTTCTGCGCCGATTCGCAGGCACATGACCTGGCTGTCCTGCGTCGCGTCGCCCTGAAGTGGATGGAGCGCCTGGTTGAATTCCAGCCGCACTTGGCAGGGGCGGCCTGGAACGGGACGGCGACACGCCGCAACGACATCTGGATCAACCTGTTCTGCGACGACCCGAAGGCCGCGGAAATCAGCATGATCAACTGGCACATGAACTATGACGTTGGAAACACGACCGGATTTCGCGGCGAGCCGGTGGATGTGTTGACCCTGGCCGAGCGGGTGGATGCCTTCGAGAGGCCGGTGCTCGTCCATCTGAGCATCTATGACCGCGACGACCTGCGCGGCGCCCTCAAGTCCGACAGCCGCGGCCGCAAGGAGCGTGGCGGGATCGACGCCTTGCGTTCCTTGGTGGGGGGCGAGGCATGAGCACGCCGCGCCGCCCCAAGGCGAATGCCGGAGTGCTCAGCACGGAGCTTACCCAATGAGGCGCCGAGCCTGGCTGGTCGGTGGCGTCGCAGCCGGGGCCGCGCTGGCAGGTGCGGGCCTCGCGCGGTGGCAGCAGCGCAAGGCAGAGCCGAGGATGACAGCCGACCAGCTCTGGTCCCTCAGCTTCGATGCCCCGGGCGGCGAGCCGGTCCACCTTGGAAGCTTCCGAGGCCGACCCCTGGTCGTGAATTTCTGGGCCAGCTGGTGTGCTCCGTGCGTGAAGGAGATGCCCCAGATCGACCGCTTTTACCTGGAGTTCCGCTCGCTCGGATGGCAGGTGGTCGGCTTGGCCATCGACGGACCGACGCCGGTACGGGAGTTCCTGAACAGGGTGCCGGTGAGCTTTCCGATCGCCTTGGCGGGCTTCGAAGGCACCGAGTTGAGCAAGTCCCTGGGCAACTTGTCGGGTGGCTTACCATTCACGGTTGCCTTCAATCAGCGCGGCGAGCTCGTGCAGCGCAAGCTGGGGGAAGTGAGCTACGAGGAACTCGTGTCCTGGGCCCAGCCTCGGGCCTGAAACCCACGGCGATCTTCTGCACGATTTCAACCTCGATAATCGTAGCCAATTTAAACAATTTCTCGACAATTGCGTCGATTTGCGCGTAAAGTCGCGGCTCACTGAGCCCAACGCTGCGGCACTCATCCCAGCGCGCGCCCGCTTCGGTGGCCCTGCAGGCACTTGACCAAGCCCTGCGGAGGCCGGGCATGGTTCCGCCAAATGAAAACAAATCGGTGCAAAATTCGCGCCGATCGTTACAGTTCAATAAAAACATATTGTTGGAGAGAACAAATGGACCTGCGCAAGCTCAAGACCCTGATCGACCTGGTGTCTGAATCGAACATTTCGGAGCTGGAGATCACCGAAGCCGACGGGAAGGTCCGTATCGTCAAGGCCAGCGACCAGGTGACGCAGATGGCCATGACCCCGATGATGCACGCGCCGATGGTCGCGGCAGCACCGATGATGGCCGCCGCCCCGATGCAACGCCGCCGGCCGCCGCGGCCGAAGCGGCACCGGTGGCCAGCGGGCCATATCGTCAAGTCGCCCATGGTGGGCACCTTCTACCGTTCCTCGAGCCCGGGTGCCAAGCCTTTCGCGGAAGTGGGCCAGCAGGTCAAGGAAGGCGAGACCATCTGCATCATCGAGGCCATGAAGATCCTCAACGAGATCGAGGCCGACAAGTCCGGCACGATCACCAAGATCCTTTGCGAGAACGGCCAGGCCGTCGAATACGGACAACCCCTGTTCACCATCGAATAAGGCAGGATCTCATGTTCAAGAAGATCCTGGTCGCCAACCGCGGAGAGATTGCGCTGCGCATCCAGCGGGCCTGCCGCGAACTGGGCATCAAGGTCGGTGATGGTCTATTCCGAGGCCGACCGCGACGCCAAGTACGTCAAGCTGGCCGATGAGGCCGTCTGCATCGGCCCCGCCCAATCGGCACAAAGCTACCTCAACATGCCGGCCATCATCTCGGCGGCGGAAGTGACCGATGCCGAGGCCATCCACCCCGGCTACGGCTTCCTTTCCGAGAACGCCGATTTCGCCGAGCGGGTCGAGAAGAGCGGCTTCGCCTTCATCGGCCCCACGCCCGAGTCCATCCGCCTGATGGGCGACAAGGTCTCGGCCAAGGCGGCCATGATCAAGGCAGGCGTGCCTTGCGTGCCCGGCTCCGAAGGCGCCCTGCCCGACGATCCGAAGGAAATCATCCGCGCCGCCCGCAGCGGTCGGCTACCCGGTCATCATCAAGGCCGCCGGCGGCGGCGGCGGTCGCGGCATGCGCGTGGTGCACACCGAAGCGGCCCTGATCCATGCCGTCCAGACGACGCAGCGCCGAAGCGGGCGCCGCCTTCGGCAACCCGTCGGTGTACATGGAGAAGTTCCTCGAGAATCCGCGCCACATCGAGATCCAGATGCTCGCCGACCAGCACCGCGAACGCGGTCTATCTGGGCGAGCGCGACTGCTCGATGCAGCGCCGCCACCAGAAGATCCTCGAGGAAGCCCCCGCCCCCGGCATCCCGCGCCGGCTCATCGAGCGCATCGGCGAGCGCTGTGCCGCAGCCTGCAAGCGCATCGGCTACCGCGGCGCCGGCACCTTCGAGTTCCTGTACGAGAACGGCGAGTTCTACTTCATCGAGATGAACACCCGCGTGCAGGTCGAGCATCCGGTCACTGAACTGATCACAGGCATCGACATCGTCCAGACGCAGATCCGTGTGGCGGCCGGCGAGAAGCTGCCATTCGCGCAGCGCCACATCGAGATGCGCGGCCATGCGATCGAATGCCGCATCAACGCCGAGGACCCCTACAACTTCACGCCGTCTCCTGGGCGCATCACGATGTGGCACGCCCCGGGCGGCCCGGGTGTGCGCGTTGACTCGCACATCTATACCAACTATTTCGTGCCGCCCAACTATGACTCGATGATCGGCAAGATCATCGTGCACGGCGACACCCGCGAGCAGGCGCTGGCGCGCATGGGCATCGCGCTGTCCGAAGCCCTGGTCGAGGGCATCAACACCAACATTCCGCTGCACCGCGAGTTGATGGTGGACGCCAAGTTCGTTGACGGCGGCACCAGCATCCACTACCTTGAAGGCTGGCTGTCCAGCACAAGCGATGACAGCCCCCGGTTGACGCTGCGCTGACTGCTCTGATGGTCGAGTTGGTCGTGTTCGCCCGCGAGGCTGACGTGGAGACGGTCTCCGACGCCTTGATGGAGCTCGAGGCACTGTCGGTCTCGGTGGAAGACGCCGATGCGCAGACAGCGACTCGGAGCAGGCCTTGTTCGGCGAGCCCGGCATGCCCGCGCCGCATGGCGGCTGGCACCGCTCGACAGTGCCGGGCGCTGTTTCCCGACGAGGCCGCCGCCACCGAGGCGGCGACGCTCCTGCTCGCACAGGACTTGGCCAGCCGACGTCCACGTGATCGCCATCCAGGGAGTGCCAGAGCAGGACTGGGTGCGGCTGACGCAATCGCAATTCACGCCGGTCGAGATCACGCCCGAGTTCTGGATCGTGCCGACCTGGCATGAGCCTCCCGCCCAGGCGCGCAAGGTCATCCGCCTGGACCCGGGGCTTGCGTTCGGCACCGGCACGCATCCCACCACCCGGATGTGCCTGCGCTGGATCGCCATCCAGGCGCCGGTCTCCTCGCAAGGCTGGAGCCGAGTGCTCGACTATGGTTGCGGCTCGGGGATCCTCGCGATCGGAGCGGCTCTCAACGGCGGCCGCGGCATCGACGCGGTCGATATCGATCCTGCTGCGGTCGACGCTACGCAAGCCAACGCGCAAGCCAACGGGGTGAGCCTGCAATCCGGACTCCCCGAACTCGCGCAAGGCCAATATCCGCTCGTGTTGGCCAACATCCTCGCCACGCCGCTCAAGCTGCTCGCTCCCCTGCTCTGCGCGCATGTCGCGCCGCATGGACATCTTGTCCTCGCTGGCATCCTGGAGCGCCAGGCCGAGGAGTTGCAGGAAGCCTACGCACCATGGTGCGATCTGCAGGTCAGCGACAACGAAGACGGCTGGATTCTCATGACGGCGCACTTCGGGGGCGCCTGACAGGCAGGCTGAACTCGAATCCCGGGCTCACGCAATGGCATCATTCAGCCCATGAGTCTTGCCACCCGCTGCCCTGCTTGCCATACCACCTTTCGCGTGGTCCAAGACCAGCTCAAGGTATCCGAGGGCTGGGTCCGATGCGGTCGCTGCAACGAGGTCTTCAACGCCATTGAAGGCCTGTTCGATCTCGAGCGCGACATGCCTCCTGAAAGCCCCGTCGTTGCGCCACCAGCCGCCTCGACCTTCCTCGCCCAGGCCAGCGTCGCCGAGCCCCAGGCCATGCAGGACACCGTGGCCCAACCCCACGTCATTCAGCCCGCTACCGCCCCGGATCGCGCTTCCCCATCGCCGCCCGATCACGCTTCTCCATCGCCGCCGGATCGCTCTTCCCCATCGGCGCCCGTGCGCGAATCGCTGGCGCGCACGCTCGCGCATGCTCGGCTCGAGGCCGAAGAGCACGCTGACGAAGCTCCGGACGCACCGACGGCCTACGAGGTGCTCGACTCCCGCTTTCTCGATCGCAGCACTTACGGCCCGACCCAGCGCCCCGAGTTCGATGACGGGCTGGCAGATGCCCGGGTCAACGCAGGCGCTGTCCAGGACATCGCCGTGGATGCCAACGCATGGGCGCCCACCACGCCAACCTCGTCCATCGAGAAGCCACGCTCCGCAAGGGCCAGGATGCTCGGTGACGATGAATCCATCCCACCCGCCTTCTTGCGCGATGCCGCGCGCGATGCAGACCGACAACATCCGGCGGCTCGGGCCATGCTCGTCCTTGCAGTCATCTTCCTGTGCCTGGCGTTGGCGGGACAAGCAGCGCTGCACTGGCGGGACTGGTTGGCTGCGCACTATCCGGCGTCGCTTCCCTTGATCGGCCAGATGTGCCGCATGGCCCAGTGCCGCATCGGGCCGCTCAAGAGCATCGAGGATGTCGTGGTCGACAGCAGCAGCCTCGCCCGCGGCAGCACCGATACGGACGGCTATAAGCTCACGGTCCTGCTGCGCAATCGCTCCTCGGTCCTGCTGGAGCTGCCTTCCATCGACCTCAGCCTCACGGATGTCGACGGCAGCGTGATCGCGCGCCGCACGCTTTCCCCGGTGGACTTTCGGGTCGGCAGCACGATCGCACCGCGCAGCGAGGTGCCCCTCAGCGTCAACATCTCCACGGCGGGACGACGCGTGACGGGCTATACCGTCGAGGCGTTCTACCCCTGAACCAACTGGAGTCTTCATGTCTGCTCTGATCTGCGGCTCGCTCGCATTCGACACCATCACGACCTTTCCAGGTCGTTTTCGCGAGCACATCCTGCCGGACCAGATCCACATCCTGAACGTCGCCTTCCTCGTGCCGACCTTGCGACGTGAGTTCGGCGGTTGCGCCGGCAACATTGCCTACTCGCTACGGCAGCTCGGCGGCAGCCCGTTGATCATGGCGACCTTGGGGTCAGATGGCCACGACTATCGCGAGCGGCTCGATGGCTGGGGCGTGGCCACGGAGTTCGTGCGCACGATCTCGGACAGCTACACCGCGCAGGCCATCATCATGACCGACGCGGACAACAACCAGATCACCGCCTTCCACCCGGGCGCCATGCAGTTCGCGCACGTCACGTCCATCCACAGGCGGGACGACATCCGCCTTGCGATCATTGCACCCGACGGTCGCGAAGCCATGCTGCAGCATGCCGAACAGCTGGCTGCGGCAGGCATCCCCTTCATCTTCGATCCGGGCCAGGGGCTGCCCATGTTCAATGGCGATGAACTGAGGCACTTCATCTCGCTGGCGAGCTGGGTGGCGGTCAATGACTACGAAGGCCGCATGCTGTGCGACCGGACGGGGATGAGTCTCCAGCAGCTGTCGCGTTCCCACCTGCGGGGCATCGTTGTCACTCTCGGCGCGCAAGGCTGCGAAGTGTGGACGAATGGCGAAGCGCAAGCGGTGCCGGGTGTGGCGGCCATGCAAGTGGTCGACCCGACCGGCTGCGGTGATGCCTTTCGTTCCGCCCTGCTGTACGGGCTCGAGCGCGGCTGGAGCCTCGAGCAGTGTGCGGAGCTCGGCAACCGCGTGGGCGCCATCAAGATCGCTCACAGCGGTCCCCAAAATCACACGCTCGACCGCCAGGCGCTCGGCCTGGCCTGAGGCGGGCTCCGAAACCGATCAGCGCAGCAAGCAATTCAAGGCAGCAGCTCAATTCTCGGCGCGAGGCATCGGATGCGCAACAGCACAGTCTTTCGTCGCGCGCTGTGCCTGCCCGCCCAACAGAACTCACGCTCGGGCGGCTTCAGACTCCAAACCAAATGAAAAAACCCGGCCGAAGCCGGGTTTGCCTTCAACGCCGAAGCGGCTCAGGGCTTGTTTCCGGTAGGAAAAGGCCAGGCAGCCTGGGGGCTGAGCGTGGTCTTCGCAGCCGGCGCAGGCGCCGCAGCAGGGGCAGCGGCGGCAGCAGGGGCAGCCTTCTTCGCAGCAGGCTTCTTGGCGGCCTTCTTCGCGGGCGCCTTCTTGGCTACAGCCTTCTTTGCAGGCGCCTTCTTGGCAGCGGCCTTCTTGGCCGGCGCCTTCTTGGCGGCTACCTTCTTGGCCGGAGCCTTCTTCGCAAGCGCCTTCTTGGCGGCGACCTTCTTGGCCGGCGCCTTCTTGGCGGCTACCTTCTTGGCCGGCGCCTTCTTGGCCGCCACCTTCTTCGCCGGTGCCTTCTTCGCAGCAACCTTCTTGGCAGCGACCTTCTTGGCCGGTGCCTTCTTGGCGGCTACTTTCTTGGCAGCCGGCTTCTTGGCTGCAGCCTTCTTCGCGGGGGCCTTTTTAGCGGCCGATTTCTTTGCAGTTGCCATAACGTTCTCCTTGATCAAGTTGCAAAGAGCACCTGCTGCTTATGCAGCGCGGCGATTCACCTTCCGGATTTGCCTTGGAGAGACGCCCCGGTAGGGTGAATTGGGTTGCAGGCCATGCGCACAGCTTCTGCGGCTTTGTTCATGGCTTGCGGATCTTGATCTCTTCCTCATGACCTGGAGAGCCGAGGCTCCGCCGCTTCAATCCCAGGACAACGCGCCACCGGACTGGTACTCGATCACGCGTGTCTCGAAGAAATTGCGTTCTTTCTTCAGGTCGATCATCTCGCTCATCCAGGGGAAAGGGTTCTCCTCATTCGGGAAGAGCGCTTCCAGGCCGATCTGCGTCGCGCGCCGATTCGCGATATAGCGCAGATAGCCCTTGAACATCGAAGCATTGAGGCCCAACACGCCGCGAGGCATGGTGTCCTCGGCATAGCGGTACTCCAGTTCGACAGCCTTCAGGAAGAGCGACTTGATCTCTTCCTTGAACTGGGCCGTCCACAGGTGGGGGTTCTCGAGCTTGATCTGGTTGATGAGGTCGATGCCGAAGTTGCAGTGCATCGACTCGTCTCGCAGGATGTACTGGTACTGCTCCGCGGCACCCGTCATCTTGTTCTGGCGGCCGAGCGCCAGGATCTGCGTGAAGCCGACGTAGAAGAACAGCCCCTCCATCAGGCAGGCGAAGACGATCAGCGACTTGAGCAGCTTCTGGTCGTTCTCGGGCGTGCCGGTCTGGAACTCGAGGTCCATGATGGTGTCGATGAAGGGAATCAGGAACTCGTCCTTGTCCCGGATCGATTGCACCTCGTGGTACGCGTTGAAGATCTCGCTCTCCTCGAGCCCGAGGGATTCGACGATGTACTGGTAGGCGTGCGTGTGGATCGCCTCTTCGAAGGCCTGGCGCAGCAGGAACTGGCGGCACTCGGGCGCCGTGATGTGGCGGTAGGTGCCCAGCACGATGTTGTTGGCCGCGAGCGAATCGGCGGTCACGAAGAAGCCGAGGTTGCGCTTGATGATGCGGCGCTCGTCTTCGCTCAGGCCGTTGGGATCCTTCCACGTCGCGATGTCGCGAGACATGTTGATCTCTTGCGGCATCCAGTGGTTGGCGCAGGTGGCGAGGTACTTGTCCCAGGCCCACTTGTACTTGAAGGGGACCAGCTGATTGACGTCGGTCTGCCCGTTGATGATGCGCTTGTCGGCAACGTTGACGCGACGAAGGGAGCTGGGCTGGACGCTGATGTGCGGAGCATGCTGAGGTGCATGCGCGGATCCGGAAACTTGGGGCGACGCTCCCATGCCCCGCGCAGCGCTTGAGGGTTGGTGCGCGGTGCTCTCTGCGTCAGATGTCGAGGTTTGGACTTCTTCCCAAGCCAACATAGGTGATCTTCCTGTGGAAATGAATTATGGGAGTGTTGTGTCAAAACACCAAGCACTTCTTGACATCAACGCGATGTACTTGTTGCGGTCGAACATCGAATTTCGCGTGCTCGGTGTCGACACTTTCCCAGCATGTCGAGTGATGTGTGAAGCGCGAGAAGCGGTACCGCATCGAAGCGTCGCACCGCATCCGTTGCTGCATTCGCTTCTCGCGCAAGGCCTCTATTGGCAGGCCTCGCAGGTGGGGTCGTCGATCGCGCAGAACTTGACGTCTGTCGCAGGCTCGCTGGCTTGCGCACTCGCTCGCGCGGCTGCTGCATCCACTGCTGCGGAGAGGCCCGCGACGACGCTGCCTCCTTGCATCGACACCGCATTGAGCTTGCCTGACTGGACCGTGGACTTCTCGGCGTGCGTGGCACCGATCGTGCGCAGGTAGTACGTGGTCTTCAGCCCGCGCAGCCATGCGAGCTTGTAGGTGTCGTCGAGCTTCTTGCCTGATGCACCGGCGATGTAGATGTTGAGCGACTGCGCCTGGTCGATCCATTTCTGGCGACGCGCGGCGGCCTCGACCAGCCACACCGGCTCGACCTCGAAGGCGGTGGCGTAAAGGTTCTTGATCTCCTCGGGGACACGATCGATGCGGCGCAGCGAGCCGTCGAAGTGCTTCAGGTCCATCACCATCACGTCGTCCCACAAGCCCAGGCGCTTCAGGTCGCGCACGAGGTATTCGTTGACGATGGTGAATTCGCCAGAGAGGTTCGACTTGACCGAGAGGTTGCCGAAGCAGGGTTCGATCGAGGCGTCCACGCCGATGATGTTGGAGATGGTCGCCGTCGGCGCGATCGCCACGCAGTTGGAATTGCGCATGCCGTGCTGCTGGATGCGAGCACGCAGCGCGTCCCAGTCCAGTGCCTTGGAACGATCGACTTCCACGTACCCGCCGCGCTGCTCGGACAGCAGGTCGAGCGAGTCGCAAGGCAGGATGCCGCGGTCCCACAGCGAGCCCTTGTAGCTGGAGTAGCGGCCACGCTCTGCGGCCAGTTCGGTCGAAGCCCAGTAGGCGTAGTAGCACACCGCTTCCATCGAGCGGTCGGCGAATTCCACGGCCGCTTCGCTCGCATAGGGAATGCGCAGCTGGTAAAGGCTGTCCTGGAAGGCCATCACGCCCAGGCCCACCGGACGATGGCGCAGGTTGGAGTCGCGCGCCTTGCGGACCGCGTAGTAGTTGATGTCGATGACGTTGTCGAGCATCCGCATCGCGGTCGCCACGGTCTTCTTCAGCTTGGCGTGGTCAAGATGGCCGTCGGCGATGTGCTGGGCCAGGTTGACCGAGCCCAGGTTGCACACCGCGATCTCGCTGTCGTTGGTGTTTAGCGTGATCTCGGTGCACAGGTTCGACGAGTGCACCACTCCGACGTGCTGCTGCGGCGAGCGCACGTTGCAGGCGTCCTTGAAGGTGATCCACGGGTGCCCGGTCTCGAACAGCATCGAGAGCATCTTGCGCCACAGGTCCGTGGCGCGCACCTTCTTGAAGAGCTTGATCTCGCCGCGGGCGACCTTGTCTTCGTAGCGGGTGTAGGCCTCCTCGAAGTCGCGGCCGAACTTGTCGTGCAGGTCCGGGCAGGTGGAGGGCGAGAACAGCGTCCACTCGCCGTTTTCCATCACGCGGCGCATGAACAGGTCCGGAACCCAGTTCGCGGTGTTCATGTCGTGTGTGCGGCGACGATCGTCGCCCGTGTTCTTGCGCAGCTCGAGAAATTCCTCGACGTCCAGGTGCCAGCTTTCCAGATAGGCGCAGACCGCCCCCTTGCGCTTGCCGCCCTGGTTGACGGCCACGGCCGTGTCGTTGACCACCTTCAGGAAAGGCACGACGCCTTGGCTCTTGCCGTTGGTGCCCTTGATGTGCGAGCCGAGCGCTCGCACCCGAGTCCAGTCATTGCCCAGGCCGCCGGCGAACTTGGACAGCAGCGCGTTCTCCTTGATGGCCTCGTAGATGCCGTCGAGGTCGTCGGGCACGGTGGTCAGGTAGCAGCTCGAAAGCTGCGAGCGCCGCGTGCCGGAATTGAAGAGCGTCGGCGTGCTCGACATGAAGTCGAAGCTCGAGAGCACCTCGTAGAACTCGATCGCGCGGGTCTCGCGATCGACCTCGTTGAGCGCCAGGCCCATGGCCACGCGCATGAAGAAGGCCTGCGGCAGCTCGATGCGCTCATCCTGGACGTGCAGGAAGTAGCGGTCGTACAGGGTCTGCAGGCCGAGATAGTCGAACTGCAGGTCGCGATCGGCCTTGAGCGCCCCACCCAGGCGCTCGAGGTCGTACTGCATGAGCCGCTCGTCGAGCAGTTCGGCATCCACGCCCTTCTTGACGAAGCCGGGAAAGTAGTCGGCATAGCGCTGGTGCATTTCAGCCTGGGTCGCCTCCTCGCCGAGCACTTCCTTGCGGATGGTGTGCTGCAGCAGGCGGGCCGTGGCTCGCGTGTAGCCGGGATCCTTCTCGATCAGGGTGCGCGAGGCGAGGATGGCCGCCTTGTACACCTCGTCGATGGCCACGCCGTCGTAGAGGTTGCGTCGGGTCTCGGCCAGGATGGGGTCGGGCTTCACGTCCTCCCCGAGCCCCGCGCAAGCGGACTCGATCAGCTCCTTGAGCCTCGCCATGTCCAGGGGCACACGCTGGCCGCGGTCGATGACGCTGATGCCAGTTTCTTGCGAAGCTGCGACTTGCTCGGTCTGGCGACCGCGCTCCTGGGCACGCCGCTCGCGATAGAGCACATAGGCGCGGGCGACTTCATGATGTCCGCCACGCATCAGGCCGAGTTCGACCTGATCCTGCACATCCTCGATGTGGAAGGTGCCGCCGCCCGGGCGGGACCGCATCAGCCCCCGCACCACCACTTCGGTCAGGCCGTCGACCGTCTCGCGCACGCTGGCCGAGGCCGCCCCCTGTGTGCCATGGACGGCCAGGAAGGCCTTCATCAGCGCCACTGCGATCTTGTTAGGCTCGAAGGACACCACCGCACCGTTGCGACGAATGATCTGGTAACCCGCGAAGGCCGAGGCTCCAGACGCAGCAGGACGAGTGACGGCGCCCGTCGCGCCGGAGGCACCCTGCATATCGGTGGAGGTGGTGACGGTCTGCATAACTTCCCTTTCTCAGTGCTCTGTACCAACGACATCAACGCAAAAACCGCACCCGGCCGGACCTGTGAGACCAGCCAAGCGCTGCAATTTCGGAGTGGGTTCCTCGACGTCCCGAGCAACGGCGCAAGGCGCGCTCAAGGACGAGAACGCGTGCCCTGGGGGCAAGGTCAGGTTTTTTGCGAGGGCGCGAGGATACCACACGGAAACACTATATCTAGGGCGATGGATCGGTTCAAGCACTATTGGTAGTGTTTGCACAGATCAATCCAGCATTGACGGAAAGCTTGATTTCTGCATTTCGCCCGACGATCGATGCCCCCCGCGCGCCTCATCCGCGCCGCAAGCCTTGAGCCGCTTGGGTTGCAATGCAGCAAGTCCGATGAACATTGAGCTCAAGGGGCATCGGCGCAGCACAGGCCGCGTGCATGCTGCGATTCGCAGCGAATGCCCATGGCATCAAGATCCCTCGCCGCACCGTTTGATGCAAGCGGCAGGAGCGATCACCGCGTTGTCGCCAAGGGAAAACACCGATCGGGCCAGCCGCACTCCAGCGCGAGCCTGCGCCAATCGAAGCCGGCACCGGGGTCTTGCTTGCGGCCCGGCGCGATGTGCTCGTGTCCGCTGACGTGCTCGATCGGATAACGCTGTCGCAAGTCATTCAGCAGTTGCGCAAGCACGCGGTACTGGACGGGCGCAAAGGCCTCGCCTTCGAGACCCTCGAGCTCGATGCCGATGGAATAGTCGTTGCAGTTGTCGCGCCCCGCGAATTGCGATCGGCCGGCATGCCACGCCCGCTCATCGCAGGAGACGAATTGCAGCAGTTCGCCCGTGCGTCGGATGACGAAATGCGCCGACACCTGCGTGCCTCGGATGTGCTCGAAGTACGGATGGGCGTTCCAGTCGAGCGTGTTGGCGAACAACTGCTCGATGTGAGGACCGCCATACTCCCCGGGCGGCAGGCTGATCGAGTGGATGACCACCAGATCCACCACCGTCCCTTCGGGGCGCGCGCCACGGTTGGGCGACTCGACGACCCGTGCGCCGCCGTGCCAGCCACTCCGCGAGACCGAAGCGCCGTGTTCGAGCGGTGTCATGCGGCAGCTCAGGTCTCGTCAGGCTCGCAAGCCACGCCGTGCTCGACCACCGTCACGCCGAGCCGCGCCATGCGATAGCGCATCTGGCGCAGCGACAGCCCCAGGCTCGCCCCGGCAGCTGTGCGATTGAAACGGTGCTGCTCCAGCGCGCGTACGAGGATATCGCGCTCGACGGCGTCCAGATACAAGGCAAGGTCCGAGGGCAGCGGTGCGGACATGGACGCGACGGCCGCCGTGGCTTGCATGGTGAGCCCAGGCTCCAGCTCGTCCGTCTCGGCCAGGCCACCTTCGTCCAGGGCCGCGGCGGGAACGCCCAGATCGGTCTGGTCGATGACATCACCACTGGACAAGGCCACGGCACGATGAAGCAGGTTCTCGAGCTCGCGCACGTTGCCCGGAAAGGCATATCGCTGCAGATGCACGAGCGCATCGGTGCTGAGGCGCGGTGGCGGCCAGACGCCCGCATCTTGCGCAATGCGCTCGAGCACGTGCGCACAGATGTCGTTCAGGTCATCGAGCCGCTCGCGCAGAGGCGGCACACGAATCTGAATGACGTTCAGGCGATAGAACAGGTCCTGCCGAAAACGGCCGGCGTGCACCTCTGCGGCAAGGTCCTTGTGCGTGGCGCTGACGATGCGTACGTCCACCGGCGCCTCCGCCACCGCGCCGACCGGCCGCACCGCGCGCTCCTGGATCACGCGCAGGAGCTTGGACTGCATGGACAGCGGCAAGTCGCCGATCTCGTCGAGAAAGAGCGTGCCGCCGCGCGCCGCCTGGAAGAAGCCTTCGCGGTCCTCGGTCGCGCCGGTGAAGGCGCCCTTGCGATAGCCGAAGAATTCGGCCTCCAGCAGCTGCTCGGGAATCGCTCCGCAGTTCACCGCAATGAAGGCGCTGGCACGTCGGGCGCTGACCTCGTGTATGGCTCGCGCCACCAGCTCCTTGCCGGTGCCTGACTCCCCATGCACCAGGACGGGCGCCATGCTGCGCGCCACCTTGTCGATCAGCTCGCGCACCTTGACCAGCGCCTGGGACTTGCCGGCCATGCGATCCAGCGCGCCGCTGCTGCCGGTATGGAGCACGGCCGGAACGGCTGCACGCAGGCTGCCTCGGGCAGGAGGCGCTGGTGCCGGCACCGCTGAGCTCGGTGCTGCAACGGGCGCTGCAGGTGGCGCGCTCGGACGCCCCAGGGCCGACGCCACGACGGCACGCAGCTGCTTCAGGTCGACCGGCTTGGTGAGGTAGTCGTACGCGCCCGCCTTGAGGGCCTCCACCGCGTTCTCGGGGGAGGCAAAGGCGGTGATCATGATGGCCTTCTCGCGCCGGCCGATGGCTTCCAGGCGCCGCAAGAGATCCAGCCCGGTGCCGTCGGGCAGGCGCATGTCGGTGATCACGGCGCTGTAGGTGCGGTCGCGCAGTCGAGTCCAGGCATCGTCCACGGAGGCGGCCGTTTCCACGTCATAGCCCTCGCGAATCAGGGTCAGTTCGTAGAGGGTGCGCAGGTCGGGTTCGTCGTCCACGACCAGCAGACTGTAGCGAGAAGCGGTGCTCATCGTGCGAGATTCAGTCCTGCAACAGGAATGTCCATGGGTTCGCTTCGCATCAGGACGAAGAACTCGTTGCGCGCATCGAAATGCGCACCGCGCAAGCGGTAGTCGATGGTCGCGCCATAGCGCTCGCAAAGTTCCTTGCAAATATACAAGCCCAATCCGGTGCCTCGGCTGCGCGTGGAGAAGAAGGGCTCGAACAAGTACCTTTCCACCTCGGGCGGGATGGGGCCGCCATCGCTGGCCACGCTCAGCACCACCAGCTCCGACCCATCGGTCGACAGTCGGATCTCCACGCTGCCGGGCTTGCCCGAGGCATGGCGATAGGCGTTGTCCAGCAGGTTGATCAGCACGCGACGCAGGTGCTCCGCATCGAAGCGGCTGCCGAGCGAGAAGCCCGGCAACTCGACCTGCATTGCGCTGCGCCCGTCCAAGGGCAGGCGCACGGTGCGCGCCCACTCGCTGCATACCGAGCCAACCAGCGACGTGATGTCGATAACGTCCGCCGTGACGGCGGGGCCGCCGGGGGCAACCTCCATCACGTCGTCGACGATGCGCTTGAGACGCTCGACGTTGTCGGCCACCATCTGCGTCAGCTGCCGATGCGCCGGCGTCACGGCGTCTTCCGCCATCAGGGCATTCGCCTGCGAGATCGCCGACAGCGGATTGCGAATCTCGTGCGCGATCCCTGCCGATACCCGGCCCATCGCAGCAAGCTTTTCCTGCCGAAGACGCGCCTGCACGTCGCGCAGATCTTCGAGGAAGAGCACGCACAACTCCTCGGTCTGCTGGGGATCACGCCGGCGGGTGAAGCGCATGCGCATGCGCAGCGACCGAGACTTGCCGGAGGAGAACTTCAGGCTCAGGTCCCGCCCGGCATCGGGCCAGCTGCCTTCGTCGAAAGCCTTCTGGACGGAGTCTGCAAGCGGCTCCCAGGCCGCATCGGCGTGAAGGGCAAAAGAGGCAGGATGTGCAAGCACATCTGCCGCGATCAGGCGCCGCGCGGCCGGATTGGCCGTGCGGACCCGGCCCTTGCGGTCAACCACCATCACACCTTCCTGCAACTCCTCGATGACCAGTCGGTTGAGTTGGGCCTGCTGGCGCGCGAGCTCCATGCTTCCGCGCGCCGCTCTCTCCTCGCGCGCCAGGCGTCCGGCCAGTTCGCCGGCCAGGATGGCAACCACGAAGAAGCCGCTACCGACGAGGCCCGCTTGTGCCAGCAGGACGCTGAGGTCGCCGCCGCCCCGCCCGGCCGCAAGCCATGCGCTCGCAAACAGAAGCATGCTGACCGTGGCGGCGAGGGCAAGGGCCACCGGCCTTCGGGTCAGCACGCCACTCATCAGTACCGGCAGCACCAGCAAGGGGACGAAATTCAGCCCATCGCGCGGTGCAATGAGATTGAAGCAGCCGAAGACCAGCACATCCATGCCGATCGTGGCCAGCCATTGACGTCGTAGCAGCCTCGGGTTCTGGAGAGCCTGCGCGGCCTGCGCGGGCGCACGCTCAAGCAGCCAGGTGACCAGCGTGGCCATGGCGTAGGCGCCACATGCCCATAGCGCCCAGGTCGATGTCACGGTACCGAGCAGGACCGAGGCCAGCTGGACGGCGAACAAGAGCAGGCCGACCGTGAGACGAGCGCCCAGGAAGGCGCTGTAGATGCGCTGGAACGAGGGCTGCCCCGAACTGAGCAGCCGGCGGGCCTGGCGAGTGATGAAGCGCGAATCTTCGGCGGGAGGCGTGTCCCAATCAGCGATGCGCGAGTCGCGGTCTTCGCCGATCTGAGTGTCCTGCTCGACACCCAGTGCGGCAAACCAGGATTCCTGCGCGGGCGGGGCTTCGATGGTGCGACCCGATCGGCTCATGGCAGTCGCCCGTTCGCTGAGTGGCAGATCAAGGGATGAGGTTTCACGCCGGTCCAGCCAGGCGATGAGCCTCGCTGCAATAGGCGCGCCCTTCGCTGCCCATCACCGCCTCGCTGGCCGGCAGGTGCACGCCGCAACGGGCGCACTCGACCATCGGCTGGGCGTGCTCCTTGCTACTGCGGCGCTTCGAATCGCGGTGACCACGTCCCCGCGCGGAGGCGCGCAGGAACCACACCACGGCCAGGATCACCAGCAGGATCAAAAGGTACTTCATGCGGACTTCTTGTCGGCGTGCATGGCTAGACAGGACTAGCGCGCTCGAGCACGACCTCGATGACGAAGCGCGAACCCACATATCCCAGCAGCAGCAAGGCCGCCCCTGTGTACAACCAGCGTGTCGCCATGCGCCCACGCCAGCCGAAGACACGGCGCCCCGCCAGGAGCCCGGCGAACACCGCCCACGCCAGCACGGAAAAGACGGCCTTGTGGTCCCACCGCCACGGTGAAGCGAACCACCAGCCCAGGAGCAATGCGGCCGACAACACCACGAAGCCGGCCGCGACGAACCGGAAGGTGAGCTTTTCCAGTCGCAGCAGAGGCAGGCCGAGCGGCGCGGGCTGAATGCCGCTGCGGCGCCCGCGCATCTCGCGTTCCGCGTTGGTCAGCAGCGCCGCATGAAGCACGGCCGCGCCGAAGAGGCCATAGGAGGCGATGCCGAGGATCCAGTG
Source organism: uncultured beta proteobacterium (assembly GCA_963818175.1). Classification (GTDB taxonomy): domain Bacteria; phylum Pseudomonadota; class Gammaproteobacteria; order Burkholderiales; family Burkholderiaceae_C; genus Caldimonas. The sequence continues at coordinate 84,660 of CAWFRK010000046.1, read as the reverse complement.
CACCGGCAGCCACGGCGAAGCCAGGTGCGGTCTCATGTCGCCTGGAAAGAACAAGGCCAGGCTCACCGCGGTGATTCCCAGCAAGGCCAGGCTGCGGCGAACTCCCGGAAGCGGCACGAAGCGACTCTCGATGGCATAGACCGCCAGCACGAGCCACAAGGTCACCGACAGCGCAGGCGCGAAGCCGAAGCGCGCCCCGACCTGCGGCGTGCCGATGCCCGAGGTGTCGAGCACGATGGCAAGCCCATGGGCGAGCCAACCCAGCACGAGGGCCCACCGAAGCACGGCCGCCGCGCGCTCGCTGTGAAGCACCGCCGTGGCATAGGCCAGCAAGGCAGCCAGGCTGGCCGCCACGGTCATGAACGACTGGGTGGATACGGCAGCAAGCATGGGGGACAAGGGCTCGAAGCTAGAATCATTCGCAAAGTGTACTTTCGCGATACGCGGTTCTTGCGTGTCGCATTCCTCACATGGCTTCCACCCTCACAGAGCGGCTTTCGCGTCTGGTAAAGCAGATGCGCGGCCAGGCCCGCATCACCGAAGGCAACGTGCAGGAGATCCTGCGCGAGGTGCGCATGGCCCTGCTCGAGGCCGACGTGGCCCTGCCGGTGGTGCGCGATTTCATCGCCGGCGTGAAGGACAAGGCGCTCGGGCAGGAAGTGGTGGGATCGCTTTCGCCCGGGCAGGCCCTGGTAGGCGTGGTGCACAACGCGCGCTGGCCAGCACCATGGGCGAGGGCGTGAGCGACATCAACCTCGTCACCCAGCCGCCGGCCGTCATCCTGATGGCCGGCCTGCAAGGCGCGGGCAAGACCACGACGACCGCCAAGCTGGCCAAGCACCTGATCGAAAAGCGCAAGAAGAAGGTGCTCACCGTGTCGGCCGACGTCTATCGGCCGGCGGCCATCGAGCAGCTGAAGACGGTCACCAAGGCAGGCCGGTGCCGAATGGTTCCCGTCGCATGCGAATGACCGAAGCCGATCGAGATTGCCCGTGCCGCGCTCGACCACGCGAAGCGCCACTACTTCGACGTGCTGCTGGTCGATACCGCCGGCCGCCTCGCCATCGACGAAGCGATGATGGCCGAGATCCGTGCGCTGCATGAGGCGCTCGATCCCGGTCGAGACGCTGTTCGTCGTCGATGCGATGCAGGGCCAGGATGCGGTCAACACCGCCAAGGCCTTCAAGGAGGCGCTGCCGCTGACGGGCATCGTCCTGACCAAGCTCGACGGCGATTCGCGCGGCGGCGCGGCGCTCTCGGTGCGGAGCGTCACCGGCGCGCCGATCAAGTTTGCCGGCATCTGCGAGAAGATCGACGGGCTCGAGGTCTTCGACGCCGAGCGCCACGCCGGCCGGATCCTGGGCATGGGCGACATCGTCGCCCTCGTCGAGGAAGTCCAGACGGGCGTCGACATGCAGGCCGCGCAGAAGCTGGCCGCCAAGGTCAAGGCCGGCGACAGCTTCGACCTGAACGACTTCCTCACCGCAGATCTCGCAGATGAAGAAGATGGGCGGCCTGTCGGGCCTGCTCGAGAAGCTTCCCACGCAGATGGCAGCCAAGGCCGGCCAGGCCGACATGGACCGGGCCGAGCGGGATATGCGCCGCAAGGAGGGCATCATCAACAGCATGACCTTGCTGGAGCGTCGCAAGCCCGAGCTGATCAAGGCATCGCGCAAGCGCCGCATCGCCGCCGGTGCCGGCGTGCAGGTCCAGGAGGTCAATCGCCTGCTCAACCAGTTCGAGCAGATGCGAGGGATGATGAAGCAAGATGAAGGGCGGCGGCCTGGCGAAGATGATGAAGCGCATGGGCGGCATGAAGGGTTTGCCCGGCCTCGGGCGTTAAACACTTCATTGACCGCGCCACCCGGGCGCGGTTAAGGTTGCCCGCTGCAAACCGCCCTCTTACCGCCGATGCAGCAAACTTTTCTCGTGCTTGCCCTGGTCGCTGTCGTCCTCGCCGCCGTGTGGCTCTTCAGGCGCCAGCCCGCAAAGGCAGTGGCGTCCCACCGACCCAAGGCCCGGGGCGTCGAGAGCCTCGACACCCTGATGGCCTGGCAACCGGCCCCCACGCGGGTGCTTACCGCTCCCGAGTGCCAGGCTTACAACCTGCTGCGCCGCGCCTTGCCTGATCACATGATCCTGGCCCAGGTCCCGCTGGCCCGCTTCCTCAAGGTTCCCACGAGGCATTCCTACTCGGAGTGGCTGCGCCGCGTCGGGCAGCTGTGTGTCGATCTCGTCGTGTGCGACCACAACTCCCAGGTCGTGGGCGTGGTGGACATCCGTCAGGCCGAGGCAGCACAGGAAAGCGATCGCGCGAAGAAGCGCCGGGCCCGCATGGATCGGGTATTGCAGGCATCAGGCATCCCCCTGCATGTGTGGCGTGAAGACCTGCTGCCCACTCCGGCCGTGGCACGGGAGGTCTTTCTTGAGACGAGCAAGAGAATCAAGAGCCTCGCTGGGGATGGCTTCGATGCCGGCGTCGATGTCGTGCCGGACCGCAATCACATCGACCTCGATCGCGGTGCCCTCGCTTCCGAGCCGCGAGACCCGCCCCCGTCAACGTGGTTCGACGATCTCGATTCGGCTCCGATGCCTTTGGGCTCATCGCCCGCGAGTCCACGACGCTGAACCTGTCGGGCTGAGCCCCCGCTAGCTCAGCAAGGCCTGCGCAAATTCCCGGGCGCTGAAGGTCTCGAGATCCTCGAGCTTCTCGCCGACCCCGATGAAGTAGACCGGTATCGGCCGCTCGCGCGCGATGGCGGCGAGCACGCCTCCCTTGGCCGTGCCGTCGAGCTTGGTGACGACGAGCCCGGTGAGCTTGAGCGCATCATCGAACGCCCGGACTTGCGCAAGCGCGTTCTGGCCGGTGTTGCCATCGACGACCAGCAGCACTTCGTGAGGCGCACTCTCGTCGGCCTTGGCGATCACGCGCCGGATCTTCCTGAGCTCCTCCATCAGGTGAAGCTGCGTCGGCAGGCGGCCCGCCGTGTCCGCGATCACCACGTCGCAGCCGCGTGCCTTGCCGGCGCTGACCGCATCGAAGGTCACCGCGGCCGGGTCGCCGCCTTCCTGGCTGATGATCTCGACCTGGGTTCGATCGGCCCACACCGACAACTGCTCGCGCGCTGCCGCACGGAAGGTATCGGCCGCCGCCAGCAGCACCTTCTGGCGGGCATTGGCCAGGTGGCGAGTCAACTTGCCGATGCTCGTGGTCTTGCCCGCGCCGTTGACACCCACCACCATCATTACCGTGGGCGTGCGCTCGCCGACCACCAGTTCCTTTTCCAGCGGGCGCAGCAGATCAGCCACCGCATCGATCAACAGGGCCTTGACGGCCTTGGGATCGGTGGCCTTCCCTTCCTTGACGCGACGCTTCAGGTCGTCGAGCAGGAATTCGGTGGCCTTCACGCCCGCATCGGCCATCAGCAGCGCCGCCTCGAGTTCTTCGTACAGCGCGTCGTCGATTCGGGTGCCCGTGAAGACCTGCGCGATGCTGCCGCCCGTCTTGCGCAAGCCGGCCTTGAGCTTGGTCATCCACGACTGGCGCTCGGCCGGGACGACGTCCGCAATGGCCGGCTCGGCGATGGCTGTGGGCGAGCCCGTCGCAAGCTCGGTTTCGGGAACGGCGTCCTGCGCAACGGGCGCATTTGGCGCGGTGCTCGTCCCGAAGTTCTCCGGTAGCGCAGGCGCCGTGGGGGGAGAGGGCTCGATCGCGGGCGGAGACGCCTCCTCGGGCGTGGGCGTCACTGCCGGCGCGGGAGCCGGGGGTTTTCTCTTGAAGAAGCTGAACATTGGGAAGAAGGCCTGGGGGATCGGTGATTCTAGGTGGGCCCTAGAATTCGTCCTTCCTCCTGCCTTGCCATGCCCGCCCGACCGCTGCCTCACACCGCCTTGCCCCACGAAGTCCGCATCATCGGAGGACAGTGGAAACGGACCAAGCTGCCGGTCGCGGACAGGCCAGGTCTTCGACCCACGCTGGATCGGGTACGCGAGACGCTCTTCAATTGGCTCGGCCAGGACCTCAGCGGATGGCGCTGCCTCGATGCCTTCGCAGGCACGGGCGCGCTGGGAATGGAAGCGGCATCCCGCGGCGCCGCCGAGGTGGTGCTTCTTGAAAGGGACATCCATCTCGTGCGTCAGTTGAAGGCGCTCCAGCACAGGTTGGCAGCGACGACATTGCGTATCCAATGCGTGGATGCCCTGGCCTGGATGGAAAGGCGTTCCGGCCACGAGTTCGACCTGATATTTCTCGATCCTCCTTTCGGAGCGGAGCTTTTCGAGGCAGCACTGCGTTGCGCGACGAAGGTCGTCAAGCCCGATGGCTGGATCTATCTGGAAGCCGACCGCATGCTGGACGAGGACGAGATCGCCCCGCTTGGCCTGGCAGTGCATCGCCGGGGCCGGGCCGGCTCCGTCCACTTTCATCTGCTGCGCGCATGCACCGAGGGCGCCCCCGCCCCCGGCACCTAAACTTCAGGCCTTTTCCGAGGAGAGCGAGCCATGAGTCGAACCAGCCCCGTTGTTGCCGTCTACCCCGGCACCTTCGACCCGATGACCCTGGGCCATGAAGACCTGATGCGGCGTGCCTGCGCCCTCTTCGACAAGTTGATCGTCGCGGTGGCTGCGGGCCACCACAAGCGCACCATGTTTTCGGTCGACGAACGAATGGAGATCGCACGGGAAGAAGCGATGGCGCTACCGAATGTGGAGGTCAAGACCTTCCGGGGCTTGCTGCGCGACTTCGTGGTAGACGAGGGTGCTCGCGTGGTCGTGCGCGGATTGCGCGCCGTGAGCGACTTCGAATACGAGTTCCAGATGGCTGGCATGAATCGGCAACTGATGCCGGACGTGGAGACGGTCTTCCTCACTCCATCGGACCAGTATCAATTCGTTTCGGGTACCTTCGTGCGCGAGATTGCCACCCTTGGTGGTGATGTTTCCAAATTCGTGTCAGCCTCTGTACTCAAGCGCCTGCAGGATCGCGTCAGCCAGACTGGCTGATTGCGAAGGCCTGACGAGCCCCGAGGAGCCGACATGGCCCTGATGATCACCGACGAATGCATCAACTGCGACGTGTGCGAGCCCGAGTGCCCGAACCAGGCCATCTCGCTCGGCATCGAAATCTACGAGATCGATCCGCACAAGTGCACCGAGTGCGTGGGCCATTTTGATGAGCCGCAGTGCGTGCAGGTGTGCCCGGTAAGTTGCATCCCCATCAATCCGGCCCACATCGAGGGCAAGGAACAGCTCTGGGCCAAGTACAGGCGACTGCAGGGCCTGCCGGGGGCCGATGACGGCAGTTCGGCAGCGACCATCGAAGAATCCCGGAAGTCAGTCGGCTGACCGAAAGGCGGGCAAGCCGTGAAGCACTCAACTCCGCTTTTTCTTCTTGGACGCCGAGCCCGGCACCACTGCTTCGTAATCCTCGCGTTGGGAAGACTTCCGCTTGCTTGACTTGGCTCGTTCGCGGACTGGTTCGGCGGCACCGGTGCGGTGTCCGTTGATGCCTGCGGCGCTTGTCGGAGAGCTCGCCTCCTGCCGTACGCGTCGTTCGGCAAGCTCGTCGGCCACCAGGCCTTGGCGCTGCCGAGAAGCCTGCGCCTCGGCGCGCTGCGCTTCGGTGCGCGCGTCCTGCACGTCGACGGCTCGCCCTTGCGGACAGGGCTCATGCGAATAGCTCTGCCCGCATCGATAGACCGTTTGAGCGAGACTAGACCCGAAGGCCACGGCCCCGAGCAGCGCAAGCCAGCGTGCCGCAACCCTCACGGCGCAGTGGCCGGCGCGATGCGCGGCGGCTTCGGTCGCTCGGGCTTGGCATGTATCAGGCGCATGGCGCCTTCCATGTCCCCGCGCAGGATGGCATCCACCGCCGGCATGGATCTGTCGATGGCCTGCTCGAGCGCCTCGCGATGATCAGGAGCCGGCTTGCGCAGCACATAGTCCGGCACCTCGGCCTTGATGCCGGGATGCCCTATGCCCAGGCGAAGCCGCCAGTAATCGGGGCTGCCCAGTTGGGCGTGGATATCCTTCAGCCCGTTGTGCCCCGCATGGCCACCGCCCAGCTTGATCTTCATCTGCCCTGGAGGAAGATCGAGTTCGTCGTGCGCAACGAGGATCTCGTTCGGCAGGATCTTGAAGAAGCGCGCCAGGCTCGCCACGGACTTGCCCGACAGGTTCATGTAGGTCTGCGGCTGCAAGAGCCACGCCGGGCCCTCGGCGCGATTCACGCGAGCGACGAAGCCGTGGTAGCTCCTGTCCATGACCAGCGAGGCCTTCAGGCGCCGCGCCACCGCATCGAGCCACCAGAAGCCGGCGTTGTGCCGGGTGGCTTCATATTCCGGCCCGGGGTTGCCCAGGCCAACGAGGAGTCGGATCATGGGCCGGATTATCGTTGCCATGCCGGGCCGGGTTGCATCACCCGAAAGTGCGAAGCCCCGCCGAGGCGGGGCTTCGTTGCGAGAGCGGGCTCGGATTACTTCTTGCCCTTGCCCTTGGCGGGAGCCGGTGCGGGCGCCGCGGCGGCAGCAGCGGCAGCAGCGGCAGCATCGGCTGCTGGGGCTGCTTCCTCTTCCTCTTGCGGCATCACCACGGTGGCGATCACCGGATTCGGCTTGCCGTGCGTCACGACCTTGACGCCCTTGGGCAGCTTGATGTCGTTGAGGTGCAGGGACTGACCCTTCACCAACTCGCCCAGGTCGACGTCGAGGAACTCGGGCAGGGCCGAAGCCAGGCATTCGATCTCGAGCTCATTGAGCACGTGGCTCACCAGGCACTTGTCGAGCTTGACGGCCGGGGAGTTTTCTTCGTTCTTGAAGTGCAGCTGCACCTTCTTGACGATCCTGGTCTTGAGGTCGACGCGCTGGAAATCGGCGTGCAGGACCAGAGCCTTGAAAGGGTGCATCTGGTAGTCGCGCAGCAGGACCTTCTCTTCCTTGCCATCCAGTTCCATGTCGAGGATGGAGGCGTGGAACGCCTCCTTCTTCAGGGCGTGGAAGAAGGCGTTGTGATCGAGTTCGATCATCTTGGGTTCACCCGCGCCGTACACGATCGCAGGGACCTTGCCAGCCTTGCGCAGGCGGCGGCTCGCTCCGGTGCCCTGCAGGCTGCGTTCAAATGCGACGAATTTCATTCATCTCTCCAGAAAGTAAGCGTCCGCGACCAGACGCTGAAACAGGCTTCTCTCGAAGCCCACCAGTGCGGCGACTCGCGTCGCCGGCACGACCCCGGCTCAGAAATTGCTGTTCTGCTCCGAGAAAAGCGAAGTGACCGACTCACCGTCGGAAATGCGGCGGATGGTCTCTGCGAACAGGAAGGCCACCGACAGTTGGCGAATGTTCTTGATCGCCTTGGCGCCCTCGTCGAGGGGAATGGTGTTGGTGATCACCACTTCGTCGAGGGCCGAATTCTTGATGCGCTCGAGCGCCGGGCCCGAGAACACCGGATGCGTGCAGTAGGCGTAGACCGACTTCGCGCCGCGCTCTTTGAGGACGTCGGCCGCCTTCACCAAGGTGCCGGCAGTGTCGATCATGTCATCCATGATCACGCAGTTGCGACCCTCGATCTCGCCGATGACATGCATCACCTCGGACACGTTGGCCTTGGGGCGGCGCTTGTCGATGATCGCCAGGTCGCAATTGAGCTGCTTGGCGAGCGCCCGGGCCCGGACTACGCCACCCACGTCGGGCGACACGACCACGAGGTTCTCGTAGTTCCTGCTCTTGAGATCGGAAAGCAGGACGGGCGAGGCATAGATGTTGTCGACCGGAATGTCGAAGAAGCCCTGGATCTGGTCGGCGTGCAGATCCATCGTGAGCAGGCGATTCACGCCCACCGCCTCGAGCATGTTCGCTACCACCTTGGCCGAGATCGGCACGCGCGTTGAGCGAGGCCGGCGGTCTTGGCGGGCATAGCCGAAATAGGGAATCACCGCGGTGATGCGGCGGGCCGAGGCGCGCTTGAGTGCATCGACCATGATGAAGAGCTCCATCAGGTGCTCGTTGGTCGGCGCACAGGTGGGTTGCACGACGAAGACGTCACGTGCACGCACGTTCTGCTGGATCTCGACGGTCACCTCGCCGTCGGAGAAACGACCGACTGAAGCCTGGCCGAGATTGAGGCCGAGGTGGTTGGCGATCTCCTGCGAGAGCGCGGGATTGGCGTTACCGGTGAACAGCAGGGTATCGGAAAGCATCTTTCTCTCCATCGAGACAGACTGTGGCTCGCTGGGACTCACTAGGCCTTTTGCGGCGCGCCGGTCGGCCCGGGCTCCGCCCAAAACTGCGGAACCTCTGGGTTGTCACTCGCCGGAATGACCACCCAGAGGTTCCTGAAAGGTTTGGCAGGGGAGGAAGGATTCGAACCCTCGAATGTCGGAATCAAAATCCGATGCCTTAACCAACTTGGCGACTCCCCTACACAGGCCCTCGCACTGCTTTGCAGCCACTGCGCGAGCCCATAAATCGTCGCTTCAATCAATACCGCATTTTCAGTCTGCGACCCACTCCCACAAGGGGTGCCGGCCCAGACTTCGGCATATCCGACTGTGCCAGCCTGCGGGGAGTTCGAACTCTCCATCGGCCGCCTTGCCTTCAATGCCCAATCTCGCAAACACCGCGCTGCCCGAGCCTGTCATTCGGCTGTTGCCGAATCGGCGCTGAAGCAACTCACTGGCTTGGGCGACCTCGCCGCTCAAGCTTTGCGCGGCCACTTGTAGATCGTTTTTCCCAAAACCCAGGGGGTCTGCAAGAAAGTCGGCTAGTGTAGCAGCTTCCGTGTCCCGGCCCAAGAGTGGGCTTTCGAAGATCTCTCGGGTCGGCAAGCTGGCTGCAGGCTTGAGGACACAGAAGCGCATGGGGTCGAGCTCGATCTGTGTCAGGCGCTCACCTATCCCCTCCACCCACGCGGCACCCCGACCGAGAAAAAAGGGCACATCGGCACCAAGCCCGGCGCCTATGGACATGAGCTGCTTGCGTCCGAGGCCCAGGCTCCAGAGGCGATTGAGCGCAAGCAAGGTGGTGGCCGCATCGGAGCTTCCGCCTCCCATCCCTGCACCCCATGGCACTTGCTTGTCGATCGTGATGTCGGCCCCCAGTCGCGTGCCGCTCGCAGCCTGGAGCGCACGCGCGGCACGCAGGCACAGGTCGTTTTCCGGAAGAGCTTGGGAAAGGTCATGACGCGCCAGGCGCGCATCGTCGCGGCGCTCGAATTGGAGCGTGTCAGCCCAGTCGATGGGCACGAAGACCGATTGCAGCAAGTGATAGCCGTCCTCGCGTCGTCCCAGCACATGAAGAAACAGGTTGAGCTTCGCCGGAGCCGGCACGTCGTAGAGCGCCTTCATTGCTTCAGTACGGATCGACCTTTGCGCGCACGGTGACGGCGGGTGGCGCGGGACGCGTGGCCACGATCAGGCCCTCGCCTGCCTCGGCAAGCAGGACCTGCCACCCCAACTGCGCAAAGCCGGGCCTCCCATCAAGCAGGGGCTCGCTCGCTGCACCCGTCCAGGGGCGGCCACGCAACCAGTCGAACAAGGCTTCCACCGGCAGGGCCTCGCCGACCACGTCACGCGTGAGCTGACCCAGATCGTCGTACCGGCGCGTTTGCCCATCGCCCTGCAGGGTGACCTCGCCCGGTTGCCAGCGTGCGACGGCCATCACGGTGCCAAGCGGCGTTGACAGCCGCAATTCGCCCGCTCGCGGCGTGCCCAGGAGCTCGAAGGAACCGCTCGACGAACGCACAGCGCCTCCGGGCTCGACCGGCTCGACCCGCACCGCAAGGCGTCCCGCCACTGCCGTCGGCAGTGCCTCCTCGCCCGGCGGACGAAGGCTTGCGCAACCCGAGAGGCCAAGCACGAACGCCAGCAAGCAGGCGAGGCGACGCATTCCTGCGCTGGCCGTTCGCAACGGCGCACCGGTCTGCGCAGGGCTCACAAGTCCACCTTCAGGCGGACCAAGGTGTCCTTGAGCACCTCGTTGGCGGCGTCGCGGTCGCGGCCCTCTCGCCAGACCTTGCGTGCTTCGTCCCGGCGCCCCAAGGCCCAGAGCACCTCTCCGAGATGTGCCGCGATCTCGGTGTCCGGCCGCGACTGATAGGCGCGCTGCAAGTGCCGCAAGGCTTCCTCGCGTCGGCCCATGCGGTATTCGATCCAGCCGAGGCTATCGATGATGAACGGCTCGTTGGGCGCGAGATCGAGAGCACGCTGCACCAGGCCGCGCGCTTCGTCGAGGCGGGTGTTCCGATCAGCCAGGGTGTAGCCGAGCGCGTTGTACGCATGGAAGTGATCGGGCTTGAGCGTGATGACACGGCGCAGCAGGCGCTCCATCTCGTCGGGACGACGCAGCTTCTCTGCCATCATGGCCTGCTCGTAGAGCAGGTCCACGTCATCAGGAAACCGCTCGTTGGCCTGCCCCAGCACCTTGTAGGCTTCGGGCCATTGCTTGACGTCGCGCAGCAGCTGCGACTCCGCGAGCAGCTTGGCGCGCGCGTCCTGTGGCCCGCGCTCCGGAACCTTGCGGATCAGCTCTCGTCCTTCGGGCAATCGTCCTTGCTTGGCCATCAGGGATGCGCGTCGCAACTGGACGCTCAGGGCGCTCGAGGCGTCATCGATCCTCGCCAGCCATTGCTCGGCATCATGAAAGTTCTTCTGCTCCTCGGCCGCCTGGGCGAGCAGCAGGTAGGCCTGGGTCAGGCCCTCGGCCATGGAGGAAGCGTCCTGCGTGTCGTCGCTGTCGTCTTCCGGAGCGCTGGCCGCCGGCGTCGGGGCTTCGCCCTGGGTCTGGCTGAGCTGGACAAAGCGCTTCAGGGCGGACTCAGCTTCGCGAGGCTGCTTCAGCTCCAGCTTCAGCGCCCCGAGACTGAGCCATGCCGGCGCCATGGTCGGCTCTGCGCGAGTGGCGGTCTCCAGTTGCCCGACGGCGTCGCCATATCGCTGGGTGCTCACCAACTGGCGGACGTAAGCCAACCGGACGACAGTACCCTCCGGCTTGGCAGTCAGGTAGCTCTGTACCAGCGGCTCGGCTCGCGAAAGCGAGGGCATGAGTTCGAGAGCGAGGAGCGCTGGTCCTTCTGCCTTGGGATCCGCGCGTTGCGCTTCCTCGGCAAGCGCCAGGGCCCGCTCTGGCTCTTCAGCCTGCAAGCGCATGCGGCCGGTGCTCACCAGCGCAGCGGTCCGCGTCGCGGGCTTGGCCGTGTAGGGCTGCAGCACCTGCTCGACGACCCCGGCCAGTGCCTTGCGATCACTGCCGCGACCGAACAGCCGCGGAAGGACCGCAATGGTGCCGGCCTGCTCCTCGGAGGGTGTGCGATTCAGGAAGGCACTGAGAGGCTCGACCGCCTCGGCGGTACGGTTGAGACCCACCAGCAGCTGCGCCGTGTAGCGGTGCGCGTCCACCGAGTTCGGCACCGCATTGCGCCAGGACTGGGCTGCGTCCAGCGCCTGGTCACCGGCGCGGCTCTGCAAGGCGATTTCGGTGGCACGCCGGAACAAGCGCTCGTCGTGGGTCTTGCGGGCACCGTCGAGCAGGATCTCGTAAGCTGCGCCGGGATTGCCCGCGCGCAATTCCATCTCTCCAACCAGCAACTGATAGAACAGCGGCGCGTCGAGGTTGGAATTGTCCTCGAGCAGGGATTCGGCCATCGCTGCGCTCGCGGGCAGCGCCCCTATCGCCAGGGCCGTGACGAACGCCGCCATCGCGAGACGGCGCAACTTGAAAACGGCTGACGGCATCAATGACTCCTGGGGACTGAGGAGCCCGGCTGGCGGGCTGATTGATTCTAGGGGCTTGGCCCGGCTCCGAGCCCCGGTCTGGGAAGACCCGCCGCGCGGCCGATAATTCCCCCATGCCTGAACTACCCGAGGTCGAAGTCACCCGCCTGAGCTTTGCGGACCGCATCGTCGGCGCCCGGGTGGTGGGTGTCCGGCTGGGCAAGCCGCTGCGCTGGCCTCTGGGCCGCGCTCCCGAGCAGTTGCTCGGGCAAACGGTGGGTGCGGTCGTCCGCCGAGGCAAGTATCTGTGGCTTCCACTGGACGAGGGTGGATTGCTGATGCACCTGGGCATGTCGGGCTCGCTGCGCTTCTCCAGCGACATGGAAGCTGCGGGCGTTCACGATCACTTCGACCTCGAGACGACCCTCGGCGTCTTGCGCCTGCACGATCCCCGCCGCTTCGGTGCGGTGGTGTGGTCGGCATCGGCAGCCAGCGATCCGGCGCGCAAGCTGCTGGCGGGTCTCGGCATCGAACCCTTCGACGCGGCCTTTACCGCGGCTTACCTGCACGAGAAGTTGCACGGGCGCCGCGTGGCCATCAAGCAGGCCCTGCTCGCCGGCGACATCGTCGTGGGGGTGGGCAACATCTATGCGTCCGAGGCGCTCCATGGGGCCGGCATCGACCCGCGCATGCCGGCGAGCCGCGTGAGTCGGCCGCGCTGCGAGCGCCTGGTCGCCGCTGTGCGAGGGACCCTGGCGCGTGCACTCGAAGCGGGTGGCTCCACCTTGCGCGACTTCCGCGATTCCCATGGCCGCGACGGCCAGTTCCAACTCGAGGCGCGCGTGTATGACCGAGCGGGACAGCCCTGCCGCAGCTGCGGCGCCTCCGTGCGACGCATCCAGCAGGGCCAGCGCTCGACCTTCTTCTGCCCCGCCTGCCAGAAGCGATAGAAGCGGGCGGGTGCCGGAAAACCACAGTACCGCCGCCCTCCTGAGGCTTCCGGCGAAAGGTCGCAATCGTGCGACAAGCGCGAGCAAGCGGCAAAGACCCATGCGATACCATCCGCCGAACTTCAGCACATCCGGTCCGGGTCCCCTATGGCCTCATCTTTCGCAAAAAAGCTCGACGCCCTGGGATCCTGGCGGGCAGGGCTGGAAACCCGCTTGCATGAGCTCTCCGGCTTCCTCTTCGACCATGACCTGCTCGATGACCCGGCCCGCGAGGCGCTCGATTCGCTGCGTTCGCGGCTTTCGGGCGAGAAGCTGATCGTCGCCTTCGTCGCGGAGTTCTCCCGCGGCAAGTCCGAAGTCATCAACGCCATCTTTTTCTCCGACACGGGGCGGCGCATCCTACCGGCCACCCCTGGCCGCACCACCATGTGCCCGGTCGAACTGGGCTACGACGCCGACGAGCCTCCCAGCCTGCGCCTGCTCAACATCGACACGCGCCTGCACAGCCAGTCCCTGGCCGAGTGGCGTGCGCTGCCGCAGGTATGGAAGCATGTGCCGCTGCACATCCGTCGGCCCGAACAACTGGCCGAGGAACTGCAGCAGGTGATGCAGACGCGAAAGGTCAGCCTCGTCGAGGCCCGGGCCCTGGGCTTCTGGGACGACGATCGGCCGGAGGACAACCCGCCACAAGACGAGGCCGGGCTCATCGAGGTTCCCGCATGGCGACACGCGATCATCAACTACCCGCACCCCCTGCTCAAGCGTGGCATGGTGGTGCTCGACACGCCCGGGCTCAACGCCATCGGTGCGGAGCCTGAGCTGACCGTGAGCCTGCTTCCCTCGGCGCACGCCACGGTCTTCATCCTTGCCGCCGATACCGGCGTCACCAAGTCCGATCTCGCCATGTGGCGCGACCACCTGAGCGGCCAGCCGCTCGCCCGCTACGTGGCGCTCAACAAGATCGACACGCTGGCCGACCCCTTGAGTCCGCCGTCCGAAGTCGAGAGGCACATCGCCCGTCAACGCGAACTTACTGCGCAGACCCTGGACGTCCCGGTGGATCGCGTCTTTCCCATCTCCGCCAAGCTGGCCCTGGCAGGCCGGGTGACCGGAGATGCCGATGACCTGCGTGCCAGCCGCATCCTCGACCTCGAAGACGCCCTGGCACACCAGCTCCTGCCCCAGCGCAAGGAAGTGCTCGCCCAGGTCGTCGTCGAGAGCACGCGCCAGATCGAGGTGCAACTCACCCGCCGCCTCGGCGACCGCAGGCGACAGCTGACGGAGCAACTGCTCGAGCTGCGCGGCTTGCGCGGCAAGAACACCAATATGGTCGGCGTGATGCTCAAGCGGGCTGAAGCCGAAGGCGGAGAGTTCGAGAAGTGCATCGCGCGCGTGCAGGCGATGCGTGCGGTCCATACGCGCATGCTCAAGGATGCCATGCTGGGCATCTCCAATGACGTCGTGCGCCGGGGTGTCGATGTTCTGCAGGAGCGGATGCGTGCAGGCCTGCTGAACCTGGGCGCCCGCCGCGCGTTCGGCGAGCTTGCTGCCGACCTGAGGGAGAAGCTCGTCGCAGCCCAGACCAAGGGCACGGAGATCCACGACATGCTGGGCGCCTCGTTCACATCGCTCAATACCGAATTCGGATTCGGCCTGGCGGTCCCCTCTCCTCCCGATCTTTCCCGCTTCATCGAGGACCTCGATCTCATCGAGCGCAACTACGTCCAGTACCTTGGCTTGTCCCAGGCCCTGCGCCTGGCCAACCAGCGTTTCATGAGCCAGTTCCGACGCATGCTCGGCTCGAAGCTGCGCGTGGTGTTCGAAGGTGCCAGCGGCGAGCTCGAGCTCTGGAACAAGACCGCTTCTGCCCAGATCGACACTCAGTTGCGCGACCGTCGTCGCAACTTCAAGCGCCGCCGCGAAGCCCTTGAGCGCGTGCAATCGGCGAGCAGCGAGCTCGAATCACGACTGCACGAGATCGAGGCCCAGGAAGAGCGCCTGCGCGGACTGCAGGCCAGGTTCCTGACGCTGGTGCATACGCTGCGGCAACAGGCAGAGGCGCCCTTGCACGCCAGCTCCGCCGACCCGTCGCGCAAGCCCGAGGATTCTTTCGACGCCTCCTCGGCCGTGGCCTAATCCGGAGAACCTGCCCTTCGAGTCGGCGGCGCTCGCGGTCGCCGCATCGGTGCCCGGCGCGGGCACCCCGGCCAGCCTTGACATGCCTCTTCCACCAATTCCCTGCGAGAGCGTTCGCTCCGAATTCGCGCCGCGCCTGGTCGCCTGGCAACGCGATCATGGTCGCCATGCACTGCCCTGGCAGCGCACAAGAGATCCGTACCGTGTCTGGCTGTCGGAGATCATGTTGCAGCAGACCCAGGTGTCCACCGTGCTCGGCTACTACGAGCGATTCCTGCAGCGCTTTCCCGACGTGGCCGCGCTGGCTGCGTCACCGCTCGACGACGTGCTCGCCGCCTGGAGCGGCCTGGGCTACTACAGCAGGGCCCGCAACCTGCACCGCTGCGCGCAGGTCGTGATGACCGACCATGCCGGCGCCTTCCCCGCCAGCGCCGCGCAGCTCGAGCAGTTGCCCGGAATCGGCCGCTCCACTGCGGCCGCGATCGCGGCCTTCTGCTTCGGGGAGCGCGCGGCCATCCTCGATGGCAACGTCAAGCGCGTCCTGACCCGGGTGCTCGGCTTCGGGAACGACCTCGCCCAGGCTCGCCATGAGCGCGACCTGTGGGCACTGGCCACCGAGATGCTGCCTGGGCAGGACATCGAGGCATACACGCAAGGCCTGATGGACCTGGGCGCCACCATCTGCCTGCAGCGATCACCGAGCTGCCTGCTGTGCCCGGCTCGCAGCCTGTGCGCCGCGCATGCCGAAGGGCGGCCCCAGGCCTACCCCGTCAAGACGCGCAGGCTGAGGCGCACTCGCCGCGAGAACTGGTGGCTGTGGATGGAGCATGCGGGCCACGTATGGCTGGTCCAGCGACCACCTACCGGCGTGTGGGCGTCGCTCTACAGCCTGCCGGAGCTGGAAAGCGAAGAGGCCCTCGAGCGCGTGTGCACGACGCTGACCGGGCGGCGCACCGAATGGCCCACCATCGAACACACGCTGACTCATTTCGACTGGGTGCTGCACCCCGTGCGCGTGGAACTGGAGAGCCGACCCTTGACGCTCTTCCAAGGCGCGAGCGAAGGACACTGGGTGCCGATCGAAAGCCTGCCTTCCTACGGCTTGCCCGCGCCCTTGCGCAAGCTGCTGTCGCACCCGGCGAGGCCGTCCGCAGGCACAGCCTAGAGAATTCCCTTGCTGCGCAAGAACTGGTCGACGAGCTTCAAGCGCACCAGGGGATCGGCCAGCTCCATCAGCTTCTGCTTCGCCGCCACCGGAATCGGCAGGATCTCGCACCAGCGATTGGCGATCCAGCCGGCGTCCTCGAAGCGATAGGGCTCGAGGAAGGGAACGGTGCCCTTGGCCTTCAGCATCTGGATGGTGTTGGCCAGGCCCTTTGCGCAATCGACAAGCTCGGCGGCGGGCAGCTGCTGCGGATCGGCCTCGATGCGCGACACCCGCGCGACCCACAGTCCATTGGCCTGCTGTTCGCTGGCTCGCACCGAAAAGCGTTCCGTCCCCCGGCAGCGCACTTGCAGGATGCCGGGGCCGGCGCTGTCCACGTCGAGCACTTCGGCCCTGCAACCGACCGCCTCGAACTCGACCTTCTCCCCTTCATGGCGCACCTCGTGCCCCTGGCGCAGCGCGACCACGCCGAAGGGCCGGCGCTCGCGCAGGCATTCACTGACCAGGTCGAGGTAGCGAGCCTCGAACACCCTCAGGCTCAGCAAGCCTCCGGGAAAGAGCACCGCCTGCAAGGGAAACAGGGCGAGGGATGAGCTGGATGTGGGCCGGGTCATGAAGTGGAGTCGCGCGCATCGAGTTCCCGATGGCGAATCAGCGTGGTGCCTCGGGCTCGAAAGCGCTGGGCGAGTTGTTCTACGAAGTAGACCGATCGATGCTGGCCGCCGGTGCAACCGACGGCCACCGTCAGGTAGCTGCGCTGGTCCTGCTCGAAGGCTGGCAGCCATCGACGCAGGAAGGTTTCGATCTGCCCGAGCATCTCGACCGCCTCCGGCTGCGACTCGAGGTAGCGGATCACGTCGGCGTCGCGCCCGGTGAGTGGCCGCAGTTCTCGGATGTAGTACGGATTGGGCAGCGCGCGCACGTCGAACACGTAGTCGGCGTCGAGCGGCACGCCGTTCTTGAAGGCGAACGACTCGAAGACGACCGACATCGACGTGGCCGGCGCCTCCACCAGCGACTTGATCCAGCTTCTCAATTGGGCAGGACGCAATTCGCTGGTGTCGATCTGGCTCGACTCCTCTCGAAGCTCGGCCAGCAGCTCGCGCTCGAGCTGGATGGCTTCGGTGAGCACGTGCTGCGCATCGCCTTCGTCGTTGACGCGATCCGACAGCGGATGCCGGCGCCTGGTTTCCGAAAAGCGCCGCACCAGCGTGCTGGTGGAGGCATCGAGAAACACCGACTTGACGATCACGCCGCTCGCGCGCAGCCGCGCCATCGCGGGCAGCAGCAGTGGCAGCGAGCGCGCCGTGCGCACATCGACGGAAATCGCCACGCGCGGCGTGTTGCGCGAATGCTCGAGCGCCACGCAGCTTTCGATCAGCTCCGCCGGCAGGTTGTCCACGCAGAAGTAGCCCGCGTCCTCGAGGGCATGGAGCGCCACCGACTTGCCGGAGCCCGAAATGCCCGTGATCAGCACGACCTCGCGCACGGACCCGGGGGCTTCGACTTGCATGTCAGCGCTTCCTTTGTCGCGCCGATCCACCGCCGGCAGCAGGTTGAGGCGCCGTGGCGGCAACCAGCATCTCCTGGGCATGCGCGAAGCTCGTGCCCGAGAGTTGCTGCCCGCCCAGCATGCGCGCGACCTCGGCCACGCGCTCTTCGCCGCGCACGGCGTGCACCTCGCTGGTGGTGACCCCGTCCCGGCTGGCCTTGCTGACCACGAAATGATGATCGGCGCAGGCTGCGACCTGCGGCAGATGAGTCACGGCAAGCACCTGGCGGTCGCGGCCGAGTTGCTTCATCAGCCGGCCCACCGTGTCGGCCACGGCGCCGCCGACGCCCGAATCGATCTCGTCGAAGATCAGTGTCGCGGCCTCGCCCAGCTGGCTGGTGGTCACCGCGATGGCCAGCGCGATGCGGGAGAGCTCGCCGCCCGATGCCACCTTGGCCAGCGGCCGCGGCGTGCTGCCCTGGTGGCCGGCGACCAGGAACTCCACCGCTTCGAGGCCGAAGGATTGCGGCGCTTCGAGCGGCGCGAGTGCCACCTCGAACAAGCCGCCGGCCATGCCGAGCAGCTGCATCGCCTGGGTAACGGTGGCGGCCAGCTGCGGCGCGGCCTTCCTTCGGGCTTGCGACACGGCCTTGGCCGCCGCGTCGTAGGCCTTGCGAGCCCGTGCTGCGCTGCGCTCCAGCCCCTCGATATCGGTCGCCTCATCGAGCTGGCGGAGCTCTTCCTTCCATGAGTCGAGCAATGCCGGCAGTTCCTCGGGCGGACGACGATAGCGCCTGGCCAGTCCCATCCAGGCCGACAGCCGCTCGTCGAGCTCCTGCAGGCGCTCCGGATCGAGCTCTCCATGCCGCAGGTACCCATGCAGGCTGTGCACCGCATCCTGCAACTGCGCCTGCGCGCCCTGCAGCACCTCGATCACGTTGGCGAGCGAGGCGTCGTACTGGGCCACGGCTTGCAGGCCGTCGACCGCCCGCGCGACGCTCTCGTCGGCGCTGGACTCTCCTTCGGAGACCGCATCGAGCGCGCCCTGGGCGGCATCGATCAGGGCCTGCGCATGACTCAGGCGCTTGTGCTCGGCATCGAGCTGCGGCCATTCGTCGGCGCCAGGGGCCAGCTTGTCGAGCTCGCCGATCTGCCAGGCAAGCCGCTCGCGCTCGCGCTCGAAGTCGGCCTGCCGGCCACGCGCGGCCTCCAGGGCCTGCTGGGCAGTGCGCCAGACGCTCCATGCCTGGCCGAGCGGCTTCAGGTCGGTGCCCGCATAGGCGTCGAGCAGCCCACGCACCGACTCGCCGCGCGTCAGGCTTTGCCAGGCGTGCTGGCCGTGAATGTCGATCAGGTGCTCGCCCGCCTGCTTGAGCTGGGCGACCGTCGCCGCGCTGCCGTTGATCCATGCGCGGCTCTTTCCCTGTGCATCGATGGCGCGGCGCAGCAGCAATTCCTCGCCCGCTTCGAAGCCGGCTTCGTCGAGCCACGCGGCGAGGCCGGCCGGCGCATCGAAGGCCGCGGTGATCTCGGTGCGGGCCGCACCCTCGCGCACCACGCCGGCGTCGCCACGGGCGCCGAGGGCCAGCTGCAAGGCGTCGATGAGGATGGACTTGCCGGCGCCCGTTTCGCCGGTGAGGACTGAGAAGCCGCCGTCGAACTCGACGTCGAGCTCTTCGACGATGACGAAATCACGCAAGGCGATACGACGCAGCATCAGGCCCCGACTCCTTCGTACCAGTGCAGCTTCTTGCGCAAGGTGGCGTAGTAGCTCCAGCCGCGCGGGTGCAGGAAGCGCACCTGGTGCGCCGAGCGCAGCACGCGGATGCGGTCGCCGTGCAGCAGCGAAGCGATCGCCTGCATGTCGAAGTTCACGCTGGCGTCGCGACCGGCGACGATCTCGATGGTGATCTCGCTCGCATCGGGCAGCACGATGGGCCGGTTCGACAGCGTGTGCGGCGCGATGGGCACGAGCACCCAGCCCTTGATGCCCGGATGAAGGATCGGGCCGCCGGCGGACAAGGCATAGGCGGTCGATCCGGTGGGCGATGCAATGATGAGACCGTCGGCCCGCTGGTTGGCGACGAACTGCCCCGCAACCTCCACCCGAAGCTCGACCATCGAGGCGGTGGCGCCGCGGCTGACCACCACGTCGTTCATCGCGAAGCCTTCGAAGATGGGATGCTCGCCGTCGCCGCTGCGGCGCAGCACCGAGCCTTCGAGCATCGACCGGTGCTCCTCCTCGTAGTCGCCCGCCAACATGGAGCCGAGTGCCTCGCGGACATCTCCCACCGGGATGTCGGTGATGAAGCCCAGGCGGCCCTGGTTGATGCCGATCAGCGGGACGCCGTAGCGCGCGAGCTCGCGCGCGAAATGCAGCATGGTGCCGTCACCCCCCACCACCACCGCAAGGTCGCATGCGGCGCCTATGCCATGGAGATCGAGTGCCGGGTAGTCGGTGAGGCCGGTGTTGAGCGCGGTGTCGCGTTCGAGTGAAACCTCGGCGCCCTGGCTCAGCATGAATTGCGCTATTTCGTCCAGTACCGGCCGGATGCCCTGGGCCTGGTATTTGCCGATCAAGGCAACGTGACGAAAGCGGGATTTCATGGGAAGGATTACACCACAGGGCCCCTCTTCCAAAGGCCTTGCGGCGACGCCCTGTCGAGCCCGGATCTCCCGTGAAAAATGCCGCTTGTGCGGATGTTCACGAGGTCGTGCGAAATGCCACCGGGAGCCGCGGCGGGCTTTCCTCAAGGCGGGACGGCCACCGCAGGTCCTACAATTCTTCATATGTTGGACGATCGTGCGAAAACGCTGTTGAAGATGCTGGTCGAGCGCTATATCGCCGACGGCCAGCCGGTGGGTTCGCGCACCTTGTCCAAGTCTTCCGGCCTCGATCTTTCGCCGGCCACGATCCGCAACGTGATGGCCGACCTCGAGGAGCTCGGCCTGATCGCCAGCCCGCACACCTCGGCGGGGCGCATTCCCACCGCGCGCGGCTACCGGCTCTTCGTCGACACGATGCTCACCGCACGCTCGCTGGACCCGGCCCACACGCCGGCCAATGTCGCCGGCGCGCAGCTCCAGCCCGACCAGCCCCAGCGCGTGATCGCCAATGCGGCGCACGTGCTTTCGGAGCTGTCGCAGTTCGTCGGCGTGATCACCGCGCCGCGCAAGCCCTCGGTGTTCCATCACATCGAGTTCCTGCGCCTGTCGGATCGGCGCGTGCTGGTGATCATGGTCGCGCCCGACGGCGACGTGCAGAACCGCGTGATCTTCACCGAGCACAACTACACCCAGTCCGAGCTCGTGGAGGCGACCAACTACCTCAACAGCCACTATGCGGGGCGCAGCCTCGAGGACGTGCGCAACCGTCTCAAGGGCGAGATCGATGCGCTGCGCGGCGAGATCGCGTCCCTCATGCAGGCGGCAGTGCAGGCGGGCACCGAGGCCATGGCCGACAGCCAGGAGCAGCTGGTGGTCTCCGGCGAGCGCAACCTGCTCACGGTGCAGGACTTCTCCAGCGACCTGGGCGCGCTGCGCAAGCTGTTCGACCTGTTCGAGCACAAGACCCAGCTGATGCGCCTGCTCGACGTCTCCAGCCGGGCCGAGGGCGTGCGCATCTACATCGGCGGCGAGAGCCAGTTCGTGCCCTACGAGGAGCTGTCGGTGGTCTCTGCGCCCTACGAGGTCGATGGCCAGGTGGTCGGCACGCTCGGCGTGATCGGGCCGACCCGCATGGCCTACGACCGGATGATCGAGATCGTGGACATCACCTCGCGGCTGGTGTCGAGCGCGTTGAGCCAGAAGTAGCGACCATCGATCTCCGCGGCATCAGCGAGCGGGAGCCGCGGAACCGGCTTCGCCGGGCCGCTGGCGGAGCCCCCTTGAGGGGGTGGCGCGAAGCGCCTACGGGGGTGGGCCAATCAATCCGCCTCGATCTTCGAGGTCTTCACCACCTGCCCCCAACGCTCCAGCTCCGCCTTGTTGAAGTCCGCGAACTGCTGCGGGCTCATGTATTCGGCAGCCGCGCCCTGCTCGGCTGCCTTCTGCTTGAAGGCGGGCGTCGCCATCACCTTCGCGATCTCGGCGGTGAGCTTGTCGATCACCGGCTGAGGCGTCTTGGCGGGCGCGAACACGCCGAACCATGAGGTCGCATCCAGCTTCGGCAAGCCTGCCTCCGCGGCAGTGGGCACGTTGGGCAGCGAGGACAGCCTGGACTTGCCGGTCACCGCCAGCGCGCGCAGCTTGCCGGTCTGGACGAAGGGCATGTACGGGGGCGGCGTGCCGAAGGTGATGTCCACCTGCCCGCCGAGCAGGTCCTGCAGCGCCGGGCCGGTGCCTTTGTAGGGCACGTGAGTCATCTGGATGCCGGCCTGCTGTTCGAGCATCGCGCCGGTGACATGCTGCAGCGATCCGTTGCCCGACGAGGCATAGGTCACCTTGCCAGGATTGGCCTTGGCGTAGGCGATCAGCTCGGCCATCGTCTTCACCGGCAGGCCTTCGCGCACCACGATCAACCTGCGGCGCCGACAGCACGTTGGCGACCGGCCTGCAGGTCCTTCTGGTCCCACTGCATCGGCGTGCTTGCTGACGTGCGGCGTGATGACGTGGTAGCCCGAGTACTGCATCAGCAGCGTGTAGCCGTCGGGCTCGGCCCGCTTGACGGCGACGGCGGCGATCGCCCCGCTGGCGCCGCCGCGGTTGTCCACCACCACGGTCTGGCCGAGTGCCTTGCCGAGCGGCTCGGCCAGCATGCGGGCCGCGATGTCGGTCGTGCCGCCGGGTGCGGTCGGCACGATCAGCGTGACGAGCTTGCTCGGGTAGGCCGGGTCCTGCGCCTGCACGCCGGCGGCCAGGGAAAGGGCGGCGAGCGCCGCCGCCAGCTTGGTGGAAAGGCTGAGGAATTCGCGTCGATATAGGCTCATTGCAGTCTCCTGGGAAGTGGGCTCGTTCATGTACGAGTCGAGGGTTGGGGGATCAAGGCTCTTGTCGCTCGCGCGCAAGCGCACGCTCGCGGATCGCATCGAAGTCGGCCGGCAGGCCGTGCAGGTCGAGGCGGCGCCCGGCCTTGAGGATCTGGCTCGGCACGTCGTGGCCGATCAGGCCCGGCAGGCGCGCTGCGGCTTCGATGAGCCGGGCGAGGTCCACGCCGGTCTGGTAGCCCATCAGCTCCAGCGCATGCACGATCTCCTCGCTGCACACATTGCCTGTGGCGCCGGGCGCATACGGGCAGCCGCCGATGCCGCCGAGAGAGGCATCGAAGCGGTCGGCACCGGCATCGATCGCGGCCAGCACGTTGGCCAGGCCCATGCCGCGCGTGTTGTGGAAGTGAAGCGTCAGCTCGGTGTCGGGCCAGCGTTCGCGGAAGGCCCGCGTGAGCCGCGCGACCTGGGTCGGATAGGCCATGCCCGTGGTGTCGCACAGCGTCACCCCGCGCGGCACCCATCTCTTCGATGAAGCGGGCGCACCAATCGAGCACGCCCGACTCCGCCACGTCGCCCTCCATCGGGCAGCCGAAGCGAGCACGAGAGCGACACGTTCACCGCGACACCCGCCTGCTGCGCGCTGCGCCGCGACGGCAGCAAGACCTGCGAAGGACTGCGGGCGCGTCATCCTCAGGTTGGCGAGGTTGTGGGTCTCGCTGGCCGACATGACGAGGTTCATCTCGTCCACGCGAGCATCGATGGCACGCTCGGCGCCTCGCACATTGGGCACCAGCGCGGTGTAGACGACGCCCGGCGCGCGCTCGATCTCCCGCAACACGATCTCCGCATCGCGCAAGGCAGGGATGGCCGACGGAGACACGAAAGCAGTGACCTCGATCTTCGACAAGCCCGCCTGCGACAGCGCATCGACCAGCGCGATCTTGGCTTCGGTCGGCACGAAGGCCGCCTCGGCCTGCAGGCCGTCGCGCGTGCCGACTTCCTGCATGTGGATGCGCCTGCCGGCGCCGTTCCAGGACTCGTTCATTGCAGCTCCTTTCATGCCACCACTCCCCTGCCGCGCAAAGCCGCGATGTCCTCGACCGAGAAGCCGAGACCATCCAGCACCGCATCGGTGTCGTCGCCGAGCCCCGGGGCGGCCGAACGCACCGTCCCCGGCGTACCCATCAGCTTGGGAACGACGCCGGGCACCTCGATGTCGTAGCCATCGCGCGTCGTCTGGCGCAGGATCATGTCGCGAGCCCGGTAGTGCGGGTCTTCGGCGATGTCCTTCGCGGTGTAGACCCGCCCCGCCGGCACGCGGGCCGCGCCAAGGATCTCGAGCACCTGGCTCACCGACCGCGCCTGGGTCCATGCCTCGATGGCGATGTCCAGTTCGGCGACTCTCGCGACCCGCCCCGAATTGCTCGCGAGGCTCGCATCCTCGGCGAGATCGGCTCGATCGATGGTCTGCATCAGGCGCTTGAAGATGCTGTCGCCATTGCCCGCGATCAGCACATAGCCATCGGTGCAGCGATAGGCATTCGACGGAGCGATGCCCGGCAAGGCGCTGCCAGCCGCCTCTCGAACCGCACCGAAGGCGCTGTACTCCGGGATCAGGCTCTCCATGACGTTGAACACGGCTTCGTTCAGCGCGACGTCGATCACCTGGCCTTGCCCGCCGTTGACCTTGCGGTGGTACAGCGCCATCAGGATGCCGATGGTGCCGTGCAGCGCGGCGAGCGTGTCGCCGATCGAGATGCCGCAGCGCACCGGCACGCGACCCGGCTCGCCGGTCAGGTGACGCAGGCCACCCATGGCCTCGCCGATGGCGCCGAAGCCCGGCAGGTCGCGGTAGGGACCGGTCTGTCCGTAGCCGGAGATGCGCAGCATCACCAGGCCGGGGTTGAGCTGCGACAGGATCGTCGTAGCCCAGGCCCCAGGCTTCAAGGGTCCCGGGACGAAAGTTCTCGATCAGCACGTCGGCCTCGGCGATCAGGGCGCGGGCGATGTCCTGGCCCTGCTCGCTGCGCAGGTCGAGCGCGATCGAACGCTTGTTGCGCGACTGCACCTGCCACCACACGGAGGTGCCCTCCTTGATGAGGCGCCAGTTGCGCAGCGGGTCGCCCGCGCCGGGCGGCTCGATCTTGATGACCTCGGCGCCGAATTCCGCCAGCGTCTTGCCGGCGAAAGGGCCGGCGATGAGCTGCCCCATTTCAATGACGCGCAATCCGCGCAGCGCGCCTGCCTGTTCAGCCATGTGATGTCTCCTTTGCGTGGGGGGATGGCTGAATTGTGGAAACGGGAGCCTTCCGGCGGAATGACTCATCGGAGAGCGCAGCTTTCGCGTTCCGCGAAAGCTCCGCAGGGGCTTCGGCCGAGCCGCGCAGCGGCTTGGCCGAAGCCGGTGGCCGATCAGGCCCGGGCCGGAGGGGCGAGCAGGTGGTCCGCCAGCAGGCGCGCCGGGCGCGCCAGCGCGGCAAAGTCGCGCGCTCCGAGCAGGAGCTTGCGGTGCACCCAGGCATCGCTGATGTCGATCTTGCGCAGCCCCATCGAGCGCAGGTGCGGCTGCACGGCCGCATCGGGCAGCACCGCCACGCCGAGGCCGGCGGCGACCATCAGGCACATCGCATCGAAGCTTCGCACCTGGATGCGCAGGCGCAAGCTCTTGCCCAGGTCTGCCGAAGCCGACTCCAACCTCTGCGCAAGCGAACTTCCACCGGTGAGGCTCACGAACTCGAAGTCCATGGCTTCGACGAAGGCGATGCTCTTGCGCCCGGCCAGCGGATGCGCCTTCGGCACCACCAGCACCAGGCGGTCTTGTCGATAGTCGAGCGTCTGCAGCCCGAGTGGCGGCGTGCGGTCCGCGAAGATGCCGATGTCGGCGCGGCCCTCGAGCACGGCGAGCACCGCTTCGCCGCTGTTCTTCTCCTCGAGCTCGATGCGGATGCCCGGGTTGGCGCCGACGAAGGCGGCAATGTCTGCCGGCAGGAACTGGGTGACCGCCGAAGTGTTGGCCCACAGGCTCACCACCCCGACGATGCCGCTGGCGTAGTCGGAGAGGTCCGCGGCAAGACGATCGACGTCGCCAAGGATGCGCTGCGCGTGACGATGCAGCGCCTGGCCTGCCAAGGTCAGCTTCACTCCGCGCGAGTGGCGCTCGAAGAGGCCCGCGCCGACCGCCGCCTCGAGATCGGAAATGCGCTTGCTCGCCGCGCCTACTGCAAGGTGCGCCAATTCCGCACCCTTGCTGATGCTGCCGGTGCGCACGACCAGGTTGAAGAGCGAAAGCGAAACCAGGTCCAGTCGGTGCAGGTTCACGGCAGCAGGCCACTGTGAAGATGGGGCCGATTGTGCGCCGTCTGCCGCAGCGGCCGACGACCAGGACGCTGAGCCGCAAGTAGCCGACCTACAATCTTCGCTCTTCGGGGGCCGTTAGCTCAGTTGGTTAGAGCAGAGGACTCATAATCCTTTGGTCGCAGGTTCGAGCCCTGCACGGCCTACCAGTGTTCTCCCTGTCCATCGTCCAAGAGGCCACGCGGCGCGCCTTGGCAAACGGCTCGCTGCAGCCGATCGATACCCGGACCCTCCTGCTCGACAGCGATGGCGTCCGTTTCGTGGTGCGCGCGGCGTCGAGCCTCACCCTCAAGGACGAGGCGCGCCAGTCCGCGGCGGCCGCCGATCCGCTCGGGGACTACGACCCGGCTCTGTTCGTCGACGACCTCGGGCCCTCGCACTACGTCCTGCTGAACAAGTTCCAGTTGCTCGCCGGCCATGTTCTGCTCGTCACGCGGCGCTTCGAACGCCAGGAGCGCCTGCTCACCGTCGAGGATTTCGCGGCGCTCCTCACCTGCCTAGGCGAAATCGACGGGCTCGGCTTCTACAACGGCGGTGTCGAAGCCGGAGCCAGCCAAGCGCGCAAACACCTGCAGCTCGTGCCGCTCCCGCTCGCAACCGAGAGCCCGGACGACGTGCCGATGGAGCGGGTGCTCGAGGGCGGGGCTCGGCTGGCTTTCAAGCATGCGTTCGAGCCTCTCGCGCCGCAGGCAACCGCTCCCTTGTTGCACGACGTCTATCGCGAGTTGCTTCGTCGGTGCGGCATTTCCGCCGCCGCCGCCGCAGGCGGGGAGGTCCATTCGGCACCGTATAACCTGCTGGTTCGCCGACGCTGGATGCTTGTCGTGCCGCGTTCTCGCGCATGCTTCGGATCGATCTCGGTGAACGGGCTCGGCTTCGCCGGCACGTTGTTCGTGCGTTCGAAAGAGGACCTGGACCGCGTCCGTGCCGTGGGACCGATGCAGGTGCTGCGCGCGGTGGCGATGCCGCGGGATGCAGCGTGATGCGGACTCGACAAGGCCACGCTCGCCTGCCTCTTGACTGGTCACAGGTTCGAGCCCCCCTGCACGGCCTGCCACCCGCATTCAGCGAGCCCGTTGGGCGCGCTAGCCGCACCGGAAGCGCTCGGCATGGCCGGGATAACGCGAGTATGCGCATGCGCCGATGTGCGACATCCTCCACACGCTATGAGCCTGCCCGCCAGACCGAGCCTTGCCTTGTCAATCTCCCTCCTGGGGCTCGCGGGCACGAGCGCGGCGCAGGCTCCAGCGAGCCAGCCCGAGCAACTCGAACCCGTGGTCGTGACCGGCTCGCGCGTCGAGACCCGTGTCTTCGACACGCCCTACGCCATCTCCGTGGTGGACGCCGAGGAGATACGCGCAGGCGGCCTGATGGTGAACCTCTCGGAATCGCTGCAGCGCGTGCCCGGCCTCACCGTCAACAACCGCAACAACTACGCGCAAGACCTGCAGATCAGCTCGCGCGGCTTCGGTGCGCGCTCGAGCTTCGGCGTGCGGGGCCTGCGTCTCTACACCGATGGCATCCCGGCCACCATGCCCGACGGCTCGGGCCAGGTCACCCACTTCGACCTGGCCGGCGCCGAGCGCATCGAGGTCCTGCGCGGGCCCTTCTCGGCGCTCTACGGCAACAGCTCGGGCGGCGTGATCGCCCTGTTCAGCGGCCCGGCACGCAAGCGCGAGCTTGAATTCGACCTCGACCTCGGCAGCAACGACACCGCCCAGGCCCGCGCCACCTTCGCCTCGCCCCTGCAAGGCGGGTGGGACATCCGTGCCGGCCTGTCGGGCTTCACCACCGACGGCTTTCGCCCGCACAGTTCGGCCCGGCGCTGGCTCGGCAACGTACGGCTGGGCTGGCAAGGCGAGCGCGACCAGGTGGTGATGCTCGCCAACGCGATCGACCAGCCGGCCGACGACCCTCTCGGGCTCACGCGAGCGCAGTTCGATGCCGACCCGTACCAGACCACGCCCGAGGCCATTGCCTTCGACACCCGCAAGCAGGCCGAGCAGCAGCAGGTCGGCGGCCAGTGGACGCGCCGGTATGGCGTCAAGGGCTTCACCGAGACGACGCTCGCGGCCTACCTGGGCCATCGCTCGGTCACCCAGTGGCAGGCCATCCCCGTCGCGACCCAGGCCAACCCGCGGTCACCCGGGAGGCGTGATCGACTTCTCTCGCCAGTACGGCGGCGTGGATGCCCGCGCGCTCTGGCGCTGGGACTCCGCCAACCTGGTGGCGGGCGTGTCGTACGAGCAGCAGGACGACGACCGCAAGGGCTTCGAGAATTTCGTCGGGACCCCGCCCAACCAGCAGCTCGGCGTGACCGGTGCGCTGCGCCGCAACGAAGCCAACGAGGCAAGCACCGCCGATGTCTATGCGCAGGGCGAAGTCACGCTCACGCAAAGCGTGTCGGCCACGCTCGGCGTGCGAAGCGGCCGCGTCAAGCTCAGCTCGAGCGACCACTTCCTCTCCAACGGCGACGACTCGGGCTCGTCCGACTTCGACTACACCAACCCCGTGGCGAGCCTGCAATGGCGCGCCCGCTCGGACCTGAATCTCTACGTGAGCGTCGGCCGCGGCTTCGAGTCGCCCACGCTCAATGAAGTGGCCTACCGGCCCGACGGCAGCTCCGGCTTCAACGAAGACCTCGACGCGCAGACCAGCAAGCAGATCGAGGTGGGCGCCAAGTGGCGCAGCGAGGCGGCCCGGCTGGGCGCCGACCTGGCCATCTTCCGCGCCGAGACCGAAGACGAGATCGCGGTGCGCACCAACACCGGCGGGCGCTCGACCTTCGCCAACGTCGGCCGCACCTTGCGCCAGGGTGTCGAGGTGTCGGCGCAATGGCGGCCGGTCAACACGCTGCGCGGCCTGGTCGCCCTCACCTGGCTCGACGCCACCTATCGCGACAGCTTTCTCACCTGCACGGGCACGCCTTGCGTCACGCCGACGGCGGTGGTGCCCGACGGCAACAAGATCGCCGGCACCTCGCCGCGCAGCGCCTATGCCGAGCTGGCCTGGAGCGCGACGCCGCGCGCCGAATACGCGCTCGAATGGCGCGGCCAGGGCGAGATCGCGGTCAACGACCTCAACAGCGATTTCGCCGCGGGCTATGGCGTGTTCGCGGTACGGGCGCGCTGGACGCTGCACGCGTCAGCGACGATGGAAGCGGTATCGAGCTCTGGGGACGCATCGACAACCTGGCCGACAAGGAATATGCCGGCAGCGTGATCGTCAACGAGGGCAATTCGCGCTTCTTCGAGCCGGGCGCTCCGCGCGGCGTGCTGGTCGGATTACGCTGGAGGTTGTGACCCACCCCCGTAGCGCCTTCGGCGCTCCCCCTCAAGGGGGCTCCGCCAGCGGACCGGCGAAGCCGGATCCGCGGCTCCCGCTCGCTGGGTGATGCTGTTCAACCGCAGTAGGAGACATCGCATGAAGATCGCATCGCGCCGCACCAAGGCTCGCGGCATGCGGCCTGGCCTTGTCCTCCGCTCTCGCCTTCGCCGCCGACCCGCCGGCCTCCCCCGACGACGAGCCCTGGGCCCAGGGTCGGCCCAAGGCCGCGGCCACCAGCAAGCTCGCGCCGGTGCCGCCCTTCCCCATCCCCACGCCGGCCGACAAGCTGCCCATCTCGAAGATCAAGCTGCCGCCCGGCTTCAAGGCCGAGGTCTGGGCCAGCAACATCCTCGATGCGCGCGGCATGCGCCAGGGCGACAAGGGCACGGTGTTCGTGAGCTCGCTGTTCGTCGCCGGCAAGGTCTACGCGGTGGTGGACAAGGGCGGCAAGCGCGAGGTGAAGGTGATCGCCGACAAGCTGATGCTGCCCAACGGCATCGAGTACCACAAGGGATCGCTCTTCGTGGCCACGCCGAAGGACATCACCCGCTACGACAACATCGAGGACAAGCTCGACAACCCGCCCAAGCCGGTGATGGTCTACGACAAGCTGCCAGGCGAGATCCCGCACGGCTGGAAGTTCATCAAGATCGGTCCGGACGGCAAGCTCTACGTGCCGGTCGGCGCACCATGCAACATCTGCGAGCCGGGCGACAAGCACGCGCAGATCCGGCGCATGAACCTCGACGGCAGCGACGAGGAAGTGATCGCGCGCGGCGTGCGCAACACCGTCGGCTTCGACTGGGACCCGAAGACCGGCGCGCTCTGGTTCGGCGACAACCAGCGCGACTGGTTCTCCGAAGACCTGCCGAACGACGAGCTCAACCAGATTCCCAAGGGCAGCGGGCAGCCGCACTACGGCTACCCGTACTGCCACCAGGGCAACATCGCCGACACCGAGTTCGGCTGGGGCAAGAGCTGCGACAGCTACGTCAAGCCCGCCGCGCTGCTCGGGCCTCATACCTCTCCGCTGGGCATGCGCTTCTACACCGGCAGGATGTTCCCTGCGAAGTACCAGGGCGCCATCTTCCTGGCCCGGCACGGGGCCTGGAACCGCACCAAGAAGAACGGCGCCGACGTGGTGGTGGCGTGGCCGGACGGCAAGGGTGGCGTGAGGATGGAGACCTTCCTCACCGGCCTGATCGAGAACAACGCAGTACCTCGGCCGGCCTGCGGATGTGATGGTGATGAAGGACGGCTCGCTGCTGGTCTCCGATGACCACAACGGCGCGATCTATCGCATCAGCTATGGGAAGTGAAAGGCGCTCTCGCGATCTTAAGAAGCGCTCCTGGCGCGCAGCCATCTCGGGCAGCGCCGTCTTCGCATCGGCACGACGCGACTTGCGCACCTGCTCCAGGAGCTCGGATAGGCGATGGCCGACAGGATGCCGATCACGGCAGCGAGCGAAGTATCCTGTGCACCATGTACGCCCAATTCTTCGGCCTGGCCCAAGCGCCCTTCTCGATCGCTCCCGATCCGCGCTACCTCTTCATGAGCGAGCGGCACCGCGAGGCGCTGGCCCACCTGCTCTACGGCGTGCAAGGCGGAGGCGGCTTCGTGCTGCTGACCGGCGAGATCGGCGCGGGCAAGACCACCGTGTGCCGCTGCTTCCTGGAGCAGGTGCCCGAGCACTGCAACGTCGCCTACATCTTCAATCCCAAGCTCACCGTCGAGGAACTGCTCCGGTCGGTGTGCGAGGAATTCCGGGTCGACTTCCATCACCGGGGCCCGGGCCTGCCCACGGTGAAGGATTACGTCGACGCCCTCAATGAATACCTGCTGCGCACCCATGCGCTCGGGCAGAACAGCGTGCTGGTCATCGACGAGGCCCAGAACCTCTCGGCCGATGTGCTGGAGCAGCTTCGCCTGCTGACCAACCTCGAAACCAACGAGCGCAAGCTCCTGCAGATCGTGCTGATCGGCCAGCCCGAGCTGCGCGCCATGCTCGCGCGGCCCGAGCTCGAGCAACTCGCGCAGCGGGTGATCGCGCGCTTCCACCTGGAGGCTCTCTCCGAGGAAGAGACCGGGCAATACATCTCCCACCGGCTGGCAGTGGCGGGCAGCCCCAAGAGCCCTCCCTTCGACCGCAAGGCGCTCAAGCGCATCCATGCGATCTCGCGCGGCGTGCCGCGACGCATCAACCTGCTGTGCGACCGGGCGCTCCTGGGCGCCTATGCGCACGGCCGCTCCAACGTGGATCGACGCATCGTCGACCAGGCCTCGAAGGAAGTGTTCGACAACACGCCCCGCGCCTCGCCGAAGCGGCGCGGCCCGGGACGTGGGGCCGTGCTGGGGCTGGGCGTCGTGCTCGGCGCCATGCTGCTGGGCATGGTGAGCTGGGCGGTGGAGGGCGGCATGGCCCGCTGGACCGCCTCGCCGACCAGGGACGCAAGAGCCGGTGCGGCGGGCGAGCCGCAGCGGACAGCCGACGCAGGCAAGGCCGCCCGAGGCCCGGTGGGAACGCCCTTCAAATGCAGCAGCCGCATCGGGCACTGCCTTCTCGGGAGCGCTCGCCGCATCCTCGGACGCGAACGCCGCCTCCGGCAGTGCAGCGCCCCTTCCTGCCTCGGCCTCGCAAGTCGGGCGCCACGACGGAAGCGCTCGATGGCCTCAAGCCCCTGATCGCCTCCGAGCAGGACGCCTGGCGCGCGCTCGCTCCGGCCTGGAACGTGGCCCTCGGCGAGGGCGATCCCTGCCAGTCGGCCCAGCGCCAGCAGCTGCAATGCTTCCGCAGCAGCCACAGCAGCCTGGCCGCGATCCGGCAACTCGGGCGCCCGGGCATCCTGACCCTGTACGACCGCGACGACAAGCCGGCCTACGCGCTGCTCACCGGGCTGACGAACCAGGGAGCCACCTTGCGCACCGGCAGCGATGCGCCGCCGCGCTCGGTGCCCCTCGCCGCCCTTGCGCAGGTATGGCGCGGTGACTTCGCCACCTTCTGGCGCGCACCGCCGGGTTATCTCAAGCTGGTCGTCGAGGGCCACACCGGCGGTGCGGTGGACGGCCTGGCGGCGCAGCTGGCGAAGCTGCGCGGCGAGCCCGAGCCTCCCGCCGGGCAGACCTACGACGCCAGCCTGAAGGCCAAGGTGCATGCCTTCCAGATGGCCCAAGGCCTCAGGCCCGACGGCATCGCCGGGCCCACCACCTTCATGCAGCTCAACCGCGCCACCGGCGTCAGCGAGCCGCGCCTGGAGACGGGACTGGAAGCTGATGTCCTACATCCTCGACGCACTTCGAAGAGCCGACGCCGAGCGCGAGCGCGGCGCCGTCCCGGGCATCCATGCGCAGCCGGTGCCCTTGACCTCGCCCGAAGCCGGCGCAAGCGCCCGCTCCTTGCCTTGGCCCTGGATCGTCGCGGCATCGGGGCTGGCGCTGCTGCTTCCCCTGGCCTGGCAATGGGCCGGGCGCGAGACGCGCCGAGTGGCGCAGGCACTGAGAGCCGGCCCTACGGCGCCGATGCTGCACCGGCTGCCGTCGCCACGCCGCCCCTGCGGACCGGGCCGACTTCAGCGCCGCTCCGGCTCCCGCGCCGAACGTCACGCCCCGGCCGCGCCCTGGCCAGGTCAGCGCCTGCAGCACCGGCCGCGCCTTCGACCTCGGCCGCAAGGTCCGCCGCGCCAGCCACGCGAGCCGCACCCCAGGCCGATGCGCCCGAGCCTGCCCGACAGGCCAAGGCGCCCGCCACGGGCACCGAGGAGCGCCGTGTCCTGCCCTACCGCGAACTCCCCGACGAGGTCCGGCGCAAGCTGCCCAAGCTCGTCTTCGGCGGATCGATCCATTCGGACCAGGCGTCCGATCGCATCCTCATCGTCAACGGCCAGTTGCTGCGCGAAGGCGAGACGGCGGCCCCGGGGGTGGTGCTCGAGCAGATCAAGCGGCAGTCCGCCGTGTTCAAGTCCGGCGACTACCGCTATGAGATGAGCTACTAGCTAGCTACCGACTGGCGCGCTGCGCCGCAGACGCGGCCATCGCCCTCGTGCGTGTGGAAGGTGCCAGGCTGGCCCGCTCCGGAAAGCTCATCACCCAGGCCAGCCAGCGCCATGCGGCGGGGCTCGTCCTCATGATGCCGAGCCAGCCCTTGAGCTGCGCCTCCCTGAAGAGCCGGTGCCGATCTCCCGAGCCGAGCCCGTAGACGTGATGCACCGCATGGGTGATCTCGTGCAGCGCCACCACGGCCAGGTTGGAGCCGGTGAGGCCGACATACAGCTGGGCCTCGCGCGCATCGAAGTGGTACCAGCCGAAGGCGCTGCCGCTCTGCGCCTTGGTGATGGTGGTGAGCCTGACCGGATGCCCGCCGACCAGCAGGCGCTTGGGCATGGCCGGTTGCCGCGGGATCGCATTGCGCACGACCCGGTCGTAGCCGACCCGCCCCGGCAGGTGCTCGGACAGCAGCAGGTTGAACCACAGCCACGCGCGCGGATTGCGCCGGGCGAACTCCACCAGCCCGGTCGCCAGGCTGTGCGTGTAGGCCTCTTCGACGCAGCCCTGCTGGCAGCCGTTGGCGAAATGAATGAAGCGGATGACGCAGTCGAGGAAGGCCTCTGCCAGCCGCAGGCCGCGAAGATCGCGGCGCAATTCGATGCGGCCGTACTCGATGTTGACGCAGGCCAGCTTGCGACGGTCGTACATGCCCGCCTTGTCGCGGAACTCGACCGCGAGGTCGTAGGGGCCGATGGCCACGTCGAAGGGCAGCCGGGCCGCACAGGCCCGATGACGCGAGGAAACGGGGGCGCGAGAAAAAGT
This sequence comes from uncultured beta proteobacterium, assembly GCA_963818175.1. Taxonomy (GTDB): domain Bacteria; phylum Pseudomonadota; class Gammaproteobacteria; order Burkholderiales; family Burkholderiaceae_C; genus Caldimonas. The sequence continues at coordinate 50,803 of CAWFRK010000046.1, read as the reverse complement.
CGATGCACGCATGAAGGACTCCAGTAGCGCTCTTGAGGGCGACATATGGGGCGGGGGCATCACACCTGGGGGGTCAGGACTGGCGGAACTCCTCTGCGGCCGACTTGTAACGTCCCGTTTCCCAGGCGCCGGCTCCCGCTTCCGGTGTTGTACCAGCCGGCAATGCCCGTCTTCCCGCAGGGTGTTTTCGGGACATTCGGACAGGGGGTTGACGGCCGACAATCACGCCTTTCCTGTTCTCCCCTCGCAGCTTTTCATGTCAGCAGCGCCCGCTTCCCCGCCCAAAGCCGAGCCGCACGGCATCCATGCCGCCTTGTCCGCCTGGCTGGGCAGCTTCATTCCCGGCCGCATGGCCGTCAATGCCAGGGAACGCTGGCGCGTGGCGGCAGGCGCCGCCCTCGGTGTGCTGTTCGTTGCGCTGCTGTGTCGATGGTCGGGCGGGGCGGACGCGGCATTGCCCTGGCTGGTCGCGCCGATGGGGGCCAGCGCGCTGCTCGTGTTCGGCGTGCCGGCCAGCCCCATGGCGCAGCCTTGGGCGGTGGTGGCGGGCAATGCCTTGTCGATGCTGGTCGGCATCGGCTGCGTGCACGCATTCGGCGCGAGCCCGTGGGCGGCAGCGCTCGCCGTTGGCTTGGCGATCGCACTCATGTTCGCGCTGCGCTGCCTGCACCCTCCAGGTGGCGCAAGCGCCTTGCTCGCCGTTCTCTCCGGCGTGCACGATCCGGCGTTCGTGCTCTTCCCGGTATTCACCAATGCGGTGCTCCTGGTGCTGGGCGGCTGCATCTACAACACCCTCACCGGTCGCCGCTATCCCCATCGGCAGCGACCTGCGGCGGCGCCCGTGGTCGCCGGCACCCAAGAAGGCGTCGACTCACGCTTCACCGAAGCCGATCTCGACGCGGTGCTCTCTCGCTACAACCAGGTGCTCGACGTCAGCCGCGACGACCTGCGCGAGTTGCTGCAGGACGCCGAAGTGCAGGCCTATCGCCGCCGCATGGGCACGGAGCGCTGCGAGGACGTCATGACCCGCGAGCCGATCAGCGTGCAGTTCGGCACGCCGCTGCAGGAGGCCTGGGTGCTGCTGCGCGAGCATCACATCAAGGCCCTGCCGGTGGTGGACAGGGCCAGGCGATTGATAGGCATCGTCACGCTGGCCGATTTCATGCGCGGCGCCGACATCGACATGCACGAGGGTTGGGCGGCCCGCCTGCGCGCCTTGCTTCGCCCTACGCCGCACAGCCATTCGGACAAGCCGGAGGTGGTGGGCCAGATCATGAATGCACGCGTGCGGGTCGCCAGCTTCGACCGCCCGCTGGCCGAGCTGGTGCCGATCTTTGCGGCCAGTGGCCACCATCACATCCCCATCATCGACGCCGAGCAGCGACTGGTCGGCATCGTCACGCAGACGGACCTCGTCGCCGCGCTGTGCCGGCCGGCGTGAGCCTCACATCGAGTCAATTTCGATCCATCTGTTGCGTCTGGTTCGAATGATTCAATTTGTCTTCCTACAGGGTGCCTACCAATATTGGTCTTGACACAGTAGGAGGCTGCCATGTCGATTCCTTCCCGTTTATCAAGCTATCTGAGCCAGCGCGGTGCCAATTACGAGATCTACGCCCACGATCACAGCCGCACCAGTGCCGAGACCGCGCGCTCGGCCCATGTTCCGGCCCACCAGCTCGCCAAGTCTGTCCTCCTCGAAGACGATGTCGGCTGCGTGATGGCCGTCGTACCCGCCGACAGGACCGTGATGCTGGGTGAAATCTCCCGCATGCTCGGCCGCCGCAACCTGCGCCTGTCGGACGAAACGCGCATCTCGATGCTGTTCGGCGACTGCGACCGCGGCGCGGTGCCACCCGTGGGCATGGCCTGGGGCATCGAGACGATCGTTGACGAGGACCTCGAGGGCAACGACTACGTCTACATGGAAGGCGGCGACCACGAGCGCCTGCTGCGCATGTCGGGCGAGGACTTCCAGCTCTTGATGGAGAGACAGCGCCACGGTCACTTCTGCAAGCAGATGACGCACTGAAGTGACCCACCCCCGTAGGCGCTTCGCGCCACCCCCTCAAGGGGGCAGTGCCGCTGCTCCAAGCCGACCTGCGTCGGCTTGCGACGGCACGAGCGCTCAGCCGACTCTGGCGCCTGGCTCCGCCTGCGGACCGGCGAAGCCGGCTCCGCGGCTCCCGCTCGGCTGTATCGGGTTCGTGCGGCGAGGCTGCCGATTCGCCGGCATGGAGCACTGAAAACGCAGGCGAAGCCGCGGGCCGTGATGGCCGTGCTGCCTTCAGGCAGCGGCGGTGTAGACGAGCGTGCCTGCGGCCAGGTCTTCCAGCGCCGTCCCGACCGACTTGAACACCGTGCGCTCGGTCGCATCGGTGCGGCCGGGCGCCTGGTCGAGGCACAGGTCGGCAAGCGTGCCGCGAACGTCCAGCTTGCCGAAGACACCACGCGACATCGGCCCGAGCAGTTCGCCGCTCTTTTGGAGCGCTTCCTCGGTGTCGACGTAGATGCTCGCACCGGCGAAGCAGCGATCGTCGGCTTCGCGCATCGAGGGGGTGAAGCTGCCGATGAGGTCGAGGTGGCTGCCCGGGCGCAGCCACTCCCCGCGCACGAGGGGCTCGGTGGAAAGGGTGGCGCAGCTCACCACGTCGGCGTGCGCGGCGGCCGCGGCGAGATCCGGCGTGGCCGAAGCCGCGAAGCCTTGGTCGCGGAGCCGGTTCGCCAGCGCCTCGGTCTTCTCGCGGCTGCGTCCCCAGATATCGACGTGCTCGATCGGCAGCACCGTGCGCATCGCCGGCGCCATGAGGGCGGCCACCTTTCCCGTGCCCACGACCAGCAGGCGCCGCGCATCCGGTCGCGCCAGCCGTGAGGCAGCCAGCGCCGACGCAGCCGCGGTGCGCCGCGAGGTGATCTCATCGCCATCGATCGATGCCAGCGGCGCGCCCGTAGTGGCGTCGTAAAGCAGGTAGGTGGAGTGCAGCCCTGGGAGCCCGAGCGCGGCATTGCCCGGCGCGATGCTGACCGTCTTGATCCCCAGGTAGCGCCCTTGCCAAGCCGGCATGATCAGCACGGTCATGGTGCCCCCATGCGGCCCCGCCACCACGTGGCTGTGGCGCAGCGGCACTTCGCAGCCGCCGGCGAACATGCGCTCGAGGGCGGGAATCAGGCGCTCGAAGCCGAGGGCCGCGCGCGTGGCGGCGGCATCGAAGTGCCTCATCAGCGCACTAGTAGCGGTCGCCGCGGATGTAGTGCTCGAGCTGCTCGATCACGAACTGCTGCTCGGAGATGATGTCTTTCACCAGGTCGCCGATGGAGATGAGGCCGACCAGCTTGCCCTGGTCGAGCACAGGCAAGTGGCGCAGCCGGTTCTCGGTCATCAGGGCCATGCAATCCATGTTGGTTGTCTCTGGGCGCACGTACATGACGTCGGCCGTCATGATGTCGCGCACCGGGGTCGTATCGGAGGAGCGGCCCTTCAGCACGACCTTGCGCGCGTAGTCGCGCTCGCTGACGATGCCGACGATGTTCTCGCCCTGCATCACCAGCAGCGCGCCGATGCCGTGCTGCGCCATCGTCTTGATGGCCTCGAGCACCGGCGAGTCGGGCGCGACGGAGAGGACGGTCTGGTTGGGCTTGGACGCGATGATCCTTGCGACAGTGGTCATGGCCGATCTCCTATGCAGTCTTCGATGAGTGCGAATGTTCGCAGCTTTTGCGCCGGGATGACACACCTGGCCTTCAGCCGGGATACAAGCCGCGCACTTGCGCCGCAAGCCGGGTGAGGCCCAGCAGCGCATCGATATTGGGCGTCGGTTCGCCGACCTTGCGGCCGATCTCGCGCACCACCGTCACCAGCGCATCGAGCTCGATGGATCGGCCGGCCTCCACGTCCTGCAGCATCGAGGTCTTGAAGGCGCCCAGCTTGCGCGTGATGGCGTTGCGGTCTTCGCCGCTCTGCTCGATGGGGCAGCCGATGCGCGCGCCGATGGCCTTGGCCTCGTCCATCACGCGCAGCACGAAGCCGCGCACCAGTTCGTCGTCGAGAATGCGATCACAGGTGGCGCCGGTGATCGCCGAGACGGGGTTCATCGTCATGTTGCCCCAGAGCTTGTACCAAATGTCGCGCTGGATCGCCTCCGAGGCGCGCGCCTCGAAGCCGGCCTGCACGAAAGCCTCGACCAGCGCAGCCAGTCTCGACGTGATGCCGCCCGCCGGCTCGCCGAGGATCAGGCCCTGGCCGAAGCCGTGCTTCACGAGGCCGGGCTCGGGGGTCGAGCAGGTGGCATGCACCACGCCGCCGATCACCTGCGTTGCAGGGATGGCCGCAGCGATGCTGCCGTCGGTGTCCACCGCTTCGAGGCGCATGCCCGCATGCTCGCCTCCGAAGCCCTGGAAGAACCACCACGGCACGCCGTTCATGGCAGTGAGCACCATCGTCTGCGGCCCGAGCAGCGGCCCGATGCCGCGCGCCACGGCCGACATCGCCGGCCCCTTGACCGCCACGACCACCAGGTCTTGCGCGCCGAGCGCGGCCACCTGGTCGGCGGTCTCGGCGACCTGCACGGGAGCGGCCTGGGTGCCCTCGGCAGTCTGCAGCCGCCAGCCATGCTCGCGCAACGCAGCCGCCGTCGCGCCGCGCGCCACCGCCGAGCTTGCATGACCGGCCAGCGCCAGGCGCGTGCCGATGAAGCCGCCGATCGCGCCGGCGCCATAGATGCAGATCTTCATCGCGCCAGTATCGCGTGAAGTACTGCACAATCGAGACGCAGAGTGACACCATGCGCCAGCGCCATTGGTCGGCCATATCCGGATGGCCATTCGTCCGCATCGTTCCAGTCCTCGCGTGAATTCCTGCGCACAGGGCCAGGAGGGTAACCCCTATCCACGCAACCGGGTCAGGCCCCTTGTTACCAAGCACGGCCAACTGCTCTTCAGAGACTATCCATGGATCGAATCTCTTTCGAACACCTTGCCGGGATGCGAGCCTCAAGCTCGGCCTTGACGACACGAGCGCCCTCGGCCAGGGCTTACCGGTGGAGGTCGATGCCATGAGCTGTTCGAGTTCGTCTACCCGGTGACCTGCCCTGCTTCCTCATCCTGGCCGAGGTGGGCGCCGTCGAGCCGGACAAGCGTGCCGAGGTGTACGAGAGCCTGCTCACGCTCCAGCTCTTGACATGGCACCAGCCGACCGTGCGCTTCGCCTTCAACCCGAGCAGGCAGACCACGCAGCTTTGCGTCGCATCCGGGCTGAACGAGAACGCCGACGGGGCCTGGCTGTCATCGGTGATGTCGGGGATAGCCGCCCGATTGCCGAATGGCGCACCACCCTGCTGGCGGGCAAGCTGGAAGCGACAGAAGGGATCGAAGCCCTGCTCGGTGCCCACCCGGAAGCCGTCATGCACGGCATCCAAGCTTAAGGAGTCTCGGAAATGGAAAAAAGCAGCGGTCTTCTACTCCTCGTAATACCATACCCGCGATTTGCGACCTTCCTCCGGGGACCTCAACAAGCCAAATGACACCGATAAAGTCATTGACAACATATTCCCCCATTTCACGCATGCAGATGATTCTTCGTCAGTAGTGATAGAGAAATTTTCAATGCAGACACCCTCACGGGGCTCAAAATTCCAGCCCATTGAGCCTCTCCAAGCCCAAGGACCCTGTCGGGGATTTCTTGGCGGATTCGAAATTGTCGCCACGACAAAAGCAAGAGTTCAAGAAAGACGGGGTTGAATTCATCAAACGCCTGACGGTACTCACGCCCGGTGACCTGGAAGATATTGACAAACAGACGTTCAAGGCCGAACTGCACCCCGCAGCCCCGGCATCGACGACAGTTCAGAATAAAGCCACCATCAGCGGCCGGTTGGTTGGCCTATGCACTTCGTTCATAGTGGCAGCTTTTACTAGTAGAAGTATTTAACCCTCTATAGCCCCAACTGGGGTCCGCGGCATATCCAATCCTCGCTGGGGCCCTTAACACCTTGTTCACCGAGCAATAAGCGCCGTATGAGTGTCATCACCATTGAAAATGGTCTCAGCTTCAAATTACGTTATTGCGCTGAGCGGGTGATAGCGGCAAGATTGAGAAAGACGATGTTAAGGTCAAACTCTTTCAGAAAGCCATGGACGATGCGGTTAAGGAGATCCTCAATCGAATAAAGATAAACCAGCCAGTTCCAAGGACAACCCTATGATTAGGCACAATGCTGCGCGACTTGCTACCAAAACGGCGTTCTTTTCCTTTACTGTCGCCTATACTGTTTCTGGTGCCGTACAACCGCTATGGCGCCTTTGGGGGGTTCCGGAACAATGGCCGAGCGAGCCTTCGTGACCAGAGTTAAATATATAGTATTGGTTGTAATTGCGACGCTGGCTGAGCAGCTACCGCGTATATTATGAATAGGCTTTGCGACTCTATACAGGGTGCAGCGGCCCGAGGATGCACTCACGCCAAGTGCGTGATCCGAAGCTCGCTGAGCTTTCGACCACAATGGCACTTTTCGCCAAGAAATCGAGACTTAGACAACTTTGGGACAACCTAAAGGCTACAGACGTTACATCCCTCGCCACTCAAAAGGAGATTGACACCAGGAATAGGCTCGACTGGCCGAGCTAGGCGTGGAGCAAAACAAAAAGGCTATAAGGAAGCTGGAGAACAAGTACGACAAGCTTCGAAGCACATTCAGTAGCAATAATGTACCCCAAATCGAGCACACGATGAGGTCACGCATTTGGGCAAGGTAAATGCTGCAGGTTAAATCCGTGCCCGTTAGCTCTCAAGGGACGCCGGGTTGTGATTCGGACTTGGTCCCGGGCTTTTTTCTCTGCCGCATCACCCGCTCTACTGCTGGTTGACATGGAGTAACGCAGTTTATGACCAACACCTGCCTTTTTCGCCGGGTTCAGTGCCAGGCAACGACACGATGGCGATGGACTTCGCGTTCGGCGATGCAGGTCGCAGGGGAAGCCCTCGCTGTCCTGACTCCGACCATCAGTGGGGATCCCTCTATCGCCCTATCAAGCAACCCCGAATGCCCGTGGCCTATGCCGGGGAAGTGCTCGTCGGAGGCGTGGGAAGGGGTGTCGTCAACCGCGTCAGCAACTGGATTTGGGGTAAGCCCAACAAGAAAAGCTCCTTCAGATAAGCGGATGTCCCCGAAGAAAAGAATGTCTCCGAAAAAACCAGCGATTCCCAGGAGTTGGAGCAAATAATAGTGGAGGATGACGAAGGGGCAGCAAAACACGGAAACGAGAGAGACTCCACTCGAAAAAGATGTTCGGATCAATGAATTGTTGGAAGAAACGGAGCAAGAAGACAATGATTCCATTAGTTATTTGTCGATGATCGGCGGATGACGATCAACAAGAGGAAGAACTCCCGACAAGAACCCGGAAATGGATGAGTAGAAAGCAATTTGAGCAAGGGAAGTTCAAGCCTTCCCCAAGTGATTGAGGGAGACCTCAATAGAGGAGTTAAAGGAAAGCGGCAAAGTGGATCACCAGAGTTACCTTCGCGCCCGTAGGCGGCGCCGGGCTCCCCCTGCAAGAATCGCCGGCCAGCCCCCGAAGCTGCCGACCAGCCCCCGTTCTCGCCCTTTAACTGCTGAACTGAAGAAGATGAGGAGGGCCTTCGCGACCTTGAAAACGAGGAGAACACAGCCATCGTAGACACGTTCCTTAAACAATCCAAACCCAATAACACCTAAGATCTCGGCCCGCCGAAAGCGTCTTTTATGATGAAGGACGCTTCCAGCCCCGATGACCCCCACCGCCTCCTCCCGCTCTCCCCTCGCCGCCCGCCTCTTCGGCCCCTGGATCCAACTGGTCTCGCGCAAGACCCTGCGGGCCGACGTGCTGGCCGGCCTGCTCGGCGCCGTGCTGGTGCTGCCCCAGGGCATCGCCTTCGCCACGCTCGCCGGCCTGCCGCCCGAATACGGCCTCTACACCGCGGTGATTCCCTGCGCGTGGCCGCCCTCTTCGGCTCGAGCTGGCACGTGATGTCCGGCCCCACCAATGCCAACTCGCTCGCCCTGTTCGCGATGCTCGCACCGCTGGCAGCGGTGGGCAGCCCGCGCCTACATCCAGCTCGCGCTGGCCGTCACGGTGCTGGTGGGCGTGCTGCAGACCCTGATCGGGGCGATTGCGGCTGGGCGCGCTGGCCAACTTCATCTCGCCTTCGGCCCTGCTGGGCTTCACCGGTGGTGCGGCGCTGCTGATCGCCGTGCACGCGCTCAAGGACCTGCTGGGCCTGAGCTGCCGGGCGGGCATGGCGCCGGCGCGGTGCTCACGCAGCGTGGGCACGCATCTGGCGCAGGTGCATCCCGGCGCGTTGGCGGTCGGCCTCGTCACCCTGCTCGCCACGCTGGTGCTGCGCCGCTACGCCCGGCGCTGGCCCTTCATGCTGATCGGGCTGGTGGCGGGCACGGCCGCCGCCGTGCTCTCAACCGGGAAGGCGCGCGCCTGGGGTTCGCGCCGGTCGCGATGGTGGGCGCGATCCCGCTCGCCCTGGCCGCCCTTCTCGCCGCCGCAGATCGACTGGAAGCAACTGCCCGAGCTGATCGGCCTGGCCTTCGCGCTGACCATCGTGGCGCTGGGCCAGTCGATCTCGATCGCCAAGGCGGTGGCGGCGCGATCCGGCCAGCGCATCGACGCCAACCGGGAGTTCATCGGCCAGGGCCTGTCCAACCTGGTGGGCGGATTCTTCTCCTCCTACGTGTCCTGCGGCTCGCTCAATCGCTCGATGCCGAACTTCGAAGCCGGTGCGCGCACGCCGCTGGCGGCGGTGTTCTCCGCGGCCCTGCTGGTCGCGCTCGTGGCCGTGAGCGCGCCGCTGCTCGCGCTCATCCCGATGGCCGCGATCTCCGGCCTGCTGCTGCTGGTCGCGGCTGGCGCTGCTCGATGTGCCGCGCTGGAGGCGGCTTGCAAGCTCAACCACGAGGGAGTTCGGCATCGCGCTGGCCACGCTGGTCGCCACGGTGACGATCCGGCTGGAGATGGCGATCCTGCTCGGCACCATCCTGTCGCTGGTGGCCTACCTGTATCGCACCTCCAAGCCCGCCATGCGCACGATGGGCTTCGACACGACCGCACCCGAGCGCCCCTTCGTGGTCATCGACGACAACCCTGCCGCCCTGCGCGAATGCCCGCAGCTCAAGCTGCTGCGCATGGAGGGCTCGGTGTACTTCGGCGCCACGCAGCATGTGGCCGACACGCTGCATGCGCTGCGCGAAGAGCCCATGCGCCGAAGCACCTGCTGGTGATGGCCAAGAGCATGAACTTCATCGACGTGGCCGGCGCCGACGTGTGGGAAGTCGAGCTGCAGCAGCGCCGCGCGATGGGCGGCGACCTGTACTTCCACCGGCCGCGCCCACAAGTGATGGAGATGTGGGAGCGCACGCGCTTCATCCAGACGATGGGACGCGACCACATCTTTCCGGACAAGCGCACCGCGATCGGCACCATCTTCGAGAGGCTCGATCGCCGCATCTGCGCGCGCTGCCCCGTGCGGGTGTTCTGGGAGTGCAGCTCGCTGCCCGAGCCGGTCCGGCCGCTCGAGCACCCGGACGAAGCGCTGGCGCCAGAGCGCAGCTCGCTCGCCGGTCGCGTCAGCGACCCAGCAGCTTGATCGAGCGCAGCGGCGAACGCCCCAGCACGCCGCTGCCAAGGTCGGCAGCGGCGGCCCGCTCCCGCTGCGCCATCGGCGCGGATGTCACCGGGCATTCCCCGGTCCGGGTAGGTCAGCGCCGCGGCCAGCATGGCTTCGCCCGGGTGGCCGAGCGGATGCGAAAGGTCGTCCGCGACGCTGCAGGTCGGCGTGATGCCGGTGGCGGGGAATATCTCGCCCTTGTGGTTCCGCCCCTCGAACTCCAGCGCGAAGTACGACAGCGTGCAGTTGTTCTGCTGATTGAAGCCATAGGGCTTGCCGCAGGTGTTGGCGCCGATCAGCACCACCCCGATGTCGATGCCGCGCAGTGCGCTGATGAAGGATTCGCTGGCCGAGCAGGTGTCGCCGGTGGCGAGCACGAACACCCGCTTCAGGCCCAGCGCCGGCAGCCCTGAGCCGAACATCGCCCAGGCGAAAACCGAGGAAGGGAAGCGCCTCGTCTTCGGCCCTGCGCTTGTCGTTGAAGCTGATCTGCTCGAACGTCTTGCCCTCCGTGGCTCCGCACCGCCCACCATGTACGCGAGTTGCGAGGCGAGGAAGAGATAGCCGCCGCCGTTGTAGCGCAGGTCGACCACCAGCTCTTCCACGCCGGCCTGCTTGAAGCCCTGGAAAACCTCGGCCAGGCGCTGCTCGCCGGAGGGGGCGGAGAAGTCCGTGTAGTGCAGGTAGCCGGTCTTCTGGTCCCCGGTCAACACGTCTCGTTGACGGGATCGGTCACCAGCGCCGTTTGCCCAGCTTCAGTTGCTGCGTGGCGCTGCCGGCGGATCTTGCACGCCCAGGGTGATGGAGCCACCCGCCGCGCTGGGGAACAGCGCGTCGAACTGGGCCTGGGTGAGGCCGCCGGGCGACCGGCGTCCCGTCGATCGAGACGATCTGGGCGCCGCGCGAAAGGCGACCGGCAGCCGAGCCCGCCGCCTCGACATACAGCACGCGCAGCCTGCCCTGGCTGTCAAAGGCGTAGGTGGCCCCGATGCCGACCGCCTCGCCCGCCTGGAAGACGGCTTCCGTCTCGGCCTGAGTGACGACGAAGCTGAAGCGATCCTTGGCGGGCAGCGCGTTGGGGGTCAGGTCGTAGAAGAGCTCGACGGGCGTGCCGGCGTAGGCGTTCGCGTCGACGGAGGGCATGTCCCGATAGAAGAGATAGTCCTCGAGCAGATTGGCGTACACCCAGTTGCGCTGCCGCTGGTGGGTGCATGCTCGGGAGCCCATTCGCTGGCGGTGCGCCGGTGCCGGAGACCAGCACCCCTCGAACGCAGCGGAGCTCAAGCTGGGTCCCGGGCCGGCATCCGGATTCGAGGTGGGCCCCGAACCAGGTCCCGGCCCTGGGTCCGACTCGCCGGAGGCGCCACCCGAATCGGACGGAACCGGAGTGACGTTCTCCCTTGGCGCCGCGGCCGGCAGCACGGCGGTGTCGCCGCCGCCGCCTCCGCAAGCTTGCAATGCCAGCGCGAGCCCGAGCGCCACCCAGACGCTGCGGCGGCCCGGGGCTGTCGATGCGGCCAAGCCGCAGATGAAATCGATGTGGTGCATGAACCTGGACGTGCCCGGAAGTTGGCAGCCCGCTATGCGCGGGACACGGCGTTAGTGGCACGCCAGCCAACTTCGTCATCCAGGTGGACGCCTCTTCCATGACAGATGCCGCACTTCCCGGAACGGTCAGCGGCTCACTTCGCCATGGCTGGCGAGCGAACCTGCGCTTGCGCTTCGGCCGGGTCCAAGGCCGCGCTCTCGAGCGAGCGCAGGGCACGCGCAAGCGCCTCGACGGCTTCGTCGATCTGCTCCTTGCTCACCACCAGCGGCGGCGCAAGGCGCACCACGGTGTCGTGGGTGTCCTTGCTGAGCACGCCCTCTTCGAGCAGCCGCTCGCACACCTGCCGCGCGCTTGCGAAGCCGCGATGGATCTCCACGCCGACGAACAGGCCCTGTCCGCGCACCTCCTTGATCGCCGGATGCCTGAGAGCATGCAGCCGCTCCATCAGGTGGCGGCCCGCCGCCTCGGCGCGTTCGGAGAGCCGGTCGCGCTCGAGGATCTCCAGCGCCTTGAGGCCCACCGCGGCGGCGAGCGGGTTGCCGCCGAAGGTGCTGCCATGGTCACCAGGCTTGAACACCGCCATCACTTCCTCCCGCGCCGGCGAAGGCCGACACCGGCAGCAGCCCGCCGCCCAGCGCCTTGCCGAGCGTGACGCCGTCCGGCACCACGCCCTCGTGCTGCGATGCCAGCACGCGGCCGGTGCGCCCGAGGCCGGTCTGCACCTCGTCGCAGATCAGCAGCACCCCGTGACGCGAGCAGATCTCGCGCGCGGCGCGCAGGTAGCCGGCCGGCGGCACGATGATGCCGGCCTCGCCCTGCACCGGCTCGACCAGGAAGGCGACGGTGTCCGGCGTGATGGCGCGCTCCAGCGCCGCCGGGTCGCCGAACTTCACGCTCACGAAACCCGGCGCGAAGGGGCCGAAGCCGTCGCGGTACTGCGGCTCGCTGGAGAAGCCGACGATGGTGGTGGTGCGCCCGGCGAAATTGCCCGCGGCCACGATGATCTGCGCCCGCCCCTCGGGCACGCCCTTGACCTTGTAGCCCCACTTGCGCGCCGCCTTGATGGCCGTCTCGACGGCCTCGGCGCCGGTGTTCATCGGCAGGGCGCGGTCCATGCCGGTGATGCGGCAGATCTTCTGCAGGAAGGGGCCGAGCCGGTCGGTGTGGAACGCCCGCGAGGTGACGGCCAGCGTGCGGGCCTGCTCCACCATTGCTTCCACCAGCTCGGGATGGCTGTGGCCGAAGCTCACCGCCGAGTAGGCCGACATCATGTCGAGGTAGCGGCGTCCCGAGTTCGTCCCACAAGTGCACGCCTTGTCCGCGCACCAGCACCACCGGCAGCGGCGCGTAATTGCGTGCGCCCCAGCGGTCTTCCAGCAGGGGAGCGATGGTGGCATTGGTGGTGGTGCGAGCGCGCTCGATGCTCATGGCGTGGATCTCCCCTGGTTGATCCAACTCTAGGCAAGGGAGCGCGAAATATCCTTTCCACTTCTTGCGGGGCGGCCCAGAATCTCGAAAGAATCGTGCATCACAGGAGGCGCATCCCGATGGCCACCCACGAACTCGACGCCATGGACCGCCGGATCTTGCAGGCGTTGCAGCAAGACGGCCGGGCGACCAACGTGGACCTTGCCCAGCGGGTGCACCTGTCGGCTCCCCAATGCCTGCGCCGCGTGCGCTCGCTGGAGGAGCGCGGCGTCATCCGCGGCTACGCGGCCCAGGTGGACCGCGAGGCGATCGGTTATGCGGTGATGGCCTACGTGAACCTCAACATCGACCGCGAGCAGTTCACTCGCGTGCGCGAGGTCGAGCGGATCATCAAGGGCTTCGACGAAGTGATCGAGTGCCAGGCGGTCTCCGGCGACCACGACTACCTGCTCAAGGTGGTGGCGCGCGACCTGAGGTCGCTGTCGCAGTTCCTCACCGACAGGCTGATGCAGGTGCCGGGCGTGGACGACGTGCGATCGATGATCTGCCTGGAGGAGATCAAGCCGGGTTCGCCTTTGCCGGTGGATGCCCGAACTTTCGCCCGCTGATCGAGCCATGGCACTGGCCGATAGCAGAGATTCGAGCCGGCGTGGGCAGCCGGTTGGGTTCGCGCGACGAAGCATCCCAAGCGCAACACATAGACACACAGAATGCGCTTTCGTATCAAGGAGGCAATATGACGATATGGCATCGATTCGCGTGCGCGGCACTGCTGGGGTTGGTGCTGGCCGCTTGCGGAGGGGGCGGGGGTGGCGGCAGCAAAGCCGTCGACGGCTGCGGCAGGGGTAGACGGCCTGAACGGGCGCGACGGGCTTGGCGACGCTCACGCAGGTCAGCTACGAGGCAGAGGGTCTGAACTGCCTGAGTGCCGGCAGCAAGATCAGTGCAGGGCTGGATGCCAATGCGAACGGCATGCTCGACGCCGAGGAGATCAGCAGCAACCAGTACGTGTGCAACGGAAGCGCGGGCGTGCCTGGTGTGCCGGGCGACCCCGGTGGCAATGGGTTGGCCGGTGCGACCGGCCTGGTCGTAACGACGCCTGAGCCTGCAGGAGTCCATTGCCCGAACGGCGGCTCCAAGGTCAGCGTAGGCAGCGATGCCGATGGAAATTCCATGCTCGACGCCGTCGAGGTGTCGTCCGAAGCCTATGTCTGCCACGGAGAAAATGGCAGCAACGGTTTGAACGGAGCCAACGGAACTGACGGCGCGAACGGACCAACGGAGCAAACAGCGCTGACGGAGCGAACGGCGCCAACGGAGCGGCAGGCGCCAATGGTGCAAACGGCCGCAGCAGCCTGGTCGCGATCGTGGCCGAGACGACCGGCGCTAACTGTGCATACGGCGGCAGCAAGGTCAGCTCGGGCCTGGATACCAATGCAGACGGCATCCTCCAGGGTGCCGAGGTGACGTCGACCAGCTATATCTGCAACGGCCCACCGGGTCCAGGGCTCAACTGGGTCCGTGCGACGGGGACGAGCGTCACAGCGCAGCCCAGACACCGGCTACATCGCCAGCAACGACGCCGCCCAAGTCGTCGTCACGCTGCCTGCATCGCCAGCTGACGGCGCCGTGGTGCGTGTCAGCGGTGCAGGCGCAGCCGATTGGAGGATTGCCCAGAACTCCGGTCAGTCCATCTTCACCCCTGCCCGGGATGAATTGGCTGGACTGGGTGGCACGCGAGCAACGATCGAAACTGGATCTCCGTGGCCTCTTCAGCCGATGGCAGCAAGCTCGTGGCAGCGGTCTACACCGGCCAGCTCTACATCTCCACCGATTCAGGCGTGACCTGGACGGCGCGTGAGAGCCGTTCGAAACTGGATCTCCGTGGCCTCGTCAGCCGACAGCAGCAGCAAGCTCGTGGCAGCTGGCAACGGCGGCCCAGCTCTACACCTCCACCGATTCGGGCCTGACCTGGACGGCGCGTGAGAACGTCGAGACTGGGTCTCCGTGGCCTCGTCAGCCGACGGCAGCAAGCTCGCTGGCAGCCGGCTACGGGACGGCCAGCTCTACACCTCCACGCGATTCGGGCGTGACCTGGACGGCGCATGAGAACGTTCGAAACTGGTTCTCTCGTGGCCTCGTCAGCCGACGGCAGCAAGCTGCAGCAGCCGTCAACGACGGCCAGCTCTACGCCTCCACCTGATTCAGGCGCGACGTGGACGGCGCAGGAGACGCATCGAAACTGGTGGTCTGTAGCCTCGTCAGCCGATGGCAGCAAGCTGGTGGCAGCCGTCCACGGCGGGCAGCTCTACACCTCCACCGATTCGGGCGTGACCTGGACGGCGCGTGAGACTGTTCGAAACTGGACAGCGGTGGCCTTGTCAGCCGACGGCCGCCGACTGGCTGCGGCAGCTTCTACGGTCAGATCTACACGTCTGGTGATTTGGGAGGTGACCGGGACGATGCGCGGAAGCACGCGAAACTATCGGGCTATCGCATCATCGGCCGACGGAAGAAAGCTGCTTGCGGCAGAGCCGGGGGGCAAGCTCTACACGTCCGCCATGGCGAAGCGAAGCCAAAGCACTCTCGGGACGGCCGGCTCGGTCACCGGCGGCCGGTACGAAGCCATTGAGCTGCAACACATGGGCGGCGGCCTGTTGCGTCGGAGCTCAGCTCCAGCAGCGGCGCGGCATTCTTGGTCGAATAGTCGACTCCGAGCCCGGAAGCATCTGCCTGCTGCATCGAGCTCATGGCACGAGGCCAGATAGCAGAGAGTTCGCAGCCGGCGTGGGTAGCCCGCTGAGTTCGCGCAACGAACATCCCAATCGCAACACATAGACACACAGAATGCGCCTTCTTACCAAGGAGGCGATATGACGACATGGCGTAGGTTCGGGTGCGCGGGCAGTGCTGGCGTTGGTGCTGGCCGCTTGCGGAGGGGACGGGGGTGGCGGCAGCAAAGCCGTCGACGCTGCGGCAGGGGTAGACGGCCTGAACGGGCACGACGGCTTGGTGACGCTCACGCAGGTCAGCTACGAGGCAGAGGGTCTGAACTGCCTGAGTGCCGGCAGCAAGATCAGTGCAGGGCTGGATGCCAATGCGAACGGCATGCTCGACACCGAGGAGATCAGCAGCAACCAGTACGTGTGCAACGGCAGCGCGGGCGTGCCTGGTGTGCCGGGCGACCCCGGTGGCAATGGGTTCGCCGGTGCGACCGGCCTGGTCGTCACGAACCTGAGCCGGCAGGAGTGCATTGCCCGAACGGCGGCTCCAAGGTCAGCGTAGGCAGCGATGCCAATGGAAATTCCATGCTCGACGCCGTCGAGGTGTCGTCCGAAGCTTATGTCTCCCACGGAGAAAATGGCAGCAATGGTCTGAACGGAGCCAACGGAACTGACGGCGCGAACGGAGCTGACGAACGGGCGCTAACGGAGCGAAACGGCGCCAACGGAGCGGCAGGGCGCCGAACGGTGCAAACGGCCGCAGCAGCCTGGTCGCGATCGTGGCCGAGACGGCGCGACCTGGTGCATACGGCGGCAGCAAGGTCAGCTCGGGCCTGGATACCAATCGCAGACGGCATCCTCGCAGGGTGCCGAGGCGACAACCAGCTGCATCTGCAACGGCCCACCGGGTCCAGGGCTCAACTGGGTCCGTGCGACGGGACTGAGCGTCACAGCGCATCCCAACACCGGCTACATCGCCAGCAACGACGCCGCCCAAGTCGTCGTCACGCTGCCTGCATCGCGGCTGACGGCGCCGTGGTGCGTGTCAGCGGTGCAGGCGCAGCCGATTGGAGGATTGCCCAGAACTTCGGTCGAGTCCATCTTCACCCCGTTCCGGACGAGTTGGCTGGACTGGGTGGCACGCGAGAACGATCGAAGCTGGTTCTCGTGGCCTCGTCGGCCGATGGCAGCAAGCTCGTGAGCAGCCGCCTACGGCGGCCAGCTCTACACCTCCACCGATTCAGGCGCGACCTGGACGCCGCGCCAGACCGATCGAGACTGGTCGTCCGTGGCCTCGTCAGCCGACGGCAGCAAGCTGGTGGCGGCTGGCGTACGGCGGCAAGATCCACACCTCCACCGACAGCGGGCGTCACCTGGACGGCACGCGACGTCCGATCGAGACTTGGCAGTCGGTGGCCTCCGTCAGCCGACGGCAGCAAGCTCGTGGCGGCGGCAGTACGGCGGCCAGATCTACACCTCCAGCGATTCGGGGCGTCACCTGGACAGCGCGCGAGTCCGATCGAGATTGGTGGTCCGTGGCCTCTTCAGCCGACGGCAGCAAGCTGGTGGCGGTCGCACTACGGCGGCCAGATCTACACCTCGACCGACAGTGGCGTCACGTGGACAGCGCGCGAGTCCGATCGAGATTGGTGGTCGGTGGCCTCCTCGGCCGACGGCAGCAAGCTGGTGGCAGCCGTTTCAACGGCGGCCAGCTCTACACCTCCACCGATTCAGGGCGTGACCTGGACAGCGCGCGAGACCGATCGAAGCTGGACAGTCGGTGGCCTCCTCAGCCGACGGCCGCGACTGGCTGCGGCAGTTTTTGACGGTCAGATCTACACGTCTGGTGATTGGGCTCAGCGGGACGATGCGCGGAAGCACGCGACAGCTATCGGGCTATCGCATCATCGGCCACGGAAGACAAGCTCTTGCGGCAGACAACGGGCACTCACATCGCCATGGCGCAGCGAAGCCAAAGCACTCTCGGACGGCCGGCTCGATCACCGGCAGCCGATACGATCCATCGAGCTGCAACACATGGGCGGCGGCCTGTTCGTCGAGCTCAGCTCCAGCAGCGGCGCGGCATTCTTGGTGGATAGTCACGCCGTTTACCTCCGGGGCGCGTTGCAAGCAATGCGCTCCCGGGATGAAGAGAGCCCCGCGATGCGGGGCTTCTCTTTCTCCCCTACTCCTGCGGCACGTACCGCTCCAGCTCCGCAAGCCACACCGTCGCGTCGGCATCGCTCGGCGCCCGCCAGTCGCCACGCGGCGAAAGCGAGCCGCCCGAACCCACCTTGGGTCCGTTGGGCACGCAGGTGCGCTTGAACTGGCTGGTGCGGAAGAAGCGGTCCAGGAAGATGCGCAGGTAGTTCTTGATGTCGCCCAGCCGGTAGCGGCCATCCGGCCCTTCGCACCATGCGTGCCAGGCCATGAAGGCCACCTTGGAAGGGTCGTAGCCGTAGCGCAGCACGTAGTACAGGTTGAAGTCCTGCAGCTCGTAGGGGCCGACGATGCTCTCGCTCGACTGCGAAGGCTGGTCCTTGGCGTCGCCGGGCACCAGCTCGGGGCTGATCTCGGTGTCGAGGATGTCCAGCAGCACCTTGCTGCCCGCCTCGCCCACCTGGCCCGAGTCGGCCACCCAGCGCACCAGGTACTGCATCAGCGTCTTGGGCACGCTCGCATTCACGCCGTAGTGCGACATGTGGTCGCCGACTCCGTAGGTGCACCAGCCGAGCGCGAGCTCGCTCAGGTCGCCGGTGCCGATCACCAGGCCGCGGTGGAGGTTCGCCAGTCGGAACAGGTGGCTGGTGCGCTCGCCGGCCTGCACGTTCTCGAAGGTCACGTCGTAGGCGGGCTGCCCTTCGGCGAACGGGTGGCCGATGTCCTTGAGCATCTGCAGGCAGGCGGGCCGGATGTCGATCTGCTGCGCGGAGCAGCCCACGGCTGCCATCAGGCGCAGGGCCTGGTCGAGCGTGCGGCTGCCGGTCGCAAAGCCCGGCATCGTGTAGCCGAGGATGTTGCTGCGCGGCAGGCCCATCTTGTCCATCGCCTTTGCGCAGACCAGCAGGGCATGCGTGGAATCGAGGCCGCCGGAGACGCCGAGCACCAGCTTCTCGATGCGCGTCGCGCTCATGCGCTGGACCAGGGCCTGGACCTGGATGTTGAACACCTCGGCGCAGCGCACGTCGCGCAACGCGGGGTTGGCCGGCACGTACGGCAGGCGCTCGATCCTGCGGCGCAGCGCGAGCCTGCGGTCGAACGCCACCTCCGCCTCGTAGCCCACGGTGCGGAAGGCCTGCAGCCGCTCCTTGTGCGCAGCGGTGTTCTGGCCGAAGGTGACCAGGCGCATGCGCTCGTGCAGCAGCCTCTCCAGGTCGATGTCGGCCGTGATCATCTGCGGCTCGTTGGAGTAGCGCTCGCCCTCCGCCAGCAGCTCGCCGTTCTCGTAGATGAGGCTGTGGCCGTCCCAGGCCAGGTCGTTGGTGGACTCGCCCGGGCCGGCCGAGGAGTACAGGTAGGCGCCGAGGCAGCGCGCCGAGTGCAGGCCCACCAGCTTGTGGCGGTACTCGGACTTGCCGATCGTCACGTTCGAGGCCGACAGGTTCACCAGCACGGTGGCGCCCGCCAGCGCGGCATAGGACGAGGGCGGAATCGGCACCCAGCCGTCCTCGCAGATCTCGACATGCAGCTTGAAGAGCGGCATGTTGCTCGCCTGGAAGATCAGCTCCGAGCCGAAGGGGACGGTCTGCCCGGCCACGCTCACTTCGTCGACCAGGGCGGTCGTTGCCGGGTTGAACTGGCGACCCTCGTAGAACTCGGCGTAGTTCGGCAGGTAGGTCTTGGGGACCACGCCGAGCAACCGCCCGTCATGGACCACCGCCGCGCAGTTGTAGAGGCGCTCCTCGACACGCAGCGGCAGGCCCACCACCGCCATCACCGGCATGCCGCGCGAGCCGGCGAGCACTTGGCCCAGCGCGTCTTCGCAGCCATCGAGCAGGGCACGCTGGTGGAACAGGTCGTCGCAGGTGTAGGCCGACAGGCCCAGTTCGGGAAACACCGCGGCCATCGCTCCGGCGTCGCGCGCCTCGGCCAGCATCTTCAGCGTCTCGCCGGCATTGAAGGCAGGGTCGGCGATGCGAACCCTCGGAGTGCACACCGCCACCCGGGCGAAGCCGTGGGTATAGAGGTTGTAGAAGTTGCCGTTTCTCATGGTCTTTTGCGAACCTCGCCTCAGATCTTGCCGACGCAGTTGGGTGCTCCGCAGCGGCAGGTCAGCTTGCCGGCATGGTGCGTTTCACCGTAGCCGGCCGTCAGCTCCTCGCCCGTCGCGATGGCGCGCATCGAGTAGAACTCCACCCGCCCTCGATTGATGCGCAGCACCGTGTTGGGCGAGCAGGAGTGGTTGGTGTATCTCATCGGATCCTCGGACTTCGACGCATCGATCGCCCGCTTGTCCGACACCTCGATCATCATGATCCGCTCCACGCCACGTACCCGGCGCCGCGACTCGGCGATGCTGATCGACTCGCCGCGGATTTCGCCGATCTTCTTGTACGCAGGGATGCTCTCCGCCGCGAACGCGCCCAGCCCGTCGATCTTGCTGGGCGCCACGGTGACGGCGAACTTCTGGGGATTGGCGGGGGTGGCGCACATGCTAGGGCCTGTTGACGCTATGGGAGGGCTCGCGCCGGTGGCTGCTAGTGTCGCTCCAGCTGCTCGGCCACGCAGCGCGTCACCACCGGCACCCCGGGCCCGAGGTGGAAGGAGAAGCGGCGCTTCCGAAGTTCTTCGTCTGCATGCGTGAAACGGTCGAAGCGGCGCAGGTGCTCGACCCAGGATTCATCGACGATGTACTCGAAGTAGCGGCTCGGGTCGCCGACGTCGTGGAACAGCTCCCACGCCAAGGCGCCGTGGCGCAGGCGCGTGCGGCGGGTCTCCTGCATGACGGCGCGGAATTCGTCGGCGCGCGCCGGATCGATAAGGTATTCGACCATCACCAGCACCGGCCCCCGGTCCTGATCGATCGGCGTGGTCGCGACGGGAGCCGTCCAGGCCGACGATGGGGTGAGGTCCTCCTCGACCGGGCCTTCGGTCACGACGCGCCGGGTGGCGAGCATCAGCGCCAGCCCCACCAGCGCCGCCGCGATCAGGCTGGTGCGCAGGCTGGTGAGGGTCGCCACCTGGCCCCACAGCGCGGCAGCCAGCGGCGCTGCTGCCCATCATCGCCATCTGGTAGATCGACATGCCGCGCGCGCGCACCCAGTCCGGCAGCGCGAGCTGGGCCGAGATGGTGAGCGAGTTGGCCACCGAGATCCAGGCCATGCCGCTGACCAGCAGCGCCGGCGCGGCCACGTAGACGTTGGGCGCGAAGGCCGCCACCACGGTGGCCACCGCCTGCAGCACCGTGCCGCCGCGGACCAGCTGGTCGCGCGTCATGCGGCCGCGCACCTTGCGGCAATTGCGAGGCGGCGATGATCGCGCCCAGCCCCATCGCGGCCAGCAGCAGCGTGAAGGTGCCGGCGCCGCCGCCGTGCAGCTGCTGCGCCACCAGCGGCAGCAGCGCCAGCAGCGCGATCGACTGCAGGAAGAAGATCGCGATGCGCAGCAGCACCGCACGCATGCGCTCCGACTGGCGCACGTACTGCAGGCCGACCCGCATCGCGCCGATGAAGCGCTCGCCCGGCAAGGCGCTCACCTTGGGCTCGCGCTTCCAGTGCCAGATCACGAAGCCCGCCGCCACCGAGAGCACCGCATTGAGCACGAACACATAGGCGCTGCCGAAGCTGGCGATGATGGCCCCGGCCAGGAGCGGGCCGACGATGCGCGAGGCATTCATCGCAATGCCGTTGAGCGCGAGCGCCGCCGGAAGCTGGATGCGCGGCACGATCTCCGGCACGATCGCCGCGAACACCGGCCAGCGCATCGCCAGGCCGATGCCGTTGGCAAAGGTGAGGCCGAGCAGCAGGGGCGCCGTCATCGCGCCGGCCAGGATGGTGGCGCACATGATCAGCGCCACCACGGCCACCCAGAGCTGCGTCACCATGAAATAGCGACGCCGGTCGAGGATGTCGGCCAGCGCGCCGCTGGGCAGGCCGAGCAGGAAGACCGGCAGGGTCGAGGCCGACTGCACCAGCGCCACCATCATCGGCGAGGGGGTGAGCGTGGTCATCAGCCAGGCGGCGGCCACGTCGTTCATCCACATGCAGACGTTGGCCACCAGCCAGGTGATCCACAGCATGCGGAACACCGGCTCCCGCAGCGGTGCCCAGGCGGAGGCGGAAACCGCCTGGGTCGTGGTCTCTCCTTCAGCGGCGCGCTGCTGCATGGGCAACCACCAGGGCCGTCATGTTGACCACGCGGCGCACGGTGGCCTGGGGCGTCAGGATGTGCGCCGGCGCCGCCGTGCCCAGCAGGATCGGCCCGACGGTCACGCCCTGCCCGCCCGTCATCTTCAGCACGTTGAAGAGGATGTTGGCCGAGTCGAGGTTGGGCAGCACCAGCACGTTGGCCGAGCCGCTCAGCGTGGACTCGGGCAGGAATTTCATGCGCACCTCCTCGCTCAGCGCGGCGTCGCCGTGCATCTCGCCGTCGGCTTCGACATCGGGGCAGGCGGCGACGCAGGATCTCGCAGGCCTGGCGCATCTTGCGCGCCGATGGCCGGGGGCTCGAGCCGAACATCGAGTGCGAGACGAAGGCCACCTTGGGCGGCACGCCGAAGCGCCGCACCTCCTCCACCGCCGCGGCGGCGATGTCGGCGAGCTGCTCGGCGTCAGGGTCCTCGTTGACGAAGGTGTCGGCGATGAAGAGCGTGTACTTGTCGAGCATCAGCGCGTTCATGGCGGCAAAGCCGAGTGCGCCTTCGCGCAGGCCGATGATTTCGCGCACATGCTCGAGGTGCTTTTCGTAGCGGCCGACCAGGCCGCACAGCATGCCGTCGACATCACCCTGGTGCAGCAGCATCGCGGCGATGATGGTGTTGGAGCGGCGCAGCTGCGACTTGGCCATCTCGGGCGTGACGCCGTCGCGGCCCTTGATCTTGTGATACGCCTCCCAGTACTGGCGGAAGCGCGGATCGTCCTCGGGGTTGACCACCTCGAAGTCGCGCCCGGCCTGCAGCCGCAGGCCGGCGCGCTCGATGCGCATGTCGATCACCGCCGGCCGGCCGACCAGGATGGGCTTGACCATGCGCTCGTCGAGCGCGATCTGCACCGCGCGCAGCACGCGCTCGTCCTCGCCTTCGGCATAGGCCACGCGCTGCGGCAGGGCCTTGGCGGCCTGGAACACCGGGCGCATGAACATGCCGGTGTGGGTCACGAAGCGGGTGAGCGACTGGCGATAGGCGTCGAGGTCGGCGATCGGCCGCGTCGCCACGCCGGACTCCTGCGCGGCCTTGGCCACCGCCGGCGCGATGCGCAGGATCAGGCGCGAGTCGAAGGGCGTGGGGATGATGTAGTTCGGCCCCGAAGCGCAGCTCGCGTCCGGCATAGGCCGCGGCCACCTCGTCGCTGATCTCGGCCTTGGCCAGCGCCGCGATCTCCTTCACGCAGGCCACCTTCATCGCCTCGGTGATGCGCGATGCGCCGCTGTCGAGCGCGCCCCTGAAGATGTAGGGGAAGCACAGGACGTTGTTGACCTGGTTGGGATAGTCGGAGCGGCCTGTGGCGATGATGCAGTCGTGCCGCGCTTCGAGCGCCAGCTCGGGCCGGATCTCGGGCTCGGGGTTGGCCAGCGCCAGGATGATCGGCCGGTCGGCCATGGTCCTGACCATGTCCTGCGTGAGCACGCCGGGAGCCGAGCAGCCGAGGAACACGTCGGCGTCCTTGACCACGTCGGCCAGCGTGCGGGCCTCGGTGCGCTGGGCATAGCGCTGCTTGGAGGGATCGAGCTTGTCGTCGCGCCGGTCGTGGATCACGCCCTTGGAATCGACGACATAGACGTTCTGCCGCTTCACGCCCGAGCTCGACCATCACGTCGAGGCAGGCAATGGCCGCCGCGCCGGCGCCGGAGACCGCGAGCTTCACCTCGTCGATCTTCTTGCCCACCAGCTCGAGGCCGTTGAGCAGGGCCGCGGCCGAGATGATGGCGGTGCCGTGCTGGTCGTCGTGGAAGACCGGGATGTTCAGGCGCTCGCGCAGCTTCTTCTCGATGTAGAAGCACTCGGGCGCCTTGATGTCCTCGAGGTTGATGCCGCCCAGCGTCGGCTCGAGCGCGGCGATGATCTCGACCAGCTTGTCGGGGTCGCGCTCGGCCAGCTCGATGTCGAACACGTCGATGCCGGCGAACTTCTTGAACAGGCACCCCTTGCCTTCCATCACCGGCTTGCCGGCCAGCGGGCCGATGTCGCCCAGCCCCAGCACCGCGGTGCCGTTGGTGATCACGCCGACGAGGTTGCCGCGCGAGGTGAAGTCGGCCGCCAGCGCCGGCTGCTCCTCGATCGCGAGGCAGGCGTAGGCCACCCCGGGCGAGTAGGCGAGCGACAGGTCGCGCTGGTTGGACAGCGGCTTGGTGGGGACGACGGCGATCTTTCCGCGCACCGGCGTGCGGTGGTAGTCGAGCGCGGCTTCGCGCAAGGCCTGTTCGGCCGGCGTCAATTCCTTGTGGCCCATGGCTTGCTCCTCGTTCGTTCGTCGTTGCGGTGTGCCCAGCGCTTCCCTGGCAATTCGTCAGGGTAGTTGTTGTGCTCTGGCGACCCGTACCGGGAAGTACGTACCGAGATTACTTCCTCACATCGACCACCGTGCGTCCGCGCACGCGGCCTTCCAGGACTTGCGGTGCGTACTCGATCGCCTGGCTGAGGCCGATCTCGCCGGTCATCTGCTCGAGCTTGGCGGGGTCGACATGCCGAGCGAGCAATTCCCAGGCCTTGGCGCGCTTGGCGTTGTCGACATAGACGCTGTTGATGCCGTAGAGCGTCACCCCGCGCAGGATGAAGGGCATCACGGTGCCCGGGAAGTCGGCGCCCTGCGCCAGTCCGCAGGCGGCCACTGCGCCGTTCCAGCGGGTCGCGGCGCAGGCGTTGGCCAGCGTGTGGCTGCCCACGGTGTCGATCACGCCGGCCCAGCGCTCGGCCTGCAAGGGCTTGCCGGGGCTGGAAAATTCGGCGCGATCGACGATGCGCGACGCGCCGAGGGACTTCAGGTAGTCCCCTTCCTGGGGACGCCCGGTGGAGGCGACCACCGTGTAGCCGAGACCGGCCAGCAGCGCCACGGCCACCGAGCCGACGCCGCCGGCAGAGCCCGTGACCAGCACCTCGCCATCGCCCGGCTCCAGGCCATGCTGCTGCAGGGCCATCACGCTCAGGGCGGCGGTGAAACCGGCCGTGCCGATGGCCATCGCCTGGCGCGTCGTGTAGGCCTCGGGCAGGCGCAGCAGCCAGTCCGCCTTCAGGCTCGCCTTCTCTGCCAGCCCGCCCCAGTGGTTCTCGCCCAGGCCCCAGCCGGTGACCACCACCCGGTCACCGGCCTTCCAGGACGGGTCGTCACTGCGCTCGACCACGCCTGCGAGGTCGATGCCCGGCACCAACGGCCAGTTCTTGACGACGATGCCGCGGCCGGTGATGGCGAGCGCGTCCTTGAAGTTCAGCGTCGAATATTCGACTGCGACCTGCACCTCGCCTTGCGGCAATTCGGACTCGTCGAGCGACTTCAGCTCGGCGCGGGTCTGCTTGTTTTCCTGGGTCAGGTGGATGGCTTTGAACATGGATGGCCTTTCGATGGGTTCGGAGGTCAAGTGATGAAGGAGAAGATTAGTCCGGTCACGACGATGGCGGCAGTGGCCAGGCCGACATGCCGCCGTGCGGGGCCCTTGCCGAGACCGAGCACCATGCCGCACTTGACGACGGTGTTGCTCAGCACGGCGATGGTGATGGCGATGCCGGCGCGCGGGAAGGCCTCCGCCTCGCGTGCCTCCTGGGCCATGGACAGGGTGATGGCATCGACGTCCACGGTGCCGGCCAGCGCCGCGACGACGTAGACGCCGAAGCCCGGCGCGAAAGCCTGCGCGAGCTTGACCACGAGCAGCACGACGGCGAACAAGGCGCCGAACTTGATGGCCTCGGTCAGGCTGAAGGGATTGCTCACCTCCACGCCTTCATCGCGCCGGGCCTGGCGCCCGGCAAGGCCCCGGCGGTAGTGCCAGGCGGCAAAGGCGAGCGTCACCGCGGCCATGGCGGCCATCGGCATCCACGCGCTCGCCAGCAAATCCCGGTTCACGACGGCCACGAGCACCATCACGCGGACGACCATCACGGACCATGCCAGCAGGATGCCTGCCGCGAGGGCGTTGGCGGAGTCAGGTCCGGGATCGGTGGCCGATTGGCGGGCGAAGCTCAGCGTGGCCGCCGTGGAAGAGACCAGCCCGCCCGCGGCGCCCGTGACCGCCGTGCCATGGGCGGGGCCGAGCCACCGGATCGCCACGTAGCCGACCAGCGACAGCGCCGAAATGAACACCACCAGCAGCCACAGCTTGTAGGGATTGATGGCGCCCCACGGGTCGATGGTCTGGTCGGGCAGCAGGGGCAGCACGATGAAGGATGCAACCAGCAGCTTGATGCCCGCGAAGAGATCGTCCGTGCCGATGCGCTCGACCAGCGTGTGCAGCGGCTGCTTGTAGGCCAGCACGGCCGAGGTGACCACCGCCAGCGCGACGGCCAGCGCCGCCTCGCCCAGCACCACCATCGCGCCGAGCAGGCAGACCGCAAGCGCTGCCGCTTCGCTTGTGAGGCCGAGGGCCTCGTCCTCCTCGCGGTTCTGCAGGATGTAGCTGGCCACCACCGCCGCGCCCACGACGCCCAGCATGACGGGCAGGATCCATGGCATGTCCATCCTGGTGGCCAGCCAGGCCGAGGCCGCGCCCAGCAGGGCGAGAAGGATGTGGGTACGGACGCCGCCGAGCGAAGCGCCGGACTCGGACCTCTTCTTCTTCTCGCGCTCGATGCCCACCAGTGCGCCAATGGCCAGGGCGATCAGGAAATTGCGGGCGACTTCGAGGTCCATGGTGGCGCAATCATCCCCGATCTTGTTCAATCGAGGCCGATGGAGGAATCGATATGAGAAAGTCCTTCAACAGCTTGCTTATGCGTACCTTGCCGCTCTGGTCGATTGCCACCCTGGCCTTGCTGGCCGGCTGCGCGACGCCTGGCCCGCAAGAGCCTTCCTTCGTCACTGGAACCGCCACCTATCGCGAACGCATCAGCTTGCCTCCGCAGGCCGTGTTCGAAGCCAGCATCGAGGACGTGTCCCGGGCCGACGCGCCTTCGACCGTCATCGCCAGTACGCGCATCGAGTCGCCACGCGTGCCGGTCGAGTTCTCCATCCCCTACGAAATCCAGCGCATCCAGCCCAACGGACGCTATGTGGTGCGCGCGCGGATCATGCTGGACGGCCGCATGATCTTCACGACCGACACCGCCTATCCCGTGCTGGGCGCAAGCGGCACGGATGCCGTCCAGCTGCTGCTGCGGCGCGTCGGCACCGGCACGGGCGCATCGCCCGGCACGCCGAGCCCGCAGGTGCGCCGCATGCGCGGCTTGTACAACTACATGGCCGATGCGGCGATGTTCATGGATTGCGCCAGCGGCGCGCACCTGCCCGTGGCGCAGCAGGGCAACAACGCCGCGCTGCAGTCCGCCTATGTCGCGACTCGCAAGGCGCCGGGTGAGATCGCGCTGGCCACGGTCGATGGCCGGGTAGCGCCACGGCCCGCAACGCAGGAAGGCGCCGGCCGGATGGAGCTGGTGGTCGAACGTTTCGTTTCCATCTCGCCCGACCAGCAATGCCCATCGACCGCTTCCACTGCCACCTTGGAGAACACCTACTGGAAGCTGCTCTCGCTGCGCGGCCAGCCGGTGCAGGTCGCGCAGGGACAGCGGGAGCCTCATCTCATCTTCCAGGGTCCGCAGAAGCGGGTGGCGGGATCCGGCGGCTGCAACCGCCTGATGGGCAGCTACGTGCTGGACGGACAGAGCCTTTCGATCGGCCGGGTGGCCGGCACGATGATGGCCTGCGCGCAGGGTGGAGAGCAGGAGCGGGCGTTTCTCGACGTGCTGCCTGCCGTGTCCGGCTGGCGGATCAATGGCGAGCGCCTCGAATTGCAGGACGCCACCGGAGCGACGATCGCGGAATTCGAATCTCGGTATCTCTAGGCCCTGCCAACAGGCCCTGACCGGCTACGGGCAGTGGAGCATCGTTCCGCTGACGGTGCACACGCCCCGTGGGCCGAGCAGGTTGGGTCCGGCACGATTCAGGCGAGTGCCGTCGCTCGCCCAGCAGCCTGCGGCATCGCACGAGGTCACGACCGGTGGTGGCGCCGCGGGCGCTGGCAAGTTCACCGTGGGCGGGGCGCGCAATGGAGGCGCGGCGGGCGCTGGCACCGCGGCCGCCGGGGGCACGCTGACAGGCGGCTGGGCAAGCCGCCCTGAGGGCGCCGGATCCGTCCGTGACTGGAGACAGGCCCGGGCCACCCGCTGGCGCGCAGGTTCCAATCGCGCCAAGGCTTCGCGGCGGGCCGCCTCGGATGCCACCCGCGGCAACGCCGCTTCCTGAGCCTGCAAGGCCTCGAGCGCACGCCGGCAGTCGAGGGACTGCAGAGGGTCGCCCTCCTGCGCCACGCAGGCACCTGCAGCCAGCATCAGGGAGAGCAAAACGCAGCAACGCATGATTGCTTTGAAGCCCGGCGACCCGGCAAGTTCGGCGCCTGTCATGTCCCTGCGCCCCTTTGCCAAGGCTTGCTCCTCCATGGCCGAACGGCACAGGACGGGGGTTGAATCAAGAACGCCCACCCCTATAATCCTTGGCTGTTAGCACTCATCGCTGGTGAGTGCTAATCCCACCCACCAGATGTAAATGAGCGCTCACATGCGCTCTCATTTGTGAAGCTGATCCTTAAAGGAGATGTCATGAAACTTCGCCCTTTGCACGATCGCGTGATCGTCAAGCGCCTCGAACAGGAAACCAAGACCGCCTCCGGCATCGTCATCCCTGACACAGCCGCCGAAAAGCCGGACCAGGGCGAAGTCCTCGCCGTCGGCCCCGGCAAGTCGCAACGACAAGGGCGACGTTCGTCGCCCTGAACGTCAAGGTCGGCGACCGCGTCCTGTTCGGCAAGTACACCGGCCAGACCGTCAAGGTCGATGGCGAAGAGCTGCTGGTGATGCGCGAAGAAGACCTCTTCGCCGTCGTCTGAGCAAGTAATTCGACCGACCCTTCCGAACTCAATAACCGAATATCGGAGTAATCAACATGGCAGCTAAAGACGTAATTTTCGGCGGCGAAGCCCGCGCCACGATGGTCGAAGGCGTGAACATCCTGGCCAACGCAGTCAAAGTCACCCTGGGCCCGAAGGGCCGCAACGTGGTGCTCGAGCGCTCGTTCGGCGCCCCCACCGTGACCAAGGACGGCGTGTCGGTGGCCAAAGAAATCGAACTGAAGGACAAGCTCCTGAACATGGGCGCGCAGATGGTCAAGGAAGTCGCTTCCAAGACCAGCGACAACGCCGGTGACGGCACCACCACCGCCACCGTGCTGGCCCAGGCCATCGTGCGCGAAGGCATGAAGTTCGTTGCCGCCGGCATGAACCCGATGGACCTGAAGCGCGGCATCGACAAGGCCGTCGCTGCCACTGGTCGAAGCAGCTGAAGAAGATCTCCAAGCCCACGCACCACCACCAAGGAAATCGCCCAGGTCGGCGCGATCTCGGCCAACTCCGACGAGTCGATCGGCAAGATCATCGCTGAAGCGATGGACAAAGTCGGCAAGGAAGGCGTCATCACCGTCGAAGACGGCAAGTCGCTCAACAACGAGCTCGACATCGTCGAAGGCATGCAGTTCGACCGCGGCTACCTGTCGCCCTACTTCATCAACAACCCCGAGAAGCAAGTCGCGATCCTGGACAACCCGTTCGTCCTGCTGTTCGACAAGAAGATCTGCAACATCCGTGACCTGCTGCCGATGCTGGAGCAAGTTGCCAAGGCCGGCCGTCCGCTGCTGATCATCGCCGAAGACATCGAAGGCGAAGCGCTGGCGACCCTGGTGGTCAACACCATCCGCGGCATCCTGAAGATCGTGCGCCGTCAAGGCGCCGGGCTTCGGCGACCGCCGCAAGGCCATGCTGGAAGACATCGCCATCCTGACCGGCGGCAAGGTCATCGCTGAAGAAGTCGGCCTGACGCTGGAGAAGGTCACGCTGGCCGACCTGGGCCAGGCCAAGCGCATCGAAGTGGGCAAGGAAAACACCATCATCATCGACGGCGCCGGCGCCGCCGGCGACATCGAAGCGCGCGTCAAGCAGGTGCGCGTGCAGATCGAAGAAGCGACCTCGCGACTACGACCGTGAAAAGCTGCAAGAGCGCGTGGCCAAGCTGGCCGGCGGCGTTGCAGTGATCAAGGTCGGCGCCGCCACCGAAGTCGAGATGAAGGAAAAGAAGGCCCGCGTCGAAGACGCGCTGCACGCCACCCGCGCTGCCGTGGAAGAAGGCATCGTGGCCGGCGGCGGCGTCGCGCTGCTGCGCGCCCGCCAGGCTGCTGGCGACGATCAAGGGCGACAACCCCGACCAGGAAGCCGGCATCAAGCTCGTGCTGCGCGCCATCGAAGCAGCCGCTGCGCAAGATCGTGCACAACGCCGGCGACGAAGCCTCGCGTGGTCGTGAACGCGGTGCTGGCCGGCAAGGGCAACTACGGCTACAACGCCGCCAACGGCACCTACGGCGACATGATCGAAATGGGCATCCTGGATCCGACCAAGGTGACCCGCACGGCGCTGCAGAACGCAGCGTCGGTCGCCGTCGCTGATGCTGACCACCGAAGCCATGGTCTGCCGAAGCTGCCGAAGGACGAAGCCGCCGGCGGCGGCATGGCGGCGGCATGGGTGGCATGGGCGGCATGGGCATGGACATGTAATGTCCGCCTGACGGAGCATCCACTCCTCGAAGCAAGGGCCGCGCAAGCGGCTCTTGCTTTTTTGTTTTTTGCCAGGTGGTGGCGCGCAAGGCAAACTATTGCCACCGCTTCCCTGATACCTGCACTGCCACTTCCATGTACCGTGTCGCCCTTGCTCAAGAACCACATCGAGGCCATCGTGCGCGATCTTCCCCGGCTGTCCGGCGTCGATCGTCGTCGAGACCGCTCGGACATGTGCAGCAGCATCGACCAGCCGCCTCGCCATCGCGCAGACCGACAGACCGACTTTCGCGCTGATGGATCGGTCGCGCAGCCGCCAGCGACTCGTCATGCGGCCGAAGCGCTCGAGCGGCGCCTGCGCCCGCATCCGGCGCGATGCCGACCGGCGCGACGCCAGCGCCGCCGCGCGAGTCGCGAACGCTCGGCGACGATGCCGACGCGCGGCTTTCGCAACTCCTTGGCGCCGAGCGACGCGACCGTGGTTCGGCCTGCCGGAAGCGCGGATGCAGCACCGGCGCCGTCGACAGGCTGCTCGATCGCCGCATGGCGATCCGCGCTACGGCGCCACGCCCCGCTCGGATGGCAGCCATCCCATGGCGCCAGGCCGCTCTCCGCCCGCGCACCATGGTTGGCGTCGGCTGTACTCGCAGCATCCTGGCCGATCGCGCGGCTCATGCCGCCGGTCAAGGGCTTGATGGGGCGCCTGCAGCCTTCGGTGGAACGCGTCGCCGAGCGCGACCCCTCGCTGCTGCAACGGCACGATCATCCTGCGTGGCAGCTGCTGAACCGTGTGGCGGCCCACTGCGCAGGCTACCCCGAAGCGGGCGATCCGCGGCTGGCGGAGTTTCTACGTTTCCTCGACACCCTCGTGGCCCGGGTCGGCTCGACCCCCTCACCCGACAGCGCGCTCTATCGACGGGCCCTCGACGAGGTCAACCACTTCATCGACCAGCGCGGACGGGAGGCGCTGGCACACGCGCAAGCGGCGATCGACAAGCTGCAGCGCATCGAGCGTGCCGAGCAGTTGCGCGGCGTGCTGCGCCAGCAGCTGCGCCAGACGCGCGGAGCGGTCGTCGGTGAAACACTGCGCGACTTCCTGTTCGGCCCATGGATCGACGTCGTGGTCGAGTCGATGGCCCGCCATGGTGAAGCTTCCACCGAGGCCATGGACTTGCAGCATGTGGTCGATGAGCTGCTGTCCAGCCTGCAGCCTCCGCGCACGCCGGCCGACGGCGATCGAGTGCGCGCCACGCTTCCCGCCCTGGTGGCCAGGCTGCAGAAGGGCATGGACCTGGCAGCCATGCCCCAGGAAGCCCGGATCGCCGTGCTCGACGACCTGAGGCGGCAGCACATCTCGCTGTTGCAGGCCGGCGCGAAGCCGGCCGCCGAAGACGAGCGCGATCTCACGCCCGAGGAAATCGTGCGACGCATGCGCGAGGAGCCGGACCCGCCGCCCTTCTCACCCGAGGAGGGCGTGGATCGCGGCAGCCTGCCGACCGTGCCTGTCGCGCTGCTGTCGCAGGAAGACACCGCGGCCGGCCGCCTCGCCCGCGACGCCTGGCTTGCCCGCCTGGTGCCGGGCAGCTGGTATCACATGTTCGTGCAGGGCCACTGGATCACCGCCCAGCTGATGTGGACCAGCGAGAACGGGCAGTTCCTGGTGTTCGAGAACCGCGACGCCGAGCATGCACATTCGCTCACCCGCCGGGCGATCGAGCGGCTGCTGGCCGAAGGCCTCGTCACGGTGCTCGAGGAGCGCTCGCTGATGCAGCGCGCGGTCGACAGCCTGATCCAGGATCTCGACGGGCCGCTGGCCTGATTCATGCGCCACGAAGCTCGCGCAGTGCCTGGACGATCAGCTCCGGCTGCTCGTGGATGATCCAGTGGCTGGCGCCCGGCACCATGCGCAGCGTCAGCTGCGGCACGTAGTCCGAAGGCCGTCGACCAGCTCGGCGGCAAGGCCGTGTCGCCTTCGCCCCAGATCACGAGCGTCGGGACGCGCACGGTCAGGCTCTGCGGACCAGGGTCACGTCGAGTCGCCGCCGGATCCTCGGGCGTGGGCGGGCGCAGCGGCGAGGCGCGGTAGTAGTTGCAGGCGCCGGTCGAGGCCCGGCTCGCCAGACCTCGCGGTACTGCTCCTTCACGGGCTCGGTCAGCCAGCGGGTCCCGCGGGCGCGCCGCCCGAAGCTGGTGAACATGCGCCACAGCCGCGCGAAGTCGTCCTCCGCAAGCAGCGCTCCGCGTCGGGCCGGCAGAAGAGTTCATGTAGGCGCTGGCCTCCTGCTGCGCGGGATTGCCCTTCAGCTCGCGCAGGAAGGTGCCGGGATGCGGCGAATTGACGATCACCAGCCGCTCGAGCAGTCCGGCATGCTGGGCGGCCACGCTCCACGCCACCGCGCCGCCCCAGTCGTGCGCCACCAGGCCTCGAGCGGCGCGCCGAGGTGGTCGATCAGCGCCGCGATGTCCTGCACCAGGTGCTTGGGGCGGTAGGCCTTGACGTCCGCCGGCGCGCGACGACCGCTCGTAGCCGCGCAGGTTGGGCGCCACGCAGCGGAAGCGATCGGCCAGCGACAGCAGCACCTCGTCCCAGACGAACGCCGCCTCGGGAAAGCCGTGCAGGAACAGCAGCACCGGCGCATCCGCGCGACCGGCGGCGCGGCAGGACAGGCGTGATGCCGTGGGGCAGGTCGACCAGGAAGGTTTCGATCGTCATGGCGGGCCCCTTCTCGAACTGCGACCCGGCCAGTATCGGCAAGCGATGGCGCCGGCGAAGTCACGAAGGCGACTGGGACGCGCCGGCTGTCGCGTCGGAGGCTATGACGGTTCGGCGAGCCTGCGGGCCGGCATCCTCGGCCGGATGCACCCAGCTGCGCACCGCGAGTGCCACGTCGTCGAGCCCGTGCGCTTGAGCGCGGAGAACAGCGCGACGCCGACGTCCGCCTCGTCGGTGACGAACTCGCCCAGCGCATCCTGCGCCGCGCGCAGCGCTTCGGCGCCCTCCTTGCGGTTGAGCTTGTCGGCCTTGGTCAGCAGCACCAGCAACTTCACGCTCGCCGTTGCCGACGCGCGGCGCGAGACCAGCTCCAGCAGCTGCTGGTCGAGCTCGGTGAGGCCGTGGCGCGGGTCGACCAGCAGCACCACGCCCGCGAGGTTGCGACGCAGCTCCAGGTAGTCGGCCATCACCTGCTGCCAGCGCAGCTTGGCGCTGCGCTCGACCGCGGCGTAGCCGTAGCCGGGCAGGTCGGCGAACAGCGCATCGGCGCGCCTGCTTGCCCGAGCGCGAACAGGTTGATGTGCTGGGTGCGGCCCGGCGTCTTGGAGGCGAAGGCCAGCCGCTTCTGCTGCGTCAGCGTGTTGATGGCGGTGGACTTGCCGGCGTTGGAGCGGCCGACGAAGGCGATCTCGGGCAGCTCGGTGGCGGGCAGCTGGTCGAGCTGGCTGGCGGTGGTGAGGAAGCGGGCGGTGTGCGTCCAGGCCAGCGCCTGCTTGGCCGGCGTGTCGTGCTTCGGGGGTGGCTGGGCGGGCGCGGCGGTCGAGGGGCTTGGTCGGACATGCGATGGAGCGCATTGTAAAATCCGCAGGTTTTGCGCACGGACAACAAGATCCCCCGACATGAAGTCGATTGCCTCCCTGCTGCTCGCCGCCTGCTGGCGCAGTGCCTGCACCGTGCGTTCGCCGCGATGGCGGCCGACGCGCCGGCCGCCGCCAAGCCCGACCTGGCCAAGGGCCAGGCGATCTCGACGCAGGTCTGCGCCGCCTGCCACGCGCGCCGACGGCAACTCGCGGCAGCCCGGCCAACCCCGATCATCGCCGGCCAGCACCCCGAATACCTCGTCAAGCAGCTGCAGCGAGTTCAAGGCCGGCAAGCGCAAGAACCCGATCATGCAGGGCTTCGCCTCGCAGCTGACCGACGACGACATGAAGAACGTCGCCGCGTTCTACGGCAGCAAGCAGGCCAAGCCCGGCTTCGCCAAGAACAAGGACACTGGTCGCGCTGGGCGAGAAGATCTACCGCGGCGGCATCGCCGAGCCGCAGGTGCCCGCCTGCGCCGGCTGCCACAGCCCCAACGGCGCCGGCATTCCGGCGCAGTACCCGCGCCTGCCGGCCAGCACGCCGACTACACCGAGGCCCAGCTGGTCGCCTTCCGCGAGCGGCAGCGCGCAAGAACAGCCCGCAGATGACCGCCGATCGCCGCCAAGCTGAACGACCGCGAGATCCAGGCGGTGTCCGACTACATCGCCGGCCTGCGCTGAAAGCTCGAAGCCAGCCGCCGAGCAGCGCGCCGAGACTACGACCAAGAACAAGGCGGGCCCTCGCACGGGAGCCCGCCTTTTTCCATTGAGCCACGCCCGATGAGCCGCCGCACGATGTCCGTCACCACCACCGGCCTGCAGCTCCGCACCGGCTCGCGCGCCGTGCGCGAGGCGGTGGAGCTGCTGTCGTCGATGCGCTTCGCGATCTCGCTGCTGACGGTCATCTGCATCGCCTCGGTGATCGGCACGGTGCTCAAGCAGCACGAGCCGGTCAACAACTACGTCAACCAGTTCGGCCCGTTCTGGGCCGAGCGTGTTCGGCACGGTCGGGCTCAACGCGGTCTACAGCGCCTGGTGGTTCCTGCTGATCCTGGCCTTCCTGGTGCTCGCACGTCCCTGTGCATCGCGCGCAACACGCCCAAGATCCTGCCGACCTGCAGACCTACAAGGAGCACATGCGCGAGCAGAGCCTGCAGGCCTTCCACCACCGGGCCAGGGCGCGCTCGGCGAGACGCCGCGACGCAGGCGCTGCGCGCGCATCGGCGGCGCTGCTGCAGAGGCACGGCTGGAAGGCGCAAGCGCCGCAGGCGCGCGACAACGGCTGGATGGTCGCGGCCAAGCAAGGGCGCGCGCCAACAAGCTCGGCTACCTCGCGGCGCACAGCGCCATCGTGCTGATCTGCCTCGGCGGCCTGCTCGACGGCGACCTGATCGTGCGCGCGCAGATGTGCGCTGCGGCGGCAAGACGCCCTACACCGGCGGCGGCATGATCGCGCGACGTGCCGGCCGCAGCACCGCCTGTCGGCAGCGCAACCCGACCTTCCGCGGCAACCTGCTGGTGCCCGAGGGCACGCAGCGCCGGCACCGCGATCCTGAACCAGTCCGACGGCGTGCTGCTGCAGGACCTGCCGTTCGACGATCGAGCTGAAGAAGTTCATCGTCGAGTACTACGCGACCGGCATGCCCAAGCTGTTCGCCAGCGAGATCGTGATCCACGACCGCGACACCGGCGAGGCGATCCCGGCGCACGGTGGAGGTGAACCAGCCGGCGCTCCACCGCGGCGTCGAGATCTACCAGTCGCAGCTTCGACGACGGCGGCTCGCAGCGTGCAGCTGCAGGCGCTGCCGATGGACGGCACCGGCAAGCCGCTTCGAGATCGAGGGCATCGATCGGCGGCGACAC
The DNA here is from genome assembly GCA_963818175.1 of uncultured beta proteobacterium. Classification (GTDB taxonomy): domain Bacteria; phylum Pseudomonadota; class Gammaproteobacteria; order Burkholderiales; family Burkholderiaceae_C; genus Caldimonas. The sequence goes on along the minus strand of CAWFRK010000046.1, from coordinate 15,120 downwards.
CGAGCTGACCAGGACGGCGAGGCCGAGAAGATGACGCTCGAGTTCACCGGCCTGCGCGTGATCAACGTCGAGAACCTCGGCGGCAATGCGACAGGCGCCGCGGCACCGACGTGCGCAAGGTCGACCTGCGCGAGTCGCTCGGAGCGCCGCCTGGGCGCGGCGCAACAAGACCGCGACGAACAAGGAGCTGCGCAACGTCGGCCCCAGCATCACCTACAAGCTGCGCGACGCCGCCGGCCAGGCGCGCGAGTTCCACAACTACATGCTGCCGGTCGACCTGGGCGACGGCGCGCCGGTGTTCCTCGCCGGCGTGCGCGACACGCCGGCCGAGCAGCTTCCGCTACCTGCGCATTCCGGCCGACGAGGCAAGGCAGCATCGACGGCTGCCTGCGCCTGCGCGCGGCCCTGGCCGACCGCGGCGCTGCGCGAGCAGGCGGTGCAGCGCTACGTCGCGCCATGCGCGCCGACCCGGCAAGCCCGAGCTGGCGCAGCAGCTCGCCGCCTCGGCGCGCGCGCGCGCTCGCGCTGTTCGCCGGGCGCGGAGCCGGCCCGCCCGGCACGGCCGCGACCGGCGGCCTGCAGGCGATGGCCGACTTCATGGAAGCCAACGTGCCCGAGGCCGAGCGCGTCGCGCGACCTCCGAGGTGCTGGTGCGCATCCTCAACGGCGCGCTGTTCGAGCTGGCTGCAACTCAGCCGCGAGCAGGCCGGCCTGCAGCCGCTGGCGCCGAGCGAGAAGACGCAGGCCTTCATGACGCAGGCGGTGCTGTCGCTGTCGCGACGCGCCTTCTACCCGGCGCCGATGGCTGTTGCAGCTGAAGGACTTCACAGCAGGTGCAGGCCAGCGTGTTCCAGGTGGCGCGCGCGCCCGGGCAAGAACCTGGTCTACCTGGGCTGCGCCTTGCTGATCCTCGGCGTGTTTGCGATGCTGTACGTGCGGGAGCGCCGGCTCTGGATCTGGCTCCAGTCGCACGCAGGGCGACGGCACGCAGGCTCACCGCTGGCCCTGTCGAGCACACCGCAAGACCCTCGACGCCGACCGCGAGTTCGACGCAGCTGAAGCACCAGCTGCTGGGACAGCAGTAGCGCCATGAACACCGCCACCACGAACACCACGACCCTCGACCTCGACGCACCGGCTTCCTGCGCGCGCCGCACCTGGTTCGACTGGCTCTTCGCCGCGCTCGTGGTCGCCGGCGGCCGGCTATGCCTTCGCGCGCTACGGCCGCGTCGATGGACGTCTACGAAAAGGGCATCCTGGTCGGCGCGGTGCCGGCCGCGATCTGGCTCGGCTGGTTCTGGCGGCCGCTGCGCGTCGCTGATGCTCGGTGGTCGGCGCGGCCTCGCTGCTCGCCATCGGCTGTACCTGCGCACGCCGACGGCTTGGCGCCGACCTGGCGCAGGCCGAGCAGGTGTTCTGGCTCAAGTACTTCCTGTCGAGCCAGAGCGCCATCCTGTGGATGAGCGTGCTGTTCTTCATGAGCACGGTGTTCTACTGGATCGGCATGCTTCGCCGCGGCAGCGCCGACAACACGGCGGAGCGCATCGGCTCGCAGCTGGCCTGGGCGGCGGTGACGATGGCGCTGGTCGGCACGCATGGTGCGCTGGTTCGAGAGCCACCAGATCGGCGCCGACATCGGCCACATCCCGGTCAGCAACCTGTACGAAGTGTTCGTGCTGTTCTGCTGGCTGACGACCGCTGTTCTACCTGTACTACGAGGCAGCAGTACGAGACCCGCGCGCTCGGCGCCTTCGTGATGCTGGTGGTCAGCGCCGCGGTCGGCTTCCTGCTCTGGTACACGCGTGGTGCGCGAAGCGCACGAGATCCAGCCGCTGGTGCCCGCGCTGCAGAGCTGGTGGATGAAGCTGCACGTGCCGGCCAACTTCATCGGCTACGGCACCTTCGCGCTGTCGGCGATGGTCGCCTTCGCCTACCTGATCAAGCAGCAGGCCGGCGAGACGCGCTGGTACAAGCTGGCGCCGCTGTGGCTGCTGGGCGTGGTGCTGTGCTTCGAGCCGCATGGTGTTCCGCAAGCGCGGCCGACGGCAGCGGCATGAGCAGCTACTGGGCGGTCTACTTCGGCGTCTCGGCGCTCGATCGTCGGCCGGCATCCTGCTGGCGCGCAAGCGCATCGCCGCAGCGCCTGCCCGCGCTTCGAGGTGCTCGACGACGTGATGTACAAGTCCATCGCGGTGGGCTTCGCCTTCTTCACCATCGCCACCGTCCTGGGCGCGCTGTGGGCCGCCGAGGCCTGGGGCGGCTACTGGAGCTGGGACCCGAAGGAGACCTGGGCGCTGATCGTCTGGCTCAACTACGCGGCCTGGCTGCACATGCGGCTGATGAAGGGCCTGCGCGGCACGGTGTCGGCCTGGTGGGCGCTGGTCGGGCTGGCGGTCACGACCTTCGCCTTCCTGGGCGTGAACATGTTCCTGTCGGGCCTGCACACCTACGGCGAGCTCTGAGTTCCCTGTACGGACGTGGGATGAGGCCGCGGAACAAAGTCGGCTCGGCTGCTCTTACCGGAACACTCCGACAGGAACCACCATGCTGATCCGAGACCGACCGCGACGGCTTCGACCATCCCCGACCAGCGAGATCACGCCGCGCGCGGTCTACGAAGAGCCGCCGCGACCTGCTCAAGCTGATGGCCGCCGGCGTCGCCGGCGCGGCGCTGGCCGCCTGGGCCGGCGCGCGAGGCGCATGGCGCAGGTCGCCGCGGCCCGGCAAGCTGGCCGCGCTGCCGGGCATGCGCAGCACGGCGGCCGGCGCCGTCGACGATGGAGAAGCTCACCGCCTACAAGGACGTCGACCAGCTACAACAACTTCTACGAGTTCGGCACCGACAAGGCCGACCCGGCGCAGAACGCGCACACGCTCAAGACCGCGCCCTGGACGCGTCGGCGTCGAAGGCGCTGGTCAAGAAGCCGGCAAGCCTACGACCTCGACGACCTGCTCAAGCTCGGCGCCGCATGGAAGAGCGCATCTACCGCCTGCGCTGCGTCGAGGGCTGGTCGATGGTGATTCCCTGGGTCGGCTATTCGCTGGCCGAGCTGATCAAGCAGCGTCGAGCCGACCGGCAACGCCAAGTACGTCGAGTTCGATCACGCTGGCCGACCCAAGACCAGATGCCGTGCGTGCGGCTCGCGCGTGCTCGACTGGCCCTACGTCGAAGGCCTGCGCATGGACGAGGCGATGCACCCGCTGACGCTGCTCACCTTCGGCATGTACGGCGAGGTGCTGCCCAACCAGAACGGCGCGCCGGTGCGGCTGGTGGTGCCCTGGAAGTACGGCTTCAAGAGCGGCAAGTCGATCGTCAAGATCCGCTTCGTCGAGAAGCAGCCGACGACCGCCTGGAACAAGGCCGCGCCGCAGGAGTACGGCTTCTATTCCAACGTGAACCCCGAAGGTCGACCACCCGCGCTGGAGCCAGGCCACCGAGCGGCGCATCGGCGAGGACGGCCTGTTCGCCAAGAAGCGCCAGACGCTGATGTTCAACGGCTACGAGGCGCAGGTCGGGCCAGCTCTACGCCGGCATGGACCTGAAGAAGTTCTACTGATGGCGCGCTTCCAGCAAGCGGCGCCAGCCCATGAAGATCGCTGCTGCATCCCGCCGCCAAGCCGATGCTGTTCGTGCTCTGCCTGCTGCCGTTCGCGCTGGCTGCTTCTACGGCGCGCTGACCAACACCCTGGGCGCCAACCCGGCCGAGGCCCTGATCCGCGGCCTCGGCGACTGGACGCTGCGCTTCCTGTGCCTCACGCTGGCCGTCACGCCGCTGCGCAGTGGTCACCGGCGCAGCCGGCGCTGGCGCGCTTTCGCCGCATGCTGGGGCTGTTCACCTACTTCTACGGCGTGCTGCACCTGCTGTCGCTACGCCTGGCTCGACATGGGCTTCGACGTGGACGACATCGCCAGCGACATCGCCAAGCGGCCCTTCATCCTGGTCGGCTTCACCGGCTCTCGTGCTGCTGACGCCGCTGGCCGCCACCTCGTTCAACCGCGCCATCAAGGCGCTGGGCGCCGCGCGCTGGCAGGCGCTGCACCGGCTGGTCTACGTGATCGTGGTGCTGGGCCTGCTGCACTTCTTCTGGATGCGCGCGGGCAAGAACGACTTCGCCGAAGTGGCGGTGTATGCGGCGATCGTCGCGGTGCTGCTGGGCGCGCGCCTGTTCCCTTACACCAGTCGCTCGATCTTGCGGTATCGCCAGACCGCGAGGTAGTAGCTGCCCTGCAGCACCAGCATCACGCTGAACACGACCGGGTAGGCCATCCACACGCCATCGAGCCCGTAGCGCGCGCTCAGGGCATTGGCGGCCGGCAACTGCACGAGCAGGATCGACCCGACCGAGATCGCGACCGGCACCAGCACCGTGCCGCTTGCCCGCATGATGCCGGCGATCACGGCCTGGAAGCCGAACACCAGGCTGCTCCAGAGCATGATGTGCAGCAGGTGCTCGGCCATCTCGAGCACATGCCGGCTGGTGATGAACCAGCCGAGGAACCAGTGGGAAAGCAGGTAGCCCACCAGCACCAGCGAGCCCGTGACCAGCACGTTGAGCAGCAGGCCCGTGCGCAGGATGACGCCGAGCCGCTCGAGGCTGCCGGCCCCGATGGACTGCGCGGCCAGGATGGAGGCCGCGATGGCGATCGACAGCGCCGGGAACTGCACGTAGTTGACCACCTGGTTCACCGCCCCATAGGCGGCCGTGGCGTCCGAGCCGTAGCGATTGACCAGGCCCAGGATGGCCAGCTCGGCCATCGAGATCACCACCATCTGCACGCCGGTGGGCAGTCCGATGCGCAGCACGGCACGGAGGATGCGGCGGTCGAGGCGCAAGGCCTTCAGCAGGACGCTGTCGGGCGCGAGCGGATGCGTGCCTGCGCCTGAGGTGCCAGGCGAGGAAGGCCAGCGCAACGATGTACGACACGAGCCCCGCCACCGCAGCGCTCTGCACGCCCAGCCGAGGCAGCCCCGCCCAGCCGCGAATCAGTGCCGGGGTGAGCAGCAGGCCCGTGCCCGTGGACAGCAGCAGCGCGTAGAGCGGCGTCATGGTGTCGCTCACTCCCCGCAGCAACTGCGTCAGCAGCACGAACACCAGCAGCAGCGGCATCGTGAGCATCATCACGCGGGCATAGGCGATCGCATCGCCGAGCACATCGGGCGGCGTGCCGAGCGCGCGCAGCATCTGCGGCGCGAACAGGCTGCCGAACACGGCGGCTGCCAACCCGATCGAGCCGCCCAGGGTCAGGGCGGTGCCTGCAATGGTCTTGACCTTGTCCGGCTCCCGCGCGCCCCAGGCCTGGCCGATCAGGACCGATGCCCCGGCGCCGATGCCGATCACCAGCGAGACGAAGAAGAACACGATCGGGAACATGCCCGCCACCGATGCGAGCGCCTGCGTTCCCAGCATCTGCCCGATGTAGATGCCGTTGAGGGTGCCGGAGAGCGCCTGCAGGATGTTGGCCAGGACCATCGGCCCGAGAAACGCCAGGTAGATGCGCCAGAGTGGACGAGGCGTGGCGTTGGGCTATGTTGCATCGAGCGCAGCATAGCCCCCACCTCCTGGCCTGCGCATGCAAGCGACAACGATGAAGCACCTTCTCGACAACATCGCCTGGAACACCCTCACCGGCCACCACGCGAAGTTCGCTGCCGGCTCGGGCGATGCGCGCCGCTATGCCCGTGGCTTCTCGCCGATCCTCGGCTTTGCCGATCCGCAGCGGCCCGACTTCGATTCGCTGCAATCCTGCTGCGACGCGGGCGAGCACTTCTACTGCAGCGACTGGTCGGGACCGGTATCCGCAGGCTGGCTGCTCGAAGCCGACTCCACCATGTTCTGCATGGTCTGGGAAGGCGCCATGCCTGCCACGGACGAGGCACCCGAGGCTGTTCCCCTCGGCCCGGAGCATGCGGCGCAGGCGCTCGAACTCGCGGCCCTGACCAAGCCGGGCCCCTTCGGCCCGAGGACCATCGAGCTCGGCGAGTACTTCGGCTGCTTCGAAGGGCAGCCGCCTCATGGCGATGGCCGGCGAACGCATGCATGCCGGCACGCTGCACGAGATCAGCGGCGTTTGCACGCATCCGGACTTCCAAGGCCGCGGGCTGGCCCGTCGCTTGATGAACAAGCTGATCCTTCGCCAGATGCAGCGGCAGGAAACGCCGTTTCTCCATGTGATGCGCGACAACGGCAATGCCCACCGGCTGTATGAGCGCATGGGCTTTCGCGTTCACCATGAAATCGTCGTCCGCGTGGTCTCGCGATGCTGAGGGAGGCTGATGGTATTTTTGTGCCTCGATGCAATTCGACCCACTCGACCCGGCCTACACAAGCTCCGAGCGATCGCGCGCGCACTTCCGGCTGGCGGCAAGGATCTCGCTGGGTTTCCTCGCGCTGGTCTGGCTGATCAATCTGGCGCAATGGGGCTTGGACCTGCCGCCGGATCCCTTCGGCATCCGCCCGCGCGAATGGTCCGGGCTGCCGGGTATCGTCTTCGCGCCCTTGGTGCACGGCAGCTTCGAGCACCTGGTTTCGAACACGCCCCCCTTGCTGGTGCTGGGTACGGCGATGTTGTTCCTCTATCCGAATTCGGCGCTGCGCGTGGTGCCGGCTGTGTACCTCGGAACCGGCCTCGCGGTGTGGCTGTTCGCGAGGCCATCGGTTCATTTCGGTGCCAGTGGCCTGGTCTACGGCCTGGCCAGCTATGTCTTCGTGGCGGGCCTGCTGCGGCGCGACCGGCGCGCCATTGCCGCCTCCCTGCTGGTCTGGTTCATGTACGGCTCGCTGGCCTGGGGCGTGTTTCCGATTCAGGAAGGCGTGTCCTGGGAAACCCACCTGGCCGCCGCGCTGATCGGCGTGGCCTTCGCCTTTGCCTTGCGTCGCCTGGATGTGCCGCCGCGCAGGCACTACGAGTGGGAAGGCCAGGAAGGCACGGCGGACGAAGACTGAGCGCCGCTCACCTTGCCGGCACACCCCCCTGCCATTGCGGCCAGTTCGTCACGATGTGATCGACCACGCGCGAGCCCACCAGCTCGATGTTCTCCACCGTCTCGGCGAAGCCGCCGGCGGTTTCGCCCGGCGCGGGGTCGAGGTGCTGCAGCGTGGTCTCGCTTGGGGTTGCCCTGGTCGAAGTTCACCGCGCCGCGCAGGCTCATCACGCGGTCGGTGCCATGGGTGCGCTTGATCACCAGCGTGATGGCGGCCGCTTCCATCTCGGTGATCAGGTAGTCGTCGGCGCCGTACAGCCTGGCGATGTACTGCGCCTGACTGGACATGCCCGGGCCGTGGAAGAAGGTGTCGCCCGTCATGTGCGTGCCGGTTCGCACTGAAGGCGCGCGGCGGGCCGCGGCGTCGGGGTAGCGCAGGCGGTACTTGCGGGCCGCGTCCGAGTCCTTGAGAGGGGTGTCGGCCGAGAGCTTCATGGCCCAGTCGACCAGCGTGGGGTTGAGCTTGAAGCGGCGGTATTCCTCGTAGCCCTTGCGCGGCATGAAGGTCGGCGCGCCGGGCGTGTTTTCCTCGGGTGCCCAGCGGTGGCCCAGGTCGTAGTCCACCAGCCAGGTGGCCCAGCTCACTTCGCCGATGGTGCCGCGCGAGGGCGGCGTGCCGGCCACGCCGGAGACCACGTAGTAGGCCTGCGAGAAGTCGAACTTCGGGTTGAGCAGGATCGCCTGCATCGACGAGGAGGAATTCACCTTGCCCATGCCCAGCACTGCGCCGCACACACCGCTGCCGTTGCAGTACACGGGGTTCAGCGCGCCGGGCACGGCCATCGGGGTCGCGTCCTTCCAGTAGCGCTCGTACCAGTACTGGAACTCGCCGGCGCGGTCGCCGGTGTTCTGGCCGATCTCGAACATCGCGCCGATGAAGACCTTGACCGGCACGGGCTTCGAGGGCTCGGCCGGGGCAGGTGCGGTGGCGCACCCCGCGAGGGCCATGGCGATCAGCAGGGCGGACGCAAGCGTACGGGGCGAGCGGGCGGCAGGCATGGGGACATCCTTCGGGGAGAGGGGGCCGCATTTTCCCGCAAGACCTCGTCCGCCGAGGTCGTTCTCCTTTCACCGCAGGGTCACCTGTCCTTCCCTAGAATCTTCTGCCTTGCCCGTCGCTCCCCTTCACTGCAGGACCTCCACCTCATGACCTCCGGTGTCATCCGCATCCGCGGCGCCCGCCAGCACAACCTCAAGAGCCTCGACATCGACTTCCACACCGGCGAGCTGACGGTGGTCACCGGCCCGTCGGGCTCGGGAAAGTCGAGCCTGGTGTTCGATACGCTCTATGCCGAGGGGCAGCGCCGCTATGTCGAGACCTTCAGCGCCTATGCGCGGCAGTTCCTCGACCGCATGGATCGCCCGGCGGTCGACCACGTGGAAGGCGTGCCGCCGGCCATCGCGATCGACCAGACCAACCCGGTGCGGACCTCGCGCTCGACGGTCGGCACGATGACCGAGCTCAACGACCACCTCAAGCTGCTCTATGCACGCGCCGCGGCGCTGTTCGACCGGCAGACCGCGAAGACGGTGCGCGAGGACACGCCGGAGTCGATCTACGCCGAGCTGCTGGCCCGCACCGGCACCGCGAACGGCGACCCGGGCCCGAGGCTGGTGGTGACCTTTCCCGTCGAGCTGCCTGCCAGCGCCACGCCCGAGGAGATCGAGCAGTGGCTCTCGGCCGCCGGCTTCACGCGCGTGCAGGCCGAGCGCGAGATCGCCTCGCCGGCCGGGCCGCGCAAGGTGCTCGATGTCGTCGCCGACCGCTTCCGCATGCAGGGGACCGAGAAGTCTCGCGTGATCGAGGCGCTCGAACTCTCGCTCAAGCGTGGCAGCGGGCGCGTCAACGTGTATGTGCTCAAGGAGGAGGGCGAACCCGAGATGTGGCGCTTTTCCTCGGGCCTGCACAGCCCCGACAGCGACTTGCGCTACAGCCATCCGCAGCCCTCGATGTTCTCCTTCAACTCCGCCTTCGGCGCCTGCGAGGCCTGCCGCGGCTTCGGCCGCGTGATCGGCGTGGACTGGGGGCTGGTGATCCCCGACCATCGCAAGACCTTGCGCTCGGGCGCCATCAAGCCCTTGCAGACCCCGGCCTGGAAGGAATGCCAGGACGACCTGCTGCGCTACGGCGGCGAGGCCGGCATTCCGCGCGACACCTCGTGGAGCCAGCTCACCGAGGCGCAGCGCGATTGGGTGATCGAGGGCTCGCCGCACTGGAAGGGCAACTGGAACAAGCAGTGGTACGGCATCCGGCGCTTCTTCGAGTACCTCGAGAGCAAGGCCTACAAGATGCACATCCGCGTGCTCTTGTCCAAGTACCGAAGCTACACGCCTTGCGAAGCCTGCGGCGGCGCGCGGCTCAAGCTCGAATCGCTGCTGTGGCGGCTGGGCGGCAAGGCCGATGCCGACGCCGTGCTGCCTGCCTCGAAGAGATCCATGCCGGTGGGCACGGGCTGGACGCGCGAGCAGCTCGAAGCCTTGCCCGGCTTGAGCCTGCATGACCTGATGCTGCTGTCGATCGAGCGGCTGCGGCGCTTCTTCGACGCGCTCACGCTGCCCTCGTCGATGCTCGACGATGCCGCTGAGCCTGTTGCTCGACGAGATCCGCACGCGGCTCAAGTACCTGTGCGACGTGGGCCTGGGCTACCTCACGCTCGACCGCCAGAGCCGCACGCTCTCCGGCGGCGAAGTGCAGCGCATCAACCTCACGACGGCACTTGGCACTTCGCTCGTCAACACGCTGTTCGTGCTCGACGAGCCCAGCATCGGCCTGCATCCGCGCGACATGAACCGCATCGTCGAGGCCATGCAGCGCCTGCGCGATGCCGGCAACACGCTGGTGGTGGTGGAGCACGACCCCGCCGTGATGCTGGCCGCCGATCGCGTGCTCGACATGGGGCCCGGCCCCGGCGAACGCGGCGGCACCATCGTGTTCGACGGCACGCCCGATGCGCTGCGCGGCGCCGACACGCTCACCGGCGCCTATCTCGGCGCGCGAAAGCACATCGGCATCGGCATGCGGCGGCCGGTCAACGGCGGCACGCCTCGCCTCATCATCGAAGGGGCGCGCCAGCACAACCTGCGCAACATCAGCGTCGAGTTCCCGCTGCAGCGGCTGGTCTGCGTCACCGGCGTGAGCGGCTCGGGCAAGTCCACGCTGATGCAGGACGTGCTCTTCCCCGCCCTCTCGCGCCACTTCGGCAAGGCCACCGAGACACCCGGCGAGCATGAGCGCCTGCTCGGCGCCGACTGGCTCACCGACGTGGTGTTCGTCGACCAGTCGCCGATCGGCAAGACGGCCCGCTCCAACCCGGCGAGCTACGTCGGCGCCTTCGACGAGATCCGCGCCCTGTTCGCCCAATCGCCGCTGGCGCAGCAACGCGGCTATGGCGCGGGCATGTTCAGCTTCAACGCCGGCGACGGGCGTTGCCCCACCTGCGGCGGCTCGGGCTTCGAGCATGTGGAGATGCAGTTCCTCTCGGACGTGTACCTGCGCTGCCCCGACTGCGATGGCCGCCGCTATCGCGCCGAGCTGCTCGAGGTGCACATCGAGCGGCAGGAGCGCGACGGCACGTGGCGCATGCTGAGCGTGGCCGACGTGCTCGAGCTCACCGTGAGCGAAGCCGCGCAGCTCTTCAGGGACGACCGCGAGGTGATCCGCGTGCTGCAGCCGCTGGTCGACGTCGGGCTCGAATACGTCAAGCTCGGCCAGCCGGTGCCCACCTTGAGCGGAGGCGAGGCGCAGCGCCTGAAGCTGGCCGGCTTCCTGGCCGAGGCGAGCAAGAACGGCAGCGCGACGAAGCAGTCGCTCGCCCGCAAGGGCACGCTCTTCATGTTCGACGAGCCGACCACCGGCCTGCACTTCGACGACATCGCCAAGCTGATGCGGGCCTTCCGCAAGCTGCTCGACGCGGGGCACTCGCTGATGGTGATCGAGCACAACCTCGACGTGGTGCGCTCGGCCGACTGGATCGTCGATCTCGGCCCGGAAGGCGGCGAGGCGGGCGGCGAGCTGGTGTGCGAAGGCACGCCCGAGGACGTGAAGGCGCATGCCGACTCGCACACCGGCCGCGCGCTGCGCGAGTACGAAGCCGCGCTCGGCCTGAACGGCATGAGCGTCGAGGAAGGACTGCCGCTGCAGACCTTCGCCAAGGCGCGTCGCGACGATGCCCGGCGCGCGGCCGATGACGTGATCCGCATCGTCAATGCCAAGGAGCACAACCTCAAGTCGATGAACGTCGATATCCCGCGCGGCAAGTTCAGCGTCGTCACCGGGGTATCGGGCTCGGGCAAGTCGACGCTGGCCTTCGACATCCTGTTCAACGAGGGCCAGCGACGCTATCTCGAATCGCTCAACGCCTATGCGCGCAGCATCGTGCAGCCCGCTGGGCGGCCGGAAGTGGATGCGGTCTACGGCATCCCGCCCACGGTCGCGATCGAGCAGCGACTGTCGCGCGGCGGGCGCAAGAGCACGGTGGCCACCACCACCGAGGTCTATCACTTCCTGCGCCTGCTCTACGTGAAGCTGGGCGTGCAGCACTGCATCCACGATGGCGCCGAGGTGCGGCCGCAGACGCCCGAGTCGCATCGCGGCGCAATTGCTGCGCGACCACAAGGGGCAGCATGTGGGCCTGCTCGCGCCGCTGGTGGTCAACCGCAAGGGCCTCTACACCGATCTCGCCAAATGGGCCAAGGGCGCGCGGCCACACGCACCTGCGCGTGGACGGCGAGTTCCTTCCGGTCGCGCCCTGGCCCAAGCTCGATCGCTTCAAGGAGCACACCATCGAGCTGCCGGTGGGCGACCTCGTCGTGAGTGCCGACAGCGAGGCCGAGCTGCGCGAGCTGCTGGCCCGCACGCTGGAGCATGGCAAGGGCGTGATGCACTTGCTTGCGCCGCTCGACGGCCTCAAGGGCGCGATGCTCACCGGCGTGCTCGACGCGCGACCATCGGCGATGTGAAGGTGTTCTCCACCAAGCGCGCCTGCCCGGTGTGCGGCACCAGCTATCCCGAGCTGGACCCGCGCATGTTCTCCTACAACTCCAAGCACGGCTGGTGCGCGGATTGCGTCGGCACCGGCATGCAGCTCACGCGCGAGCAGCGCAAGGCGCTCGACGACACGCTGAAAGGCGACGACAAGGGCCGCGAGCAGACCTTCGCCGAGCCGGAGGTGGAAGACGTGGCCGACCAGCCCTGCGGCACCTGCCATGGCGCGCGCCTGAATCCGACCTCGCTGGCGATCCGCTTCCGTGGCGAGTCGATCGCGCAGGTGGCCGAGCGCGCCGGTGGGTGATGCTGCGCGCTGGGTGGAGGGCCTGCAGCTCGACGGAGCGCGAGAGGCGCGCATCGCGCGCGACCTGATCCCCGAGATCCAGAGCCGCCTCGAATTCCTGCAGGACGTCGGGCTCGGCTATCTCACGCTGGACCGCGCCGCGCCCACCCTGAGCGGCGGCGAGGCGCAGCGCATCCGACTCGCGGCGCAGCTCGGCTCCAACCTGCAGGGCGTGTGCTACGTGCTCGACGAGCCGACCATCGGCCTGCATCCGCGCGACAACCAGATCCTGCTCGACGCGCTGCACAAGCTCGGCGCACAGGGCAACACGCTGGTGGTGGTGGAGCACGACGAGGACACCATCCGCCGCGCCGACCACATCATCGACATCGGCCCCGGCGCCGGCAAGCGCGGCGGCACCTTGATCGCGCAAGGCACGGCGGCCGACCTCGCGGCGCATGCCGATTCGATCACCGGCCGCTTCCTCGCGAAGCCCTGGTGCATCCGCTGCAGGCGCGGCGCGAAGTGGACACGCGGCAGCGCCGATGCTCACCGTGCGCGGCGCCTCGCTGCACAACCTGCGCAGCATCGACGTGCCCGTGCCGCTTGCATCGGCTGGTCGCGATCACCGGCGTGAGCGGCTCGGGCAAGTCGACGCTGGCGCGCGACGTGCTGCTGGCCAATGTGCAGGCCATCGTCGCCAGCCGCGGCAAGGGCCTGCCCGCGATGGGGCGGCTGCAGCGGGCATCGAAGGCTGGGAGCGTGTCGATCGCGTGCTCGAAGTCGACCAGACCCCCATCGGCAAGACGCCGCGCTCCTGCCCGGCCACCTACGTCGGCTTCTGGGACACGATCCGCAAGCTGTTCGCCGAGACGCTCGAAGCCAAGGCGCGCGGCTATGCGCCCGGCGCGCTTCTCGTTCAACACCGGCGACGGCCGCTGCCCCGGCTGCGAAGGCCAGGGCATGCGCACCATCGAGATGAACTTCCTGCCCGACGTGAAGGTGCTCTGCGACCTGTGCCACGGCGCAGCGCTTCAACCCCGAGACGCTGGCCGTCACCTGGCGCGGCAAGAACATCGGCGACGTGCTGGCAGATGGAGAGTCGACGAGGCGGTGGAGTTCTTCGCCGCCATGCCCAACATCAGCCATCCGCTGCAGTTGCTGAAGGACGTGGGCCTGGGCTACCTCACGCTCGGGCCAGCCTTCGCCGACGCTTTCGGGCGGCGAGGCGCAGCGCATCAAGCTCGTGACCGAGCTGAGCAAGGTGCGCGACGACGTCACGCGGCGCGGGCAGAAGGCGCCGCACACGCTGTATGTGCTCGACGAGCCGACGGTGGGCCTGCACATGGCCGATGTCGAGAAGCTGATCCGCGTGCTGCATCGCCTGGTCGACGGCGGCCACAGCGTGGTGGTGATCGAGCACGACCTCGACGTGGTCGCCGAGGCCGACTGGATCATCGACCTCGGGCCCGAGGGCGGCATCGAGGGCGGGAAGGTGGTGGTGGCTGGACACGCCGGAACAGGTGGTCGCGCAGGAAGCCACACGGGTGCCGCCCTGAAACCGGTGCTCGCGCGACAGAGGTAGATCCTGAGCGACAGCTCGATCGTGACCACGGGCACACGCGCATATACGATCGCGACCGCCAGGCCTGGGACGGCAAGATCGGGCTGCGCGGGTGAACTGGTGAGACTCGCAGCCTGCATGCCGATTCGATCGAAAACCTAACTAAGCTTGCAGATTAATTAAATCATGCTTTAACTAATTGCTGAGAATCTAGTTAGAATCTCCCGCGTGAAGGTACCCATCTCCGATCTCGTCACCGTCCTCTCCCAGTTCAATCCCTGGTGGCGCAACGAGCCCATCGCCGACCTGCCCGGCTGGCGCCGTGCTGCATACCGGGAACTGCACGCCTGGATGATCAGCACCCCCGGCGCCCCGCGCGGTGCTGCTTTCCGGCGCCCGGCAGATCGGCAAGACGACGCTGATGCTGCAGGCCATCGACGCCTTGCTGCAGTCCGGGGTGCCCCCCGCCAACATCCTCTACGCGACCTTCGACCACCCCCTGCTGAAGCTGGCCGGCATCGATGCCGTGCTCGACGCCTGGCGCGAGCGTGAACCCCGATGCCGAGGGCCGGAGTACCTGTTCCTCGACGAGGCCCAGTTCATCCGCGACTGGGGCACCTGGGTCAAGCACCAGGTCGATTTCCAGCAAGGATCGCCGCATCGCCTTCACCGGCTCGGCGATGCCGCTGGTGGAGGCAGGACAGGAATCCGGCGTCGGGCGCTGGCACACGATCCGCCTGACCACGCTCTCGTTCTACGAATACCTGCAGATCAAGAAGCTGGAGCTGCCGCCGCTGCCGCAGCTCAAGTCGCTGCGCGATCTGTTCGAATGGCAGCGCGCCGGACTTCCACCGCGCCGCCGAAGCTCGCCGCGCCCTATGTCGGCCACTTCCACGAGTACCTGGTGCGCGGCGGCTTTCCGCAGACCGCCCAGGTGGAGAGCATCACGCAGGCCCAGCGCCTGCTGCGCGAAGACATCATCGACAAGGTCCTGAAGCGCGACATGACGGCGCTGTTCGGCGTGCGCCGCATCCTCGATCTGGAGCACACCTTTCTCTACCTGTGCATGCACGACGGTGGCCTGCTCGACATGGTCGATCTTTGCGCCAACCTGCGAGGTCAAGCGGCCGACCGCGCAGAACTTCATCGAGCTGCTCGAAGCGACGCACCTCATCTACCGCCTGCCGCCGTTCGGCTACGGCAAGGACGTGCTGCGGGCCGCTTCAAGATCTACCTCGCCGACGCGGCGATCGCGCCGGCCGTGATGCTCAAGGGCAAGACCCTCCTGGAAGACCCCGCCGCG
>CAWFRK010000045.1:0-19018 GCA_963818175.1 uncultured beta proteobacterium | reverse complement strand
CGGCCGTCTCGATCTGTCCGCGATGCTTGCGCAACTGGTGGATGCGCCGGTCGAAAGGCGCGTCCGACCCCCGGGCGGCGTCGGTGGAAAGCGCGCCCGTCACCAGCGCGGAGCGGAACAGCACCTCGGCTTCGAACAGGCCGGCCAAGGCATTGGCGGTGGAGAACTGGGTGCCGTTGAGCAGCGCGAGGCCTTCCTTCGGCCCGAGCGCGATCGGTTCCAGCCCCGCCCGTGCCAGCGCCTCCTTGGCAGGCAGCCGACCCGCGTCGGTGTGGGCCTCGCCGATGCCGATCATCACTGCGGTCATGTGCGCCAAGGGAGCGAGATCGCCCGAAGCGCCCACAGAACCTTGAGCCGGCACCACCGGCACGACGCCGCGTTCGAGCATCGCCTCGAGCAGGCCGAGGGTCTGCGGTCGCACGCCCGAGGCGCCTTGCGCAAGGCTGGCGAGCTTGAGCGCCATCATCAGTCGCGTCACCAAGACCGGCATCGGCTCCCCGACGCCGGCCGAGTGCGCAGGACGATGTTGCGCTGCAGGGTCTCGAGGTCATCAGCCTCGATGCGCACGCTGGCGAGCTTGCCGAAGCCGGTGTTGATGCCGTAGACCGGGTCGCCCTTGGCGACGATGCGCGCCACCGTGTCGGCGCTGGCCTGCACCGCGGCGCGGCAGGCGGGGTCGAGGCGGGGAGTGGCGCCGCGGTAGATTGCGCGCCAGTCGGCAAGCGTGGCGGCGCCGGGCTTGAGGGTGAGGTCGCTCATGATCTCTCCAGAAACAGGGATGCTGCGAGAATTTCGTGATAATGTATAGACATAAAAAGCCAAGGGCAAGCCGAAACCCTTCAGGCCGAATTCCCTTCCGACGCCCAGCAATGCAAGCCGTGACCCCAAGAAACCACCAGGCCGCCGACGCCGGACCCGCCACCTCGCTGCACCAGCGCATCCTGGCGGACATCGAGCAGCGCGATCCTTTCGGGCGCGTGGCCTCCGGGGCACCGCATCCCTTCCGAGCACGAGCTCACCGAGCACTACGGATGCTCACGAATGACGGTGAACAAGGCGCTCACGCAGCTCGCGCGCGCCGGCCTGATCGAGCGACGGCGCAAGGCGGGCAGCTTCGTCGCGCAATCGCAGGCCGGCTCGGCCATCCTCGAGATCCAGGAGATCAAGGCCGAGGTGCAGGCGCTGGGCTTGCCCTACCGCTTCGAACTGCGCGAGCGGGTCAAGCGACGCAGCCAGCGCGCCGATCGCGACCGCCTCGATCTCGATGAGTCAGGACCGGTGCTGCTGCTCGATTGCGTGCACTTCGCCGATTCGCGTCCCTTCTGCATCGAGGAGCGCATCATCAACCTGAAGGCGGTGCCTGCCGCGGAGGAAGAGCCCTTCGAGGAACACCCGCCCGGTGCCTGGCTCTTCAGTCACGTGCCGTGGACCTCGGCGGAGCATCGCATCCGCGCCGATGGCGCCGATGCTGCCGTCGCAAGCGCCCTCAAGCTGCGCCGGGGCACTCCCTGTCTCGTCATCGAGCGACGCACCTGGCTCGCCGCCTTGCCGGTCACGCATGTGCGGCTGACCTATCCGGCACAAGGCCGCGAGCTCGTGGCACGCTTTTCGCCGTCGCAGGCCTGAGGATTTCCGACGGGGCCGGACGCACGGAGCTTCCCCCGCCTGAGAAAAAGTAGGAGACTGCCCCTCACTTGGCGATTGGCATTCCAGACCACCTGGAGGACAGCATGGCGAACGACACCGAGCGGAAGCCCTTGTACAAGTCGCTGTATTTCCAGGTCATCGTCGCCATCGTCATCGGGGTGATCCTCGGCCACTTCTGGCCCGAGACGGGCACCTCGATGAAGCCGCTCGGCGACGCCTTCATCAAGCTGATCAAGATGATCATCGCGCCGATCATCTTCTGCACCGTCGTGGTCGGCATCGCCGGCATGGAGGACATGAAGAAGGTCGGCAAGACGGGTGGCCTGGCGCTGCTGTATTTCGAGGTCGTCAGCACGATCGCCTTGATCGTGGGGCTGGTCATCATCAACCTGGTGAGGCCCGGCGCGGGCATGAACGTCGATCCCAGTCAGCTCGACACCAGGACCATCGCGGCCTACACCAAGCCCGGCCAGATGCAGGGCACCGTGGACTTCCTCCTGCACGTCATCCCCAACACCGTGGTCGATGCCTTCGCTCAGGGCGAGATCCTGCAGGTGCTGCTGTTCTCGGTGATGTTCGGCTTCGCGCTGCATCGCTTCGGCGGCCGCGGCACGCTGGTGTTCGACTTCATCGAGAAGTTCTCGCACGTGCTGTTCACCATCGTCGGCTACATCATGAGGGTGGCGCCGCTCGGCGCGTTCGGCGCGATGGCCTTCACGATCGGCAAGTACGGCATCGATTCGCTGCTGCAGCTCGGCGCCCTGATGGCGACCTTCTACGCGACCTGCCTGATCTTCATCTTCGTCGTGCTGGGCGCGATCGCCCGCGTGCACGGATTCTCGATCTGGAAGTTCATCAAGTACATCAAGGAAGAACTGCTGATCGTGCTCGGCACCTCCTCGTCCGAATCGGTGCTGCCGCGCATGATGGCCAAGCTGGAGAACCTGGGCGCCAGCAAGTCGGTGGTGGGCCTCGTGATCTCCCGACCGGCTATTCGTTCAACCTCGACGGCACCTCGATCTACCTGACCATGGCGGCGGTGTTCATCGCCCAGGCCACCAATACCGACCTGACGCTGACCCAGCAGCTCACGCTGCTGCTGGTGCTGCTGCTCACCTCCAAGGGCGCGGCCGGCGTGACGGGCAGCGGCTTCATCGTGCTGGCGGCCACGCTGTCGGCGGTGGGGCACGTGCCTGTCGCGGGACTGGCGCTGATCCTCGGCATCGACCGCTTCATGTCCGAAGCGCGCGCGCTGACGAACCTCATCGGCAATGGTGTCGCGACCGTGGTGGTGGCGAAGTGGACGGGCGATCTCGATGTCGCGCGCATGAATTCGCAACTGAACAATCAGACGGTGCTCGATGCCGAAGAGCCAGAGCAGGTGCTCGATGCCACCGAGCACCACATGCCGGTGCATGAGGCCCGCGGCGGATAGCCAGGTGCGATCCGGAGATGCGGGCGGGTGCAAGATGAACCACCCCCGTAGGCGCTTCGCGCCACCCCCTCAAAGGGGGCTCCGCCAGCGGCCCGGCGGAGCCGATCCGCGGCTCCCGCTCGCTGGCACTTGGTTCATGCGGCGAGGGTGCCGATTGCCGTCATGGAGACCCTGAGATGAAGATCGCGGTAATGGGTGCCGGCGCGGTGGGTTGCTACTACGGCGGCATGTTGGCTCGCGCGGGGCATGAGGTGGTGCTGATCGGCCGCCCGCAGCATGTGGAGGCGGTGCGCCGCGACGGGCTCTTCCTCGACACGCAAACCTTCCAGGCCCATGTGCCGATGCAGGCCAGTACCGAGCCCTCCGCGGTGAAGGATGCGCAGGTGGTGCTCTTCTGCGTCAAGTCCACCGACACGGCCACTGCCGGCGCCCAGATCGCGCCGCATCTCGCACCCGGTGCCATCGTGCTCAGCATGCAGAACGGCGTGGACAACGCCGAGCGCCTGCAGCCGCTGCTGCGGCAGGAGGTGGTCGCGACGGTGGTCTACGTGGCGACCGAGATGCCGGGCCCTGGACACGTGAAGCATCACGGCAGGGGCGAGCTGGTGATCGGGCCCACGGCCCAGGGCTCGTCCATCGTCTCCGAGTTCGGCGAAGCCGGCGTGCCGGTGCAGGTGTCCGACAACGTGGCGGGCGCGCTGTGGGCCAAGCTGATCCTGAACTGTGCCTACAACGCCATGTCGGCCATTGCGCAGGTGCCGTATGGCCCGCTGGTCAAGCAAGAGGGCGTGGAAGCCGTGATGCGCGACGTGGTGCGCGAATGCCTCGCCGTCGCGACCGCCAGTGGCGTGAACGTCCCGGGCGATGTGTGGCAGACAGTGGAGCGCATCGCGCAGACCATGCCGAACCAGTACTCATCCACCGCGCAGGATGTCGCACGCGGCAAGCCGAGCGAGATCGATCACATCAACGGGCACGTGGTGCGCAAGGGCGAGGCGCTGGGCATTGCCACGCCGGTGAACCGGGTGCTGCACACGCTGGTCAAGCTGATCGAGGGGCGGGCGGCTTCGGCGAGCGGGGGTGATCCGGCTCCTTGATCAGCGGTGGTGCCCTGCTTGACGATATGCATGCACGAATTCTTCCGTGCCCGTGCCGAGGCCCAAGGAACGGGCTATCAGACCATGATCAACGCCGCATTGCGCGCCTCGATAGGCGGTGCAAAAGGAAACGGCAGAGGACCGTCCGATCACGGTCGCCGTCCTGCGAAAGATCCTGCGCGAAGAACTCCACGCCTCGTAGGGGACCGCGGTCACCCGGCGTCGCACAAGGCAAGGGCGGGGCCTTCACTACGCAGAGCCGGCACCCATCGCACGCGCACGTTCGAGCAGGAGTTCGCGCTCCCGGACATTGCGCGCCAGCGACGCCGCGCGCTCGAACTCCTCGCGTGCCTCCTCCGTTCGCCCGAGCCTGGCGAGCAGGTCTCCCCGCACGCTCGGCAGCCAGTGATAGCTCTGCAGCGAGGGCTCCTCGCGCATCGCATCGACGAGCTCCAGCCCGGCTGAAGGCCCGAACGCCATGGAGACCGCCACCGCGCGATTGAGTTCCACCACGGGTGTTGGCGCGACCTGCGCCAGCGCGTCGTACAGCGCCACGATGCGCACCCAGTCGGTCTCCTCAGCGGTGCGGGCCCGCGCATGACAGGCGGCGATGGCCGCCTGCAAGGTGTAAGGCCCCAGGGCGACGCCCGGCGCCGCGGCGCGCTCCAGTGCCGCCAGGCCGCGGCGGATCAGCAGGTGGTCCCAGCGGGCGCGGTCCTGCTCCAGCAGCAGCACCGGCCGGCCCGACGCGTCGACGCGCGCGGCGGCCCGAGAGGCCTGCAGTTCCATCAGCGCCACCAGCCCATGCACCTCGGACTCGTCCGACGCCAGCCCCGCCAGCACGCGGCCGAGGCGCAGCGCCTCGTTGCACAGCTCCGGACGCATCCAGTCGTCACCCGCAGTGGCCGTGTAGCCCTCGTTGAAGACCAGGTAGATCACCTCGAGCACCGAGGCCAGCCTCGGCGCGATCGCCTCGCCCTGCGGCAGATCGAAGGGCACCTTCGCCGCCGTCAACGTGCGCTTGGCCCGCACGATCCGCTGCGCGATGGTGGGCTCGGGCACGAGGAAGGCCCGGGCGATCTCCTGCGTGGACAGGCCGCCCAGCAGCTTGAGCGTGAGCGCGACACGCGCCTCTGTCGAGAGGACAGGGTGGCAGGCGATGAAGATCAGGCGCAGCAGGTCGTCGCCGATCACATCGGCTCGTGCGGCATCGAGCGCATCGACGAAGTCCGGCACGTACAAGGCCTCCTGCGCTTCGAGATCGCGGCCGATCTCCTCATGCTTGGCCGCGAGCAGCCGGGCGCGCCGCAGGTGGTCGAGCGCACGGTTCTTGGCCGTGGCCACCAGCCAGGCGGCCGGGTTGTCGGGCACGCCGTCGGCCGGCCAGTGCTCGAGGGCGGCGAGGAGGGCGTCCTGGGCCAGTTCCTCGGCCAGGCCGACGTCACGCACCAGGCGCGCGACCGAGGCGATGATCTTGGCGCGCTCGATGCGCCAGGCCGCTTCGATCGCACGGTGGGTCGCAGACTCCGTCATGCCTGGCCCGCGGCGCCTTCTTCCATGTAGACCAGTTCCCAGACGTGGCCGTCGAGATCCTCGAAGCCATGCTGGTACATGAACCCATGGTCCTGAGGCTCGCGCGGCGCTGCACCGCCGGCCACGACGGCCTTGGCCACCAGGGCATCGACCTTGACGCGGCTGTCGCACGAGAGGCACACCAGCACCTCGGTGCTCTTGGTCGCGTCGGCCACCGGCTTGCGGGTGAAGCTCTGGAAGAACTTCTCGACCAGCAGCATCACGTAGATGCCCTCGGCCACCACCATGCAGGCGGCGTTGTCATCGGTGAACTGCGGGTTGAAGTTGTAGCCGAGGCTGGTGAAGAAGGCCTTCGAGCGCTCGAGGTCCTTGACCGGGAGATTGACGTAGATCTGGGTCGCCATGCCTTGTCCTTTCGATAAGCCTTCAGTCAGGCTCTTGCGACGGGCCCTTCGCCCGTGCCTATCTCGCGAAAGCGATCGACCGCGTCGCTGGGGCCGAAGTCGTCGAGTTCGTACAGCTGGCGCACCTCGATCTGGCCTTCCTCGCCTTCGCCGAACGGGGCCGGAAAGCGCCGTGTCCATTCGAGCGCTTCCTCGCGGGAGCGCGCCTGGATGATGGTGTAGCCGGCCACCAGTTCCTTGGTCTCGGCGAAGGGCCCATCGATCACCTTGCGCTGGCCACCCGAATACTGGATCCGCCAGCCCTTCGAGCTGGGCTGCAGCCCGGAGGCGTCGAGCAGCACGCCCGACCTGGCCAGTTGCTCGTGATAGTCGGCCATCGCGGCAATCAGGTTTTCCTCGGGCATCTCGCCGGCCTCGGACTGCGCTGTCGCCTTGACGATGATCATGAATCGCATGATTCGATCTCCTTCAGGGTTTCGGGGAAAAGGCCTCGGCCTTTCCGTCACGACGATCGAACTGCTGCGGTTTCGACAGGCCCCCGCGACTGGTGGAAACCCGGGCTGCTTCCAGCCCGGGCTCCAGATGTCAGGCGTAGCAGGGGCCGAGCTCGCGCACCTCGACCGTGCACCAATGGGCAGCAGGGCAGCGTGCCGCGATCGCGACGGCTTCGTCGCGGCTGGCGCAATCGAGGAGGAAGAAGCCGCCGATCATTTCCTTGGCCTCGGCGAAGGGGCCGTCGACGACCCGGCTGCGGTCGTTGCGGACTTCGACCCGCGCGGCATCGGCATGGGACTTGAGGGATTCGTTGGCGATGAGCTGGCCGTTCGCCTTGAGTTCCTCGGCAAAGCCCTGCATCCGTTCGTAGACCTCGCGGCCCTCGGCCTGGCTGCGGGTGCGGCGCTGTTCGGGCGGCTCGATGATCAACAACATGTACGGCATGGATTCCCCTGCTTTCCGATGGCGTTCGACTCTCCGGGCGGCCATTAATTCATGGGCTTCGAGTGCTTGCGTATCCGCGCTTGTGCCCAGCGACAAGACCCATGCCGCCGGCCAAGGCAGTGTCGCTCTCGTCCTTCAGCACCACGCCGCTGGCTCCCAGCCGGCCGGCGGCGGCGAGCAGCCATGCGAGCTTGCGGGCGGCCTGCCCCGGGGCAAGCCCCTCGGGTCGGATGTTGGAGACGCAGTTGCGCTCGGAATCGACCCGACCGACCTTCGGCGCCCAGGTGAAGTAGGCCCCCAGGCTGTCCGGCGACGACAGCCCCGGGCGCTCGCCGATGAGCACCAGCACCGCGCGTGCGCCCAGCAACTGGCCGATCTCGTCGCCCAGCGCCACCCGCGCCTGGCGCGCGACCACGATGGGCGCGGCCAGTGCCTGCGGCGGCAGGAGGATGGCGAGCGCCTGCAGCAGGGCCGGCGCGTGTCGAGCGACCGCCAGCGACGAGAGGCCGTCGCCGACCACGCAGGCAAGCTCGCAGCCCGTGCCGGCATGCTGCGCCACCACGGCGCGGCTCTGCTCGGAGAGCTGCCGGCCCAGGTCGGGGCGCCGCAGGTAGGTCGCGCGATCGGCCGCCGCGCTCTCGACCTCGATGCTTTCGAAGCCCAGCGTCGCCAGCTCGGCGCGAAGCGCGCCGGCATCGAGCGCCACGTGCACCGCGTCGCGCGCCTGGGCGTGGGCGACGCCGAAGCGCAGGACTTCCTCGGTGGGCAGGCTCGCACCGGTGCGGCCGATGGCGATACGCGCCAGCGTGTGCCGGCGCAATTCGGCCCAGGGATCGGGGCGGCTGATGGATGCCATCGTCGTCGCCTCAACCGGATTCGGCCCCGCTCGCCAGTCCGGCCAGCAAGGGATGGCGCGAGGGCGCCGGCAGCAGCCGCCCGGCCGCGTCGGCCAGGCCCACGCGCTCGAGCCACAGCTCGAACTCGGGTGCGCGCCTGAGCCCCAGCAGCTCGCGCAGGTAGAGCGCATCGTGGAAGGAAGTGCTCTGGTAGTTGAGCATGATGTCGTCGGCTCCCGGCACGCCCATGATGAAGCTCACCCCCGCCGTGCCGAGCAGGGTCATCAGGGTGTCCATGTCGTCGGAGTCGGCCTCGGCATGGTTGGTGTAGCAGACGTCGCAGCCCAGCGGAAGGCCGAGCAGCTTGCCGCAGAAGTGGTCCTCCAGCCCGGCGCGGATGATCTGCTTGCCGTCGTACAGGTACTCGGGGCCGATGAAGCCGACCACGGTGTTGGTGAGCAGCGGGCGAAAGGCCCTTGCCACCGCATAGGCGCGCGCCTCGCAGGTCTGCTGGTCGAGGCCGTGGTGCGCGTCGGCCGACAGCGCCGAGCCCTGGCCGGTCTCGAAATACATCACGTTGTCGCCCAGCGTGCCGCGCTTGAGCGACAGCGCCGCGTCCTGCGCCTCGCGCAGCAAGGCGAGGCTGATGCCGAAGCCGGCATTGGCGCGCTCGGTGCCCGCCACCGACTGGAACACCAGGTCGACCGGCGCGCCGGCCTCGACCAGGCGCAGCGTGTTGGTCACGTGCGTGAGCACGCAGCCCTGGGTGGGGATCTGGTGGCGGGAAATGATCTCGTCCTGCATCTCCAGCAGCGAGCGCAGCACCGCCGGGCTGTCGCCGGCCGGGTTGATGCCGATCACCGCGTCGCCGCAGCCGTAGAGCAGGCCGTCGAGCATCGAGGCGGCGATGCCCTTGAGGTCGTCCGTAGGGTGGTTGGGCTGCAGCCGTATCGACAGGCGCCCCGGCAGGCCGATGGTGTTGCGAAAGCGCGTGACGACGCGGCACTTGCGCGCCACGAGGATGAGGTCCTGGTTGCGCATCAGCTTGCTGGCCGCCGCGACCATCTCGGGCGTGAGCCCGGGGGCGAGGGCGCCGAGCGTTTCGGTCGTCGCGGCTTCCGACAGCAACCAGTCCCTGAAGTCGCCGACCGTGAGGTGCGCCACCGGCTCGAAGGCCTGGGCGTCGTGGGTGTCGACGATCAGGCGCGTGACCTCGTCTTCCTCGTAGGGGATGAGGGCTTCGTTGAGGAAGGTCGAAAGCGGCAACTCCGCCAGCGCCAGCCGCGCGGCCATGCGTTCCTCGGCCGATTCGGCTGCGACGCCGGCCAGCTGGTCACCCGAGCGCTCGGGCGTGGCGCGCGCCAGCAGCGACTTCAGGTCACCGAAGCGGTAGACGCGCTGGCCGAGGGTTTGTGTGTAGGACATGCCGGGGCCCTTCGCTGCTCCTGCGTTCGATTGTGTCGGCGGCTGCAATGCTGTGATGGCAGGAAGCCCATTTATCCAGGGCGTGACGGGGACTAGCCTATGCACAGACCCATTCGATCCTGCAAGAACCATGAAGCTGACGACCCTGCTGACCTTGCTTGCCGAGTTCGCCGTGCTGGCGATCTGGGCTGCCGTGGGCTTGGCGGCGAATGAGTCGCTGGACCAGCATGAGGCCGAGCGCAAGGCCGGTGAGGCGGCTGCGGCAGTGGCTGCGGTGGTGCTGCACCAGATGGATGACAAACCTGTGCAGAAATGAGCAAAGGATCGCGTGGTTGCAATTCGCTAGCTCGGACCGCTCCATAAACTTTGCAGCACAGGTCGTGCACCACGGCATCCCGGAAGTGACGCGCGGCCCAGGTCGTACATGCATCACGAAGGGAGGTCCTCATGTCCGAGATGAAGCGTGCATCCAGCCTCGAAGTCCGGCTCGAATTGCGCTTTGAATCGCTCTTCAGGCAAGGCAGCGGGCTGTCCTTTCCGTGCGACCCGTCGGGACAGGTGGACCTCGATTCGCTCAGCGACCGTGCCCGCGCCAACTATCACCGGGCGCATGCCGCGGTCGGCCGCGAGTTCGCGCATCCCAGGATCGAAGTTTGCTGAACGCTCGGCGCAGCCGTCTTATTTGAGACTGCGACGCATCGCCTCGATCGTCTGCCGTATCCCCTCCGCGTACGGGGTCTTGGCGACCGGCCCGATGAGTTGCTGCAGCGCGGTGTCGTCCAGGATGATCGGCGTGGTCATCAGGTAGTGCATCTCGACCAGCTCGCGCAGCATCGGGCTGAACAAGCCTCCGATCCGCAGCATCGTCTTGCCGGCGACGCGCCGCCGGATCTTGCGGCCGGTCTGCCGCTCCATCTCTTCCAGGATCTCCCTTTGGGTCGTGACGCCGGCACCGGCGAGATGCCAGGTCCGTCCATAGGCCTCGGGCGTCTCAGCCAGCTTGAGCACCACCGGCCCGACATCGGGCACGAAGACGAACTCGTGAGGCAGGTCGATCGGCCCCACCAGATCGGCGGTGCCGCCCATGATTGCCGCCTTGAAGGCGCCATGCAGCAAGCTCTTGTCCACGCCCGGCCCGTAGAAGTCGGGCAGGCGCAGGATGGTGGCCTGGATGCGTCCGCTGGCGGCGGCGTCCATCAGCAGGTCTTCCTGAGCCTTGCGCATGCGGCCCTTGAAGGTGTGCGGCTCGCGCGGATGCCCTTCGCGAACCGGATTGCCGCGCGGCCTGCCGTAGGGATACACGGTGCCGATCAGCACGAATCGCTGCACGCCTTCGGCAAGGGCTGCGGCGAGTGTCTTTTGCATCAGCGGGGGGTGCAGCCCGAACTGCCAGTAGTCGACGCCAACCAGGTACACCAGCGTATCGATGCCGCGCGCGGCGGCCCGGGCCGATGCCGGGTCGTCCGGATTCCACGTGACCATCTGCGCGAGAGGATCGCGACCGAAGCCGGCCCGCAGCGCAGGCTCCGAGCGCCCGACCACGCGATAGGGACGACCCCGGTTGCGCATGGCCAGCGCGATGCTGCGGCCCATGGCGCCAGCGGCGCCGAACAGGGCGATGCGAGACATGTTCTCCTACCGTCGATGTTTGCCCCGATTCTCGGATCAGGCGGGCACCGGCTCGGAGATTTCGATCAGGTTGAGGTCGGGATCGCGCACATACACCGAGCGGATGCGCGAGGTCGCGCCGGTGCGAAGCACCGGCCCTTCGACGATCGGCACGCCCTTGGCGGCGAGCTGCGCCATCACCGCGTCGAGCGGCACGCTGGCGATGAAGCACAGATCCAGCGCACCCGGCACCGGCGTGTGCGCCTTGGGTTCGAACTCGCGACCCTTGAGGTGCAGGTTGATCTTCTGCTGGCCGAACTTGAAGGCCTTGCGCTCCACGGGAGGGCTGCCGCCGACGAAGGCCTCCAGCTGCATGCCCAGCACTTCGGTGTAGAAGCGTATGCATTCCTGCTCGTGGGCGGTGGTCAGCACCAGGTGGTCTAGATGGTCGATCATTGCGGTCTCCTTCCAGGAACTGGTCCATGGTGTGATCACGCGAAGTTCAAGCACCCAAGTAGATCCAGCCACGTCGTGGTGCCTCACCCGCGCAAGGACATAGCCATCGGCACTCTGAGGAACATCTACAAGCAGGCAGGATGGGAATGGAGGTAAGCATGTTGTACCCGGTCTACGTCCACCTCGGTGACGAGAAGCACGCTCACGGAGCCACCATTCCCGACTTCCCAGGCTGCTTCAGCGCGGCCGACGAATTGGATGATCTACCAGCGCAAGTCCAGGAAGCAGTGGAGCTGTATTTCGAAGGTGAGGAGGTGGAGGTCCCCACACCTACTCCCCTGGAAGTGCTGGCTGCCGATCCCGAGTACCAAGGCGGGGTTTGGATGTTGATCGACATCGACCTGTCCAAGGTCAACACCAAGGCAGTTCGCTTGAACATCAGCCTGCCCGAGCGTCTGGTCAGGCAGATCGACAACGCGGCCAAGGCACGCCACATGACGCGTTCAGCGTTCCTGGCATTGGCGGCCCAGCATGAAATGGAACAGGCTTGAACACCCAAGCGGGCGATGAAGGCCTGTTGGCCGGCGACCGGCAAGGCGCCTCCGACTCCTTCCACGGAAGGAACTCGCAAGGCGTCGCTTGACGTAACGATCGCGGGCGACACGCCTCATGGCGAGCAACTTAAATGAGTGAATTCGATGTCGCCATCATCGGCGCCGGCATCGCGGGCGCATCGCTGGCCTATCGGCTGGCCGCGCGACGCAGCGTGGTGCTGCTGGAGCGTGAGGCACAGCCCGGCTATCACTCCACCGGACGCTCCGCGGCGATGTTCATGGAGAGCTACGGTCCACCGATGGTGCGCGCGCTCACGCGGGCCAGCCGCGATTTCTACGAGCGGCCGCCGGATGTCTTCGCTTCCGCGCAGCTGCTGGCGCCGCGCGGCGTGCTGTATCTCGCGACTCACGGGCAGGAGGAATTGCTGCGCAGCACGCGCGACGAACTGATCGCCGGCTGCCCTGGGCTCGAGACGCTGGACGCCGACGCGACGCTGGCACGCGTGGGCTGCCTTCGGCCCGAGGTGGTGCATGGCGCATTGTTCGAGCCCGATGCCCGCGACATCGACGTGCATGCATTGCACCAGGGCTTCCTGCGCGGCATGCGACAGCGCGGCGGCGAGCTTCGCACAGGCATGTCGATCGAGGCGGCCGTCCGCCGGAGGGAGCGATGGGAGCTGCGACTGGCACAAGGCGAGACGCTTCGCGCGAGCACGGTGGTCAATGCCGCCGGCGCCTGGGCAGATGAAGTGGCCGGACTGTTCGGCGCGCCTCCCGTCGGCCTGGTGCCGCACCGCCGCACCGCCTTCACCTTCAAGGCGCCGGAAGGGCTCGACGCTTCGGCCTGGCCCACGGTGGTCGGCGTCGACGAGAGCTACTACTTCAAGCCGGACGCCGGACAACTCCTCGGCTCGCCGGCCAATGCCGACCGCACCGTGCCGCACGACGTGGTGCCGGAGGAGCTGGACGTGGCGATGGGGATCGATCGGATCCAGTCGGTCAGCATCCTGAGCATCCGGCGCCCGACCAGCATCTGGGCCGGCCTGCGCTCCTTCGTGCCCGATGGCGAGCTGGTCATCGGAGCGGACGACCACTGCGAGGGTTTTTTCTGGCTGGCGGGGCAGGGCGGCTACGGCATCCAGAGCGCTGCGGGGGCGTCGGAACTCGCGGCGGCGCTGCTGTGCGGCGAGCCGCTGCCGCCCGCGCTGGCGCTCGAGGGGATCGACCCCGAAGCGCTGTCGCCCAGGCGGCTGCGCTGAGAAGAGGCTAAGAGGACCGAAGCGCCTGAAGGACCTGCTGTTCTTCGACCTGATCGAGCAGGGCATCTTCCTGGCTCGGCGCGGGATGGTGGCGCTGTCGCTGCCATTCGGCGATGCGGAGGTCGAGGAATTCGTGGGGGCGGTGGAGAGGATCACCCGCGACCAAACCCTGAGGGCCGGCGGATCGATCCATGCAAGACTTCGGGCATGGACCCCAGCTTGCCGCCGCCGGGCCGGCGCCGCCGCTCGATACTCATCGGCCTTGCCGGTGCCGCGCTCGATGTCCCATCGCTGGCCCAGGGCCCGCACGTGGTCGATGGAGCCGGCCGCCGCGTGGCGATCCCCAGGAAGGTGGAGCGGGTCTTTCCCGCCGGACCTCCCGCGGCGATACAGCTCTACACCCTGGCCCCCGACACCCTGCTGGGCTGGCCCCGGGCGAATCGTGCCGAAGAGCTGGAATTCCTGTTGCCCGATGTCGGCAAGCGCCCCGAGGTCGGCCGCATCACCGGGCGTGGCAACACCGCGAGCCTGGAGTCGGTGCTGGCCCTCAAGCCCGACCTGATCCTCGACGCCGGCTCGACACGACAGACCTACGTGGAGCTGGCTGACCGCGTGCAGGAGCAGACCGGCATTCCCTATGCCCTTCTCGACGGTCGCTTCGACCGCATCGCGGCCAGCTACCTCACGCTCGGCGAGTTGCTCGGGCGCAAGGAGGCGGCACGGCAGCTCGCCGAGCAGGCGCAAGACATGATGAAGACCGTCGCCGGACGCGTCGCGCAAGTGCCGAAGGAGCAGCGTCCGCGGGTCTACTACGCGCGTGGGCCGGCGGGGCTGGAGACCGGGCTCGCGGGCTCGATCAACATCGAGGTCCTCGAGTTCATGGGCGTGCTCAACGTGCCCTCGGAGATGCAGGGCGGCCTGGTCACCGTGTCGCTTGAGCAAGTGCTGCGCTGGGACCCCGAGGTCATCGTCACCATCGACCAGACATTCGCCGCCACGGTGCGCGACAACCCGCTGTGGAAGGACCTGCGCGCCGTGCGCGATGGCCGGGTGCATCTCTCGCCCAAGCTGCCATTCGGCTGGATCGACTTTCCGCCGGGTGTCAACCGGCTCATCGGCCTGTGGTGGCTGGGCAAGGTGGTGTTCCCCAAGCTCTTTCCCGAAGACCTGCGACCCCTTGTGCGCGAGTTCTACCAGCGCTTCTATCACGTGGCCCTGAGCGACGCGCAGATCGAGCGCGTGCTGGCCGGGCGTGCCTGAATCGTGGCCCGGCGCTCGGCCCTTCCGGGAACGCTGGTGGCGCTGGCCGTGCTGGTCGGCGGCATCGTGTTTGCCTATGCGCTCGGGCGATTCGCCGTCACGCCGCTGGACCTGCTGACCGTGCTGTGGTCGCGTGCGACAGGTGCGGATTCGGGCTTGCCGCCGGCCGTCGAAACCGTGGTGCTCAGGATCCGCGGCCCGCGCGTGCTGGCCGCGGTGGCCGTCGGTGCAGCACTGTCCATTGCGGGAACGGCCTTCCAGGGCCTGTTCCGCAACCCGCTGGTCTCGCCCGACATCCTGGGCGCCTCGGCGGGCTCGGCGCTGGGCGCGGTGCTGGGCATCTACTTCTCGCTCGGCATCTTCGGCATCCAGAGCGCGGCATTCGCGGGCGGCCTGATCGCGGTGGCCCTGGTCTATGCGCTGGGCTCGGCGCTGCGCGGAGGCGATCCGGTGTTGACGCTCTTGCTCACGGGCATCGTGGTCGGCTCCTTGCTGGGCGCCGGCATCGGCATGGTGAAGTACCTTGCAGACCCCTACAACCAGCTTCCCGCGATGACCTTCTGGCTGCTCGGCAGCCTTGCGGGCGCCGATGCCCACACGCTGCTTCCCTTGCTCTTGCCCGTCGTGCTCGGCTCCGTGGTCCTGCTCGCCTTGCGCTGGAAGATGAACGTGATGTCGCTGCCGGAGGAAGAGGCCCGCGCCCTCGGCGCGCCCACGACGCTGCTGCGGGTGTGCATCGTGGCCGCCGCGACGTTGGTGACTGCGGCCAGCGTCGCGGCGGCCGGCATCGTGGGCTGGGTGGGGCTGGTGGTGCCGCACCTGGCGCGCTTCCTGGTCGGGCCCTCGTTCGCGCGCCTGCTGCCCACGGCGGCCATTGTCGGAGCGGGGCTGCTGCTCTTCATCGACACGCTGTGCCGCACCATCGCGCCGGTCGAAATGCCGCTGGGCATCCTGACCGCGGTCATCGGCACGCCGTTCTTCATCTGGCTGCTGCGCAGCGCGCAGGGGGGGGGGGGGGCTGGGAGCGGCACGGCGGCTGGCCCAGCTGTCGAGGCC
The DNA here is from genome assembly GCA_963818175.1 of uncultured beta proteobacterium. Lineage (GTDB taxonomy): Bacteria > Pseudomonadota > Gammaproteobacteria > Burkholderiales > Burkholderiaceae_C > Caldimonas. Next base: position 3,509 of record CAWFRK010000045.1, on the reverse strand, counting down.
CACGAACTCGCCATCGGCTACCCCGGCCGCCTGGTCGGCGAGGGCTTCACGCTGGCGCTGAACCAAGGCGAGGTGTTGGCCTTGCTCGGGCCCAACGGCGGGGGCAAGACGACGCTGCTCAAGACCCTGCTCGGGCTGCTGCCCGCCAGGCCGGCAGCGTCCGGCTCGATGGCCGCCCGCTCGACGAGTATTCGGTGCGAGCCCGTGCGCGAATGCTGGCCTACGTGCCACAGAACCGCGTCGAGCACCTTCGCCTTCACGGTCGAGGAGGTGGTGCCGATGGGACGCACTGCCCACGCCGGCCTGCTGGCGCGACCTTCAGTGCGAGACTCGCGAAGTGGCGCGGCCGCGACCGAGCGCCTGGGCATCGCCCACCGGCCGAGCGGCCTGTCACCCACTGATCTCGTGCGGTGAACGCGAGCCCGCGCTCGTTGCCGGGGCGCTCTCGCAGGAGCCCCGTCGTGGTGCTCGACGAGCCGTCCGCCAGCCTCGACCTCGGCAACGAGGGCAAGGTCATGCGCGAGATCTGCCGGCTCGCCGCCGACGGGCTGGGCGGCGCTGTTCACGATTCATGATCTGAATCACGCGGGCGCGCCATGCCGATCCGGCGCTCCTGATCCGCGACGGGCGCACGCAAGCCGTCGGGCCTGGAACCGAGGCCGCTCGGCCGGGAGCAACTCGAAGCACGTATGGATCCCGTGTCGAGGAGTCTGTCCGATGTGCGGCGGGTCGGGCAAGGCCTTTTCCTGCCGGGGGCGAGGCTGCTGATGCTGTACGGGCGCATGCCGACTGGCGGCTGACTATGATGGTCTATCGATGTTGAAACCGAGGCCGGCTGTAGAGTATTGATATTGAAGGAGAAGGGGTTCATGTGTGTCGATGTGAAGCAGTGGCAAGGAGCGCATCGGTGCGATCTGCTCGCTGATCATAGAAGAGAAAGCCTGGCTCAACGATGCGTGGACGTGAAGCGGCTGATCGTGATCGAGCCAGTCGTCTCGCCAGACGACTTGGCGCAGCTAACGACGGAAATTACGCGGTAAAAGATGCACGGCGAAGTTGAGCCTTCTTGGCGCGGGAGTCTGGGAAGAGGCGCTCCAGCGGTCGTCAGCCATGTGCCGATGCTCGGCGGCATCGTGTGCACGTATTTCACCGAACGGGCCGTCGACGGCCAGCCCTTGTCCCGAACCCCGTTGCACAGGAAATGCAAGTCAACCGGGGCTGATGTCGGCGGCTCGATTACGACATAAATCCAGGGGCGATCCCTGTTCCAGGCTGTTCCGTATCGCCGGAATCGTCTTAGCGCGGCGCGGCGACGAGGTGAAGAAGCCTGACTGGGATCGCTGAAAGGCCATCAACAAGGCAAGGTCCTTCATCGCAGTCGAGCCAGTCAGGGCCAAGGCGACGGCACTATCGGGAAGCCCGACGCCGATCCGCGAGCCAGGAATGTGACGACGATGTCATCTGCACCTGGAAGCGGCGCCGTGCTCGAGCTCCTGGTCGGCCACGTCGCGCGCGCGCGCTGGTGCAGGTAGTCGGCCCAGGAGGTGACGATGAAGCGCTCGACGTAGCGCGACGGGTCGCCGAGGTCGCGATACACGCGCCAGAACGTGGCGCCGTCGCGCCGGCGCGGGGCGCGCAGCTGGCTCGACGGCGTCGAGGAACGCCTCGGCGTCGCCGGCGCGGATGCGGTAGCCCATCTCCACCGCCACCGGGCCGGCCTCGGGCTCGGGCTCGTCGGCGACGAACAGGTCTTCCCACGGCGGCGCCGGCGTGACCTCCTGCGCCGCGCCCATGCGCAGCGGGAACGGCCGCGCCAGCAGCAGGCCGGCCACCATCGCCAGCGGCCGCCAGCGCCAGCGTCGCCGGCAGGCCGGCGAGGCCGGACACCGCGCCCCAGAAGGCCGAGCCGATGGCGAACGAGCCGAGCGCGCACAGCGTGTGCAGCGCCACGGCGCGCGAGCGCACCCACGGCGGCGCGCTGGTCTGCGTGGCGGTGTTGAAGGTCGACATCACCGCCATCCACGCGGCGCCGCCGAGCGACCAGCGCGACGTACACGACCACGGCACGCGGCGACAGGCCGCGACCAGCATCACCGCGCGCGAAGACGACGCAGCCGACCGCGACCAGCCGCTCCAGCCCGAGGCGCGCGCGCAGCCGCCCGAGGACCAGGCCGGCCGCGACCGCGCCGGTGCCCAGGCAGCCCATCAGCAGGCCGAAGCCGGCGGCGCCCAGGCCGAGCTGGCGCTGCGCCGATCACCGGCAGCAGCGCCCACAGCGCCGAGCCGGCGCCGCTGTAGGCGACGGTGCGCACGCAGCTGCGCCAGGATCGTCGGCGAATGGCGCGCATAGCGCAGCCCGCTCAGCATGCCGCTCCACAGCCGCTCGGCCGGCAGCCGCGACGGCGGGTGCGGCCGCGGCGGCCAGCGCCGCACCGCCTGCATCATCGCCAGCGCGCTGAGCACCGCGAGCGCGAACACCCAGCCGCGCGCCGGCCAGCGCGAACACGAAGCCGGCCAGCGCCGGGCCCAGCGCGCGCGCGCTGTTGTAGGCGATCGACATCGCGGTGATGGCCTGCGGCAGGTCGTCGCGCGGCACGGTGTCGCCGACGGCCGAGTTCCAGGCCGGCGACAGCAGCGCGGTGCAGCAGCCGGCGACGAAGGTGAACAGCAGCAGCGTCGCCGGCCCGGCCCAGCCGAGCAGCGCCAGCACGGCCAGCAGCGCGACGGCGCCGGCCTGACCGCCAGCGCGCCGAGGATCAGGCGGCGGCGGTCGGTGGTGTCGGCCAGCACGCCCGCCGGCAGCGACAGCAGGAACATCGGCAGGAACACCGCCGTCTGCACCAGCGCGGCCAGGAACGACGAGCCGGTGAGCTCCACCATCAGCCACGCCGCCGCCATGTCTGCATCGCGTTGCCGATGAAGTAGAGGCCGCCGGCCCAGAGGCCGCGGAAGGGCGGGTGGCGCAAGGGCACCCAGGTGGAGGAGGGGCTGGGGGCTGCGTCGTTCACGGGGGCCATGGAAGCCGGGGCCGGGCGCATGATATCGACGCCGAAAGAAGAAGCCGGCGATCAGGGAAGAGGCTTGCGGTCACCCCAGTACCACTGGAAGCGCACTGAATAGTGCGGGTCGGGCTCGCCGGCAAGGGAGCGGCCCGCGTGGGGGTCGGAGCCCCATGCGCCCGGGCACGAGCCACAGGCTGGTGCCTAGGGTCTGCCTCGTCGCGGCGCCTTGCGAGCTGACCGTCTCACTGGTGAGCGACATGCGCTCGTCGAGCGGCCACACCAGGGCGGCGTTGACCTGGTTGTCGAGCTGATGGGTCGACCCGTCGAGCTTCGGCCCCACGTTGAGGCGCAAGCGCATGTCCATGGGCAGCTCCATGCTGGCCAGGCCCAGCAGGGAGGCACTGGGGGCCAGGCCCGCGCCCTGCATCGAGGTCGAGACCTTCAGGCCCCAGCGCGTATTGCCGAGCTGCCAATCGGGATCGGCGAACTTGGCGGCGATTCATCGAC
>CAWFRK010000044.1:0-37789 GCA_963818175.1 uncultured beta proteobacterium | reverse complement strand
AACGCCGCAATCCCCGTCTGCGCCCGGCCCAGGATCAGCGCATGGATGTCGTGCGTGCCCTCGTAGGTGTTGACCACCTCCAGGTTGACCAGGTGGCGGGCGACGCCGAACTCGTCGCTGATGCCGTTGCCGCCGAGCATGTCGCGGGCCATGCGGGCGATGTCCAGCGCCTTGCCGCAGGAGTTGCGCTTCATGATCGAGGTGATCTCCACCGCGGCCGTGCCCTCGTCCTTCATGCGGCCCAGGCGCAGGCAGCCCTGCAGGCCCAGCGTGATCTCGGTCTGCATGTCGGCCAGCTTCTTCTGGACCAGCTGGTTCGCCGCCAGCGGCTTGCCGAACTGCTTGCGGTCCAGCGTGTACTGGCGCGCGCGGTGCCAGCAGTCCTCGGCGGCGCCCAGCGCGCCCCAGGCGATGCCGTAGCGCGCGCTGTTCAGGCAGGTGAACGGGCCCTTCAGGCCGCGCACGTCGGGGAAGGCGTTCTCCTCGGGGCAGAACACGTCGTCCATCACGATCTCGCCGGTGATCGACGCGCGCAGGCCGACCTTGCCGTGGATCGCCGGCGCGCGTCAGGCCCTTCGCGCCCTTCTCCAGCACGAAGCCGCGGATCGCGCCGTCGTCGTCCTTGGCCCAGACCACGAACACGTCGGCGATCGGGCTGTTGGTGATCCACATCTTGGTGCCGGTCAGCTGTAGCCGCCGTCGCACCTTGCTGGCGCGCGTGACCATGGAGCCGGGGTCGGAGCCGTGGTCGGGCTCGGTCAGGCCGAAGCAGCCGATCCACTCGCCGCGTGGCCAGCTTGGGCAGGTACTTCTGCTTCGGTCGCCTCGTTGCCGAACTCGTTGATCGGCACCATCACGAGCGAGACTGCACGCTCATCATCGAGCGGTAGCCGGAGTCGACACGCTCCACCTCGCGGGCGACCAGCCCGTAGCAGACGTAGTTCAGGCCCGCGCCGCCGTAGGCTCGGGAATGGTCGCGCCCAGCAGGCCCAGCTCGCCCATCTCGCGAAAGATGGCCGGGTCGGTCTTCTCGTGGCGGAAGGCCTCCAGCACGCGCGGGGCGAGGCGCTCCTGGCAGTAGGCCGCGGCGGCATCGCGCACCGTGCGCTCGTCCTCGCGAGCTGCTGGTCCAGCAGCAGCGGGTCGTCCCAGTGGAACGCGGTCTTGGATGTGGCCATGGTCAGGGTCTCCTTCAATCGTCGTTGGCGCTCGAGCGGGGCAGGAAGCTGTTCCCCTCGGCGAGTGGCGCGAAACGGTAGCTGGCCGGCGTGCGGCTGAGCTTGATCGGCGAGGCGATGCCGCGGTAGCCACCGGCCATCTCCACCACCATGCCGCGATGCGCGGTGTGCGGATGGCTGAGCGCAGCGTCCACCGAGCAGCACCGGCGCGCAGGGCACGCCAGGGCCACCAGCGTGTCGGCCAGCGCCGGGCCGTCGAGGCTCGCGAGCAGCGCCTCCAGCTCGGCCTTGAGCGCCACGCGGTTCACCGAACGCGCGCCGGCGTGGCATAGCGTTCGTCCTCGGCCAGGCCTGGCGCGCCAAGGTGCCGGCACAGGATCGCGAACTGCCGGTCGTTGCCCACCGCCAGGAAGATCGGCTCGGTGCCGGTGGCCACGCTGTCGTAGGGGTAGATGTTGGGGTGCGCGTTGCCGGTGCGCCCCGGCGTGCGGCCGTCGAGAAACCAGTTGGCGCCATGCGGGTGCAGCAGCGACAGGCCGCAGTCGTACAGCGCCGCTTCGACGAACTGGCCGCGCCCGCTGCGCTCGCGCTCCTGCAGCGCCAGCAGCACGCCGAGCGCGGCGTTCAGCCCGGTGACCATGTCCACCACCGGCAGGCCCACGCGCAGCGGCTCGCCGTCGGCCTCGCCGTTGACGCTCATGATGCCGGTCATCGCCTGCACTGCCGCGTCGTAGCCGGGCAGCCCGCCGAGCGGGCCGTCGGCGCCGAAGCCCGAGACGCGGCAATGCATCAGGCGCGGAAAGCGCTGCGAAAGCGTGTCGTAGCCGATGCCCCACTTCTCCATGGTGCCGGTCTTGAAGTTCTCGACCAGCACGTCGGCCTCGGCCAGCAGCCCCAGCAGCGCGGCACGGCCCGGCCTCGGTCGTCAGGTCCAGCCGCATCAGCCGCTTGTTGCGGTTCAGGCCCAGGTAGTAGGAGGCCACGCCGTCCTTGAAGGGCGGGCCCCAGGTGCGGGTGTCGTCGCCTTGCGGCGGCTCGACCTTCAGCACGTCGGCGCCGTGGTCGCCGAGGATCTGGCCGCAGTACGGCCCGCCCAGGATGCGCGAGAGATCGACCACGCGGATGCCGGCCAGCGCCCCGCAGATGAAGAGGTGGACGTGTTCATCGACGGCTCCTCAATCGACCTGCGCGCCGGACTTCTTCACCACGGCGCGCCACTTGGCCACCTCGCTCTGGATGAAGCCGCCGAGTTGCTCGGGCGTGGTCGAGGGCGCGGACTCCAGCCCCTGCGCTGCAAGCTGCTGCGTCACCTCGGGCTGCTTGCAGCACAGTGGCGAAGGCGGATTGAGCTTGGCGATCGTCTCCTGCGGCGTGCCCGCCGGCACGACCAGGCCGAAGAACACCCACACGTCGAAGCCGGTCACGCCCTGCTCGGCCATCGTGGGCACCTCGGGCAGTGCCTGCGAGCGCTCCTTGGTGGTCACGCCCAGCGCGCGCAGCTTGCCGGCCTTGATGTAGGGCAGCGCGGTGAGCACGTCGGTGAAGGTCATCGCGACCTGGCCGCCCAGCAGGTCGTTCAGCGCCGGGCCGGTGCCCTTGTAGGGGATGTGCTGGAGGTCGGTCGCCGGCCATGTTGTTGAACATCACGCCCGCCAGGTGCGAAGACGCGCCGTTGCCCGAGGAGGCGTAGCTCAGCTTGCCGGGGTTGGCCTTGGCGTAGGCGACCAGCTCCTTCACGGTCTTGGCCGGCACGGTCGGATGCACCACCAGCACGTTGGGCAGGTGGCCGATCTGGATCACCGGCGCGAAGCTCTTCACCGGGTCGTAGCCGATCTTGCGGTACAGGCTGACGTTGATGGCCAGCGGCCCCGAGGTGCCGAACAGCAGCGTCTGGCCGTCGCGGTCGGCGCGGGCCACGGCCTCGGCGCCGATGTTGCCGCCGGCGCCCGCCTTGTTCTCGACGATCACGGGCTGCCCCAGCGATCCTTCACCGCGGCGGCCAGGGTGCGCGCCATCGCATCGGTCGGGCCGCCGGGCGGGAAGGGCACGACCATCGTGACGGGCTTGTCGGGAAGTCGGCGGCAAACGCGCGCGAGCGTGACAGGCGGCGCATGCGGCGAGGACCAGTTGGCGAAGGAACTTCATGCTTGTCTCCTTCGAATAGTTCAGAACAGGTTGACGGACTCGACGCTTTGCGCGTCGGCGCCTTCGGATGCGGGCTCGAGCAGCGCAGGCAGCCATGCCGGCTCGGACTCGTCGCCACCGAGCGGGTCCTGCGGCAGCACGCGCTGGCGCAGCACCAGTTGCGCCAGGCGCATGCGCCGCGTCGACTGCATGCCGGCGGCCTCCCAGGCCATCGCGATGGCGGTCGTCAGGTGGTACAGGCCGAAGCCGACCTGGCGCGCCAGCACGTCGCCCTGCGCTCGGCTTCGGCGGCGTGGGCCGCGCGAGCCAGCGTGCGCTCCAGCGTCCGCTCGAACACCGCGCGCGCACCGGCGTGCAGGCGGCGTCTCGCGCAGCAGGCCTCGAGATGCGCCTCCAGCGCCGGCAGCGACTTTCGCGACGGATCGCGCGCAGCACGTCCAGCGCGACGATGTTGCTGGTGCCTTCCCAGATCGAGCCCAGGTGCGCGTCGCGCACCAGGCGCGGGTCGGTCCAGTCCTCGATGTAGCCGCAGCCGCCGCGCACCTCCATCGCGTCGCCGGTGACCTTGCGCGCATCGCGGCAGGCGCGGAACTTGATCAGCGGCGTGAGGATGCGCACCAGCGGATAGGCGCCGTCTGTCGCCGGCATCGGAGCGGCGCAGCGCCTCGGCGGTCTGGAACACCATGGTGCGCGCCTGCTCGGTGGGCAGCAGCAGCTTGACCAGCTGGCGGCGCATCAGCGGCATGTCGACCAGCCGCCGGCCGAAGGCGCGGCGCTCGCGGGCGATGAACATCGCCTCGCTCACCGCGCGGCGCATCAGGCCGGCGGCGCGCACGCCGTTGGACAGGCGCGAGTTGTTGACCATGTCGGCCATCTGCACGAAGCCGCGGCCGGGCTCGCCGACCAGGTAGGCACGCGCGCCTTCCAGGCGGATCTCGCCGCTGGCCATCGAGCGGGTGCCGAGCTTGTCCTTGAGCCGCACGATGCGGTAGGCGTTGGCCGAGCCGTCCGGCAGGTTGCGCGGCAGCAGGAACAGCGACACGCCCTTCATGCCGGCCGGGCGCGCCGTCGATGCGCGCCAGCACCATCGCCAGCCCGGCATCGGGGTTGGAGCAGAACCACTTGTCGCCATGCAGCCGAAAGCGTCGCCGTCGGGCACCGCGCGGGTCGCGTGGCGGCGATGTCGGAGCCGGCGGCCTGCTCGGTCATGAACATCGCGCCCTGGCAGAGATCGTCGAAGTCCTGCGTCGTCAGCTGCGGCAGGTAGCGCTCGACCAGTGCCGGGTCGCCGAACTTGCGCAGCGTGCGCGTCAGCGAATCGGTCATCGAGAGCGGGCAGCACAGGCCGAACTCGGCCTGCACGAACAGATAGGTCAGCGCGTACTTGGCGGCGGCCGGCATGCGGCTTGTCCCAGCCCAGCACGCCGCCGCGGTGCGACATGGCCGCCAGCCCGTACTGGCTGAACGCCAGCCGCTCCATCTCCACGTAGGCCGGGTGCTTGACGATGCGCTGCGCGTCGACGCCGCTGCGGGTGCGGTGCAGCAGCGTGGGCGGGTTCTTGTCGGCGGTGTGCGCCAGCGTGTCCAGCACGCCGCCGGCCAGGCCGCCCAGGTCGCTCCAGGTGCGGCAGCAGGTGGCGCAGCAGTTCGGGCGGCAGGTACAGCGCCAGCAGCCGGCGCAGTTCGGGGTCGGTGGAGAAGAGGTTGACGCCGTGCTGGTCGGGCACCGGGTGGACGGAGGTAGATGGGCTCGTCGGCATGGGTTTGTCTCCGGGGTTTGACCCAGTATCGGCAGCACAATCATTTGCGTCCAATTCAATGATTGGCTCCGTCGATATGAAATCTGTATTGCCATGGAATTCCGCCATCTGCGCTATTTCCTCGCGCTGGCCGAGGAACTGCACTTCGGCCGGGCGGCGCAGCGCCTGGCGATCACGCAGCCGCCGCTGTCGCTGAACATCCAGCAGCTCGAGGCCTCGGTGGGCGCACGGCTGTTCGACCGCGACAGCAAGGGCGTGCGGCTCACCGCCGCCGGGCTGGCGTTTCGCGAATCGGCGCAGGCCCTGCTGGCGCAGGCCGACGAGGCGCGCCTGCTGGCGCGCGAGATCGAGGCCGGCGCGATCGGGCGCCTGCGCGTGGGCTTCGTCGGCTCGGTGCTGTTTCGCGGCCTGCCGCAGTGGCTGGAGGCGTATCACGCGAGCCATCCGCGCATCGACGTGGCGCTGAACGAGCTGAACTCGCAGGAGCAGATCGACGCGCTGATGCACGAGGAACTCGACCTCGGCTTCGTGCACACCCAGCGCGTGCCGGCAGGGCTGCAGACCTTGCTCGTGCATGCGGAGCCGTTCCGCTGCTGCGTGCCCGCGGGCCATGCGCTCGCGCGGCGGCGCAAGGTCTCGCTGCTCGAACTGCGCGACGAGCCCTTCGTGCTGTTCTCGCGCCAGGCCTCGCCCGACTACTACACGCGGATCATCGAGATGTGCGGCGCGCAGGGCTTCTATCCGCGCGTGCGGCACGAGGTGCGGCACTGGCTGTCGGTGGTGTCGCTCGTATCGCAGGGCATGGGCGTCTCGGTGGTGCCGGCGCCGCTGGAGCGCTCGGGCATGGCGGGCGCGGCGTTTCGGCCCCTGGCTGAAGCCACCCCGCCTTCGGAGGTCTACTGTGTGTGGAAGGAGCAGCCGGACCATCCGCCGCGGCGGCAGTTCCTCGAGACGGTGTTCCCGCGGGCAGTCCGCTGAATCATTGAAATGGGCGGCGAGGGACGTGCGAGACGGGATGCGATGCAAGGCGCAAAGCGCAGCGATACCCGCAGGTATCGCGAGCATTTGCAACGCCGCAGCGCGCCCGTATCGCGCGTACAGCGCCGAACCGATTTCAGTGATTCAGTGGACTACCATGAAGCATGACCTCCACCGTCACCAGCTGCGGCGTGCTGCTGTTCAGCCCGCAACGAGAACTCCTGCTGTGCCATGCCACCGGGGCGGCGCATTGGGACATCCCCAAGGGCCTGCCCGACCCGGGTGAAACGCCGCGCGAGGCGGCGGTGCGCGAGACCCTTGAGGAAACCGGCCTGCGCCTTGATCCCGAAGGCCTGCTGGACCTGGGGCCCATGGCCTACCGGCCCCGCAAGGACCTGCATCTCTTCGCGATGCAGATCGATCGCATCGATCCCGGCACCTGCGTGTGCACCAGCATGTTCCACGATCGCCACGGGCGCCTGCTGCCGGAGGCGGACGCCTTCGAGTGGACACCCTTCGAGCGCGTGCCCGAGCGCTGCGCGAAGAACATGAGCAAGGTGCTGACGGAGGTGCTGTCGCTGGACGATTTGTGGCAACGGACGCCAGGCGCCTGAGTTCATCCGGTGTGGCCAGCGGCGGCGAGCGGTCAACTGCCGTTTCCAGGTTCAGGTGTGCAGCTCGACGATGTCGCCATCCTCGACGACATGTTCGTGCCCGACCTGCTGCCCGTCGAAGCCCGAATGCCCCCACACGCGGGCATGGCGCAGCGAGCGCGCGACGTCCTGGTGGACGAGCCGCGCCACATCGCCCACCGTCTGGCCGTGGCGCAGCGTGAACGGCCGGTGCTTGTCGGCATGGTGCCCCGGCAGCTTGGTGTAGACGCGCACGACACCGAGATGCCCGAACAGCCATGGCCCGATGTCTCCCAGGCCATGGCCGCTCTCGGCCGACACCGCGAGCACGGGCCAGGGCTCCTCGCCCAGCTCGCGCAGCACCTGGAGCTCGGCATCGATGTCCGCGATGGTGTCGGCCTTGTTGGCGAGCATCAGGGTGGGCAGCCGGAGCTCGAAGGGATCGTCCTCGCCGGCGGCCCCGCCCGCAGTCGATGGCGGGGTCACGGCCCATCTTTCGCTCAGCGTCACACGCTGCTGCTTCAGCACCGATTGCACGGCCTGCAATTGCTCGATGCAGGAGGGCTCGCCAAGGTCCACCACCAGCAGCGCCGCATCGGCCGTCTGCAGGGTGTTGACCAGCCATGGAACGGGATGCTCGGGCGCGACCGGAGGCAGGTCGATCAGCTGGAAGTGCACATCCTCGTGCGGCATCATCCCCGCCTCCGGATATTGCGTGGCGAAGGGATACGCCCCCACATGCGCGTTCGAGCCCGTGAGCCGCGCATGCAGCGAGGACTTGCCGGCATTGGGCGGGCCGATCAGCGCGACCTGGGCCGCGCCTTCGGGGCGGATGACGAGCGCCGGGCCGCCGTGCCCGCCTGCCTTGCGGGCGCCGCCCTCGAGCTGCTCGGCCAGGTCCTTGATGCGGGCCTTGATGTCGGCCTGCAGATGCTCGGTGCCCTTGTGCTTGGGGATCGTGCGCAGCATCTCGCGCAATATCTCGAGGCGCTTTTCCGGGTCGCGCGTCTTGCGGAAGGCGGCCTCGGCCGCCTTGTATTCCGGGGAGAGGTTCGCGGGCACGGCGCGGCCGCGGCGGTGATCAGCCCGGGTGCGTGGGATCGATCCAGCGCACTTCTTCCGGCGGCTCGGCCGGCTCGATGTCGAGGTTCACCGCGATCGCCTCGCCGTCGCTGCGCACCAGCACGCATTCGAGCACCTCGCTGCGGCTGGCGTTGATCTCCTGGTGCGGCACGAAGGGCGGCACGTAGATGAAGTCGCCGGGGCCGGCCTCGGCGGTGAACTCGAGGCTCTCGCCCCAGCGCATGCGCGCACGGCCCTTGACGACGTAGATCACGCTTTCGAGCGGCCCGTGGTGATGCGGGCCGGTCTTCGCGTTCGGGTGGATGTGCACCGTGCCGGCCCACAGCTTCTGCGCGCCGACGCGGGCAAAGTTGATGGCGGCCTTGCGGTCCATGCCGGGCGTCTGCGCGGTGTTCGGGTCCAGCTGGCCGGCCGGAACGACACGAACGCCGTCGTGCTTCCAGCGTGGGGAGTCGGCTTGTGTCATGGCGCCTCCGTCGATCGGTCGTCGATGGAAGACGATTGTGGCTCATGGTGATGCGGGTTATTGCGGCAGACTGTGCGGAGTGCGAGCCGTAGGACTGCCGGTGAGCGCCCGGCCCCTACCTTCGGCCACAATTCACCGCTCCCCCGGCCCCCCTCAGAGGTGGAGCAGCATGAACGCATGCCGGCCGAGGGCTGGCCATGCCCGGACGCGGCGTGCCGCGTATGATCTTTTCCAGACCTGAACTCCCGCCTCAGGAGCCGATGCATGAGTGTCGACGAACAGCTTGCACACTGGCGCATCCTGGCGCGACGCGTCGAGGAGGAGGTCGCCAAGGCGGTGATCGGCCAGGCCGACACGATCCGGCTCGTCAACGTGGCGCTGTTCGCGCGGGGCCACGTGCTGCTCGAGGGCGATGTCGCCTCCCCACCCGCTGTCGCGTCGGCAAGACCACGGTGCTCAGGGCCTTCGCGCGCGCAACGGGGGGCGACTTCGAGCGCGTCGAAGGCACCATCGACCTGATGCCCGGCGACCTGGTCTACCACACCTATGTCGATGCCGAAGGCCGGCCGCGCATCGACCCGGGGCCCCTGCTGCGCCACGGCGAGCGGCTCACCACCTTCTTCTTCAACGAGATCAATCGCGCGCGGCCGCAGGTGCAGTCCTTGCTGCTGCGTGCGATGTCCGAGCGCAGCGTCTCGGCTTTCAATCGCGAATACCGCTTTCCGCACATGACGGTGTTTGCCGATCGCAACCGGGTCGAGAAGGAAGAGACCTTCGAGCTGGCGTCGGCGGCGCGCGACCGCTTCATGTTCGAGCTGAACATGGTCACGCCGTCGGACCGCGCCGTGCGCCGCTCGCTGGTGTCCGACACCGCATTCCATGACACCGAGCGCCTATTGGAGCGGGTCGCGTCCGGCGTGCTGCCCTGGGACGAGCTCAACCGCATCGGCGCGCTGGTGCAGGAGAGCGTGCACGCGAGCGCTGCGATCGAACGCTATGTGCTCGACCTGTGGGACGCCACCGAACGGCCGCTTCGCTTCGGCATCCGGCTCGAAGGCGTGGACATGGAGCGGCTGGTCCTCGCCGGCGCGAGCGCGCGCGGCATGAGTGCGCTGCTGCGCGCCGCGCGTGTCGTCGCCTGGCTCGCCGACCGGTCTCATGTCATGCCGGAGGACGTGCGCCTGGTGCTGCCCTCGGTGCTGGGGCATCGCGTGTTCTTCACGCCGGTCTACGAGCTGAGGCGGCACGAGATCGCGAGCGCACTGGTCGATCGCATCATGGACAGCGTCGCGGTGCCGACATGACGGCCGAATTTCATTACCGCTTGCCGGCACGCATTGCCGGCCAGCGGCCGGGGGCGCACGAGGGCTCGGGGCTGGGCAGCGGGCAGCTCTTCGCGGCGCACCGGCGCCTGTTCGACCACCCCGACCCACGCCGGCTCGACCTGCGCGCCAGCCTGCGCGACCAGCGGCATGAGTGGCTGGTGCGCATCCAGCGGCAGCGCACTGCGATCCCGGTGCATACGGTGATCGACTTGTCGGCATCGATGCACTTCGGTGCGCGCCGGAGCAAGCTCGACGTGGCCGCGGACTTCGTCGAGGCGCTGGGCATGAGCGTCTTTCGCGCCGGCGATGCGCTCGGCTTGCTGGGTTTCGATGCGGCCACGCCCGATGCGCTCTACATGCCGGCCCGGCAGGGTCGCGGCCTCGGCAGCGTGATGGCCGCGCGGCTGCGCGCATGGCGGACCGAGCATGCCGGAAAGAGCTCGGTCGAGAGCCTCAGGCCTTGCCTCGCGCGCCTCGCCGGCCGGCCGGGGCTGGTGTTCATCGTGTCCGACTTTCACTTCTCCCTGGAAGGCCTGGGCGCCGTGCTCGACCTGCTGGCGCCCGCTTGCGTGGTTCCGATGATCACCTGGGATCCGGCGGAGATCGAACCTCCCGCCAGCTCCGCGCTGCTGGTCGTGAGCGACGCCGAAACCGGTGCGCGCCGCACGCTGTGGACGCGAGAGAGCACGCGCACGCGCTGGCGCGAGGCGGTCGCGGCGCGCCGCGCCGAATTGCACAGGCTGTTCGAAACTCATGGGGCCGCACCGTTCCACATGGATGGCCGCTTCGACGCCGAAGCCTTGTCGCGCCATTTCCTGGAGGCGGTGGGATGAAGGCCGCGTCTTGCCTGCCCTGCCTGCTGGCGCTTGCGGCCGCGGCCGCGCAAGCTGCCACGATCGAGCAGCCGCGCGCCTTCGGCCATGTGATCGGCGACGTGCTGACCCAGCGTGTGCTGATGCAGCAGGAAGGGCAGCAGGACGGCCGCGAACTCGTCGCAACGGCATTGCCTGCGCCCGAGCGGGTCGGCCTGTGGTTCGAGCGCCGGCCGGCACGCATCGAGCACGACAGCGCGGGCCGGCCGTGGCTTGCCATCGACTACCAGGTCATCAATTCGCCGCGCGCCTTGAGCACGGCCTCGCTGCCCGCGCTGGTGATTCCGGTCGATGCAGGAGCGCCGCTCGCGCTGCCCGAGTGGCCGGTCAGCATCGGCCCGCTCACTCCCCCGGAGACCTTCGCGCAAGGCGCATTGCAGCCGATGCGTCCGGACCGCGAGGTGGCGCCGATTCCGACCGCGTCCATCGAGCGGAACCTGCGGCTCTCGACGCGGTGCCTTGCTGCTGGTCCTGCTCTCCTGGCTGGGCTGGTGGAGCGCGCGCCAATGGCGCGAGACACGCAGCCTGCCCTATGCACGTGCCCTGGGCGAGCTGCGACGGCTCGATGCGAACGCCGACGAGGCCTGGCTCGTCCTGCATCGCGCGATCGACGCGAGCTGCGGCCGCGTGGTGCGCAGCGAAAGCCTGCCGCGCCTGTTCGCAGACGCACCGCAGCTGCTGCCGCTGCGCACACGGCTCGAGGAGTTCTACCGCCGCTCGGACCGGCGCTTCTTCGCAGACGAGCGCAACACAGCGCCCTATCCGCTGATGGAGCTGTGCCGCGCGCTGCGCGAGATCGAGAAGCGCCGCGAGCGCTGACATCCGATGGGCTTCGACTTCGCTCTACCCTCGGTCCTGCTGCTGCTGCCGCTGGCGCTGCTGCCCTTGCTCAGGCGGCGCGCCGACACGCTGGTGTTCGCGTCCGTGGCGTGGCTGCCGCCCGACCGCACCGGCCGGTGGCTGGGCCTGCTGTGGCGCTCGCTCGCCGTGGCGGCGATGGCCGGCATCATCTTGGGGCTGGCGGGACCGGGGCAGCCGCAAGCGCAGGTGCTGCGCAGCGGCCAGGGCGCGGAGCTGCTGATCCTGATGGACCGCAGCAGCAGCATGGACGACGTGGTGCATCTCAACGGCATCAATGACCTGCGGCCGCTTCTCCACCAGGGATTCGAAGAACAAGATCGTGCGCGAGCTGCTGAGCGACTTCGTGGGCAAGCGCCCGCACGATCGCTTTGCGCTGATGACCTTCGGCAGCCGGACGCTGCGCATCGTTCCGTTCACCGAGCGGGGCGACATGGTGCAGGCCGGGCTCGCGGCCACCGGCATCGGCCGCGGCCTGCCCGACACCTTCATGGGCCGTGCGCTGCTTGCCGCGATCGGCGAGTTCGAAGGCCGACCCTATTCCGGCAGCCGCGTGATCCTGGTCGTCTCCGACGGCGGCGCGCAGCTCGACGAGGCCACGCGCGAGCGCATCCGCGCCGGTCTCGCGCGCGAGAGGATCGCGCTGTACTGGGTCTATATCCGCAGCGGGCCGAACTCGCCCGACCTGCTGGCCGAGACCCGCACCGTGTATGCCTCGCCCGACGAGCAGGCGCTGCACGACTTCTTCCGCACGCTGCCCACGCCCTATCGCCTCTACCAGACCGACGATGCCGGCGCGATGGCCGCCGCGATGGCCGAGATCGACCGGCAGCAGAACCTGCCGCTGTCGTTCTTCGAGCGCGTGCCGCGGCGCGACTTCAGCGAGGCGTTCTACCTCGCGGCCGCGTGCTGCTGCGCGGGCCTGGTCGCGTGGCGGGCGGTCCAATTGCGGAGCTGGACATGAGTCCCGCACGGCCGCCCGAAGGGAGAGAGTGCCGCGGCTCCAAGCCGACCTGCGTCGGCTTGGACGGCACGAGCGCCAGCCGACTCTGGCGGCTGGCTCGCACCGCAGCGCGCAGCGCGGAGGTTTTCCAATGAGGCGCAGGACGTGGCACCTGCTGTTCGGCGCCGTGGCCCTGGCCTGCGCGAGCGCCGTCGCGGTCAATGCCCTGCGCTGGTGGCAGGTGCAGGAGACCAATCGCGCCATCGTCGCAGCGGCGCGGCAGGCCGTCGGCCCGAACCCCTCGCCCGCACCCAACGATGCACCGCGCGAAGTCCGGCTCGCACGCGCGCTCGCGCTGGCCGAGGCAGGCGCCTACGACGCCGCCTTCAAGGCCTACAGCGCGCTGATCCGGCCCGAGGCGCCCGATGCCATCGGGCGGCAGGCGCTCTACAACCTCGGCAACATGCATCTGCGCCAGGGCACGACGGGAGAAGGATCGGCGCCGGCGGCGATGCCGATGATCGAGCTGGCCAAGCAACGCTATCGCGACTTGCTGCGCGCAGCGCCCGAGGACTGGGACGCGCGCTACAACCTCGAGCGCGCGGTGCGCCTCGCGCCGGAGGAACACCCGCTTGCGGCCGATGACGAGAACGGTCCGCGGCAGTACCGGCGCGTCCGCTTGCCCGCGTTCAGGCAGGTGGAGTTGCCATGAAGCTTCGCTCGGACCACGCCATCATCGCGGCGCTGCTGCTGCTCGCGGCGGCCATGTGGATGCCGCCGCTGACCTCGCAGCGCCCGGTGTACAGCTACATGGTCACCTTCGACATCACGCAAAGCATGGACGTCGAGGACGTCGAGCACGCCGGCTGCACCGATGAGCCGGCTCGCGCTGGCTCGCGTTGCGATGCGCGAGAGCCTGCGGCGCCTGCCTTGCGGATCGCGCATCGGCTGGAGCCTCTTCGCCGACTACCGTGCCTTGCCGCTCTTGCTGCCGGTGGAGGTCTGCAGCCACTACGAGGAGCTGCTGGCCTCGCTCGATACCATCGACGGCCGCATGCGCTGGTCCAATGCGAGCCGCGTCGGCAAGGGGCTGAGCTGGACGCTGCGCAGCACCAGGCTGATAGGCGAAGGCGTCCATGTCGTCTTCATCACCGACGGGCACGAGTCTCCGCCACCGCTTGGCGCCGCGCTGCCGCCGATGGGCGACATCAAGCCGGGCGAGGTCGGCGGCTGGCTGGTCGGGAGTCGGCGGCGCGCTGCCGGCACGCATCCCCAAGTCCGACGAAGAGGGCCGTCCGGAGGGCTTCTGGGAGGCCGACGACGTGGTCCAAAGCTGGCGACGCGGCGAGCCACGAGCATCTGTCGGAGTTGCGCGAGACGCACCTGCAGGAACTGGCGCACGCGGTGGGCCTGGACTACCGGCGGCTGGTGGATGCCGATGCGCTGGCGACGGCCTTGCTGGATCCGCGCTTCGCGCGCAGCGTGCCGGTGCAGATCGATGTGCGGTGGATGCCGGCGCTGCTGGCGCTGCTCCTGCTGGCATGGCGGTTCAGGCCGGGCGGCATGCAACGGGCCTGATGCCTCGCGCACCGGGCCCGCGCTCTCAGGCCGCCAGGCGCTCCTCCATGGTCCGGGCCAGCGCGCGGAATCCCGGGCTGAAGGAATGGCTGGCGTTCACGCGCTGCCAGAAGCTCTTGGCCCAGGCACGCGCGACACTGCCGAGGGCCACGAAATCCGGATCGAACGGGGCCAGGTCCAGCTGGCCCGTGCTGGCGTCGGGCCTGTAGCGCATCGGGAGCATGTCGTAGATCGGCGCCAGCCGGAAGCGGCCGCGGGAGAGGTCGTCCACCCACAGGCTGAGGTTGCCGAAATGCATGTCGGTATTGCCGATGAGGCGGCCGAAATGAAGCAATTGCTCCACGCGTTCTGCTTCCTCGCGCGGCAGGCGTCGTTGCCGGGACGAGGGCTTCGCAGCTTGCAGCCCAATGCTGCCGGGGCCCCGCCACGAAGGCATCGTGGATCGCGTCGAGGGCGACCACGTGCAGGCGGCCCCCGGGCGGCGTGCGATCGAATCTCTCGGACTCCAGGAAGCCGCGCACCGGGCCATCGATCATGCGCGAGCGCGCCACGCTGAAGCCGGCCTCTTCGAGCACCTGCAGCGCAAGGCATTCCGCACGAAGGAGATCGGTCCAGCGATCGCCGAAGGGCGTTCCACGCGGCGGCGAGAACTTCACGAGGACGTGACGGTCATCGCTGAGCCGGGCCAGGAACTTGGCCTGTTCGCCGCCTGCCGACGAGCCCGCCGGCAGCCCCGCCGCCACGTCGCGGGCGAGATCCTCATACGCGGCCTCGAGCCGGTCGATCGGGAGAGCATGAGCGGGCGTTGCCTTCGCGTGGTCGCCCAGCAGGATGGCGCCCGGCGCATCGTGCATGCTTTGCGCGGCAAAAAGCGTGTCCTCCAGCGACCATCGCTCGGGGTTGGCGTCAAGCCCGAAGTGGGCCAGCCGCTCGGCCAGCAAGCGGCCGAGAAAGCCATGCGGTCGCATGGGCGCGAGGAACCAGGGCAGGCCGCCTCGGACAAGGAGGTCGATGCCCTGTGCTTCCACATGCAGCTGCGAGCCGGTCAAGAAGCTCAGGGTTCCCCATCGCTCGATGCGGCCGCCTTGATTCGTCCACCAAAGCGGCTGCTGAGCGGGCATGCCGCGAATGGCTTGCGGCAGGGCATAGCGGGCCCGCTTGCCTCGCCCCAGGACGAGGACCTGCGGCGAGAACTCACGCAACAGCCTCGAGACCGTCGGCTGGCTCTTGCCTAGGGCGGCCTGCAAGTCCGCCGACGAGGTGGCGCCTCGTTCGGCGAGAAGGGCCAGCAAGGCGTGATGGGCGGGTATGACGCTCGAAGGATACGCGCTATCCATGAATAGAATCCATAACTAAATTACTCATTTAGTTCAATGAGTTATCTTCGTCATGAATGCTATATGAATAGAAACTGAATAGCAATTCGAGGCTTCGGGCTATGCCGCCTGGGCCTCTCGTGTCCCGGCGCGCCACGCCGCCATCAAGCGCCTCCCACTTCGGCACGCGCCGCCGCCAGGTGGCGCTCCTTCACGTGGCCGTAGCCGCGGATCTCTTCCGGGATGCGCGCGATCTCGACCGCCAGCGGCAGGTTGCTCGGCGTCGAGCGCCGCGCAGCAGCTCGTCGATGCTGTCGCGGTACTCGCCGATCAGCGCGCGCTCGGTCCTGCGCTCCTCGGTGCGGCCGAACACGTCGAAGGCCGTGCCGCGCAGGCCCTTGAGCCTGGCCAGCACGCCGAAGGCCTTGAGCATCCAGGGGCCGAACTGGCGCTTCTGCAGCTCGCCCTTGTCGTTGCGCTTGGCGATGCAGCGGCGGCGCCAGGTGGTAGTCGAGCTTGTAGTCGCCCTCGAACTGCGGCGCGATCTTCTCGTGGAAGCCCGTGTCGGTGTGCAGGCGCGCGACCTCGTACTCGTCCTTGTAGGCCATCAGCTTGAACAGGTAGCGCGCCACCGCTTCGCTCAGCGCTGGTCGCTGCCCAGCGGCGCCTCGGCCGCGCGCACCCTGCTCGACGAAGGCGCTTGTACTGCGTCGGCGTAGGCGGCGTCCTGGTAGCCGGTGAGGAACTCGACGCGCTTGGCGACCATGTCGTCGAGCGACGCGGGCTTCTTCACGAACTGCGATCACCTGCGCCGCCGGCTGCAACAGGGCCTGCACCGCGGCCAGGTCGTGCGCGGCGCGCCGGCCCCATTCGAAGGCGGCCTTGTTGTTGTCGACCTGCACGCCGTTGAGCTCGATCGCGCGCATCAGCGACGTCGTGCGCCAGCGGCACCCAGCCCTGCTGCCAGGCGTAGCCCAGCATCAGCGGGTTGGTGTAGATGCGAGTCGCCCAGCAGCTGCGCACGGCGAGCTGCTCGGCATCGAAGGCGGCCGAGCTGCGCCTCGCCCACGGCGTGCGACGATCGCGGCTTCGCAGTTGGCGCCGGGGAACTGCCAGTCGGGGTTGCTGCACGAAGGCGGCGGTCGGCGTGCCGTGCGTGTTCAGCGCCACGTAGGTGCGGCCCTCGCGCATCGCGGCCAGCGTGTCCTTGCTGGCCGCGACGATCGGGTCGCAGCCGATCACCAGGTCGGCCTCGGCCGTGCCGACCTTGGTGGTGAGGATCGCGTCGGGCGTGTCGGCGATCTGCACGTGGCTCCAGGTGGCGCCGCCCTTTTGCGCCAGGCCGCCGGCGTCCTGCGTGACGATGCCCTTGCCTTCGATGTGCGCGGCCATGCCGAGCAGCTGGCCGATGGTGATGACGCCGGTGCCGCCGACGCCGGCGACGACGATGCCCCAGGCGCTCGGCCGATGTCGGCAGCGCCGGCTCGGGCAGCGGCGGCGCGCGTCGAGCGAGGGCCGCGCTGCCGTCCTTCTTGCGGCTTCTTCAGCTTGCCGCCTTCGACGGTGACGAAGCTCGGGCAGAAGCCCTTCACGCAGGAGTAGTCCTTGTTGCAGGTGCTCTGGTTGATGCGGCGCTTGCGGCCGAACTCGGTCTCCACCGGCTCGACCGACAGGCAGTTGCTCTGCACGCGGCAGTCGCCGCAGCCTTCGCACACCAGCTCGTTGATCACCACGCGCTTGGCCGGGTCGACCATCGTGCCGCGCTTGCGGCGGCGGCGCTTCTCGGTGGCGCAGGTCTGGTCGTAGATGATGGCCGTGGTGCCCTTGAGCTCGCGGAACTCGCGCTGGATGCGGTCGAGCTCGTCGCGGTGGTGCACCGTCGACGCCGGGCTGCAGCGCCACGCCGTCGTACTTCTCGGGCTCGTCGGTGACGATGACCAGCTTGCTCACGCCTTCGGCGACCAGGCTCTGCATGATCTGCAGCACCGAGTGGCCTTCGGGCCGCTCGCCCACCTGCTGGCCGCCGGTCATGGCGACCGCGTCGTTGTAGAGGATCTTGTAGGTGATGTTCACGCCCGCGGCGATGCTCTGGCGGATCGCCAGCAAGCCGCTGTGGAAGTAGGTGCCGTCGCCGAGGTTGGCGAAGATGTGCTTGTCGGTCGTGAACGGCGCCTGGCCGACCCAGGGCACGCCCTCGCCGCCCATCTGCGTGAAGGTGATGGTGCTGCGGTCCATCCACACCGCCATGTAGTGGCAGCCGATGCCGGCCATGGCGCGCGAGCCTTCGGGCACGCGCGGTGCTGGTGTTGTGCGGGCAGCCGCGAGCAGAACCAGGGCTGGCGGTCGCCGCTTGACCTTCAGCGCCTGCATCGCTGCGCTCCTTGGCCTCGATGATGCGCGAGCTGCGCGTCGATGCGCGCCGCGCATGTCGGCCGTCCGAGCGCCCAGCTTCTTCAGGCGCTGGGCGATGGCCTTGGCGATGATCGCCGGCGTCAGGTCGGCCTTGGCGCGCAGCAGCCAGTTGGCGGTCGGGTTGGGCATGCGACCATTCGCCGCCGGAGCAGTCGCCCTCGACCTCGTCGAACTTGCCGAGCACGTTGGGCCGCACGTCGGCGCGCCAGTTGTAGAGCTCTTCCTTCAGCTGGTACTCGATGACCTGGCGCTTCTCCTCGACGACCAGGATCTCCTGCAGGCCCTGGCGAACTCGCGCGTGATCGTTGGCTTCCAGCGGCCACACCACGTCGACCTTGTGCAGGCGGATGCCGAGGCGGCGGCAGGTCGTCGTCGTCCAGGCCCAGGTCGGGCAGCGCCTGGCGGGTGTCGTTGTAGGCCTTGCCGCTGGCGATGATGCCGAAGCGGTCGTTCGGCGCCTTCGATCACGTTGTGGTTCAGGCGGTTGGCGCGCACGTAGGCGAGCGCGGCGTACCACTTGTAGTCGAACAGCCGCGCTTCCTGCTCCAGCGGCGCGTCGGGCCAGCGGATGTGCACGCCGCCGGGCGGCATCACGAAGTCCTCGGGCAGCACGATCTTCACGCGGTCGGGGTCGACCGATGACGCGTGGCGCTGGATTCGACGATCTCCTGGATCGTCTTCATGCCGGCCCACACGCCGGAGAAGCGGCTCATCGCGAAGGCGTGCAGGCCCAGGTCGAGGATCTCCTGCACGCTGGCTCGGGAAGAACACCGGCAGCCCGCAGGCCTTGAAGATGTGGTCGCTCTGGTGCGCGGCGGTGGAGCTCTTGGCGACGTGGTCGTCGCCGGCGATCGCGATCACGCCGCCGTGCTTGGCGTGGTGCCGGCCATGTTGGCGTGCTTGAAGACGTCGGAGCAGCGGTCCACGCCCGGGCCCTTGCCGTACCAGATGCCGAACACGCCGTCGAACTTCTTGCGTCTCGCGGGTAGAGGTCGAGCTGCTGCGTGCCCCACACCGCGGTGGCGCCGAGCTCTTCGTTGACGCCGGGCTGGAACACGATGTTCTGCGCCGCGAGGTGCTTCTTGGCCTTCCACAGCGCCTGGTCGTAGCCGCCCAGCGGCGAGCCGCGGTAGCCGCTGATGAAGCCGGCGGTGTTCGAGCCCGGCCAGCGCATCGCGCTGGCGCTGCAGCATCGGCAGCCGCACCAGCGCCTGCACGCCGCTCATGAAGGCGCTGCCCGTAGTCGAGCGAGTACTTGTCGTCGAGCGTGACGGTCTCCAGGGCCTTGCGGATGGATTCGGGCAGCGGTGCGTTCATCGTGGGGACTCCTGGTCGTGGCCTGTCGGCGGCAGCTGGCCGGTGGCCGGGGCGCTCTTTGGGAGCCTTCAGTGTAGGAAGCTTGGGCTGATAAGTCTTTCCTTTCTTTGCCCGGATCGGGCCATGTAGGGCAATAATCGACTCACGAAAGGCCAGTCTGAGAAACAAATGCCCTCAAGAAGTCCGAAACAAGGGAAAACCCGATCACTGACGCGACAACGGACGTCGCCAGGCTCGATGAGTCCGCAGCGCCGGCACGTGCGGAGGTGCACGAGGGCTCGACCGCTACGACGTGGCCATCCTGGCCGAGCTGCAGCACGACGCGCGGCTGTCCAACGCCGAACTGGCGGCGCGCATCGGCCTGTCGGCGGCGCCCTGCTGGCGCCGCGTGAAGTGGCTCGAGGAGCAGGGCTACATCAAGGGCTACCGCGCCGAGATCGACCGCCACCGGATCGGCCTGGGCGTGCTGGCCTTCGTGCGGGTCGACGCCGAGCGCAACACCGCGCGAGCGCGACGCGCGCGCTGGAAGACGCGATCCGCGCGCTGCCCGAGGTGATCTGCCTGCCACTACATCAGCGGGCGCCGGCACCTTCGAGCTGCAGGTGATGTGCACCGACCTGGACGCCTATTCGCGCTGGTCGATGCGACACGCTGTTCAACCTGCCGAACGTGAAGGACCTCCACACCAGCTTCTCGCTGGGCGAGGTCAAGGCCAGCCGGGCGCTGCCGCTGACGCATCTCAAGCCCCGGTAGAGGATTTGGAATGCCGGCGCATCCAAGAGCCATCAAATCGCGCTTAGCCAATTGCGCCGCCCCTTGCTGTTGCTGGGCATAGCCATTGGGATCGAGCATGTAGGCATAGAGATCATTCAGCTTGACTAAGCTTTGCAATGTTATCGTTCTGAGGGTCGCCTGCGATACCTCACTCATGAGCTGATTAATTTGATTCTCGACCTCCTTCAGACTCTGGTTTTGCGCAGCCATTGTTTTTAATTCTTCGACATCAGTTTGCCCCTGCACGAAAGAAGTCGTGGGAGTAAGCTTGCGATGGCTGGCATCGAAGTGTCTACGCCGCTCATATGGTTCTCCGTGTGTAAGTAGTGAATTTCAGATCATGGATCGAGGCGCTTTGCGGCGCGCTGGCGCCGCCGCATAGAAACTCTCGTGGGCCTTGGCCTGTTCGATACCTCGCTGGGCCTGGGCCAGGTTCTCCGCCACCCGTCGCTTGATGTCGGGGTCGTCCTGGGCCATGGCGGCGATCCGAGCGCGCCACTCCGCCGGGTCGTGCCCTTGTCGTCGCAGCGCCTCGTCCCTTTTTTCGATCAGGCGCCGAGACTCGGCTTTCAGCCTCTCCCATTCCGCCTGGATGAGTTCGTCGTGTGTCATGGGCCGTGCTCTCCTTGAAGTGCACTCCGCGTCGGAGTCCCGCTTCAGTAACAAGAGCCCTGCTGGCGGTTCCATTGGGCGCAAGAGACATCAGCACTAGTACACGACTTCCCGATCAACAACGCCGAGGCCGTGAAGGCGCTGAAAGACGTGATCCGTTCACTGCCGGAGATGCTCTCCTGCCACTACATCAGGCGCGGGCACGTTCGAATTGCAGGTGAGGTCCACCGGCCTGGAAGCCTATTCGCGCTGGTCGATGGACTCGCTTTTCAAATTGCCGAATGTGAAGGACCTCCATACCAGCTTTTCGCTGGGGGAAGTCAGGGCCAGCCGGGCGCTACCGCTGTTGCATCTCAAGCCTAGTTAAAGGGATTTGGAAGGCCGACGCTAAAGCTGCAATCCCATTCGCTGTAGCTTGCTGTTGCTCGACATGGCGTTGAGCATAGCCACTGGGATCGAGCATGCAGGCCTCCAGATCATCGAGCTTACTAAGGCTGCAAGTTCAAGTTTGCTTAGCGGCCTGACGGGCCCGGGTGGCGTCCATTATCGCTTTGCGTTCCGCATCATGTTGCTGTTGCTTGACCTGGCGCTGGGCATAGCCACTGGGATCGAGCATGTAGGCATACAGGTCATTAAGCTTGGCAAGCTTGATCATGTTATCTCCGGACACCTCTGCTCCAGAGAGCTGATTAATTTGATTCTCGACCTCATTCAAACTCTGGTTCTGCGCGGCCATTGACTTTAATTCTTCGACATCAGTTAACGTCCTCCCCCCCGTGGAGGTCAAGGCGTTAGAAGAGGCCATCTGGCTCCCGACCGTGGGTTGAAGAGTTGCGCCCATAGTGGTTCTCCGTGTGCAAATAATGAATTTCAGATCATGGATCGAGGCGCCGTGCGGCGCGCTGGCGCTGCCGCATAGAAACTCCGTGATGGGCGCAGTACAGGCTTGAAGTAATTTGTCAGTTCATTCTCGGGCTTCACGCCCGGCACGGCGCAGCTACGTGATGTTCCCTGTGATTTGCGATGTCGTGGCCTTCTTCTGCTCTTCAAGGTCATGCTCAAGGAGGTCGTTTTCAACCGTGAGGGAAGACGTAGAACTCTTGAGCTGCGACGTCGGCGCGCTGTTTACGTCCTGCTCTAGCCGATCTGCAGAATGTGTTGCTGCTGCTGCGGCCCCCATGGAAGAGGCGTGATCGATCCACAAAACCGACGTCGTCGAGGGGCTTGGCGATGCCTTGGTGGGACGGTACCCCATCACAATCGCGCCACTATTCACGGTACCCATGTTGATTCTCCGTTCGAAATAAGGATTTCAGATCATTGACCGAGGCGCCTTGCGGCGCGCCGGCGCTCCAGCATAGAAACTGTCGTGCGCCTTGGACTGCTCGACGTCACGTCGCCTCTGCGCCATCTTTTCCTCCAATTGGCGCTGCATTTCCGGGTCTTCGCGCAATGCAGCTTCAACACGCGCGCGCAATTCCTCCGGGTCGATGCCTTGCTGGCGCAACCACTGTTGCCTCTCTTCGACAAGTTGCCGGGTTCTGGCAATCTGCCGCTTTGCCTCTGCAACGATGGTGGCTCGTTCGTCGTCTTCCATATGTACTCCTTGGCTGCCCCCCCGGGGAATTCCCCCAAGTAGCCAATGCCCGCTCTTGGTTCCTTCGCGCTCGAATTTCACACCATGGATTTAGGTGCTTTGCGACGGCCAGACGGCGCCGCGTAGAAACCCTCATGCGCGGTGGACTGCTCGAAGTTGCGTTGAAATTGGGCCATGGCTTCATCCACCCTGCGCTTCATTTCAGGATTCGCCCGCATTGCCGCTTCAGCGCTTGCGCGCAGTTCATCAGGGTCGATACCGCGGTCCCGCAACGACTGCCTTCTTTCTTCGATCAGGCGCTTGGCGCGGGCCAGCTGCTGATTTGCTTCGGCGACAACCTTGGCGTGTTCGTCGTGTTCCATTCGCAATCTCCTCAATTGATTGGTACGGGGTGATGACCAGGACGACTTGGGGCACTAAATCGCAAGCGTGGGAAGTGGAGAAAGCACATCAAGGTCGGCAATCTGGTCATAAACGCCAGACCAATACTCAAGACCCGCCTCAGCCGCTCTCTTATTATTCTTTTCCCTGGGGCCATTTATAGCGCCATTCAAATCATCTAATCGCTGCTGGACCTTGGCCAAGAGCGCGTCTCTTTCCTCCTCCCACTTCTGAGGGGTGAGCGCCACTGCGGGCGCTGCCGCACCCGCCACTGGCTCTCGTGAAACTAACAGGGATGGGGGAGGCGTGGTGATAGTAGTCATGGTGATTCTCCGTCGGCAAATGAAGATGCACCGCGCGCCCGTTCCATGAGGCGCACGCGGCACTTACTTAAGTAGATCGTTAAGATCGCTTGAAGGAAGCGTAGGCAGTTCAGAACCCACGTCGAGTTCCTCAACCTTCTGATGCATGTTGTTGCAAAATTCCAAGAAGTTGGTGATTTTCTTGATTTCCGCCTTCGGCGCGTCGTTCGCAATCAACTCTGCCAATTTATTCGCGGCAGCCCCCTTTACCCCATCAAGCGAAGTGAGGTATGCCTCCCTTTCCGCCTCCCATGCCTCAGGGGTTTTTTGTTTATCAGCTACCGCGGCGTTCCAATCTGCCTGCGTTGTGATTGGGTTATTGATACTGCCCAAAGAACTCATGATGATGCTCCTCTTTCAAATCCTGTCTCACAAAGGGCTGACCTTGGAGAAGTTCATCTGCGCACTCCTCGGCTCACCCGCCATCGGGCCCTGCTAAGTAACAAACGCCCGCGCGCAGTTCCACGTGGGGAGGCACTATTGCCCGACACGCAATGCGCAATGAAAACAGCTTGTGAAGCGTCGGATTGACCCAGGATGTCCTGGGCCAGGGGGCCCACTTCACCGAGTAGCCGCGCCCCTCCATGCACGCAGTGAACGCGCGCATGTAGTTGCCACGCAGCACAGCGTCATCGCCGGACTCGCCCGTGGCGGCCTGGGTGGGGTCGAAGCCGCTCTGCTGCACCGACCAGGCATGGCATTCGTACTGGTCCTCGGCCTGCTTCTCGGGAGACTGGCCCAGGCTGGGATAGACGACGGGCGGCTGGTAGGCGGCCGTCGCTTCGGCAGACGCCTCCGGCGGCGGCTCCACCACCTGGTAGCCACCCGAGGGCCACGGGGCGTAATACACGCCGTTGGCGTAGTAGTAGGTGATGCCGCCCAAGGTCAGCATCGTGTAGTACGACGGCAGGCCGGTCACCACCACGCCGTAGGGCGGGCGCACCACCACGTAGCCGGAGTTGTAGGGCGAGTACCAGATGCCGTCGTCGTACCAGTACCGGTTGCCGAAATAGAAGGTCGCGTAGGCACGCGTCGAAATGCCCTTGGCGTAGTAGCCGTGGCGCGGGTAGTAGTGGTTGTGGTGGTGCTTGCCGTCCCACCAGCGCTGGTTGCTGCCCGACCAGTTGCCGGACGACTGCCGCCGCGGGCTCGAGGGGCGATCCACCCAGCCGCCTGCCGCCGGCGCGACCGGCCTGATCGCCGGGCTGCCCTGGAACGACGGAGACTGACGACTGCCGCCGAGGCGGTTGTTCTCGCGCATCCCTCCGCCTTGGCCGCCACCATCACCTCGGATGCGAGCATCCCCGCCGCGGTTGCCGCCCCAATCGCCGCCGCCTCCGTTTCGATTGCCATCCCAGGTGCGGCCACCGTTGCCGCGGTTTCCACCCCAATCCCTGGTGCCGCCGCCGCTTCGATCAGCGTCCCCGCCCCGGCTTCCGCCTCCGCGGTTGCCCTCCCAGCTTCTGCCCCCACCGCCTGAATTGCCGCGCCGGTCGGATCCCCATCCGCCACCGCCACCGCCTCCGCCACCACCACTGCCGCGCTCGCCGCCGCCGGTCCATCCGACGTCCGTCATGCGTGCGCGTTGCGATCCGTGGCCGTCGTCGCGGGCCAGGACCGGGGGTGCCGAGGCAAGGCCGATCAAGGCCGCCAGCAGCAAGGGATTGAGGTTCATCGTGGTTCGCATGGTGCGTGCTCCGCCGCGCGTGTCGCCTGGCAACGACGGCTTGTCCGTCAACCTACCGAGTAGCCGCGCCCGCTCATGCACGCCGACATTGCTCGTTGGAACCGTCCGCGCGGCGGGGGGTTCCGCATGGTGTAGCTCTGGTAGGCCTGCGCCTGATAGGCATTGGCCTGCTGGACGGCCACGGCGCGGTTCTGGTCGGAAATGGCGCCGATGATCGCACCGAGCACGAAGCCGGCCGCCGCCCCCGCGCCGCTGTTGTGCGGCGACGAGGCGATGGCGCCGATCGCCGCTCCCGGTGACGGCGCCTCCGAAGGTGTCACGTCCCGGCGCCGGATCGTAGTAGGCGGGCGGCGGAGGCGCGTAGCCGTAGGTGCGCACGGGGGTCATGCCCGGGTCGGTGCCGGTTTGCTGCACCGACCACCGATAGCATTCGTAACGATCGCGGTCCTGCTGGGGCTCGCTCTGCTGGCGTTGGGGATAGAAATAGAGCGCCTGAGGCGCGGGAGCGGCGACGGGTACGGCCGGCGGTGGCGCCGGCGCGTAGACCGGTGGCGGCGCGGCGCAGCCGGCCAGCACGGCCAAGCTGGCGGTGGCGGCGACCAAGCCGCCAACTCGCGCCAGGGCGGGCAGAGGCGAAAGCAATGGATTCGTGAGTCATGTGCGGGGCATGGGGTTTCCTCGGGCACATGCCGAGCTTGTCCAACCCTAACGCTGATCGACGCGCCGGGGTGCACCGCCGGCCCGACCCGGCAGGATGATTTACACGACAGAAACAGTTCGCCCCGGGCATCCGGTCGCGAGCCGCCAAGCCTCCGGCAGGCCCGGTCCCTGCGGCATACTGCCGCGCCATGACTGCCGCCGTGACCCTCAAGCTCGTGGCCATCTTCATCGTCGTGGCCATCGGGTGGATCGCCGGACGCACGAAGTTCTTCGGCGGCGGGCAGGCGGCCCGCGCACTGTCGAACACGGCCTTCTACCTCTTCGCCCCCGCCCTGCTGTTTCGCACCACCGCGCGCATCGACTTCGCGACCATGCCCTGGTCGGCCATCGTGGCCTACTTCGTGCCGGCAGTGGCCTTCATGCTGGCGGTCTACGCCTTGCGGCGTCTCAAGGGTGGCGAGGCCCTCGAGCAGCCGGCCGAGCCTTCCGTGCGCGCCGTCACCGCGACCTTCGGCAACCTCGCCCAGCTGGGCATTCCGATGGCGAGCGCGCTGTTCAGCGAAACGGGCCTGTCGATCCATCTGGCGATCGTGAGCCTGCACGCGCTGACGCTGCTGTCCATCCTCACCGTCCTGGTCGAGCTCGACGTGGCACGGGCGGCCGCACGCACCGGCACCGGTCGCCCCCATCTCGGCGCCACCCTGCGCCTGACGGTGCGCAACACGCTGATCCATCCCATCGTCCTGCCCGTGCTGGCAGGAATGGCCTGGAACCTCACCGGATGGCCACTGGGCCAGGCCGTCGACGAAACCTTGCAGATGCTCGGGCAGGCGGTGGTGCCGGTGTGCCTGATTGCGATCGGGATGTCCCTGGCGCACTACGGCGTGCGCGGCAAGCTGCGCGGCGCGCTGTGGCTGGCGACGGCCAAGCTGCTGGCGCTGCCCTTGCTGGTGATGCTGGTGGGCCGTTTCGCTTTCCACCTCGACGGCCTGCCGTTGACGGTGATCGTGATGTGCGCCGCCATGCCCGCCGGCAGCAACGTGATCATGTTTGCGCAGCGCTACAACACGCATGAGGCGGAGACCACCGCGGCGATGGTGCTTTCGACGCTGGCCTTCGCGCTCACGGCCCCGTTCTGGTTGTGGCTGCTGCATGTCGGCTTGACGTGACGGGTTTGCGACAATCCGCCCATGACCGCCACCGACATCCAGGCCTACATGGCCCATGTGGGCGCCGCCGCCCGCGTTGCCGCCACCAGCATGGCCGCGGCTTCCACCGCCGCCAGGAATGACACCCTCCTCAAGCTCGCCGCGCTGATTCGCGAGCATCGGCCGGCGCTGCAAGCCGCCAACGCGGAGGATGTCGCTGCCGCCGAACGCAACGGCCTGGCCGCGCCGATGGTCGACCGCCTGCGCCTCACCGACAAGGTGATCGAGCAGATGGCCGAGAACTGCATCGAGGTCGCGGCCCTGCCCGACCCGGTGGGAGAGCTGATCAACGTGCGCCGCCGGCCCACCGGCATCAGCGTCGGCCAGATGCGCGTGCCCATCGGCGTGTTCGGCATGATCTACGAGAGCCGGCCCAACGTGACGATCGAGGCCGGGTCGCTCGGCATCAAGAGCGGCAACGCCTGCGTGCTGCGCGGCGGCTCGGAAGCCATCCATTCCAACCTGGCGCTGTGGAAGCTGATCCAGCAGGCGCTGGCTTCGGCCGGCCTGCCGCCCGAGGCAGTGCAGCTGGTGGAGACCACCGATCGCGAGGCCGTGGGCCGCCTGATCGCGATGCCCGAGTACGTCGACGTGATCATCCCGCGCGGCGGCAAGTCGCTGATCGAGCGCATCAGCCGCGAAGCCAAGGTGCCGGTGATCAAGCACCTCGACGGCAACTGCCATGTCTTCGTCGATGCAAGCGCAGACCTGGCACTGGCCGTCAAGGTGACCGACAACGCGAAGACGCAGAAGTACAGCCCCTGCAATGCGGCCGAGTCGCTGCTGGTGCACGAGCAGGTCGCGCCGGCCTTCCTGCCCGCCATCGGCGCCATCTTTGCCGAGAAGGGCGTGGAGATGCGCTGCGACGCCGCATCGCGCGCCATCCTGAAGGACGTGGCGGGCGCGAGCCTCGTCGATGCCACCGAGCAGGACTGGGCCGAGGAATACCTCGCGCCCATCATCAGCATCAAGGTGGTGGAGAACCTGGACCAGGCGATCGCCCACATCAACCGCTACGGCTCGCACCACACCGATGCCATCCTCACCGAGAGCCATCCGAACGCGATGCGCTTCCTGCGCGAGGTCGATTCGGCCAGCGTGATGGTCAATGCCAGCACGCGCTTCGCCGATGGATTCGAGTTCGGGCTCGGCGCGGAGATCGGCATCTCGACCGACAAGTTCCACGCGCGCGGGCCGGTGGGCCTCGAGGGCTTGACCTCGCTCAAGTACATCGTGCTCGGGCAGGGCGAGGTGCGCGCGTAGAGGCCGACGCATGGCGAGCGATCCCCGCGTCGCGCTCGTGCTGTTCTCGGGCGGGCAGGACTCCACCGTCTGCCTCGCCTGGGCACTGGCGCGCTATGCCAGGGTCGAGACGATCGGCTTCGACTACGGCCAGCGCCATCGCGTCGAGCTCGATTGCCGGCAGACGGTGCTCGCTGAGCTGCGCCGGCAGTATCCCGAGTGGAGCGGCCGGCTGGGCGACGACCACATGCTCGATCTCGCCTTGCTCGGCCAGACTCTCGGACACGGCGCTCACCCAGGAGCGCGCGATCGAGATGGACGTCAACGGCCTGCCCAACACCTTCGTGCCCGGCCGCAACCTGCTCTTCCTGGCCTTCGCCGCCACCGCTGGCCTACCGACGCGCCGCGAGCGTGCTGGTGGGCGGCATGTGCGAGACCGACTATTCCGGCTACCCGGACTGCCGCGACAACACGCTCAAGGCCCTGCAGCTTGCGCTCTCCCTCGGCATGGACACCCCCATGACGGTCGAGACACCGCTGATGTGGCTCAACAAGGCGCAAACCTGGACCCTGGCCGAGCGCCTGGGCGGCACGTCCCTCGTCGACCTGATCGTCGAGCACACCCACACCTGCTACCTGGGCCAGCGCAAGCTGGCGCACGCCTGGGGTCGCGGCTGCGGCCAGTGCCCGGCCTGCGAGTTGCGCAGCCGTGGACATGCGGCCTACGTCGCGGGCTTCGCCGGAGGCACGCCTGCCCTGAGGTTTCGGTCACGCACGATCCGGGGGTTCGGGCCTTGGACGCCCATGGCCGCCTGTCGTAGAGTCGCGAGGCTGAGGAACCGCAACGAGAAGGATGAAATGACCACAACGCAAATCGTGACCTGGGTGATCGTGGCCGTGCTGGTGTTCTGGTGCGTGGGCGCCTACAACCGGCTGGTCAGCCTGCGCAACGCGATCGCCAATGCCTTCGCGCAGATCGACGTGCAGCTCAAGCGCCGCTACGACCTGATCCCCAACCTGGTCGAAACAGCCAAGAAATACGTCACGCACGAGCGAGACACGCTCGAAGCCGTGATCGCCGCCCGCAACCAGGCGCGCACCGCCGCCGACCACGTGCGCGCCAAGCCCACCAACGCCGGCTCGGTAGGGGCCTTGGTGATGGCCGAACAGGCGCTCGATGGATCGCTGGCGCGCCTGATGGCGCTGGTCGAGGCCTATCCCGAGCTCAAGGCCGACCAGACGCTGCGCGAGCTCGCCGAAGAGCTCACCAGCACCGAGAACAAGGTGGCATTCGCCCGCCAGTCCTTCAACGACTCGGTGCTCGACTACAACAACGCGGCGCAGCAATTCCCCACCACGCTGATCTCGTCGCTGTTCGGCTTCAAGGAGGCCGGCATGCTGCAGGCCACCGGCAGCGACGACGAACGCAAGGCCGTACGCGTGCAGTTCTGAAGCGCGCCCACCGGACCGCCACCGTGGCCATGCGTTTTCGCAAGCACCAGGATGCCGCCAGGGCCGCGTCGCGCGGCCTGATGCTGCTCTTTGCCGGGGTGCTTGTCGTGCTGGTGCTCGCCGTCAACGGCGTGCTGGCCCTGATCTACCGGATCAGCCTGCCGTGGGTACAGGGCTACCCCGAGCTGTTCTTCGAGACCAACACCGCCCTGGTGTTGCTGTTCGTGCTGGGCGGCTGCTGGTTCGAGACGCTGCGCCTGCGCGAGGGCGGCCCGCACGTGGCCCGGCTTGCGGGCGGGCTGCCGATCGATGCGCCCGATGGCCATTCGCGCGACCTTTACGAGAAGCGCGTGCGCAACATCGTCGATGAAGTGGCGATTGCCGCGAACCTGAAGCCG
This sequence comes from uncultured beta proteobacterium, assembly GCA_963818175.1. Classification (GTDB taxonomy): domain Bacteria; phylum Pseudomonadota; class Gammaproteobacteria; order Burkholderiales; family Burkholderiaceae_C; genus Caldimonas. The sequence goes on along the minus strand of CAWFRK010000044.1, from coordinate 8,553 downwards.
CCGCCGGTCTACGTGCTGCAGCGTGAGCAGGCGATCAATGCCTTCGCCGCCGGATGGAGCACCGAAGACGCAGTGATTGCCGTCACGCGCGGCGCGCTCGAGCGCCTCACGCGCGACGAGTTGCAAGGCGTGGTGGCCCACGAGTTCAGTCACATCCAGCACAACGATGTTCGGCTCAACATGCAGCTGATCGGCCTGGTGTGGGGCCTGCAGATGATCTACAACTTCGGCCACTCGCTGGCCGAGCCCGACGAGCGTGGCCGCCGCGGCTTGGCCACGCTGTTCGGACTGGGGCTGATGGGCGTGGGTTCGCTCGGATGGATCGCGGGCCGCATGCTGAAGGCCGCAGTGTCGCGCCAGCGCGAGTACCTGGCCGACGCCTCGGCGGTGCAGTTCACGCGCAGCCCCGATGGGCTGGGCGGGGCGCTTCGCAAGATCGCCGACCAGGCAGCGCAAGGAAAGGACGCGATCCGTCATCCGCAGGCCGAGAGCCTGTCGCATCTCTTCTTCGTGTCGGCCTTGCGGTGGAGCGTGTTTGCGACGCACCCGCCCCTGGACGAGCGCATTCGCCGCATCTACGGCTTCGATGTGGTGCCGCTGTCGGCCAAGGTGCTGGAGGAAGTGGACGACGACGCACCCGACACGCAGCCCATGCACATCGGAGCCCACGCCTTGGTGGAGCACGACGCGGCGGGTGAACCGGTGAAGGCCGCGGCCTGGAAGGACACCAGCACCATCCCGGCGGTGGCACCGGGCGAGATCGACCTGCCGGTGCTGCAGGAAGCGGTGCCCGAGGCGGCGCGCAACGATGTCACCTGGGAGCCCGCGCAAGAAAGCCCCGTCCGCCGCGAGCGCGAGGCGCTCGAACGCATCCGGCATTGGCACGGACCCGGCGAGAGGCGGGCCGCCATCCTGGGCTTGCTGCTGACCCCGGACGAGGCGCACGAGTTGAAGGCCTGGCGGCTCGAGACCGCCACATTGGCCGTCGCCGACAACATCCTGGACGAAGTGCAGAAGCTCACGCATGCATCGCGCGCACCGGTGTGGGAACTGATGCTGCGTCGCTCGGCACGCGCCCCGCTGGCCGAGCGGCGGGCCCTGGTGGAGGCTGCGCGTCGGGTGATGAAGGCCGACGGCCACGTCAGCCCGCTGGACCGCCTCCGCTGGCTGGGGATGCGCCACCTCCTCAGCGGCGCCGCGCAGGTGAACCCGCCCTCCGGTCCGGACAACGACATTGCGCACCTGTCCCGCCACGTGGCAGTGGTGACCGCGTTTCTCGCCCGGATCGTCGATGCCGAAAGCCGATCGAACGTCGCTGCCGGGCCGATGACGGGCGACTCTGCCTGGGCGCAGGCGGTGTGGCGATCGGCGCTCCCCGGCGAGCCGCTGCCGAAGTGGCCCTCGCCGGACGGCGGCGAACTGGTCCTCGGCTGGAGCGGCCTGGGGCGCCTGTCGGCAATGCAGCGGCCGGTGCTGCTACGCTGCTGGGTCGAGACCGCGGTGGAACTCTCGCCCGAACGACGGCTCGACGAGGCCCAGGCGGACGCCTTGCGCCTTGCAGCCTTGCTGCTCGATTGCCCCAGCCCCAAGGCACTGGCCGACCAATACATCGAGATCGAGTAGGCAACACGCGAAGAGTCGGCAGGAAACAGGAGACTCACGATGAGATTCAAGCCTCCAAGCCTGGCGTCGGCCTGCTTCGCCGCATGCATGAGCCTCGCCGCCGGCGCCGCGTTGGCCCAGGACGCGCAGGCGCTCTACATCAAGAGCCTTGCGGCCACCTGCGCCAATTGCCATGGAACCAATGGCAGGGTGGTCGATGGCTCCTCCGTCCCTGGCACTGGCAGGACTGCCCGCGAGCCATATCGTCGAGCAGATGAATGCGTTCAGATCGGGCTCGCGGCCGGCCACGGTGATGCACCAGATTGCCAAGGGCTACAACGACGCGCAGATCGCGCAAATCGCGGCGTACTTTGCTGCCCAGAAGAAGTGAGGAGGCCGGCATGAAACGACGTTCCTTCCTGCAAGGCTCGACGACGCTCGGCCTGCTCGGACTCGGCGCCTGTGCCACGACTTCCCCGGCGCCCTCGAAGGCGAAGGTGCTGGTGGTGGGTGCGGGCTACGGTGGCGCCACGGCGGCCAAGTACGTGCGCTTGCTGTCCGACTACACGATCGAGGTGGTGCTGGTCGAGCCGGGCGATCGCTTCATCTCGTGCCCGCTGTCCAACCTGGTCCTCGGCGGCAGCAAGACGATCAACGACATCAGCGTGCCGTATGACAACCTGCGCAAGCGCCATGGCGTCACGGTGGTCAAGGACATGGTGGCGAGCGTCGACGCCGACAAGAAGGTAGCCACACTCGCTTCGGGGCCGACGATCGCCTACGACAAGCTCGTGCTCTCGCCCGGGATCGACCTGATGTTCGACAGCATCGAGGGCCTGAAGGCAGCGCAGGCCGACGGCACCATCCTGCAGGCCTGGAAGGCCGGCCCCGAGACCCTCGCCTTGCGCCGGCAGCTCGAGCTGATGCCCGACGGCGGGGTCTACGCCCTCACCGTGCCCGAAGCGCCCTATCGCTGCCCGCCGGGACCCTATGAGCGCGTCTGCCAGGTGGCCGACTACTTCAAGAAGGCCAAGCCGAAGGCGAAGGTGCTGCTGCTCGATGCGAACCCCGACGTCACGTCCAAGGGCCCGCTCTTCAAGAAGGTCTGGGCCGAGCAGTACAAGGGCATCATCGAATACCGTCCGCAGCACAAGGTGGTCGCGGTCGATGCGAAGACACGCACGATCAAGTTCGACGTGCAGGAAGACGTGAAGGCCGATGTGCTCAATGTCCTGCCGCCCATGCGCGCTGGCCAGATCGCCGTGAAGACGGGCCTTGCCAATGCCAATGCGCGCTGGTGCATGGTGGACTACCTGAGCTTCGAATCGACGGCCGCGAAGGACATCCACGTGCTGGGCGATTCGATCCAGATCGCCACCGGCATGCCCAAGAGCGGGCACATGGCCAATTCGCACGCCAAGGTTGCGGCCGCGGCCATCGTGGCGCAGCTCAATGGCTGGCCGGTGAACCCGGCGCCCATGCTCACCAACACCTGCTACAGCTTCGTCGACGCGAAGAACGTGATCCATGTGGCCAGCGTCCACGAGTACGTGGCGGCGGAAAAGACCTTGAAGCCGGTGGCGGGATCGGGTGGAGTTTCGACAGGGCCCACCGAACTAGAAGGCACCTACGGCTGGAACTGGGCGCAGAACATCTGGTCCGATATGTTTGCGTGATCACCCACCCCCGTAGGCGCTTCGCGCGGAGCCAGCCGCCAGAGTCGGCTGGCGCTCGTGCCGTCCAAGCCGACGCAGGTCGGCTTGGAGCCGCGGCACTCTCCCCCGCTCGAGGGGGCTCCGCCAGCGGACCGGCGGAGCCGGATCCGCGGCTCCCGCTCGCTGGAGTCTGATTCCCGCGTCACAGGTGGCGCAACCCGTAGACTGCGGGCCGTGAACGCTCCGATCCCCTCAACGCCCCCCGCACCGAGCCCGTCACTGCCCCTGGCACGACTGCTTGCCCACACGGCCGACGCCGTGCGCGCCGTCCGCGCAGGTCAATCGCTCAACGACGCCCTCGCAGCCTGCCCCGCGGACGCCCGACCCGGGACGCAGGCGCTTGCCTTCCAGGTGCTGCGCTCGATGGGCCGGGCCGAAGCCCTGCGCCGCCAGCTGGCCAAGCGCGCACCGCCGGCCTGGGTCGATGCCTTGCTATGCAGCGCACTGGCGCTGCTGTGGGAGCCTGAAGCGGCACCGTACGCCGAACACACCCTGGTTTCGCAGGCGGTCGAGGCGGTCAAGCAGCATGAACGCGCTCAGGCGTCCTTCGTGAACGCCGTGCTGCGCCGCTTCCTGCGCGAACGCGCCGCGCTGGTCGAGACAAGCAGCCGGGACCTGGTGGCGCGATGGAACCATCCGCGCTGGTGGATCGAGCGCCTCAAGCTCGATTGGCCGCGCAACTGGCAGGCGCTGCTGGACGAGAACGACCGGCATCCGCCGCTGACGCTGCGCGTCAATGCCAGGCGTTGCACCCCCCAGGCCTACGCCGAACGCCTGGCCGCGGCCGGCATCGAAGCCCGCGTGGCCGGCCCTCATGCCGTGATGCTGGCCGAGCCGCGAGCCGTTTCGAGGATCCCCGGGTTCGCCGAGGGCGAGGTTTCGGTCCAGGACCTGGCCGCGCAGTGGGCCGCGCCCCTGCTGATCGGCCCCGGCTTGCCGCCCGGCGCCCGCGTGCTCGATGCCTGCGCCGCTCCGGGCGGCAAGACCGCCCACCTGCTGGAGCTTGCCGATCTCGAAGTGCTCGCCCTCGACAGCGACGCCCGTCGTCTCGAGCGGGTGCAGGAGACGCTGGACCGCCTGGGCTTGCAGGCCACCCTGAAAGCGGCCGACGCCCGTCAGCCGCCGCAATGGTGGGACGGCCGGCCCTTCGACGCCATCCTGATGGACGCGCCCTGCAGTGCCTCGGGCATCGTGCGGCGGCACCCGGACATCCGTTGGCTGCGGCGCGAAGGCGACATCGCAGCCCTGGCAGAAGTCCAGCGTGAAATGCTCCAGGCGCTGTGGCCGCTGCTCAAGCCGGGCGGACGCCTGCTGTACTGCACATGCTCGGTATTCCAGGATGAGGGCGTGCACCAGATCGACGCTTTTTTGCAACGCAGCACCCAAGCCGTTACGCTCCCGGCCCCTGGCCACGCCCTGCCCGTGGCTGACAATGGATTCCAGTCGGCTGCAGGGGGGCAGCAAGCCGCACCGCACGATGGATTCTTCTATGCACTGATCGAAAAACGCCCCGACTGAAACGGAATGCCACCCCACGTGTTTCGCGACCATCAGGTATTTGGCCGCAGCAAAGATATCGCCGAGCCGGGGTGGTCGGCGGTGACTTCGCTGTCCCGGCGCGCGGTCGAGGTGATGCTGGCCATGCTGCTCGCCATCGCGGGCTGGGCCCACGCCGCCACCATTGAATTGCGCGACGTCGAGGTGGTGCGCAATGACGAAGGCCTACATTTGAGCTTCACCGCCCGCTTCGAGCTGCCCAAGACGGTGGAGGAAGCCTTGCTGAAGGGCGTCCCGCTTCACTTCGTGGCCGAGGCCACGACCTACCGCTCGCGCTGGTATTGGCGCGACCAGCGCGTAGCGCATGCGGTGCGCAGCTGGCGACTGGCCTACCAGCCCCTGACCCGGCGATTTCGGTGTAACTTTCGGTAGCCTTCAGCAGACTTTCGACACGCTCTCGGACGCCCTGGGCGCATTGCAGCGCACCCCACGCTGGAAAGTGGCCGACAACTCCCAGCTCGAAGCCGGCGAGCGGCATTACATGGAACTGAGCTACCGGATGGACACCTCGCAGTTGCCGCGCCCCTTCCAGATCGGCATCGGCGGCCAGGACGACTGGGACCTGGCAGCGGAGAGCACCGTCGTGCTCCCTGCGCTCAACTGAGCTGACTGACCGTGACCAAAGCCACCCGCTGGGCCTGGATCGTCTCGCTCGTCGCCTTGTCGGGCGCGGGGCTGGTGCTGATGTTCCTGCTCGCGCTGGCCACCAACAACCGGCGTCTCTACGAGCAGCACTACGGCTGGCTGCTGGCGCTCAACGTGGCGGTGGCGGCGCTGCTCGCGCTGGTCATCGGGATCGCGGCGGTGCGCCTGGCCCTGCGGCTGCGGCGAGGCAAGTTCGGCAGCAAGCTGCTCTTCAAGCTGGCCGGCATCTTCGCCCTGGTGGGCGTCATCCCCGGCATGCTGATCTACACCGTGTCCTACCAGTTCGTCTCGCACAGCATCGAGAGCTGGTTCGACGTGGAGGTGGAGGCGGCGCTCGACGCCGGCCTGAACCTCGGCCGCTCCACCCTCGACACCCTGGTCAACGACTTCGCCAACAAGACGCGTGTCGCCGCCGACCGCTTGAGCGACAGCCAGGGCGCCCAAGCCCTGACCTTGGAACGCATCAGCGATCAGCTGAGTGCGGCCGAGGCCAGCCTGCTCGGAACCAACGGACAGGTGCTGATCAGCGTCGGCGGCACCAGCGAAGCATTGCTGCCGGACCGCCCATCGGCAACGCTGTTGCGCCAGGTTCGCATCCAGCGGGTCGTCGCGCAGCTCGAAGGGCTGGACGATGACGGCGGCACGCCACGCATACGGGCGCTGGCCTATATCCCTCGGCCACCATCAACCTGAGCCGCGAAGCCCGGTACCTGCAGCTTGTCCAGATCGTGCCGGCCAGCATCGCCGCCAATGCGCTGGCAGTGCAGAACGCTCACCGCGAGTACCAGCAACGTGCGCTGGCCCGCGACGGGCTCAAGCGCATGTACCTCGGGACGCTCACGCTGACCCTGTTCCTGGCAGTGTTCGGCGCCGTGCTGCTTGCCGTCGCGCTGGGCAACCAGCTTGTGCGGCCGCTGTTGCTGCTGGCCGAAGGGGTGCGCCAGGTGGCACATGGCGACCTCACGCCCAAGCAGGTATTCGCGTCTCGCGACGAACTGGGCGGCCTCACCCGATCGTTCGCGGACATGACGCAGGAGTTGTCGGAGGCCCGCGCCGCTGGCCCAACACAGCCTGACCGAGCTCGAGGGCGCCAAGACCAACCTCCAGACCATTCTCGACAACCTCACCTCCGGGGTGATCGTGTTCGATCGCCACGGCCGGATCGACACCGTCAACCCCGGGGCCACGCGCATCCTGCGCCTTCCGCTGGCCGCCTACCGGGGGCGGACGCTGGCCGACGTGCCTGGGTTGCAGGATTTCGCCGAGTCGGTCGACCAGCAGTTCGAAGCGCACTCGGCGGGCAACGAAGGCGGCGAACGCGACCATTGGCAAGACGCTTTCGAGCTGCAGCCGCCCGCCGATGCCCCGCCGGACCGCGAGACGATCACCCTGCTCGTGCGAGGCGCGTGGTTGCCCCAGCAGGCGCGGCTGATCGTGTTCGACGACATCACCGAGGTCGTGTCGGCGCAGCGCTCGATCGCCTGGGGCGAGGTGGCACGCCGGCTGGCGCACGAGATCAAGAACCCGCTCACTCCCATCCAGCTCTCGGCCGAACGCATACAGCACAAGCTGGAGTCCAAGTTGCCCGAGGCTTCGGACCAGGCGATGCTGGCTCGCTCGGTGAGCACGATCGTGACCCAGGTCAACGCGATGAAGCAGCTGGTCAACGAGTTCCGCGACTACGCCCGCCTGCCGTCGGCCTCGCTGCAGCCGCTGGACCTCAATGCCCTGGTCAGCGAAGTGCTCGCGCTGTACGGGGTCGGCGCAAGAGGCCGGCCGGCTGCGCGCCGAGCTGGCGCCGGGGCTGCCCGCCATCATGGGTGACGCCACGCAACTGCGCCAGGTGATCCACAACCTGATCCAGAACGCGCTGGACGCCATCGTCGACCGCAACGACGGCCAGGTGCGCCTGCGCACCGAGGCTGCCCGCGACGAGGAAGGCGGGTTGCGCGCCGTGCGGCTGGTGGTTTCCGACAATGGCCCGGGCTTTTCCGAGAAGGTGCTCAAGCGTGCCTTCGAGCCCTATGTGACGACCAAATCCAAGGGCACCGGGCTGGGTCTGGCCGTGGTGAAGAAGATCGCCGACGAGCACGCCGCCCGGATTCGTGTGACCAATCTCATGACCGCCGACCAGGAGCCCTCTCCACGAGGGGGGAACCCGGAGGTGAGGGGCGCACAAGTTTCGATATCATTTTCGAAGCTCGCACCACACCAATCTGCACATCACGAAGGCGCGACAGCAGCCACAGCCGGGCGAGGGAACTGAAATCTGCATGGCCACGATTCTTGTAGTAGACGACGAACTCGGCATCCGCGCACTGTTGTCGGAGATCCTGACTGACGAAGGGCATACGGTGGAGCTGGCCGAAAACGCCTCGCAAGCCCGAAGCTTTCGAGAGATCACGCGTCCGGACCTGGTGCTGCTCGACATCTGGATGCCCGATGTCGACGGCGTGACCCTGCTCAAGGAGTGGGGTGCCACGGGCCAGCTGACAATGCCCGTCATCATGATGTCGGGCCACGGCACGATCGATACCGCGGTCGAAGCCACGAAGTATGGCGCGATGGCCTTCCTCGAAAAGCCGATCACGCTGCAGAAGTTGCTGAGAGCCGTCGAGCAGGGGCTGACCAAGCAGGCTCCCCGGGCGACCACCAACAGCACCTCCAGCTACCACCCGACGATCCGTGACCTGGCCAGCGAAGCCGTGGTGCCTGCAGGACCGGTGGGCAACGGCACGCTGGCCGGGGCCCAGGCCGAACAGGTCTTCGTGCTCGATCGTCCGCTGCGCGAGGCGCGCGACGCCTTCGAAAAGGCCTACTTCGAATTCCACCTCGCCAAGGAAAACGGCAGCATGACGCGCGTCGCCGAGAAGACCGGCCTCGAGCGCACGCACCTCTACCGCAAGCTCAAGCAACTGGGCGTCGACTTGTCGAGGAACAAGAGGACCGGCGGGAACTGATATACTCGCGGTCCTTCCATGGCCTGGTAGCTCAGTTGGTAGAGCAGCGGATTGAAAATCCGCGTGTCGGTGGT
>CAWFRK010000043.1:0-45435 GCA_963818175.1 uncultured beta proteobacterium | reverse complement strand
GGTGCATGGTGGACTACCTGAGCTTCGAATCGACCGCCGCGAAGGACATCCACGTGCTGGGCGATTCGATCCAGATCGCCACCGGCATGCCCAAGAGCGGGCACATGGCCAATTCGCACGCCAAGGTTGCGGCCGCGGCCATCGTGGCGCAGCTGAACGGCTGGCCGGTGAACCCGGCGCCCATGCTCACCAACACCTGCTACAGCTTCGTCGACGCGAAGCACGTGATCCACGTGGCCAGCGTCCACGAGTACGTGGCGGCGGAAAAGACCTTCAAGCCGGTGGCGGGATCGGGTGGCGTATCGACAGGGCCCACCGAACTCGAAGGCACCTACGGCTGGAACTGGGCGCAGAACATCTGGTCCGATATGTTTGCGTGATATGACCCACCCCCGGAGGCGCTTCGCGCGCAGCCAGCCGCCAGAGTCGGCTGGCGCTCGTGCCGTCCAAGCCGACCTGCGTCGGCTTGGACGGCAGAGTCGCCCGCCGCTCTGCGGCTGGGCTCCGCCAGCGGACCGGCAGAGCCGGATCCGCGGCTCCCGCTCGCTGGAGTCTGGTTCCCGCGTCACAGGTGGCGCAACCCGTAGACTGCGGGCCGTGAACGCTCCGATCCCCTCAACGCCCCCTCGCACCGAGCCCGTCGCGCTCGCCCCTGGCGCGACTCGCTTGCCCACACGGCGGACGCCGTGCGCGCCGTCCGTGCCGGCCAGTCCGCCACCCCCGCCATCGCCGGCCTGCCGCCTGACGTACGCGCCGGCCGCGCAGGCGCTGGCCTTCCATGTGCTGCGCCAGCTCGGGCCGCGCCGAGGCCTCTGCGCCGGCAGCTGGCCAAGCGCGCCCCGCCGGCCGCCGATGCGTTGCTGTGCACGGCGCTGGCGCTGGCCGTGGGCGAAGGAGGGCGCCCTACGAGCCGCCTTCACGCTGGTCGACCAGGCGGTGGAGGCGGCCAAGCGCAGCCCGCAACGCGCGCAGGCCTTCATCAACGCCTGCCTGCGGCGCTTCCTGCGCGAGCGCGATGCCTGGTGCGGCCACCGACACCGACCCGGTGGCGCGCTGGAACCATCCGCGCTGGTGGATCGAGCGCCTGCAGCAGGACCATCCGCAGCACTGGCAGCCGATCCTGGACGCCAACAACCGGCCGCCGCCCATGACGCTGCGCGTGAACGCGCACGCGTGCACCCGCCGAGGCGCTTGCCGAGCGCCTGGCCGCGGCCGGCATCGACGCCGCGCCCGGCTCGGCGCCCAGGCCTGCATGCTGGAGCGAGCCGCGGCCGGTGCAAGCCATCCCCGGCTTCGCGGAAGGCGTGGTGTCGGTGCAGGACGCCGGCGCCCAGCTGGCCGCGCCCTGCTGCTGGCGCCGGCGCTGCCGCGCCGGCGCCCGCGTGCTGGACGCCTGCGCCGCGCCCGGCGGCAAGACGGCGCACCTGCTGGAGCTGGCCGATGCCGAGGTGCTCGCCCTGGACGTCGACCCGCGCGCTGCGGGCGCATCCACGAGACGCTGGAGCGGCTGGGCCTGCAGGCCAGGTGCTCGCGGCGGACGCCGCGCAGCCCGCCGCTGGTGGGACGGCCAGCCCTTCGACGCCATCCTGCTCGATGCGCCCTGCACCGCCTCCGGCATCGTGCGGCGGCACCCCGACGTGCGCTGGCTGCGCCGCGAGAGCGACGTCGCCCAGCTGGCGGCGCAGCAGGAGCGGCTGCTGGCACGCGCTGTGGCCGCTGCTGAGGCCCGGCGGCCGGCTGCTGTATTGCACCTGCTCGGTGTTCCGGGCGGAAGGCGAGCGCCAGATCGAAGCGTTTCTTGCGCACAACACCGCAGCCGTTTTGCGGCCCGCGCCCCGGCCATTTATGCCCGAGCGGAATGGACGGGGCGCAGAGGCGCACATGCCGTGACCACGACGGTTTCTTCTACGCGGTGCTGAAAAACGCCCCGACTGCACCGGCATGCCACCCCGGCCCGCGCCGCCCGGTACTGGCCGCAGCGCTCGCCGAGCCGGCTGGTCGGCGGTGCTTCGCTGCCCTGCTGCGCGTTCGCGCGTGTGCTGGCCTGCGCCGCCGTCGCGGCCGGGCCGAGCCGCCACCGCCGAGATTGCGCAGCTGCGACGTGGAGCGCACCGACGAAGGCGTGCTGCTGAGCGCCACCGTGCGCTTCGAGCTGCCGCACGCCGGTCGAGGACGCGCTGCCAAGGGCATCCCGATGTTCTTCGTGGCCGAGGCCACGATCTGCCGCGACCGCTGGTACTGGTACGACAAGCGCGTGGCCCGCGCAGCGCGCCACATGCGCCTGGCCTACCAGCCGCTCACGCGCGCTGGCGGCTGCAGGTGTCGCACGCCGATCGGCAACCGGCCTGGCGCTGGGCCAGATCTTCGACACCCGCGAGGAGGCGCTGGCCGCGGTGCAGCGCATCTCCCGCTGGCAGATCGCCGAGCTCCCGACCTCGAGCCGACGCGCGCACAGCGTCGACTTCCGCTTCCGGCTGGACGTGTCGCAGCTGCCGCGGCCGTTCCAGATCGGCGCCGTCGGCCAGGCCGACTGGAACATCGCGGCCGCGCGCACCAGCGCCTGCGTCCGAGAACGCCAGTGACACTGACCCGCCTCGCCCGAGGCGCGCGCCTGATCAAAGCGCACGCGCGCTGGGCGCTGGGCCGTCGCGCTCGTCGCCGTGTCGCGGCGCATCGGCATCGTGCTGATGTTCCTGCTGACGCAGGCCACCAACAACCGCGAGCTGTACGAGCGCAACTACGGCCGCCTGTTCGCGCTGAACATGGTGGTGGCCGGCGTGCTGCTGCTGGTGATCCTCTGGGTCGTTCGTGCGCCTGGTCCTCGCGGCTGCGGCGCGGCAAGTTCGGCAGCCGGCTGCTGGTGAAGCTGGCCGCCATCTTCGCGCTGGTGGGCTTGGTGCCGGGCCTGCTGATCTACGTCGTGTCCTACCAGTTCGTCTCGCGCTCATCGAGAGCTGGTTCGACGTGAAGGTGGAAGGCGCGCTCGACGCCGGCCTCAACCTGGGCCGCGCGACGCTGGACACGCTGGCCAACGACCTCGCCAACAAGACGCGCGCCGCCGCCGCCCAGCTGGCCGAAACGCCCGACGCCTCGGCCGGCCTGGTGCTGGAACGCATGCGCGACCAGCTGCGGCGCCACGACGTGGTGCTGTGGAGCGCAGCGGGCCAGCTGATCGCCAGCGCCGGGCAGTCGCGCTTCCAGCTCAACCCCGAGCGGCCGACGCCGCAGCAGCTGCGCACCGTGCGCACCCAGCGGACCTTCACCTGGTCGAAGGCCTGGACGACCCGGCGGCACGCCACGCAGCAGCGCGCGCATCAAGGCGCTGGCCGTGGTGCCGCAGCCGAGCCTGGGCCTGCTGGCCGAGCCGCGCTTCCTGCAGGCCACCGCAGACGCTGCCGCCGACGCTGGTGGCCAACGCGCATCGCGGTGCAGGAGGCCAACCGCGAGTACCAGGAGCGGGCGCTGGCGCGCGAGGGCTTGCGCCGCATGTACATCGGCACGCTCACGCTCAGCCTGTTCCTGGCGGTGTTCGGCGCCGTGCTGCTGGCCATATCCTGGGCAACCAGCTCGCGCGGCCGCTGCTGCTGCTGGCCGCCGGCGTGCGCGAGGTGGCGGCGGCGACCTCTCGCCCAAGCCGGCGCTGCAGGGCAAGGACGAACTGGGCGGCCTGACGCGCTCCTTCGCCGACATGACGCAGCAGCTGGCCGATGCCCGCGCCGCCGTCGAACAGAGCATGGGCCAGGTGAGCGCGGCGCGCGCCAACCTGCAGACCATCCTGGACAACCTGACCGCCGGCGTCATCGTGCTGGACGCGCAAGGCCGCATCACACCGTCCAACCCCGGGCGCCACGCGCATCCTGCGCGCTGCCGCTGGCGGCCTACGAGGGCAAGCCGCTGGCCGAGGTGCCGGGGCTCGCAGGACTTCGGCGCGCGTGCAGCAGCAGTTCGACGACTTCGACGAGCGCGCGCAGCACGGCGCTGGACCACTGGCAGCAGTCCTTCGAGCTGAACGCCGCGCACGCCGGGCCGCCGCCAGAACGCCAGCGATCACGCTGGTGGCGCGCGGCGCCGACGATGCCCGAGCAGCGCGCGCCTGCTGGTGTTCGACGACATCTCCGAGATCGTCTCGGCGCAGCGCGCGCAGGCCTGGGGCGAGGTCGCGCGCCGGCTGGCGCACGAGATCAAGAACCCGCTGACGCCCATCCAGCTGTCGGCCGAGCGGCTGGAGATGAAGCTGGCGGGCCAAGCTGCGCCGAGGCCGGAGCGGGCCATCCTGGCAAGTCGGTGCAGACCATCGTCGACCAGGTCGACGCGATGAAGCGGCTGGTCAACGAGTTCCGCGACTACGCGCGCCTGCCGGCGGCCGAGCTCAAGCCGGTCGACCTGAACGCGCTGGTGAGCGACGTGCTGCACCTGTACGGCCGCGAGCAGGAGGCGCGGCCGGGCGCTGCGTGCCGAGCTGGACTGGACCCGGGCTGCCCGCGCATCCTGGGCGACGCGCAGCAGCTGCGGCAGGTGATCCACAACCTGCTGCAGAACGCGCAGGACGCCACCGAGGACCGCCACGACGGCGCGAGGTGCGCCTGCGCACCGAGCTGCCGAACGAGGAAGGCGGGCTGCGCGCGTGCGGCTGGTGGTGCAGGACAACGGCACCGGCTTTCCCGAGCACATCCTCAAGCGCGCCTTCGAGCCCTACGTGACCACCAAGGCCAAGGGCACGGGCCTGGGCCTGGCCGTGGTGAAGAAAATCGCGGACGAGCATGGCGCCCGCATCGTGAAAATCGCATGACGCCGACCAGGAGCCTCCAGAGGGGGGAACCCGGAGGTCAGCGGCGCACAAGTGTCGCTATCATTTTCGAAGTTGCAGCTAGCAACAATCTGCACATCACGAAGGCGCGACAGCTGCCACAGCCAGGCGAGGGAACTGAAACTGCATGGCAAACATTCTGGTGGTCGACGACGAACTCGGCATCCGCGACCTGCTCTCGGAAATCCTCAACTGACGAAGGCCACAACGTCGAACTGGCCGAAAACGCCGCGCAGGCCCGCGCGCCCGCGAGCAGCACGCGCCCGGACCTGGTGCTGCTCGACATCTGGATGCCCGACACCGACGGCGTCACGCTGCTGAAGGAATGGTCGACCACCGGCCTGCTGACGCATGCCCGTGATCATGATGAGCGGCCACGCCACCATCGAGACCGCGGTCGAGGCCACCAAGTATCGGCGCGCAGTCCTTCCTCGAAAAGCCGATCACGATGCAGAAGCTGCTGAAGGCCGTGGAGCAGGGGCTGGCCGCAGCAGGCGCCCGCGCGGCGACCACGCAAGCCGGCACCTGGCCAGCGTGCCACGCCGACGATCCGCGAACTGACCGTCGAAGCCGCGATGACCGGCGGCAGACCATCCGCCGGCCGGTGGAGATGGGCCCGCAGGCCGAGCAGCTGTTCGAGCTCGACAAGTCCGCTGCGCGATGCGCGCGACGACTTCGAGAAGTGCTACTTCGAGTTCCACCTCGCCAAGGAAGGCGGCTCGATGACGCGCGTGGCCGAGAAGACCGGCCTGGAGCGCACGCACCTGTACCGCAAGCTCAAGCAACTGGGCGTCGACCTTGTCGAGGAACAAGCGGACCGGCGGGAACTGCTATAATTCGCGGCCTTTCCATGGCCCGGTAGCTCAGTTGGTAGAGCAGCGGATTGAAAATCCGCGTGTCGGTGGTTCGATTCCGCCCCAGGCCACCAGACATATCAACGGCTTGCATGCGTTCCCGCGCTGCAAGCCGTTGTGCTTTGTGCACTGCTTCTTCCTGGTATTGGTGCGCCGCGGCACGCCCACCCCGGCGCATACAATGCCCATTTGCCCATAACGACCCTGGAGAAGCGTTCGTGTTTATTTCTGAAGCATTTGCTCAGGCTGCCCCGGCTGCCGCGCCCGGTGGCGACACCATGTCCACCCTGACGAGCATGCTGCCGCTGGTGCTGATGTTCGTGGTGCTGTACTTCATCATGATCCGGCCCCAGATGAAGCGTCAGAAGGAGCACAAGGCGATGGTCGAGGCGCTCGCGAAGGGCGACGAAGTCGTCACCACCGGCGGCGTGCTGGGCAAGGTGTCCAAGCTCGGTGAAAGCTTCCTGCATGTCGAAATCGCCAATGGCGTCGAGATCCAGGTCCAGCGCAGCGCCGTGGTCCAGATCCTTCCCAAGGGAACCATCAAGTAAATCCGACCTCACACCGGCTCTGGCCGCTATTGAAGAAAGGGCGCCCTCCGTGCGCCCTTTGTCCCGGATGGAGCCTGCCTCGCACGGGCTTTTTCCGAGGCTGAAAGAGATCTCATGAACCGCTATTCATGGTGGAAATACGCGATCCTCGTGATCGCGGTCCTGGTGGGGGCCATCTACACCTTGCCGAACTTCTTCGGAGAGGCTCCTGCGGTCCAGGTGTCCAGCGGCAAGGCCACCATCAAGGTCGATGCCTCGATGGTCGAGCGCACCAGGGACATTCTGGAAAAGGCAGGGCTCGCGCCGGACCTGCTTCAATTCGACGGCAAGTCCGTGAAGGCCCGCTTTGCCGACACCGATGCGCAGATCAAGGCAAAGGACGCACTGAACCGCGCCCTGAACCCCGATCCCGCCGACCCGAGCTACATCGTCGCGCTCAATCTCGTGTCGCGCTCTCCCGCGTGGCTGACTTCGATGCGGGCGCTGCCCATGTACCTCGGGCTGGACCTGCGCGGTGGCGTGCACTTCCTGATGCAGGTCGACATGAAGGCCGCGCTCACCAAGCGTGCCGAATCGCTCACCGGCGACATCCGCACGATGTTGCGCGACAGGAACATCCGCCATGCCGGCATCACCCGCAATGGCAATGAAGTCGAAGTGCGCTTCCGCGATGCCGAAACGCAGCGAGCCGCGCTCGAGCTTCTTTCCACCCAGCTCCCCGACCTGCAGTGGACCGAGTCCGTCGATGGCGCCGAAACGCGGCTCGTCGGCACGCTCAAGCCCGAAGCCGCGCGACGCGTGCAGGAGCAGGCGCTCAAGCAGAACATCACCACGCTGCACAACCGCATCAATGAACTGGGCACCAGCGAGCCGGTGATCCAGCAGCAGGGGCTCGATCGCGTAGTGGTCCAGCTGCCCGGCGTGCAGGACACGGCGCGCGCCAAGGACATCATCGGCCGCACCGCCACGCTCGAAGTGCGCCTGGTCGATGACAGCGCCGAGGCCGCGGCCGGCGCGGCCGGCAACGGCCCGGTGCCCTTCGGCACCGAGCGCTACGTGGAGCGCGGAGGCGGCCCGCTGGTGGTCAAGCGCCAGGTCATCCTCACCGGCGAGAACCTCACCGACGCGCAGGCCGGCTTCGACGAGCAACAGCAACCGGCGGTGCACCTTACCCTCGACGCCAAGGGCGCACGCATCTTCAAGGACGTGACGCGCGAAAACGTCGGCAAGCGCATGGCGATCCTGCTCTTCGAGAAAGGCAAGGGCGAAGTGGTGACGGCGCCCGTCATCCGGACGGAGATCGGCGGCGGACGAGTTCAGATCTCCGGACGCATGACCACGCAGGAAGCCAACGACGTGGCCCTGCTGCTGCGCGCCGGATCACTGGCCGCTCCGATGGAGATCATCGAAGAGCGCACCATCGGCCCGAGCCTCGGCGCCGAGAACATCGAGAAGGGCTTCAAGAGCGTGATGTACGGCTTTGCGGCCATCGCGGTCTTCATGATCCTCTACTACCACCTCTTCGGCGTCTTCTCGACACTGGCGCTGGCAGTGAACCTGCTGCTGCTGGTGGCGGTCTTGTCGATGCTGCAGGCCACGCTGACGCTACCCGGCATCGCGGCCATTGCGCTGACCCTGGGCATGGCGATCGACGCCAACGTGCTGATCAACGAGCGCGTGCGCGAGGAATTGCGAGGCGGTGCTTCGCCCCAGGCGGCCATCCATGCCGGCTACGAGCGCGCCTTCGCGACCATCCTCGACTCCAACATCACCACGCTGATCGCCGGGGTCGCCCTGCTGGCCTTCGGCTCGGGACCCGTCCGTGGCTTTGCGGTCGTGCACTGCCTCGGCATCCTGACTTCGATGTTCTCGGCGGTGTTCTTCTCGCGCGGCCTGGCCAACCTCTGGTACGGGCGCCAGAAGAAGCTCAAGAGTGTCTCGATCGGCCAGGTGTGGCGGCCCGATGGCGGTGGCGCTTCCGAAGTCAAAGGGCAGGCCTGACGCCGCCTGGACATTCGCAACTCACGATTCATTCAAGAAGCTCGGCACATGGAATTCTTCCGGATCAGGCGCGACATCCCGTTCATGCGGCACGCGCTGGTGTTCAACATCATCTCCTTCCTGACGTTTGCCGCGGCGGTGTTCTTCCTGGTCACGCGGGGACTGCACCTTTCGATCGAGTTCACGGGCGGAACGGTGCTGGAAGTCCAGTACGCGCAGCCGGCCGAAATCGGCAAGGTGCGCTCGAGCATCGAGGCGCTGAACTTCGGTGAAGTGCAGGTGCAGAACTTCGGCACCTCGCGAGATGTGCTGATCCGCCTGCCCTTGCGCGGCGACGTCAAGCAGCAGGAGGTGGTGGCCCGCGTGTTCGATGCGCTGTGCCGGTCCGAAAGCGGCAAGGTCGAGACGCGGCAGTCCACGTCGGACAAGGGGGAAGCCATCAGTCGCCAGGTTTGCGCGGCGAGCCCGCCCGGTGGCGCGGTTTCGGAGCCGCTCACCCTGCAGCGCAGCGAGTTCGTCGGTCCGCAAGTGGGGTCCGAGCTGGCACGCGACGGCGCATTGGCGCTGGCCATGACGATCGCCGGCATCATGATCTACCTGGCCTTCCGCTTCGAGTGGAAGTTCTCGGTGGCGGCCATCGTCGCCAACCTGCACGACGTCATCATCATCCTGGGCTTCTTCGCATACTTCCAGTGGGAGTTCTCGCTTTCGGTACTGGCGGCCGTGCTTGCGGTCCTGGGCTACTCGGTCAACGAGTCGGTGGTCATCTTCGACCGTATCCGCGAGGCGTTCCGCCGGTATCGCAAGATGACCACCCGTGAAGTGATCGACCACGCGATCACGAGCACGACGAGTCGAACCATCATCACGCACGGGTCAACGCAAATGATGGTGTTGTCGATGTTGTTGTTCGGCGGCCCGACCCTGCACTACTTCGCCATCGCGCTGACCATCGGCATCTGCTTCGGCATCTACTCATCGGTTTTCGTCGCCGCGGCGATTGCCATGTGGCTGGGGGTCAAGCGCGAGGATTTGATCGGAACCGCGAAGAAAGAGACGGATCCGAACGATCCCAATGCAGGTGCCGTGGTGTAGAGTCGTCGGATTCATAACAACGACACTGGCTCTCTCTCGACCATGGCGATCCCCGCGGCCGATCCGAAGGCACTCGCCGCACAGGCGCGCAGGACTTTTCTGAACGTCATCCTGTACGGCGCGCCCAGCGCCTTGCAGGCGGTGGAAGATGGCGCCAAGGCACTCGCCACACAGGCGGCGGCACCCGATCTCCTGATGCGGCGGCGCGACGCCTGGGCCGACTTGCAACGCCTGCGCCCCACCTGGCTGCAGCACCTGAGCGAGAGCACCCAGCGGAATCAGAGCGGCTTGCAGGAAGGTCGCTTCGCCTTGCCTTCCCCTGGCACCCGGGCTGGCGAGCTCTCGCTGGTGGACGACGTCACCATCGAGCAAGAGATCCTCACCTCGCGGCTGGCGCTGGCCGTGATGGACGAAGCCTCCTCTGAATTCACCGACCTCAGGTCTCGGCTGACGGCCCTTGAGCGTCGCGACGAACTCCCCGCCGGCGACCTGCTGCGCCCACATGTGATGGCACGCGAAGTGCTCGATGCATGGCGAACGGCGGGCTTGAGCATCGAATCCTGGCGGTGCGTGCAACCGGTCCTGCACGACGAGGTCAGCCAGCTGCTGGTACTGGCGTATCACGAAACCAACAAATGGTTGATCGGCAACGGCGTGCTGCCTGAGATCGACCTGCGCCCCTTGATCCGCCGGACAGTCAGCTCCGGGGGCCAGGGGCCGGGCTCTTCCGGCGCCACGACGGCGGCGTCTACGGCAACAGGCGCAGGGCACAGCACGATGGCTGGCGGCATGCATGGCCATCGGAGCGACATCCCCGAACCATCGTCGCCTGCCGCCGTCGCCTTGGCCGGCGGCGCGGCCACCGGTCCCGTATCCGGCGGAGCCGCCCGTCATTCGGTAGGCGAGGAAACGCGCCTGATGACGCGTGCCTCGAGCCTTTTGCGCGCTTCCGAGCAGGCCCAGGCGGTGCTTGGTCGACTCAATCGGCTGGTGGGACGACAGGTTCCCGACTTCGAAGCCACGACAAACTACGTTCCGTCGCCCAAGCTCGTGACTGCCATCGCAGAGGCCGAGCGCGACGTCACCCAACGGCTTCGCACCACGGCGCGAGAAGCTGCGATCACCCCTGGAGCGCTCTCCGAAGAGCTCAACGAGCGCAAGCGGGCTCTCAAGCGCGCCACCGATTCCCCCATCGAGCGGGCCACGATCGAAATCGTGGCGCTGCTGTTCCAGAGCATCCTCACCGAAGAACGCCTTCCGGCCACGGTGCGGGTGTGGTTCGCCCGATTGCAGATGCCCGTGCTCCGCGTGGCTGTCAGCGAGCCGGACTTCTTTGCCACCACGGACCACCCTGCGCGCAAGCTGATCGACCGCATGGGTGCGTGCGTGATGGGCTTCGATTCGGCGACCGCCGGCGCCATGGGTGATGCCCTCGAGAAGGAGATCAAGCGGGTGGTGCAGGTGGTCGAGGCCTATCCCGATACCGGCCGGCGCGTCTTCCAGACTGTGCTGGTCGAATTCGAGAAGTTCCTGGAGCACTACTTCCGCACCGAAAACGAAATCTCCCGCAAAGGCGTGTCGCTCGCCCAGCAGGTGGAACAACGCGAAATCCTTGCCATTCAGTACACCATCGAGCTGCGCAAGATGCTCAACGAGGTACCGGTGCAGGAAGGCGTGCGGGAGTTTCTCTTCCAGATCTGGGCCGACGTGCTCGCAATGACAGCGGTCAAGTCCGGTGCGCAGGCCGAGCCGATCAAGGTCATGAAGCGTGCCGCGGCCGATCTGATCTGGTCTGCCAGCGCCAAGGTCTCGCGCGAAGAACGCGCCGAAGTCATCCGGCGCCTGCCACCGCTGCTGAAGATCCTGCGTGACGGAATGGCGACCGCCGGCGTATCGAACGAGCGCCAGGACGAGCATATCCAGACGCTCAACAACTCCCTGGCAGCCGCCTTCACGGCCAAGACGGCAGCCATTCCCAGTGAGCGGCTCAACGAATTGATGCTCCAACTCGAGACGCTCGAGGAGATGCTGCCCGATACGGAGGTCGAGATCGACGAGTCGCTGGTGCTCGATCTTTCCGGGCACGAGTCCTCCGGGCTTGAGGTCGTGGCCGAGGGTGGCTCGATGCCCAGCCCGGCGATGGTCGCATGGGCACGTGGGATCCAGATGGGGTCCTGGTTCAAGCTCGACTATCGCGGTCGCAACGAACCGGTTCAGCTTGCCTGGCAAGGCTTGCGCAAGCAGCTGAGCCTGTTTGCATCGCCGAATGGGCGGTGTGTCCTGTTCCAGCAGCATCGGCTGGCAGCCTTCCTGCAGGCCGGACTGATGGTGCCCGCCGAAGAGGAAGCGCTCACCGTGCGCGCGACCCGCGACGCCTTGGCCAAGCTGGGTGCCGATCCGAGCCGTCTGTTGAACTGAGCTGAGCGGGCTCCGGCGCAAGCAGCGCCGAATCAGTGGATCAGGCGATCCTCGGCATCAACGAAGAGTTCGTCGAGGATGAGCGCGTCGGGCTCCTCGCCCAGGCTCCAGAAGACCATCAACACGATGATCTTCAGATCCTCGAGCGCTACGGGCCCGCCCGCGGCCGCCATGGAGCGGTCGATCACGGTTTCGCGCATCTGCGGCGGCAGCACGCCGGCAGACTCGAGGAAGCTGATGAATCCGATGCATTCCTCACCGAGGTGGTCCTGCTCAGCGGGAGTAAACACCCGCATGCTGACCGGTCCCTGCACCGCCTCGTGCGGCTGGGCCGCGGTGGCGAGGCCATCGAGCCAGCTCAAGGCCTCCTGGATCTCGTCATTCTCGAAACCCACTGCCGTAAGCTTGCGAGTCAACTGCGCGTGATCAGGGCACGCGTCAGGTCGCCAGTAGTTTTCGTACAGGTAGACGAGGACATCGAACATGCGTCCGACTATACCCGACGGTTCCCGACCCGAACCCGGCAAACCTGGGACCGTGCCGGGCCCTTTTTGCCCGGTTCGGCGCACTTTTCCAATGCTGATTCGGGCAGCCTCTCTCAGGCTTCGCCCACGCGCTGAAAGAGCGACCCTGGCAGGCGCGCTACCCGGCGATCCAATTCGAGTTCGAGCAGGTGCGCGCTGAGCTCGGCGACCGGCCAGCCTGTCCGCATGGCCAGCTCGTCGATGCTCATCGGGTCATACCCCAGCGCTTCGAGCACGGGGTCAGTCGGAGTTTCGCTGGCGCGCAGCCCTGGTGCGGCGGGATCCGCTTCCGGCGCGCCGCCATTTGCCAGGCGAATTTCCTCCACGATGTCCTGGGCTTCCTCGACGAGTTTGGCACCCTGCTTGATCAAGGCATGGCAGCCCTTGGACAGTGGCGAATGAATGGACCCCGGAATGGCGAACACCTCGCGCCCCTGTTCACCCGCCAAGCGGGCGGTGATCAGGGAGCCGGAATGCAGGGCCGCCTCGACAACCAAGGTGCCGAGTGACAGCCCCGAAATGATGCGGTTGCGCCTGGGGAAGTTGGGGGGCAGCGGTGGAGTGCCCACGAAGTATTCGCTGATCAGCAGGCCATTGGCTGCAATGCGGTGCGCGAGATTGCGGTTCTGTCTGGGATATACGCGGTCCAGGCCGGTCCCCACCACTGCGATGGTGCCCGCGGCGCCCTCAAGCCCACCCTCATGCGCCGCAGCATCGATACCCAGAGCCAGGCCCGACACCACCGTCAGGCCGGCCCTGCTCAGATTCGTTGCAAAGGCCTTGGCGTTCTCCGCCCCCTGCGCCGTGGGGTTCCGGCTGCCGACGATGGCAATGGACGGGGACTTCAGCAGATCGATCCGGCCCTGTGCATGAAGCAGCAGCGGAGGGTCGGCGATTTCATAGAGGGCGGGTGGATACTCCGCATCACCGAGGCTGATGACGTGACGGCCGGCGCCCTCATCGAGCCACTTGCAAGTGGCCTCCACCAGGAGCGGCAGGACCTCCGTCGCCGAGGCCAAGGCATTCGCCTGGGCATCAGTAACGATTTCACGCAAGTCGCGCGCCGACGCCTGGAAGATCGCCTGGGGCAGCCCGAAGGCAGCGAGCAGCTTGCGAGCAGCGTCGTTGCCGACCCCGGGCGTATCGGCGAGCCGCAGCCAGGCAGTCAGTTCTTCGCGCTCCATGGGGAGCTTGCCTCGAAGCTATGCGTGCTCAGGGCTGCGTGAAGCGATCCCCAATCCGAACGGGCTCTTCGACGCTCAGGATCAAGGCATAGGACATGCGTTCGAACGCACGGAAGACGAACAGCATGCCGTGGCGTTCATCAGGCAGCGTGATGGCCGTGCTGCCGCCATAGGTCCGATCGACATCCGGTCGCCCGGCGCGCCACAAGGCAAGTACGTGTCCAAGTTCGAGGCCGTCGCGAACACCCTTGTTGAGGACGACGATCTGGTTCTGGCCCGCAGAAAGCGCTTCGCCATACAGCGAGACGATCCGGCCCTCGAGCTCTCCCTGGGGTGCGTGCGGCACGTAGTTGACGAACTCGCGCGCTGGCACCGGAGACAGCCGGTCGCCAACACCGATCTCGAGACGCACGCTCTGGATCTGGAAACTGGCCGGGACGATTTCGCCCTTGGCCCCGGTCGCCGCGGGGCGGGCGTAGAGCGCGGTACCCAGGTACGCAGCCTCGTATCCCAGCACCTCGTTGGTGGCCGGATCGACCAGCGGCTTGGCATTGCGGAAGACGCGCCAGTCGCGGGTCTGCCCCACTTCGCCGCGAACATAGGCCACATCGCCACGAGACACCAGCACGCGGCCTTCCTGCGTGGCGACCACCCTGGGAGCCGCATCCAGCTCATTGGTGTTGAAGATCACGGCCTCGTTGAGGAAAGGCTCGATCAGGTGCAGCGGGACGGAGGCGATGGCACCCGTATCGAGCGCATTGCTGCGGACACGCGGCGACACCTTGATCGTGTCGCCCGGCTCGCCAACCGCTTGCCCGAGGCGCAGTCGGGCGCGGCCATCCTTGGTTTCGAGGAACAGCACCTGGCCGGGATAGATGAGGTGCGGGTTGCGGATCTGCTCGAGATTCATTCCCCACAGCTCGGGCCAGCGCCAGGGTCGCTGCAGGAAGATGCCCGAAATGCCCCAGAGGGTGTCGCCACGCTTGACGGTATAGGAGTCGGGCGCGTTGGGAGCCAGTTCGGACAGTGCCACGCCCGCTTCGGCGACCTGCTTGGCCGTGGCTCGCTGTTGGCCGGTAATGGGGTAGTCCGCTGCTCCCGCTTGGCCGATGCACCCGGCTGCGATTGCCATACCGGCCAAAGCGCGCACACCGACGGGAGCCCATTGGGCCCACAAGCCTGTCGACCGGAATTGCAGCGTCGGGGTTCGAGTCATGCAGGGTCTCCGCGAGGGGAATGGCCTGGAATCTACCGGCCATGGTGCTATATGGTTAATGAATTCTTGGTTTCGCCCTGGCGATCCAGTTCGGCGAAAATGCTCATTTAGTTTCGCAGATTCTGCCCATAAACCCTTGATACCGCAACGAATTCTCCCGAACGTTCTCCGGTACGCGCCGGCACTCGTTCACGAAAAGGAGCGTTGCGTCGCGTCCCATACAACATGGCCTTGCTAAACATCCTCCGATATCCCGACCCCCGCCTGCATATCGTCGCCAAACCCGTGGCGAAGGTGGATGAGCGCATCCAGCGCATGGTCGATGAAATGCTCGAAACGATGTACGAAGCGCACGGCATCGGCCTCGCCGCGACGCAGGTGGATGTGCATGAGCGTGTCATCGTGATCGACACGTCCGACGAGCGCGATGATCCTCGCGTGCTGATCAATCCCGAGATCGTGGCCAGGAGCGAGGAAATGATCGTCTGGGAAGAGGGCTGCCTCTCCGTCCCGGAGATCTATGACAAGGTCGATCGCCACGCCAGGGTCACGGTCCGGGCGCTCGATCGCGACGGCAAGGAATACCGGTTCGATGCCGAAGGTCTCTTGTCGGTCTGTGTGCAGCATGAGATGGATCACCTGCTCGGCAAGGTGTTTGTCGAATATCTCTCGCCGCTCAAGCGCAACCGGATCAAGACAAAGTTGCTGAAAAAGACGCGGGACGAGGCCCGCTGAGGCTGCCGAGAATCCCCTTCCGATGAAACTCGTCTTTGCGGGTACACCCGAATTTGCCCAGGTGGCGCTGGCGCGCTTGTGCGCTGCCGGTTTCGAGGTCGCCTTGGTGCTGACCCAGCCCGACCGTCCGGCCGGCCGCGGCATGAAGCTGCAGGCGAGCCCGGTCAAGCGATTTGCCACCGAGCAAGGCATCGAGGTGGTCCAGCCCCGCAGCCTTCGCCTCGACGGCAGGTTTTCCGAAGATGCGCGATCCGCGCACGCGCAGTTGCAGGCGCTCGCGCCCGACCTCATGATCGTCGCGGCTTACGGCCTCATCCTGCCAAAGTGGGTGCTGGAGATACCGCGGCAGGGCTGCCTGAACATACATGCTTCCCTGCTTCCGCGCTGGCGTGGGGCGGCTCCGATCCATCGCGCCATCGAGGCCGGTGACAGCGAGACCGGCATCACGATCATGCAGATGGACGAAGGCCTGGACACCGGCGACATGCTGCTGGCCGAGCGCATGGCCATCGAGCCGACGGACACCACCGCCAGCCTGCACGACAGGCTCGCCGTCCTCGGAGGCCGCCTGATCGTCGAAGCGCTGGAACTCGCCGCCTGCGGCGGCCTGACGCCGACACCCCAGCCCGAGGACGGCGTGACCTACGCACACAAGATCGAGAAGGCGGAGGCCGAGATCGACTGGACCCGGTCAGCCGCCGAGATCGAACGCCGCATCCGCGCCTTCGATCCCTTCCCGGGCGCAGCAAGCCACCTGGCGGGCGTGCCGATCAAGTGCTGGCAGGCCGAATCGGTGTCGATGCAAGGCACGCCGGGCCGCGTGCTTGCCGTCGACGAATCAGGGCCCGTGATTGCCTGTGGCGACGAGGCCCTGCGCATCACCCAGATGCAGAAGCCCGGTGGACGCAGGCTTGCCGCGAGTGAATTCCTGTCCGGGCATACGGTGAAGCCCGGCATGGTTTTTGAGGCCCCGCGCGCTTGAACGCGCTTGAATTGCAGGCACCCCGACCGCAGATAACGGGTGCAATTTCCTTGCAGAAAGGTCAGACCCACAATGTTCAACATGCTGAAAACAGCCATCCTGATGGCTGCCATCACCGCGCTGTTCATGGCGATCGGCTCCGTGCTGGGTGGCCAGCAGGGCATGATGATCGCGCTGGTCGTCGCGCTGGGCATGAACTTCTTCAGCTACTGGTTTTCCGACAAGCTGGTCCTGAAGATGTACAACGCGCGCGAGGTCGATGAAAGCACCGCCCCGCAGTTCTATCGCATGGTGCAGGAGCTGGCTCAAAGGGCCGGGCTGCCGATGCCGCGCGTCTACCTGATCAACGAGGACGCGCCCAACGCATTCGCCACCGGCCGCAATCCGCAGAATGCGGCAGTGGCCGCGACCACCGGAATCATGCGCGTGCTGAGCGAGCGCGAATTGCGCGGCGTGATGGCGCACGAGCTGGCGCACGTCAAGCATCGCGACATCCTCATCAGCACCATCAGCGCGACGATGGCCGGTGCAATCTCGATGCTCGCCAACTTCGCGATGTTCTTCGGCGGGCGAGACAGCGAGGGCCGTCCCGGCAACCCGATTGCCAGCATCCTGGTGATGTTCCTGGCGCCGCTGGCCGCCAGCCTGATCCAGATGGCGATCAGCCGCGCCCGCGAGTTCGAGGCCGATCGCGGCGGCGCCGAGATCTCCGGCGACCCGCAGGCCCTGGCCAGCGCCTTGCAGAAGATCCAGCGCTACGCGCAGGGTATCCCGCTGGAGACGGCCGAACGACATCCCGAGACCGCCCAGATGATGATCATGAATCCGCTGTCCGGCGGTGGGCTGCGCGGTCTGTTCTCGACGCATCCGGCCACCGAGGAGCGCGTGGCCAAGCTGATGGAGATGGCGCAGTCGGGGGCCGCCTATCGATGAATTGGCCCGATCCTGAGTCGATGCCGCCAGCGAGCCCGAGTGGCGGGCGGCTGGCAGCGACTCACCCGATCAGATGCAGCCCTGGGGCCGCATGGCATTCGACGCGGCGCTGCGCGCCCGTGCCCATGCCGCCACGCGACCCAAGCGGTCGGCGACCTCATCGGCACCATCGGCCAGCCAGCGAAAGCCGAAGTCGAGGCCCAGTTGAGTGCCAAGGGCATCGGGCTGCCAATCGAAGCTCGCGGGTACCGCGTCGCCCCAATCTTCCAGCACGGCGCGTTGCCCGGCCACGAGGCGATGACTTTCCCCCGCTTGCAGGATCCAATCGCCCGTGCCGCCCGTCTGCGTAAGCCAGACCCGCCCGCTGGTGACCTTCAGCACGCCCGGCACGCGCGGTGTCATGCTCATGGGGCTCCTGCGGCCCACGGGCCGGGTCACGGCAGACCGGCGGGCGTCGAATTCTTGCGATGCTTGCATCAGTGAGCGTTCCATGATGAACTCCTTTTTGCCTCGGGTGTGAGAGAAGAATACGAGGCAACCCGACCCCGGTCCAATGAGAAGCTTGCTTCCGATTGATGCCCTCAGCTCATGAATAACATCCGCCAGCGGCCGCTCGCCGTGGGCCCTTTGCGCGCCTTCGAGGCGGTGGCCCGGCACCTGAACTTCCGAGCCGCTTCCGAAGAGCTCTTCCTGACGCAGTCGGCGGTCAGTCGCCAGATCCAGGGGCTGGAAGAAGAACTGGGCGCCCCGCTGTTCGTGCGCGGCACCCGCCACGTCGAACTCACCAGCACAGGCACCTCGCTGCTGAGGGCGGTCGCCCCGATGCTCGACCGGCTCGACTCCACTGTGCGGCAGATCCGCCAGAGCCGCGGACGCCGCGTGGTGGGGGTGACAACCTTCGCGTCGTTTGCCTCCTTATGGCTGATCCCCCGCCTCGAGGCCTTCCAGCGCGAGCATCCCGACATCGACATCCGGGTCAGCGCCAACGATTCCATGGTGGAACCCGATGCCTTCGAGATCGACATTGCCCTGCGCTACTGCCGACCCGAAGTCGCACCCGAAGGCGCCGTGCGCCTGTTCGGCGAATTGATCACGCCGGTGATCAGCCCGTGGCTGCGCGAGCGCGCCGCATCCGGCCACGGACCCGAACTCCGCGAACCCGCCGACCTGGCGCGGCACACCCTGCTCGAGGAATTCGACAACCGCAGGGACGTCGAGCACATCAGCTGGCGCCATTGGCTCGCGCAATTCGGCGTCGCCAACCTCGAGCCCAAGCGCTGGCTGTATTTCAACTACACCTTCCAGCAGGTCCAGGCCGCGCTCACCGGCCAGGGCGTGGCGCTCGCCCGCCTGCCGCTGGTGGCCGAGGCGCTGCGCGCGGGGGAACTGGTCGAGCCTTTCGAAAGCGCCCGCCATCGCGACGATCTCCAGCACACCTATTGGCTGATCTCACCGCCGGCGGCCAGGGCGCGACCGGAAGTCGCCCAGTTCTGTGCCTGGATCGAACAGCAGGCGGCGCTGACCCGCGAGGCGATCGGCGAGACGGCCGAGCGGGAAGACAGCCTGGGCGAGTGGGACTAGGTGCGATTCGCGGAATTTTGCGGCGTGACGACGCCCCGCTCGGTCACGATGATCATCAGCTGTTGATCGTGCGGCTCCACCTCGAAGGCCACCTCGCTGCTCGCCCAGGCGATTCCCACCGCCGTCGCATGCGGATGGGCTGCAAGCCAGCGGTCGAAATAGCCGCCGCCGTAGCCGAGCCGATAGCCCGCAGGCGAGTACCCCACGCAAGGCACGAGCACGACGTCGGGCACCACCGCCGCGCCGTCGACGCTCGGTATGCGGCACTCATCGAGCAGGGCTGGCTCCTCGCGCCCGTTCCAGCGCCGGTATTCCATATCACGCATCGACTTGCGAGTGAAGGGCAAAGCCAGCGGCGGCGCTGCGGTGTCTGCCGGCAGCGCGAGGCGTGCGTTAAATTCGGACCGAATCGGCCAGTAGAGCCCCAAGAGCGTGGGCTCCAATACGGCCAAGATCTCGCGCAGATGTGCGGCCAGGACCTTCTCGGCCGCGGCATGCGCCTCGGTCCCGACCCAGGCCGTGCGCTCGGCCAGCAATTTGCGACGCAGTTCCTGCCTGTCCGTGAAATCGCCGGTCGGTGTCTGTGCCATTGGCATCAAGTTTTGAAGAAGGTATTCGCTTGAATTCAGTATATCGACGCCCCTTGGCCGCGGGCCTTGCCGCGCTGGCCATGGCGGCCCTCACTTCGACTGTCCTGCCTGCTCCCGCCCAGGCACAGACCGATCCGATCGTCGAAGCCCGCGAGGCCTTGCGCCGCAAGGATGCCCGACGCCTCCTGGCCACCAGGGACAGCGCCGTCGCGCAGCGCCATCCGCTGGCGATGTGGGCCGACTATTGGGAGATCTACAACCGCCTGGGTGATGCCACGCAGCCCGAGCTGACGGCCTTCTTCGAGCGCTGGCCGGGCACCTATGTGGAAGATCGCCTTCGCAACGACTGGCTGCTCGAACTCGGACGGCGACGCGATTGGGCCGGCTTCGCCGCCGAGTGGCCGAAGTTCCGCATGAACGACGACCGCGAGGTCCAGTGCTATGGCCTGCTCGTCAGGCAGCAGGCCGGCGACGACGTGCGCCGCGCCGCCCGCGAGGCCTGGCTCGCGCAGCGGGACGGCGACAACGGCTGCGCGACGATGGCGACTGCTCTCCATGAGGCGCGCCAGCTCGAACCGGACGACGCATGGCTCAAGGCCCGCGTCGCCACCGAGATCAACCGTCCCCGGGCGGTGAGGCAGGCCCTGGCGCTGATCGGCAGCGATGCGCTGGCACGCTACGAGGAGCTTTCCGACAGCCCCGCTCGCTACCTTGCCCGCAAGGCAGGCACCCGCAGTCGCGATGATGCCGAGCTCACCACGCTGGCCCTCGCGCGCCTGGCGGCCAGCGACCCGGATGCGGCAGCGCTCCAGCTCGACGAGCGCTGGGCCGCGCGCCTGCCGGCCGACCTGGCCTCCTGGGCCTGGGCCAGCGCCGGCCGCCAGGCCGCCATGCGCCTCCTGCCGCATGCCCCCGACTACTACCAGCGCGCCACGCGAGGCGCCGACGAGCGCACCTGGCCTGACGACAGCCTGGCCTGGAAGGCCCGCGCCGCATTGCGTGCCGGACGCTGGCAGCAGGTCAATCAAGCGGTCAACGCGATGAGCCGCGGCGAACAGCGCGACTCGGCGTGGGTGTACTGGAAGGCCCGCGCGCTGCAGGTGCTTTCCCGCGATTCGCAGGAGAGCGAGGCCTTGCAGGCGGAGGCACGCGACCTGCTCGGCTCGATCGCCGCTCAATACAACTTCTACGGCCAGCTGGCCGCCGAGGAACTCGGCCGCCCCCAGGTCCTGCCCCCTCGCCCCGAACCGTTGACCGAGTCCGAAAAGGCCGCCGCACGCAACAACCCTGGGCTCAAGCGCGGACTGCAGCTCATCGCGCTCGGCCTTCGCAGCGAAGGCGTGCGCGAATGGAACTGGACGCTCAGCTTCGGCGACTCCGCCCGCATGGGTGATCGCGAGCTGCTGGCGGCCGCCCAGCTGGCTTGCGACGTGCAAGTCTGGGACCGATGCATCAACACCAGCGAGCGCACGGCAAGCGAGGCGGACTTCGAGCAGCGCTTTCCCACGCCCTTCAGGCGCGAGGTGACCCAGCGCAGCCGAGAGATCGGGCTGGATCCGGCCTACGTCTACGGCCTCATCCGCCAGGAATCGCGCTTCATCATGGATGCCCGCTCCGGGGTGGGTGCGTCGGGCCTGATGCAGCTGATGCCCGGCACCGCGCGCTGGACGGCACGCAAGATCGGCCTGCCCTACTCGGCCAGCATGATCACCGACCGCGACACCAACATCGCGCTGGGGACCGGCTACCTCAAGCTCGTGCTCGACGACATGGGCGGCTCGCAGGCCCTGGCGGCGGCGGCCTACAACGCCGGACCGGGGCGACCGCGCCGCTGGCGCGAGGGGCCGATGCTCGAGGCGCCGATCTGGATCGAGAACATCCCCTTCACGGAAACGCGTGACTATGTGAAGAAGGTGCTTTCCAATGCCACGTACTACGCCGCCATGATCAACGGCACCGGCGGCAAGGCAGCCACGCTCAAGTCGAGGACGGGCAACATGATCGGCCCGCGTCCGATGGACGCCCCAGCGGAGCAGCCCGACCTGCCCTGAGCCGCCCACGAGTTCAAGAGAGGTCCACCATATGCGCGACAACATCCTGGTCCTGGGCGGCTCGGGCTTCGTCGGCCGGCACGTCATCGAAAAGCTGGTGGACCGCAACCACGGCGGCAGCGGGCGCGTGATCGTGCCCACCCGCCGCGTGGCGCGTGCCAGGCACCTGCAATCGCTGCCCACGGTCGAGGTGGTGCAGGCCGATGTGCTCGATCGCCTCCAGCTCGCCGGCCTGGTCGCGCAGGCCGATGCAGTCATCAACCTCGTGGCCATCCTGCATGGCAGCGAGGCCGATTTCGAGCGCGTGCATGTGGGCCTGCCGCGCGCCTTGGCGGAGGCCTGCCTGGCCCACGGCGTGCGTCGCGTGATCCACGTCAGTGCCCTGGGCTGCGCGCCGGATGCGCCTTCGCGCTACCAGCGCTCCAAGGCGGCCGGCGAGCAGGCGCTCAGGAGCCAGCCCGGGCTCGCGCTCACCATCCTTCGGCCCTCGGTCATCTTCGGCGAGGAGGACCGCCTCCTGAACCTGTTCGCAGGACTGCAGAGCGTATTCCCGATCGTCCCGCTGGCCTGCGCCGACGCCACCTTCCAGCCCGTCTGGGTGGAAGACGTGGCCCAAGCGATCATCCACTGCCTCGACGACGACACCACGGTGGGCGTCATCCATGAATGCGTCGGGCCCGAGGTCTTCAGCTTGCGCGAGCTGGTGCGCAAGGCAGGCGAGTTGTCAGGGCATGCCCGCCCGGTCCTCCCCTTGCCCGCGACGCTCGGCAGGCTGCAGGCCGCGGTGATGGAGTTCCTGCCCGGCGAGCCGCTGATGAGCCGCGACAATGTCGATTCGATGCGCGTGCCCAATGTGGCAAGTGGAAAGCATCCCGGGCTGCAGGCGCTCGGCATCGAGCCGGCCGCGCTCGAGAGCATTGCGCGACGCTACCTGGGCGGCGAATCGCTGCGCGCCCGGTACGACATCTTTCGGGCCTGCGCGCGCCGCGATTGAAACCCGCATCAATCCGATGAGGAAATTGCAAGCCGGGTCTGTCGGCTCGCAGCTAGCATCGAAGTCTTTCCGAGGGACACCCCATGCAGCTCTTCATCGGCAACAAGAACTACTCGTCCTGGTCACTGCGCCCCTGGGTGTTGATGACCCACTTCGGCATCCCCTTCGACGAAGTGAAGCTGCGCCTGGACTTTGCCGAAGGCTCCTCATTCAAGACCAGGCTCGCGACCGTGTCGCCCGCCGGCCGCGTCCCGGTGCTGGTCGACGACGGCCTGGCGATCTGGGAAAGCCTGGCGATCGCCGAGTACCTGGCCGAGCGCTTTCCCGGCAAGGCCTTGTGGCCCGCGGACACCCGCGCACGAGCGCGGGCACGCAGCATCTGCTGCGAGATGCACGCAGGCTTCGGCGCGCTGCGCAACCATTGCCCGATGAACATCGAGGCCTCGTTGCCGGAGGTCGGCGCGAAGTTGCTCGTCACGCAGCCCGAGCTGGTGCGCGACCTGGATCGCATCGGGCAGATGTGGAACAGCCTGCTGGCCGAGCATGGCGGGCCGTTCCTGTTCGGGAGCTTCACCATCGCGGACGCCTTCTTCGCCCCGGTGTGCACCCGGGTGCGCACCTACGGCCTTCCCCTTCCCGAGGCGGCGGCAGCCTACGTCGATCGCATCTTCGCCTTGCCGGCCGTGCAGGCGTGGGTCAAGGCGGCAAGGGCGGAACAGGACTTCCTGCCATTCGACGAGCCCTATCGCACCGCGCCGGCCTGAGCGCGGCCGGCCCTCGGGGCCGGCTCTGATTGCCGAGTTGGAGGGCGCCTCTAAACTGTCCCGCCATGAAGGTCTACATGGTCGGCGGGGCGGTACGAGACAGGCTGCTCGGGCAGCAGGTACAAGACCACGACTGGGTGGTCGTCGGCGCCACCCCCGAGGAAATGATCACCGCCGGCTACACGCCGGTGGGCCGCGACTTTCCGGTCTTCCTGCATCCGCAGACCCATGAGGAATACGCCCTGGCGCGCACGGAGCGCAAGACTGCACGCGGCTACCACGGCTTCAGCTTCCATGCCGCGCCCGACGTCACCCTCGAAGAAGACCTGCGGCGCCGCGACCTCACCATCAACGCCATGGCCCAAGGGCCGGATGGGCAGCTGATCGATCCGCATGGCGGCGAGGCCGACTTGCGGAACAAGGTGCTGCGCCACACCTCGCCCGCGTTCACCGAGGACCCGGTGCGTGTCCTGAGGCTGGCACGCTTCGCCGCACGCTTTGCAGACTTCCGCGTGGCCGACGAAACCATGGCGCTGATGCGCCGCATGGTGGAAGACGGCGAAGTCGATGCACTCATCGCCGAGCGTGTCTGGCGGGAGCTTGCTCGCGGGCTGATGGAGGCCAGGCCTTCGCGCATGTTCGAAGTGCTGCGGGAGTGCGGTGCGCTGGGCCAGATCCTCCCGGAGGTCGATCGGCTGTGGGGCGTGCCGCAGCGGGCCGACTACCACCCCGAGGTGGATACCGGAGTGCACCTGATGATGGTGCTCGACATGAGCGCCCGACTGAAGGCCAGCCTCCCGGTGCGCTTCGCCTGCCTGGCCCATGACCTGGGCAAGGGCACCACTCCTGCCGAGATCCTGCCGCGCCATCACGGCC
The DNA here is from genome assembly GCA_963818175.1 of uncultured beta proteobacterium. Lineage (GTDB taxonomy): Bacteria > Pseudomonadota > Gammaproteobacteria > Burkholderiales > Burkholderiaceae_C > Caldimonas. The sequence goes on along the minus strand of CAWFRK010000043.1, from coordinate 21,279 downwards.
ACGAGAAGCGCAGCATCGAGCTGCTGCGACCGCTCTGCGAGCGCCTGCGCGTGCCGGTGGACTGCCGTGAACTGGCCGAGGTGGTGGCCCGCGAGCACGGCAATGTGCATCGCAGCAGCGAACTCGATGCCGCAGCCCTGGTGCGGCTGCTGGAGCGCTGCGACGCCTGGCGCAAGCCACTTCGCTTCGCCGACATCCTGCTGGCATGCGAGTGCGATGCGCGCGGCCGGCTGGGCAAGCACGACGAGCCTTATCCCCCGCGCCAGCGGCTGCTGCGGGTGCTCGAACTCGCCTTGGCGGTGCCGACCGCCGAGTTGGCCGCGCAGGCGATGGAGCGTGGCCTCAAGGGCCCCGAGATCGCGGCTTCATCCATCAAGCACGCGTGGAGGCCGTCGAAAAAGGCCTCGAGCCGCCGCCGGCCTGAGCCGCTCGTACTCTCCGGATGCGCCGCTCAGGCAGCCGGCGTTTGCGGACCATCACGTCGCCTTGCAGATCGTTACACTTCCGCGCACCTTGCGGCCGGGAAGGCCGCCCTGAACGGAGAACTGGGGATTTCATGAAGAAAAACGCGGCAAAGCCGGTGGCCGTCGTCCTGGGCGTAGTGGCAGCAATGACGGTGGTCTATGTCGGGGCAAGCGTCTGGACAGGCCAGCGCATCAAGTCCCAGTACGAGTCCAGCCTTGGGCAGATGAAGGCCCGGTTCCCGGCCCTGAAGGTGCAGCACAGCTACGACCGGGGCCTCTGGTCCGCCACCAGCACCTTGACACTGCAACTGGGCTGCGACACGAGTCCGCAGGCGGGCAGCGACTCCACCTCCTCCCCCGTGCGCCTGACCTTCGTCGACCAGATCCAGCACGGTCCATGGCCGGGCTGGCGCCAGTTCGCTGCCGCCACCATCGACACGGAGCTCCAGCTGCCCGAGGCCACGGGCAGCGAGCTTGCCCGGATCTTCGCCGGCGCCAAGCCGCTCGTGGCCCACACGGTGGTCGCCTTCGACGGCAGCTACGACAGCTCGATCAGCAGCCCTGCGGGCACGCTCGAGAGCAATTCGGGCCAGTTGCTCAACTGGCAAGGATTCAAGGCCAGGGTGAGCGGCGACAAGCAAGGCAGCGCCTTCGCCTATGAGTTGCAGATGCCCGGCATCGAGCTGCTCGACGTGAGGCAGGGCATCCAGATGAAGATCGGCGGCCTGCAATGGCGCGGCGACGGACAGCTGGTCGGGGGCTCGCCCTGGATCGCCAGCGGCAAGAGCGACGGCCAGATCGCTGCAATCGACTTCGCGGTGCAGCCGCCCGTGGTCGGATCCGGCGTGCAGGAGGCTTTCAAGCTGGGCCTGGCACAGCTCCAGGTCCGCTCCGAGACCCATGTCGAGCAGGATCTGCTTCGCAGCGCCACTTCCCTCACTGCCACCGGCATCGCGGGCACCACCAGGCTCGATCGCATCGAACTCAACGCTTCCCTCAAGCGCCTGCATGCGCCCACCTACCGAAAGCTGATCGACCGGCTGATGCAAGGCAGCTCATGCGACTCGGCGCCTCGATCAGACCCCCAGGCCCTGCTGGCCGCGCTTCAGCAAGACCTGATGCAGTTGCTGACTCACCAGCCCGAGTACGCGCTCGACAAGCTGGCGCTGGAGATCGGCGGCCGCCGCGGCGAGATCTCCTACGCTGCAGGCGTGCAGGGCGTGACGCAGGAAGACCTGAAGCTCCCCTTGCGGGAGCTGCTGTCCACCAAGGGCCAGCTGCGGGCCGATTTCAAGCTTCCGGTCGCGTGGATCGAGCAGTTCTCGGGCTATGCCTTCGCCCAGGTAGCCAACCAGGCGCCTCCCCCCGAGCTGGTCACCGCAATGCTCGAGCAGTTCACCACCGACGGCTGGTTGCTGCGGCAGGGCGAGCATGTGGCAAGCAAGCTCCAGTACGCCGGCGGCACGCTGCAGATCAATGGCAAGGAGATGCAGCTCGGGAATCCTGAAGTGCCCGCGGCCGCCGTGGCAGACGCACCCGCCGCGCAATAGCTCAGAACAGCTTGCCGATCAGCATCGCGACGAAGCTCAGCAGCACCGCCGATGCGATCGGCAGGTGCCACTGGCGCCCGCCGATCTTGAAATGGAAGTCGCCGGGCAGGCGCCCGAGGCCCAATTTCTCGAGCCAGGTGGACAGGCCGTTGAAGATCAACAGGCTCAGGAAGATGACGAACAGCCAGCGCAGCATGCGGGAGATTCGCTTTCACAACCGGTGAGTGCGGTCGCCTTCGGCAAAGCCGATGGCTTCCAGGCGGCTCGCGTCGAATCCTCGCGCGAAACCGATGACCTTGAACAGCTCGCCCATCTCGTGCTCGTTGAGCAGCTTCTGCACGGCGGCAGTGGCCGCGCACGTCGCCCGGCTGCAGCAGGTCGAGGATGCCGCAGTTCACCAGGAAGCGCGCCTGCGAGGTGTAGCCCAGCACGTCCATGCCGGCGTCCTGCGCGGCCACGCGCGATGCCGGTGAAGTTGACGTGCGCGGTGATGTCCTTCAGCGCCCGCGTCGACCAGCGGGTCCGGGTCGGCAAGGTGGCCGCGATGGCACATCAGCGTGCCGCCGGTGCGCTGCGGGTGGTAGTACTCGGCCTCGGGAAAGCCGTAGTCGATCAGGAACGCCACGCCGGGCGCGAGCTTCGCCGCGAGGTGCGCACGAAGGCCTCGGCCTGGTGATGGACCTCGATGGTGGTGTCCGGCACGAAGGGACCTTCGACCGGCGGACGCAGTGCGGTCGGGCGGTCTTGCCATTCGAAGCCACCGTCGGGCACCGCCGAGACGCCGCGCTCCAGCCAGCGCAGGCCGTCGAAGTGCAGCAGCTGCACCGGCATGGCGTCGAGCACCTCGTTGCCCACCACCACGCCCTGCATCGAATCCGGGCAGCCGGTCATGCCAGCTCACCTTGTCAGATGCCCGCAGCATCGGCGGCAAGCCGTTCGCGCTGTCGCTCGCGCAGCGTGCCCGACAGATCGACGATGTGTAGCGAGCGCACGCCGGTGCCCAGCTCGCCGAGCAGCTGCGCGGCCAGGGCGCCCGAGCCGGCGCCGAACTCCCAGACCTCGTCGGTGCCGCTGGCCTCCAGCGCCTGGCGGACCTGGCGCGCCAGCGGCCCGGCCGAACAGCGGCGTCAGCTCCGGCGCGGTGACGAAATCGCTGCCCGAGGACGGCAAGCGCCCCGAACTTCCGGCTGTCATTGGCGTAGTAGCCAAGCCCCGGCGCGTAGAGCGCCAACGCCATGAAGCGGTCGAAGGGCAGCCAGCCGCCCGCCTGGGCGATGGCCTCACGAATATGGGCGCCGAGGGCCGCCGGTAAACTGGCGGGTCGTTCTGGATGCATCGACGCATTGTAGAAACCATGCCCCTGCCCCCCCGTCCCGTCGTCCTCGTCACCGGCGCCGCCAAGCGCCTGGGGCGCGGCGATCGCGCTCGAGCTGGCGGCGCAGGCTCGACATCGCGCTGCACTATCGCAACTCGCAGGCCGAAGCCGAGGCAACCGCCGATGCGATCCGCGCGGCAGGCGCCCGGGTCGAGCTCTTCCAGGCCGACCTTGGCAGTCGAGGCCGAGTGCGAGGCGCTCGTGCCCGGCGTGGTCGGAACGCCTCGGCCGACTCGATGCGGTAGTCAACAACGCCTCGCTCTTCGAGTACGACGACTGGTCCAGCTTCAGCTACGACTCGATGGAGCGCCACTGGCGCGCCAACACCGCGCCGGCCATCGCTGCTGGCGCAGGCCCTGCATGCCCACCTGGGCGCGCGGCTCGGTGCCCGAGGCGCGCGGCTGCGTGGTCAACCTGCTCGACCAGAAACTGTGGAACCCGAACCCCGACTACCTCTCCTACACGCTGTCGAAGGCAGCGCTCGAGGCGGCGACCACGCTGCTGGCGCAGGCGCTGGCGCCGCGCGTGCGCGTGGCCGGCGTGGCGCCGGGGGTCACGCTCGCTGTCGGGCGCAGATGAACGACGGCAGAGTTCGCGCAGGCCCATGCCATGACGCCGCTGGAGCGCTCATCCACGCCTGCGGACGTGGCGCCGCGCCGTGCGCTTCCTGATCGAATCGCCCGCGATCACCGGCACCACCTTGCTGGTCGACGGCGGCCAGCACCTGAGCGCCCAGCCGCGCGACGTGATGTTCATCGCGCGCCAGAACGCCGCGGTGACGAAGGAACCTGATGCACTCCCTCCTCAACCACCCGAGCCTGATCGATTGCCGCCGGCTCTTCCTGCGCAACTACGAGGTGTGGATCAACATCGGCGTGCACGACTTCGAGAAGCGCGGCGAGCAGCGCGTGCTGATCAACGTCGACCTGTACGTGCCGCTGGCCAGCACCCGGCCCAGGACCGACCAGCTCGACGAAGTGCTCGACTACGATTTCATCCGCCGCACCATCGCCGAGCGTGCCTCGAAGGGCCATGTCCACCTGCAGGAAACGCTGTGCGACGACGTGGCTCGCGCTGATGCTGCAGCACCCGCTGGTGCGCGCCGTCGCGCGTGTCGACGGAGAAGCCCGACGTCTATCCCGACTGCGATGCGGTCGGGGTGGAGGTGTTCCACGTCAAGAGCGAAGGGGACGCGTGATGAGTGCCGTGATCAATGAAGCGCCCGCTGCAAGCGAGAGCACGGCCGGCGGCACGGGAAAGAGCGCCGACAAGATCGCCTTCGAGAACCACAAGCTCAGCAAGCGCCTGCACCGCCTGGTCGGCCAGGCCATCGCCGACTTCAACATGATCGAGGACGGCGACAAGGTGATGGTCTGCCTGTCGGGCGGCAAGGACAGCTACGCCCTGCTCGACATCCTGCTCAACCTGCAGCAGCGCGCGCCGGTGCACTTCGACATCGTCGCGGTCAACCTCGACCAGAAGCAGCCCGGCTTTCCCGAGCACGTGCTGCCCGAGTACCTGCAAGAGCCGCGGCGTGCCCTTCCACATCGAGGAGCAGGACACCTACTCGATCGTCAAGCGCGTGATCCCCGAGGGCAAGACGATGTGCAGCCTGTGCTCGCGGCTGCGCCGCGGCATCCTCTACCGCGTGGCCGGCGAGCTCGGCGCGACCAAGATCGCGCTCGGCCACCACCGCGACGACATGCTGCAGACGCTTCTTGCTCAACATGTTCTTCGGCGGCCAAGCTCAAGGGCATGCCGCCCAAGCTGGTCAGCGACGACGGCAGGCACGTCGTGATCCGGCCGCTGGCCTATGTGGCCGAGACACGACCTCGAGCGCTGGGCCGAGGTGCGCGCAGTTCCCCATCATTCCGTGCACGCTGTGCGGCAGCCAGGAGAACCTGCAGCGCAAGCAGATGAAGGCGATGCTGCGCGAATGGGAAAAGAAGTTCCCCGGCCGCGTCGACAACATGTTCTCGCGCGCTGCAGACCGTGGTGCCTTCGCACCTGATGGACCGGAACCTGTTTCCCTTCGCCGGCCTCCAACCGACTGGCGTCGCCGACCCGAGGGGTGACAAGGCCTTCGACGAGGACGAAGATTGCGGCACGCCCGCCACCTCGGTGGTGCGCCTCAAGCTCGACGACTGAAAGAAGGAGCCCGGGCTCCTTTCCGTCAGGGGGACAACGACATGGGCTGGAAATCCTTGTGGTGTGTCGGCGTGCTGGCCTGCCTCGGCGGCTTGCAGCACCGTGCGGCTGATCGAATCGCGACGTCACCAGCTACACCTCCTGGCCCGAGAGCCGACCGCCCAGCACCTTCAGCTTCGAGCGCCTTCCCTCGCAGCAAGCCCGTGCCGACGTCCAGACCGCTATCGAGGCCGCTGCGCTGCCGGCGCTACAGAAAGCGGGCTTTCGCCTGGCCGATGGCGGCAAGGGCGACGTGACGGTGCAGGTCGGCGTGAGCGAGACGCGCTACTACGCCGCGCCCTTGGGACGATCCCTTCTACCCCTTCTATCCCGGCTTCGGCCCCGGATCTTCTACGGCGGACGCTACGGCTACTACGGCCGCGGCGGCTGCGTTCGGCTTCTCGGCCTATGCGCCGACGCCCCACTACGTGTACGACGCAGGCGTGCTGATCCGCGACGCCAAGACGCAGCAGGTGGTGTACGAAACGCATGCCAAGCACGACGGCTACTGGGCCGACGAGATCAGTGCGCTCCGTGCTGTTCGAAGCGGCGATGAAGGACTTTCCGAAGCCCGCGCTCAGCCCTCGCCGGGTGGCCATCGAAATACCGCGCTGATGCTGCTCACCGAGCCGGCCGGGCCGTCGGCGGCGCTCGGCCCGCTGAGCGTGCCTTCAGTTCGCGTTCGCCGCCATTGGCCACCAGTGCCCGCAGGTCGGCCTCCCAGCCCTTGAACTTCTCGACCGCCTGCTGGCGCTGGGCCGGCGTGGTGCGGTTGTGCAACTGTGCGGCGAAGTCGCAGTTGTATGAGGTCAGCTGCGCGCTGTAGGCGCGATAGCGCTCGTCGGGCGAATCGAGCAGGTGCAGGTAGTACCCGCGCATCGCGGCCAAGGCCTGCTCTTGGCCGGCGCGGCGACTGCGGCAAGCCTCGCACGACCTGCAGCAGGTCCTGCTGGCGGCGCATGCGCTCTGCGAGCCACACGCTGAGGATCGAAGGGCGACGCGGCCACCTTCTGCGCCACCCACTTGCGTTGCTCTGCGTCGAGCCGGCCATAGACCATTTCCGCGCGCTCGATGGCGCGCTTCACGTTGCGCTCCTGGCGCTCGTCTGCATTGGCCTGCAGGTACTCGCGGCGGAAGTCGCGATTGTTCTTCTCGTAGCGACGCTGCAGGTTCTGGATCTGCTGCGGCTGCAGCCGGGCGGCGTTGTCCGCCATCGCAGGCAGGGCATGCTCGAAGGCAAGATTGCGCCACTGCACCACCTGGTCCCACCATCTGCAGGCCTGCGTCGGCGTCGGTATCGCCGGTCACTTCCCGTTGCGCCTCTGACAATGCCTGCGCATAGCGTGGGAGCTGGGTCTGGCGGTGCCAGGCGAACCAGCGCGCGATGTCGTCACGCACCTTCGGTGTCTGGTCCTCGGTGAAGTCCACATAGCCATCGGCCCACCAGTACGCCAGGTCGGGAGCCTGGGTGTACGCGAAGCGCACGGTGCTGCAGGCAGCGAGAAGCGCAGCCGCCAGCAGGCACAGCGCCCAGGGCCGGGCGCCGATAATCCGCCTATTCCGAATCCAATCAGGTATCTGCATGGCACTCGACGTCGTGATCATGGCCGCGGGCAAGGGCACCCGCATGAAATCCAATCTGCCCAAGGTGCTGCACAGGCTGGCCGGCAGCCCCTATTGCAGCATGTGCTGCAGATGGCCGCCGGTCTCCAGGCGCATCGGCTCGTAACCATCACCGGCCATGGCGCCGAGCAGGTGGAGGCAGCCCTGGAGGGCGCGGCGCCCAACCTCCAGTTCGTGCGCCAGATGCCGCAGCTGGGCACCGGCCACGCGGTGCAGCAGGCCGTGCCGCGCTGGCGGACGACGGCACCACGCTGATCCTGAACGGCGACGTGCCGCTGATCGAGGCGGCCACCGCTGCGCGCCCTGGTCGAGGCCTGCGGCGGCACCCGGCTGGCGCTGCTGACGATGGTGCTCGACGATCCCACCGGCTACGGCCGCATCGTGCGCAAGTGGCGAGCAGGTGCGTGCCATCGTCGAGCACAAGGACGCCACGCCGGAGCAGCGCGCGATCCACGAGGTCTACACCGGCATGATGGCCGTGCCCACGGCGCAGCTGAAGCGCTGGCTGGCGCGGCTGAGCAACGACAACGCCCAGGGCGAGTACTACCTGACCGACATCGTCGCGATGGCGGTCGGCCGAAGGCGTGCCGGTGGTCGCGGCGCATCCGACGAGCGAGACCGAGGTGCTGGGCGTCAACAGCCCGGCTGCAGCTGGCCGAACTGGAGCGGCGCCTTCCAGCGTGCGCCAGGCCGAGGCGCTGATGGAAGCCGGCGTGCGCCTGGCCGACCCGGCGCGCTTCGACCTGCGCGGCAAGCTGGACTGCGGCAGCGACGTGGAGATCGACGTCAACTGCGTGTTCGAAGGCCGGGTGTGGCTGGGCGACGGCGTGCGCATCGGCGCCAACTGCGTGATCGCCAATGCCGAGATCGCGGCCGGCGCGGTGATCCATCCCTTCACCCACATCGACGGCGAGAAGCTCGGCGTGAAGATCGGCGAGGGCGCGCTGGTCGGCCCGTTCGCGCGGCTGCGCCCCGGCGCCGAGCTCGGCGCCGAGGTGCACATCGGCAACTTCGTCGAGGTCAAGAATTCCACGCTGGCGCGCGGCGCCAAGGCCAACCACCTGGCCTACCTGGGCGATGCCACGGTGGGCGAGCGCGTCAACTACGGCGCCGGCAGCATCACCGCCAACTACGACGGCGCCAACAAGCACCGCACCGTGATCGGCGACGACGTGCACGTCGGCAGCAACTGCGTGCTGGTGGCGCCGGTCACCATCGGGCGCCGGCGGCACGATCGGCGGCGGCTCGCACCGTCACCAAGGACGCGCCGCGCCGGCAAGCTCACGGTGGCGCGCGCCCGGCAGGTCTCGCTCGAAGGCTGGCAGCGGCCGCAGAAGAAGAAGCCATGAAGACGCAGGAAGCCCCCACGCTGGACACCACGGTGTCCGCTGTGCGGCGCTTCCAACCAATGCGTCATGGCTGCGGGCGCAAAGGGGGTCACGACCCGCCCTGCTGGTGCACCCGGGTGACCATCGACCGCAGCGCAGTGGTGCGCATACCGCAAGCCGCGCTCTACAGGGCCTGCCTCTGCCCCGCCTGCGCTGCCGCCTTGCCTCCCCTCGATCAGCCTGGCTGAGCGGCTGGCTTCAGCGCGCTGGCACCGGCAGGGCGATGGCCGGGTCGAACTTGGCTGCGCTTGATCGAGAAGAAGGCCTTCACGTTGCGCACGTTCGCGTCGCTGGTGAACAGGCGCTGCGCCAGCGCCAGGTAGCCTCGGCATGTCGCGCGCCTGCACCACCAGCACGAAGTCCGGCCCGGGCGAAGTCGCGGTAGCACTGCTGCACCGCGGCGTCCGCCTGCGCCTGCGCCTCGAATGCGTCCAGCTGCTCGGCGGCCTGGCGGTCCAGCGTGATCTCGACCACGGCGCTGCAGCCCGTGGCCCAGCAGGCGGCCAGCCGGTCGGCACGAGGATGGCCACCTGCCGCTCGATGAAGCCGGCATCCCGCAGCCGCTTCACCCGCCGCAGGCAGGTCGGCGGGCGACACATGGACCAGTTGCGGCCAGCGCCTGGTTGCTGAGGGAGGCGTCGTGCTGCAACTGATCGAGCAGGCGCCAGGTCGATAGCGTCAAGTCGAGGAGAGACATGGCTGTTTTCTTGCATTGGATGGCAATTTATGAAACTTCTCGCCATTGAACCCTATGAATGGCAGATTATTTCAAGCAAGCATCAACTACGCAAGCATATTTCGCTCACAGCTACCTACCAGTCGCCGCATTCCCGTTCCCCAAGAGAGGCCCTCCATGTGCGGCATCGTCGGCGCGGTCTCCACGCGCAACATCGTTCCCATCCTGGTCCAGGGCCTGCAGCGGCTCGAATACCGCGGCTATGACTCCTGCGGCGTGGCCGTCTACGCAGGCGGCGGCCTGCAAGCGCGCCCGCAGCACCTCGCGCGTGGCCGAACTGCTGCCCAGGTCGTGCACGACGGCGTCGAAGGCGTCACCGGCATCGCCCACACGCGCTGGGCCACGCACGGCGCGCCCGCGGTGCACAACGCCCACCCCCATTTCAGCCACGGCCCGGGCCGAGCGCTGGCCGACAGGCCCGGGCGCATCGCGCTGGTCCACAACGGCATCATCGAGAACCACGACGAGCTGCGCGCGCGCGCTGCAGGCCAAGGGCTACGTGTTCGCCAGCCAGACCGACACCGAGGTGATCGCCCACCTGATCGACAGCCTCTACGAGGGCGACCTGTTCGAGGCCGTCAAGCGCGCCACCGCCAAGCTGCACGGCGCCTATGCCGATCGCGGTGTTCTGCAAGGACGAACCGCACCGCGTGGTCGGCGCGCGCGCCGGCTCGCCGCTGATGCTGGGCGTCGGCCGAAGGAGGGGCGCACGAGAACTTCCTGGCCAGCGACGCGATGGCGCTGGCCGGCGTGACCGACCAGATCGTCTACCTCGAGGAAGGCGACATCGTCGACGTGCAGCTGGGCAAGTACTGGATCGATCGAGATCGGCGACGCACAACGCCGGTGCGACGCGCGCCCGTGCAGACCGTGCAGGCGCACAGCGGCGCCGCCGAGCTCGGGCCCTACCGCCACTACATGCAGAAGGAGATCTTCGAGCAGCCGCGCGCCATCGGCGACACGCTGGAAGGCGTGCGAGAGCATCGTGCCCGGAGCTGTTCGGCGACGGCGCCTATGCGCGTCTTCAAGGAGATCGACTCAGGTGCTGATCCTGGCCTGCGGCACCAGCTACTACAGCGGCTGCACCGCCAAGTACTGGCTGGAGGCCATCGCGAAGATCCCGACCCAGGTCGAGATCGCCAGCGAATACCGCTACCGCGACAGCGTGCCGAATCCGAAGACGCTGGTCGTGACCATCAGCCAGTCCGGCGAGACCGCCGACACGCTGGCCGCGCTGAAGCACGCGCGCAGCCTCGGCATGGACGCACACGCTGACCATCTGCAACGTCGCGACCTAGCGCGATGGTGCGCGAGTGCAAGCTGGCCTACATCACCCGGGCCGGCGTGGAGATCGGCGTGGCCTCGACCAAGGCCTTCACCACGCAGCTGGCCGGCCTGTTCCTGCTGACGCTGGCGCTGGCGCAGGTGCGCGGCCACCTGAGCGAGGAACAGGAAGCAGGGCACCTGAAGGCCATGCGCCACCTGCCGGCGGCGCTGCAGGCGGTGCTGGCGCTGGAGCCGCAGGTCATCAGCTGGGCCGAAGACTTCGCCCGCAAGGAAAACGCGCTGTTCCTCGGCCGCGGCCTGCACTACCCGATCGCGCTCGAAGGCGCGCTCAAGCTCAAGGAGATCACCTACATCCACGCCGAGGCCTATGCGGCCGGCGAGCTCAAGCACGGCCCGCTGGCGCTGGTGACCAGCGAGATGCCGGTGGTCACGGTGGCGCCCAACGACGCGCTGCTCGAGAAGCTCAAGAGCAACATGCAGGAAGTGCGCGCGCGCGGCGGCGTGCTCTACGTGCTGGCCGACGCCGACACGCGCATCGAAAGCGAGCGAGGGCATCCACGTGATCCGCATGCCCGAGCACTATGGCGCGCTGTCAGCCCGCTGCTGCACGTGGTGCCGCTGCAGTTGCTGGCGTATCACACGGCCTGTGCGCGCGGCACCGACGTGGACAAGCCGCGGAACCTGGCGAAGAGCGTGACGGTGGAGTGAAGGGGCTACAGGCACGCCGCCAGCTTGTTCTGAGTCGCAGTAGCGCCGTTGTACCTGTTCGGCTTGGAGCCATCGGCTGACAGGCAAGTCGCTTCGTCCGCACCCTGAAAGCGCAAAGCTTGCCCGTCAGTCCCCATCGAATCTCGGACGAGGTTTCCGTACAACCGCTTCTGGCAGGTGCAGCGATTGAAGGATGGAGTTGCGACGGGTCAGCGTTTGCAAGGTCGGAGAGCGGAACTCGCGCTCGTGCAGGACGTAGGCCACGAGGGCTGACGCGGCCGCGAACAGCCACGGGTGCAAGAACCAGGTCATGGCTGCAAGCGCGAAATAGTAGGCGCGCAAGCCCAGGTTGAAGTTCTCTGCCGCGTAGCTCGCGACACCCGTGATCGTGTCCAGGAACTCTCCGTGCTCTTCGGGCCGCTCGGTATGCGGCGCGGCGCCGACCAGGACCGCACAGAAGTTGTACTGCCGAATCGACCACGTGAACACGAAGAACGCATACACGAAGATGAAGATGAGCAGAATGATCCTGACCAGCCAGACGAACTCAGAATCGTGTCGGGCGAAGGGCAGGTCGGCAGCCAGGTCGATGACCCGATTGGTAGTCCCCAGTAGTGCCACCAACCCGCCGAGGATCACCAATGCGGTCGAGGCAAAGAACGTGGTGACAGATTGCAGGCTACTCAGCGCCGCAATGTGCGCGATGCGGGTCTGATGTCCGAGCATGTGCTTGAACCACTCACGCCGATAGATACGCATGGCCACGACCAAGCTCGCCTTCCTTTGGGCCTTGCGCCGTGCGAAATAGGTGTAGCCGACCCAGCAGGAGCAGAACCAGGCGAGGACGAACCAGTCGGTCAAAGGAAGCTTAGGCATTGCGTGTTCCTCGGTTCATTTTGCAAGCCGGCTCCATAACGATGCTCCGGTCGAGGCGGCAGGCAATGCTACTTGGACTGGCGCAGTTCAATGTCCACACCAGTGTCGGCCCCGAACGCTGTCGATTGCGGCCGTGTCGGCGCCGCTCTTGTCGATGGTGACCGTCTCGGGCAGGTCGTGCAAATCAATGGCACGTTCAAGAAAGCGCCGAGCGGCCACGCCTATCCTTGGACGCAGCAGAAAGTCGATGATGTGGCCGTCGCCGTCGACCGCCCTGTAGAGGTACTTCCAGCGCCGGCAACCTTGATGTACGTTTCGTCCATTCGCCAGCTCGTGCCCACGGGACGCTTGCGCCGGCGAAACACCGCGGCCAGCACCGGCAAGATGTTATCGCCCAGCGTATTGCGACAGAACCTCCGATGGCATAGGATCGCGAACCTTCCTACAGGGCACGCGGTGATGTCTGACATCCTTCGCGAGGCCGCGCCGAATGCGATGCGGGTTTGGCGGCGATCGATCTTCATGACTTACTAGGAATCCTCCATGACGCGTCTTGAGCACCTTGCCTTCTGTTTCGTGACCGCCACCGCGGCGCTGGGCGCGAACGCCCAAGCCACCTACCCCAACAAGCCGGTGAAGATCGTCGTCGGCTTTGCACCGGGCGGCACGACGGACGTGATCGCGCGCGTGGTCGCGCAGAAGCTGTCGGCGGCCATGGGTCAGCAGTTCATAGTCGACAACCGGGCCGGCGCCGGCAGCAACCTCGGCGCCCAGGTGGTCGCGAAGGCGGATCCTGACGGCTACACGCTCTATGCGAGCTCGGTGGCGAACACGATCAACATGAGCTTGTATCCGAACCCGGGGTACGACTTCGCGAAGGGAATGGTCCCGGTCGCGATGTTCGCGAAGGTGCCGAATCTGCTGGTCGTGCACCCGAGCCTGCCGGTCAAGAGCGTGCAAGAGTACATCGCCTACGCGAAGACCAACCCGGGCAAGATGACCTTCGCGTCATCGGGCAACGGGTCGTCGATCCATCTGTCCGGCGAGTTGTTCAAGACGATGGCCAAGGTAGAGATGCTGCACGTGCCTTATCGGGGCAGCGGGCCCGCCGTCAGCGACCTTCTCGGCGGGCAGGTGATGAGCATGTTCGACAACCTGCCGTCGGCACTGCCGCAAGTCAAGGGCGGCAAGCTCCGCGCCATCGCGGTAACCAGTGCCAAGCGCTCACCCACCGTACCCGACGTCCCGACCATCGCTGAATCGGGCCTACCCGGCTATGACGTGCAGTCCTGGTTCGCCCTGAATGCGCCGGCCAAGACGCCGACGGCTATCGTCGCGAAGCTCAACGCCGAGGTGAACAAGATCCTCGCTTCGAAGGAGGTGCAAGTACGTCTTGCCGAGCTGGGCGCGGTGGCGACGACGATGTCACCCGACGAATATGGTGCGTTCATCGACGCTGAGATCAAGAAGTGGGCGCCGGTCGTCAAGGCCTCGGGTGCGAAGCCGGACTGATTCGTTGGTTCATTCCGGTCGAGAAGCTCGACACACCGAGCGCAGGGCACCCGCGTAGTCAAGGCTTGTCGGAAGAGGTGGCCCTGAGACGGTAGGCGAGGCGCGCGAAGGACGGCTTTTGACAACAGGAGCATCCGGCTCGGCCGCGACTGTCGTTCGTGACGATCAGTGCCACCTTGTGGCTCCTGCGATGGTGCTCGGCTGGACCGCGTGATACGGTACGCGGCGCACGGCTCTTGTCGCGCGTGTCGAGTGACTCGCTCCTCACCCCGTCACAATGTCCGCTTTTGTGCCAGTCGATACGGAGTCCCTGATGGATTTTTCGCTGCCACCCGAGTTGCTCGCTCTGCGCGAGCGCACCCGCACCTTCATCGCCGAGCAGATCATTCCGTTCGAAAGAGACGCACGCCAGACATCGCACGGTCCAAGCGAGGAGCTGCGCCGCGAGCTCGTGAGCCTAGCGCGCAGCGTCGGACTCCTGACGCCGCACGCGTCGCAGGAGTTCGGCGGCCTCGGTCTTTCGCACATGGCCAAGGCGGTCGTTTTCGAAGAGAGCGGGTACTCCACGCTGGGCCCCACGGCGATGAACATCCACGCGCCGGACGAGGGCAACATCCACCTGATGGAGGCAGTGGGCACGCCGGCGCAGAAAGAGCGCTGGTTGCGGCCGCAGGTCGAGGGGCACACCCGTTCCTGCTTCGCGATGACAGAGCCTGCACCTGGCGCGGGTGCCGATCCGTCGATGCTCGCAACAACGGCTGTTCGCGACGGAGCCGACTTCATCATCAACGGAACCAAGTGGTTCATCACCGGCGCCGAAGGCGCCGCGTATGCGATCATGATGGCGCGCATGGAAGACGGCTCGGCGACGATGTTCCTCACCGACATGGATCGCAGCGGCGTTCGCATCGTGCGCCAGATGGATGCCCTGGATCGGTGTTTCACCGGCGGACATGCGGTGCTCGAGTTCACGAACCTGCGGGTCCCTGCGAGCGATGTGCTGGGCGAGATCGGCAAAGGCTTTCGCTATGCCCAGGTGCGCCTCGCGCCTGCGCGCCTGACCCACTGCATGCGCTGGCTGGGGCAGGCACGGCGCGCCCACGACATCGCCACAGACTACGCGCGCCGGCGCGAGGCGTTCGGCAAGCCGCTGGGTCAGCACGAAGGCGTGGGCTTCATGCTGGCGGACAACGACATGGACCTGCAGACCGCGCGTCTGCATATCTGGCACACCGCTTGGCTGCTCGACCAGGGGCAGAAGGCGAACTTCGAGTCGAGCCGCGCGAAGGTCGTGTGCTCGGAGGCGCAGTGGCGTGTCGTCGATCGCTGCGTGCAGATCCTGGGTGGCCAGGGTGTGACCGACGAAACGATCGTCATGCGCATCTTCAACGACATGCGGGCGTTTCGCATCTACGACGGTCCGAGCGAGGTCCACCGCTTCAGCATGGCACGCAAGATTCTCGATGCGAGGGAGAAGCAACAGTGAGCGCAAGGTCGACGAAGGACGAGCCCGTCGACTGGTTTCGCCTCCACGCATCGCGCCGACATGCAGAGCCCGCCAGCGCCTTCATGGACTCGGAAGCAGCGACGCACCCTCGGATCGCGTGCGCGCGTTGAGGTCCACCGGAGTCCCCGGGTCCGCCTGGGTTCCGGGTTTCGGGCATTCGGGTTTCGGAGAGCATTGCCTCCATTGCGTTGGCGTAGATGCGTTTCGTGTGAATCGCGAGGGCGATCATCGCCAGGGATGTGAAAGCCGTCAGCATGTCGGGTTCCTTGGGTGTCGGTTCATGACTTCGGATGTCGGGCCCATCAGCATGATAAGGGTTAACCCTTATCTCTGGGTTAGCAGCAGCGATCCGAGGCCGAGCGAGCATTTCGTCAGCAGCGGCAGGAAGCGGCTCTGCATTTCCTCGAGCGATACGCGCGACGCGTGGGTGCCGATGTTGATCGCCGCCACCACCGTCCCGCGGCTGTCGCGAACCGGTACCGCGATCGAGCGGAGTCCGACCTCGAGCTCCTGGTCGAGCAGAGCGAAGCCGGCCTCGCGGACCTTGGCGAGCGCCTTGCGGAGCCTGGGCACCGTGGTGACGGTTCGATTCGTTCGCTCCACCAATCGAACCCGGCCCAGGTATTCCTCGAGTTGCGCCGCCGGCAGGTACGCCAGCAGCACCTGTCCCATCGCCGTGCAGTAGGCGGGCAGCCGGGTGCCGACCAACAGGCTGATCGACATGATCCGCGTCTCTGCGGAGCGGCAGATGTAGACGATGTCGTCGCCGTCGAGGATGGCCGCCGAGCAGGATTCGCGCACGCTTCGGCTCACCTCGTCCAGGTAGGGCTGCGCCGCGACGGCCAGCGGTGTCGAGGCCAGGTAGGCATGCCCCAGCGTCAGCACCTGGGGGCGCAGGAAGAACCGCTTGTTGTCTTCGTCCACGTAACCCAGGACCCGCAGCGTATGCAGGCAGCGACGTACCGACGCGCGCGACAGCCCGGTCGACTGGCTGATCTGCGAGATCGTCAGATTGCGCCGGAACTCGGAGAACGCGCGGATCACCTGCAGGCCGCGGGCCAGCGAGGTCATGAAATCGGGATCGCCCGAATGCTCCATTGCGTCGACAGGGTTGTCCGATCACCGAACAGTTATGCGATTGTCGGCGTTGTTTCTGACGGCGGCAACCAGTACGCTATCGGTTCTGTTATCGCACCTTCGTTCGATTATCGGACACCTCTCGTGAGCACATTGATTGCCTATCCGCCGATGCTGGCCCCGCCGCTCAAGCTCAACTTCAAAGGCCGCGACGACTGGCATGCGGGCCTGCGGCAACACCTGCTGCCGCTCGCCTGCAGCGTGGCGAGTGCCCATGACTTCCAGTGCAGCGCCATCGTCGGTCGATTGCACGGCAACACGGTGGCCGAGCTGCACGCCGACGAGGCGCGCCTCGTCCGTCGCGCGGTCGACATCACCCTCGGGCACGGGGAACTCGTGAAGGTCCTGTGGCAGCTCGCGGGCCGCAGCCGCATCGAGCAAGGCCCCCATCGCGCGATGCTGCATGCCGGCGACTGGACGATCTGCGACCCGGGGCGCGAGTATTCGATCGACCTGGACAGGGGTGCCAACTTCCTGCTGATCCTGATGCCGCGTGCCCAATGTCCTGGGTGGGTACCGGCGATACACCGGCTGTCGGCGCGAGCCTTGCCGTCCGGCGGACCGGCGCACATCGCGTCGGCCGCGCTGGCCGCGATGCTGCGTGACGTCACGTTGCTCGACGCCGAGAGCCAAGCCACCCTGCACGAGACGGTGGTGCTGCTGGTGGAGCGCGCGTTGACCCTGGCGCTCGAATCGCATGGCCTGGAACCCGCGCCGGAACGGTCGCTCGAATTGGCACAAGTGCAGACCTACATCCTCCAGCATCTGTCCGACCGCACGCTCACAATTGACAAGCTCGCCGCCGCGTTCGGCGTGTCGCGGCGAAGCCTGTACAACGCGTTCATGCCGAGTGAGCAGACCCCGCACGCGTTCATCCAGAACGCAAGACTCGACCGCGCGCGCAAGCTGCTGGGCCAGTCGAACGGCCGCAAGGCGCCGGTGGCCGAAGTGGCACAGCAGTGCGGCTTCGCGGACCCGGCCCACTTCAGCCGGGCCTTTCATGCGCGACACGGCCTCGCCCCGACGGCCTGGCGCGAAGAGTCGAGCTGAGGCCCCTCACGCGCCACCGGCGCGGCACGGGGCAACTGCCGTTCATCGAGCGCCTGCCACTTTGTGCAGGCGCTTGACTGGGCGTGCAAGTCCTAGGACTTTCCCGCATGCACCATGAGGGTCATCACGGACAAAGTTCTCCTGACTGCCGAAGAATGCGCGCAGGCGGTTCAGGTTCAGATCTGCAGGAGACACACCCATGGCCAGCGCCACGGAACACGAGCCCCACGGCACGCACCAGACTCGGAAAGCGACCGCGAGCGGCTGGATCGGATCGGCGCTCGAGTACTACGACTTCTTCATCTACGCCACGGCCGCGTCGCTGATCTTCCCGCAGATCTTCTTCCCGAACACCGATCCCAAGGTCGCCATCATCGCGTCGCTCGCCACTTACGGGGTCGGCTACATCGCACGCCCCATCGGCGCGCTCTTTCTCGGGCACTGGGGCGACACCCACGGGCGCAAGACGGTGCTCGTCGTCTGCATGTTCCTGATGGGCATTTCCACGGTCGGGGTCGGGCTGCTTCCGACCTACGAGCAGGTTGGCCTGCTGGCTCCCGCGCTGCTGGTGGTGATGCGGCTGATCCAGGGCTTCGCGGTGGCTGGAGAAATCTCGGGCGCCAGCTCGATGATCCTGGAGCACGCCCCGTTCGGGCGGCGCGGCTACTACTCCAGCTTCACGCTGCAAGGCGTGCAGGCGGGGCAGGTGCTGGCCGCGGCCATCTTTCTGCCGCTGGCGCACTACATGCCCGCCGAGGCGTTCAACAGCTGGGGCTGGCGCATCCCGTTCCTGCTCAGCATCGTCGTCATCATCGCCGGCTACATCATCCGCCGCGAAGTCGAAGAGACCCCGGCGTTCGCCGAGGAAGGCGAGCATGGCGAGATCCCGCGCTCACCGGTCCTGGACGCCATCAAGTACAGCTGGAAGGACATGCTGCGCGTGATCTGCATGGCGCTGATGAACGTGATCCCGGTGGTCACGACGATCTTCGGCGCGGCCTATGCCGTGCAGCCGGGCTACGGCATCAATTTCCCGAAGGACGTGTACCTCTGGATTCCGGTGGTCGGCAACATCGTCGCCATGATCGTGATCCCGATCGTCGGCAACCTCTCCGACAAGGTGGGCCGCAAGCCGCTGATCATCTCGGGCGCGATCGCATCAGGGCTGCTGTCGTACCTCTACCTCTACGCGATCAGCATCCACAACTTGCCGCTGGCCGTGCTGGCGTCGCTGCTGATGTGGGGCGTGGTGTACCAGGGCTACAACGCGGTCTACCCCAGTTTCTACCCGGAGCTCTTCCCCACGCGCACGCGCGTTTCGGGAATGGCGATCTCGCAGAACCTGGGCACGGCCGTCACGGCGCTGCTTCCGGTGCTGTTCGTCACCGTCGCGCCTCCGGGTGCGACCGGCATCCCGATGATGATCGGCACCATCACGCTGTTCGTGACGATCGTCGCCGCGCTGGCCGCGTGGAGTGCGCGTGAGACCTATCGGGTCCATCTGAACGACCTCGGCGACCCGAATGCGGTGGAAGTCCCCAAGCCGGAATACGACCGCATGCGCGAGGAGACGCTGAACGGAACGCCCCTGGCCAAGGCTTGAGCCGGGTTCGCGCGACGCACCGGCCCGCCGGGCTGGTGCTCACGTGGCCGGCAAGGAGACTGCACCATGCCCAACATCGCGTACCGCGACATCGATGACCCCGAGCTCGCCGACCTGGTGGCCACCATCCGCGCGCGCCGCTCCACCGGCAAGCTGCTCAACCTCGACCGCATGCTGCTGCACAGTCCGCCGTTCGCGCGCGGCTGGAACGCGATGTTCGCGGCGATCCGCAACCAGCTCCAGGTGCCGCGCCACATCAACGAGCTCGCGATCTGCGCGGTGGCCCGGCTGAACAACGCCGACTACGAGTGGATCCAGCATGCGCCGGAGTTCCTGGCCGCCGACGGAACGCAGGCACAGCTCGATGCGCTGGACGACGTCACCGCGGCCTGCTACGACACGAAACTGTTCGACGAGAAGGAACGTGCCGCGCTGCGGATCACGCTCGACATGACGCGCGAGGTGCGGGTGCGGCCCGAGATCATCGAGTGCGCGCGGCGGCTGTTCGGCGAACGACAGCTCGTGGAACTCTTCGGCACCATCGCGGGCTACAACATGGTGTCGCGCTTCCTCGTTGTGCTCGGCATCGACGATGCCGGGGAGTAGTTCGCCATGAACACCGCCGAGCAAGACCCCCTGCCGGCCGAGCTGCGGCAGCGCGAAGCCAACCACGTACCGCTGTCGCCGCTGAGCTTCCTGGAGCGGTCGGCGCGCGTCTATCCCGACAAGGTCGCGGTGGTTCACGGCGACCGGCGCATCGGCTATGCCGAGCTGTACCGGCGCTGCCGCCGCTTGGCATCGGCGCTGGTGAAGGCGGGCGTCCGCAAGGGCGACACGGTGGCGATCATCGCGCCCAACATCCCCGCGATGCTCGAGGCGCACTTCGGCATTCCGATGACGGGCGCGATCCTGAACACGATCAATACCCGGCTGGATGGGCCGGCCATCGCCTTCGGCCTGAAGCACGCCGAGGCGAAGCTGCTGTTCGCCGATCGAGACCATGCCGACGCGGTGCGCGCCGCGCTGAAGGACTTGGACGCACCGCCGCGCGTGATCGACATCGTCGATCCCGAAGGCAAGAACGGCCATCCTGATTCGATGGCGATCGGCGATCTCGACTACGAGGCCTTCCTCGCGCAGGGCGACCCCGATTTCGCGTGGCAGCTGCCGGACGACGAGTGGCAGTCGATCGCGCTGAACTACACCTCGGGCACCACTGGCGATCCGAAGGGCGTGGTCTACCACCATCGCGGCGCCTACCTCAACGCGATGGGAATGCGCTCGCCTTCGGACTGACGCCCGACACGGCCTACCTCTGGACGCTGCCGATGTTCCACTGCAACGGCTGGACCTATCCGTGGGCGGTGACGCTGGTGGGCGGCACGCATGTCTGCCTGCGCCAGGTTGAAGCGGCGCGCATCTTCGAGCTGATCGGAAGCGAGCGGGTGACGCACCTGTGCGCAGCGCCCATCGTGCTGAACATGCTGATCCACTCGCCGGTGAAGCCCGCCGAGCGCTATGCACACCCGGTCGAGGTCGCCACCGGCGGCGCCGCGCCGCCCAGCGCCGTGATCGAGCAGGCCGAGCAGCTGGGCTTTCGCATCACCCACCTGTATGGCCTGACCGAGACCTACGGGCCGGCCACGCTGTGCGCCTGGCAGCACGACTTGGACGGCCTCGACCTGACCCCAGCGCGCCGCCAGGATGGCGCGCCAGGGCGTGGCCATGCCCACCCAGCAAGAGGTCACCGTATCGACCCCGAGACCGCGGAGCGTGTCAGCGCCGACGGCGCGACCATCGGCGAGATCGCGATCCGCGGCAACACGGTGATGAAGGGCTACCTGAAGAACCCGGCGAGCACCGAAGAGGCGTTCAAGGGCGGCGGTTCCGTTCCGGCGACCTCGCGGTGCTCACCCCGACGGCTATATCGAGATCAAGGACCGCCTGAAGGACATCATCATCTCCGGCGGCGAGACATCTCGACGCTCGAGGTCGAGGAGGTGCTCTACCGCCACCCGAAGGTGATGGAAGCGGCGGTCGTCGCCAAGCCCGACGCGAAGTGGGGCGAGACGCCGTGCGCCTTCGTGACGCCCAAGCCGGGCGCGGACGACGTGACGGCCGAGGAGATCATCAAGTGGTGCCGCGCCAACCTGGCGGCCTTCAAGTGCCCGAAGCACGTCGTGTTCGGCGAGCGCCGAAGACCTCGACCGGCAGGTGCAGGAGAACGTGCTGCGCGAGCGCGCGAAGTCGATTTGAGCGAAACGGAGGCGGCAGGT
>CAWFRK010000042.1:0-186207 GCA_963818175.1 uncultured beta proteobacterium | reverse complement strand
ATCGCCGGCAGCTGCCCTGCAGCACCAGTTCGCGTTCTCGGATTACAAGCCCTGGCAGGACATAAAGCCGGCCCACTGGCGCGCAGTGAACGACAACGTGCGTGGTGCTGCGGGCGATAGCGACGCAGGCAAACGCGCGGGCCAAGCAATGCCCGCCTCAGCATCTCCTGCAACATCTGCGCCGGAGACAAAGGGCTCCGCGCCGGTCATGCCGAAATCATGGCGGACACCAGGTGCACGGAAGAAGGCAAGCCATGATGCGGCTGACTGCGGCCGCCACCACGGCCCTCATCCTGGCCGGCGGCGAACTGTTTTCGCCAGACAGTGGCGCCGGCAAGGTGTCCGAGCTGACGAAACAGCGCACCGGCCAGACGGTGGCATTTCAGCGAACCGCGTCCGAGACCGACGCAGCAAAAGCGCGCGTGAACGAGCTGCTCGAGCTGACCGCTGACCCCGGAGGGCGCCGTCGAAGTTGCGCTGCTCAATAACCGTGGTCTTCAAGCCAGAGCTTCTCGCAGCTCGGCATCGCCGAGGCGGACAGGGTCCGCGCGGGGCGCCTTGCCAACCCGAGCTTTTCCTTCGGCCATCTGTCTGGCGGCGGCGTGACCGAGATTGACCGTTCGGTGATGTTCACACACATCCTGGGGCTGCTGACGCCTGCCGGTCGCTAGCCAGCTAGCACAGCAGCAGTTCGAGCAGACGCAATACCAGGTCGCCTCGGAAGCCGTTGGCTGTCGCCGCTGAAGGCCGAAGGGCGTTCTTCGGCGCGGTGGCCGCACAAGACCTGGTGAAGTACTACGAGCAGGTCAAGGAGGCGGCCGATGCCTCTCGCGAGCTCGCGCGAACGGATGGTGCAGGCCGGCAACTTCAGCAAGCTGGCGCAAATGCGTGAGCAGGCCTTCTTTAACGACGCCATGACCTTCTGCCTCGTCAGCTGCACCGAGTCGTCGTAGAGCGAGAAAGACTGGTCGCGTTCTGGGGCTCGGCTGGCGACCAGCTGGCGTTCAAGTTACCGGAGCGCCTTCCGGACCTGCCCAAGGGAACCAGTCGAGCCACAAGGACGCCGAACAGACTGCCATCAACAAGCGCCTGGACGTCCTGATGGCCAAGTGCACGGCCGATGCGAGACGGCGAAGTCCCTGGGGCTGAGCAAGGCCACGCGCATCATCAACGTGCTGGAGGTGGGCTACGTCCAACTAGAGCCAGTCGGGCGAGCCGCTAGGCAGAACGGTCACTAGTTCGAACTGCAGCTCCCGCTCTTCGACTTGGGTTCGACGCGCGCGCGAGAGGGCCGAAGCGACCTATATGCAAGCGGTTCATCGGACGGCGGACGCGGCCGTCGTCGCCCGCTCGCAGGTACGCGAAGCCTATTCCGCCTACCGCACGGCCTACGACTTCGCCAGGCACTATCGCGACGAGCTGGTGCCCCTGCTGCAAGGGATCTCGGACGAGCCCTGCTTCGCTACAACGGCATGCTGATTAGCGTCTTCGACCTGCTGGCCGACTCGAGGGCCCAGGCCGCGGCGTCGGCTCGGGCCACATCGAGGCCCAGCGCGACTACTGGATCGCCGAGACCGACCTGCAGGCCGCCATCACCGACACCTCCCCCGGGATGCCTCATCGCCATCGGCGCCTCCTCTGCATGCCGCAGGCCAGCCGACGCCGCCGCGGACCATTGAAGGAAAGCACCGAATGATTCAACCTCGTCGCAATTTCTTCAGGCGGCCGGCGCCGCCGCCCTGGGCGCCGCTCGCTGTCAGCCCCGCAGGCGCCGCTTCCCTTCCCGAAGCGCGTTATCGACAAATCCTGCCCGACCATGCAACCGCCACCGCCCGCCAACGGCCGGCCCTACAACCCGGTCGTCACGCTCAACGGCTGGACGCTGCCCTGCGCATGAACAACGGCGTCAAGGAGTTCCATCTGGTCGCCGAGCCCGTCGAGCGCGAGTTCGCGCCCGGCATGAAGGTCAACCTGTGGGGCTACAACGGCCAGCCCCGGGCCCGACCATCGAAGCCGTCGAGGGCGACCGCGTGCGCATCTTCGTGACCAACAAGCTGCCCGAGCACACCAGGTCCACTGGCACGGCATCCTGCTGCCGAACGGCATGGACGGTGTCGGCGGCCTGACGCAGCCGCACATCAAGCCGGGCAAGACCTACGTCTACGAGTTCACCCTGCAGCAGCACGGCACGCACATGTACCACCCGCACGCCGACGAAATGGTGCAGATGGCGATGGGGATGATGGGCCTGTTCGTCATCCACCCGAAGGACCCGCGACAGCATGCGGGTCGACCGCGACTTCGTGTTCCTGCTGGAGTGGCTACGATATCGAGCCGGGCAGCGCCACGCCGCGCACCGCCGAGATGCCGGACTTCAACATGTGGACGTTCAACAGCCGCGTCTTCCCGGGATCGATCCGCTGGTGGCGCGCACGGCGACCGGGTGCGCATTCGCATCGGCAACCTGACGATGACGAATCATCCGATCCACATGCACGGGCCCACTTCGCAGGTCACCGGCACCGACGGCGGCGGGGTGCCGCCGTCAGCGCGCTGGCCGGAAGTCACCACCGACGTCGCCGTCGGCCAGACGCGGGCCATCGAGTTCGTCGCCGTCGCCGGCGACTGGGCCTTCCACTGCCACAAGTCGCACCACACGATGAACGCCATGGGCCACGACGTACCGAACATGATCGGCGTGGACCACCGTGGCGTGGCGGAGAGGATCGCGAAGCTCCTGCCCGACTACATGGCGATGGGCGAAAAGGGGATGGCCGACATGCGCCATGGAGATGGCCCGCCCGGAGAACACCCTGCCGATGATGACGGGCGAGGGCCGTTCGGACCGTGGAGATGGGCGGCATGTTCAGTGTCTCAAGGTGCGCGACGCGGCCAGTGGGCGACTACAAGGACCCGGGTGGTATCGGCATCCGCAGCTTCCCCGGTCGCCGACGAATACCGAGGTGACCTGCAGACGCCCGCCCGCGCGCCGGCACCAAGGCAGGACAAGCACACCAATGCTGCAACGTGCGCAAGCCCTCCGGCGGCCACTCCGGCCATTGAAGTCTGCTCCCCAACATGGCGACAGAACGCATCCCATGAACATCCTGCCCGTCATGAATATCGTATTGGCCGCGCTTGCTGCAGCTGCCTTCACCGGTGCAACCGGCGCCTACTCTGACATGGCAATCAACGCACCATGCGACGCCGCGCAAGTACGACCCGGACAAGGTCGAGCACACTGACTTCGGCCAGGAAGGCAACCCCGAGAAGCTGACCCGCACCATCAAGGTCGACATGGCCGACACCATGCGCTTCCATGCTTGGCCGAATCATCACGGTCAAGCGTGGTGAGACGGTCAAGTTCGTTGTTTAGAAGAACAGCGGCAAGGTGCTTCACGAAATGGTCCTCGGTACCCACGCAGGCCATCAAGGAGCACGCCGAGCTGATGGAAGAAGCTGCCGAGATGGAACACGCCGACGCCAACATGGCACACGTCAAACCCGGCAAACGCAGGCGACATCGTTTGGCAGTTCACGAGGCTGGCGACGATTTCATTGATGCCTTCAGCCTGGCACTTCGAAGCCCGGCATGGTCGGCAAGGTGGACGCTGGATGAAGCGGCGCACCGCACTCGTTCGCCGCCTTCGCCCCTTGTTGCTCTTGCCGGCCCTGGCCGCGACGGCCGCTGCCACAGGTGGAGGTCTTCGAGAGTTCGCATTGCGGGTGCCGCGGAGCTTGCGTCGAGCACCTCAAGAGCGCCGCTTTCCAGTGAAGTTCACGCTGGTCGATGACACCACGGCGGCGCGCAGCGACTGGGCATGCCGGACGCCTTTGGCAGCTCCATTCGGCGACCGTGGATGGATACGTGCTCGTCGAGGGGCACGTGCCTGCCGCGGAGGTGGAGCGGCTGCTCTCAATGCGACCTGTCGCCGTTGGCCTCGCGGTACCAGGCATGCCGCCTGGCTCACCTGGAATGGAAGTCGGGGACCGCCGCCAGGACCCCTATGACGTTTTCCTCATCAACAAGAGCGGTCGCGAGACCGTCTTTGCCCGCTATCCGAAGTCCTGAAGGAGTTACACATGAAGTTCACTCACGTCGTTGCCGCTGTTGTGCTTGCCGCTGCCTTTGGAGCGCAAGCGCAAACCGCTCCGGCTTCTGAGGCCGACCATGCTGCTCATCATCCGGCTGTTGCCACTCCACAAAGCGATGGTGAAGTGCGCAAGGTCGAAAGGAGCAGGGCAAGGTGACGCTGCGGCACGGTCCGCTGCAAAACCTCGACATGCCTGCCATGACCATGGTGTTCAAATTTGCTGACCCCAAGTTGCTCGATGCCGTGAAGGAGGGCGACAAGGTGAAGTTCACCGCTGAGAGGGTCAACGGCGGCTTCGCCGTGACCGCGATGCAGCCGGCGTCCAAGTGAGCTTGCGATTGGAGGCCGCCGGGAGATGGCCTCCCACGAAGCCTGCTTGAGATACGTGTAAACGTGAAACGCAAAACCTTCGCGCTCTATCTCTCATCGCGAAGCGTGTTCCACGATGGGGCCCGACAGGCTTCGCAAGAATGCGACAACGTCTCGCAGCTCTTGTTCCGTCAACCGAATGGGCTTCCGCTCGGCGTGCCCCTTGCCGCCGTGGGCGAGCTCTGAGTGGCCGACAGCCGCCGCTGTCGACTGAACGTAGTGCGCCACCACGTCATCCAAAGTGGTGAACTGACCCGCGTGCATGTACGGCGCACGCAGTTCAATGTTTCGCAGGCTCGGCGTCTTGAAGGCTCCTTCCAATGCCGGGTCGTCGGTCGACATGAAGGCGAGCTCCTGGCACGCCTGCGGTGGCGCATCGCTATATCGGCCCAGGCAGTTGAACTCGTCCGCCTTGACTTTTGCTGTAGCCAATCCGCGACCCGCGTCAGGACGTGAAGCGTCTCTGGGGGGAACGCCAGTGTTGTGAAACGCCTGGTCTGTGAAGAGGGCGCCGTTGTGGCACGTCGCGCATTGGGCCTTGCCGATGAACAAGCGCAAGCCGCTGATTCCTGGGCTGACAGCGCCTGCAAGCTCGAACGGTCTCCCTTGAGGACGGCATTGACGTATTTGTCGAAGCGGGACTCGCCATAGGTCACGGTCCGCTCGTAGGCGGCGATGGCTTTGCCTAGGTTCGCGAACATGCGATTGACCTGGTCGCGCTGCTCGCTGGGCATCCGTTCCCAGGCGTGCTTTTCCTCGTCGGTACCAAGTGGGCTGGCGTTCTCAGGCAGCCCTTTGAGACTAGGCATCGCTCCGAACAGCGCTTCATACTCCCGCTGATAGTTCGCTTGCAGGATGTGGGCGAAGCGGACTCGGTTGCCACCATGCTCGACCCCATCTTCCAACGGCCCGAGCGCCTGCGACCACTGGCTGTCCTTGCGGCCATCCCAAAACAGCCATGGGCTGTACGCGGTCGCCGCAATGGGCATGGTTCGGCGCTTCCCGGTTCCGACTCCTTTGCCGACCGATAGCCCGTCCTGGAACTGGCGGTCGGGCACGTGGCAGCTGGCGCAAGAGACAGCGCCGTTGCGAGACAGGCGTGCGTCTGAGAATAGGCGCTTGCCGAGGGAAACCGCCTCTGGCTTTTCCGCGACCGCATTCGAGGGGTCTGGCGGCAGAGAAGGCAGCTTCTGAAGGCTCATCGACGCCAGCACAGCGAGCTCATCCTTGGACCACTCGAGCTGGTCTGTCGCGTCATCGATGCGACCAAAGCCTGTGAGCATGAGAAGTGATGAAAGCACGGCTGCCAGGGCCAGCAGCCCACTCGCGACGCGAGTTGCGGCCTGCCGGGCTGGTGGTTGCCTGGTGTCGCTGAGCAGATTCATTGGACGGTCTCCCCTTGTGTGCTGGCCCGCTCAGCGCCGGATGCCGGATTCGTTCATGACGACGTTGAAGACAGCGCCGTCGCTGACATCGCCCGCCTGAACGGTCAATCGCATGTCCCACCAGCCGGTCATGCTGAACTTCACGCCCTCGAGCGCATAGACGCCGGGCGCCACCTCGCGGGTAATGCGAGGCTTGGTCGGAAAGCCGTGTCCGTGCTGCGGCATCCCACCGTCGAAGGCAATCGTCGCCTTCGACACGGGAGCGCCGTCGGGCGTGGACAGGCGAACCCGCCAAGCGTGCATTTGGTTGATGGCAGGGCCCGTCGGCGGGGGCTCCAGTCGGACCACGAACTTGCCATGCGAGCTCGGGTGCTGCAACGAGAGGTCGAGGTCCGCCGGGGGCGTGGCGCACGCTGTCGCGAAAGCGGCGAAAGTCGCTACGATGACCATGGTGGGTGAGAAGGGTCGGAACATGTCTGGGCTCCTTTGGATTGACGAGACGAAGACGCCCAACGGCGCCCCCAATGAAGGGCCCCGAAGAGTTGCTAGAAGTCGGATTCGCGCCTCGAGGGGCGCCTGGCGGGCTACTGCACCATGCGCGCCGCGTCGATGAGCCGCTGCAGGTCTGCCGGCACCGGCATGGGCCTGAAGCCGCTGACGTTGGAACCGCCCGTATTCCCGGTGGGTAGCCAGCCCAGCCAGGTCTTCAGTCCGGCGCCAGCGAGGCGCCAAGCTTGGCCGAACGCTTCACTCGCAACGTTTTGGCGCAGCGCCCAGCGAAACATCGCCCAGTGAACGCGCATATGCTCGACGGTGGATTGCTGTCCCAGGATGTGTGCACGCTCCAGATGAGTGAATGCAGACACGGGCTCACCCCGGGCTTCACGCGCGGCTGCGGCATCGAGTTCAGCTTGGACACTGGGGCGAATTCGACGGGCGAAGTTTGGAGAGCGGTTCATGGTGGGCTCCTGAGCGGGCTGCGGTATGAATCCATTCTTGTGGTTGGCCGCCGAATCGACTTGAACGAAACGGCTGAGTTGGAGGAGTAGGCGTCATGACGAGCGCACAAGGCGTTCGCACCCAGCCGCCCCGGGAGCGCGAACGCTTCTCGGCTATCACTTCAATGGGTCGTATCTACGTCTGGCAAGGCGGCAGTCTGTGGATTGGCGAAGGCAAGGGTCGAACACAGTGGCATGACCACCATGCGCATCAGCTGGCCCTCGCGTTGAAGGGCAGCTTCCGCTTTCGCACCGACGCCGAAGGCGCCTGGACCGCCTTTGAAGGCGCCATCGTCCCCAGCCATTGCCCGCACCAGTTCGAGGTTGATGGCTCCGCAAGGATGGCGCATCTCTTTGTTGAGCCCGAAAGCCGCGCCGGCCGCGCGCTGATGGAGCGTTTCGGCCCGAGCGCCGTTTCGGCACTTCCAGCCGCTGATGTCCGTGCGGCTGCCAGGTCGCTGCTCGAAGCCCAGCAGGCTGGAGCGTCGACCGATGCCATGGTCGAGGCCGCAGTGTCAGCCATCGCCGCGGTGTGCGGAGAAACGACAGAGCCTGACATCGAGCTGGACCCGCGCCTTAGTCGCGCCCTGGAGTACATCCGCTCGAACATTCGCAATCCCATCTCGCTGAGCGACGTGGCATCTGCGGTCGCTCTGTCGGAGAGCCGCTTCCGACATCTCTTTGCTGCCGGGACAGGCAGCTCATTTCGTGCTTACCTGCTGTGGCTTCGCATCAACCTCGCCATCCAAGCAGTCATGTCCGGTGCATCTTGGACTGAGGCGGCGCACGCGACGGGATTCGCGGACTCGGCACACTTGACGCGAACGCACAAGCGGATGTTCGGCATCGAGCCGACTGCGCTTCGGCCCGAACCAATGGCATAACGTGCCTCCATGCCGCAAACATATGTCCACCTCGGCAGCGGATTCGTCAGGCCGGCGCATGTGCAGGGCTCGAAACCGAGATCCTGACCGAGATTGAGCTCATGCATTCGAAGCGGCAACGACTTCAAGTCGCATTGACGCCGGCCACCCGCCACGAATGGCAGTGGCGAGCATAGAAATCCAATGCGTCCCGATTGGCGTAGCAGTGAGAGAGTCCTTGAACAGCAATGGGCCGGGCCTCACTACTCACCTTGGGCGCGGGACCACGCGACGCGAGGAACTGGATCGGTAGCAGGCAGCAAAGCTGCCGCTCGTCGGCGGCTGCTGATGGCCGCCAAGAGCCGGCCAGCGGACAACGCCGACTGGCGGGTCAGGAACGCTTGGCCGCCGTTCGACCCAGGCAACTTCCCCGTAAGATCCGCCGCGGTTCAGTCCGTTCTTTCAGGAACTGAGCTCCTGGTTCCCTGGTGCGGTTTCGATGGCAGCCATCCACGATCTGCCTGCCATCGATCTGTCCAGTCGGAGTAGCCGACAAAGGCGGATGCCCGCAGGACAACGCCCATCAGCTCGACCCCTTCCATCCTCTCGCTGACAACGCGTCGATCCGGTGTCGCACCGTCGTTCGCAAGCAGCTGGGCCTCGTGAAGCGCGCGGACAACGGCGCCTCCGTCGCCGTGCTGCCCGACGAACTCGGCCAACGCGACAAACACGCCGCCGCTTACCGTCTTGGCGAGCATGCTGTCGAACGAATGATCAAGCCGGGCAGCCACCTGGTCGACGGTCTCCCGCGTGCGGGGGTTCGTAATCCTTGACGTGTCCAGAGACAGTGCTGACATGGTCGGTGTCGATTCGCGGCCGGCGTCGACATCTGTGCACTCGCCAGTGAAGTCGAGCACGCACTGCTCGGATGCTGGTGCCGCGCTGACATCGGCGGCAATCGCGTCGCTGCCACGGAGATCGGCACTACCACCGGCCACGCTTTGAGAGGCCAGGTTCTCGTCCGCGACTTGGCCGCCCGCAGGGATGTGCACCCGAAGATCGAGTGGTGTTGCACCTCGCCTCAAGTCGCCAAGCACTCGGTGATGGTCCGCAAGTCGCACTGCCACCTTCGGCTTGTCGTGACCCGGCATTCGAATGTGCACCAGCGGCGACGGAGTCGCGTCAACGATGCCGCTGCCGATGAGGTCTTCCAGCAGCTTGTCGTGTGAAGTGGGTTGGGCGATGCTGCGCGTTCCAGGCATCGCGTCGAGCAGTTTCGTCGCAGCGTCCGGCCACAGCAGGTAGAAGCCGTCCGTGCCGTACCAAACGTGGCCGCCGGGTGAATTCGGCAGCCAGTCGCTTGTGGCGAGCATGCGCTTGAGCGTGACTGCGAGCTCGTCTGGCGGCGGCATCGCTGCGCCGGAACGCTCGCGAGCCGCCACCGCTGCCGCGACCCTGCTCACCACCTGGGAGACTTGGCCCCGCGCGTCATGCGATCCGGCAATGCAGCTCATGAGATCGGCAGCGATGCGCACGTCACCGTGTGCGAGGAACGACATGGCGTCCGGCGGGATGCAGCGGGATGCCGCGTACACCGCAGGCCATGCGAGGTCCCTGCGGACCGAAGTCCAGCGGTAGTGATACCTCGGGGCGGCAAGGGACGTGAGCCAGTCCAACATTGGCATTCCGATGCCCGGCCAGACGTGCCCATCATCCGAAACGACTTCGATTCGTCCCAGGACTTCGGGCAGCGAAACGACCAAGCCAGCAAGCGCGCATGCGAGGCGCCAGCTCTGCATGTGATTGGGCGATGGCGACGCCTCGGCGCTACCGAGTTCGAAGGTTCGCCCGTCCGCGGCTTGCAAGCTGAAGAGGCAGTTCGTCAGCGCCTGCTCGACCGCGCCGCCGCGTCGTTCGAATCCCCCTCCGGGATGTCCGGGCAGCACGTGAAGCCAAGCCGCGAGCGCCGCGATGGGTGTGTGCAGGTGCCGGCGGAACTCATCATCCGGGTAGCCGTACGCGACGCGAATGCGGCAGACCAAGGGCGCGTGTAGTGCCAGAACCGCTTCGGCGGACAACGCCGTCTGCAGTGGGGCAGCGGTGCCCGGAGCGTCAGGTGATGCTCCGGGTGTGCGAATGCCAAGGAGTCTGCTCGCATGGCCGAGAAGACGATGCCGAAGCATGAGCCATCCATGAGGCAGCAACCGTGCCGTGCGATCGCTTCCTCGCTACTGGACGGGCGCTGAAGAGGCGCTCATCGCCGAGGTGCGCGAAGCAGCCACGCCGACGAGCTGAAAGCGCGTCGAGCCGTCAACATGACCTTGCACATCGTCGCCGAGGATCCGGTCATGCCGAGCCAGCCGCTTGGCGACTTTGCAGTAGGTGCAGGGCGTTTCGTCGTGCTCGCTCGCTCCGATCGGCGCCAGGAACAGTGCTCCGCAAGCGTTGCATCGCAGCGGCTTCAGCGACGGTGCTGCGGTCGTCCACAACCGGCACACCGACGTCACGACGGAGAACGCGCGATCGAAGCCCAGTCGAACATCGCCGCAGTGGCGGCCCTGATATCGCCGGTAGGCAACCACCATCGCTTCATCCGGCGGCACACCGCGATGGAAGAGATGATGGAAGCCGTTGTAGAAGTCGGAGGCGTGGAGGTGAATTTCCCTTCCTTGGAACAGTTTGTCGACGGAACTCGGGCGGCCGCCTCGGTTGGTCGTGAGCGCAGGACAAGTCCCGAAGACCCGACGCAGCTCTGCCTCTGAAATCCCGGTGATCTGCTGGACGACCGATCGCCTGGCGCCGAGGTCCAATGCTTCCCGGGCGATATCGAGGCGTCGAAAGTGATGATGAATGTGCTGCGACATGGTGTCCTCGTCGTCAGTGTGTGAGGTAGATGCTGCGTCGGGCGGCCTCGCTCGCCGCAGCAACATCGGTCTCGTAGGCGGCCGCGAACACCGCCCTCGCTCCCGGTGGCTTGTCCAGGATCCTTGCCACCAGATCCGCCTCATAGCGAGGTACAAACGCCGAGCCCGTGAGTGCCTGGCACAGTGCCACCACGCTCGCGTGCTCGAGGCATCGGTATGCGTCGGCCGTTTCGTGGTCGATGCGGTAGGTCCACACCGCGTCGCCATGGCTCCTCAGGCAAGTCTCGCGAAGTGCCTGCAGGTTGCGCAGGTTGTGCAGTTCGAGTTCAGACGGCGGGCGTTCTCGCCGTTGCTGCCGGCACTCGGCGAGCACCGATGGCAGGGTCCTGCAGTCGAAGCGCGGAACCAGGAGCGACAGGTCAAGTTCGCTGCACAGCGCCTCGATCGCGAAGTCGGCAAGTTCGCCGTAGAAGCGCGCGTCGCTTTGCTCAAGGCAAAACAGCTGCGCGGCACGCTGCGGGTCGTCCGCGCACTCTTTTCGCAGCCACACGAGGCTGGTCAGGTTCGTGACGTGCAGTGCAGAGGGTGCTGCGAACATGAACGACGTGACTGATGTGCTGCCGATGTCCTGCTCGCACACCGGTAGCGCAATTGCCACTTCGCGACGGTCGTGCAGCGACCCCCGGCGGTTCACTTTGCGATGCCTTGTGTGCGTTTACGCGTGCAGGGTAGTGGCGCCTTTGCTTCACAGTCAATAGCAAAACCTACATCTAGACCTGGAAATGTCCTGCAAATTCTTTCTTTATAGTGAGCAACATGGTGCAGAATGAGTCCGTAAGGGACGTCTTGGCAGAGCAATGGAGAGGCGGCTCCGCTCGGATGCCTGGCGCTAGCATTCGCTTGCCAACTGGCGCATTCGGCCGAGCCAACTCAACACCACGCGGGCGACAAGAAAACCATGCCTAGGTTCGACGGCGAACCAGACGCCGACACCGACCACGACCTGCCCGGCTCGAGCCAGGAGCCGCTCGATTTGATCCCTGGTTTCAGGGACCGCCTGCTGCTGGAACTCGATGCCGCCGGAGTCCCGCCTCGTCGACGGATCGGGGAGTTGTGCCGGATCACGGGCCGCGCGAGCCCCACGGTGCGGCGATGGGTGGACCCGGAGCAGCCGGGCCTTCCCGACCTGGAATCGTTCGCCCGTCTGTGCCACAGCCTCAGGGTCGACCTGAACTACATCCTCGGCCTCACCCGGGTTCGGCTACCCCTTCCGAGCATCGAAGCTCTTGATGCCAGCGAGGAGTGGCTGTTGGCGGTCAAGCGGGTTGCATCCCGATCGCTCGACGGGTCCGAACCCATGGTCATGCCCGGAGACGACATGGCGCCCCGAATCAACGACGGCGACGTGCTGTTCGTGGACAAGCGGGTCACTGCGGTGGTGGGCAACGGGACCTACGTGATCGAGTACATGGGGAGGACCATCGTGCGCAACATCGAGGATCGATTGGCCGAAGGGCTGCTGCTTCGATGCGGCAACGAACGCTATTCCGACGTAGTGGTCCCGCAGGCGTCGCTAGCGTCGTCGGACCTGAGAGTCGTGGGCAAGGTGGTCGGGCGTTTGAGCATCACGCCGGTCTAGAGTCATCGGAGGCATCTGTGCCCGCATCCAAGCTTGCCGAGCCCAGTATCAATGTGCTGACTTGTAATTGGGGCAGCGCGAGCACTCCGTTCCGACTAAATTTCAACTGCCCGCGGCGCACCAGGCTTGCGAGCCTGCAAGTGCGCCACTGAGGTGGAGTGAGGAGCGCGCTCAGGATGAAGGCGCGAATACTGATCGTCGAAGATCATCCCTTGGTGTCGGAAGCAACCAAGGGCTTGCTGCTGACATACGACTGCAGCAACTCCATCACTATCGTCGGTTCGGCCGCTGAGGCCCTTTCGGCTTTGCGCTTAGACGCAGAGTGGGACCTGGTCCTGCTGGATCTGGATGTGCCTGGCGCTCATGGTTTGTCGCTGGCGAAGGAACTGTCGACTCTCGGCCTCGCCAAGAAGACCTGCGTGGTCACTGCTCTGTCAAGGAAGGGTTTGATCGAAGAGGCCAGGGCGCTCGGTTTGCTGGGCTTCATTCCGAAGGCCTCTCCGCTTCCCATCTTCAGCGAATCGCTGCGGTGCGTGCTGAATGGATTGCCAGTGTTCCCGGAGACCGTTGGACCGACTCGTGCGGCGCCGCGGCTGACCCGCCAGCAACTACGCGTGCTCGAGTTGATGGCGCAGGGACTATCGTCCAAGCAGATGGCAAGGGTGCTCCTCATTACGGAAGGGACGGTGAACAACCATGTCAACGCCACGCTGCATGCCCTCGGGGCGGCGAACCGCCTTCAGGCCTTTCGCAAGGCGCTCGAATACGGACTCATCGATGCGGAAGTAGCCGAGTGCGATGGCGGCCCTTCCGCGTCGTGTTCGCCTGATCCAGGAACGGTCTGAGGCGGAAGAGTCCTCATGGGCGCCCATCCGATCGACGGCGTGCCTGACACATCGGTGCGCGGCTTTTCGCAAGAGCAGATCGCGGACTCGCTTGCTGCCACCAAGGGCCAACCGGCTTGGCTCAATTGGGTTGCATCCCCGACCGCTGCCACGCGCGATTTCGCCAAGGACCAGTTGATCGCCGTTCAGCTTGCCTACGTTGTCGCTGTCCTGGCCATCTTCATCTCCGAGTTCACCACCGGGCACGCCGAAACGTGGCTGCTGTGGGTTTGGCTGGCCGAAAGCTTTGCCAACCTCGTGCTCAGGGTTGCCTTGTTCAGGTACATGCTGACCCGGGAGCCCGCCGCATTCACGGGTTCCATGTTTCTCCGGCTCGTGCCCTTGATCAGCAATGTCATCGTCGGGTGCCATTGGGCTTGGTCGGTCTACTTGTTCGTCGGTGACACACTTGACTCGACGACCCTCGTGTTCATCGTTGCGTTCATCTTGCTGAGTGTCGCGGCAGTCGGCATCTCGGCAGCGTCCCCCATCACGGCCGTGGTCTATCCCGGCTTCCTCTGGGTGTCGCTCGGAATCGCCGTGGGCGGTGCCGCTTGGGCCAGTCCGCTGGTGTTGCTGGTACTTCTGGCCGGGGTGATGATGACGCTCGGCATCACCTTCTTCACCGTGACCACCCATGTGCGCAGATACCTCGTCAAGAGCGACGAGGTCGAACTGCTGCTCGCGCGACTGCAATGTTCGAACGACCAACTGGCGCAGAGCAACGCCGCCTTGGATGCCCACCGGTGCGAGGCACTGGCCGAACTGGAGGCGCGCTCGGAGTACTTTTCAGCGGCAAGCCATGACCTGAGGCAGCGCTTGCACGCGCTGAAACTGCTCAGCGGCCTGCCACATGCCAATGGCAAGGAATCCCCGCACGGTTCCTCGTCGCTGCCAAGCCTGCGACAGGCAGTGGAGGAACTGCAGGACTTCCTTACCGAGGTCCTGGAGTTTGCCCGGTGCGAATATGTCGCGCAGGAACTTCACCTCGCGCCGGTCAACTTGCAGTCCGTGTTTCAGCAATTGAACCTTCAGTTCGAAGACGTAGCGGCCGCCCGGTCCGTCGAACTGCGCTTCCGGACGACGACGGCGGAACTGGTGACCGACCGTCTGATGTTGAGCAGAGTCCTTGAGAACGTCGTTTCAAACGCCATCAAGTTCAGCCGAACGGGTGGCAAGGTGCTTGTCGCGGCACGTCGCCGGGGGGCGGCGCTCTCCATCGAGGTCTGGGACCAGGGTGTCGGGATTCCGTCTGATGCACAACAGTCGGTGTTCCGGCCGTTCTACCAATTGCCGTACTACAGCCGCCGGGTAGAAGGCGTGGGATTGGGGCTGGCGATTGTGCAGCGGCTCACTGAAGCCCTCGGTTATTCAATCCAAGTCAACTCTGCGGAGGGGAGGGGCACGTCGATGAAGATCGTCGCTCCCGCTGGGGGACATTGCTGATGAAAGACTTGACCACTACGCAAGCCAAGCCTGAAGCCAGGCGTCGCAGGCTCACAAGCTGGGATGGCCAAGCGTGTGAAGCGTCCTTCGAGCAAGCCGCCACGACACGACCCTGGACCCTCGGCTATCGCAGCGCGATGAGCGAGCGCCTTGCGACAGAAAGCGTTCCCACGACCGGCACGATTCCGCCGGAATTGCGCGGTACCTTCTTTCGCAACGGCCCGGCACTTCATGGTCGTGGCGGCCTGCGTTATGGTCATCGGTGGGACGGCGACGGCATGGTCCAGTCCTTTCGGTTCGAAGGGGGCCGCATTTCCCACCTCGGAGCGTTCGTGCGGACGGAGAAGTGGGAGCGCGAGGCGCGCGAGGGCCGCTTGCTGATGAGCGGTTTCGGCACCCGCCTGCCAGGAACTCAGGCCATTCCGGATCGCCTCGACGAAATCAATCCCGCCAACATCAGCGTACTGCGCGTTGCGGACGAGTTGCTCGCATTGTGGGAGGCAGGCTCCGCTTACGTTCTCGACCCCCTGACGCTTCGCACAGTGGGGATCAAGGCTTGGTCGGACGCGCTCATCGGTGCGCCGTTCTCGGCTCATCCACGCCGGGAGCCTGACGGCACGATCTGGAACTTCGGTGCGGACCCGCTGTCAGGACGGTTGTTTCTCTATCACATCTCCGCTTCAGGCCAACTCCTGCGCGACCATGTGATCGCTGTGAACGAGCTTCCGCCGGTGCACGATTTCGCGGTGACGGCCGGCCATCTTGTCTTCGTGCTGCCGTCGATGTCCCTTTCCGAAGATCGACTGCATGCAGGGCTATCTTTCGCCGAATCGTGTATGTGGCGACCGGACCTGGGCATGAAAGTGCTGGTGATCGACAAAAACGACTTCAGCATCCGTACCTACGGGCTGCCGCCCGGCTGCCTCTTTCATATCGGCAATGCCTGGGAAGACGCCGGTGGCGTCATTCGCCTCGACATGATGCGTTCGGATACCCCGATCCCGTTGCTTTGCGGCTGGTCGATCATGCGCGGCGAGTACCGCCACGCGGGCGGGGCAAGATTGACCCTTTTGGAGATTTCGCCAGACGGCCGTGTCGAGCAAAGCGAACAGGCCGGCATCGAGGGCGAGTTTCCTACCGTCGCGCCCGGCGTAGTGGGGCGGCGCTACCGACAGGTCCTATGCGTTGCGCGATCGGCGCGGCGCGGGCAGGAAATGGTGGGCTACGACGAAGTTGCGTTGTTCGATGTCCAGACTCACGATGTCGAGCGCTATTGGTACGGCGACGAATGGCTCGTGGAGGAACACCTTCTCGTGCCCGACTGCTCCAATCCATGCGGGGAGGCACGCTGGATCATCGGCACCGCTCTGGATCTGGCACAAAAGCAGACCGTCGTCTCGGTGTTCGACGCATCACGATTGCGCGAGGGACCGATTGCGCAAGCTCGTCTCCCCTATGCCTTGCCGCTCGGCTTGCATGGGCGCTTTGAGTTGGATCGATAGCCTCGTTCCCCATGTAGAACTGCATATTGTTTTTGGATCCCATCCGGGCCAGCATGTGCGCTCGCGACTCCGCTGGAGTCGCGCACCACTGTCGAGATGCTGGGACGGAAAGTGCAGTGAAGTCGGTCTCGCTGGTCGATTACCAAGCGGTCCGCCTTGAAGGCCGTGGACGATCTGGATGGTTGCGCCTGTTTGCCGTCTCGGTCCACCTTCGGTTTCAAGTCGAAGTGCCGGAGACACAAGTGGATTGGGTCCTGTCGGGGGTCGGTCCCGGCCTTCACCTGATCACGGCGCCAACTGGATGCCTCTGCATCGAACCGAACATCTTCCGATACGTTGATCTTGCGGCGGTGTCACCGTCCACGATGCGAAGCCTTCTTGAAGCGTCCGCGCGATCGATGGGCGACAGAAACAAACTGAGGTCAATCGGACTTCCGACTGCGAATTGCGCCGCAAGGCGATCATCGGTCTTTCGGCGATACGTCGTCTGGCAGTGGGCAGAGGTTGGCGACGCAGGCAGCATGCCGGTAGACACCCTGAGCTCTCTGCTGAGGGGAGCACTGGCTCTTACGCTGCGCAGTCACCTGCGGACCGAAGTAACGGTTTCTGTTCAGGACCCGAAGGGCTTCTTTGAAGCTGTGCTTTCCGGTGGCGACCATGATTAGGTATCCGGTCGCACGGGAAAGGGAAGGGCCCCTTGGGGCCCTTCATGCTCAGGCTGCCTCTGCGATTTCCTTCCACTCCCCAGCAGGAAGCTCGAGCAGTTTGCCGCCGAGCGCCTCGAAGTCGGTCGCGCGGTCGTAGTCGAGGATCTCCTGCGAGTAATGCGTCACCGCGTTCACCAATCCGTATCCGGACAGATCTCCGCCGCTGATGAGGTGACGCAGCACGCCGCTTCGCTCGTCTTCGTTCAGCAGGTACTTCGTGCCGATCGCCTCGACGCTCTTCACAGGGTCACCGGTGAGCGCGATGCCGAGCGTGCGGCGCATGCGCTCGGCGAGCTGTCGAAGCGTCACCTCGGACACCGCGTTCTCGACGACGTCACGCACCTTGAGGAAGAACGCGCGGTCCTCGGCCTCCAGGGTGTCGTCCCTGAAGACCGTCACCGCATCGTCCTTGGACTCCTTCAGGCGCCCGACGTGCGTCTTGCGCATGCTGTGGTCGGCGGCGATCAGCCCGTTGCGGCAGATCAGCCGATAGACCAGCGGCTGCACCGACAGGCTGCCCAGCCCCACCTCCGAGTTGGTCACGACGACGCCGGCCTCGACCAGGTCGCCGGGCTGGATCTCGTGGCGCACCTCCGACGTGATCCACTTCAGGTACATCCTCGTGTCGGTCAGCTCCACCGACGCCGGCCGCCCGCCCGGCAGGCGCTGCAGGATCGGCAGCACGTGCTCCGCGAGGTCGTAGTTGTCCAGCCTGCGGTAGCGGTCGGACAGCACGGCGCGGACCTTGCCGTCCAGCGTGCGCACCAGGCGCCGGTCGTTCTCGCTGTGCAGCCACGTGTTCACGTTGCGGTCCAGCAGGTCCGGCTGCTTCTCTCGCATGCGCTCGAAGTAGGCGTAGGGGATGCCTAGCTTGTCGGCCAGCTGGCGCTTGGCCAGATCGGTGATCCCGAACTGCGCGGCTCCGTCCGGCGTCTCCACCGTGACCTTGCTGGCGCCGCCGCTGTCGGTGCCAAAGCGCATCAGCGGCGAAGGAACGATCATGTCCTGCTTGGCCTTGAGCTGACGGCTCAGTTCCTGGGCCAGGTCAACAAGGGTACGTCCAGTCTTCATGGATGATCTCCAATGGAAGAGCGGGGAAACGCCCCTGCGGGGCGCCTGGTCCCCGCGGGGTTGCGAATGGCTCATTCCTGAGCCGCTTGCTCGAAAGGACGCGGACCGTGCCGCGTGCTCACAACGCTGTCTTCGCCGATGGGCCTGGTACGACAGCGACCAGTGGGATGCTTTTCGGTGGACCCGGCAGGCCCGCTGAAAAGGCGGCGCGGCATCGCTGCCGCACCGCATTGCTCGTGATCCGCTCTACGCCGCCACGGGCGCGCTCGAGAGCCGGCGCAGCCAGACATCGGCGTAGTCGGTCCCGGCGCGCCGAGGCACGTAGACCTCGACGTGACATGGGCCGCCGCAGCGGCGCTCCTTCTTCAGCCTGCGCGCGAGCGCGTAGGCGGAGGCCTGGCCGTCGAACTCCGAGTCGGCGTCGTTGTCCGCGTAGAGACGGATGCGCTTTACGGTGTCCGGCATCCACAGCCGCTCCAGGTTGCCGCAGCTCAGGGCCGACCACACGGGCGTGGCCGTGCCGATCAGCACCGCCAACCCGGTCTCGATGCCCTCGGTCACCGACAGCTCGTCGGTCGCCTCCTGCAGCCGCACCGACGCGCCGCTGATGCCCGAGGACAGCAGCTTCTTCGACGCGCGATCGGCGAGCTTTCGGCCTTCTGCGACGTACGTCCGGTGCAGCGTGACGGCGTGGCCATCGGGCCCCTGCACGCACGCGAGCATCGCCGGGTACTCGGCCACTTTCACCGACTTCGCGCCGTTCTTCTCGTAGTAG
The DNA here is from genome assembly GCA_963818175.1 of uncultured beta proteobacterium. Taxonomy (GTDB): domain Bacteria; phylum Pseudomonadota; class Gammaproteobacteria; order Burkholderiales; family Burkholderiaceae_C; genus Caldimonas. The sequence goes on along the minus strand of CAWFRK010000042.1, from coordinate 167,610 downwards.
CCCAGGCTCGGATGGCAGCGCAGCGTCTTCGGGTACGCAGCCAACTGCAGGCCGCGATTCCTGAGGTAGCGTTCGACCTCATCGCCGAGCGTGATCGGCCTGGCCTCGTGCCAGATCCTCTTGCACAGGGCCTTCATGCGCTCAGGCGACGGACCTGCAGGCTCATCGGCGCAGATCGGCGCCGAATTGCCGAGCAGTCGCTCGAGTCGCTCCAGCAACGCCGTGAAGCTGATACCCAGGCATGCCTGCGCCAGCTTCAGCCCGCCGCCCGCGCCGCAGCCGCGGCAGTGGTAGTTGCCGTCGCCGAAGCGGTCGGTGTACTGGAAGCGATCCGTTCCACCGCACATCGGACACGGCTGGTTCTTGCGGTTCAGCAGCTCTTCGGCGACGCCGAGCGCCCTGAGGACTTGCGTCCACTGCCCATGCGCGCGCAGCTTGATGCCGGCAACGCGCGCCTCGAACTCCTGTGGTTCCATGGTGAACCTCCTCGTCCGGGCTGCATGCGCAGCACGCAGCGAACCTTGCTCACTGGCAGGCCTCGCATTCGCCCGAACCGACGGCGCACGCTGCCGGCCGCGTCGAACGCAGCTGCCGCCGGCGCTCGCGGTAGAGCACGTAGTCGCGCGCGATCGCGTGCTCGCCGTCGCGCATCAGCGCGAGCTCCACCTGGTCCTGGATGTCCTCGATGTCGACCGGGTGCCGCGCGGCGTCCGGCCGGCGGCTCACGGCGTGCACAACCTGCTCGGTGAAGCGCTCCACCTTGTCGCGCTCGGCCGGCATCAGCTCGTTGCCGCCGACGTGTCGCGGCTCGCCGTCGGCATCGCGCAGGAAGGCCGAGGCGATCGCGCGTTCGATCCGGCTCCGGTCGAAGGCGACGACCGATCCGTCGCGGCGGCGCACGGTCAGGACGGGCTCATTGGTTTCGGTCATGGTGAACTCCTTGGATGGGCCGCCTCAGGACGAGAGCGGCTGCGTGAAAAGGCACCCGGCACGCTGTGCATGCGCGAGCGGGTGTTGCTCGAAGGACCTGGCAGGCACGTAGACGCACCCGAACGGGCGTCCGCGTCCGTCGAGGCGTGCGATCTCCAGGCCGCCCGGATGCGCGAGCACCCGGTACGCGAGCCTTTCGGCGCCGTGGATCACGAAGCGCCGTCCGGGCCTGCCGGTGCGCACCTCGCTTTCCTTGACCAGATCGACGATCTCGTCTTCCGGCGACACCGGCACGTGGGCCGATCTCCTTGAAGGGCGGTGCGACTCGAACTGCATCGCCGCCTCCTTCATGATTCGCTCGCCGTGCAGCGCGTTTCGGGGTCGCTGCTCTGGAGGTTGTGCTCGAGGTCGAAGGTGCCCGCGCGGTGCGCGGTCATCTCGCACTTGAGTTGGGACGAAGCGGGCTGTCGTGTCTGCTCCATCCGTCGCTCGCTGGCGCAGTCCATGTCGCCTGCCAGTCCGTAGACGAGCAGGAACAGAAGCACTGCGAAAGTGTTCGCGAGGCTTTGGTGGCGGTCGACGCTGTTCATCGTGGTTCTCCTATGGGATGGCCGTTTCGGCCGTTGCTCGAGTGAGTCGCTGGATCGCTGCCTTGTCAGGCCGGGCACCAGCTGCCCGTTCCTTCCGCGAGGGAAGCGAACGTCGGTCGAGCAACAGCTCGCGGGTGCCGGCGTTGTCGGCCCGGCACGCGGGAGATGTCGTTCGGGTTGTCGAAGGCGGACCGTTCGCAGCCACTGGCTTGAACGGTCCGCTTGGCTCACATGTCGAAGAGCTCCGACTGCCAGTCGTCCGCGCCGCGCTTGCGCGCGATTGACTCGTGCAGCCATGCGGCAAGAACGGGCCGCATCTCATCCCGCAGGCGCCGGTAGACGGCACCGAAGTCGGGTGCGTTGCCCGTCACCAGCTTCACGCAGTTCTTGAAGGAGAACGGCCGGTCTTCCAGCTCGGGGTCCGTGAAGATCCAGCGCAGCGTCTCTTCCTTGCGCTCGATGCTTGCGCTCGGGCGTGCGAGGTAGCGGCACTGGTCCAGCAGCACGAAGTGCAGGTAGACAATCTCCGCCGTCATCCACTCGGGCTCGTGCGCGCTGTACACGCGTCGCAGGATCTCGACCTTGTCGCGCGGATCGGCCATCCGGTCCAGCAGGATGCGCCGGTAGGTCAGCGCCAGCGCGACGAGAAAGCCGACCGTGCAGCCCGGATATCGCGCCGCCTCGTTCGCCATCAACTCTCGCGCGACGACTTCCTTGCTTGTCGGCGTCGGATTGATCGCCGACAGCCGCTGGTACTCCGCGCATTCGTCGTCGAACAACTCGCCGCCGAAGATGTCGTCCTCGTCCTCCCAAGCCGGCGGGGCGACCGCATCGATCAGCACCTCGCTGCGCTCGACGAAGTCCTGCGCCAGGCGGAGCAGTTCGGCGTCACTGAACGGCGCGCTGGTGCTCGTCGGCTCGAACGGGTTGTCGAAGTCGAAGGATTCCCCGACAGCGTCGGACTCGAACGACGAATGGGTCGACAGCTCCGGAAACAGGGCGGCGCCTTGCGGCGCGCAAACCACATGCGGGCTCATGCTTCACCTCCTGGAGGAATGGAGGCGACGCGCTCCCATGGGGACGGTTGCCCCCGATGGGTTGGGAATGGCCGGCGCGTGCCGGTCGCTCGAGATCGCTGGCTTGATGCCGCGGCTTGCCGCGTGCGACGGCGTGCCAGCTGCCGTCGTTGACATCGCCGCACGTGAGTGCGTCGATGCGTCGCATGAGGTTGGAAGGACGGCGCCATCTGCGTCCTGCAGGCGGCACTCGTCGGTGTTGTCGCTCGCTCGGGCCTTGCCGGACGCCAGCTGGTCCGTGCACGAGAAGGTAGCGAACGGCCTGTCGCGCGTCAACGGTGCACGCCTGCGGAACCGCCGCGGTTCGACGGCCGGTTCCGAGTGGTCGGAGCGATGCCGACGTTGCACGATCGACTGCCGGTACCGGGAGCAGCCCCATGGAGATCAACGTCCCGTTTTCTCAGTTCTATGCCGCCGAACTGAAGGCCGCGTTCGAGCGCTCGGGTCGTCCCGACGAGACGTTCTTTGCTCGCTGCGCGTCGGTGCCCGGCATCAACGCGAAGTACTACGCGCGCATCGGTGGCAACGACGCCAACACGCTGGCGCGCATCGAGGGCGCACGCGACATCGAGGACTGCGCGTTCAGCCACCCGAAGATCAAGAGCCACTTCGTCCGCTACTACAGCTACACGGCCTACAACTTCCACTTCATGGAGGTGCACGCCCGCTCGCACGAAAAGCTGCGGGACCACCCCGAACTGATCGCGCAGGCCGAGGAGATGGTGGCCGAGTCCATCCGAGCAGCCGACAAGGAGGTCGATGTGCTCATCGACCAGGCGCAGAAGGTGATGGCCGACAACGGCGTGAACCAGTCGGTGCGCTATGGCACCGGCCCGCTGCTCGTGCCGGCCGAAGTCGTGTCGCCTCACTGCGGGACGTACCTCTCGCTGCTGATGAAGGCCGACCGCCTGTTCAGCCTGCTGGAGTACCAGCGGCTGCGCGGCCTCATCACGAACACGGAGTGCGACAAGGAGTTCGCGCGCGTCGATCGGCTACTGAAGGCCGTTCAACGTACGGCGCTTCGCCTTGCAACCGGGCTGCGCCGCCGGCTGAACGTACCTCATGGACAGCAGGAAGGTGACGTTGCGTCGCCGGGGGACGCCGCCGACGTGGCCGCGGTAGCCCGTGTCGAGGCAAGGGACCGTATGCCCGCCAATGCGTCGGGCATCGAAAGCTGAACCCGAAAGAGCCTGCCGATGGTGCAGGCGGGATCGCAAGCTTGCCGAGTGCATGGTGGTGCTCCCGGCGCTGCCCAACAGTCGCCGGCGAGACCCGAATGCCGAACCTGAGCAGCAGCTCGTTGGCAATTCGCTCTTCGCCCCACAGAAAGTTCTCGTTCGCCATGCGGCGAATCTGCGCGCGTAGTTCCTCTGGGATCGGAGGTCGACCTGGTCTGAGAGTGATCGGAGCAGACGGTCGTGACCATTCCTTCTCGGCCATGAGGGTGAGCTCGATCCCGGCCAAGCGGCAAGTGCCGAATGCCGACCTTCGCGCTGTACGCGGGCGCGCGGCGCGCGTGCCCTGGTCCGGCCAAGCCGGGTCTCGCACCCGCGTCCAACTTGACCCGGCGCCGGCGACGTGATCTAAGTGCGGCCGCACAAGCATCGTCGCCGCCGCTGCCGCGGGTACCTCGCCGGCGAGCTTGTGCAAGACGCTCGGAACACGCGACCGAGTTCAGTCGCGACGCGGCGAGGGTACGGTTAACGTCGAGCTGCCCCGCGAAACGTACGTCCCCAAGTTGCCTCCGAATCGCTACGCGCTGCGGGTGTCCCCGAGTGATCGCCCGACGACCGTGCCGCCAACCCCATCTCGAAAAGTCCGCACCCGCCGCGGCCGCAGATCAACCTAACCCCAGGGGGCAAGGCCCAGCTCCCGAGCGGGTACGCGCCGATTGGATGGTGGCGAGGGTTACTCCGATACGGTCAGCGTGGGTTCAAGTCGCAGCAACGCGCGGGCGCTTTCGCGCGCCTCCTCTAGTCTTACTGTGTTAATTAATGCCACGGTTCCACTGCCGAAGACAGCAGGGACATCGTGGAAGGCTACGCGCGAGAAGAGCGCCGATACGCATTCGCAAACTTGTGATTGAGGATGGGACGTGGCGCTGCGCCCGGTGGACTGCCTCGAGGTTTGTAATGTGTGGGTAGGGCAGGCGTTTGGAGTTTGGTGGAGTTTTTTTTACCCCCGATCTCGTCGGGATGCTGAAGCCGTTGCGCGAGCAAGAAACCATAAGCGGCGATGCTCAGGCTGGCGTGGTGATGGAAACCGCGCCAGCCGCGGCCTTCATAGTGGGCCAGTCCCAAGTCCTGCTTGAGATCTTGGTAATCACGCTCGATGCGCCAGCGCATCTTCGCCTCGTACACCATTCGTTCGAGCGAAATATCCTCACTGAGCGTGGACAGCCAATACTTCAGCGGTTCAGTGTCGCCTTCGGGCCATTCGATGAGCAGCCACTGCAGCGGGCGCAGTTCGCTGCGCCAGTAATCGCGGTGGGCGGCACGCACCCGCACGCGAGCAAAGCGCGAGCGCAGCTTGGCGTTCGTGCCCTCCCGCCAAGTGACGGTGTGCCAGCACGGCGGTGCCAGCTCGAATGCCAGCTCCTTGATCGATTGCGGCTTGTGCTGAGGGCTGCTCGCGTCGCCGCGGCGCAGCAGCACTGGCACGCGCCCCTTGCCCCTGTACGGCAGCGGGGGCAGCGGCTCACGCCCGGGTGGCCACACTGTCACGCTGCCGGTGACACCCACGATGTAGGTCAGACCCAAGGCTGTCAGCCGCTCGCGAAACGCCGTCTCAATCCCATAGCCAGCATCGGCCAGCACGCAGTGCCGCGGCGCTCCTTGTGCCAATAGATGCTCGATCTGTCTCAGTGCAATCGCTGTCTTGGTCGCGAACTCGATCTCCTGCGGCACGCCGGCCTTCTTGCGCCTGGCTTCATCGTCGGCCCATTCGCGCGGCAGGTACAGCTGCCAAGCCACCGGCACGCTGGCCGCTTCACAGGCCAGCGAGACACTGACGGCGACTTGACAGTTGTCCTGTTTACCCAGTACCCCGCAGTACTGACGCGCCACCCCGACCGAGTGGCGGCCCTGCTTGGGAAAGCCCGTGTCATCGATGATCCACCAGCCGCCATCGCTGAAGTCCATCTTGGGAACGACCCATTGGCACACGCGCAGCACCATCTGCTCGTCGGACCAGTTCGCATCGGCCACGAAGTGGTGCAGCGACTGATGGCGCGAGCGCGCATGCAGTGGATCCACCTGCGCGGCCATCGGCTCGACGCTTTTGCGCGCCAGCGGCGACATCAGCCCCGTGCAATACCCGCGTAGCCCGGCATGCCGGTCAGCATGGCCCAGCCCTTCACTCAAGTGGGCCATGTACCTCTCGAACTCGTGCAGATCGTCCATCAAGGCTCAACCTTCGCTTGAAGAAGCGTACATAATGCCTTGATTTTATTAACACAGTAAGACTAGCAGCATGGTGCCAAGACAGGCGTAGAGCGAAGCCTGGGCGCCACGGCGGCGCTTCATCAGGCGCGTCATCTCGAGCCGCTCGGCGGCAATCGTCAGGACCAGGAAGTAGAACCACCAGGGGATGACGGCGGCTGGCTGTGAGCCCAGTGCATGCAGCAGGTTCCCCACCAGCCAGGCCGCAGCGCCGGCGAGCAAGAGGGCCGTGTGTGCGGCGCGCTGACGCGAGAACACGTACAGGTTCACGGCGATGAAAGCGATCGCCGCCAGCACGGCGACCCACGCTGCGGCGAACGCTGCGTCGGCCAGCATCAGGAGCCCGGCCAGCCCGGACGCCGCCGGCGCCGCGAAGGCGGGACGCGCCTTGACGGCGATGGCCCGTTCGATCCCGATTACCGTGCCCATGAAGCCGGAGATCATCAGGAAGGCGTGCGCCGACACGGCCCGGCTCGGCCAGGCCGATTCTCCAAGGCCTGGAACGGAAATGCCGGCGCGAAGCAGGCCGCCGATGATGCCTGTCGCGAGCAGGCCCGCGATGCAGAGCACGGCGCCCGCCCGCAGGGCGACGAGCGACATCGGGTGACGCGACCTCGTGGGATGGCGCACGGTGGTCTCGCGGCCTTCACCAGCCCATGAAGGCCTTGGCCCGCGCGCTCATGCGATCGGGGGTCCAGGGCGGCTCCCACGCGAGTTCGAGGTGGATCTTCCGGTCCGCAGGAATGACGCAATCCAGCTCCGCCTCGGCGCCTTCCAGGATGACATCCGCCACCGGACAAGCGGCCGAAGTCATCGTCAGCAGGACATGCACCAGTTCCTCGGTGACTTCGACGCCATACACGAGGCCCACGTCGACGATCGACAAGGCGACCTCCGGGTCGACGACGCGCCGCAGCGCGGCTTCGATGGGCGCGCGCAGCGCATCCGGTCCCGCGTAGGGATAGGGCTGTGCCGGGTCCGACGTGCGTTCGTGCGGATTCATCTTCTCAGGCTGCCGCATCACCAGCACCTTGTCGAGCGCCTGGCGATTGCGCGAGATGTTCGCCGACTGGCTGCACGGCGAGGCCGGCGCGCTGCAAAGCAGTCACAGCGTGCCAAGCCGGCGCGACGTAGCTGCCGTGGCCCCCGACGGTCCCCAGTTGCTGGCTGCCCGCGAACATCCTCATGGGTCCTCCGTGTGACGCCTGGCGGTGCATTTCAAGTGTATCTATCGTAGAGAGCTGGACCAGCTTGACTTTGATCTCGGTCAAATCCATTGGGGTCGATGGATGTATATCTCGTCGGCTTTCACCCCCTGAAGGACAGTCAGGTGTCGATGATCTCAAGGCGGCATCTAAGCGAGATCCGGTATTGGCCGTAGAGCAGTCGGCCGGCGCTGGGCGTCGTAGACCCGTACTCGACCCCGTCGCGGTCCTTCGCCGCCTGCGGGACCAACGAGGAATGGATCGCCGCCGTCAGCGCAAGGGGACGCCTCGATGCCTGAGACCCTCGCGCCCGCATGCGCGCCGCCACCGCGATGACGGCATGATGGGTGGGCACGGAACCTGAAACATGAAGCCGGAAGACACTTCCGATCCCTCCGTCATCGACGGCGCCGAGGTAGCGCGCGCGCTGGGCACCGACCCCGAGCAGGGGACTCGCCGCGCAGGAGGCCGCACGGCGCCTCGCCGCGGACGGCCCGAACGAGCTGCGTGCCGCGGCGCGCCTGCCGACCTGGCGCCGCATCCTCGCGCAGTTCCAGGACCCGCTGATCTACCTGTTGCTGGCCGCGGTGGTGATCGCGCTCGCGGCCTGGCTGATCGAAGGCCGGCACGGCTGGCCGGTGGATGCGATCGTCATCGCGCTCGTCGTCGCCCTCAACGGCGCGCTCGGCTATGCGCAGGAGGCGAAGGCCGAGAACGCGGTCGCCGCGCTGGCCGGCATGACGGCGGCGACGTGCTCGGTGGTGCGCGACGGACAAGTGCTGCGCATTCCGAGCGCCGAGCTCGTCCGTGGCGACGTGCTGCTGCTCGGCGAAGGCGACCTTGTCGGCGCGGACGCGCGCCTGGTGCGCGCCGCCACGCTGCGTGTGCAGGAGGCCTCGCTCACCGGCGAAAGCGAGGCCGTGCTGAAGGACCCTGCCACGCTGCCGGCACCGGCGCCGCTCGGCGACCGGCTCGACATGGTGTTCAAGGGCACGGCGGTCGCGCAGGGCACCGGCCGGGCCGTCGTCACCGCGACCGGCATGGCCACCGAGATGGGCTCGATCGCGAAGATGCTCGACGCGACCGAGGAGGAGCCAACCCCGCTGCAAAAGGAGGTCGGCCGCATCGGACGCATGCTGGGCATCGCCGTTGTCATCATTGCCATCGTCGTGGTCGGAACGATCCTCATTCTTTCCGACATCCGCGGCCCGTCCGACGTGATCACCGTCCTGCTGCTTGGCGTGTCACTTGCGGTCGCCGCGGTGCCCGAGGGGCTGCCGGCGATCCTGTCGGTGGTGCTCGCGATCGGCGTGCAGCGCATGGCCCGGCGCAATGCGATCGTCAAGAAGCTGTCGTCGGTGGAGACGCTGGGCTCGGCCTCCGTCATCTGCTCCGACAAGACCGGCACGCTCACCCGCTCGGAGATGACCATCCAGCGCGTCATGACAGCCTCCGGCGGCACGCGCGTCACAGGTGTGGGATACGCGCCGCACGGCAAGGTCGAGCACGATGGCGCGGAGATCGAAGCCGGGCCGCTGCGCGACGAGCACATCGTGGTGCTCAGCGGCGGCAGCCTCGCGGGCAATGCCGACTTGCGCCAGACCGACAGCGGCGAGTGGGAGATCCAGGGCGACCCGACCGAGGCGGCATTCCTGGTCGCCGAGCGCAAGCTCGGAGCGACCGAGCGCCGCGAACGCCGCTTCGAGCGCATCGGCGAAATCCCGTTCACCTCCGACCGCAAGATGATGTCGACGATCGAGCGCGACCACGAGCACAACGACGAACTCGTCGTGGTCACGAAGGGCGCGCCCGACGTGCTGCTCGAACACTGCTCGCGCGCCCGCGTCGGGACCGACGTCGTCGCGTTCGACGACGCGCTGCGCTCACGCGCCCTCGCCGACGTGGCCCGGCTCACCGATGAGGCCTTGCGCACCCTCGCCGTCGCCTACCGGCCGCTGGGGCCGGGCGAGGACGACGAACCTTCGCCCGATCTGGAGCGCGACCTGATCTTCGTCGGCACCGTCGGCATCATCGACCCGCCCCGCCCCGAAGCCGGCGTGGCGATCCGCGAGGCGCATCGCGCCGGCATCCGCGTGATGATGATCACCGGCGACCACCCGCGCACGGCGGCGCGCATCGCCGCCGACCTCGGCATCGTCGAGCCCGGCGCCAAGGCGCTGACCGGAGCCGAGCTCGATGCGCTCGACGAGGCCGGTCTCGCCGCCGCGGTACGCGAGACCTCCGTCTACGCCCGCGTGGCGCCAGTACACAAGCTGCGCATCGTCGATGCGCTGCAGGCCCACGGCAACATCGTCGCGATGACCGGCGACGGCGTCAACGACGCGCCGGCGCTGAAATCGGCCGACATCGGCGTCGCGATGGGCATCACAGGTACCGAGGTGACCAAGCAGGCGGCGAAGATGATCCTCGCCGACGACAACTTCGCGACCATCGTCGAGGCCGTGCGCGAAGGCCGCGGCATCTTCGACAACATCCGCAAATTCCTGCGCTACCTGCTGTCGTCCAACTTGGGCGAGGTGCTGACGGTCTTCCTTGGCGTCGTCGGCGCCGGCGTGATCGGGCTTACCGGCGCCGGCGAAGCGGTCGTGCTGCCGCTGCTGGCGACGCAGATTCTCTGGATCAACCTCATCACCGACTCGGGGCCGGCGCTCGCGATGGGGGTCGACCCGGAAACCGACGACGTGATGGCGCGCAAGCCGCGGCGGCCGACCGACCGCGCGATTGACGCTCGCATGTGGGCCGGCGTCGTCGAGATCGGCCTGGTGATGGCGCTGGCGACGCTGCTGACGCTCGACATGCACCTGCCGGGCGGCCTCGTCGAAGGCACGCACGACCTCGCCACCGCACGCACGGCCGCCTTCACGACGCTGGTTCTTGCGCAGCTCTTCAACGCCTTCAACGCGCGTTCGGAGGCGACCAGCGCGTTCCGGCATCTCTTCGTCAACCCGTGGCTGTGGGGCGCGATCGCGCTGTCGGTGCTGCTGCAGGTTGCGGTGGTCCACGTCAGGTTCCTCAACGTCGCGTTCGGCACCGTGCCGCTCACCCTCGGTCAGTGGGCCGGTTGCGCCGCCATGGCCAGCGCCGTCCTGTGGGTCAGCGAGCTGCGCAAGCTGCTGTACCGCGCGTCGCACCGGAACGCGGTGGCTTGATCGCCATCAAGGGACCTGCCCGCGCGCGGTTGCCAAATTGACCCCAACGCGGCGCTGGTGGTCATCTTGCTGCTGCGGGCGGCTCAAGGCCTGCCGCGCGCCGGGCAGGTGATGCTCGCCATCCTGGCCTTCGCGGTCGTCGTCTGGATGACCGAGGGCATGAATCGCGGCGGGTGTCCGCGTTGCCTCCCCATTCAAAGTGCATGCGATACGCACCGTCTAGTCGTACTCGCCGCCGGTTTGCTGCGTGCGGACCTGATGGTGACGCCAGGAAGCAGTCGTTCTGCAATGCCCGCTTCTGGCCGACTGACGACGGCCGCGTAGTCGTTGGGCGCCAGCACCTGGCGTTCGAGTCCGACCAGCCAGCTACCGCTCGCAACCGAGCGCACCTTGGCCGGAAAACATCAGGCAGCCTGCGGCTCGAAGCGATGAATTCGCTTGAGTTCAGCGGCCATCGCGTCACGCGCAACCTCAATGTCGTGACGCGCCTGCAGCGCTAGCCACCAGCCGTCGCTCAGCCCGAAGAAGCGACACAGCCGCAGGTCGGTATCGGCCGTGATCCCGCGTTTTCCGGCGACGATGTCACCGATGCGCTGCGGCGGCACCCCAATCTCCTTGGCGAGCCGGTACTTCGTCAGACCCAGCGGCTTGAGGAACTCCTCTTCCAACATTTCGCCCGGCGTTACCGGCGCGACTTGACGCTTGCCCATGGTGAATCCCATGCAGTGACACTACGACAGCCCCCTACCGCTGAAAGCTCACCCTCCCCGGCCGCCCAGACAGATTCATCGTCGCGACATTCGCAGGCGTCGTGGCGATCACCTCCCCGGCGCGCAACACCATGAGCCGCGTGGCGCGCAGCCGGATCGCCTCGACCGGGTCGCGCGCCTGCAGCAGCACGAAGTCGGCGTGGCAGCCCGGCGCGATGCCGTAGCCTTCGAGCCCGAGGATGCGCGCCGGCGTCGGCGGTGACGGCGTCGAAGCACGCGCGCATCGCCTCCTGCCCGGTCATCTGCGCCACGTGCAGGCCCATGTGCGCCACCTCCAGCATGTCGCCCGAGCCCAGGCCGTACCACGGGTCCATCACGCAGTCGTGGCCGAAGCGCGACGTCGACGCCGGCCGCCATCAGCTCGGGCACGCGCGTCATGCCGCGGCGCTTGGGGTAGGTGTCGTGGCGGCCCTGCAGCGTGATGTTGATCAGCGGATTGGCGATCGCCGCGCACGCCGCGCCTCGGCGATCAGCGGCAGCAGCTTGCGAGACGTAGTAGTTGTCCATCGAGTGCATCGACGTGCAGGTGCGAGCCGGTGACGCGGCCCTGCAGGCCGAGGCGCTGCGTCTCGACAGGCGAGCGTCTCGATGTGGCGCGACATCGGGTCGTCGGTCTCGTCGCAGTGCATGTCGACGCGCAGCCCGCGCTGCGGCCGCGAGCTCGCACAGCAGGCGCACCGACTCGGCGCCGTCGGCCATCGTGCGCTCGAAGTGCGGGATGCCGCCGACCACGTCGACGCCCATGTCGAGCGCGCGCTTCAGGTTGTCGATGCGCGCCCGGCGCGCGCAGCACGCCGTCCTGCGGAAAGGCGACCAGCTGCAGGTCGAGGTAGGGCGCGACGCGCTCGCTTCACTTCGCAGCAGCGCCTCGACCGCCAGCAGGCGCGGAGTCGCAGATGTCGACGTGGGAGCGGATCGCGAGCAGGCCGCTTGCGCCACCGCCCAGTCGCAATAGGCCAGCGCGCGCTCGACCAGCGCCTCCTGCGTCAGCTGCGGCTTCAGCTCGCCCCACAGCGCGATGCCTTCGAGCAGCGTGCCGCTCTGCGTTGACGCGCGGCAGGCCGTAGCTCAGCGTCGCGTCCATGTGGAAGTGCGCGTCGACGAAGGGCGGCGTCACGAGCTGGCCCTGCCGCGTCGAGCTCGTCGCGCGCCGCGCGGCGGCGAGCTCCCGTGCGGCGCGACCGTCGACGATGCGGCCGTCGCGCGACGGCGACGTCGACTGCCGCTGCGGCCGTCCGGCAGCGTGGCGTTGCGCACGACGAGATCGTATTGCACGGGTCGAGCGAGTCGTCATCGTTCGCCCTTGCGATAGGGCTTCATCAGCGCCTGAGGATAGGCCGCCCGGCGCGCCACCAGCACCAGCGCCAGGATCGACAGCACGTACGGCAGCATCAGGTAGACCTGGTAGGGCAGCAGCTCGCGCCGCGCCGCTCTGCTGCAGGCGCAGCTGCAGCGCGTCGAAGGCCGCGAACAGCAGCGCGCCGAGCAGCGCCTTGCCCGGCCGCCACGACGCGAACACCACCAGCGCCACGCAGATCCAGCCGCGGCCGTTGACCATGTTGAAGAAGAAGGCGTTGAAGGCCGACAGCGTGAGGAAGGCGCCGGCCACGCCCATCAGCGCCGAGCCGGCGACGATGGCGCCGATGCGCACCGCGATCACGCCGATGCCCTGGCCTTCGGCCGCGGCCGGGTTCTCGCCGACCATGCGCACGCGCCAGGCCCACCGGCGTGCGGTACAGCACATACGCCGACCACGCGGCACGCAGCAGCAGCGCGAGCAGCGTGAGCGGCGTCTGCGCGCCGACAGGCACCGGCATCGGCCGAGCCAGGCCATCGGCGCGCGAACGGCGTCGATCGTCGGCGGCGTGTTCACCTTCGGGAAGCTCACGCGGTAGGCGTAGTACGACGAGGCTCGTGGCCGAACAGCGTGATGCCCAGCCCGGCGACGTGCTGCGACAGCGCCGAGCGGCACGGTCAGCAGCGCGTGCAGCAGGCCGAAGAGCCGCGCCGGTCAGCGCGGCCACCAGCACGCCGGCCCACAGCGCCGCGCCCTGGTAGACCGCGAGCCAGCCGGTGAAGGCGCCGGCGACCATGATCCCTTCGATGCCGAGGTTCAGCACGCCCGCGCGCTCGCACAGCAGCACGCCCAGCGTGCCGAAGATCAGCGGCGTGGCGATGCGCAGCACCGCGACCCAGAAGGCGCGTGGACCGACGATGTCGAGGATGTCGCCCATCGGTCATCGCCAGCGCACCCGGTAGCGCGCCAGCATCGTCGCCACCAGCATCGACAGCAGCGAGACCGCGACGATCACGTCGGCGATGTAGGTCGGCACCGCGATCGCGCGGCTCATGCTGTCGGCGCCGACCAGCACGCCGGCGACGAAGAGCGCCGGCGGCCACCACGCCCAGCGGATTGCAGGCCGCGCCAGCATCGCGATCACGATGCCGCTGTAGCCGTAGCCGGGCGACATGTCGAGCGTGACGTAGCCGGCGCGCCCGGCCACCTCGATGCACGCCGGCCAGCCCGGCGAGCGCGCCCGACAGCAGCGCCGTCGCGACCACGATGCGCGTCACCGGCACGCCGGCGAAGCGCGGCGGCGCGCGCGTTGGCGCCCACGCGCGCGCATCTCGAAGCCGAACGTCGTGTAGCGTGTCGATCGACCCACAGCGACCAGCGGCCAGCGCCAGCGCGCAGCAGCAGCCCGGTGTGCACGCGCGAGCGCTCGAGCAGCTTGCCGAGCTCCAGCTCGGGCGGCAGCGGCCACGCTCTGCGGCCAGCCCATCGCGCGTCGGGTCCTTCATCGGCCCGTCGAGCATCATCGACACGAACAGCAGCACGATGAAGTTCAGCAGCAGCGTGGTCACCACCTCGTCCACGCCGAGCCGCGTCTTGAGCAGCGCCGGGCCGACCAGCAGCAGCGCGCCCGCGGCCATCGCCGGCCGCGATCATCAGCGGGAACAGCACCGCAGCGGCAGGCCGAGCGCCGCCGCAGGCTGCCCGCCGACCGCCACCGCGGCGAGCGCGCCGACATAGAGCTGGCCCTTCGGCGCCGATGTTGTAGAGCCGCGCGCGAAAGGCCACCGCCGCGGCCAGCCCGGTGAGGATCAGCGGCGTGGCGCGCGTCAGCGTCTCGCTCCAGCGCGAAGCGCGAGCCGAAGCGCGCCTTCGAAGCAGCAGCGCGTACGCGCGGCCCACCGGCGCGCCGGCCCAGGCCACGAGCAGCGCGCTGACGAGCAGCGTGAACGCGACGGCGGCGAACGGCGCGCGCCAGCAGCCAGCGCGCCGCGAGAGCGTGTCGGCGCGCGCCTCAAGCCGCATGCGACGGCTCCGCCTCGGCCGAGGCGGCTCGCCCGTGCAGGCGGCCCCGGCCATCGCCAGGCCGATCGCCGCGCAGCGTCCAGTCGTCGGCCGATCGCGCGCGGCGCCGAGCCGGCCGCTGGTGCATCACCGCGATGCGGTCGGCCGAGCGCGAACATCTCGTCCAGGTCTTCGCGAGATCAGCAGCACCGCGGCGCCGCGCGCGCGCGGCGTCGAGCAGTCACTGGTGCACGTACGCCACCGCGCCGACGTCGAGGCCCCAGGTCGGCTGGTTGGCGACGATCAGCGCCGGCGGCGCGTCGCCGCCGACCGGCGCAGCGCGCGGCCGAGGATCAGCTTCTGCATGTTGCCGCCGGACAGCGAGCGCGCCGGCGCATCGAGCCCGCCGCCGCGCACGTCGAAGCGCCGCATCGACGATCGCGCGCATGGTGCGCGCGGCCGCTGCCGGCGCACCAAGCCCAGCGCGGGAGAAGGCCGGCGTCGCGCAGGCGCTCGGACACCGCGTTCTCCCACACCGGCAGGTCGCCGATCACGCCGACCGCGTGACGGTCCTCCGGAATGCGCGCCACGCCGCGGCACGACCAGCGCGCGGGCTCGCGCTGCAGCAGCTCGCCGGCCAGCGCAGCCGTGCCGCGACTCCGGCTCGCAGCAGTGCCGCACAGCAGCTCGGCCAGCGCCTCTGGCCGTTGCCCGACACGCCGGCGATCGCGACGATCTCGCCGCGCGCGCACCGTCAAGCTCGACGCTCATCGAGCAGCGCCCGCCCTCGCGTCACGCGCGTGCACGCGCTCGAGCGCGCAGCACCGGCGTCGCCGCGCGCCCTGCGGTGCTCGCGCCGCGGCATCTCGACCGCGCGGCCGACCATCAGCTCGCGCGAGCTCGCGCCTTGCTGGTCGCCGGCGCGCGCGCGCAGCGCCACCAGCTGGCCGGCGCGCAGCACCGCCACGCGATCGGACACGCGCAGCACCTCGGCCAGCTTGTGGCTGATGAAGATGATCGACAGGCCCTCGGCCACCAGCTGCCGCAGCGTGGCGAACAGCGCCTCGCTCTCCTGCGGCGTCAGCACCGCGGTCGGCTCGTCGAGGATCAGGATGCGCGCGCCGCGGTACAGCGCCTTGAGGATCTCGACGCGCTGGCGCTCGCCGACGGACAGCTCGCCCACCCGCGCATCGGGATCCACGCGCAGGCCGAAGCGCTTGGCGGTCTCGAGCAGCGCGCTCGCGCCTCGCGCCGGCGCGACGAACGGCCGCCACAGCGGCTCGGTGCCGAGCATCACGTTGTCCAGCACGCTCAGGTTGTCGGCCAGCGTGAAGTGCTGGTGCACCATGCCGATGCCGGCGGCCAGCGCCGCCGCCGGGTCGCCCGGCGGCAGCGGGCTGGCCGAACGCCTCGATCGTGCCCTCGTCGGCGACGTAGTGGCCGAACAGGATCGACACCAGCGTGCGACTTGCCGGCGCCGTTCTCGCCCAGCAGCGCGAGCACTTCGCCGCGCCGAGCTCGAGCGAGATGGCGTCGTTGGCCACCAGCGCGCCGAAGCGCTTGGTGATGCCGCGAAGCCGCAGGACGGGCCCGCGGGCCGAGCGCCGGTCTCGCCAGCCGCCAGAGTCGGCCGGCGTACTCGCTCGGACGAGGGGTGGTCATCCCGTCACTTGCGTCGACTTCGGCTCGCTGTCGTCGACCTTGACCGTGAACTTGCCGTCGAGGATGGCCTTTTCCTTCGCCTTCACCTTCGTCACCAGGTCGGCCGGCACCTTGCTTCTCGAAGGTGCCGAGCGGCGCCAGCTCCGAGCCCTTGTGCTTCATCGTCGAGTACGGGCCGTAGTCCTCGGCGCTTGAACTTGCCGTCCTTCACGTTCTTGATCGCGCGTGTCGATCGTCGGCTCCATGTTCCACAGCGCCGAGGCGACGACGGTCTCGGGATACTGCTCTGCGTGTTGATCACGTTGCCGATGGCGAGCTTGCCCTTCTCCTTGGCCGCGTCGCGACACGCCGAAGCGCTCGGCGTACAGCACGTCGGCGCCCTTGTCGATCATCGCGAACGCCGCTTCCTTGGCCTTGGGCGGATCGAACCAGGAGCCGATGAAGCTCACGGTGAACTTCGACCTTGGGATTGACCTCCCTCGCGCCGGCCATGAAGGCGTGCATCAGGCGGTTCACCTCGGGGATCGGGATAGCCGCCGACCATGCCGATCTTGTTCGTCTTGGTCATGCCGCCGGCGACCATGCC
The DNA here is from genome assembly GCA_963818175.1 of uncultured beta proteobacterium. GTDB lineage: Bacteria > Pseudomonadota > Gammaproteobacteria > Burkholderiales > Burkholderiaceae_C > Caldimonas. The sequence continues at coordinate 150,883 of CAWFRK010000042.1, read as the reverse complement.
GGTGAGATACGCCGGCTCCTGGATGTAGTTGTCGAACACCGAGAAGTTCGGCTCCTGCGGCTTGCCCGACGAGCCCATCAGGAACGACATCTTCGGATAGTCCTTGGCGACCTTGCGCGCCGCCGCCTCGACCGCGAACGACTCGCCGACGATCAGCGTGTTGCCGCCCTCGGCGTATTCGCGCATCACGCGCTCGTAGTCGGCGTTGGCGACGTTCTCCGAGAACACGTACTCGATCTCGCCGCGCCCCTTGGCGGCGTTGAGCGCCTTGTGGATGCGCGACACCCATTGCTGCTCGACCGGCACGGTGTAGATCGCCGGCGACCTTGATCTTGTCCTGCGACCACGCAGGCGCCGATGCGATCGCGGCGGCGAGCGCCAGGGTCGCGCCCAGCAGGGTTCTACGTCGAGTTCATCTCTGGTCCTTTCTTCTTTCGGGTGAGAACAATGGAGATACCGCAGGCCTGCCATCAGGGGCACAACTTGTTGCGCAAGAAACATGCCGGTGCGATTCGCGGCTCGAGATGGTGTCGACCAGCCCGCAGCCGCGCAGCACGAAGCTCAGCACATGCTCGGTGGCCCGCTCGATGTGGCTCGACTTGAGTTCGCTGCACGCCGAGCACCGCGCAGACCTGGCTTTCGAAGTCGGCATAGGTCTGGGTGGCCGCCCAGATGGTGAACAAGAGATGCGTGGCATCGACCGGCGCCATGCGGCCCTGGGCAATCCAGGCATCGATGACCGCCGCCTTGGCGCGCACCAGCGGGCGCAATTCGCTGCGCAGGATGTCGCCGATCTCCGCTGCGCCGTGCAGCAGTTCGTTGGCGAACACGCGCGAGGCGTCGGGCCGCTGGGCGGTCAGGCGCATCTTGGTGCGCACGTAGCGGGTGAGCGCCTCGGCGGGCTCGGCCTCCGGCACGATGGCGTCGGTGCCGGCAAGCCACAGCGACAGGATGTTGGAGAGCACCGCGCGGTAGACCTCCTGCTTGGTGCGGAAGTAGTAGTGGAGATTGGCCTTGGGCAGGCCGGCGCGCGCGGCGATCTCGGTCATGGTCGCGCCGGTGAAGCCGGAGCGGGCGAACACCGATTCGGCGGCGCGCAGGATCTCGGCCTCGTAGGCCGCGCGGCGCTGTCCCCGTTTCGTGATGCCCTGTTCCCCGCGGGCCGAGCGCGGGCAGCCGGCTGGCGTCGTGCCGTCCAAGCCGACGCAGGTCGGCGAGCGCGGCATCACTCCGCTCGCGGGGATCGGCCGACGTACTCGTCGGACGAGGGGTCGTCATTCATTCACTTCGTCCCGAATATCCTGTCGCCCGCATCGCCGAGCCCGGGCACGATGTAGCCGTGCTCGTTGAGGCGCTCGTCCACCGCCGCGACGGTGATGGGCACGTCGGGGTGGGCCGCCTGCACCGCGCGCAGGCCCTCCGGCGAGGCCAGCAGGCTGACGAGCTTCAAGCTCGTGACGCCCACCTCCTTGAGCCGGTTGAGCGCGGCGGTCGCCGAGTTGCCGGTCGCCAGCATCGGGTCGACCACGATCACCTGTCGCTCGCGGATGTCGTCCGGCACCTTGAAGTAGTACTCGACCGGCTCGAGCGTCTCCGGGTCGCGGTACAGGCCGATGTGGCCGACCCGCGCGCCGGGCAGCAGGTCGATCATCCCGTCGAGCATGCCGTTGCCGGCGCGCAGGATCGACACCAGGCAGAGCTTCTTGCCGCTGATCACCGGCCCGTCATAGGGCCCGATGGGCGTCTGGATGCGGATGGTCTCGGTCGTGAGGTCGCGCGTGACCTCGTAGGCCAGCATCGAGGCGATCTCGCGCACGAGACGGCGGAAGTTGTCGGTGGTGGTTTCCTCGCTGCGCACGTAGGTCAGCTTGTGCAGCAGCAGCGGGTGGCTGATGACGTTGCACGTTCGATGTTGATCTCCCTCCTCTCGATTCAGAACACCGTGCCGTCGCTCTCGATCTGCATCGGCGGCATGCCGCCTGTACGGCGCTCGGCGGCGATGCGTCGTCCGGCTGCCCAGGTGCCGCCTTCGAGCACCCGCGCGAGCGGGAACTCCGCCTCGCTCTTCATCAACTGCTGCGCGCACCGCCTCGGCAATGCGGTCGAGCGCGATCACCGTCAGCGCGCGCCACTCGACCACCGGCAGGCTGTCGACCGTCAGCGGCCGTTCCATCAGCGCCGGGTCCCGCGGTGCCAGCAGGCCGAGGTCGAGCAGCAGTCCGCCGTTGCGGTATTCGGGCAGGCCGGTGAGCGCGTCCAGGCCGGTCACGACCAGCCCCGCTTCCTCCAGCGGCTCGAGCAGCGAATAGGTCGAGCCACTGGGTCAGCTTGTGGAACGGCACGAGGCCGTCCGACGTGCGCGGGATGCCGCCAGCAATCGCCCAGCGACACGCCGTCCTGCGCGATGCGCCCCGGCCACACCGGGCCCAGCGCGCGCAGCAGGTCGCGAGCACAAAGCCGGCGCTCGATGCCGTGCTCATCGGCCGGCGCTGCGCGATGCCAGCGAAGTCGAGCAGATGGCCCAGCCGCGCCGGCGGGCCGAACACCGCGGGCGTCGCGTGCATCACTTCGCCCAGGCGACGCAGCAGCGCGGCGCGACCCTCAAGGCCGACGAGCGGGTTGTCGGGGCCGACCTGGAAGCCTTCGGCAATCACATCGGGCGTGATGTGCGCCAGCGCCGCCGCATCGCTGCTGAGCGGCCGCTCGTCGCCGTGAGCGGAGAAGGCGCCGGACTCGAACAGGTTGAAGCTCGCCACGCCCAGGCCCTCGGAGCGCGCGAGCGCCACGCCGCGCGCCTCGTCGAGGTAGCGCCAGTCGGGGCCGGCGCCTGCGTCGAGCAGCACGCTGGGGATCACGAGGTCGATGCGGATGCGCGCCCGCTCGTGCGGGTCGGCCTCGAGGTCGGGCGCGGCGCGCCAGGTCGGCCCAGCGATCGACGCCGCCGGCCTCGAAATGCCGCCAGCGGCTGTGGTACGGCACGTCGAGGTCGGGGTAGCGCTGGCGCATCGTCTCGACCACGTAGTCCGCCGTGGCCTCCAGGCGCTCGGGGTGCCAGGTGAAGTATTGCGAGCCGCCTTGCTCGACGCTGCGACATCACCTGGGCGCAGTGCGAGCGCACGGCCTCGGCAGACAGGAGCGGCGCCGCCGGATGGTCTTCAGGAACCGGCGTGTGCCAGCCTGGCCCATGGGCATGGGCAAACGGCGCGGTGCTCACTCCTCCAACCCCCTGCCCTTGGCCACCGCCAGCTCGGCCGCATCGGGCGTGTAGTGCGAGAAATAGCCCGCCGCCTTCTTCGCATCCATCTCGACCCGCGCATCGGCGGGGATCAGCTCGTCGGGAATCGGCACCTGCTCGACCACCTCGATGCCCTGCGTCGTCAGCGCGCCGTGCTTCATGTTGCTCATCGAGGCCCAGCGGTCGATGCGCGTCATGCCGAGCCAGTGGAAGACGTCGGGCATCAGCTCCTGGAAGCGCATGTCCTGCACGCCGGCCACGCACTCGGTGCGCTCGAAGTAGGTCTCGGCACGGTCGCCGCCGGACTGGCGCTTGCGCGCGTTGTAGACCAGGAACTTGGTCACTTCGCCCAGCGCGCGGCCTTCCTTGCGGTTGTAGACCACCAGGCCCACGCCGCCCTGCTGCGCCATCTCGATGCAGACCTCGATGCCGTGCGCCAGGTAGGGACGGCAGGTGCAGATGTCGGAGCCGAACACGTCCGAGCCGTTGCACTCGTCGTGCACGCGGCACGCCACCTGCGTCTCGGGCTGGCCGAGGCTGGCGACGTCGCCGAAGAAGTAGAGCGTCATCCCGCCGATGGGCGGCAGGAAGACCTTGAGGTCGGAGCGCGTGACGAGCTCGGGGAACATGCCTCCGGTCTGCTCGAAGAGGCGCGCCGGAGCGTGCTCTCCTTGATGCCGAAGCGCCGCGCCATGCCCGGCAGGTACCACACCGGATCGATCGCCGCCTTGGTGACGCGCACATCGCCGTTGGCATGCAGGATGTGCCCGTCGGGCTTGAGGCGGCCGGCGACGATCGCATCCTTCAGTTCCGGCATGTTGATGTGCGCCTTGGTGACCGCGATGGTCGGACGCACGTCGATCCCGGCGGCGACTGCGTCGGCGAACACCGTCGACGACCAGGTGGCCCCACGGATCCAGCGAGACGATCTTGTCCGGATCCGCCCACTGCGGATGCGGGCCGATCGCTCTCGGCCGGCGAGGTGTTGGTGAAGTCGGGCCGGTGGTCGCGCTGCAGCGCGCCCGAAGCCACCGCCAGCGCACGATAGACCGCATACGCCCCGGAATGGGTGCCGATCACGTTGCGGTGCGCGGGATTGGCGAGGCTCGCCACCAGCGGCCCGCGCTGCTGCGGCGACTCGGCGCCCCAGTGGATCTCCATCGAGGCGGCATCGCGCCGCGGATGGGACGTGAGGACGATGTGGGCAGACATGCAGCGCCTCCTCCTGCAGCCAAGGGGCGGCCTGGTGCGGCACGCCCGAAATTCTTGACTGTCCGGTCAACTTTGCGAGTCTTGATGCGAAATGTGTGCCAGCACAAACCCTAGAAATGCCGGCACGGCACCCGGTCTTCGGCTCTTCGATGAGCGCCGGCTATCATCCCAGCCCATTGCCCTCCCTCGCGCGCCCGCATGCCTCCTCTGCCACCCGTCACCCAGGCCCTCATCCTCATCAACGTGGGGCTCTTCTGCGTCGACTTCGTGCTGGGCGGCCTGCTGTCCGCGTATTTCGCGCTGTATCCCATCGGGCCGGGCTTCCAGCCCTGGCAGGTCGTGACCTATGCCTTCCTGCACGGCAGCATCGGCCACCTGTTCTTCAACATGCTGGGCCTGTGGATGTTCGGCGGCGAGCTCGAGCAGCTCTGGGGGCGGCGCAGGTACATCCAGTTCCTGATGGCCAGCGTGCTCGCGGCCGCCGCGCTCCAGCTCGTGGTGGGCTTCGTGGCGGGGCCGATCGCGCCGACCGTGGGCGCTTCCGGCGGGCTCTTCGGCCTGCTGCTGGCCTACGGCATGCTCTTTCCGAACCGGATGATCATGCCGCTCTTCCCGCCGATCCCGATGCGGGCCAAGGTCTTCGTCGCGATCTACGGCGCCCTCGAGCTGTTCTTCGGCGTCACGGGCACGGCCAGCGGCATCGCGCACTTCGCGCACCTCGGCGGGATGCTGGGCGGCTACCTGATGATCCGCTACTGGCGCGGCCAACCTCCCTTCGGAGGCCGAGGCGGCGGTCGCGGCGGCCGCCTGCACTAGGCTCGGCCGAGCCGGCGTCCCGCCGGCATTCACCGGCCTGCGGCCGGTTCGTGACTTCATGCTGGAGCCCCCTCCTGGAGGGGGCCGCGGGGAGCAGTGACATCCACCCCGCAGGGGATTGCCTCAGGAGTCTTGCGACTCCTGAGGCAATCCCCTTGGCTTTGCAAGGGATGGCGAAAGAGCGATGCTGTCTGCATCTGCTGCCTGCCGCGGAGGTGCACCATGAACGCCTTCCATTGGTTCTCGCATGAGCCGGGTTCTTCTCCCCGGTGGCGCAGATCGCCGCACGCGCATCGTTCCCACTGGCTGGCACGCGCGGCGCTCGCCTTGAGCTTGTCCCTGCTCGTTGCCGAAAGCCTGGCCGCCACGCCGATGACGACGGCCAAGCCTTCCACCGACTCCACCGCAAACCCGGACGGCGCAGTGGCCGAGCAGGCGCGCATCCTGCGGCAGGCCAGTGCGGCGGTGGTCGGCCTGCGCACCACCGCGGCACCGCAGGCACGCTCCATCGAGACCCTGGGGCGCACGCGCCTCGGCTCGGGCGTGGTCATCGGCCCCGACGGGCTGGTGCTCACCATCGGCTACCTGATCCTCGAGGCCGAGAAGATCGAGGTGCTGACGCAGAGCGGGCGGGTGCTGCCGGCCCGCACCGTCGCCTATGACCTGGCCACCGGCTTCGGCCTGGTGCAGCCGCTGGTGCCGATCGAGGTGCAAGCGGCCAAGCTCGGCTCCTCATCGGGCATCGACGAGCGCGATCCGCATGTGATCGCCAGCGGCGGCGACGAGGCCGAGCTCAGCATCGCCCAGGTCGTCTCGCGGCGGGCGTTCTCGGGCTACTGGGAATATCACATCGAAGGCGCGGTGTTCACCATACCGCCGCGCACCGACCACAGCGGCGCGGCCCTGTTCAACACGCGCGGCGAACTGGTGGGCATCGGCTCGCTGGTGGTGATGGATGCCGTCACGCCGGGGCGGCGCTCGCCGGGCAACATGTTCGTGCCCATCGACCTGCTCAAGCCCGTGCTGGCCGAGTTGCGCGAGCGCGGCGCCTCCGCGGGCAGCAAGCGCGCCTGGCTGGGGGTGAACTGCCTGGAGCAGATGGGCATGGTGCGCATCATCCGCGTCAGCACCGACAGCCCGGCGGAACTGGGGGGCCTGCAGCCGGGCGACGAGATCCGCAAGGTGGACGGCCTGGAGGTCCACTCGCTCGAGGCCTTCTACAAGAAGCTGTGGGAAGGGCCGAATCCCGAGCGCGACATCGTGCTCGAGATCGGCCGTGGGTCGAACGTGGAGACCATGACGATCCGCTCGATGGACCGAATGAAACACTTGCGAGGTTCGGTAGGAATCTGATGCAACGGGAAAGCGTCAACAATCAGGGCATGGCTTCGAACACCAAGACCTCAAAGCGCGATACCAGGCCCTTGAAGATAGGCATCTCGGCACGGCTGCTGCACAAGGTGCCTTCCGAGATGGGCTTTCGCAACAAGACCCTGCAGTACCTCGAGCAGTCCTTCGCCCACTGGATCATGGAGCATGGCGCGCTCGCCTTCATGGTGCCGGCGATCGCCGAGGACAGTCATCGTGTCGCGCGCCATCTCTCGGTGGCCGAGTTCGTGAGCGAACTCGACGGCCTGGTGCTGCAAGGCGGCGCCGACGTGGCGCCGGAGACCTATGGCCAGACGCCCATCGACCCGCGCTGGGGCGGCGACCCGGTGCGCGACCGCTACGAGCTCGCGCTGCTGCATGCCGTGCTTCTGCAGGGCAAGCCGGTGGTCGGCGTGTGCCGCGGCTGCCAGCTGCTGAACGTGGCCTTCGGCGGCACGCTCTACCAGGACATCCAGACCCAGCGGCCGGAAGCACAGCGCCATGTGAACCTCGACCTCTACGACGACTACGAGCACGAGGTCAGCCTCAAGCACGGCTCTTCGCTGTCGGAGCTCTACCCCCACACGCCTCGGATGGCCGTGACCAGCATCCATCACCAGGCGATCGACAAGGTGGGCCACCATGTCGAGGTCGAGGCGGTGTCGACGGGCGATGGCATCGTCGAGGCGATCCGCTGGACGGGCAAGGGCTACGCGCGCGGGCTGCAGTGGCACCCCGAGTTCCACCACCGCAAGGACACGCTGATGGACGGCTCGCCCATCATGATGGAGTTCCTGCAGGTAGCGCGCGAAGCTGCGCTTGCCCGCCTGAAGGACCGCGACTGCGCCGATCGCCGCATCCCTCGCGCGCCCCTGCGCCTTGCCTCCGACGAGGCGCTGGAAGACGAGTTCGACGAGGACTTCGAAGCCGTGCAAGAAGACCCCGAGATGGCCGAGGCGGCCGCAGTCCACAACAAGACGGCATCGAGCGGCTGATTGCACCATGAGCACAAGCATGAACAACCACCAGATCCGCCTCGCCGCCCGCCCGTCGGGCCTGCCGGTCCAGTCGGACTGGCAATTCACCAGCGAACCCGTGCGCCAGCCTCCCGCCGGCGGCGCATCGGTGAAGACGCTCATGCTGTCGCTCGACCCTGCCATGCGTGGCTGGATGAACGAAGGCAAGTCCTACATCCCGCCCGTGGGCCTAGGCGAGGTCATGCGAGCCGGCGGCATCGGTCGGGTCGTCGAGTCGAGCCATGCCGGCTTCGCGGCCGGCGACCTGGTGAGCGGCAGCCTCGGCGTGCAGGAGTACTGCGTGCTGGACGCACAGGAAGCCAGGCGCGCGGGCCTCGTGAAGATCGATCCGCGGCTCGGCTCGCTCACCCAGTGGCTCAATGTGCTCGGCATGCCGGGCATGACCGGCTACTTCGGCCTGCTCGAAGTGGGCCAGCCAAGGCCCGGCGACACGGTGGTCGTATCGGGCGCGGCGGGTGCCGTGGGGCAGACCGTGGGCCAGCTGGCGAAGATCAAGGGCTGCCGCGCAGTAGGCATCGCCGGCGGCCAGGCCAAGTGCGACTGGGTCGTGAAGGAACTGGGCTTCGATGCCTGCATCGACTACAAGGCAGGCCCGGTCAAGGACGGGCTGAAGCAGCACTGCCCCGATGGCGTCGACGTGTACTTCGACAACGTGGGCGGCGAGATCCTCGATACCGTGCTCACGCGCATCAATCGCCACGCGCGCATCGTGATCTGCGGCGCGATCAGCCAATACAACAACACGGCGCCCGATGCAGGGGCCGAAGAACTACATGTCGCTGCTGGTCAATCGCGCCCGCATGGAAGGCATGGTCGTGTTCGACTATGCCGATCGGTACCACGTCGCGGTGGCCGAGCTGGCCGGTTACCTGAAGGACGGGCGGATGAAGTCGCGCGAAGACGTGGTCGAGGGCCTGGAGAGCTTCCCCCAGGCCCTGCTCAAGCTGTTCAGCGGCGAGAACTTCGGCAAGCTCGTGCTCAGGGTCGCCGCTGAATAGCTGCTCCCGGCTCCTGGGTGGAGCCGTGTCAGCCGCCCTGCTTCGCCTCGATGCTCAGCAGGTTGTCCACGCTCTGCACGCCCTTCACGCCCATCGCGATCTGGGTAGCGCGGTCGCGGGCGGCCTCGCTCGGGGCCGTGCCGTTGAGCTTCACACGGCCGTTGCTGGTGTCCACGTCGATGCGCAGCGCGCTCAGGGAGGGATCCTTCGCGAGCTCGGTCTTGATGGAGGCCGTGACGGCGGCATCGCTCACGGCGTCGCCCGCGCGCTCCATCCCCTTTTCGGCGCCTTGCTTGGCCTGCTCCGCGCCCCGGCTGGCATCGGCCTTCATGTCTTCGGCCTTGCGCTCGGACTGCGCGATCACCTGGTCGACCTTCTGGCCGGCCGTCTGGCCGTCGTCGGTCTTGCTGCAGGCCCCAAGCGCCAGGATGGCAGTGGCGGCGGCAATGGCGGTGAGCTTCCTCATCGGGTTCTCCTTGCACCGAAATACGGGTTCGGTTCAAGGATCACTCTACGGAGAGCGATGGGGCACCGATGTAGGCTGCCCTGTGCCGCGCCGTCGGACTGAACCGACAAGGACGGCCTAGGCGTAGAGCGTCTGCCGCCCCCACCAGTCCTGCCCGGGCTCCAGCCGTACCGGCCGGCCGATCACCGCCGCCTCCACGCACAGCATGTGCCTGAAGCCAAGCGGCGGCATGTCCGCCATGGCGGCACTCTTGGCCTCCCACGGGTTCCACACGACGAGGTCCGGGAACTCGTGCAGCTCGATGGCCAGGTCGCGCCGAGGCTCGCTCAGGCGCAAGGCGCGCGGCGCGTCGAAGTAGATGCGGTCGAGCTCTTCCTGCACGCCGATCGTTCCCTGCGACTCGATCTGCTCCTTGCCGCCCTGCAAGGCATCCTGGTAGCGCGTGCCGCGCAGGCTGCCCAGGCGCGCATCCTCGACCTCGTTGACGCGCAGATAGGTGTGCAGCGCGGCCGTGAAGCTGAAGGACTCTTCGCCCGTGTCCTGCACTTCCAGCTCGATATCGAGCCGGTTGCCGCAGACCACCACGGTGAGCTCGAGCTCGAACGCATGGGGCCACAAGGCGCGCGTGACCTCGTCATCGACCAGGCCGAGCAGCACCATGGCATCGTCGGTGCCGGTCTCGGCGCGCCGCAGCTTCCAGCGTCGATCGCGCGCGAAGCCGTGGCGCGGCAAGGGCCCGCGCTGCTCGAACTGCGGAAAGATCACCGGCACGCCGCCCCGAACCGGCTTGCCCTCGACATAGACGGCAGACTCGGACACGAAGAGCCGCTCCTCGCCGCCGGCAGGGATCCAGCTCAGCACCTGGGCGCCGTGCAACAGCACGGAGGCTTGCGCACCGTCGGGCGCGCGCAAATGCACCGCCGGCATGCCTTCGATGAATAAAAGCTCGGGAGTGGCCGTATTCATGGTGCAGGGAGCTTAGCTTCATGCGAAGCAGGCACCAAGGTCTTGCCCCGTTGTCAGAAATGGTGCATCGGGGCAGACTGAACCACCGCCGGAGCACCGTCGCCGTCTTGCAGGCGGCCGTGCGGGCACCGAATGAACAAGATCCTCAAATGGCTGGTCGTCATCGTCGTGGCGGTGCTCGCGGTGCTGGTGGCCGGCGGAGCGGCCTTGCCGTCGAGCTACAGCGTCGCGCGGCAAACAGTGGTCAATGCGCCGCCCGAGCGCGTCTACGGCCTGGTGGCCAGCCCGCGCGCCTGGAGGCAATGGACAGTCTGGAACCGGCGCGACCCGGCCATGCAGATCCAGTACGCAGGGCCGGAAACGGGAGCAGGCGCGCAATGGTCATGGAAGAGCCAGTCCGAGGGCGAGGGGCAGATGATCTTTACCCTGGTCGAGCCCCTGCACCGGGTCGCCTATGAACTGCGCTTCAACGACCACGACTCGGTCGCCAGCGGCGAGATGCGCTTTGCGCCCGAGGGCCAAGGAACCCGCGTCGTCTGGACAATGAAGGGCGACATGGGGCGCAACCCGCTGATGCGATGGATGGCCTTGGCTATGGACCGCGTGATCGGGCAGGATTTCGAGGCCGGCCTTGCCAACCTCAAGAGACACCTGGCATGGGGAAAAGCCTTGACAGACTGCTAACCCTCGCAACCAGAACAGGAGAACGCACCGTGGGCTTCATCGAAAAATTCGGACCCCTGATCGGACGAATCCTGATCGCCTTGTTGTTCGTGCCGGCCGGCTTCAGCAAGATCACCGGCTTTTCCGGCGCGGTGGGCTACATCGCCTCCCAGGGGCTGCCGATGCCGCAGGTGCTGGCAGCCGGCACGATCGTGGTCGAGATCGGCGCAGGGCTGGCGCTGCTGATCGGGCTGCAGGCGCGCATTGCCGCAGGCGTGCTGCTCATCTTCACGCTGCTGGCTGCCTTCGTGTTCCACAATTTCTGGGCCGTCCCCGCCGACCAGCAGATGATGCAGAGCATCAATTTCTACAAGAACCTCGCCATCTCGGGCGGGCTGTTGTTCATCATGGCCTTCGGCGCCGGTCCGGTGTCGGTGGATACCAGGACCGAATAGGGATCACGGGTACTCGCGCATCACCCGATAGCGGGCGGGCGGTCGCAACTCCGACTCCACCAGCGCGTACCCACCGACCGGCCAGCTGATGGGAGCCATCCGCTCGGGCGGCTTGGCCCGCAAGGCCCGGCGCGCCAGCGTCACGTGCGGCTCGAAGCGGCGCTTCTCGACAGGCAGTCCGAGCCGATGAAGCGCCCTTCCCAGATCGGCATGCAGCTCCAGCAAGGCCTCGGGCGCCGCCGGCGCGCGCACCCAGGCCACGCCGTTCGAAGGCCAGACCCCCGTCTCCTGCAGTTCCAGCACGAAGGGCGTGAAGGCACAGGCGGCCGCCTCCTGCAGTTCGGGCATTCGCGAGCGCGGCAGCTCACCGAGGAAGTGCAGCGTGATATGCAGGCGCTCGCGGGCCACCCGGGCCGCATGCGGTGGCCACTCCCACCCGGCCTGCAATGACGCAAGGGCATCGCGCACCGAGTCGTCCGGCCATAGCGCGAAGAACAGGCGGGCGCGGTCTTCTGCCTTGTTCATGGTGATGAAGCCTTGCCTTGCGCGGCGCTCGAGGCGTTGCTAGCGCGACTTCCGCACAGGCCCCACCCCGCAATCACGGATTGCGCGCCCGCCCCTCACGCGTGTACAACAACTTACAAATTGGGGAGGACGTGAGATGGACCTGCAACCGCTGTTGAAACTGGTGGCCGCCAAAGGCGGCTCGGACCTCTTCGTGACCGTGGGCGCGCCGCCCCATGTCAAGGTGGAAGGCCTGACCTACGCGGTCGATGTGGCGCCCATCGAGCCGGGCGTTGGCCGGCAGATGGCCTACAGCATCATGAACGAGCGCCAGATCGCCGAGTTCGAGGCCACGCTCGAATGCAACCTCGGCTACCAGGCACCCGGCGTCGGGCAGTTCCGCATCAATGTCTTCAACCAGCGCGGCGAGACCGCACTCGTGGCGCGGCTGGTGAAGGCCACCATCCCGAGCTTCGAGCAGCTTCGGCTGCCGCCTGCCGTGCGCGATCTCGCGGTCCTGAAGCGCGGACTGGTGTTGGTGGTCGGTGGCTCGGGCACCGGCAAGAGCACCACGCTGGCGGCCATGATCGACCACCGCGCCGAGCACTCCGGTGGCCACATCCTCACGGTCGAGGACCCGATCGAGTTCTCGTTCAAGCACAAGCGCGCCCTGGTGGACCAGCGCGAGGTCGGCATCGACACGCTGAGCTTCGATGCGGCGCTGCGCAATGCGATGCGCGAGGCGCCGGACGTCATCATGATTGGCGAGATCCGCGATCGCGAGAGCATGCATCACGCGCTCACCTACGCCCAGACCGGCCACCTGTGCCTGAGCACCCTGCATTCCAACAGCGCCAACCAGGCCATCGAGCGGGTGCTTTCGTTCTACCCCGAGGACGCTCATCGCCAGCTCACCATGGACCTCGCGCTCAACCTGCGCGCGGTGGTCTGCCAGCGGCTCATTCCGGGCAAGCACGGCAAGCGCGTGCTGGCCACCGAGATCCTGATGCAGACGCCGCTGGTGTCCGACTACATCCTCAAGGGCCGCATCGACGAGATCAAGACCCTGATGGCGCGCGGCACCGAGATCGGCATGAAGACCTTCGACCAGTCGCTGTTCGAGCTGTACTCCGACGGGCTCATCAGCTACGAGGAGGCCATGTCGAATGCGGACTCCCGCACCGACCTGTCGGTGCGCATCCGCCTGCTGCAGCAGGCAGAGGACATCCCGGACAGCAGCTTCGAGCTTTCGCGGCACTAGCGTTTCAGTACTCCATGGCGCCGAAGCGACACCCTCGCCGCGTGAACCGGTACCAGCGAGCGGGAGCCGCGGATCCGGCTCCGCCGGTCCGCTGGCGGAGCCCCCTTCCCGCTTTGTCAAGGGCGTCGGTCATGGCGGGTGTGCGGGGTTGTCGTTGATGCATATTCTGCGAGCCGGCATGGCAGAGTCCAGGTCGGAGGGTGCTGCAGCGTTCGGCCAACCCGACCACCTTCATCCGTGGCGGGACCACCCGATGCAGCTGCGCGCGCGCGGGCGCCTCCGTTACCGACGCGCCCCATCTTGGACGGCCGCTGTGGCCGCGGCCCGGGGGCTACCACGGCGCGTCGACCTTGACGTGTGTGCCGGCCGCCAGACATGGGGACCTCAGGCTGCGCCGGCTCGCGTGCCCGCCGGGTCTCGCCGTTCTGCACGTAGCGCCACAACGCGATGCCAGCCGCCGCCAGCGCGACGTGCCGAGCGGCGCATGCGCTTGCTGCCGGCGGCGAGCGCCGGTTGACCAGCGCGTGAGCTCGCTGTCGGGTGCAGCGCGCCAGCGCCACGCAGCTCCACCAGCGCCAGCGCGCGCGCTTGTTGCCGGCTTTGCTGTGCCTTGCTCGCGCTCGCTGCCCGCTGGCGTACGGCGTGGGCACGACCCGATGCTGCTGGCGAGCGCGCGCCGTCGTCCACTGCCGCCGCCGCCAGCTCCTTGGTGGCACCCAGGCGCTGCACAGGCCTGCGCGCAGGCGGCTGAGCTGCTGGACCATGGGCTGCCGTCAGCTCCGCGCTGCTGCGCCTCGTCGCGCGCATCTGCTGCGTACCACTCGAGCCGCTGGCATTCGCGCTCCATCTCCGCGCGCAGCAGCGGCGGCTTGCGCCCGTGGCCGCCCACCACCCGCCCAGACGCGGCCGCCCACCTGCGCCGGCCGCGTCTGCAGCACCGCGCGCACGATGCGGTTGCGTGCGCCGTGTGTTCGTGGTCAGCCGCTGCGTTCGCGTGCACGCGCCGCTCGTCTTCGGCCTGCGCCGACGGCTCTGCACCACCGACCACACCCGTTCACCGCGCCGGTGCGCGCGCATCTGCGCAGCTTGTCGCCGTCGGCCGTCGCTCTTGCGCGCGCGCACGCCGGTTGACCTCGTGCTCGGGGTCCACCACGATGTTGTCGATGCCTTGCTGCTTCACCAGCGTGCGCCACCGCCGTCGCGGCCGCCTCGTACACGGTGCACACCCCGACGCCGCAGGCCGCAGCGCGCCTTCGCCCGCTGATGCAGCCGGCACCGCCGCTTGTCCCCGCGCACCGCGAGCGCCCCGGTTACGTCCCGTCGCTACGTCCTTCCACGCCTTCGCCAGCTCACTCATATGCGCGCCGCTCGATCGTCATATCCTTACCTTCAACTGCCTGTCGTCTTCATTCCACCTCCTTACAAACCATCCCGTTTACACGCCTGACTCTGTCCTCCTTCTTGAGGGGGAGCGCCGAAGGCGCTACGGGGGTGGGCCACATCACACTGGCGCGGGCAGGAGCTTCAACCCAAGCCAGGCGACGCCGATCACCGCATTGACCGGCACGCTCATCGCCGAAGGCACGAAGAAGAACGAGGCCAGCACGGCCGCTCCGCCGAGCTGCTCGATGATGAAGCCGAGCACGAAGGAGAGCGCGCCGGTCACCAGCCAACGCCGCATGTAGGTCGGCAGCCAGCGCGCCTGCTCGCGGTTGTGTCGCCATGCGGCTGCGCGCTCGAAACGGTTGCCGCGCTCGGCGTCGCGAAACAGCCAGGCGAAGAACCAGTATCGGTACAGCAGCGTGCGAAACGCGAGCCCGGTGGCAGGCAGGGTATGGGTCATCGGCTGCTGCTCGTTCATCGTCGATCTCCGCGTCAGGCCGGTTGGAGTTGTCGGGATACGCCTTCGTTCCGCCTTGTCCGCCTTGGCTCCAGGGCAGGCATTCAATGCCCTTGCAGGTTTGAATCGGGCTGATCCAGGGCACCGTCCCAGAATGCCGCCTCGATCTTGTGGCCGTCGAGATCGCGAACGAAGCAGCCGTAGTAGGGAGCGCCGTACAGCGGACGCGGGCCCGGCGGCCCATCGCCCGCGGCTCCGGCCGCGAGTGCCGCTGCGTAGAAGGCATCGACCTCGGCGCGACTGTTCGCCACGAAGCCGAAGTGGACGCCGTTGGCCGTGCCGGCCGGCGCACCATCGATGGGCGTCTGCACCCAGAACTCCGGGAACTGCTTGCCATAGCAGACCGCGCCCGGGTGCTCCATCATGCGGCGGCAACCGAGGGCGGCAAGCACCTTGTCGTAGAAGGCCGCGGCTCGCTCGAACTGGTTGGTGCCGAGCGACACGTGGGAAAGGATGCTGGGGTTGTCGCTGTCCATGGCCGTCCTCATGCCCAAGCTCGAAGGCGATCATGCTGCCAGTTTCTGTCTGACAGCAAGGCCTTTGGGGGCATGGCACCATGGGGAACACCCATTTCGAGGATCTCCTTGCACATGCCTACTGTCACCCACCAGGCGGCCGCCCAGCGCTTCGAGGCGCAGATCGACGGCCAGTTGAGCGTTGCCGAATACCAGCTGCAAGATGGCGTCATGCACATGACCTATACGGGCGTCCCCCCTGCCCTGCGCGGCCACGGCGTTGCCGCGGCGCTGGTCAAGGAGGCCTTGGCGTACGCCGCCGCGCAAGGCCTGAAGGTCAACCCGCTGTGCTCCTATGTCCGCGTGTACATGCACCGGCATCCGGAGACATTGAGCCTGCTGGCGGCTTGAGCATGCCTTGAGCATGGACCCGCAAGCACGCGCCGTGCTCGATTTCTGGTTCGGCGCGCCGCACTCGCCGGAGCACGGGACGAGGCGCGACGTCTGGTTCCGCCAGGATGCGGCCTTCGACGATCTGATCGCCCGCAGCTTCGGCCCCACGATCGAGACCGCGCTGGCGGGCGGGCTGGAGGACTGGGACGAGAGCCCGCATGGCACGCTGGCTCGCATCGTGGTGCTCGACCAGTTCACCCGCAATGTCTTCCGAGGCACGCCACGGGCCTTCGCGGGCGATGTCTTCGCCCTCGCCGCGGCGCGGCGGATGGTCGGGGAAGGCCATGACCGGACGCTCTCGCCGTACGAGCGCTCGTTCGTCTACATGCCCTTCGAGCATGCCGAGGACCTGGCGGCGCAGGACATCGGGATGCAGTTGTTCGGCGACCTCGCCAGGCAGCATCCCGACCTGGAGGATTCGCTGCGCTGGAGCGTCCGTCACCGCGACGTGATCGCGCGGTTCACTCGCTTCCCGCATCGCAACGACATCCTGGGGCGGGCCAGCACTGCCGAGGAGCTTGCGTTTCTCGAGCAGCCGGGGTCGCGGTTCTAGTGCGATGCCCCCGCTCTCGTTCACGATCCTGCAGCAGTCGCCACATCACCTTGCCCGAGCCCGACTTGGGCAGCGATTCCGCGAACTCGACGACGCGCGGGCATTTGTAGGCCGCCATGTTGTCGCGCGCCCACGCAACGATGTCCGCTTCGGTCGTCTTGCCGCGGGCAGCGGGCTTGAGCACCACGACCGCCTTGACCGACTCGCCGCGATAGGCGTCATGCGTGGCGATCACGCAAGCTTCCTGGATGTCCGGATGCTTGTACATCAGCGCCTCCACTTCGGCCGGCCAGACCTTGAAGCCGCTGGCGTTGATCATCCGCTTCAGGCGGTCGGTCAGGAAGAAGTAGCCTTCCTCGTCCATCCGGCCGAGGTCGCCGGTGCGAAAGAAGGTCTTGCCCTCGAACTCGATGAAGGCCGCGCTGGTGGCCTGCGGGTTGCGCCAGTAGCCGGTGAAGACCTGCGGGCCGTGCGTGATGATCTCGCCCACTTCGCCGGGCGGAAGTTCCTCCAGGGTGATCGGATCCACCACGCGCGAGTCGGTGTTGAAGATGGGCATGCCCAGGCATTGCAGCTTGGGACGCTCCGGCGGGTTGGAATGCGTGGGCGCGGCGGTCTCCGTGAGACCGTAGCCTTCGGCGAACATCAGGCCGTACTGCTCGAACAGCCGCTCGGCCACTGCCTGCGGCATCGCCGCGCCGCCGCCGTTCAGGTAGCGCAGGCTGCTCAGGTCGAAGCTGGGGAGCTCGGGGCAGGCCAGCAGGTCGATGATCATGGTCGGGACGCAGGTCCAGTGCGTGACACCGCGCCGTTCGATGAGCCTTGCCGCAAGCTCCCGGTCCCAGCGCGGCATGAGCACGACGGTGGAGGCGCCGTAGACCGGGCACAGCACGCCATACATCATCCCGGTGATGTGGAAGAGCGGCACCGCCCCGAGCGTCACCGCCTCCGCGCTCGAACACCCCCAGAGGCCACCGCCCACCACGTTGTGCATCAGCGTGCGGTGAGTGTGCATGCAGCCCTTGGGCAAGCCCGTGGTGCCCGAGGTGTAGGGCATCACCGCCAAGTCGTCGGGCTGTGATCGGTGCTCGGTCGGCTCCACTCCTGCGGCGAGCGCCTCGCCCCAGCGCGTGGCGCCGTTGGGCAGCGGCGGATCGGCCCTCAGCCATTCCTCCATCGCCATCGGCGGCGCCTCGGCCCGGTCATCGAAGCTCGCGGGCATGGCATCGGCGTAGCGCGCGACGAGCAGGTGCTGGAGCCGCTCGTCCTCGGCCAGGCCGCTGCTGGCCGACTCCAGGTGAGCCGCGAGATCGGCACTGCAGATGGCCACCCGGGCCTGCGGATCGCTGATGTAGTGCTTGAGCTCTTCGGCGCGGTTCATCGGATTGATGGGAACCACCACCGCATCGGCGCGCAGGATGGCGTAGAACGCCGCGACATATTGCGGGCAGTTCTGCATGTACAGCAGCACGCGGTCGCCGCGACGCACGCCGGCTTGCCGCTGCAGCCAGCCGGCCAGCGCCTCGGCATCGCGATGAAGCTCGGCATAGCTCTGCTCGCGGCCGAAGAACACCAGCGCGCTCTTGTTCGGGAAACGCCTGGCCGCAACTTCGAGGTTGAACCAAAGCGAGGTGTCAGGCGTTGCGATGCGGCGCGGCAGGCGCCTGGGCCAATGCTTGAAATGCGGACGATCGTCGGCCAGTGAAACGCTCACAAGGCTTCTCCTTCGGCAGCGGCATGCTGAAAGTGGGGCTTGCGAGCAAGGTAGCTCAAGCCTGACGTCCCGCCATCGGACGAAACGCTAGGAGGCGCGGCCTTTGCCGGCCTTCGGCCGGCTTGTCATTCATGCTGGAGCCACCCTCATGGAGGGGGGCTGGGGGGAGCCCAACATTCGGCCGACAGGCTAGGAGTCTGCGCGGCTCTGCCGCGCGGACTGCTAGCCTGCCCCGGCACCAGCCGGGGCTGCCAGCGCACCAGCACCCGCTCGAGCTGTTGCAGCGTGAAGGGCTTGCCGAGGAAGTCGTCCATGCCCGCCTCGTGGCCGCGGGCGCGAACCTCGGGCTCGGGATTGCCGGTGACGGCCACCACGGGCGTGCGGGCGCGAGACTGGGCCTGCTCGAAGGCACGCAGCCGCTCGGTCACCGTCACCCCGTCCATGCCGGGCATCTGGACATCCATCAGCACCGCATCGAAGGTCTGCTCGCCGTAGCGCTTCAGCGCCTCCTGGCCGTCTCCGGCAACCACCACCGCCAGGCCCAGCCGCTCCAGCATCGCCTGGGTCATGACCTGGTTGACGGGGTTGTCCTCGACCAGCAGCACGCGTCCGGCGAGACCCGGATGGCGGTCGCCGGAGCTGCTCGCAAGACGCCCCGGCCGGCTCGTCGAGACCGGCAGGGCCGACTGGCGTCGCGATTGCTGCGCCCAGCGCAGCCCATCCTGCAGCGCGCGCGGCCGCACCGGCTTGTACAGCACGAAGACGCCATCGACCGCGCCCAGCGTGGAGTCGCTCGAAATGCCGCACAGGAGCAGCACCGGCATGCCCACTTCGCCCACGATCTGCTCCAGGCGATCGCGCCCGTGGGCGCCGAGCAAGCGCTCGTCGAGCAGCACCGCATCGACACCGCGTTCGCGCGCGTCGTGCAGCTCGGCCTGGGTGGGCGGGACGGCCCTGACCTCGCAGGTCACCGAAAGATCGCGCAATTGAGCCTGCAGGTGCTGCACCAGCCGCAGGTAGTTGGCCACGACCAGGACGTGGAAGGCCTCGCCGCCGCGGCAAGGCGGCCGGGTGCGGCGTGACGTGCCGGGCCAGGCTCAGCGAGAGCGTGAAGGTGGTGCCCTGCCCGCGGGTGCTGGTGCAAGCCAGCTCGCCGCCCATCAGCCGGGCCAGCTCGCGGCAGATCGCAAGGCCGAGCCCGGTGCCGCCGGAGCGCCGCACGGCCGGATCCTCGCTGCGCGCAAACGCACTGAAGATGCCCGCCAGATCCTCGGGTGCGATGCCGACGCCGGTGTCCTGCACTTCGAGCTGCAGGGCCACCATGGACTCCGGCCCCGGCTCGGCGGCGCGGCCGATGTGGATGTGCACGCCGCCGCGCGAGGTGAACTTCACCGCGTTGGACACCAGGTTGCCGAGGATCTGCCGCAAGCGGATCGGGTCGGCCAGCACGGCCGTCGGCATGCCAGGCGCCATGCTGCAGGTGAGTTCCAGGCCGCTTTCATGCGCGCTCGCCGCATGCAGCTCCAGCGCGTCGAAGGCGATGTCGCGCAGGTCGACCGGCACCATCTCCAGGCGGCCGGCCTCGAGCCGGGCGAAGTCGAGCACATCGTTGAGCAGCGCGGTCAGGTTGTCCAGGCTCTGGCGCTGCAGGCCGACGATCTGCTGCTGGCGGGCATCCAGGGCCGTGGAGCGCAGCAGCTCGATGCCGCCCAGGATGCCGCTGATCGGCGTGCGGATCTCGTGGCTCATGTGCGCCAGGAAGCGGGCCTTCACCCTCGAGGCGGAGAGCGCTTCGTCGCGCGAGGCTTCCAGATCCCGCATCGCACGCACGAGCTCGACGCGCAGGTCGCGGCGCAGCTTGAGCGAAAAGGCCACGTAGACGCTGAACACCACCAGGGCACCGACGATGGAGGCGACGTACTGCTGGCGCGGCACCTTGCTCTGCGGCGCAAGATTGGGCAGGTCGAACCAGGCGATCGCAGCCGGCGTGAGCGCTACCACGATCATCAGCGCCACGCCCAGCGCCAGCCCGGCACGCACGGAGCCGGCCAGCATCCACGCGAAAGGCAGGATCACCAGCCACCAGATCGTGGGCGCCTCGAGCCCGCCTTGAAGCCACATCACCATGGTGAGGATCACGGCCAGGCAGGGCACCAGCCCCGCAATGCCCAACGCAGGATCGCCGGTGCGCCATACCAGGAGCGAGAAAAAGATGGTCACGAGCACGACGGACGCTTGGGCCCAAGCCAGCGGCGCCGGCCCGAACACGACGAACCAGCTGCCGTAGAAGACGCCGGCAAGCATGCCGAGGGCGGCCGAGAACCAGAACAGGCGCCGTTGCATGCGCCGCTCCAGCAGCACGTCGGGGCTGGTTCGCGGGTCTGCGCTGTGGCTCAGGGAAGGCGTAGGAGAGGGCATGTGCAAAAAGGCGAGCCCGGCTCGCAGGGCAAGGAAGCGAAGTGCCCGAAGGCCAGCGCGCAGCTTAGCGCAGGCGGCCGCTCCTGCCCCGGGGCGGGATTGCTGCGGAACCGGAACGATTTCCTCTGCTCCGGCCCGCCGGCTTGCCGCCGGGGGTTGCGCAAAAACATCGTCGCGTCTCAACAACATGTTTTCCGCGTGTACAAATCGCAAGCAACGTAAGCAATTGTTGCGGTGCATCAATATTTGGCATTGCTGATTACGCAATGCACCATTGCGTTTCATATGGGCAATTCGCCCATAACCGCCCTCTACATTCCCGCCTTCGCAACACTGGCGCGCCACACCTGCTTTCCAGCCGGCGGCGGAAATGGTCGTGTTTCTGCCGTCCTTCCCAGGCGGCGTGGAAACCGCTTCTTTTTTGAGGTAGTGGCGGCTTGGCCGGCTCGTGCCTGGCTTTCGTGATGTCGAGCATCTCGGCGGCGGGCTGAAGACTCTCTTCACGCTGGAATTCCGACGTCAGCATCGACGACGGCACCTCGACTTCTGATGAGCCATGCCGACCGCACGCCAAGGGGTCGCGCCGTCTGTTTTTCGCAACAACGTGGCCATCGATTCAAGGTGGGGCTAGCGCAAACCCCTGTTGCCAAATACTAATTTTTATCGTTTCGAAATCCGCAATTCACCGTTGCCAAAGTGCGCCTCTGCGGTCTTGTGGCCCATCCCTATGCTTGGTTTCGTCGCAGTTCAACGCCTCGGTGAGGTTTCCCCCGCACCCCATGAGCAGCGAGGCTCTGGGGCCAAGTCCGGGCGCAAGGCGACCGCTCGTCCAGGGGACAGGACTTACCGACCAAATGGAGAACGATCGATGAAAACCAAGCAAGTCGCACTGACAGCGCTTGCCCTGGCCGCGGCAGGAACTGCCAGCGCCCAGAGCTCTGTCACCCTTTACGGGATCGTCGACGCCTACTATCAGTATCTCGATGGGGAAGATTCCCTCAGCCGGCTGCAATCCGGCGGCATCAACGGCTCGCGACTGGGCGTGCGCGGCGCGGAAGACCTGGGTGGGGGCCTGAGGGCCATATTCACCCTGGAAAGCGGCATCAACATCGATGACGGCACCACGGGCCAGGGCGGTGTGTTCTGGGGTCGGCAAGCCTTCGTGGGCCTGGGTTCGGACTTCGGCACGCTGACGGCCGGCCGCCAGTACGGCAGCGTCTACTACCTCACCAGCGACTTCAGCGCCTTCAGCAACAACTCGGTCGGCCCGAGCACGGCCGTGATCGGCGGCTTTCGGCGGACTTGGCTTTTACGAGCCCGTGCGTGGGGCCGGCGCACCACCCCCTCGACCAACTCGTCCACCGGCCTCGGCGGCCCGGCCCGCGTGAACAACTCCGTCAAGTACGAAAGCCCCTCGTTCGCCGGCTTCAAGGTCGGCGCGTTGTGGGGCTTCGGCGAGGTCGGCGACGAAACCGACAACCGCACCGGGGACGTCTATGGACGCTTCACCTCGGGCCCGTTCGACGTGATGGTGTCCTACATGGATGACAAGAGGGAGGCCACCGCCGGCTCCTGCCGGTGCCGAAGTCGACGCGCAGACCATCAGCGTGGGTGGCGCCTGGAGCATCGCCGGCTTCCGCATCCTGGGCGGCTACCTGAAGACCAAGGACGACAGCCCGGCCCAGCTCGATGGCGAAGGCTGGTGGGTCGGTGGCGACTATCGCATCGGTCCGCACCTGATCAGCGCCCAGTACGTGCAGAACTCCCCCGATATATCGGACGCCGACACCATCGCCTATGGCGCCGGCTACCGGTACGACTTCTCGAAGCGCACCGCGCTGTACACCTCGCTCACGTACTTTGACAACGACAGCGGCGTAGTCCGCGCGGCGGGGGCGGTGCCCACCAGCGTGGCCGTCCCGCTCGTTGGCGATCAGGAAGTGCTCGAGTTCGCGGTCGGCATCCGCCACAGCTTCTGAGGAATCCACGCCGGCTCGAGCGGTCTGACTCGAGTCGGCTCTACAGGTTGAACAAGAGGTCTACCGACCTCCTTAGGGGCCTGAACACCGCCGGTGCAAGCCGGCGAGGTTCAGGCCCCCTTTTCTTGTTCCCTGCAGGCTTCGCAAGACAGCTTCGCAGCCTCGGTTTGCAGCATGTCTTATATAAGACATAAAATAGGGGAGTAACCCGGAGACCACGATGTTGCAAGCCTATCGCGACCATGTTGCCGAACGCGCCGCGCTCGGCATCCCGCCGCTGCCGCTGTCGGCGCAGCAGACCGCCGAGCTGATCGAGCTGCTGAAGAACCCGCCGGCCGGCGAGGAAGACTTCCTGCTGGACCTGATCACGCACCGCGTGCCGGCCGGCGTGGACGACGCCGCCAAGGTCAAGGCCAGCTACCTGGCCGCCGTGGCGCACGGCACCGAGAAGCTCGCGCTGATCTCGCGCGCCAAGGCCACCGAGCTGCTGGGCACCATGCTGGGCGGCTACAACATCAGCCCGCTGATCGACCTGCTGGACGACGCCGAAGTCGGCGCCGATCGCGGCCGACGGCGCTGAAGAAGACGCTGCTGATGTTCGACCACTTCCACGACGTCACAGGAAAAGGCCGAGCCAGGGCAACGCCAACGCCAAGGCCGTGCTGCAGAGCTGGGCCGACGCCGAGTGGTTCACCAGCCGCCCGGAAGTGCCGCAGAAGCATCACGCGTCACCGTCTTCAAGGTGACCGGCGAAACCAACACCGACGACCTGTCGCCGGCGCCCGACGCCTGGAGCCGCCCGGACATCCCGCTGCACGCGCTGGCGATGCTGAAGAACGCCGCGCCCCGGCATCACGCCCGAGGAAGACGGCAAGCGCGGCCCGATGAAGTTCATCGAGGAGCTGCAAGGCCAAGGGCCACCTGGTCGCCTACGTCGGCGACGTGGTCGGCACCGGCTCCTCGCGCAAGTCGGCCACCAACTCGGTGCTGTGGTTCACCGGCGAAGACATCCCCTTCGTGCCGAACAAGCGCTTCGGCGGCGTCTGCCTGGGCGGCAAGATCGCCCCGATCTTCTACAACACGATGGAAGACGCCGGCGCGCTGCCGATCGAGCTCGACGTGTCGCAAGATGGACATGGGCGACGTGATCGAGCTGCGCCCCTACGAAGGCAAGGCGCTCAAGAACGGCGAGGTGATCGCCGAGTTCAAGGTCAAGAGCGACGTGCTGTTCGACGAAGTGCGCGCCGGCGGCCGCATCCCGCTGATCATCGGCCGCGGCCTGACCGCCAAGGCGCGCGAGGCGCTCGGCCTGCCGCCGTCGACGCTGTTCCGCCTGCCGCAGGCCCCGGCCGACACCGGCAAGGGCTTCACGCTGGCGCAGAAGATGGTCGGCCGCGCCTGCGGCCTGCCCGAAGGCAAGGGCGTGCGCCCCGGCACCTACTGCGAGCCGAAGCATGACCTCGGTCGGCTCGCAGGACACCACCGGCCCGATGACGCGCGACGAGCTGAAGGACCTGGCCTGCCTGGGCTTCTCGGCCGACCTGGTGATGCAGTCGCTTCTGCCACACCGCCGCCTACCCGAAGCCGGTCGACGTGAAGACGCACCACGAGCTGCCCGACTTCATCACCAACCGCGGCGGCGTCTCGCTGCGCCCGGGCGACGGCGTGATCCACAGCTGGCTCAACCGCATGCTGCTGCCCGACACCGTCGGCACCGGCGGCGACTGCCACACGCGCTTCCCGATCGGCATCAGCTTCCCGGCCGGCTCCGGCCTGGTGGCCTTCGCCGCCGCCACCGGCGTGATGCCGCTGGACATGCCCGAATCGGTGCTGGTGCGCTTCAAGGGCAAGATGCAGCCCGGCGTCACCCTGCGCGACCTGGTCAACGCGATCCCGCTGTACGCCATCAAGCAGGGCCTGCTGACGGTCGCCAAGAAGGGCAAGAAGAACATCTTCTCCGGCCGCATCCTCGAGATCGAGGGCCTGCCGGACCTGAAGGTGGAGCAGGCGTTCGAGCTGTCCGACGCCTCGGCCGAGCGCTCCGCCGCCGGCTGCACGGTGCACCTGAACAAGGAACCGATCATCGAGTACCTCAACAGCAACATCACGCTGATGAAGCTGGATGATCGCCGAGGGCTACGCCGACGCGCGCACGCTGGAGCGCCGCATCGCGGCGCAGGAAGCCTGGCTGGCGAACCCGCAGCTGCTGCGAGGCGCGACGCCGATGCCGAGTACGCCGCCGTGATCGAGATCGACCTGGCCGACATCCACGAGCCGATCGTGGCCTGCCCGAACGACCCGGACGACGTGAAGACGCTGTCCGAAGTCGCCGGCGCCAAGATCGACGAAGTGTTCATCGGCTCGTGCATGACCAACATCGGCCACTTCCGCGCGGCGTCCAAGCTGCTCGAAGGCAAGCGCGACATCCCGGTCAAGCTGTGGGTCGCCCCGCCGACCAAGATGGACGCCAGCGCAGCTGACCGAGGAAGGCCACTACGGCATGCTCGGCACGCGCCGGCGCGCGCATGGAAATGCCGGGCTGCTCGCTGTGCATGGGCAACCAGGCGCAGGTGAAGGAAGGCGCGACGGTGTTCTCCACCTGCACCCGCAACTTCCCGAACCGCCTGGGCAAGAACACCAACGTCTACCTGGGCTCGGCCGAGCTGGCGGCGATCTGCTCCAAGCTGGGCCGCATCCCGACGCGGGCGGAGTACCATGGCCGACATGGGCGTGCTCAACCAGCCGCGAGCGCCAGGTCTACCAGTACCTGAACTTCGACCAGATCGAGGAGTACAAGGCGGTGGCCGACACGGTCGCGGCCTGAGTTCCTGAGAAACGAGCCTCGACAACGGTCCTCGTCAGCCCGAAGGAGTTCGGGCTGGCCGTTTCGCTCTGCCGGCCCCAGCCACCTCACTTCGCCCCGGCCAAGCAACCGGGGCGTTTTTTCTTGAAGGGCATACAAAAAAATGCTTGAATAGCCTCGTTTGTATGATTTTTTGGGCAAGCGGAGAAAAAAATGTCTGGGCAGGCTGCTCGGATATGAATTCTTGCGTGAGCACCTGGGCACTCCGCACACCCAGCCCCGCAGGCAGCTCGTGTCCAGGCGGTCAAGCGGGTCATCAAGCTGGCGGGTGACTTGGCTGTCCCCGACCACGTGGCGCCAACCAGCGCCGATCCGCTGGACCACCTGCTTTTTGCCCTCAAGCACGAGGGCATGAACTTCCAGGCAGCCATTCTGGCACTCAAGCGGATCGACCCGCGGGGCGTTGCCAATACCTTTGCGAAGAGCCCGGCCAGTGCATACGCCCGATTGGTGGCATATCTATGGGAGCTGGCCAATGGGAAGGAACTGACTGGACTACCTGCTGCGCAGGGCGCTGCAGTGCCAGTCTTCGATCCGCAGAGATTCGTGAGTGGCCCGACCGTGCGCAATGCCGCTGGAGGGTGAACTTCAACGGCCTGGGCACTCCACAGTACTGCGTGACGGTGCGCCGTACGCCCGCGCTGGAGGCCCTGCTGCAGCAAGACGTGCTGAGCCAGGTCCAGGCGTTCGTCGAATCGGTAGACCCACAGGTCCTGGATCGCACGGTGCGTTGGGCCTACTTGAGCGAGACAGACAGCTCCTACGCGATCGAGAAGGAGGCGCCGACGACGGACAAGGCCGAGGCATTCGCTTCGCTGCTGGCGCGCGCGCACCTGCGGGAACAGATCACCGAAGAATTCCTGGTGTCGCTGCAGAACTTGGCGGTGACCAATCCTCTGGACCGGGCGATTGAATTCCGGAACAGGCAGAACTGGCTGCGCAACGGGCTGCCGGGGGCAGCAGGGGTGGCGTACTTGCCGCCGCCTCCGGAGCTCATGCGGCCCGCCATGGATGCGGTGATAGCCCTGGCCAATGATCATCCCGCTGGCGTGGATGCGGTCGTCCTGGCGTCATTGGTGAGCTTTGGATTCGTCTTTGCCCATCCCTTCATGGACGGCAATGGCCGCCTGTCGCGATACCTCTGGCATAAGGTGGCTTGCTCCGATCCGCGCCTGAGCAACGGCTTGGTGCTGCCGGTTTCGATCGCGATGAAACGGCACGAGGACGCCTACCTTGCGGCCCTCGAATCGTTTTCGAAGCACACCCGCCGTTTCTGGGACGTCACGGTCGTGGACGGCCGCGTCGTCTCACGCGCAGTTCAAGGGAGATCCCGAGATCTACCGCTATTGGGACGCGACGCCCTGCGTCGAGTTCGGCGCTGCAGATGGCGCTGGAGGCCTTGGAGCAGGACCTGCGGAGAGAGTTTGATTTCCTCACCCGCTTCGACACAGCCTTTCGCGCCGTCAACATGGCGGTGGACATGAACAACGAAGACCTCGTGTTGCTGGTGCGGTCGTGCCTGCTCAATGGGGGGCGCCTGTCCAAGAACCGTCGCAAGCAGTTGATTGGACGAGGGCACCCGTCAGAGATCATCGATGCTGCTGAAGCCGCTGCGCTTCAGTCACTTGAAGGCCCGACAGAGGACAGGTAAGCCTCGAGCGCCGCCGCGTTCGTCGTGACGCGCTCTTGACCTTCGCCCTGCGCCATTAAAAACTCAGGCTCTCCGGGCAAGATCCCCTCGCCCGACTCGCCACCCCCACGGCACACCAAGAACGGAGCCCTCCATGCCCAAAGCACCCGAGCACGCCTTCGCCAAGACCCTGAAGTCCTTCAAGTCCGGGTCAGGCAAGGGCCAGTTCTTCTCGCTGCCCGAGCTCGCCAAGCAGTACCCCAATGTGGCGAAGCTGCCGGTATCGATCCGCATCGTGCTGGAGTCCGTGCTGCGCAACTGCGACGGCAAGAAAGTGACGGCCGAGCATGTCGAGCAGCTCGCCAACTGGCAGCCCAACGCCGAGCGGGTCGACGAGATTCCCTTCGTCGTCGCCCGCGTGGTGCTGCAGGACTTCACCGGCGTGCCGCTGCTGGCCGACCTGGCCGCGATGCGCTCGGTGGCCGAGAGCCTGGGCAAGAAGCCCGAAGCGCATCGAGCCGCTCGTGCCGGTCGACCTGGTGGTGGACCACTCGGTGATGATCGACCACTACGGCACCAAGAAGGCGCTCGACCTCAACATGAAGCTCGAGTTCCAGCGCAACGAGGAGCGCTACCAGTTCATGAAGTGGGGCATGCAGGCCTTCGACACCTTCGGCGTGGTGCCCCCGGGCTTCGGCATCGTCCACCAGGTCAACCTCGAATACCTGGCGCGCGGCGTGCACAAGACGGATGACGACGTCTACTACCCCGACACCCTGGTCGGCACCGACAGCCACACCACGATGATCAACGGCATCGGCGTGGTGGGCTGGGGCGTGGGCGGCATCGAGGCCGAGGCCGGCATGCTGGGCCAGCCGGTGTACTTCCTCACGCCCGACGTGGTGGGCTTCGAGTTCACCGGCAAGTTGCGGGAGGGCGTGACGGCCACCGACCTGGTGCTCACCGTCACCGAACTGCTGCGCAAGGAAAAGGTGGTGGGCAAGTTCGTCGAGTTCTTCGGCGAAGGCACCCGCTCGCTGGCGCTGCCCGACCGCGCGACGATCGGCAACATGGCGCCCGAGTACGGCGCCACGATGGGCTTCTTCCCGGTGGACGAGAAGACGATCGACTACTTCAGGGGCACCGGCCGCAGCAACGGCCGAGATCGAGGCCTTCGAGGGCTACTTCAAGGCGCAGGGGATGTTCGGAGTTCCACGCGCAGGCGAGCTGCAATACAGCAAGGTGGTCGGCCTCGACCTGGGCACCGTCGCGCCGAGCCTGGCGGGCCCCAAGCGTCCGCAGGACCGCATCGAGATCGGCAACGTCAAGAACCAGTTCGTCTCGCTGTTCTCGCAAGCCGGCGTCCGAGAACGGCTTCAACCAGCACCCCGAGAAGCTCGCCCAGCGCTTCCACCTCGGCAGCGGCGACGACGTGGACACCGTGCCCGCGCCCCCGGTGGCGCCTGGCGCGCCCCGGCCGGTGGCCGAGATGGAGAGCAATCGGCCCGAGCTCGATCCAGCCAGGCACGACGCCAAGATGGCGACACCCCACGCGCGCATCACCGTCGGCCACGGCGACGTGCTGATCGCCGCGATCACCTCCTGCACCAACACCTCCAACCCGAGCGTGCTGCTGGCCGCGGGCCTGCTCGCGAAGAAGGCGGTGGAAGCCGGGCTCAAGGTGCAGCCGCACATCAAGACTTCGCTCGCGCCCGGCTCGCGCGTGGTGACCGAGTATCTCGAGAAGGCCGGCTTGCTGCCCTACCTGGAGAAGCTCGGCTTCGGCGTGGCGGCCTATGGCTGCACCACCTGCATCGGCAATGCCGGCGACCTGGCGCCCGAGATCAACGACGCCATCCTCACCAACGACCTGATCTGCGCCGCGGTGCTGTCGGGCAACCGCAACTTCGAGGCGCGCATCCATCCCAACCTCAAGGCCAACTTCCTCGCCTCGCCCCCGCTGGTGGTGGCCTACGCGATCGCCGGCACGGTCACGCGCGACCTGATGACCGAGCCCGTGGGCAAGGGCAAGGGCGGGCGCGAGGTGTACCTCGGCGACATCTGGCCGACCAGCGACGAGATCTACGCGCTGATGAAGCACGCCATGAACGGCAAGGCCTTCAAGGAGAACTACGAGAAGGTCAAGTCCGATCCGGGCAAGCTCTGGAAGGACATCAAGGGCGTCAAGGGGCAGCTCTACAACTGGCCCAAGTCCACCTACATCGCGGAGCCGCCCTTCTTCGAGGGCTTCACCCAGGAGCCGAAGGAGGCCTCGGCCAGCATCAGGAACGCGCGCATCATGGCGCTGTTCGGCGACTCGATCACCACCGACCACATCTCGCCGGCCGGCTCCATCAAGGAAAGCTCTCCCGCGGGCCAGTGGCTGATCGCCAACGGCGTGCAGCGGGCCGACTTCAATTCATACGGGTCGCGACGCGGCAACCACGAGGTGATGATGCGCGGCACCTTCGCCAACGTGCGCATCAAGAACCTGATGATCCCGCCGCGCGAGGACAGCTCGCGCGAGGAAGGCGGCCTGACGCTGTTCCAGCCCGGCGGCGAGAAGATGTTCATCTACGACGCCGCGATGAAGTACATGGCCCAGGGCACGCCCACGGTCATCTTCGGCGGCGAGGAATACGGCACCGGCTCCTCGCGCGACTGGGCCGCCAAGGGCACTCAGCTGCTGGGCATCAAGGCGGTGGTGGCGCGCAGCTTCGAGCGCATCCACCGCTCGAACCTGGTGGGCATGGGCGTGCTGCCGCTGCAGTTCCTCGGCAACGATTCATGGGAGAGCCTGGGGCTCAAGGGCGACGAGCGGATCGACGTGGCGGTCGACGAGCCGGTCCTGCCGATGGCCGATGTGAAGCTCGTGATCCATCGCGCCGACGACAGCCGGCAGGAGGTGACGGTGAGGCTGCGGATCGATACGCCGATCGAGGTGGACTACTACAAGCACGGGGGGATCTTGCCGTTCGTGCTGAGGCAACTGCTTGCGGCCTAGGGATGTGCTTGTCTGCCGGGCTTCTGGCGCCTGGGGGAGGCAGCCCGCCGGGGGCGACCCGGCAGGCGGTCACCTTGGTGTCCGCATGACTTCGCTGCGCGAAGCTGCGGATACCAGCCTCCATCAGGCGACGATCAGCCGGTTCACATAGCGGTCGTAGCGCTCGGCACCTTCCACGCGGACCGGGTGGTCTTCGTAGATCGGAACCGCGCCCACCGCATACATCACATCGACCATGAGCCGCGCACGCGTGACGGGCATGATGCCGCGGTGGATGCCCCAGGTGTCCTCCGCGAAGTTGGTGCCCTTCTTCCCGATGACGGTGCGCACCTTGCCCTGACCGAAGCCCTCCTCGACTTCCTCGTTCGAGTAGCTGGCCAGCCGCAGCCGCCCCATGCTGCGGTGCGAGCCGAGCAAGAAGCGGTGTGCGCCGCTGTCCATGTCCACGTCGGTCAGGTAGACGAAGAACTTGATGAAGCGCCAGTGCTCCTGATCGCGGTGGTACGTCTGCACCGAGGACGGAGCCCAATTGCCCGGAAACGACCAATGGATCCCGACGGTTGTGATGGTCGGCTTGCAACCAAGATAGCCTGCCGCGATGTCGAGCAGATCGGGCGTGTTGATCAGGTCGAGGATGTGCGGGCAAGCCAGGATGGTCGCAAGGGGATACGACGCCCGTTGCATGCCGCGTGTCGACTCGTCCACCAGCTTGTGCCTCGCTACCGACGAGCGCCGGCTGCCTCGCCAGGAATGCCCGGATATCGACGATCTCGCCCGGGCTCAGCAGCGGGATCGAGTCTCGACGAAGCCATGCTCGTGGAGTTGCCTGACGGCGGAGGCCACGCGCTCGCCTCGGCGCGCTGGGCCGGCCCCCTGCTGCCGGTTCACGATCGAGGCGCCGACGGCGCCGATCGCATCGCGTGCCCACGGATGGGGCAGCAGCCTCAGCACGGCGTAGATGGCGAAGCGATGGGCGTTGAATCCCCGCCCGAAGGAAGATCGCACGGTACGTAATCATGACCGCACCGTGGCGGTCGAAGTCTCGTGTGCGGGTTCATGCGTCCGATACCCGGACGACCCTCCTCTCAGGCTGTCCATGACATCCTCCTCCGTCCTCTTTCTTGGTGAGTAACGATACGAGGAGTTGCATTTCGTGGGCACCCGCAGACAAGGGGTCCCCAGCGCTACAAGCGAGCGCTGGGGGTGCGGTGCATCAGCCGATGCCGTAGAGCTTGATCGTCATTTATCCGGCCCCCTCACGTCACCGGCATCGCACTTCCAGTCGATGCCATAGCCTGTCGCCGTCACCTTCTTGGTCGGCTGGTCGATGTTCACCTGGAACCACTGGCACCAGTTGATCTCGTATCGATAGGACCATACCTGCTCCTGCCGGCGCGGAATGCTCAGGATCTCGGAGGGCCGCCCGATGCGGTAAAGCAGCTCCTGCTCGGTCATGCCCACCGGCAGTGAATTGAAGTTGTTCTCGAACAGGACCTGCTGCCACTTGACGACCTGGCCCTGCGCGTTCACATCGATCATGTAGGTGTGCTTGCCGAACGGGCCCCTGGCGAATTCGACGCGCCGCGTCCCGTCCGGCCCCGGGTATTCGCCGGTGGGCGGCCCCATGCGGGCGACGACATCGGTGAGCGGCGTGCCCGGCTGGAGATTGCCCGGGCTGTAGCCGGCGCAGGCACCCAGCATGGCCGTTGCCGCCAGGGCCAGCGGCACGACGCCGTGGCCCGACATGAATGTGCGCTTCATCAGATCGCTCCTGTGGTGCGTGACTCCATACGCATACGTTGAATTGCCGGGTTTTGCTCCCCTCTTCAAATTTGACGGTCTCACTCAAATTGAGTCAAATCCGCCCGCATGGACGATGCCTATCTTTACCGCCGGCCGGAGCTTGCGCAACGCTACCTCGGCCGCCTCAAGGACCTGCCCGAGCGCGCGCTGTCGCTCTTCGGCCCGCGCCAGACCGGCAAGACGACCTTCCTCAACCACGACATGGCCGAGGCCGCCGAGAAGCAGGGCCTGGCGCCGATCTACGTCGACTTCATGGCCAGCGACGATCCGCTCGACGCGCTCAACGGCCGCCTCGCCGACGTGGTGCATGACGCCGCCACCCGCCTGGGCAAGACCACCGTGACCGGCGTGCGCGGCGCCGGGCTCGGCGTGACGGTGGCTGCGCCGGCACCGCCTCCGAGCAGCAAGGATCCGGGCGTGCAGTTGCAGCACCTGGTGGCCGAGCTGATGCGCCAGCGGCCGGGCACGCGGATCCTGCTGATGCTCGACGAGGCGCAGGAGCTGGTCCGCAGGCCCAGCGGCGAGCGTGCGATGAGGGCCATCCGGGCGCTCTTCAACACCTATCGCGGGCAAGGTGCTTGTGCTCATTACCGGAAGCTCGCGCGACGGCCTGCTGCGCCTCTTCGGCGACTACCAGCGCCCCAGCTTCGGCCTGGCCGACCATGAGGACTTCCAGCTGCTCGGGCGCGACTTCGTCGCGCACATCGCCAGGCAGGCCAACGCGCCGCGCAAGACCCCGCTCGACGTGGAGGTGCTCACCGAGGCCTTCGCCCTGCTCGGCCATCGTCCGGCCGATTTCATCGCCTTCGTCGGGCACGTGACGACCTTCAACGTGAAGGACCTGGTGGGCGCCGTGAAGCCCTTCCTCGCGCAGCGCTATCCGCCGGAGTCGATCCGCGCACGCTTCGGCCGCTTCACGCCGCTGCAGCAGGTGCTGATGCGCCAGCTGGCCTCCGGGGCCGACCAGCTCACCTCGGCAGAGAACCTCGAGCGCGTCGAAAAGGCGCTGGGCTCCAGCGTGACTGCGGGCGGGGTCACGCGCGCCCTCGGCACCCTGCCGGAGGACGTGGTGACCAAGACCGGCCGGGGCCGGTACGAGGTGGTGGACCCCTTGATGCTGGCCTGGCTGAAGGAAGACGGCGCCGCTTGATCCGCTACCGGGGCGCTCAGAGCTGCTTGCCCAGCACCTGCTCGAGCGCCCTCAGCAGGCGCCCGAGCGTGGCCGGCTTGCGCAGGTGCGCGTCGAACCCCGCCGCGATCGCGCGCTTGACGTCCGAGGGGCGGCCGAAGCCGGTGAGCGCGATCACCGGGATGCGCACCGTGGCCTCCTCCGCACGCAGCGCGTCGAGGAGCTGGTAGCCGTCCATGTCCGGCATCGCGATGTCGGTGATCACCACGTCGAAGGCCGTGTCGCCGCCCGAAGCGGCGGCCAGGGCCGCCGGCGCGTCGAAAACGGCCACCACGTCCGCGCCTTCCATCTCCAGCAACTGGCGCAGGGTATCGACACCCTGCCGGTCGTCGTCGACGATCAGCACGCGGCGGCCGGCCAGCCAAGGCTGCGACTGGGCAGCTTCCCTTTCGGTGCCGCGCTCGCTGTGCCGCAGCGGCAGCCAGACCGAGAAGCGGGCGCCACGGTCGATGCCGTCGGAATGCACCTCGACACGTCCGCCATGCATTTCCGCCAGGCTGCGCACCAGCGCCAGCCCGATGCCCAGCCCGCTGCCATGGCGACGCGCCGAACCGCCCTGCTCCTGCGTGAACATGTCGAAGGCCTTCGGGAGGAACTCCGGCGCCAGGCCCCGGCCCGTGTCTTCCACGTCGACCCGCGCGAAACCGCCCTCGCATGACAGCCGGACCGCCACCCGGCCCTGCGCGGGCGTGAACTTGATGGCGTTGCTCAGCAGGTTCCAGATGATCTGCTCGATACGCGTCCGGTCGGCATACACGACGATCTGCGCCTCGCCTCCCAGGAGCGCCAGCTCCACCTGCTTGGCGTGCGCTTCGTCCTTCAGCGCCTCGACGATCATGCGGGCCGTTGCGGCCAGGTCCACCGGGCCGCGCTCCAGCTTGAGCTTGCCGGTGTCGATGCGCGAAAGGTCGAGCATGTCGTCGATGATCTGCGCCTGGCTGAGCACGGTCTTGCGGATGATGTCGGTCGCGCGGGCCACCGAGGGCAGCGAGCGCGCCTCGGGCAGGCGCGACAGCAGCTCGGCGTTGAGCTGATCAGGTTGAGCGGGTTCTTGAGCTCGTGCGACATGACGGCGAGGAACTCGTCCTTGAGCTGGTTCGCGCGCCTCGGCCGCCGCGCGCTCCCCCGCATGCTCGCGCAGCCGGCCCTCGCGCAACTGCTCCGCCCTCTTGCTGCCGGTGAGGTCGCGCGCGATCTTGGCGTAGCCGCGCAGCTCGCCGCCCTCGTGCAGCGGCGTCATGATGCCGCTGCAGAAGAAGCGCGTGCCGTCCTTGCGCAGGTGCCAGCGGTCATCTTCCGCCCTGCCCTCGTCGCGGGCGCGCCGCATTTCCTCCTCCGGCACGCCGGCGGCGCGGTCCTCCTCGACAAACAGCACGTCGGCCGGCTGCCCGAGCATCTCGGCTTGCGCATAGCCGAAGATGCGCTCGGCGCCCGTGTTCCAGGTGGTCACCCGCCCGGTGAGATCGGTGGTGACGATCGCGTGATCCTTGGTGCACTCGGCCACCAGGCGCATGTTGTCCTCGGCCTGGCGGCGGGTCGTGATGTCGACGAAGGATCAGGTTCTGCAGGTCGTCGTTGATCTTGCCGGTCTCTTCGACCTTGGCCTTGAGCTCGTTGTTGACGGTGATGAGCTCCTCGTTGATCGACTGCAGTTCCTCCTTGCTGGTCTCGAGCTCCTCGGTGGTCGAGCGCAGCTCCTCGTTGATGGCCTGCAGTTCCTCGTTGGAGGCCTTCAGCTCCTCGGTCGAGGTCTCCGATTGCTCGATGGTGCCTTGCAGCTGCTCCTTGGTGCGCCGCAGCTCCTCCTCGAGGTGGACCACCACCGGGTCGCGCCCGCCGTCCTCCTCGCCGCGCGACCACGGAGTCCTCGACATCGTCGAACAGCACCAGCACGAAGCTGCTGCTCGAGCTGCGGCTCGATCACGGGCCGGACGATCATCTTGACGTAGAGGGCCCTGCCATCCTGCTCGATCTTCACCCGTCGCGCCTCGACGCTGCGGCCGGATCGCAAGGCCTGGAACACCGCCGTGCGCAGCTCCAGCCGCAGTTCCGGCCCGACCAGGCTCAGGAGCTGGTGCGGAAGGCTCGCCGCCCGCATGCTGCAGGAAGCGCCCGGCCTTGTCCGACAGGTGGACGATATTGGCCTCGGCGTCGATCAGCACGCTGGGCGGCGCATGTTCCTCGGCCAGCCGCTGATGCAGTTCGAAGCTGCCATTGCTGCGCTCGACGATCGGGCGCAGCGCCTCGTTCTGCAGCGCGTCGAAGGCTTCCGGGTCGCGAAGAAGATTGGTCACCCCGATCAGCATGTCGCGCAGCAGGGCCTGGGCCTCCTCGGGCTCGCCTTGCAGCAAAGCGCGATAGGCCGGCAGGTTGCGCAGGCCGTGCACCTGCAGTCGCCGCTCGAGGCGGCGCAGCACGGTGGCGCGCTTGTAGTTGCGGAAGTCATGGCCGGTGCGCGCGCGCAAGCATGGCGGGATCGCGCGCCGGCATCGCTCGCCGCTCACGAGCGTGACCGCCTTCTTCCTTGATGCGGGCCAGGCCCACCGCGCCATCGGCGCCGCCCCAGAGCACCACGGCCACCGCGCGCTCGCGATGGACCGTCGCCAGCGAACGGAAGAACAGGTCGATCGCGACCTGCCGGCCCTGCGTGGGCTCCATGGCGGTGACGCGCAGGTAGCCGTCGTTCATCGACAGCAGCTTGTCGGGAGAGATGACGTAGATGTGGTTGGCTTCGATCGGCTGCGGCCCCTCCGGCGCGATCACCGGGATGCTGGTCGCCGCCTGGAGCAGGCCCGGCAGGCCGCTTGCATGCCGGGGCGAGAGATGCACCACGACCACGAAGGCCATGCCGCTGTCGACCGGCATGGCCTCGAAGAATCGGGGCAGTGGATCGAGCCCTCCCGCCGATGCGCCGATGCCCACCACGGGGAAGTCCAGCGAACTGGGCGTGATGTCCGCGCCGGGAGATGCAGGGCCTGATGTGTCGCTCGCCATCGTTGTCTTGATCCGCTTCGAAGTCGATTCATTGTGCGCCTTCGCAGGGGCTCGCCAAGCGCGATCCGGCACGCGGTCCACGTCACCGTGCGCTGCTATCCTGCAAGCCACTCTCCCGCTGCCGGCTGCCCCCATGAACATGAAACGCCTGTCCCAGTATTTCCTGCGCGGACTGCTGGCCATACTGCCCCTGGCCTTCACCGTCTACCTGTTCTACATCTTCTTCGCCTGGATGGAAGGCCTGACCCGGGTGATCGTGGAGCCGATCTTCGGCAGCCTCTACATCCCGGGGCTGGGCCTGGTCGTCGGGGTGGTGCTCATCGGCGTGGTCGGGTTCCTGCTCTCGCAGCGGCGCACGCGCTCGCTGCTCTCGCTCTTCGAGCTGCCCTTCACCAACCTGCCGGTGGTCAAGAGCATCTACACGTCGCTCAAGAGCTTTGCCGACTACTTCTCGCCGCAGACCAAGCAGACCTCGCAGCAGGTGGTGGTGATCACCTTCCCCGGCGACATGGAGATCATCGGCCTCGTCACGCGCGAGAGCCTGGCCGACCTGCCCGATGGCGTGGCCAAGGACAACCGCCTCGCGGTCTACCTCCCGATGGGCTACATGATCGGCGGCTACACGCTGTTCGTGCCACGCGGCTGGACCAAGCCCATCGAGATGAGCGTGGAAGAGGCGATGCGCTCCTCGCTGATCGCGTGGATGTCGACGGCGCCGCGCAGGCCCTGACGACGCACGGCCGCAGGGATGGGCCGCTTCCCCTGGCGGCCGTGGGCGGGTTAGTATGGTTCGAGCTGGCTCGACTGCGAGGCACCGACTCCCATGCCGCAAGTCCCGATCCCCGGCCCGGAGACCTCATGCTGAAGGTCCAGGGCCTCACCAAGCGCTATGGCGAACGCACCGCCCTCGACGCGCTGGACCTGGCCCTTCCCGCCGGCCAGTTCGTGGCCCTGCTGGGGCCCAACGGCGCCGGCAAGTCGACGCTCTTCCAACTGATCACCGGGCTCTTCGCGCCCAATGCCGGACGCATCGAGATCGGCGGCTTCGACCTGCGTGACAAGGCCTGCGCGGCGCTGGCGCAGATCGGCGTGGTGTTCCAGCAGCTCTCGCTCGACCTCGACCTCACGGTGCGCCGCAACCTCGCGCTGCAGGCCGACCTGCATGGCCTGCCCGCGGCGCTGGCCCGCGAGCGCATCGCCGAGGGCTGCGAGCGCATGGGGCTGGGCGCGGACCTCGACCGGACCGTGCGGGAACTTTCCGGCGGCAACCGGCGTCGAGTGGAGTTGGTGCGCGCCGGCTTGCATCGGCCCCGCCTGCTGCTGATGGACGAGGCCACGGTGGGGCTGGACCCCAAGTCGCGGCGCGACCTGCTCGCCTCGCTGCGCGCCGACGTGGCCGAGCGGGGCTGCACGGTGCTGTGGGCCACCCATTGGGTGGAGGAAGCCCTGCAGGCCGATCGCGTGCTGGTGCTGCACCGCGGCAAGCTGCTGGCCGACGGCAGCCCCGATGCGGTGACCGCACGGCTCGGCGGCCCCACGCTGGAGGAAGCCTTCGTCGCGCGCCACCGGCTAGCGCACGCCTGCCAACGACAAGAAGCATAGGAGACATGACTTGCAAAACGCACGCATCCTCGCCTGCGCGGCCCTTGCGGCCGGCATCGGCCTGTACATCGGCCCCGTGCGCCGCCAAGGGCAGCGGCCTGGTCTTCGTCTCGAGCGAGAAGGACCACAGCCTCACCGTGATCGATCCCAAGACGCTCACGGTGGTGGGCACCGTGGCCACCTGCAAGCGCCCGCGCCACATGCAGGTGATGCCGGGCGGCGGGCAGCTGATGGTGGCCTGCGGCGATTCCAACGCGGCCGACCTGATCGATCTCTCCACCCGCAAGTCGGTGGGTCGCGTGCCGCTCGGCGACGACCCGGAAGCCTTCGATCTCTCGCCCGACGGGCGCATCGCCTATGTCTCCAACGAGGAAGAAGCGGAGCTCGGCTTCTTCGACATCGCCGCCAAGAAGGCGATCGGTCCGTCAAGGTCGGCGAAGAGCCCGAAGGCGTGAAGATCTCGCCCGACGGCAAGCGCGTGTACGTCACCTCGGAGGTGGCGAACATGGTCCACGTGGTCGATGTCGCAGACGCGCAAGGTCATCAAGAACATCCAGGTCGGCAAGCGGCCGCGCCGCTTCGCGATCACGCCCGACGGCGCGGAGCTGTGGGTGACCAACGAGCTCGCCGCGAGCGTCAGCATGATCTCCACGACGGACCTCGCGGTGACGCAGACGATCAGCTTCGAGCTGCCAGGGCATGCGGGCCGACGACATCACGCCGGTCGGCCTCGCGCTCTCGCCCGACGGCAAGACGGCCTACGTGGGCCTGGGCCGCGCCAACCATGTGGCCTGGGTCGACGTGGCCAGCACGCAAGGTCGCACGAAGCAGGTGCTGGTCGGCAAGCGCGCCTGGGGCGTGACGCTCGACGCGACGGCACGCGGCTGTACGTGGCCAATGGCCTGTCGGACGACTCACGGTGGTCGACGTGCCGAGCGCCAAGGCGATGAAGACCATCCCGGTCGGCCGCGTGCCGTACATGGCGGTGGTGATCGATGAATGACGGATGCGCTTCGCGCCACCTCAGGGCTCGCCGCGCTGCAAGCCGGCGCGCTGCTGTGCGCGCGTGCCGCGCTGGCGCCTGCGGCGCGCGGCGCGGCTGACGCTGCACGGCCGACGCTGATCTGCGCGCGGCCGACGATCCGCGGCTCGAAGGGCCGCGCCTGGACCTGGGCTACCTGGGTCACCCCGGCGGCCCGGCACAGCAGGCGGTCGAGGTCGGCGCTCAATGAAGGCGCAGTTCGAGCTCGAAGCGGCCGAGCTGCGAACTCAAGCTCGAAACGGTGGAGGTGGGCACGCCGGACGAGGCGCGCGCCGCCGCCCAGAAGCTCGAGCGAGCCGGCGCCGCCGCACTGCTCGCCGACCTGCCCAGCCGATGCGCTGCTCGCGGCGGTGCCGCCATCAAGCTCGCCGTCTTCAACCTCGGCGACAGCGCCGACCGCGCTGCGCCAGCAGCGATGCCGCCCCAACCTCTTCCACCTGCTGCCGAGCGAGCGCATGCGCAGCGACGCGCTGGCGCAGACCTGGTCTCGCGGACGCTGGAGCAAGGTGCTGCTGCTGCGCGGCCCGCGCCGCGCAGGACGCAGTACGGCTGGCCGAGCGCGCAGGCCTCGCTCAAGCGCTATCGGCCTGCAAGCGGTGGCCACGCGAGCCCTTCAAGCTCTCGGCCGACCCGCGCGAGCGCGACCTCGCCAATCCGCTGCTGCTCACCGGCGGCGCCGACCTACGACGTGGTGTGGGTGGTCGACAGCGACGGCGAGTTCGCGCGCGCGCCTGCCCTACCGCACCGCGCTGCCGCGCCCGGTGGTGGGCGACGCCGGGCTGGTGGCGCTGGCCTGGCACCGCACTTCGAGCGCTTCGGCGCGCCGCAGGTCGTCGCGCCGCTTCGCGCAAGGCCGCCAAGCGGCCGATGACCGCGCCACGACTGGGCCGGCGTGGATGGCCGGCAAGGCGCTGCTCGCGGCCGCGATCGCCGCGCCGAAGGGGCCGGTGCGCCGCAGCCTCGGCACAGGCGCTGGCCGAAGACTCGCGCTCGACGGCTCCAAGGGCGTGCGCCTGGCCTTCCGCCCCTGGGACGGCCAGTTGCGCCAGCCGCTGCTGCTCAGCGACGGCCAGGGCGTGGTCGCGCAGGCGCCCGTCGAAGGCCTGCTGCACCCGAGCAATGTGCTCGACACGCTCGGCGCCGACGCGCCGGAGAAGCTGTGCAAGGCACGACGACAGATGAACCCCGCGCCGCTCGACTGCCGTCAAGCACAGCGCTGCGGCGCGGGCGGCACCTGCGCTGCAGGCGCTGCGCGCGATCGTGATGCGCGAGCTGCTGAAGTTCTCGCGCCAGTACGGCCGCCTGGTGTCGGCGCTGGTGCGGCCCGCTGCTGTGGCTGGCGGTGTTCGCGGCAGGCTTTCGCAACGTCTTCGGCGTGGCCATCGTCGAGCCCTACGACACCTACATCCCCTACGACGTCTACATCGCGCCGGGCCTGGTCGGCATGGTGCTGCTGTTCAACGGCATGCAGTCCTCGCTGGCGATGGTGTACGACCGCGAGATGGGGCTGATGCGCCTGCTGCTCACCGCGCCGCTGCCGCGACCCTGGCTGCTGTTCGCAAGCTGGTCGCGACCGCGGTGCTGTCGCTGCTGCAGGCGCTGGCCTTCGTGATCGTCGCGGCCCTGCTCGGCACCGCAGCTGCCCTGCTCGGTCGCCGCAGCTGCCGATGGCCCTGCTCGCCGCCGCCGCGGCGGCGCTGATGCTCGGCGCGCTCGGCCTGCTGCTGTCGGTGCACATCAAGCAGCTCGAGAACTTCGCCGGCACGATGAACTTCGTCATCTTCCCGATGTACTTCCTGTCCACCGCGCTCTACCCGCTGTGGAAGCTGCGAGGAGTCGGGCGCCGCTGGGTCTACCAGCTGGCGCGCTTCAATCCCTTCACGCATGCGGTGGAATGGATCCGCTTCGCGCTCTACGGCAAGGACCCGGGCATCGCGCCCTGGGTGGTGCTGGGCTGCGCGCTGGTGTTCTTCATGGTCGCCTGCTGCGGGCTACGACCCGCAGCGCGGCTTCGGCGGCCTCACCAAGCGCGGAGGTGGCGGATGAAGGCCGCGCAGCGCCACGCGGATTGACGCGCCGGAGCATGCTTGCCGGTGCGGGCGCGGGGCTCGCTTCGATCGCGATCGGTGCTCGCGCGAATGGTCGGCCCCGCTGAACGCGGCGGCGAGAGGTCACTGAAAGACACGCCGAAAGCGACTTCCCGACTCGCGCCCGATCACGCTGCTGGTGCCCTGGCCGGCCGGCGGCGCGACCGACATCTCGCTTGCGCGTGCTGGCCGAGGCCGCCGGCGCACCAGCTCGGCCAGACGCATGATCATCGAGAACCGCGGCGGCGCCGGCGGCACGCTGGCCATGCCGCTGCTGCAGCAGGCCGCGCCCGACGGCTACACCATCGCGCAGCTGCCGCAGCCGGTCTTTCGCGCACCGTGGACGCAGAAGGTGCAGTGGGACCCGATCCGCGACGTGACGCCGATCATCCAGATCTCCGGCGTCACCTTCGGCGTGCGTCGTGCCTGCGGACAGCCCCTTCCAGCACTTCGACGACATCTTCGCGTTGGGCGCGCGAGCACCCGGGCCAGCTGACGGTGGCGCACCAACGGCGTCGGCACCACGCCGCACGTCGTGATGGAAGAGCTGATGCAGCGACGCGGCGCTGACGCTACGTGCACGTGCCCTACAAGGGCACCGCCGAGCAGATGCTCGCGGTGGCCTCGGGCCAGGTCAATGGTGGGCGTCAATTCCACCGGCTTCGCGCCGTTCGTCGACAGCGGCAAGCTGCGCCTGCTCGTCACCTTCGCCGACCACCGCTCCAAGCGCTGGCCCAGCGTGCCGACGCTGCGCGAGCTGGGCTTCGGCATCGTCGCGATGTCGCCCTACGGCCTCGGCGGGCCGCGCGGGCTGGCGCCCGGCGTCGTCGACAAGCTCCACCATGCGTTTCGCGCAGCAATGAACGCGCCCGCGCACGTGGCGGAGCTCGCGAAATACGACCAGGAACTGCTCTATCTCGGCCCCGAGGATTACGGCCGCGCGATGCGCGAAGCCTACGCGGCCGAGAAGCGCATCGTCGAGCGACTGCGGCTCGGCAAGAACTGAGCTATTTCGCTCCGCCCCGCCTGCGTCGTCGTCGTTGCGGGCTTGCCCGACTCCCACTGCTTGGCCAGGTCGAGGATGCTCTCGAACGCCGCGCCTTCATCGAGCAAGGCCGCCTTGGTGCGCGCGTCGAGCGAGGTGGCGACGCCGTACTCGTCGAGCGGCATCTTGTCTTCACGCACGCTCTTCATCAGCCGCTTGATCTCGCCGGCCGCGTGCACCGGAGTCTGCAGCAGCACGAGCTTCTTCATGCCGTCCGGATTGTTGGGCACATGGCATTCGAAGCACTGGCCTTCGCGCAGCCGCAGCGCGAAGCTCTTGTAGGCCGAATCAAGCTTGTCCTTGTAGGGATTGCCGGCGCTCAGCAGCCCGTCGAACACACTGACGGCCGGCTGGCTCTTGCCTTGGGCGTCGGTCCAGCGCCACTGGCCGTCGAAGGCCGGCGGCGTGACGTGCTCGCTGGCCTGGATCGGCGGCTGCTCGCCGAACACGGTGAACTGCGCGAACCGGACCCGGTCGTTCTTCGGCTCCCACCAGAGAATGAGCTCGCTGGCCTTTTCGTACATCGCCCACTTCTCGCTCTCGTGCCAGAACGGGTACGGGAACTGGCCCGGCGCGAGGCGGTTGCGGAATGCGGTCTGCAGGCGGATCTGGTAGCGACGCTCGCGCTCGACGTAGTTGACGCTGTACTTCCCGTTGAACATGAACAAGGGCACGTACATGCCGGCCAGCACGTCGGGCGCCATCTGCGTCAGCTTGGTCTCCTTGAGCGCCAGCTTCGGGTCGCGCTGCCGGCCCCACAGCACGAAGTCCTGCAGGCTGCGCTTGAACAAGCGAGTCGCGATAAAGACCAGCCCTGCAGGTGTCGAACGCGGCCTGGCTGCCCGGATCGGCGACTGGACACAGTTGCGCCAATTCGGCGGCGATCTGCGTGGCGGCCTTCTCGACCTTTTCACGCACATCGTCCGAGCCCTGCGCCGGGGCAGCCAAGGGCATCAAGGCAGCGGCAGAGCCAGCGCCAAGGCAGCGCATTGCATGAGCGTTCGATACTTCATCGAGTCGATTTCCCCAAAGGGGGGTTGTGGTTGCTTTTTTCCGGCCTTGAAAGGCAAGGGATTTCCTGGGCCCGGTCTTCAGCCGATGATGCGGCCGCTGCGGTCGATGGCGACTACATCGACGAAGCGCGAGCCTTGCGGACTCGGCGGCGCGAACCGCACGCGGTAGCCGCCAAGATCCACGTCGAGATCCGACAGCGCATCCATGAAGCGCCCGCGGCCGACACCCCCGCCCTTGGCGGCGAGGCGGGTCGCTTCGATCGCGACCCGGCCGACGATGTAACCCTCGAGGCTGGTGAAGCCGAAGTGCGCATTGCCGCCGAGTGCAGCGAGATCATCCTGGTAGCGCTTGACGACATGGGCCGGCCACGGCATTGGGCCGTGGCACGACCTGGCTCATGATGATGCTCTGGCCCCGGCCCGCCATGTCATTGATCAAGGACTGGCCGGCAAACGAGGACGAGAAGTAGAAGCCGACGGTACTGGGCCGCGGCCATGCCGGCGACGATCGCCGAGATCGGCTGGGCATTGGTCGTGAACAGCACGCAGTCGAGCTTGCTGTCGAGCAGGGTCTTCACTTCGGCATCGAAGCTCTTCTGGTTGCAGTCCAGCGGCACCGAGACGGCGAGCTTGAGGCCGACGGCGTTCAGCGCCGTGGTCATCGCGGCCTGGTTGGCGGGCGAGCGTGTCCTTGAGGAACACGTAGCCGACCCGCTGCATGTTGAATGCCTTGACGTACGTCACCATGCGCCGGTACTCCTCGTCATAGCCCGAGCGCACGTGGAAGGCCATCGACGACTTGTCGCTGCGGATGCCCATGTTGCCGCTGGCCGTGCCCAGCATGACGATCTTCTGTTCCTCGACGATCGGCATGCAGACCTCGGCTGCCGCACCGCTGGTCAGGCCCAGCAGCGCCGTCACGCCGGAATCGATCAGCTTCTTGACGTTGGCCTTGCAACGCTCCTTGTCGCCACCATCGTCGAGCGTCACGAGCTCGAACTTCGGCCCCTTGCTGTCGGCCTTGTTGGCGGCATTGAACGCGGCCACGATGCCGTCGCGCACGTCCTTGCCGTATTCGGCCTGCCCACCGCTGAGCGAGGCCGATTGCCCGAACCTGACCACCTGCGACTGTGCAAATACCGGTGCCTGCCACCCTGCCGCGAGCACGGCAGAGCCTCCCAAAACCAGGTCTCTTCTTTTCAAGATGTCCTCTGTGCGCGCGGCCCTGCGGCCCGCGAAATCCGTCTTAGTCTCTTCGGGCGACCTCGGCTTCGAGCCCCGGCCTCCCCGCCCCCCACGCGCAATCGATGGCGACGTTCTCGTCCCCCAATTCGCAGGCGGAGATTACCGTCCCCCGTGTAGCCGGATTCATTGGCTTACTAATATTTTCA
Organism: uncultured beta proteobacterium; assembly: GCA_963818175.1. Lineage (GTDB taxonomy): Bacteria > Pseudomonadota > Gammaproteobacteria > Burkholderiales > Burkholderiaceae_C > Caldimonas. The sequence continues at coordinate 106,767 of CAWFRK010000042.1, read as the reverse complement.
AAAACCCTCAACTATTGCACGCCATGCTGCTTGCGGCCGTCCGCGTACTTCCTCCCGAATTCATCGGCGTCTGCAACGACGTCACAAGAAGGGAAGATGACTTGAAGCGATTGGCAAGCTTGGCAGTGGCAGCGTGCTGGTGCCTGCCGGGACTCGCCCCGGCGCAGACCGCATCCGAGAAGGCAATACGAGCGAGGCAGTCGGCCTACTACCTGATGGCCCAGCAGATGTCGCACATCAACGCGACGATCAAGGGCGACATCGACATTCGACAAGGCGGCGCTCGAAAGAGCGCCGATGCGGTGGACCTGATCGGGCGACTCGTGCCCGACTACTACCCCGCAGGCTCGGAGCAAGGCAACACCAAGGCCAAGCCGGAGATCTGGAAGGAGGCGCCGCGCTTCGGCCAGCTTTCGCAGGGCTTGCAGGGAGAGACGGCCAAGCTCAGGGCCGCCGTGCGCGGCGGCGACCTGGCCGCCATCAAGGCGGCGTTCGGTTCGACGAGCAAGTCGTGCAAGGCCTGTCACGAGGCCTACAAGCTGCAGTAGGCCTCATGAACGACGTCACCTCGCAATTCCCATCGCAATTCGATGTCGCGCAGGCGCCCGCTGATGGCAGCGTCCGGCGAGCCGCCGTGCGGGTCTGGGACTTGCCGACCCGAGTGTTCCACGGGCGCTGCTCTGCTGCGTGGCCGGCGCCGTGATGAGCGCCCAACTGGGTGGCAACTGGATGGAATGGCACGTGCGCTTCGGCGCCTGCATCCTGGGCCTGCTGGTGTTCCGCTTGATCTGGGGCTTCGCGGGCCCGCGCTACGCGCGCTTTGGCTCCTTCATGTACGGTCCGAAGGCAGTCCTCGAGCACCTCGGATCGATGCGTGGCCGGGGAAAGCGCCACGCGGGGCACAGTCCCTCAGGAGCGGTCTCGGTGTTCGCGCTGCTGGGCGTTCTCGTCGCGCAAGCGACGAGCGGCCTGTTCAGTACGGACGAGATCAGCACGGACGGGCCGCTGGTGCGCTTCGCCAGCGAGGTGACCGTGAGCCTTGCCAGCTCGCTCCACGTGCAGCTCCAGTGGGCCATCTACGCGCTGATGGCCCTGCATGTGGCAGCCGTGCTCTTCTATCTCGTCGTCAAGAAGGATGACCTGATCCGGCCGATGCTTCACGGCGACAAGCGCGGCATCCGGGCGCCGCAGGCCAACGATTCCCTCGGAGTCAGGCTCGCCGGCATGGCCACGATGCTTGGATCGGTGGCCGGTGCGTTGTGGATGTTGAGCTAGGACACTGGGTGGCTCCCAGGCATGTCTCTCGCGATGACCACGCTGTAGGAGAGTCGGCCGACCCTGTCGGCCTCCTCCGACAGTTGTCCTACGCACGGGCTGATGCGGGTCGCATCCACAGGCACCTATTGTTCGTACATGGGAAGACGCCGATGCGAATCGGCGGCATGGAACAAACGAAGAGGTGCCACCATGAACCAACGCCCTGAACAAATCGAACCCCGCTTCGAACTGCGTTTCCGCTCATTGTTCAAGGAAGGCCGGGGTCTCTCGTTCCCCTGCGATGAATGCGGCAGGGTCGACATGGATTCGATGACCCCCAGCTGCAAGTGCAACTATCTCTACGCACGCACCGTCATCGGCCGCGAGTACGCATGCCCGGCCGTCCTGCCGCTCAACGCATGAGGCGCATCCGCGGCTCACAGGCCGGAGACGTAGTGCGCGACGTTCTCGATGTCCTTGTCCGACAGCGTGCCTGACACGCTGGTCATGGTGCCGGCGTCGTTGGTGCGGCGCCGGGCCTTGAAGTCCGACAGCTGCTTGACCACGTATTCGTAATGCTGCCCCGCCACGCGCGGGATTTCGTTTTGCCCGGCGAAGCCGCCGAGGTGGCACATGGTGCACAGCGTTTCATCCGCCTTCAGCTTGCCCAGCCGCGCCTTCTCGGCATCGGGCTTGAAGCCGTTGGGCCTGGGCTTCTGCTGGGCGAACCAGTCGGCGAGCTCGCGCAACTCGTCGCGGCTGAGGCCCTCGATCGCGGGCGACATGAGCGGGTCCTTGCGCCGCCCCTCCTGGAAGTCGCGCAACTGCAGGTACATGTAGCGCGAGGTCTGGCCCGCGAGGATCGGGAACTGCACTTGCGTGGAGTTGCCGCCCTGCCCATGGCAGACCATGCACGCGGCCGCCTTCTCGGGCACCTTGCCCGGCGCGGCGGCCGCACCCTGCTGCTGCGCCCCGGCCCCCGCACAAGCGAGTGCGGCGGCCAGCGCCAGCCCCACCTTCACTTGACGTTGCCAGGCAAAGCGAACACGAACACCGAATTGCCTCGCTTGAAGTCGAGTTGTGTGTTGCCTCCCGCCGCAACCGCGATGTATTGCTTGCCGCCCACCGTGTACGACACGGCCGGCGCGTTGACGCCCGCGCCGCACTGGAACTCCCACAGCTTCTTGCCGCTCCTGGCGTCGAAGGCGCGGAACCAGCCGTTGCCTTCGCCGTTGAAGACCAGGTCGCCGGCCGTGGCGAGCACGCCGCCGATCAGGGGCTGCTCGGTGTCGAACTTCCAGGCCACCTTGCCGGTATCGACATTGACCGCCGACAGCCGCCCCCACTGCTTCTCGCTCGGGATGACCTTGAACGCGCCACCCAGCCACAGCTTGCCGCCCGGATACGCGGCCGCCTCGACGTGATAGGTCATCGGCTGGTGCAGGTTGGCGGCATACGCAAGGCGCGTCTTCGGATTGAAGGCCATCGGGCTCCATTCGACCCCGCCGTTGGCACCCGGCAGCATGCGCGCGCCGTCCTTGGTCGGCAGCACCCACATGTTCTCCTGCGGCACCATCGCATCGCTGAAGCGGATCACTTCGCCGGTGGCGCGGTCGTGCACGTAGACATGGCCCGTCTTGCCGCCGTGGATGGCGACCTTGCGCATCTTGCCGCTCTTGTCCTTCGCTTCGGCAAGGATGACCGGCGACACCGCGTCGAGGTCCCAGACGTCATGGGCGATGTACTGCGAATGCCACTTGTAGGTGCCCTTGTCCAGGTCGATCGCGACCATCGAATTGGTGTAGAGGTTGTCGCCCGGGCGCTCCGCGCCGTAGAGGTCCGGCGAGGGGTTGCCGACCACGAAGAACACCGTCTTGGTCTCGCGATCGACCGCGGGCGCCATCCACACGCCGCCGCCCAGGGTCTTGTAGAAATCGGCGTTCTTGGCGAGCTGCGCCTTCTCGGCGGCGATGTCGCGCTTCATGTTGCGGCCGGTCGCGTCGTTGGCGGCCCACACGCCCTCATGCCCCTTCTCGGGGATGCTGTAGAAGGTCCACAGCAGCTTGCCGTCGGCCGCGTTGAAGGCCTTCACGAAGCCGCGCACGCCGTATTCGCCGCCGTTGGTGCCGATCAGCACCTTGCCGTCCACCGCGACCGGGGCCATGGTCTCGGAGTAGCCCAGCTCGGGGTCGGCGATCTGGGTTTCCCACAGCAGCTTGCCGCTCTTGGCATCGAGCGCGATGAGCTTGGCGTCGAGCGTGCCCATGAAGAGCTTGTCGCCCATCACCGCCACGCCGCGGTTGTTGGGGCCGCAGCAGAAGGTGGTCACCGGTCCCATCTTGTGCTTGAAGTGCCAGTGCTCCTGGCCCGTGGCCGCATCGAGCGCGTACACGTGGTTGTACGAGGTGGTGATGTACATCACCCCATCGACCACGATGGGGGCGGTCTCCATCGATTCGACCACTTCGGTCTGGAACACGAAGGCGGGCTTGAGCTGGCCGACGTTCTTCGTGTTGATCTGGCTCGCGGGGTAGTAGCGCGTCTGCGCATAGCTCATGTTGGAGTGCAGGAAGTTGCTCGCGTCCTTGTCGGCGGCATCGAGCTTGCCCTGCGACACCGAGACGGACTTGGGCACGTCCTTGCCCTTGACCTGCGCCCCTCCGGTCACTTCCTGGGCCTGCACGGGAGAGAGGGCGATGATCGCGGCCGCCAAACAGCATGGCGCCCACACGGCGCGTCGAATGTTGCGCATGAGAGTCTCCTCAGGGGGCGTTTGTCTGTTGTTGGCCGAAGTGGCGGATTCAAGACGCGCACCTGCCCGCCAGCACAGCGCCTTGTGCAGAAACATAGCGAAACTTAGACTGATTGAAAGACTTTTCAATGGCGCAGTGCAACAGCGCCCCCCTTGAATGAGGAGGTCCCCCATGCGTTTCCCGTGTCGCTTCGGCGTGGCTTGTGATACCGCGCATGTTGGCTGATGGCCGCGCGCATGCTGGTCATCGTGGCTGCGTGCTCGGCCATCGCGCCGGCTGCATGGGCGCAGCGAGCCACCAATCCGGCGGTCAACGCACGGCTGCTCGTTGCGGCTCGGGAAGGCAACCTGGTGCAGCTCGATCAGATGCTGCAGGAAGGTGCAGCTCCCGACTCACGCAATCCGCTCGGCAAGACGGTGCTGCTGATGGCGTGCGAGAAGGGCAACCAGGCGATGGCCGAGCGCATGCTGCAGGCGGGCGCGAACGTGAACCTCGCGTCGCTCGAAGGCGTCACGCCGCTGATGGCCGCGAGCTACGGCGGGCACCATGAGCTCGTGCAGAAGCTGCTCAAGGCCGGCGCGCGGATCGAACCGCAAGACCGCATGCACAAGAGCGCCATGGTCTACGCCGCAGGCCAGGGACACGTGCAGGTGATGGACGCCTTGCTGGCCGGTGGGGTCGATGTCAACGCGGCCTACGAGCATCAGCTCACCGCGCTGATGTGGGCGGCCGGCCAGGGGCATGCGCAGGCGGTTCGCTTCCTGCTGGAACATGGCGCGCGGCCCGAGCTGCGCGACGACCGCGGCTTCACGGCGCGCGAGATTGCGTCGCAGGCCGGTCAGGCAGAGGCGACGGCCGCCTTGAGTCGTTGATGTCCAGCAGGCCGCGCAAGGACGACAAGGCCAAGGCCAGGAAGGCGATTGCGCAGGCGCGATAGGTGAATCGCGCCCAGCGTCGACCGGTGTTGCGGAACACGCGATCCACCAGCGCCGCGCAGATGAAGGACCACAGCACCGACGAGGCCATGAACCCGGCGAAGAACACGCCATAGTCGGCCACGCTCGGCTGCGCAATGCCTACCGCGCCCATCGCGCTGCCCAGCGCGGCCCAGTAGGCCACGTTCTGCGGATTGGTGACCGACAGCACCACGCCCGCCCGCAGCGCCTTGCGCCGGCAAACAAGGCCCTGCGTTTCCAGCTCGAACTCCCGGTTCGCCGCGCGCCACGAATCCCAGGCCAGCCAGGCCAGGTAGGCCACGCCGGCCAGTCCGATGGGCAGTCGCAGCGTCGGGCTCTGCACCAGCACGCCCACGCCGGCCAAGCCCAGGACGGCCCACAGTGCATCGCCCACCAGGGAGCCGATCTGCACCGCGAAGGCTGGCTTGAAGCCGCCGCGCACGCCTTGCCGCACCGTCTCGGCGAACACCGCTCCAGGGGCGGCATTGAAGACGAATCCCAGCACGATGGCGGCGGCAAAGAGGGTCAGCATCGTGAGCAATCCTGCGGTTCGAAGAAGAAGCCGTGATTTTCAGGCATCGGACTGCCCCAGCGGCACGCTGGGCCAAGCGTCGTGAGCGGTGGACGGCAAGAAGTCGAGGTCTATTACTAGCGCGTAGCGACACGATCCACAGCCTCTTGTTACCGGTGCGCATGCAGGCCTGGGAATTCGGCACAGGCGGTGGCCGTATCCTGATGCCGTCGGAGAGCCGAGCCTGGCATCCGGCGCGTCTACCGCTCATGACTGTTCGAGAAGGAGACGTCATGCATTCCCTCCATCGCCTTTCCCTTGCCGCCGCCGCGTCAGTGGCGCTCGTCGGCTTCCCGTCACGGGGCCTTGCACGGAGGCCCCGGAACCCGAGCCCAGCCTCGTCGATCCCGCCCTCGGCGTGCGCGCCGCGGTGTCCGGGCTCGAGCTAGCCGATTCACATGGCCTTCCTGTCGGCCAACGACTTCCTGGTGGCCGAAAAGGCCTCGGGCAAGGTCAAGCGCGTCGTGAACGGCACGGTGACTTCGACCGTGCTGGACCTGGCGGTGAACTCGGCCTCCGAGCGGGGGCTGCTCAGCATCGCCCTGCATCCCGACTTTCCGCGCAATCCCGGCGTGTACGTGTACTGGAGCGAAAGCTCCACCCGCCAGGACTCGGAAGAACTGGCAGAGGTGCCCTTGCTGGGCAACCGGGTCGACCGCTTCACCTGGACCGGCAACGCGCTGGTGTTCGATCGCAACATCATCCGGCTGCGCGCCTTCCAGGCCGACGCCGGCCAGCCGCTGCGCGGCAACCACGACGGCGGCGTGATCCGCTTCGCGCCGCGCGACGAACAAGGACGGAATCGGCGGACAAGTCGCCAAGCTCTTCATCATCGTCGGCGACCTGGGCCGCCGCGGCTGGATGCAGAACAACATGCTCGGCCCGGTGCCGGACGACCAGTTCGGCGGCCCCGAGCCGGACGATGCGCACCTGAGCGGCGTGGTGCTGCGGCTCAACGATGACGGCAGCGCGCCGCACGACAACCCGTTCTTCGTGCTCGGCAGCCTCCTCCGGGCGAGCTCGGCGACAACCTGAAGAAGATCTACGCCCATGGGATCCGCAACAGCTTCGGCATGGACTTCGATCCCGAGACCGGCGACCTGTGGACGCAGGAGAACGGCGACGACAGCTTCACCGAGATCAACCACGTGCAATCCGGCCACAACGGCGGCTGGATCCAGGTGATGGGCCCGCTCGCTCGCCTCGACCAGTTCAAGCAGATCGAAACCACCCAGTTCACCCGCGCGCTGCAGCAGGTGCGCTGGCCGCCGACCTTGATCGCCGACTCGCCAGCACGAGGCGCTCCGACGCATGTTCAGGGTGCCAGGCTCGCACTACAGCGATCCGGAATTCAGCTGGAAGTACGAGCTGCCGCCGGCTGCCCTCGCCTTCATGCGCGGGAGGCGGGCTGGGCCGCGAGTACGAGGGCGACCTCTTCCTCGGCGCGGCGCGCACGGGCGTGCCGCCTTCCGAGGTGCCGGGCGCCACGGTCGTGAGCGGCCACCTGTTCCGGCTCAAGGTGGCGACTGACCGCCGCTCGTTGCGCTTCGACGATCCGCGCCTGGACGACAAGGTGGCCGACAACCTCGACAAGCACGACATCACCGAAAGCGAGAGCCTGCTGTTCGGCCGCGACTTCGGCATCGGCACGGACCTGCGCACCGGCCCCAACGGCAATCTCTTCGTGGTGTCGCTGACCCGCGGCTCGGTGTACGAGATCTTCCGCAAGTAAGCGGGACAGCAAGCGAGCGGGAGCCGCGGATCACGGCTTCGCCGGTCCGCTGGCGGAGTGCACGAGAGGCCGCAGGATCGAAGTCACTCCCATCCCGGCGCGCCGCTTTGCGGGCCAAGCGGGAGCCGCGGAGCCGGCTCCGCCGGTCCGCTGGCGGAGCCCCCTTGAGGGGGTGGCGCGAAGCGCCTACGGGGGTGGTTCACTCACCACGATGCGCTCGACCGGCAGCGAGGTCATCTGCCGCTCGAGCGCCTGCTGCAGGTCGGAATCATCATCGGCATAGCGCTCCTGGATGGCCCGGAAATCCTCGGCCTGGCGCTCGAAGGCCGCCACGATGTCGGGGTCGAAATCCTTGCCGCTTCCCGCCAGGATGATGGCCGCGGCCTGGTCGTGGGGCCAGGAGTCCTTGTAGATCGCGCCGGCTGATCAGGGCGTCGTACACGTCGGCCACCGCCATCAGCCGCGCCGACATCGGTATCTCCTCGCCCTTGAGGCCCAGCGGATAGCCGGAGCCGTCCCAGCGCTCCTGGTGGCCGTAGGCAATCTCCTTGGCGAAGCGCAGGAACTCGACCTCCAGGCCGAGCTGGTCCTCGGCGCGCTGCACCGCGTCGCGCCCGAGCGCGGGGTGGCGCTTCATGATCTCGAACTCCTCGTGCGACGAGCGGCCCGGGCTTGAGCAGGATGCGGTCGGGCACGCCGACCTTGCCGATGTCGTGCAGCGGGGCCGACTTGAACAGCAGGTCGATGGTCTTGTCGGTGAGGAAGGCGGCGAACTTCGGATGCTCGCGCAGCGCCATGCACAAGGAGCGCACGTAGTGCTGCGTGCGGCGGATGTGGTTGCCCGTGTCGTTGTCGCGCGTCTCGGCGAGCGAGGCCATGGCCATGATGGTGACGTCCTGGATGGCCTGCAGCTCGCGTGTGCGGCGTGCCACCTCGGCCTCGAGGAATTCATTCTTGTCGCGCAGGAAGTCGTTGACCGCCTTCAGGTGCAGGTGGGTGGCCACCCGCGCCAGCACGATGGGCGGGCTGATGGGCTTGGTGATGTAGTCCACTGCGCCGAGGTTCAGCCCCTTCTCCTCGTCCTCCTCCTGCGCCTTGGCGGTGAGGAAGATCACGGGAATAGTCTGGGTGAGCGGGTGGCTCTTGAGTTCCTGCAGCACCTGGTAGCCGTCCATCACCGGCATCATGATGTCGAGCAGGATCAGGTCGGGCTGGGGGTCGCCCATGGCGATCTTCAGGCCGCGCTCGCCGCTGTTGGCGACCAGCACGCGATAGCTTTCCTTGAGCAGGGCGCTCATCACCGACAGGTTTTCCGGCGTGTCGTCGACCACGAGCACGACCGGCTTGGCAAGCAGCGGGGCAGTCATAGGTGGCCTCCTTCATCGGCACTGAGCAAGGCGCCGGCCCGTGCCTCGCGCAAGGCCGCGAGGGCGGAATCGAAATCGAACTTGCGGATGGCCTGCTCGATGCGGGCATGGTGGCGCGGGAAGGCCGCGCGCAGCAAGGCGGCATCGGCCTCGAGCACATCGGCGGCCTCGGCGTCGGAGGCCGCCAGCAAGGCCTCCAGTCGCGCGCACACGGCATCCACCCGACCTGGATCGACGGCCACCGCCTCGGCCTCGTCCGCCGATTCCGCGAGCCGCTCGCGCAGCGGCCCGACCAGGACCGACAGTTCGCGCTCCAGGGCGGCGAGGCAGGCCTCGATCCGGCTGGCCTGGGGCGGCTCGCCCAGGGCCGCTTCGAGGGCCTCGGCGGCCTGCTGCACCCGCCTGCTGCCGATGGTGCCCGCCAAGCCCTTGAGCGTGTGGGCGGCACGCAGGGCCGAGCCGAAGTCCGCCTGCGCCAGGAAACCGCGCACCTGCGCCGCCGCGCCGGCCTGCGTGGCCACGAAGTTGCGCAGCAGGTCGAGGTACAGCCGCCGCTTGCCCATCACGCGGCGCAGGCCGGCCTCGGCATCGAGGCCCGGCACATCCTGCAGTGCTTCGATCGCGCCGATGCTGCCTGCGCCGTTGGTCGCTGCGCCGGCAACGATCGCCGCGGTGATTGCATGGCCGGCGCCCGCCCCCGCCGCAGTGGCGCCCAGGCCGTCGCGCGGCCGGATCCACTTGCCGAGCGCCCGCCACAGGGCGGCCAGCTCGATGGGCTTGACCAGGTGGTCGTTCATGCCCGCCTCGATGCAGCGCTCGCGATCGGCGCCCATCGCATTGGCCGTCATCGCGATGATCGGCAGCTCGGCCAAGCCCTCGATGCGGCGGATCTCGCGCGTGGCGGCCAGCCCGTCCATCACCGGCATCTGCATGTCCATCAGCACCGCGTCGTAGCGCCTGGTGCGCACGCGCTGCAGCGCTTGTTCGCCGTCCTCGGCAAGATCGACCACGAAGCCGGCGCCGCGGAGCAGCTCCTGCGCCACCTCCTGGTTGATCTCGTTGTCCTCCACCAGCAGCACATGCGCTCCCCTCAGGGCATCGAGCGAGGCCGGCGCCGCGTCTGCGGCTTCGAGCGCCGTGGCCTGCGGCGCCTCGAGCCGCGGCGCCTTGCCCAGGCGAGCGGTGAACCAGAAGGTCGACCCCTTGCCGAGCTGCGTCTCGACACCCACCTCGCCGCCCATCATCCCGACCAGCTTCTTGGAGATCGCAAGGCCCAGGCCCGTGCCACCGTACTTGCGGGTGGTCGAGGAATCGGCCTGCTCGAAGCTTTCGGACAGGCGCGAGAGATGCTCTTCGCTGATGCCGATGCCGGTGTCGCGCACCGCGAAGTGCAGCAGCACCTCGTCGGCGGTCTCTTCGCGCCGGCGCACGATCACGTCGATCTCGCCCTGCTCGGTGAACTTGACCGCGTTGCCGGCGTAGTTGAGCAGCACCTGCCCGAGGCGCAAGGAGTCGCCGAGCAGTTGCTGCGGGCACGTCGGGCGCCACGTCGAAGGAAAGCCGCAGCCCCTTCGACGCGGCCTTGTCGCCGATGAAGTCGGACACGGTGCCCAGCACCTTCGCGAGCGAGAAGACCACCCGCTCCATGCGCAGCTTGCCCGCCTCCACCTTGGAGAGGTCGAGGATGTCGTTGATGATGCCCAGCAGGTGCTGGCTCGAGGACTGGATCTTGCCCAGGTAGTCGCGCTGGCGCGGCGTGGGATCGGCCTTGAGCGCGAGATGCGCCATGCCGATGATCGCGTTCATCGGCGTGCGGATCTCGTGGCTCATGTTGGCCAGGAAATCCATCTTCATGCGCGTGGCTTCCTCGGCGATCTCCTTGGCGCGGCGCAGCTGCACCTGGGCGGCGTAGCGCTCCGAGATGTCGTACACCCAGACGCAGTAGCGCGGGCTGCCGCCGGCTTCCAGCGGCAGGACGGAGATCAGCACCCACAGCTCGCGTCCGGCACGGCTCTTCATGCACAGCTCCCGGTCGACGACCGCCTTGCCCTCGCGCAGCTCGGCCAGCAACAGCTCGCGATCGGTCGGCTCCTTGTAGAGCGACAAGGTCGAGATGCTTCCCGCCGGCTCCTGCTCGAAGCCGAACAGCGCACGAAAGCGTCGATTGGTGAACGTGATGGTGCTGCTCGTGTCGGCGATGTAGACCGCCACCGGGCTGGCCGCGAGCAGCAATTGCAGCTCCTGCTCCCGCCCCGCGATCTCGCGCGTGCGCTCGTCCACCTTGTGCTCCAGGTCGCGCGTGGCCGACAGCAGCATCGCGCGCATGTGCTCCTGGGCATCGATGAGCTGCGCGAATTCGCGCGCCGGGGCACTGCCTCGCACCGGCGCGTCGAGCTCCATGCGGGCGATGCGCTGGCTTTCGTCGGCCAGCTGCCCCAGGCTGTCGCTGAAGCGGCGCGCCACCAGCAGGCCGACCAGCGCCGCAATGCCGATCACGCCGAGCAGCACCAGCCCCCCCGCCCCGAGGATGGCAGGCGATGCCAGTCCGAACTCGCCAAGCGGCGCGGCCGCCAGCACCAGCATCTCGAGCTGGCCCAGCCCCAGCCCGGTGACGATGCCCCGCCATTCGCTGCCCTCGACGGTGAATCCGCCCTCGAGCGGGTCGGCGCGATGGTGCGCCTCCCACCATGCCAGGCCCGCCTTGAGGACTTTCGGGCCGAGCGGATGCGCATCCTCCGCCGCCCCGGCCTCGGGACCGCCGTCCTGCGCCGGCACGGCGGCCACCGGCGCGCCTTGCGCATCGAAGATGGCCGCGCCGCCGCTCCTGGCGATGCGGGTGCTCTGCGCCAGGTCAACGATGTCGGACAGCGTGAGATCGAAGGCCAGCACGTAGCGCGGTCCGTGCATGTCGCGCGTCCAGCGGGTCGCGGCGGTGATGCCGGGCTCGCGCGTGGAGAAGAACACATAGGGCTCGGTCCAGTGCACCTGCAATTCGCGCTGCAGCTTCAGCGCGCCCTGGTGCCAGGGCCGCTGGCGCGGGTCGTAGCCGCTGATGCGGGATTGCGTCTCGAGCAGCTCGCCATCGGCGCCCCACTTGAGCCACTCCTGGCGCTGGCCGGAGCGCGGCAAGTCCGTGACGCGGTTGTGCCATTGGCCATCGGGCATGCGCAGCAGCAGGATCTCGCGGCCCTGGTCGTCCGCGAAGGCGATCGAAGACACCTGCGGACGCGCCTTCAGATGCGGGATGAAGACCTGGTTGAAGCGCTCGACTTCCTCGATGCCGAACAAGCCGCTGCGTCCCCATAGCGCCCCGGTGACCAGCGCCCCCTCGGTGCCGGCCACCAGCTCGGCCGTGGCCGCCTTGAGCTCCTGCGCCTTGAGGCGCACCTGGGCGTTCGCCAGTTCGCGCCGAACCGGCAGGACCACGCTCCAGTAGCCCAGCAGCCCGAACACCATGAAGCACAGCACCACGATGGCGACGATGCGCTGCACCAGCACGCGGTTGAGGCGCGGCAGCCCCCTGTGCCTGTCGGAGGCCAGATCAGCACCGAGCCGATGCCTGGGACTCGTCGGGATGCCGGGGCTCCACCAGAGGCTCCTTTCCTGGAGGGACCAGCTTAGCGGCATCTCCGGCGACGCGCAAGCCTGCGCTCGGGTGGGTACGATCTGGGTGCCGCCTCGTATCGGAGGCTTCCCCATGACCACGCCCGACATCCGCTTCGGCCTGAAGGACAAGGTGTGCATCGTCACAGGCGCCGCGCAAGGCATCGGTCGCGCATGCGCCGAGCGATTCGCCGCGGAAGACGCTTCGCTGGCGCTCCTGGACGTGGACGATGCGCGATGCGAGGCGGTGGCCGCGGGCCTGCGCCAGCAGGGACGGCGCGCCATCCATGTGCATTGCGACGTGGGAACCAAGCTCGATGTCGATGCCGCCGTGGCCCGTGCCAAGGGCGAGTTCGGGCGCATCGACGTGCTGGTCAACAACGCGGGAATCGTCCGGGTGGCGGAGTTCCTCGAGATGACCGAGGAAGACTTCGACGCGGTGCTGCGCGTCAACCTCAAGGGCTCGTTCCTGATGGGACAGGCGGTTGCGCGCACGATGGCGGCCCATGGTGGCGGCGCCATCGTGAACATGAGCTCGGTCAACGGGGTGATGGCGATCCCCACGATCGCCGGCTACAACGCCAGCAAGGGCGGCGTGCATCAGCTCACCCGCGTGATGGCGCTGGCCCTGGCGGACAAGGGCATCCGCGTCAATGCCGTCGCCCCGGGCACGATCGGCACCGAGCTTTCGAAGAATGCGGTGCTGGGCACCGAGGAGGCGCGCCGGAAGGTCCTCGGCCGCACGCCGATGAAGCGGCTGGGCACCCCCGCCGAGGTGGCCGATGTGGTGGCTTACCTCGCGAGCGATGCGGCGAGCTACGTCACCGGCGAGATCGTCTATGTGGATGGCGGACGGCTCGCGTTGAACTACACCGTTCCCGTCTAGTCTATGCCGCGGCCGGCACGGCCGGCTTCACAGGCGCCTCGCGGATGGGGAGGTGGATGAGGGCCGCCCCCACCGCGAGCACGATGTCGGCGTACCACATCCAGTCGTAGCTGCCGGTCCACTCGAAAGCCTTGCCACCCATCCAGGCGCCCAGGAATCCGCCGACCTGGTGGGCCAGCATCACGAAGCCGAACAGCGTCGCCATGTGGGCCGGGCCGAAGAACTTCGCGACCAGGCCGGCCGTGGGAGGCACGGTGGACAGGTAGGTCAGACCGGTCACGGCGGCGAACACCAGCATCACCACTTCGGTCTTGGGCGCCAGCACGAAGACGAGCACCGCCACCGCGCGCGAGGCATACACCAGCGACAGCAGGGTCTTCATGCGCCAGCGGCCCACCGCCCAGCCCATCGCGAAGCTGCCCACGATGTTGAACAGGCCGATCACCGCGAGCGACCACGCGCCCACTTCGGGCGGCAACTGGCAGGCCGCGACGACACCCGGCAAGTGCGTGGCGATGAAGGCTATGTGAAAGCCGCACACGAAGAAGCCCGCACACAGCATGCGGTAGCTCGGGTCGGCAGCGGCGCGACGGATCGCAGCACGCGTGCCCTCGGGCTTGGCGTCGGCAACGCCTGCCGTGGCGTGGCTTGCGGATTGAGCGGAATTGCCGCGCAATATCCAGGCGCCCGGCAATGCCAGCAGGCTCAGGGCCGCCATGGTCTGCAGCGAAGCGACCCAGCCCGCGGCCGCGGTGACGCCCTGCGCGATGGGCGCGAACACGAACTGGCCGAACGACCCGCCGGCATTGACGATGCCCATGGCCATGCCACTCTGCTGCGGCGGGATGAGACGAACGGTCGCCGCCATCAGGACCGAGGGCCCCGCCAGCCCGGCGCCACCCGCAGCCAGCACGCCGATGGCCAGGATGAGCCCTGCAGTGGAACTCATGAAAGGCACCATCGCCGTGCCGATCGCGACCATCAGGATGCCGAGAAACAGCACCCTCCCCGCACCGTAGCGAACAGCCACCATGCCGGCAAAGGGTTGCGTCAGGCCCCACCACAGCTGGCCTACCGCAAAGGCCAGGCTGATGCTGGCCACGCCCAGCCCGGTGGAGGTGTTGATCACGCTGAGGAAGAGGCCCATCGATTGGCGCGCGCCCATCGTCAGCGCAAACGTGCCGGCCGCGGCCAGGAGCACCAGGCCCACTGCCACGTTGCGGCGCGTGGCCGCGGATTCATTCATCGGGGGTTCCTTCGTCGATGGGTTGGGCTTCGAGCAAGTCCATGCATTCGTCGAGCAGGTCATGCAGGCGTACGACACGTTCGGGGCCAAGGGCGTCGTTGAGCGAGAGTTGCGCCTGCTTCCACGCGCGCTGGCCCTCGGTGCGCTTGGCGCGGCCCGCCTCGGTGATCGATACCAGCCGGCTGCGCGCATCGGCACCCGGCCCCATTTCGACCCAGCCTTGCGCGATCAGCGGCTGCAGGTTGCGGGTGAGCGTGGAAGCCTCCAGCTTCATCGCGGCGGCAAGGTCCGAGGGCCGGATCGGCCCCAGCAGCATCACGTGCGAGAGCAGCGAGTACTGCGTGTTCTTGAGCCCGGTGGCGCTGACCAGGGCGTCGTAGTGCCGCGTGACCGCCCGGCTGAGCTGGCGCAGCTTGAGGTTCGTGCAGCCGCGCGGCTGCGCGGCCGCCGTGCCGGCAGGCCGAGAAACAGACTTGCGGGACTTGACATTTGCGTCGGGCATGACTTTAATTGTATCTGCAATCATTGCATTTACAAGGATCTTCATGAGCGCACTCCTCTCCTCCGTCTCCGGTACCGAAGCACCGCACAACGTCCTGGCAACCTGGCAGGCGCGCGACGCCGAGGCACGCGCGCGCATGAAGGGCTTCGGACTGCCCCGCCCCGCGGACGTCGCCGGACGCACCGGATTGCAGATCTTCGAGGCCATGCTGGCCGGCGAGATCGTCGCGCCGCCCATCGCCAGGACGCTCGACTTCCTCGTGGTGGAGGCCAGCGCCGGCCGCGTGGTGTTCCAGGGCCGTCCGCACTTCGACCACTACAACCCGCTCGGCACGGTGCATGGCGGCTGGATCGCCACGCTGCTCGATTCGGCCGTGGCCTGCTCCATCCACAGCATGCTGCCGCTGGGCAAGACCTACACCACGCTGGAGCTGAAGGTCAATTTCGTGAAGGGGCTCACCGACAAGGTGCCCCTGGTGCGCGCGATCGGCGAAGTCATACATTGCGGTGGGCGTACCGGCACTGCCGAAGGACGCCTGGTCGGCCCCGATGGCACACTGTTCGCGCACGCCACGACGACGTGCCTGATCATGGAGATGCCCGCACGATGAGACTCCTCCACACCATGCTTCGCGTCGGCGACCTGCAGCGCTCGATCGACTTCTACACGTTGGTGATGGGCATGCAGCTGCTGCGCACCACCGACCGGCCCGAGCAGAAATACTCGCTCGCCTTCGTGGGCTACGGCACGAACCCCGAGCACGCGGAGATCGAGCTGACCTACAACTACGGCGTCGACAGCTACGAGCTTGGCACGGCCTACGGCCACATCGCGATCGCGGTGCCCGACGCCCATGCAGCCTGCGAGAAGATCCGCGCGAACGGTGGCGCGGTGACCCGCGAAGCCGGTCCGGTCAAGGGCGGCACCACGGTGATCGCCTTCGTGACGGACCCTGATGGCTACAAGATCGAGCTGATCGAGCGCAAGGGCTGAGGGCCACCAGTCCAGCTAGACGATCGGATCGGCAGCCAGCTTGACGCCCAGGCCGGTCATCACCGCGCCGGCCAGCCGGTCCAGCGCCGCCTTCCACTTCAGGTAGAGCTTGCGAGGGCCTGCCGCGGAAAGCGCGATCGCCACGATGGAATACCAGACCAGCTCGACGGAGAACACGACGCAGGGCACCGCGAAGAGCTGGAACGTGGTCGCATGCTGGGGAAGCAGGGCGGCAAACACACTGGCGTAGTAGATCGCGGTCTTGGGATTGCTGACTTGCGTTCCGAGGCCGAGCAGGAGCGAGCGCAGCACCGTGGAACGACTTGAAGCGGCCTGCGGCTCGCCCGCATCCAGCGGAGTCCTCGCACCCCGCCAGGTCGATACACCGATGTAGACCAGATAGGCGCCCCCAACGAGCTGCACGGCCGCATGGAGCCCCGGAACCGTGTCGAGAAGCGACTTGAGCCCGGCCATCACGGCGATCGCGAAGAGCAGCCCGCCCAGGCCCATGCCCAGCGCTGCGGCGAGTCCGTCCAGCCTTGTGCGCGCTGCGGCGGTCCGGGCGACCATCAGGAAGCTCGGGCCGGGGCTTGCGGCACCGACTCCGAGGGCTCCTGCGATTGCAAGCAAGGGGAGGAATGTTTCCACGGTCGCCTCCTTTGAGAATCGGGGCTTAGCGCACCGGCACCCCATCGGGAGCGAAGCCGGCCGCAGGCGCGGTGGGTTCGAGACGCAGCGCCTGCGCACCCACCTGGTCACCCAGCGTCGTGACGGCACCGAGCCCGAAATCCTGCGAGCCGCCGACACGCCGATAGCGCACCTGCACATGCCTGCGCCAGGCCCCGGCGCGCTCGACGTTGCGATCCAGCGTCGACTGCACCTTCGCGCCCTTCGCCGCGAGTTGCCCCAGCGCCTGCTTGAACGCGAAATACACACCAGGCCCCGGGGCGCGATCGGCCCAGACCGTGCAGCTGCCATCGTTGGCCGCCACGAGCAGCACCGTCGACGACGAGCCCATGGCGAGGATGGTGCCCGGCTTGCCGCCTAGCAGGGGTGACGCGTCGGGCGCGTAGGGATCCTGCGGGTTGAAGCCTTGCGACAAGGCCCAGTCCACCGCCGCGGTCGGCATGCCTTCGGTCAGCACGCAGCCATTGACGAAGACCTTGACGATGTCCGCGGGCTCGGGCGCCGAGCGGATATCGGGCGTGCGAATGGCCTGCGGCACCGCGACCGGAGCCTCGCCCTGGCCGCCTGTGCCTTGCGCCGTCGCGGCGCCGGCAAGCAGCAGGCACGACGCCGCAAGCAGCCTTGCCACCTGCGCGCTCCGAGCCCGATCGGCTTTCAAGATGCTCATGCCCTCTCTGCGACCCAGCCCTGCACCGAGGCCAATGCAGCACCGAGCCGGGATGCATCGGTGCCGCCGGCCATCGCGAGGTCGGGCTTGCCGCCGCCCTTGCCGCCGACCTGCTGGGCGACGAAGTTGACCAGCTCGCCCGCCTTGATCCGGCCGATGCTGTCGCTGGTGACGCCGGCAGCGAGCTGGACCTTGCCGCTGTCGACCGCCGCCAGCACGATGGCAGCAGTCTTGAGCTTGTCCTTGAGCTTGTCCATGGTCTCGCGCAGGGCCTTGGCATCGGCGCCGTCGAGCGTGGCGGCCAGCACCTTGATGCCCTTGACGTCGACGGCGCGAGCCAGCAGCTCATCGCCCTGCGCCGAGGCCAGCTTGCCCTTCAGCGAGGCGATTTCCTTCTCGAGCGATCGCACCTGGTCCATCACCTGGACCACGCGGCCGGACAACTCGGCCGGCGTGGCCTTGAGCGTGCCGGCCACCCGGTTGACGGTGTCCTCGAGCTGCTGCAGGTAGGCCAGCGCATTGGCGCCGGTAACCGCCTCGACGCGCCGCACGCCCGCAGCGACGCCGCCCTCGGCCACGATCTTGAACAGGCCGATGTCGCCGGTGCGCTGCACGTGCGTGCCGCCGCACAGCTCGCGGCTGGTGCCGATGTCGAGCACGCGCACGGTGTCGCCGTACTTCTCGCCGAACAGCATCATCGCGCCGAGCTTCTGGGCTTCGTCGATGGGCATGGTGCGCGCCTGCGTGTCGGCATTGGCCAGGATCTCGGCATTGACCAGCGCCTCGACCTTGCGGATCTGCTCGTCGGTCATCGGCGCGTTGTGAGCGAAGTCGAAGCGGGTGCGCTCGGCGTCGACCAGCGAGCCCTTCTGCTGCACGTGCGCAGCCGAGCACTTCGCGCAAGGCCTTGTGCATCAGGTGGGTGGCGCTGTGGTTGCGGATGGTCCTGGCGCGCTTGTCGCCATCGACGCGCGCGGCGATGGTGTCGCCTGGCTTGATCTCGCCTTCCACCACCCGGCCGTGATGGCCATACACGTCGGCCTGGATCTTCTGGGTGTCCTCGACGATGAAGCGGCTGGTGTTGTTGCGCAGCTCGCCGGTGTCGCCGACCTGGCCGCCGCTCTCGGCATAGAAGGGCGTGTGGTCGAGCACGATCACCGCGTCGTCGCCGGCACGCGCGCTTTCAACCGCAGTGCCATCGACATACACGGCGGCGACCTTGGCGCCTTCGTGCACCAGGTGCTCGTAGCCGTGGAAGGTGGTGGCGGCTGCCCTTGTACTCGAGGCCGGCCGCCATCTTGAACTTGCCCGCCGCGCGTGCCTGCTCGCGCTGGCGATTCATCGCCGCGTCGAAGGCGGCGCCATCGACCGTGACACCACGCTCGCGGCACACGTCGGCCGTCAGGTCGAGCGGGAAGCCGAAGGTGTCGTGCAGCTTGAAGGCCAGTTCGCCGTCGAGCTGCGTGCCGCCCTGCTTCGCCAGGGCAGCCAGCGCGGCTTCGAGGATCTCCATGCCGTTGGCGATGGTCTGGAAGAAGCGCTCCTCTTCCTGCTTGAGCACCTCGGTGATGCGCGCCTGCTGCTGGCGCAGCTCGGGGTAGGCCTCGCCCATCTGCCCGACCAGCTCATCGACCAGCTTGAAGAAGAAGGGCTTGCGCGCGCCCAGCTTGTAGCCGTGGCGGATCGCGCGCCGGGCGATGCGGCGCAGCACGTAGCCGCGGCCTTCGTTGCCCGGGATCACGCCGTCGGCGACCGTGAAGGCACAGGCGCGGATGTGGTCGGCGATCACCTTGAGGCTCGGGCTCTCGGCATCGCAATCCTTCGCGCCCGATTCGTCGACCGCCTTCTTGGCCGCCGCGAGCAGCGCGACGAACAGGTCGATCTCGTAGTTGCGAGTGCACGCGCTGCAGCACCGCGGTGACGCGCTCCAGGCCCATGCCGGTGTCCACGCTGGGCTTGGGCAGCTTGTGCATCACCCCCGCCTCGTCGCGGTTGAACTGCATGAACACGTTGTTCCAGATCTCGATGTAGCGGTCGCCGTCCTCGTCGGGGCTGCCCGGGGGGCCGCCGGCGACCTCGGGGCCGTGGTCGTAGAAGATCTCGGTGCAGGGGCCGCAGGGGCCGGTGTCGCCCATCATCCAGAAGTTGTCGGAGGCGTAGCGCGCGCCCTTGTTGTCGCCGATGCGCACGATGCGCTCGGCAGGCAGGCCGACGTCCTTGTGCCAGATGTCGTAGGCCTCGTCGTCCTCGGCGTAGACCGTGACCCAGAGCTTGTCCGCCGGCAGCTTGAAGTGGTCGACCAGCAGCTCCCAGGCGTACCTGATCGCGTCGCGCTTGAAGTAGTCGCCGAAGCTGAAGTTGCCGAGCATCTCGAAGAAGGTGTGGTGGCGGGCGGTGTAGCCCACGTTCTCGAGGTCGTTGTGCTTGCCGCCGGCGCGGATGCACTTCTGCGCCGTGGTCGCGCGGCTGTAGGGCCGCTTGTCGAAGCCGAGGAACACATCCTTGAACTGGTTCATCCCGGCGTTGGTGAACAGCAGGGTCGGGTCGTCGCCGGGCACCACGGGGCTCGAGGGCACGATGGCATGGCCCTTGGACTCGAAGAACTTCAGGAAGGTCTGGCGGATTTCGGCGGCTTTCATCCGGGGTCTTTCTCAGGCGCAGAGGCTGCTTCCCCAAGGTGGGCAAGGCCGGGACGGCTTGATTTTGCGAAGCTTTTCATTATAGAAAGCCTCCATGGACATGAAGACCTCCCCCCTCGCGAGCCTCAAGGACCCCAGCCTGCTCGTCACCGACGCGCTCGTCAACGGCATCTGGGTCAAGGGCTCCTCGCGCTTCGACGTCATCGACCCCGCCACGGGCCAGAAGCTGGCCGACGTGGCCAACCTCGGCGCGTCGGAGACCGAACAGGCCGTCGCGACCGCCAGCACCGCCTGGCCCGCCTGGCGCGGCAAGACCGCCAAGGAACGCCATGCGGTGCTGATGAAGTGGTTCCACCTGATCATCGAGCAACGCCGACGACCTGGCTCGCATCATGACGGCCGAGCAGGGCAAGCCGCTGGCCGAGGCGAAGGGCGAAGTGGTCTACGGGGCCAGCTTCATCGAGTGGTTCGCCGAGGAAGCCCGCCGCGTCTATGGCGAGACGATTCCCACCACCGACAACAACAAGCGCTACCTCGTCATCAAGCAGCCGATCGGCGTGTGCGCCGCCATCACGCCGTGGAACTTCCCCATCGCGATGATCACCCGCAAGGTCGCACCGGCCCTGGCGGCGGGCTGCCCGGTGGTGATCAAGCCGGCCGGGCAGACGCCGCTGTCGGCCCTGGCCGTGGCCGAGCTGGCCCAGCGCGCGGGCATGCCCGCAGGTGTGCTCAACATCATCACGGCCGACCACTCCGGCTCGTCGGAGATCGGCAAGGTGCTGTGCGGCAGCGACATCGTGCGCCAC
The DNA here is from genome assembly GCA_963818175.1 of uncultured beta proteobacterium. GTDB lineage: Bacteria > Pseudomonadota > Gammaproteobacteria > Burkholderiales > Burkholderiaceae_C > Caldimonas. The sequence continues at coordinate 86,102 of CAWFRK010000042.1, read as the reverse complement.
CTCTCGTTCACCGGCTCAACACGAAGTCGGCCGCATCCTGATGCAGCAATGCGCGCCCACCATCAAGAAGCTCTCGCTGGAGCTGGGCGGCAATGCGCCCTTCATCGTGTTCGACGACGCCGACCTCGACAGCGCGGTCGAGGGCGCGATGGCCAGCAAGTACCGCAATGCCGGCCAGACCTGCGTGTGCGCCAACCGCATCTATGTGCAGGACGGCATCTACGACGCCTTCGTCGCCAAGCTGTCGGACAGGGCGCGCGCGATGAAGGTGGGCAACGGCTTCGAGCCCGGCGTGGTACTCGGGTCCGCTGATCGACGACAACGCGATCGCCAAGGTGGAAGAGCACGTGGCCGACGCCACCGCCAAGGGCGCGAAGGTGCTCACCGGCGGCAAGCGCCTGCGGCGAGCGCTTCTACGAGCCGACGGTGCTGGTGGACGCCACTTCCGAGATGCTGTGCGCCCGCGAGGAAACCTTCGGCCCGGTGGCACCGGTGTTCCGCTTCAAGACGGAAGAAGATGCCGTGCGCCTGGCCAACGACACCGAGTTCGGCCTGGCCAGCTACTTCTACAGCCGCGACGTCGGGCGCATCTTCCGCGTGGGCGAGGCGCTGGAGTACGGCATGGTGGGCGTCAACACCGGCATCATCTCGACGGCCGAAGTGCCCTTCGGCGGCGTCAAGCAGTCGGGCCTCGGGCGCGAGGGCTCGCACCACGGCATCGACGACTACGTGGAGATCAAGTACCTCTGCCTGGGCGACATCCAGAAATAGCCGGGATCACCGCTACAGCATCGCGTCAGGCGCGAAGGGCGAGAGCAGCTTGAGCATCAGCCTCAGCCCCAGGCTGGCATCGGGCTCCTTGCCTTCGATGGGGGTGGCTTCCGGCTCGGGCGGGATCCACCGCAGCAACTCGCCATCGGCAGCCAGCTCGACCCGGTAGCTGCCGCCGCGCGTCACGTCATTGAAGAGCCGTTCGACCTGCCTCGAAAGCTCGGGGCTTTGCGTCACCAGGCCGAGCTCGGTGTTGAGCCAGGCCGAGCGCGGGTCCATGTTCATCGAGCCGACCAGCAAGGTGGCATGGTCGATCACCAGCGCCTTCGCATGCAGGCTCGCCTCGGAAGTGCCGTAGCTGCCGATCTTGTCGCTGGCTTCTCCACCGAGCTGGTTGCGCAGCTCGTACAGCTCCACGCCGAGCTTGAGCAGTTCCGGCCGGGCACGCGCATAGCCGATGTGAACGACAGGTGAATCGGTCGCCGCGAGCGAGTTGGTCAGCACGCGCACCTTCACGCCGCGCTGGCGCATTTCGCGGATCAGCTCGATGCCGCGCTCGCCCGGCACGAAATAGGGCGAGATCAGCGTCAGCTCGCGCTTGGCTCCCCGCACCATGCGGATGATGTCGTCGGCGAGGGTTTCCGAACGATCGGGAGCGCCTTCGCTGCTGATCTTCGAGGGCTTGTCGGCCAGCACCCTGATCGGCACCCACGCCAGGCTCAGCCGCCCCACGGACATGTCGCGCGCAAGCGGGACATCGGGAATGGGGACCGAGTCCCTGAGCGGCTCGCCGGTGGCATTGCCGGGCCAGGCCGGCGTCGTGCCCTCCCCTTGCGAAGCGCCCTGCGGCGCCGATCCGGTTTGCGACGGGGGTGCCCCGGCGGCGGAAGCGACCTTCGTGCCCGATGCCCGCGACGCCGGCTCCCCTGCCGGCTTCGCCGAGACCGCCCCGGCGCAATCCGGCTTGCTCTTGACCAGCACCTCCACCGGATAGGCCAGCTCGCTGTTCCAGAAGCGATCGAAGGAATCCGACAGCATTCGCACCGCGGGGCCCGCGACCATCACGTCGAGATCCACGAAATTGCTCTTCGGACTTTGCAGGAAGTAGGCATCGCCCAGGTTGCGGCCGCCGGTGACGGCCAGCGCGTTGTCGGCCACGAACATCTTGCTGTGCATGCGCTGGTTGATGCGCTTGGCATCGGTGAGCGAGGACACCACGCGGGTGATGGTGGAGAAGCGGCCGGCGGGCAGCGGGTTGTACAGGCGCACCGCGATGTTGGGGTGCGAGGTCAGGCACAGCAGGCTTTCGTCTTCGCCGGCCGTGTTGAGGTCATCGACCAGCAGGCGCACCCGCACGCCGCGCCCGGCTGCCGCGTACACGCGCCGCAGCAGCGTGCGGGAGGAAGCTTCGTTGGTGATGATGTAGTACTGCAGGTCGAGCGAGCGCTCTGCCCGGTCGGCCAGCGCCGCCAGGGCGCCGAAGGCTTCCTCGCCTGAAATGAGCAGGCGCATGCCCGAAAGCGAGGGATTGGGCGCCGCCTTCTTGACCAGCCGGCCGAGGGCCGTGGTTTCCGGCTGGGCAAAGGCGTGCTCCGGAGGCTTCTCGACGGGTGGAGGCAGCGAGGCGCAAGCGCTGAGGAAGCTTCCGCCCCAGGCCAGGAACAAGACCCGGGCCACCCTCCATATCTTGACCGTCATGAGTGGTTCACCCTCCTTGTTTTCTTGTGCAGACGGCTGCGACAGCCGGCCCGACCGGGGGCCACGATGATTGGACCCCACAAGCCATGGAAAGTGTCCCCCGTGGCCACGGGGCCGGCCCGGGAGGCGCTGGTCACTGCGGCAGTGGACGGCGGTCCCACGGGCGGTGGCATCGGCGAAAGCCCCACGTTCCCAAACGTCGCAACGTGGTAGATCATCGTCGCACCCGCAGTCCGGCGCCCGCCGCCGGCCGGCTGGGCGAACCACGTGGACATCGGCGACAAGTCGGGCCGCGCGAGCTGTGGTGCCTTGGAGGAGACAAGATGCCCGAGGCTGCTGAAGGCTTGGATGGTGCCCGCGCGTCGAACGGCAAGCTGCTCGACGTGCGCGGCGTCAGCGTTCGCTTCGGCGGCATCGTGGCCCTCGACCAGGTGTCATTCGACATCGGGGCCGGACAGATCGCCGGCCTGATCGGCCCCAATGGCGCGGGCAAGACCACGCTGTTCAATTGCGTCTCGCGGCTCTACCCGTGCAACGCCGGCAACATCGAGTTCGACGGCGCATCGCTGCTCGAGGTGCCGAGGCACCGCATCGCGGGCATCGGCATCGGCCGCACGTTCCAGAACCTCGCGATCTTCGGCAGCATGAGCGTGCTCGACAACGTGATGGTCGGCTGTCACTCCCGCACCCGTGGAGGCTTCCTGGGCAACGCCCTGCGTCTTGCGCGCGTGGCCCGCGAAGAGCTGGCCAGCACGGAGCGGGCTCGGCAACTGGTGCGCTTCCTGGGTCTCGAATCGGTGGAAGGCACGGCCGCGGCGCAACTGCCCTTCGCGGTGCAAAAGCGCGTGGAGCTGGCACGAGCGCTTGCCGCCGAACCCAAGCTGCTGTTGCTCGACGAGCCCGCCAGCGGCCTGAACCATGAGGAAGTGGGCGCGCTCGGCCGGCTGATCCGCGACATCCGCGACCGGCTGGGCATCACGGTGCTGCTGGTGGAGCATCACATGAGCCTGGTGATGAGCGTCTCCGACAAGGTGGTGGCCCTGAACTTCGGTCGCAAGATCGCGGAAGGATCTCCCGAGCATGTGCGCCAGCATCCCGAGGTCATCCAGGCCTACCTGGGAGCGGCCGCATGAGCCCTGGGCACAAGCCATTGCTGGAGGTCGAGAACCTGCGTGCGTCCTATGGCACGACGCGCGTGCTGCACGGGCTCTCCTTCGGCATGCACGAGGGCTCGATCACCGCGCTGCTCGGTGCCAACGGCGCGGGCAAGACCACCACGCTGCGCGCGCTGTGCCGCATGGTCCGGGTCGAGGGTCAGGTGCGCTTCGGCGGCGAGCGAATCGACACCCGATCCACCGAGGACATCGTCCGGCTCGGCATCGCGCATGTGCCCGACGACCGCGGCACCTTCCTGAACCTGAGCACCGAGGAGAACCTTCGGCTGGGCGCCTACACGCGCAGTGACCGGGCCGCCGTGGAGCAGGACTTCGAGCGTGTCTACCACTACTTTCCATTGCTGAAGGAGCGCCGCCGCCAGCAGGCCGGCACGCTCTCGGGTGGCGAGCAGCAGATGCTGGCGATCTCGCGTGCGCTCATGCTGCGTCCACGCCTGCTCTTGATGGACGAGCCCTCGTTCGGGCTGGCACCGCTGGTCGTGCGGGAGATCTTCCGGATCATGCGGGCCATCAACGAAAAGGAGAAGGTCAGCATCCTGCTGGTCGAGCAGAACGCGGCGATGGCGCTCGACCTGGCCGATCACGCCTGGTTGATCGAGACCGGGAGGGTCGTGTTGTCCGGCAGCTCCGATGAGATACGGCAGAACGACGCGGTGCGTCGGTCGTACCTGGGTTATTGAGATGGACGCCTTCCTCCACCAGGTCTTCGCGGGGCTAGCCACCGGCGGCATCTACGCCAGCGTGGCGCTCGCGCTGGTCATGATCTACCAGGCCACCCACCTGGTGAACTTCGCCCAGGGCGAGATGGCGATGTTCTCCACCTACATCGCCTGGAGCCTGGTCAACGCCGGCGTGCCCTACTGGGTGGCCTTCTTCCTCACCGTGTTCATCGCCTTCTGCCTCGGCGTCGCGATCCAGCGCTACGTGCTGCGGCCGGTGCGCGCGAGCTCGGTGCTGTCGCTGGTGGTGGTCTTCATCGGCCTGCTGGTCATCTTCAACAGCCTGGCCGGCTGGTTCTTCACGTACACCATCAAGACCTTTCCCAGCCCCTTCCCCTCAGGGGCCGCCTTCGGGCAACGCTACGTGTCCGCGCACGAGCTCGGCGCCACCCTCGTCACCCTGGTGGTCCTCGCCCTGCTGTACGGCTTCTTCCGCTTCACCCCGCTGGGCCTGGCCATGCGAGCCGCCGCCCACAATCCCGTATCGAGCCGGCTGGTCGGCATTCGCGTGGCCTGGATGCTCGCGCTCGGCTGGGGCCTGGCCGCGGCGATCGGCGCCGTCGCCGGCATGATGGTCGCCCCCATCGTCTACCTCGATCCGAGCATGATGAGCGGCATCCTGCTCTATGCGTTTGCCGCCGCGCTGGTCGGCGGGATCGACAGCCCCGGTGGCGCGGTGGTCGGCGGCTTCCTGGTCGGCGTGCTCGAGAACCTGCTCGGCGCCTATGTGATCGGCAACGAGCTCAAGCTCTCCGTGGCGCTGGTGCTGATCATCGGGGTGCTGGTGGCCAAGCCCTCCGGCCTGTTCGGCAAGGTCCACGTGACCAGAGTGTGAGCACATGAGCAGCGCCCATCCGATCGGGGAGGACAGCGTCAAGCTGGCGAGCGTCTCGCGCCCGGGTGTCTTGCCCGACGCCCGCTGGCTCCTCGTCGCCGCACTGCTCGTCGTGGCCTGCGCCCTGCCCTTCGTGGCCAGCGGCTACCGCACCTTCCAGTTCACGCTGGTGCTGGTGTATGCGATCGCCCTCCTGGGCCTGAACATCCTGACCGGCTACAACGGCCAGATATCGCTCGGACATGGCGCCTTCTATGCCATGGGGGCGTACACCGCCGCGATCCTGATGGACAAGTTCGGCGTGCCCTATTGGCTCACGGTGCCGATCGCCGGCGCCGTGTGCCTGGGGCTGGGCTTCCTGTTCGGCCTGCCTGCGCTCCGGCTGGAGGGGCTGTACCTGGCACTGGCCACTTTCTCGCTGGCGGTGGCCCTGCCCCAGTTGCTGAAGTACAAGCACCTCGAGCACTGGACGGGCGGCGTGCAGGGCATCGTCATCATCAAGCCCGATGCACCCTTCGGCCTGCCGCTCAGCCCCGACCAGTGGCTCTACTTCTTCACCCTGGCGATCACCTGCCTCATGTTCCTGATCGGCTGGAACCTGCTGCGCGGCCGCGTCGGGCGGGCGCTGGTCGCCATCCGCGATCATCCGATAGCGGCCTCCGTGATGGGCATCAACACCTCGCTGTACAAGTCGCTCGCCTTCGGCGTCAGCGCCATGTACACCGGCATCGCGGGCGCGCTCGGTGCGATCGCAGTGCAGTTCGTGGCGCCGGACAGCTTCACGATCTTCCTGTCGATCACCTTCTTCGTGGGCGTGGTCATCGGCGGCCTGTCCTCGATCTCCGGGGCGCTGTTCGGCGCGCTGTTCATCCAGTTCGTGCCCAACATCGCCGACCACATCTCCAAGGCCGCGCCCTGGGCCATCTACGGCATCTTCCTGATCGGTTTCATGTTCCTGATGCCCGTGGGCATCAGCGGCGCCATCCGCCTTGCCTGGGCGCGGATCCGGCGCCTCAGGACAGGCAAGGCCCGGGATCAAGGCGGGTGAGCTCCCGCCGACAAGGAGGACACCATGTCGATCGAGCGTCTACTTGCGAGTGCAAGCATCGTCCTCGGCCTCGCCGTGACTCAGACGGCCGTGGCGCAGAAGAAGTACGACCCGGGCGCATCCGACACCGAGATCCGGATCGGCAACACCATGCCCTACAGCGGCCCGGCCTCGGCCTACGGGACGATCGGCAAGGTCGAGGCCGCCTACTTCAAGAAGATCAACGACGAGGGCGGCATCAACGGCCGCAAGATCAACTTCATCACCCTCGACGACGGCTACAGCCCGCCCAAGACGGTCGAGATGGTGCGCAAGCTGGTCGAGCAGGACGAGGTGCTGTTCGTGTTCCAGACCCTGGGCACGCCCTCCAACACCGCGATCCAGAAGTACCTCAACGCCAAGAAGGTGCCGCATCTGTTCGTGGCCACCGGCGCCACCAAGTGGGACGACGCCAAGGGCAACCCCTGGACCATGGGCTGGCAGCCGAACTACCAGACCGAGGCGCAGATCTACGCCAGGTACATCCTGAAGAACTCGCCGAACGCCAAGATCGGCGTGCTCTACCAGAACGACGACTTCGGCAAGGACTACCTCAAGGGCCTGAAGGACGGCCTCGGCGACAAGGCGAAGATGATCGTCTCGGAGGTCACCTACGAGGTGACTGACCCGACGGTGGACTCGCAGGTCGTGCAGCTGCAGGGCGCAGGCGCCGACGTGTTCGTCAACATCGCGACGCCGAAATTCGCCGCCCAGGCGATTCGCAAGGCCTACGACATCGGCTGGAAGCCGACGCAATACCTCACCAATGTCTCGGTGGGAGTCGGCTCCGTGCTGACGCCTGCGGGCCTCGACAAGTCGGTCGGCATCATCTCGACCGCCTACCTCAAGGACCCCACCGACCCGCAGTGGGACAACGATCCGGCCATGAAGGAGTGGCGAGCGTTCATGGCCAAGTACTACCCCGACGGCAGCCTGATCGACAACACCAACGTCTACGGCTACGCCGTGGCGCAGACCCTGGTGCAGGTGCTCAAGCAATGCGGCGACAACCTCACGCGCGAGAACGTCATCAAGCAGGCGGCGAGCCTGAAGAACGCGCAGGCCGCTGGATTGCTGCCGGGCATCAGCATGAACACCAGCCCCGAGGACTTCGCGCCGATCCAGTCGGTGCAGCTGATGAAGTTCGACGGCAAGACCTGGGTGCGCTTCGGGGAGGTGATGGGCAAGTGAGGCGGCCCCATTTGCTCCGGCAAGACAAAGGGCCCGCGAAGGGCCCTTTGTCTGTGGTGTCGTGGAGCGGGTGAAGGGAATCGTCAGGTAGCAGGCGCGGCCAGGAGGCTCGAGCTCACTCGAGCATGTACACGTCGAAGCTCTCGTCGGTGCAACAGGCCGGTGCGAATCGCTCGATCCTGCGGGTGGTGGCGAAGAAGTCCTGCAGGTCTTCGTGCGTGACGTGCAGCTCCCAGTTGAAGTTTGTCTCGAACACACCCCCCGGCGAGCTCGCTTCCAGGCGCGGCCTCAGCAGGATCAGCACCGGCTCCCCGGTGTCGGCGCGCAGCCGTCGCGCATCGGCCAGCAGGTCGCCGAGCTTGAGCGACACCCGGGCATGGCGCGTGAACCTCACGGTGTTGCCCAGGCGGGCTTCGCGGGGCAGGTAGGTCGGATTGGTGATGTAGTAGGGCAGGGGTTCGACCAGGAAGTCCGGATCGGCGAGGATCGTGGCGTTCTTCAACTGCGGCGTGCGCATCACGAGTTGCGCAAGGTCGCGGCTGCGGCTCTCGGGGCTGCGACCGAGCGCGGCATGGGCCAGCTTGTCGCACGCCGAGGATCGCCTGTAATACCAGCAGCGCGGCCAGCATTGAGAGGCCCACCGTCCTCACGGCTTGCAGGGTCTTCGGCGGCGGTTCAATGCCCGCCGGGCGGCGTCCCGCGATCCAATACATGCACACCAGGAACACCAGCCAGAGCCCCTGGTGCCGATAGCCGCCGGGGTAGATCGACGGCGAAGAACATCGACAGGCCCAGCAGCGCGAGCAAGCTCGCCATCAGCGCCGCGGGACGACGGACTAGGCCCAGGCGTGCTGCCGAACAGCAGGGCCGACATGAGCACATGCGGCAGCCAGCTGAAGGGCGGATGCCAGAGTGACAGCAGCTCGAGCAGCACGCGCCAGTAGTTCTGGCCGGTGAACTGCCCGAAGGTGGTGGACGGCAGCAGCACGGCCGCGAGCACCTTTCCTGGCCCGCTGCGCAGCGGCCACTGCCGCGTCGTTGTAGGTCGGGTAGATCGTCACTACGCAAAGCACCACGCCGACCAGCACGACGAGCGCATTCAGCAGGAAGCTGCGCCAGGCGCCGGCCTGCCAGGCGGCCTTGTCGCGGAAGATATCGACGAGCCAGTACAGCATGAAGGCGCCGGCCAGGATCACCGAATGCGAATTGGTGTTCACCAACAGGAACAAGACGAGGCCCAGCACGACGCCGCGATCCCGATGCCTCGAATACAGCGCTGCGAACGCGAACATCAGCAGCATGCTGATGCCGTAGTTGCGCGCCATCACCGAATACTCGTAGAGGGCCGGGCGGCCGAGCAGGAACAGCGCCACAAAGGTCCATGCGAACGGCGAGCGCCATGCCAGCAGCAGGACGGCCGCCAAGGCCACCAGAAAGGCCACGGCAGGAAGCACCTGGGGGATGGGCACCAGCTCGTGCGCGGCCCTCAGCAGCAGCGGCCACACTGCGGGATGGGCATCGCCCCGTGCACCGCGCAGCATCTCCAGCACATCGTCGCCCTGTATCGCGAACGAGAGATGGCGGACCTCGTCGCGCCAGAACACGTGCTGAGAGGCCATGAAAGCGACCACGAGAGCCCACGCGAGCACCATCCAGAGCGCCGCCTGCGGCGCCCCGCCGCGGCTTGCTCGCGAAACACGAGGCTTTCGACACGCGTGAAATCTCCTTCCGTCTGCTTTCGTTCGAGCAGCCGAGGGAGCGCCCTCATCGCTTCTCCAGGCAGAAATGCAGGCCCTTCGCCCCGAGGGGCACCTTGCGCAGCAGGCGCGCTTCCCAGTACGCGGCGAGGCTCGCGAGCCTTGCGAGGCTGCCGACCAGGCTCGGAGCCGCCTCGCGCGCCTGGCGCCGGTAGAAGGCGTTCTCCTGGCCACGCCAGAACTCCTCCATCCGGGGACCGATGCCGGCGGCCTTGAAGCTGGCGAAGAAAACCGCGTCGAACGTGGCTCCGAAGGCGTGATAGCTGTAGGCCAGCTCCCGGACCTGGAAGCGCGCGGACAGGCGCGCCACCATGTCGCTGCGCCGATAGGCATGGGGATGGTCCTTGGTGTCCCGGTAGATGTTCGGATCCAGCATCCGGAAGAAGGCATGCGGCCCGGGCCCGCCTTCCACGGGCACGAAGCCGACGAACAGGCCACCGGGGCGCAGCGCGCGCCGGATCTCGTCGAGCGAGCTCTCCAGGTCGCCGACATGCTCGAGCACGTCGCACGACACCACGAGGTCGAAGCTGTCGGCAGCGAAGGGCAGCGGCTCGCCCGGGCCGACACGGTGGAACTCGAAGTCGGCGCCGGAATGCGGATCGCGGATGTCGATGCCGACGAGCCTGGCCTTGGGCCGCGCCTTGCGGATCAGGTGCAGGTACTTGCCTTCTCCGGTGCCGTAGTCGAGCACTTGGGGCTCGCTCGCGCTGCGGAAGCTGCTCGAGGACCCACCGTGCCTTCAGCCCGACGAGGTCGCGGCTGCCGGGATCGGGCGCGAAGTCGCCGTAGGCCCAGGTGTCCGGATTCATGGTCATGGGTTCGCCTATGCGCGGAACACGACGGTGCGGTTCATGAAGTAGTTGAAGAACAGCGCCAGCACCGAGCCGATTGCGGAGCCGAGCACGAGATGAGCCGGCGTGGCGCCGAACAGGGACACCCAGGCCTGGAAGGCGCCGATGTTGAGCAGCGAGGCCAGGCTCGTGGTCACCAGGTAGCGCAGCCATAGCAGCGGCACGGCCTCGGAGAACCGGAACGTGTAGCGGCGGTTCAGGCAGAAGGTGACCGCGGCCGCGCAGAGGAAGGAGGCGATACGGGCCGGCAGCGGCGCGATGTGCAGGTGGTGCGTGAGCGCGAGCAGAATCCCCGAATCGACCACGAACCCCAGCGTGCCGACGGCGGCGAAGCGCAGGATCTGCACGAAGGCGCCCCGCTCACCCGTTCATCGACGCTCGGACGCTGCGGGGAGATTCCGGCATCGAGAGATAGGTCAGGCGCTTGAACTCCTGGCGGCCGCGCGTCACCGTGTCCAGGATCAGGCCGCAGCAGAACGACAGCAGCGCCGCCAGCACCAGGCCCGTGCAGAGCACCGCCGTGGGGAAGCGCGGCACCAGCCCGGTCTCGAGGTAGGTGATGACCAGGGGCCAGATCAGCACCGCCGCCACGAGCGTGAGGGCGAGCGAGACGATGCCGAAGAAGCGAACGGGCTGCTCCCTGCGGTAGAGCGCCAGGATCAGCAGCAGGATCGCGAAGCCGTCGCGCCAGGTGTTGAGCTTGCTCGTCGAGCCTTCGGGACGGGCCTTGTAGGGCGTGTCGACCTCGCCGATCGGCACCTTCAGCTCGAGCGCGTGGATGGTGATCTCGGCCTCCGTCTCGAAGCCCTGCGACAGCGCCGGAAACGACTTGACGAAGCGCCGCGAGAACACGCGGTAGCCGGAGAGGATGTCGCGGAACTGGTGGCCGAAAAGGTGCGCCGACGAAGCGCGTCAGCAGCGCGTTGCCGAAGCGGTGCCCGCTGCGGTAGGCGCTCGACTCCTGCTCGACGCGGCAGCCGACCACCATGTCGAGGTTCTCCCTCCTGAGCATGCCGATCATCTGGCCGGCACTCGCGGCGTCGTAGGTGCCGTCGCCATCGACCATCACGTAGATGTCGGCGTCGATGTCGCTGAACATGCGTCGAACGACATGACCCTTGCCTTGCCGATGCTCGCGCCGGACGATCGCCCCCGCCGCATGGGCGGCGCTGCTGGTCTGGTCGGTGGAGTTGTTGTCGTAGACGTAGATGAAGGCCGAGGGCAACTCGCGCCGGAAATCGCTCACGACGGCCTCGATGGAGGCGGCCTCGTTGTAGCAAGGGATCAGCACCGCGATACGCGCCGCACGACGCTCATGCTCGAAAGCCTTGGGCGGAAGATCCTGCGGACTGGCGACCGCTGCGGGTGGCGCCAGGGACAGGGACGCGTGGACAGCCATGGGAACCCCCTCCAGATCTTCGATGCCCCGCAGCTTAAACAGGCTTCCTCCCGGCTCCCAAGCAGCGTTGCGTTCCCTTGGAAGCTTTGCTTACCTTTGGATCGGTGCGTTCTGCTCGGGCTGCATGGGTAGGCTGAAGCCAAAGGGCCCTCGAGGGGCCCTTTGTTCATGCCGTGTCTGGAGCGGGTGAAGGGAATCGAACCCTCGTATCAAGCTTGGGAAGCTGGCGTTCTGCCATTGAACTACACCCGCGTAGGCGGTGGATTCTAGCGTGGAGCCGCCGTGCGATCCAGGCCGTTCGGTTCACCATGCGTGCGGCAGCCTGCGCCGGATCACCACGTGGTGGGCATCGTCCGCGCTCACATAGCCCCCGCTGGTGAGCTCCTTCATGATGCGGTTGACCATCTCGCGCGAGGAGCCCACGCGGTCGGCGATGTCCTGCTGGGTGAGCTTGTGGCGGACCACGCGCACGCCGTCCTCGGGCTCGGAGAGTTCCGTCAGCAGCCGTGCCACGCGGCCGTAGACGTCCTGCAGCGCCAGGCTCTTCACCTGCTCGGTGAGCCGGCGCACCATGCGCATCAGCTTGCGCGTCAGGTGCCATGCGAATTCCGGATGCGCGGCGAGGAAGGGCCTCAGTTCGCCCGCCCGGCACGATGCAGCAGCGCGTGGCCTCCAGCGTCTGCACCGACACCGAGCGCCTGGCCCCCCGTCGAGCGAGAGCTCGCCGAGGTACTCGCCCGGTCCCAGCTCCGTGGGATGATCTGCCGGCCATCGTCGGACGTCGAGTAGACCTTCACCCGGCCGTCGAGCACGATGTAGATCGAGTCGCTGTCGTCGCCTTCGTTGATCAGCACGGAGTGGGCGGGAAAGGCCCGGTTGCTGCCGAACCTGGAAAGGATGTCGAGCAGCTCCGCCGGCAGCCGGTCGGAGTCTTCGGGCTGCGCGGGGCGGGGGGCGCTGCGGCTCACGGGTGGCCCTCTCGAGAGGGCCACGCCGCGTCTGCTGCAGCAGCGCTCAGGGCTGCGCTGCGGGCGTCTTGATGGAGGCCACGTCGTCGGCATCCGCATGCGCTTGCTGTTCTCGCTTGGCGATGATGACGGCCGGGTGGTCCGAATTCGTGCGGGGCGCCTCGGCACTCAGGTACAGCCAGGCCGGATGCGGATAAAACTTGCTCTGGTAGTCGTAGCCGGCGCCCGCCTGCATGCGCTGCACGACGATCGCGGGATGGTTGCCCAGCTTTTGCGCGGTGGCGAGGCAGGGGGCCAGGACCATCAGGGCGGTGGCGATGGACAAGGTGCACTTCATGATCGGCTCCAATGTCTGTTGATGTTGAGTCAACTTTAGGAACCGAGTCCCCGCGGCACGAGTGAATAAGCCGCCGCGGCCGAGTGACAAATTCACCTTGCGGATTCATCGGCGCGGACCACGGTGTGCAGGCCGCGCAGGAATGCGGCCACCTCGGGAGACATCGAAGAGAAGCGCAGCACGAAGCCAAGGTGGCCGTCGACCACGGTGTCGACCACCTTGGCGTACAGGGCACCTGGTACCGGCGCACCGTCCTCGTCACGAAAGTGCATCACCAGGTTGCTCAGGGCGTTCACCGGCTCGGCCAGGCGCACCTGCGCGCTGCGCGACGACAGCGCCTGCAGCGAGCCGTCGAAGCGTCGGGCGTCCACGTGCTCGCCCTCGACAAGCGACGCGGTGAACTCGGGCATCTGCGCAAGCGGCAGCAGCGGCTCGATGACCGGCGGCAGGAACAGCTTGTGCGCTGCCGCCCACGCCCATCACCTCGTAGAGCGTCACAGGATGGTCGATGCCCTTGGCCTCGATCTCCAGGTTGCGGCCCACGCGCACCGCGTTGCCGGCTTCCTTGCGCGTGGCGTCCGAGACCAGGACCTGTCCGCCGGTGGTGAAGGATTGGATGCGCGAGGCCAGGTTGACATGGCTGCCCACCACGCCGTACTTCATGCGCTCGGGCGAGCCGACGTTGCCCACCACCACCGGGCCGGTGTGGATGCCGATGCCCATCTCCATCTCGGGCAGGCCCTCCTGGCGCACGTATCATTGACCGACTCCATCGCCAGCTGCATCGCCACCGCACAGGCGACGGCGCGCTGCGCGTCGTCTTCGCGCCAGGTGGGGGCGCCGAACAGCACGAAGATCGCGTCGCCGATGAATTCGTCGATCGTGCCCTCGTACTCCGTGATCACCTTGACCATGGCCTCGAAATAGCGGTTCAGGATCGCCACCACGCGCTGCGGCGCGATGCGCTCGGACAGCGCGGTGAACCCGCGCAGGTCGGACATCAGCATCGTCACCTTGCGCTTCTCGCCGCCCATCTTCAAGCCCGCAGGCGACTCGAGCAGCGTGGTGACGATCTCGTCGGTGAGGTAGCGGCCGAAGGTCTCGCGGATGAAGCGGTTGCGCAGGTCCACTTGTTCGGCCATGTGCTGCGCTCAGCCTCGACGCGCTTGCGGTCGGAGATGTCGGCCCACGAGCCGACCACCTCGAGCGGCTTGCCGTCCTTGTCGGGCCGCACGGTGAAGGTGTCCTGCACCCACAGGTAGTGCCCGCGCCGATGGCGGAAGCGGTACTCGACGGTGCCGCCGCCCTTTTCGATCAGCGGCCGCCATCTGCTCGAACACGGCGGGCGCATCTTCCGGGTGCAGCCGCTTGGCCCAGAAGCGCGGTCCTCGCGCATCTCCCAGGGGCGTAGCCCATCGTCGACAGCAGGTTCTCGCTGACGTAGGTGCAGGCGAAGTCGCCCGTTGCCTTGGTGGCGTAGATCACCGCGGGGCTCGCCGCCACGAGCTTTTCGAGGTCGTTCATCAGGGCCATGCGCTCGCCGAGGGCCTGCTCGACCTGCTTGCGGTCGGAGATGTCGGCCCAGGAGCCGACCAGTTCGAGCGGCTGGCCGTCCTCGTCGTGCAGCACGCGGAACGTGTCCTGGATCCAGGCGTAGTGCCCGTCGCGGTGGCGGAAGCGGTACTCGACCGTGCCGCCGCCCTTGTCGATCAGCGCCGGCATCTCCGCGAACACGCGTGCCGCGTCCTTCGGGTGCAGCCGCTTGGCCCAGAAGTCGGTGTCCTCGAGCATCTCCCAGGTCGAGAAGCCCATGATCGGCTCGACGTTCTCGCTGATGAAGGTGCAGCGAAATCCCTTCGAGAGCTGGTTGGTGTAAATGATGCCGGGCGTCACCGTCAGCAGGTACTGCAGTCGCCCGCGAGCTTCCTTCAGCTCGGTGGTGCGCTCCTCGACGCGCTTCTCGAGTTCGTCGTGCGCCTTCTGCAAGGCTTCCTCGGCGCGCTTGCGCTCGCGCAGGTCGGTGTGGAAGGAGACCGTCCCGACCTGCTGGCCGTCCTCGTCGAACAGGACGGAAGCCGAGATCAGCACCGGGATGCTGCTGCCGTCCTTGGCCCACAAGATGCTGTCGAGCCCGGAGACGGTGCCGCCGCGCTTGCGCATCTCGCGGCCGATCTCCTTCATGATGGGCTCGCCGCCATGCAGCATCGCGGCGCTACGCCCGAGCACCTCGTCGGCGCGATAGCCGAGCATGGTCTCGGCGCCCTCGCTGAACAGCACGATGCGGCCTTCACAGTCGGTCGCGAAGATGGCGTCGGGCGAGCTTTCGATCAGGCGCGTCAGGTACCGCTTGGTGTTCTGCAGCTCGGCGTTGATCTGCAGAGCGCGCTGCTCGGCCTGCTTGCGCTCGGTGATGTCGGCCCACGCACCGACCAGCTCCAGCGGATGGCCGGCCTCGTCGCGGATCACCTTGAAGGTGTCCTGGATCCAGAGGTAGTGCCCGTCGCGATGCTGGAAGCGGTACTCCAGCGTGCCGCCGCCCCGCTCGATCATGGAGCCCACGTCCTTCAGCACCTTGGGAGCGTCGTCGGGATTGAGCAGCGCCGGCCAGAACTTCGGGTCGGTCAGCATTTCCTGCGGTGTGTAGCCCATGATCGCGTGCAGGTTGTCGCTGACGAAGGTGCAGCGGCAGTCGCCCGCCGCCTGCGTGGTGTAGATGATGGCGGGGCTGACCGACAGCAGGTAGGCCAGGCGCTGGCGCGAATCGCCCTGCGCATTGCCGATGATCTGGCGCGATGCCGCTTCGGCCTCGAGCTGCTGCACTCGCTCGCGCAGTTCGCTCAGTTCGGCCAGGAGCTTGCTCTTGCTCTTTGAGTCCTGCTCCATGCGTCCCTCCTGTGCGGTCGTACGTGTCGACGGACCGCAGCGACGGAAATGCCGGGAAGGCAGCGCGTCCCCAATCGCCGCGCCCCTCGGGCGCCAAAAAGTTTACTCCTAGGGTCCGGCGAATCGAACGGGTTGACGTCCCAGGAGTGGCGCAAATCCGAGGGTGACTGGCTGTACCTGTGGAGGCGCCGCGGCGCCGAACACTGACGGGCTCGGAGCCCGCGATCTGGCGCACGGCGTAACCAATCCCGTGGCGCCGCCCTGTTACCCCCGCATGCCTCAGGCCAGGATGTGCGTTGCATTCCGTCGGGCACCCGGCCCGCAGCGCCGCTATCGGGCGCCGCAGGTTCAGTGCGTCAGCACAGTGAGATCAGGGGGCTCGGCCGCCGGATGGCGTGCACAGCCCGAGCGCTGCGACCACATTGGTGCAGGGCCCGGCCACTGGAGCCGGAGGGGGCGGCGGCGGTGGCTCGGCGAAAGTCTCGGAGCGAGGAGTCGCCTGACGGGGCTCGAGTGCGCCGGAGCTGCCGTCGGGCTCCAGCGCACCGTCGGCGCTTCGAACGGCGGGTCGCCTGCTGCCTCCGGAGACCCGCTTGCTGGCGCGGGCCGAGGGCTTCCTTGCCTCCGGTTCAGGTGCGACCGTGGGGGTAATGGCGGCCGTAGGCGCGGCGTCGGCGGGCACCGTCGGCGGCGGAGGGACCGTCGGCCGGACCGGCCGGCAGCCGGGCAGGCAGGGCAGGCAGGGCAGCCGCAGGAGCCGTGGTCGCAGGTCCGACAGGCAGGCCTCTCGTCCCCTCCAACTCGGCCGGAGGCGCTGACCTGGCAGTGGCATCGGGCGGCGTCACGGTCGGTGGCATCGGGATGGCGGAATCGCTGACCGAGCCGACACCGGGGTGGCCCGGCGGCGAGTTGGCGGCTCCGACGGCCGCATCGGCAGGCTGCCCGGCACGGATGTCGCCCGGCTCTTCCCGATTGGCCAGGTAGGCCGCGAGAGCCGCCGCGGCCAAGGCCACGACACCCACCACGACGACCATGCGCTGGCGACGGAGAAAGCCGTTCGGCTCTGCAACCCAACTGGCGGCGGGCTGGGGGTGCCCGAAGATCTCTTCCCGCACGGTAGGGATGGGCTTGCGCTCCGGCGTCTCGAGCACCTCGGTGGGCGCATCGGAATCATCCGCCGTGTCTTCCTCGGCCGGGTAGTCGAAGCTGGAGGGGGCCTCCTGCGCGACGTCCTCCTCATCGTCCGTGAAGACAGAGTCGAGCACGGGCGGCTGGTGAGGCATGCTGGCGGCCGACGGGGGCGGCACCGTCAGCCGAGGCACCAGCAGCCGATCCAGGTTGAAGCTCGTTTCGGCCTCCGACGCGGGAATGGTGGGCTCGGACGCGATGGTGGGCTTGAGGGGGAGTCGCGGGCCTTCATGAATGGCTCCGTTGCCGACGGTCGCCTCGGCCGCCTCGGTCGGCTCGGCCACCTCGGTCGGCTCGGCCGCCTCGTCGCCACCATTGCGGGCCTGGACCAGCGCCTGGACCTTCTTCTCGAGCAGCGAGCCGAAGCACTTGTGGCAGGTCACCGCGGTCATGTCGTTGATCGCTCCGCAATGCGGGCACAACATGGCTTCCAGCGGCGTGCCGCAAGCGCTGCAAAACCGCGAGTTCACGGGATTGATGTGCTCACAGAGCGGACACTGGGTGAGCAGCATCGACGATGGCGCGTCTTCGAGTGGTGTCATTGCTTGAATTGATACACCCGAAACCGCCTGCAAGCAACGTCACTACCCCTCATCAGGGGGGAGGGCTAGGAACGCACCCGACGATAATTGCGCCCTCCCCCGGCCCCCCGCCCCGTGCCCATCGAATCAAGTGGCATCCGCCTTTCCATGATCGACTCCCACCAATCCGACGACACCCCCACGCCACCCGGCGTGTCCCATCCGCGCAGCATCCGCAGCTTCGTGATGCGCGCAGGCCGGACGACGCAGGGCCAGGCGCGCGCCCTGGCCACGCTCGGGCCGCGCTTTCTGCTGCCCTACCAGGCGACGCCTCTTGATTTCCCGACCGTGTTCGGGCGCCAGGCACCGACGGTGCTCGAGATCGGGTTCGGCATGGGGGAGGCTTCCGCCCACATCGCATCGGTGCTGCCCGATCACGACTTCATCGCCTGCGAGGTGCATGAGCCCGGCGTGGGCGCCCTGCTGCGGCGCATCGGCGAACAGGGCCTGACCAACATGCGGCTGGTGCGCCACGATGCGGTCGAAGTGCTCGAGCACATGATTGCGCCCGCGACGCTCGCGGGCGTGCACATCTTCTTCCCGGACCCCTGGCACAAGAAGAAGCACAACAAGCGCCGCCTGGTCCAACCAGCCTTCATCGCAAGGCTGGTCACCCGCATCGCGCCGGGCGGCTACCTGCATTGCGCCACCGATTGGCAACCCTATGCGCAGCAGATGCTGGAGGTGCTGTCGGCCGAGCCGGGGCTGGCGAACACCGCCCCAGGCTATGCGCCCAAGCCTCACTACCGGCCGCTCACCAAGTTCGAGAACCGGGGCCTGAAGCTCGGCCACGGCGTGTGGGACGTGGTGTTCCGTCGGGTGTAGGCGCCCCTGGCCAGGCGGCAGTCAGCCGTGCCACTGCCAGCCAACCCCCGTTGGCGGTGATCAGCACCAGGGCGCCGAAGACGATGCGATACCAGGCAAACACCGTGAAGTCGTGCGTGGAGACGTAGCGGATCAGCCAGCGGATGCAGAGCAAGGCACTCGCAAAGGCGAACAGGATGCCCACCGCGAACATCGGCGTATCGGTCCAGCTCAGGAACTCGCGCTGCTTCCACAGCGAATAGGCCCCGGCGCCGATCAGGGTCGGGATGCCGAGATAGAAGCTGAACTCCGTGGCCGCCTGGCGTGAAAAGCCGAAGATCATCGATCCGATGATCGTGGCGCCTGAGCGGCTGGTGCCCGGGATCAGCGCCGCACACTGGACGACGCCGACCCGCAAGGCATCGAAGGGGCTCATGTCGTCCACGGTCTCCACCCGCGCCCTGCGCCGCCCCTCCAGGTCGCGATCGCCGAAGGCCGCGCGGTGACGATGCTCCACCCAAAGGATGATCAATCCGCCCACCACGAAGGCGAGCGCCACCGGCACCGGACGAAAGAGATGGGCCTTGATCAGGCCGCCGAGCGCAAGCCCGAGGATCACGGCAGGCAGCACCGCGATGACGACATTGAGGGCAAAGCGCTGGGCGACCGGGTCATGGGTGATGCCCTTGACCGTGCGCTTCAGGCGCTCGCGATATTCCCAGATCACCGCCAGCATCGCACCGGTCTGGATCGCGATCTCGAACACCTTGACCTTCTCGCCAACGAAGCCCAGCAGCGAGGAGGCAAGGATGAGATGCCCCGTCGAGGAGATGGGCAGGAATTCCGTCAATCCCTCCACGATGCCCATCACGGCCGATTTGGCCAGTAGCGCGAAGTCCAAGCGAAGCCTTTCTGGTCCGAAGAATGAGCCCGAAGAGGGCGCGATCATAACCACCCCCCGTTTCACGGACCCGTGCGGTTTTGGCACTGCTACATCACTTATAGTTTCTGTATTAACTTTTTGATGCATCAGTTCCCTGTCACAGTCCCGGCCGTTCGCCTATGAAAAGCTCTCTGAGACGGCTTCTGCTAGCCGTGCTGGCCGTCACCGTTCTCGGCGCCACAGCGGGCCGCGCCATGTTGACCAGGAAGGCCGAGCAGGCCAGGGCCGCCACGCCCCACGCCGTAGCGGCCCTGGAGCTGGCGCCTACCGATCTCGTGGCGGTGCGCCCGGTCGAGCTGGTCCGCACGCTGGGAGTCTCCGGCGGGCTCAAGGCGGTCAATTCCGCCGTCGTCAAGGCCAAGGTCGCGGCCGAAGTGCGCGAGATCACCGTGCGCGAGGGCGATGCGGTGCGTGCCGGCCAGGTCCTCGGCCGGCTCGACACCACCGAAACCAGCGCGCGCCTGCGGCAGGCGCAGGAGCAGGCCGCGTCGGCGCGTGCGCAGCTCGACATCGCCGAGCGCACCCTGGTCAACAACCGCGCCCTGGTGGACCAGGGCTTCATCTCGCAGACCGCGCTGGACACCTCGGTCTCCAACGCGGCGGCGGCGCGCGCCAACCTCCAGGCCGCCATGGCGGCGGTCGACCTGGCGAGGAAGGCGATGGACGACACCGTGCTGCGCGCACCGATCGCCGGCCTTGTGTCGCAGCGGCTGGTCCAGCCCGGCGAGCGCGTCGGGATCGACGCCCGGATGGTCGAGATCGTCGACCTCTCGCGGATCGAGCTCGAGGCCGCGCTCGCGCCCGAGGATGTCGCGGCCCTGCGCATCGGCGCGGCGGCGGAGCTGAAGGTCGACGGCATCGTGGCGCCGGTGAAGGCACGCGTGGCGCGCATCAACCCGAGCACGCAGCCGGGCACGCGCGTGATGGTCTACCTCGATCTCCAGCGGCATCCGGCCTTGCGCCAGGGCCTGTTCGCCAACGGCAGCGTCGAGCTCGATCGCGTCACCGCGCTGGCGGTGCCGCAATCGAGCGTGCGCGTCGACCAGAGCCGCCCGTATGTCCTGGCGCTGGAAGCCGACAGGATCGTGCAGCGCGAGGTGGAGCTCGGCATGGCCGGGCGTGGCGCGGCCGGCCGCGAGGCGCTGGTCTCCCTGCAGGCCGGCGTGGCCGAAGGTGCCACGGTGCTCGCCGGCTCCATCGGCGTCGTGCGCGACGGCACGCCGGTGCGGCTGACGGCAGTGGCCGACGTCGGCCTCGACCGGCCAGCGCCCGCTTCAGTCGCGAAGCCGTAGAGCGCGAGACGCCATGTGGTTCACCCGCGTCTGATCAAGAACCCGGTCTTCGCCACGATGGTGATGCTCGCCTTCGTGGTGCTCGGGCCTGTTCTCGCTACCAGCGGCTGAAGGTCGACCAGTTCCCGAACATCGACTTCCCGATCGTGGTGGTGCAGGTCGACTATCCCGGCGCCTCGCCCGAGATCGTCGAGAGCGAAGTCACCAAGAAGATCGAGGAAGGCGTCAACTCGATCGCCGGCATCAACGCCCTACCTCGCGCTGCTACGAGGGCCAGCTCGGTCGTCATCATCGAGTTCCAGCTGCACATCGACGGCCGCAAGGCCGCCGAGGACGTGCGCGAGAAGGTCGCGGCGATCCGGCCGCTGTTGCGCGACGAGGTCAAGGAGCCGCGCGTGCTGCGCTTCGACCCGGCCAGCCGCGCCGATCTGGTCAGCGTCGCGGTGCTGCCCGAAGCGGCACGCGCAAGCGCAGCGCGGTGGAGCTGACCACCTGGGCCGACCAGGTGCTCAAGAAGCGGCTGGAGAACGTGCGCGGCGTCGGCTCGGTCACGCTGGTGGGCGGCACCAAGCGCGAGATCAACATCTACCTCAAGCCCGGCGGCGATGGAAGCGCTGGGCATCAGCGCCGACCAGGTGGTGGCGGCGGTGCGCAGCGAGAACCAGGAGCTGCCGGTCGGCGCGATCCGCTCGCCGAGCAGGAGCGGGTGGTGCAGATCGACGCGCCGCATGCAGCGGCCCGAGGACTTCGGCAGAGATCATCGTGCGCGGCGCAAGGGCGGCCAGCGGCCGGTGCGCCTGGAGCAGGTCGCCGACGTCGTCGACGGCCCGCAGGAGCTCGAGAGCCTGGCGCTCTACAACGGCCAGCGCACGCTGCTGCTGACGGTGCAGAAGGCGCAGGGCGAGAACACCATCGAGGTCGTCGACGGCCTGCAAGCGGCGCTCGAGGAGATCGCAAGCCGCAGCTGCCGCCCGGCGTGCGGCTCGAGCTCAGTCACGCGACAGCTCGCGGCCGATCCGCGTCGTCGGTGGAGAACGTGCGCGCGCACGCTGATCGAAGGCGCGCTGCTGACCGTGCTGATCGTCTTCCTGTTCCTCAACTCCTGGCGCTCGACCGTCATCACCGGGCTGACGCTGCCGATCGCGCTGATCGGCACCTTCCTGTTCATGTACGTGTTCGGCTTCACGATCAACATGATCACGCTGATGGCGCTGTCGCTGTGCGTGGGCCTGCTGATCGACGACGCGATCGTGGTGCGCGAGAACATCGTGCGCCACGTGCAGATGGGCAAGAGCGCCGCACCAGGCGGCGCTCGACGGCACGCAGCGAGATCGGCCTGGCGGTGCTGGCCACCACGCTGTCCATCGTCGCGGTGTTCCTGCCGATCGGCTTCATGGGCGGCATCATCGGCAAGTTCTTCCACGAGTTCGGCGTGACCATCGTCGCCGCGGTGCTGATCTCGATGTTCGTGAGCTTCACGCTCGACCCGATGCTGTCGTAGCATCTGGCACGACCCGGCAGATCGACGCCGCACGGCCAGCGCCACGGCCAGCGCAGGACGCTCTACGACCGGACGCATCGGCCGCGTCACCGGCTGGTTCGACCGCGCCACCGACTGGCTGGCCGACGGCTACCAGGCGCATCCTGCGCTGGTCGCTGCGCGCACAAGCTCGCGACGCTGGGCGTGGCGCTGGCGATCTTCGTCGGCCAGCTTCGTGCATGGTGCCGCTGCTGGGCACCGAGTTCGTGCCCAAGGCCGACTTCTCCGAGACCTACGTCAACTTCTACACGCCGGTCGGCTCCTCGCTCGAAGTGACCGAGGCCAAGGCGCGGCAGGTCGAGGCGATCGCTGCGCGAGTTCCCCGAGGTGCGCTACACCGTCGCGACCATCAACACCGGCACAGGCCGCAGGGCAAGATCTACGCGCGCGATCTACGTGCGCCTGGTCGACCGCAAGGACCGCAGCGCAGCGTCGACCAGATGTCCGGCTGCTGCGCGAGCGGCTGCGCGCAGTGCCCGGCATCACCGTCACGCACGTCGGCCTGCTCGACGCGGTGGGCGGCAAGAAGCAGATCGAGTTCTCGATGCAGGGCACCGACCTGCAGGAGCTGGAGCGCCTGTCGCGGCTGGTCACCGAGCAGCATGCGCGACGATCCCCGGCCTGGTCGACCTCGACACCAGCGTCAAGCCCGACAAGCCGACGGTCGCCATCGACGTCCGGCGCGACGCCGCCTCCGACCTGGGCCTGAACGTCGCGCAGATCGCCAGCACCCTGCGCACCCTGGTGGCCGGCCAGACGGTGGGCAACTGGCGCGCGCCGGACGACGAGACCTACGACGTCAACGTGCGCCTGGCGCCCGAGGCGCGCAAGCGCGCTCGCGGACCTGGAGCGCCTGCCGCTTCGCCACCGGCACCAACGCCGACGGCAGCGCCGCGCATCGTGCGCCTGTCCAGGTGGCCGACGGTGCAGCGCCGTCGCACCGGGCCCAACCAGATCAACCGGCGCGACCTGAACCGCGAAGTCGACGATCAACGCCAACGTCTTCCGGCCGCTCGGCCGGCGAGGTCTCGGCCGACATCCGCAAGGTGCTCGACGCGCATCGCGCTTCCCGCCCGGCTACCGCTACCAGTTCGGCGGCTCGACCAAGAACATGCACGGAGTCCTTCGGCTACGCGGTCTCGGCGCTGGCGCTGGCGGTGGTCTTCATCTACATGATCCTGGCCAGCCAGTTCAGGAGCTTCCTGCAGCCGCTGGCGCTGATGACCGTCGCTGCCGCTGACGCTGATCGGCGTGGTGCTGGCGCTGCTGCTGTTCCGCTCGACCCTGTACATGTTCTCCGATCATCGGCATCGTCATGCTGATGGGCCTGGTGACCAAGAACGCGATCCTGCTGGTCGACTTCGCCATCCGCGCGCGCGAGGCCGAGGCGCCGCGATGGCAGCCGGCCGAGCCGCGAGGAAGCGCTGCTGCATGGCCGCCCGGGTGCGGCTGCGCCCGATCCTGATGACGACGCTGGCCATGATCTTCGGCATGGTGCCGCTGGCCTTCGCGCTCACCGAAGGCTCGGAGCAGCGCGCGCCCGATGGGCCAGGCGGTGATCGGCGGGGTGATCACCTCGTCGCTGCTGACCCTGGTGGTCGTGCCGGTGGTCTACTGCTACCTCGACGACCTGGCCGCGTGGATCAAGCGCAAGCTCGGCGCAGGCGCCCCGGCCGCGCCGGGCATCCCGGTGAGCGAGGCGAAATAAAATGCGCGATTTCGCTCACCGCCTTACCGCAGGACCGCTGACATGAACATCGAACAAGCCCGCTTCAACATGATCGAGCAGCAGATCCGCACCTGGGACGTGCTCGACCAGGCCGTCCTGTCGCTGCTGGCGGTGGTCAAGCGCGAAGACTTCGTGCCCGCCGGCACACAAGGCGCTGGCCTTCGTCGATGCCGAGATCCCGCTGGCCGAAGGCGGTGCCGGACGGCCAGTGCATGCTCGCAGCCCAAGGTCGAGGCCCGCCTGCTGCAGGAACTGGCCGTGCAGCCAGCACGAGAAGGTGCTGGAGATCGGCGCCGGCTCGGGCTACATGGCCGCCCTGCTCGCCCACAAGGCGCAGCGCGTGGTCACGCTCGAGATCGAGCCGGAGCTGGCCCGCATGGCGCGCGACAACCTGCAGCGCGCCGGCGTGAGCAACGTCGAAGTGCGCCAGGCCGACGGCGTCCACGGGCCCGCCGGCCGAGGGCCCGTTCGACGTGATCCTGCTTCCGGCTCGGTGGCCGAGGTGCCGCAGCGCCTGCTGGACCAGCTGAAGGTGGGCGGGCGGCTGGCCGCCATCGTCGGCCAGGAGCCGGTGATGCGTGCGGTGGTCGTCACGCGCGCGGCAGAGCGCGATTTCCGCACCGTCGAGGTCTTCGACACCGTGGCGCCGCGGCTGCAGGGCTTCGACGAGCCTACGAAGTTCCGCTTCTGATCACGCCCATGAGACGACGGTCCGGGAAAAAACCAACAAGGGGGAGACACGCATGCCTGCTGCGCAAATCGAGGTCCATTCAATGCCGCTGCCGCCGTGCAGCCCTTGCCGCTTGCACGCCTGCTGACTGCGAGCCTGGGCCTGCTTTGGGGAGCGGCCGGCGTACAGGCGCAAAGCCTGGTCGAGGTCTACGAAGCGGCGCGCGGCTATGACGCGGTCTACCTGGCGCGCCAAGTCCCAGGCGGACTCGGCGAAGTACCGGACCGAGCAGGCCTATGCGTTGCGCCGTCCGACGGTGGCGGTCAACGCCAGCTCGACTCGCAACGAGATCGACCCTCCGGAGGGCCCGGACCGTGACAGCACCACCAACCAGGCCACGCTGCAGGGCAGGCAGCCGCTCTACAACCGGACCAGCTCGGTGACCATCGACCAGGCCGAGCGTTCGCTCGAGGTGGCCATGGCCGACCTGCAGACCGCCGAGCAGGACCTGATCGTGCGCGTGGCGCAGGCCTACTTCGACGTGCTCACCGCGCGCGATGCGCTCGGCACGGCCCGCGCCAACAAGACGGCCATCGCCGAGCAGCTCGCCTCCGCGAAGCGCAACTTCGAGGTGGGCACGGCCACCATCACCGACACGCGCGAAGCGCAGGCGCGCCACGACCTGGCCTTGGCGCAGGAGATCGCCGCCGAGAACGACCTGCTGACCAAGCAGATCGCACTCGACCAGCTGGTGGGGCGCAGCGGCGTGGCGCCGATCGGCCTGGCTGCGGGAACCACGCTGCCGCCGGTGAGCCCGCCCAACGTGGACAGCTGGGTCGGCTACACCGAAGACGCACCGACGGTGCGCAAGGCCCGCCTCGGGTTCGACATCGCGCAGCTCGAGACCGACAAGGCCAAGGCCGGCCACCTGCCGACGCTGGACCTGGTCGGCTCCTACGGCAAGAGCAAGACCAATGGCGTCGCCGTGAGCTCCACCGGTGCCATCCAGGCGCCCGGCACCTTCACCAATGCGACGCTGGGCGTGCAGTTGAACGTGCCGCTGTTCTCGGGCTACTCGGTGCAGAACCGGGTGAAGGAAACGGTGGCGCTCGAGGAGCGCTTCCGCAACGACCTCGAGGCCGCGCGCCGCAGCGTCGCGCAGTCGACCCGGCAGGTCTTCTATGGCGTGCAGTCGGGCCAGGCGCAGGTCAAGGCCCTGGAGGCCGCGGAAGCCTCGAGCAAGCTGGCGCTCGAGGCCACGCAGCTCGGCTACAAGGTCGGGGTGCGGGTCAACATCGACGTGCTCAATGCGCAGACCCAGCTCTACACGACACAGCGCGACCTGGCCAAGGCCCGCTACGACGTGATGCTCAACGGCTTGCGCCTGCGCCAGGTGGCCGGGCAGTTGAAGCCCGAGGACCTGGGACCGGTCAACGCGTTGCTCAAGTGAGCCAGGAGCCTGGGCGGCAGAGAGCGTGGCCCGCGTTGGGGCGAATCGCGGTGACAGCCTAGGCGCCTGCAGTCTCGTACTCCGAGGCTTGCACCAGCAGCGCGGCGATGCGGCGCGCCATCTTGAGGGCCGCGCCGCGATGCGCCGCGGCAAAGGCGAGCGAGCGCTCGACGTATTCCCGTCGATCAGGCGAAATCGCAAGCTCGCAGGCGCGGACTACGCCCTCGCGCAGATCGGCCACGCGAAGCGAGGCCCCGGCCTGCAGCGACAACTCGGCGGCTTGCGCGAAGTTGAAGGTGTGGGGCCCCATCACGACGGGGCAGCCGCAGGCGGCCGCCTCGATCAGGTTCTGCCCCCCCAGAGGCTCGAAGCTGCCACCGAGCAAGGCGACGTCGGCACCCGCGTAGTAGGCGGGCATCTCGCCCATGGAGTCGCCCAGCCACACATCGACGTCATGCGCTTGCGCGGGCGGCGGCGCATCGCCCCAGTCGCTGCGCCGGGCCAGGCTCAGCCCGGCGGATCGGACCATCTCGGCCACCTCATCGAAGCGCTGCGGATGGCGCGGCACCAGCAGCAGCAGGGGACGAGGCGCAGGCTGCTCCTTCCATGCGGCGAGCAAGGGAGCCTCCTCGCCTTCGCGAGTGCTGGCCGCCAGCACCACCGAACGGCGCACCGGACGCTCGGCAGCGGCATGCCAGGCGCGGCCATGCGCCAGATGCTCCGGCGCAGGCGTCATGTCGAACTTGAGATTGCCACACACCTCGACCTGGCGGGCACCGGCATCCGAAAGGCGCCTCGCATCCATCTCTGTCTGTGCCAGCACCAGCGTGACCACCTCGGCCGCCGGCAGCATCACCGCCTCGAGGCGGCGCGCCTGGCGGGCGCTCTTTTCGCTCAGTCGCGCATTGGCCAGCACCATCGGCACGCCGTGCCGATGCGCGCCATGCAGCAGGTTCGGCCAGATCTCCGTTTCCATCAGCACGCCCACGCGCGGGCGGAACTGGTCGAAGAAGCGCTGGACGGCGCCCGGCGTGTCGTAGGGCAGCCAGGCCTGCAAGTCGCCCGGCAAGAGCAGCTTCTCGCCGGCCGCGCGGCCGGTCGCGGTGCCATTGGTCAGCAGCAATCGCATGCCGGGCAGTTCGGCGCGCAGGGCCTCGATCAGCGACGCGGCCGCGCGCGTTTCGCCCAGCGACACGGCATGGACCCATACCCAGCCGCTCGAGACAGGCTCGCGGTAGCGGCCGAAGCGCTCGTTGATCGCGTGGCGATAGAGCGGCTCATTGCGGCCGCGCCACCACAGCTTGAAGAGATAGGCCGGCGTGAGTGCGCTCAGCAGCACCGAGTAGGCCTGGCGTGCGACACCCCGGCGGAGCTCGCTCATAAGTGCGTCACCCTGCTTCGCGAGGCGCTCAATGCCCCGCCCCCACCCGCGCATCCGGCTTGACCGACCGCAGCACGCTCAGGAACTGCGACTGGATGCGCTCCAGCGCCTCGGGCGTCTGGCCCTCGAAGCGCAGCACCAGCACCGGCGTCGTGTTGGAGGCGCGCACGAGACCGAAGCCATCGGCGTATTCGGCACGCAGGCCGTCGATCGTGATGACATCGCGCGCACCTTCGAAGCGCGCGGTCTTGCGCAGTTCCTCGATCACGCGGTGATGTTCGCCTTCGGCGCAGGGCACGTTGAGTTCGGGAGTGGAAAAGCTGGTGGGCAGCGCATCGAGCGTCGCGCTCGGGTCGTCGCCGCGGCTGAGGATCTCGAGCAGGCGCGCCGCGGTATAGGTCGCATCGTCGAAGCCGTACCAACGCTCCTTGAAGAAGATGTGCCCGCTCATCTCTCCGGCGATGGGCGCCCCGGTTTCCCTCAGCTTGGCCTTCACGAGCGAGTGGCCGGTCTTCCACATCAGCGGAACGCCTCCGGCTTCCTGCACGACGCTCGCCAGCCGCTGCGTGCACTTCACGTCGTAGATGATCGGCGCCCCGGGATGCCGCGCGAGGATGTCGCGCGCGAACAGCATCAGCTGTCGATCGGGATAGATGTTGTTGCCGTCGCGGGTCACGACGCCGAGGCGGTCGCCGTCGCCGTCGAATGCGAGGCCCAGTTCGGCACCGGTCTCCTTCACCGTTCGAATCAGGTCGACAAGGTTCTCGGGCTTGGAAGGATCGGGGTGATGGTTCGGGAAGTCGCCATCGACCTCGGAATACAGCTCGATCACCTCGCAGCCGAGCGCACGCAGGATGCCTGGAGCGGACGCGCCGGGAATGCCGTTGCCCGAATCGACCACGATCTTCATCGGCCGCGCGAGCTTCACGTCGCCCGTGATGCGCTCGGTGTATTCCTTCAGCACGTCGAGCGCGGACATCGCGCCGGCGCCGCTTGCGTAGTCTTCGGCCTCGATGCGACGACGCAGGGCCTGGATGTCATCGCCATGGATGGCCCGGCCGGCCAGCACCATCTTGAAGCCGTTGTAGTCCTTGGGGTTGTGGCTGCCGGTGACCTGGATGCTCGAGCTGCAGCCGATCGATTCGCGCGTCGCCGCGACGTAGTAGGTCATCGGCGTGGTCACCGCGCCGATGTCGATCACGTCGATGCCGCTGGCGCGCAATCCGCGCGTCAATGCGGCAACCAGCACAGGGCCGGAGACGCGGCCATCGCGGCCCACCGCCACCATCTTCTCGCCCAAGGCGCGCGCCTCGGTACCGAAGGCCCGGCCCAGGTGCTCGGCCACCGATTCATCGAGCGTCTGCCCGACGATGCCTCGAATGTCATAAGCCTTGAAGATGGAAGAAGCGACTTGCACGAGGACTCCTGGTCTTGTTGAACCCGACGATTGTAGGGAGGGTGCCACCACCCGACCCGAAGACCGATACGCGATGCATGCGGTGCGTGAATGAGGCTCCAGGGACATGTCCGAAAACGGCGAGTTCCCCTCTGGCGGACGCCCATAATCGAGTCATGTTCGATACCGATGCAGCCTACCTCGCACTCAAGGCCCGCGATGCGCGATTCGATGGGCGGCTCTTCGTGGGCGTCACCTCGACAGGCATCTACTGCCGTCCGATCTGCCGCGTGCGCACGCCGCGTCGCGAGAACTGCCGGTTCTTCGACACGGCCGCGCAGGCCGAGGCGCAAGATTTCCGACCTTGCCTCAAGTGCAGGCCGGAGATCGCGCCCGGTGCGCGGTTCGCGTGGTCGGTGATGGATGCGTCGCGCACCCTGGCCCTGCAGGCCGCGCGCTGGCTCGACGAGCATTCAGCCAATGGGCATGCGGCCAGCATCGACGGCCTCGCGCAGGCGCTGGGTGTCACCGATCGCCACTTGCGGCGCATCTTCGCGGCAGAGCATGGCGTGACACCGCTGCAGTACCTGCAGACTCGCAGGCTGCTGCTGGCCAAGCAGTTGCTGACCGACACGGCCATGCCCGTCACGCAAGTGGCGCTGGCCAGCGGCTTCGGCAGCCTGCGACGCTTCAACGCGGCCTTTGCGGAACGCTACCGGCTCAACCCCAGCGCGCTGCGCAAGCGTGTCGAGCAACGAACCATGGCGAGCGACGACACGGCAATCACGCTGCATCTCGCTTATCGCGAGCCCTATCAGACATCGTCGATGCTGGCTTTCCTGGCGCAGCGCGCCATTCCCCGCGTGGAGAGCGTGAACCTCGACGGCCCCGAGCCCTTCATTCGTCGCAGCCTGCGCTGGGCCCATGGCGGCCAGGAGCAGCCGGGCTGGATGCAGGTGCGCTTTCTTGCGGATCGCTCCCTCGTCGGGCTCGATCTTTCACCCTCGCTCGCGGGCGCGAGCGCCGCGATCATCCGGCTGGTGCGTCGCTGGCTGGATCTCGATGCGATGCCCGATGTCATCGAC
The DNA here is from genome assembly GCA_963818175.1 of uncultured beta proteobacterium. Lineage (GTDB taxonomy): Bacteria > Pseudomonadota > Gammaproteobacteria > Burkholderiales > Burkholderiaceae_C > Caldimonas. The sequence continues at coordinate 56,372 of CAWFRK010000042.1, read as the reverse complement.
GCCGCGCTGCACGACCTGCCTTTCCCGGGCGCACGCCTGCCCGGGTCGATCGACACCTTCGAGATGACGGTGCGGGCCGTGCTCGGCCAGCAGGTGACGGTGGCCTCGGCCCGCACGCTGGCCACGCGGCTGGCGCAGCGCTTCGGCACGCCGATCGTCACACCCTGGGACGACGTGGATCGCGTGTTCCCCTCGCCCGCCGAGCTGGCTGCGTGCACGCTCGCGCAGCTTGGGGAACTGGGCATCGTGAAGCAGCGGGCCGCGGCCATTCTCGCGATCGCCTCGCAATGGGAGGAATTGACGCGCACGTTCAGCTCGTGCCAGGCACCGGAGAAGCTGCTGGCGCAGCTGCAAGCCTTGCCCGGCATCGGCCCCTGGACAGGGCACTACATAGCGATGCGCGCGCTCGCCTGGCCCGATGCCTTTCCGCCCGGTGACGTTGCAGTGCTCAAGGCCATGGCGGCGCTTTGCGGCACGGCATCGGCGCGCGAAGCCGAATCGCGTGCGCGCGCATGGAGTCCCTGGCGGGCTTATGCAGTCGTGCGCCTGTGGGCATCGCTGCGGCGCCAGGAACCCATCGTTTCGGAGACCTCGACATGAAGCATCCAGGCTTTACCGCACAGTGCACCGTCGACTCGCCACTGGGCGCGATCCTCCTGGCTCGAACCGAACGCGGCCTCTCGGGGCTGTGGTTCGAGGGACAGAAGGACCACCCTGGAGCGCTTGCCGCCCCCGTCGATGAGGACGATGAGATCCTGTGCGCCGCTCGCGTACAGCTCGACGAATATTGGAGCGGCAAGCGCAAGGTGTTCGACCTGCCGCTGGACCTGCATGGCACCGAGTTCCAGCGCGCCGTGTGGCAGGCGCTGCTGGTCGTTCCCTCGGGGCGCACGAGCAGCTACCGCGACATCGCCGAGCAGTTGCGCTCGCCGCGTGCCACGCGCGCGGTGGGCGCAGCGGTGGGACGCAACCCGGTGTCCATCGTCGTGCCCTGCCACCGCATCATCGGCTCCGGCGGCGCGCTGACCGGCTATGCCGGCGGCCTGCCGCGCAAGATCGCCCTGCTGCGGCTCGAAGGCATCGATGCCGCTTGACCACATCACACCATGAAGACACGAGACCTCACCGACCTGTTCCTGCTGGCGGCCATCTGGGGCGCCTCATTCCTGTTCCTGCGCATGGGCGCCGGCGAGTTCGGGCCGGTGGCCCTGTCGGCGCTCCGGGTCACGGGCGCGGCGCTCTTCCTGCTGCCCTTGCTCTTCGGGCGCGGGCAGGCCGCGGTGCTGACGCAGCACAAGGGTCACTTGTTCGTGGCGGGGCTGCTCACGAGCGCCCTGCCCTTCCTCTGCTTCAGCTTCGCGGCGCTGTCCATCACCGCGGGCCTGTCTTCCATCTTCAACGCCACCACGCCGCTGTTCGGCGCAGTGGTGGCATGGCTGTGGCTCAGGGACAAGGTCGCCCCATTGCGTGCGCTGGGCCTTGCGATCGGTTTCGTTGGCGTGGTCGGGCTGGCCTGGGAGAAGGCGAGCTTCAAGGCCGGCGCCGACGCGACCGGGTGGGCCGTCCTGGCCTGCCTGACGGCAGCGCTGTGCTACGCCATCGCGGCGGTCTATATCAAGCGCTTCCTGACCGGCGTGCCGCCGCTGGCAGTAGCCGCCGGCACGCAGACCGCGGCGGCCCTGTTCCTCGCCATCCCTGCCTGGCTCGCATGGCCACAAGCCATGCCCTCGGCCAGGGCCTGGGGCGCCACCATCGCGCTCGCCTTGCTGTGCACCGGTCTCGCGTACATCCTGTTCTTCAGGCTGATGGCGCGCGTGGGCCCGACCAACACGATCACGGTGACCTTCCTGATTCCGGCCTTCGCGATGCTGTGGGGCTGGCTCTTTCTCGATGAGGGAGTGACGCCCGCAATGCTGATCGGCAGTGCGGTCATCCTGACCGGCACGGCGCTGGCAACCGGCCTGCTGCCGCGCTCCCGCGCAGCAGATGCGCCCTCGGTGCCTGCGCCGACACAGACCTTGCGATGAAGGGCTCGATTGCGCCGCAGCACCCCTGCTTCAAGACGGGGGCACACATCAGGGCAGTCCAGGCCTCCCTGCCTCCGAGCCTTCCTCGGCCGCAATGAATCGATAGGTCACCGCTCCAAGCAGTGCACCAACGATCGGAGCGATCCAGAAGAGCCAGAGCTGGCCGACAGCCCAGCCTCCCTCGAAGACGGCGACGCCCGTGCTTCGTGCCGGATTGACCGAGGTGTTGCTCACCGGAATGCTGATGAGGTGGATGAGCGTCAGCGCAAGCCCGATGGCGATGGGCGCAAAGCCTGCGGGCGCCCGGTGGTCGGTGGCGCCGAGGATCACCAGCAGGAAGAACATGGTCATGACCACCTCGGTGACCAGCACCGCCACCAGCGAATAGCCACCGGGCGAATGTGATCCGTAGCCATTCGTGGCAAAGCCCTTGGACACATCGAAGCCCGGTGCGCCGCTCGCGATGACATACAGCACCGCGCCGGCCACCACTGCGCCGAGCACCTGGGCCACGATGTAGGGGAGGAGCCTGGTCGCGGGGAAGCGGCCACCGGCCCAGAGACCGATGGAGACCGCGGGGTTGAGATGGCAGCCCGAGATGTGCCCGATGGCATAGGCCATGGTGAGAACGGTCAGGCCGAAGGCGAGCGAAACGCCATGCAGGCCGATGCCCACGTTCGGGAATGCCGCAGCGAGCACGGCGCTGCCGCACCCGCCAAGAACCAGCCAGAACGTCCCCAGGTACTCCGCGAGATATTGCTTCATTCGACCCTCCTGTCGCCGGTGCTCACCGGCTGCCTTTGCATCCAGGTGCCTGATGCGGTATGGGAACTGATCCCCCCCGGCAACGGCTGGACTCCTCCGCTTCAAGACACTATCGTTGACGCCGGCCTGCTGCTCCTCATGGAAATCGATGATTGCGGAAAGGACGAACAAGAATGTCCCGCCTTCTCTTTCCTGGCCTGCGTCATGAGGCAACGAGATGAGCCGCGTCGCATGGCGAATCCTGGGAGCTGCTGTCCTCGCCGTTGCGCTTGTCGATTGCACCTCGACGCCGCCGGCAGCCAATCTCGACTACAAGAGCCGGGCCGTGACGCGCACGGAGGGTGGCGTGCGGGTATCGACCGCGGTGCTGTCGGCCGACGAAAGCGTCAGCGTGTACGGCGTGCCGCTTGCAGACCGCTCGATCCAGCCCGTCTGGATCGAAGTCGAGAACCGCGAGGACCGCGCCTACTACCTGTTGTCGCCTGGACTCGATCCGAACTTCTTTCCCGCGTCCGAAGCGTCCGAGGCGCTCGCATCGAACGAGTCGTCCGAGCAGAAAGCCGAACTCGATCGACGCTTTCGCCAGCTGGCCTTCCGCAACCCGGTCCTGCCTGGCGCGACGACCTCGGGCTTCGTGCTGACGAACCTCGACGAGGGCTTCAAGTTCGTGCAGATCGACCTGGTCACCAGCGGGCGGGCGAGGACGTTCTCGATCCTCGCCATCGTGCCCGGCTTCCGCTCCGACTACCGTGTGAGCGAAGTCTTCAGGCGCGACATCTACCCGTCCGAGAAGATCGTGAACTACACCGATGACGCCGCCTTTCGCGCGGCGCTCGAGGCCTTGCCTTGCTGCGCGACCAACGAGGATGGATCGAAGAACGGCGATCCGCTCAACCTCGTGGTCGTGGGCGGCCTCGACGACGCCTTCCCGGCGTTCGCGCGTCGCGGCTGGCGCCCCACCGAGCAGAAGTGGTCGGGGTCGATCATGAAGATCGTGACCTCCGCACTCTCCGGCGAGCGATACCCGTACGCACCGGTGAGCGACCTCTACATGTTCGGCCGGGCCCAGGACCTGGCCTTGCAAAAGTCGCGCGACAACGTCCACCAGCGCAACCACCTTCGGCTCTGGCTGAGCCCGATGCGCCACCATGGCAAGCAGGTGTGGGTGGGCCAGATCAGCCGTGACATCGGCAGCCGCCTCACCATTCACACGCCGACCTTCACCACGCACAAGATCGACCCCGACGTCGATGAGGCCCGCAGCGCCTTGGCACAGGACATGGCCTACTCCCAGAACCTCGCGAAGATCGGGTACGTGAAGGGAGTCGGGGCGGCCCCCAAGAGCACTCCGCGCGGCAACCTCACGACCGACCCCTACTACACGGACGGGCTTCGCGGCGTCCTCGTGTTCGACCGCCAGCCCACTTCCTTGTCTGCGGTCGAGTTCTTCCCTTGGGAAGCCACGCGCGGCACGGGCGACAGGCCATGAAGGCGACCCGACGACTGCTCGCCATCGCGCTGTGTGCGACGAGCCTCTCGATCGGCGTCGCCGGCTGTGCGAGCTGGCAAGCTCCTGCCGACTTCAACGACGCAGGCTTGCGCGCACGCGCTGTCACTTCCTCCAGGCAAGACGTGAATGTGACGGCGGCTGTGCTGAGCGCCGACGACAGCCGACGCATGTTCGGCGCCGACGTCAACGAGGCGGGCGTGCAATCGGTATGGATCGAACTCCGGAACCAGACACCGGAGCCCTTGTGGCTGCTGAGTCCCGGGATCGGACCCCGACTACTTCTCGCCGCTCGAAGTCGCGTGGTCCATGCACACGCCGCTCGCGCGGGAAGCGAACGCGCGCATCGATGCCCACTTCGACCGGCTCGCATTCAAGAATCCGATCCTTCCGGGCGAGACGCGCGCGGGCGTGCTCTTCATCAACCCGGAGCGTCTCACGAGACTGCTCAATATCGACCTGCTCCAGAGCCGGGCTTGATCCCCTTCACCCTCTTCCTGGGCGTCCCTGACGATGACGCGGATTCGCGTTCCGGGCCGATCTCGTTCAGCTATCCCGATGCCGAGGTCACCGACTACAAGGACCTCGCCGCGCTGCGCGCGGCGCTGGAGCGGCTGCCATGCTGCGCAAGCGATGCGCAAGGCACGGCGCAGGGCGATCCGCTCAATGCCGTATTCGTTGGCGAGTTGCCCGACATCGGCGCAGCGCTCGTGCGCCGCAGCTACCGCCGCGACCCGCAAGCCGTGGACGCTTCACAGCAGCTCTTCGGCCGCGGACCCGACGTCGTGTGCGCAAGCAGGCGCAAGCGGGTGCGTCCGACCTGGATGCGCCTGTGGCTCGCTCCCGTTCGGTTCGAAGGCCGCTCCGTCTTCCTCGTGCAGGTCGGACGGCCGGTGGGCGGACGCTTCGTGCCCCGCGACGCGACCGGCATCGTCCTGCATGAGGACGTGGACGAGGCGCGCAATCTGATGCTCCAGGACATGATGTATTCGGGCGGCCTGGACAAGCTCGGATTCGCCACCGGCGTCGGGCCGGCATCGCCGACACAGCCTCGAGCGACTCTCGGCGGCGCCCGATATCACACCGACGGCCTGCGCGCTGTCCTGTTCCTTGCCACCCGGCCGCTGAGCCTGTCGGAAGTGGAGTTCCTGGATTGGGCGCCGTATCTCGGACTGCGCGATCCGGCCGCACGCAACGAGAGTCATCGATGAAACGCCGTCGCACCCTCCTGGTCGTCATTGCGGCCGTCGTCCTGGGAGCATGCGGGACGAAGCCGCTGGTGCCCTATTCGGTCGACACCCCGCCGCTCGCCCTCGTGCCGGCGTCCCAGGCCGGTGTCGCAGGACAAGCGGGGGCGCTTCCGCGAGATCTACTGCGCCGTGCTGGAGGCGCGCGCAGGCACGGTCCCCGACCACCGGCCCTGCGAGGACGCGCTGAGCCGCATCGGCAGCGAGCCCGTCGGCACGGGAAGGCCCGTCGATCTCGGCTCTTCGAAGCGACGCCTGGTGGCGGCGGTGGTGGCCGGCATCGGATACGAATGCTTCGAGAACTGGCTGCAGGCACCCGGCACCGTGGCGAAGCATGTGCAGCAATTCGGGTATGACATGGCGCTGCTCAAGGTCGATGCGCTGTCGAGCTCGGCGAACAACGCGCGCCAGATTCGTGACGCGATCATGGCCATGCCGGTCGAGGCGGGATCGCCGCGTCTCGTGCTGGTCGGCTATTCGAAGGGAGCCCCCGACATCCTCGAGGCGGTGGTCGCGTATCCGGAGATCCGGCGCCACGTCGCGGCGGTGGTCAGCGCGGCCGGCGCGATCGGAGGGTCGGCGCTCGCCAACGATGCCGAGCAGTACCAGGCCGAGCTGCTGCAGCACTTTCCAGGCGCCACCTGCACTCCAGGCGACGCGGGCGGCGTGAACAGCCTGCGGCCCGCAACACGCAAGGAGTGGCTCGCCAGCAACCCCTTGCCTCGCGAGCTGCGCTACTACTCGCTCGTCACCTTCCCGCATCCGGACCGGATCTCGTCGATCCTGGCAGGCAGCTACGACAAGCTCGCCCGTATCGATGCGCGCAACGACAGCCAGGTGATCTTCTACGACCAGGTCATCCCCGGCGAGCACCCTCGTCGGCTACATCAACGCCGACCATTGGGCGCTCGCGGTGCCGATCGCGCGGGCGCACTCGACGATCGGCTCGATGTTCGTGACGCAGAACGCGTACCCGCGCGAGGCGCTGGTGGAGGCCCTGCTGCGCTTCGTGGAAGAAGACCTGTCGGCATCGACCCAGTGAGGCCTGCCGAGGCTCACTTCTTGATCTTCGTGATCTTGTTGCCCTGGATGCCGAGCGCGGCCATGGCACCTTTCTGATCGAAGATGAACGCGTAGACCTTGTCCTTCGCCGTCGTCGTGGTGGTCGACTTGGCGAACCCCTCGTCGGCGACCACGATCGACGGCCCGACGCCAACCTCGAATCCCTCGGACTTGTTGAGGTAGCTGAGCGTTTGCTCGCTCAGGAAGAACAGCGCATAGCCGTATTTCTGCCCGCCGGCTTGCAGACCGAACGACGCGCCTGCCGTGTTGTAGTAGGCGCTCGCCTTGCCGCCGCGGTACAGCACCCCCTCGCCGTACTGCCCGCCCACGCCAAGCCCGGCCTTGACGACGCCAGGAAACACCAGGATGGCGACCGCTTCCTTCCCGACCTTCTTGGCCCCCGCGTTTCCCGCATAGAGCGAGTTGAGTGCGGCTTGCGCATCGCGCTTGAGTTCATCGGCCGAGGCGGCGGTTGCCGACTGCGGCATGACGAGCGTCGATGCCGCGACCAACACCCACATGACCGTGATGGAACGTAGCAAGGCTTTCATGGAAGTTCCCCTCGTTGAAGTGGCGTCGCTGACGCCATGCAGCTTATCCGGACCGCCCGGTGGCGGCTACCACGAGTAGCGCAGCCCACCCGTCAGGCTGAAGCTGCGCATGTCCGAGTTGAAGCGCGAGTCGAAGTCGACGAGGAGCGCCAGGTTGCTGCTCGGGGAACGTCAGACCGCGTGGAGGGTCGAAGACGACATGCCGACGGGGCGGCGAACGCATACGCATGATGAGTCCGTCTTTCGATGTTCGACTGGCTGCACGTCCTGCCTTCTCGACTGTCGGCGGCTTGGCTCTGTTCGCATTGGCCGGCTGCGCGCCGATGCCCACCGGCCCGACGGTGCCGGTCGTGCCGGCCCCTTACAAACCCATGGACGTTTTCGTGGCCGAGGATCGCCTTTGCCGCGATTGGGCGGCTGGATCGCTCACCGAGGCTGCAGGGGGAGCCGACCAGGGCTATTACACGGACTATGACGCGCAGCGTCGCTATGACATTGCCTACCTGCAGTGCATGTATTCCAAAGGCAATCGGTGGCCCGGCGCCTATCCTTCCCGATATGGGTCGGGCGCGGCGCCCGTCCCGCCACCTCCGGCGGGCATCCAACCGGAGCCTCCGGTGCGATAGGAGGATGCGATGAGTCCTCGCTCGAAGCTCTTGAAAGCTGGTCTGGTGGTCGGAGTCTTGGCCGGCAGCTTGATGACCTTGAATACGGTGGATGCCGGCGGCTGGGGCAGCGGCCGCGGTGCCGGGCGTGCCTATCAAGGTGGCTGGCAGCAACAAGGGGGCGGCCATCATCACGGCGGCGGCCATCATCATGGCGGCGCGAGCGTCGGCGTATGGCTAGGCGCTCCCTTCTGGTGGTCGGGCTACTACGGTTATCCGTATCGCTACGGGTACCCCTACCCGTACGCCTACGCGTATCCATATCCGTATCCGTACCCGTATGCGTATCCCTATTCGCCGATGATGGCCTCGCCTGCCGAAGCCGTCGCTGCGGTGCCCCCACCTGCGGCGCAGTGGTACTACTGCCGGGATTCGCAGATGTTCTATCCGCACGTCAGCGAATGCACCTCCGGCTGGCAGGCCGTGCCCGCGACACCGCCCGACGTCAAACGTTGAGGCGTCGGATTGAATTGCCCGAATACCGGCCCTGGCGAAGGTTCCCCCGCTTGTTGCCTTGCGACACGGGCTCCGGGATCGCCGTGTATGCGGCAGTAGCGGCCTCACGTGCCCGCACGAAGGCGTCCAGCGCCTGCAGCACGGCGCGATTCTTCCTGGAAGTCTCCAGGTCGGCGCCCTTCAGCTCCGCTTCCCAATCGGCTGGCTGGTGGAAGCTCCAGCTTCCGTCTTCATGCAAGGTGGCCCATTTCGCAGCGATCGCCGACAGCTCCGGGTGGGCAACAACAGCGCGAGCGACCAGTTCGGCAACCTCGTAGTCGCTGCACAGGTTCTCCAGGCGCGCGTCGAATGCCTCTTGGGAGTCGGAGGTGATGTGGGTGGAGGCCATGTTCATTCCTGCCCACCAAAGTCCTCGAACGCCATCAAGCCGCACACCAGGCCCACGACCACGGTTGCCGCGCGCATCACGAAATCGTCGGGGGCGGTTCCCAGGTGGACCATGCCGGCGACAAAAGCAAGAAATGCAAAGCCCACCGACCTTGTAGAGGGGTGAAGCTGGCCGAGATATTGTTTGGCGGACTGGAAGGTTTTCATGCTGATCGGAATTCCTCGCTGGGGCCGCCCGCATACCCTGAGATAAGAGGTCCCTGATCTGGGCCAGGCGGTGCCCAAGGGAAAAACACCAATACTCCGACATTCAAACGACCGAGAAAGGTGGCACCGAATGCGCCCAAATCCCAATCATCCAGCCGCGATACAAGGATGATGCGCCAGAGCGCGCCGCGGCACCCCCTCCCTGAGGAAGGGGCAGGTCAATCACGTCGACTCCATATTTGATTTGTGAGATACGTTTAATTCTCACCTGGATTTATTCGCGTGAATCTTCTCAATAAAGGTGGATCACCTTGATTTCCACTCGCGTTCCGTAGGTGCCAGGGACGCCTTCGCCCCAGAGCCGGCCACCGACCAGGAGGGCCAGCGTCCATCGGCGATCGACTTCCCATCCGCCCTCCAGCTCGAGCACGGCGCCGGTTTGGCTGGCGCCCACCCAGTCGACCATCGGCTTCGCCGTGGCGTTGGCGTAGTGGCGCGCGTTCCAGGTGTTGCGCCACGCCAGCTCGAACTTCGTCTCGTTGATGTCCCTGCGGGTGGAGTCACCCCCGAACGAGACGACCTGCTGCACCTCGATCGAAAACACCTGCGCGGGCGAACCGAACCAGGCCGGGCCCGCGGACAGGCGAAATTCGGTCTGCACGCCACCGGCAAGCTGGTACTTGCCCGTGCCCAGCGAGGCCGGGTCGGCGGTCGGAAACGTGAGCTCGAGGAACGACGCGACAGGCCGGCCTGCGACGTCGATGGCGCGCCAGCCGATGCGCGTCTTGATGTCCCCGAGCGCCGGATCGAACGGGCTCCCCCCGAAGCTGGTGTCGTGATCGGGAAGCGGCAATTCGAGCCGCAGCAATGACACCGGACCGTCCGTCAGGAAATAGTCGAACTTCAGGTTGGTCCTGGTCGTTTCCCCGACCGTGCCGTGATCCGTGGCAGAGCGCTGGAGCTCGATCAGCCCGCGCACGCGCGCCGGCCCGGGCGCGGCGCGGCCGGCGTCGTCGCCGGCCCCGCTCGCGGCGCCGGAAGTCAGAAGCCAAAGGACGATCGCTGGTACGACGCGCAGGAGCCGCACGATTGCCTGACCGATGGATCCACTGGGGGAACACAGGGTACAACGCTTCGCGCTGCTTGCTTGACGGCTCAAGGTCTCGGGTCGGTGCTCCGCCGAACGGCGCCAGGAGCGAGTTTCACGACGCACGGTCATTGACTCTCGACCGACAAGCATCGACCATTGGCGCCAAACAATCACGGCCGCACTGCCTCACCGCCTTGCACGCCGAATGCGTGATGAATCGCCTGTCCGCCTCCATGCTGTTGGCCCTGGGCACGCTGTCGGCCCAGGCCGCCGACATCGATTTGGCCGAGAGGCAAGCTCAGCATCAAGGGCTCGGTCACGGCCGGCATGGCTTTTCGCACCGTGTCGCGGGACACCGACCTGCTGGCCGACGTGAACAGCTCGCTGATCGGCGTCCGCGGCACCTCCCTCACGCCGACCACCGGCCGCAACCAGGACGACGGCAACCTCAACTTCGACAAGGGCGACCCGTTCTCGCAGGTCGTCAATGGCTACCTGAGCATGGAGTACACCTCCGGCCAGTACGGCGCCACGGCGAGCGCGAAGGGCTGGTACGACTACCAGCTCGAGCACGGCGACCAAGCCTGGGGCAACATCCCCAACGGCTATCGTCGCAACGCACCGATGAGCGACGCGGGCAGCCCAGATGCGCGCGCGCTTCAGCGGCGCGGTGCTGGACAACCTCTACGTGAACGGCAAGCACCGCTTCAACGAGATGCCGTTCGAATGGAGCCTGGGCTGGCAGAAGCTCGACTGGGGCAACCGCTACATCGTCGTCGGCGGCTTGCGCGACCTGAACCCGATCGACATCCCGGCGCTGACGCGGCCCGGCATGCTGCAGCGCGAGCAGGAAACGCGCATCCCGGTGCCGCAGATCTTTGCGAGGCTGGGTGTCACGCCGGCCACGTCGGTCGAAGGGTTCTACCAGTTCCACTTCGAACGCAATGTGCCGAACCAGTGCGGCACCTTCTATTCGGGCGTCGACTGGTACTCCGACGGCTGCAACGCCGTGTTCGTCGGCAACCTCTCCGACCCGGCCGCGCTGGCGTCGGGCAGCTTCCTCAAGCGCGCCGACAACGTGACGCCCTCCAACTCGGGCCAGTTCGGCGCGGCGCTCAAGCACAAGGTCGAAAGCTGGGCGACCGAGTTCGGCCTCTACGCCACGCAGTTTCATTCGCGCACGGGCTACAGCGGCGTGACCAAGTCGCTCTCCCCGGCCGGGGCCGCCCTTCATACCGGGAGACCCCGGCGGCCGCAATCCGCAGTACTACACCGAGTTTCCCGAGGACATCCGGATGTTCGGCGCTGAGCTTCGAGACCAAGATCAAGGGCGGCATCGCCTTCGGCGAGCTGACCTATCGCCCGAACCAGCCGCTGCAGTTGAACGCGTCCGACCTGCTCGGCGCCGTGGTGTCGCCCGCTCGCGCCGACGACGCTGCGCGACAGGGAGCGCGCTCTGCCGCCCGGCGGCACCCTGCAAGGCTTCGAGCGGCACAAGCATGTGCAGTTGCAGTTGGGCGCCATCGGGCAGGTGCCCCGGGTGCTGGGCGCAGCGGGCCTGAGCTGGGGCGCGGAGTTCGTCTACAAGGGCGTGCCCGACCTGCCCGACCAGTCGGTGACGCGCTTCGGGCGGGTGGACGTGTTCGGGCAGGGGCCGGTGAACGGCGTCTGCCCGCCGCCGGCCGCGCCGAGCCAGTGCACGACCGACGGCTACGTCTCGCGCCATGCGGCGGGCTATCGCCTGGTCGTCGGGCTGCGCTACGCCAATGTCGCGGAAGGCGTCGACCTGATTCCCTCGGTGCTCTTCGGTCACGATGTCTACGGCTGGTCGGGCGATGGAGGCATCCTCGAGGGCCGCATGCTCGTGGTGGCATCGCTGCGCTTCAACTTCCGCAGCGGGTTGACCGCCGACCTGTCCTGGTGGCCGACCTGGGGCGGCGACTACAACAACCAGCGCGACCGCGGCGCCGTGCAGTTCTTCGTCGGGCAGCGGTTCTGAGCGCCGACGAAGGCACCGCGGATCATGCGTTTGGTCACTCGGGCAGCGCGTTGATCAGGAACGCAGCCTCCAGAATGGGCGACGGCAGGACGCCGGGGCCGAAGGCCTGGCGGAACACCGCGGCGATGTCGCCGCTGCGGTAGATCCCGGCCAGGGCGCGGTTGACCGCCAGCCGGAAGTCGGCGTCGCGACGCATCATCAGCGAATAGGTCTCGAGCGAGAGGTAGTCGTTGCTGAGCATCAGCTTCGCGCCGGCGGGGCCGCCCAGCACCTCGCCAACGAGAATCAAGCGGTCGGTGGCGTACGCCTCTGCCCGGCCATCGCGCACCGCGGCGATGCCATCGGTATGGGTCTGCACCGGCACGAAAACCGGAACCACGCCTCGCGTGGACAGCGCCTTCATGGCCGCCTCGGTGGTCGTGCCCGGGATCACGCCAACCCGCTTGCCGTTGAGATCGGCCACGCCGCGCAGCGGCGCCGTCGCCGACGACACGAAGGACGAGCCCTCGACCCAGATCGGGTTGCTGAAGTCGACCTGCTGTTCTCGGCCGAGCGTGCGCGTGGTGCTGCCGCACTCCAGGTCGACGCTGCCGTCGCTGACCGCCTGCATCCGCGTCGCCACGGTCACCGGCACCCATTTCAGATCGAGCTTGGCAAGCTTGAGCTGCGACTGCAGCGAGGCCGCCACACGCTTGCAAAGCTCCACCGAATAGCCGGCGGGACTGCCATCGGCGCCCCTGTACGAGAAAGGCCTGGAGTCCTCGCGGAAGCCCAGCGTCAGGACCTGGGACTGCCCGATGCGGGTCAACGCAGCCTGCTGACCCGCGCCCGGTGCGTTGGCGCAGGCGGCAAGCAAGGTGGCGACCAGCACCAGCGCCAATGGCGCCATGAATCGAGAGTTCATAGTCCGCGCTCCTGAAGGGGGAAGTCGCGCCAGTCTACGCCCCCAGGCCTTGCAGGCACCTATTCGCGAAAGTCCTCGAGCGCCCCCAGCCCGCACACGAGTCCGATCGCCACGATTACCGCGCGCACCACGAAATCGTCGTAGGCAATCAGGTTCAGGCGAGTCCCTGCAAATGGTGTCGTTGCAGTTTGCTCAGCACCGCCAGAGCGTAATCACCCAGCAGGTCACACAGTTTGTCGAACAGTAGTTCGTCGTGAAGGGCCGTGCCCAGCATCACCGGGTCGTGGTGGCCGAGCCCCTCGTGGATATGGGTGCATCCAGCCGGGATGGCGGCGTGGGCCGCGCGCCCGACGATTCGAGTAACCTGCTCCACCAAATCGACCTTGGCGGTGTCCACGCACGAGGCGAACCCTGTTTCGGTCCATTGCGAAAACGGGTCGGTTCGAGCCCCGTCGTGGGCGATCAGCATTTCATCAGCCGCCAGCCAGGACTCGGAGACGAATGCCATGTTTTCGTCGGGGCGGGCGAACATATCGTCAAAAGGCGCACGCTCGGCAATAACCTCATAAGACATCACTACTCCGACATTCAAATGACAAATGACCTAAAAGAAAGTCGCACCGAAGTGCGACCAAAATCGGCGCCAATCAAACGAGACGGAAATTCTTGTTAGGAAATTCTTGTTATGGATGATACTTATAGTTATGAACCACATTATCGCGTGCCATTGTCCGCACGACCTGCCCGAGAAAATCATCTCGGGAAACCGAGCGAAAAAGGCCCCAACCGCGATATGAGGATGATGGCACCGGATCGCGCCGCAGCACCCCCTCCCCGAAGAAGGGGCCGGTTATTCCGTCGATCCGTCAATTAGTATTGATGCTACAGATGAGTTTAATTCTCAGGTAGCTTCAATTTGCCGGTGGTGCAATGCACAATACGCGCCTCCGCATTCCAGTTACATCGAAAGGCCGCATGAAATTCGTCGTGTTCAACCAGAAGGGCGGCGTGGGCAAGTCCACGATCACCTGCAACCTAGCGGCGATCAGTGCGCAGCAGGGACGGCGCACGCTCGTGGTGGACCTGGACACACAGGGCAACTCGACGCGCTACCTGCTCGGCGAAAACGCCGACGACGCGGGCGAAGGCGTGGCCGGCTTCTTCGGCCAGTCCTTGAAGTTCACCGTGCGTCCCAGGGACAGCGCCGAGTTCATCGTCGAGACGCCTTGGGAAGGCCTGCACATCATGCCGTCGAGCCCCGAGCTCGGGAGCTGCACGGCAAGCTCGAGTCGCGCTACAAGATCTACAAGCTGCGCGAAGCGCTGGCCGAGCTCGAGGCGTCGTACGACGTTGTCTACATCGACACCCCGCCGGCCTTGAACTTCTACACGCGCTCGGCGCTGATTGCGGCGCAGCGCTGCCTGATTCCGTTCGACTGCGACGACTTCTCGCGGCGCGCGCTCTATAGCCTGCTGGAGAACGTGCAGGAGATCCAGGCCGACCACAACCGCGGTCTCGAGGTCGGCGGCATCGTCGTCAACCAGTTCCAGCCCAGGGCCAACCTGCCGCAGCGTCTCGTGCAGGAGCTCATCGACGAGGGCTTGCCGGTGCTGCAACCGTACCTGAGCGCCTCGGTGAAGATCAAGGAATCGCATGACCTGGCACGGCCGATGATCCACATGGACGCGCGCCACAAGCTGACGCAGGAGTTCGTCGCGCTGCACGACGAACTGGCCGGGCTTAGGGTCAGAGCGCGGGCCGCGGCGCTCCCCTCCCTCAAGGAGGGGAGTCATGAGGGTTCGCAATCCGAAAATACCCTCATGAACAAACCCCACGACTACGCCCTCGCCTCGCTGCCCGCTCACGTCGGTCGCGATTTCGGACTCTCTCGCGGCATGCGCGTCGACCAGTCGCGCATCGACCAGTTTGCCGAGTGCAGCGGCGACGACCAGTGGATCCACGTCGACGTGGAGCGCGCCCGCAAGAGCCCGCTCGGCCACACGATCGCGCACGGACTGCTGCTGCTGTCCTTGACCACGAAGGCGCAGTACGACGTCGGCGTCTTTCCGGACGATGCGGCCCAGATCCTGAACTACGGCCTCGACAAGGTCCGGTTCCTGGCGCCGGTGGCAGCAGGCTCCTCGGTGGTGATCCGGGTGGAGCTGGTAGACGTACAGTCGAAGGGTCCCGGCCGCACGCTCGTGCGTTGCCGCAACACCGCCTATTGCGAGAGCGACCTCGACCGCCCGGTGATGGTGGCCGAGTCCCTCGCCATGCTGATGGCCTGAGCCCTCCCATAGCGTTATCAGGCCCTAACCCAAGCGGAGAGTGACGATGAGCAACCTGTTCAATGTGCCCGACGAGTACGTGCAAGGCTTCTTCAAGTCGGGGCAAGCCATGCTGCAGGCCTTCACGGGCCTGGGCTCGGCGGCGAAGCCACCGACGGCAGAGGCGGCTCGCGAGCTCACCTCCGTGTACGCCAAATACTGGGAAAGGCAAGCCACGCTGTGGACCCGCACGCTCGCGGCGGGTGGCGGCAAGGACCTGCAGCCCGTGGTCGACGCCGAACGCGGCGACCGGCGCTTCCACGGCGAGCAGTGGAGCGGCCATCCCTGGTTCAACCTGCTCAAGCAGAGCTACCTGCTCAATTCCCAGCTCATTGACGGCGTGGTCGAAGCCGCCGACATGGACCCGCGCCAGAAGCACAAGCTGCGCTTCTTCTCGCGCCAGCTCGCCGACGCCCTGAGCCCGGCGAACTTCGCCATGACGAACCCGGACGCCATCTTCGGCGCGCTGGAGTCGAAGGGCGAAACCATGCAGGCCGGCCTCGCCAACCTGATGGAAGACGTCCGCCGCGGACGCATCTCCATCACCGACGAGACCGCCTTCGAGGTCGGCAGCAACGTGGCCGCCTCCGAGGGCTCGGTGATCTTCGAGAACGAGTTGATGCAGATCATCCAGTACGCACCGCTGACCGACAAGGTCGCGTCGCGGCCGCTGCTCATCGTGCCGCCTTGCATCAACAAGTTCTACATCCTCGACCTGCAGCCCGAAAACTCGTTCGTGCGCTACGCCTGCGAACAGGGCATGACGGTGTTCCTGGTCTCATGGCGCAATCCCGATGCGAGCCAGGCCCACGTGACCTGGGACGACTACGTCGAGCAAGGCGTGATGAAGGCCATCGAAACGGCACACGAGATCAGCCGTGCCGACCAGGTGAATGTCGTGGGCTGGTGCGTGGGCGGGACCCTGCTCTCCTCGACGCTCGCGGTGCTGCGCGCCCGCGGCGACGAGAGCGTCGCGAGCCTGACCTTGCTGACGACCATGCTCGACTTCGAGGAGCCTGGCGACCTGGGTGTCTTCATCGACGAAGCCGGCGTCCTGCAACGCGAGATGACGATCGGCAAGGGCGGCCTCTATCGAGGGCGCCGAGCTCGGGTTCGTGTTCCAGGCGCTGCGCGCCAACGACCTGATCTGGCCCTACGTCGTCAACAACTACCTCAAGGGCAGGACGCCGGCCGCCTTCGACCTGCTGTACTGGAACGCCGACGCGACCAACCTGCCCGGGCCGATGTACGCCTGGTACCTGCGCAACATGTACCTCGAGAACAACCTGCGCGTGCCGGAGCGCCTGTCGATCTGCGAAACGCCGGTGGACCTCGGCCGGCTCGACATGCCGACCTACGTCCTCGCCACCCAGGAGGATCACATCGTCCCCTGGCGCTCGGCCTACCGCACCACCGGGCTGGTCGGCGGTCAGACCGAGTTCGTGCTGGGCGCCAGCGGCCATATCGCCGGCGTCATCAACCCGGCATCGAAGAACAAGCGCAGCTACTGGGCCGGCGGAACGCAGGGCGCGGATGCCGAGCAGTGGCTGGCCAGCGCCGAGTCGATGCCGGGCAGCTGGTGGATCCATTGGATGGAATGGCTCAAGCCTCAGGCCGGCAAGGCCGTTCCCGCGCGCAAGAAGCTCGGCAATGCCGCCCACAAGCCGATCGAGCCTGCCCCGGGCCGGTACGTGAAGGTGCGCGCCGACTGAGGCCATTGGCAGTACCCAACGAATGAACCGAGTCATCGATCCACCTCGCATGAACAGTGCTGCGACTCTTTCCATCGAGGTCAGCTTCGACCTGATCTGCCCGTGGTGCCTCATCGGCAAGCGGCACCTGGACACCGCGCTCGGCATGCTGCACGCGCAGCATCCGGACGTGGTCGTCGATGTCGCCTGGCGCTCGTATCCCTTGATGCCGGGCATCCCGAAGCAGGGGCTGCCTTATGTCGAGTTCTACCTGCAAAGGCTGGGCAGTGCCGATGCGGTCGCGATGCGCCAGGCGCAGGTGCGCGCGGCGGCGCGTGCTGCCGGAGCCGAGATCGCATTCGAGCGCATCGCGGTGTTTCCCAATACGCTGAATGCTCACCGGCTGGTGGCGCAGGCGCAGCGCGAGGGCGGCTCGTCCCTCGCCGGCGCAGTCATCGATGCGCTGTTCGAGCGCTACTTCGTTCGAGGCGGCAACATCGGAGACGCAACGGTGCTGGCCGAGGTACGGGCCGAATGCGCGATCTCGCCGCGCGATGCAGTCGAAACCGCCGCACCGGTGGCGGATGGCATGCACGGAGTGCCGTACTTTCGATTCAACGACACGCTCGTCGTCGAAGGCGCGCAGCCACCCGCCTTGCTGGTGGAAGCGATGCTTGAGGCGCTCTCGCCAATCCGCTGAGGGCCGTCAGGAGTCCTTCTGTTCGGGCTCGTCGCCCGGTATCAGCTTTGGAACAAGGCTCACCAGCACGGCCACGCCGACTCCCAAGGTCGTCTCCATGAGTCGGTGCGCGGCATAGGCCCACGGTTGTGCGGCGTGATCGAGCATCACGATCCCGCAGATATAGCCCGTCACCTTGGCCGCACCCTCCAGGCGCAGGACATGGCTGAGGAACATCGAGACCAGGATCGAGAGCCCCAGCGACCAGGGCCCGTAAGGAAGAAGCTGGCTCAGTGCGGCGCCCACCGTGGCCCCCAGCACGGTGCCCCCCAGCCGCCGAAGGCCGAGCCTGCGCGTTTCCGCTGGTGAGAGGTCGCTCACGATGACGGCACCGATCAGCGCATAAAGGGGGTACTGGAGCCCCAGGAACTGCGCGCCGGCGACGGCCAGGCCCGCCGCCAACGCGGCGCGGAGTGACAGTTGAAAAGCGGCCGTGAGGGACGAGGAGGCCATGCTCTTCCATCCAGGTGGCCAGGTTCGAACTCGACGCCGACTTCCCGAATCTGTTCGGCGACGAGACCGATACCGTGCCGCGCCTGGTGGCGATCGGCACCATCAGCGCCTCGCGACTGTCAGGTCAGTTCTCCATGGCGCCGAAGCGCCACCCCCGCCGCATGAACCAGCGCCAGCGAGCGGGAGCCGCGGATCCGGCTTTAGCTGCGGCATCACATCGCTGGCGCGATATGAGCCTTCGCTGAAGCGCAAGCGCTTTGCCGGTCCGCTGGCGGAGCCCCCTTGAGGGGGTGCGCCGAAGCGCCTACGGGGGTGGACCACCTCAATACTTGATGTCCCGCTTTTCCTGGCGGCCGTCTTGCTTGGTCTCGCGCTTGTCCTGGCGGCACTGGGAGTTGCTCTTGTTGTTCTCCTGCCTGCAGTCGATCTTGGTCGAGCGCGACTCCTGCTTGGCATTCTGATTCGCGTCCCTGCCTTCTTGACGCTGCTGCGACTGCTCGGTTGCCAGGGCAGCGCCCGACAGGGCAAGAAGGCCGGTTGCGGCCAGCACTCCGACTGTCCGGCTCCAATGTCCGCTTCTCGAATCGATCATTGCATGCTCCTGTTTGCTCGGTTGAGATCACCGGCCTCGCAATACTACGCCCGACCGTCGAGCCCGCCGGCCAAGATGGCATCCCTTTGTGACTTGATCATGTGCTGCACGATCGCCATCAGTGCCGCCGCGGTCATGCCCAGCATCAGCACGCCGTTGACCGCCTCGAGCGGCCCGAGCAGCTTGCGGTTGCGGCTCATGACGACGTCGCCGTAGCCGAGCGAGGTGAAGTTCACCGCCGAGTGGTAGATCGCGTCATAGGCCTGCTCGAATTCGCCCAGCCACAGGAACAGCCCTCCCCAGAGCGCGATCTGCAGCAGGTTTGCGACCATCATCACCAGCGTGACAACGATCAGCGGGCTGATGCCGGACAGGAAACCCTGCCCATGGAAGTCTCGCGTCGACTGCCGCACGTAGTACCGCACGCACCAGAAGAGAGTGGCAACCTGCACAACGAGGCACAGCAGCATCACCGGCAGCCCGACCAGGAGGTTCAGCAAGGTCATGGGATCTCCTTCGGCAAGAGTTCTACGGCCGGCGTTCGCGGCCGCCCGGCGCGCCATCGTTCCAGTGCCCACACGGTCGCCCAGGCGTAGAGCGCGACGCCGACGAACAGGCTGACTCGCATCACGCTGCCCTCGAGCACGCTCTTGCCGCTGGCGCTGTCCTCGATCGCCGGGCCGAAAAGAATCAGCGCGGTGATCAGCGCATTGCTCCAGAACGACGGCCGAAAGCGCGTGGGCCGCGCGCCGAACAGCGCCGAGCCGGCCCACAACGCAGCGGCCATCAGCCACAGCACCAGCATCCACAGGCTGGGCCACAGCGACAGGCCGAGCCACGCGGCCAGCGCAATCAGCGCCCCCATCAAGGTCGATCCGATCAGCTCGCGCCCGGCCGTGCGGGCGTGGGTTTCGCCGGCCTGCTGGCCGAGCGCCACCGTCTTCATGATGGCCGCCAGGTAGAACGACGGGTCGGTCAGCGCGAGCACGAACACCGGCATGACGATCAGCGTGCCGCGCAAGGCGATCCAGCGCGCAGAGTCGCGATCGGGCTCAGCCGCGAGGTCCGCGGCCGCGGCAGGCCGCGGCGGGTCGGGAAAAAGAGCGTTCGAGGCGGCGCTGACCACCGCTGCGACGAGCAGGCCGACGGCGAGCGCCACGCTCAGCACGCTGACCAGCGCTTGCTCGGACACACCTGCGACAGGGATCAAGGTGAACGCGAGCACCAGCACGGTGGTCAGCGCCTGCTTGCGCAACTGCCCGATGAAGAACAGCGCGAACAGCAGCACCGCGGTCAGCAGGACGCCGGCGAAGCCGTAGTGCTCCAGCAGCGGCACCATCAGCACGCCGGCAGCCACGAGCGCGGCGACGATCAGCGCGACAACGAATGCCTTGAGCAGCGGCAGCGGCGGGCCCGGCTTGCACAGCACCAGCACCGCCATCACGCAAACGAGATACGGGACCGGCAGCGCGAGCCCGTAGGCGATGAACGCGGCCAGGCCCAGGCCGATCGCCAGTCGCAGTGCTGCCTTGTCGCGCGGGTGCATTTCAGTGCTCCATGGCGCCGAAGCGCCTACGGGGGTGGTTCATGGTCTCCTCAGTAAAGATAGGACGTCCAGCTGATGACGCGCATGTAGAGCGCGCCCAGCAGGTTCATCAGCGCATGGTCGCCGGTGTAGACCAGCACGTCGGCCTGCCCGCCGGCCCGTACCCCTTTCAGCCGCGGCAACTCGGCGGCGTCGAACTCCACCGCCACCGGGATGCGCTGCGCCTGGCGCAGCCAGTCGCGGCTGTTCTCCACCGTCGGCAGCGATCCCGGCGACGTCTTCTCGCCGCTGCCGACGCCGCCCCCGATGCTGCGCACGCGTCCCTTCAGCACCTCGCCCGGCATGACGTCGAGCACGATCGCGACTTCGTCGCCGGGTTCGACGTGGCCGATGTTGTTCTCGGTCAGGTCGGCGCTGATCCACAGGTCGTGCATGGCGATCAAGGTCATGACCGGCGCGCCGGGCTGCGCGAAGTGACCGACGTCGGTGCGCAGGTCGGTGACCACGCCGCGCGCCGGCGCGAGCACGCGCGTGCGCGACAGGTCCAGCTCGGCCTTCCCCACCGCCCCCACCGCGCTGCGCAACTGGGCATTGCCGTCGCCGCTTTCGCCGGCGGCCTCCTGCGCCTTGCGCAGGTCGGCCCGGGCCTTGTGAACCTTGCTGCGCGCCTCGTCGCGCGTGGACTGGGCGGTCTCGAGGCGACGCACCGAAATGGCCCCGGCGTCCTCCTCGTACAGCTTCTCCAGGCGGCTGGCGTCGCGTTCGGCCATGTTGTGGTTGGCTTGAGCCGCCGCCAGCGAGGCCCGCGCCGCGTCGACGCCGGCGACAGAGCCACCGATCGAACCGCGCACGGACTCGAGGTCGGCGCGGGCACGATCGAGCGCGATCTGGTAGGGCTCGGGGTGAATTTCGAACAGCAGCTGCCCGGGCTGCACCTCGTCGTTGTTGCGGATGTGCACCGCCCTCACCTTGCCGGCGACTTCCGCTGCCACCGGCACGACGAAGGCCTGGATGCGCGCCTGCGAGGTGCTCGGCGTCAGGCGGTCGCCAATGAAGTACACGAGAAGGCTGGCAACGATCAGCAGCGCGATCACGATGGCACCCAGGCGGGCGCCGCGTCCGGACGGGGCTGCGACCGGCGCAGGGCGGCGCAGGTGGCGTCGTGGCGATGTCGGCGGCTCATGGGGCCTCCGTCGGGGCGGCCGGCAGGAACTCGGCCGAAGGAACTGGAAGCGGGGCCTGCAGCAGCTGGTTCCAATCGCTGCGCGCGCTCATGGCCTCGCGGGTCGCGTCGTCGAGCACGGGCCTGGAGCGGCCGGCCTGCCAGCCACCGCCCATGGCCTTGTACACGGCGATCAGGTACTGGACGACGCTGCCCTGGGTGATCACCAGGCGTTCCTGCTCGGCTGAACAGGGCGCGTTGCGAATCGAGCACCCGCTGGAAGTCGACCAGCCCCTCGCGGTACTGGATGGTGGCGATGTCGAGCGAGCGGCGTGCCGCCTGCGCCGAACCGCGCAGGATCTCGACCTCTTCGCGGCTGTAGGCGAAGCCGGCAGCCGCGTCGTCCAGCTCGCGCGCGGCACGCAGCACGGTGTCCTGGTACTGCTCGTACAGCTGCTGGAAGCGCGCATCCTGCACCAGCACCTGGTTCTCGAGCAGGCCATGGTCGAACACGTTCCACACGAGCGCCGGGCCGAGGAGCCCAGTCGAGCCTGCTGGGAGACGATGCCAGCGACGTGGCCGACAGACCCAGCGATCCGACCAGCGCGATCGACGGATAGAGCGCCGCCTTGCTGACTCCGATCTGCGCCGACTGCGCCGCCAGCTGCAATTCGGCGGCGCGCACGTCGGGCCTGCGCCTGAGCAGGTCGGCGGGCATGTCGACGATCACGTCCAGCGCCGCCTCGGGGATCTTTTCGCGTCCGCTGCTCAACTCGGGCAGCTCACCGGGCGGACGTGCCAGAAGAACGCTCAGTGCGTTGTGTGTCTGGCGCAGGCTGCCGCGCAGTTCGGGGATGCTCGCCAGCGTGCTCAGGTACTGCGACCGGGCCTGCTGCACGTCGAGCTCGGCTTCGTGGCCGCTGCGAAACAGGCGTTCGGTGATCTCCAGGCTGCGCTGCTGAATCGCGGCGTTTTCCTGGACGATGCGAAGCCGCAACTCGATGGTGCGGATCGTTCCGTAGAGGCTGGCCGCCTGCGCCGCCACCAGGACCTGGACGTCGTCGTATTGCGCGATGCTGGCGAAGTACGCGGCATCGGCCGACTCGATGCCGCGCTTGAACTTGCCCCAGAAGTCCAGCTCCCAGGCCAGGTTGAAGCCGGCGCTGGCGGCCCAGAGGTGCGGTGCTGTTGCCGTTCGAGTCGCGGCTGCCGGTACGCAGCACCTCGCCAGTGACTTGCTGCAGCTGCGGGTACAGGGTGCTGCCTGCGATGCCGAGCTGGGCTCGCGACTCCAGGATGCGCATGCCGGCGGTGCGCACGCCCGGGTTCAGCCGCTGCGCCTCGGCCACCAGTTGGTCGAGCACGGGGTCGTTGAAGTGCCGCCACCACTCGTCGGTCTGCTGCCCGGCGCTGCGGGACGGGTCATCCGCCAATGTCCGCAGCGCGCCGCCGGACCATCCCGCCAGCCAGGGCACCGTCGGGCGGGTGAAATCCGGTCCGAGCGTCGTGCACGCGCACAGCACCAGCGGGGCAAGCAGCACCGGCAGGCGGGCGATCGGCCGATGTACCCCTCGGCCGAGGGGCAGCAACACGCACTTGCCATCGGGCGCCACCATTCAGCCGGCCGGGGGCGTGTCGCCGCCGCTCTCCGCACGCAGTGCATCCGGGCCATACACCCAGCTCATGAAGACCTTGTAGCCCAGCGACAGCACCGTCGCACCGACGAACAGCCCGATGATGCCGGAGGTCGCCATGCCGCCCAGGGCGCCGAACAGGACGACCGGCATCGGCACATCGACGCCGCGGCCGAGCATCAGTGGCTTGAGCACGTTGTCCATCATGCCGGCGACGAACAGCAGCACCGAGTAGACGATGGCTTCGACATTGCCGTAGGTACCGGTCGACCAGATGTAGCCGATCACCGGCAGCGTGATGATCAGCGCCGGCACCTGCGCGATGCCCAGCACGAGCACCACGCCCGCCAGCACGCCGGCCAGCGGTACGCCTGCGACGACCATGCACAGGCCGATGGCGACGGCCTGGATGAACGCGATGCCGACCACACCCTGGGCGACCGCGCGGATCGTGGCCACCGACAGGACGGTGAATTCCTCGCCTCGTTCGGGGCCGGCGATGCGCGTGAAGATCGCCCTGCTGGTGCGATGACCGTTCTTGCCAAAGACCATCAGGATGCCCGCAACGATGAAGGCGGCCACGAACTTCAGGATGTCAGCTCCGATGCCGGCCACCGTCGCTACCGCTGCCTTGGCCAGGTTGCCGATCTTCGGCTGCAGGGTCTTGATCAGTGCGGGCAGGTCGGCATGCGCCCTTTCCCAGGCGGCGTAGATCTTGTCCCCGACCAGGGGCCATTCGGCCACGCTGGCTTTCGGCGGCGGGATCTCCAGGGTGTTCTGCTGCACGCCGTCGATCAGGCGGTGCAACGAATCGCCCATCGAGTTCACCAGCACGGCGGCAGGCGCGACGATCAGCGCGATGCCGAGCAGGGTGATCAGCGTGGCCGACCAACCCTCGCTGCCCCCCAGCCTGCGGGCCAGGCCCTGGTGCATCGGATACAGCGTGACGGCCAGGATCACCGCCCATTCCATCAGCACGATGAACGGCGAGAAGACCTGGTAGCACACCAGCGTCAGGGCCAGGATCAGGCCGGCACGAATCAGTACGTCGAGAAGGCGACCCACGACCCGTTGGTCGAGCTCGCGATCGGATGTCGTCGGAACGTTCATGGTCTGGTCTCCTATCGCGGCCGATGGCATGCCGGGCACGGCGGATGGACCAACGTCAAGCACTCGACCGCAGTGCATCGGGATTCGCCCGCCCGACGAGGATGCGGATTCGAGTTCTCGGTATTGATGTCCCCAAGGCTGGCGAGCGTCGCACTTGTCCCCGCTGCAGTCAACCTCCTCGCAGCTACCGCTGGTCCGGATGAGCGTGCTTCCTCATCCGCGCTGGCGGGCATGCCTGCCCCTACACTGCACAGCATGCTTGAACATGCCCGCGCCATGGCCTGCACCGGTGCCCGCCGAGGGCACGCCTGCTGCTCGTGGCCCTGCTGGCGGTCCCGGGCTGCTGCGCATGGGCCCAGGCACCGCTGCTCGCGCCACTCAACGGAGCCGGACGACAAGCCTCCCACGCCATGGGCCGTGTTCACGCTGCCGCGGCAGACCAAGCCGGTGACGCGCTTCGCGATCGCGACGGTCGACGGCAAACGGGCCTTGCGCATCGAAGCGAACGAGTCGTATGGCACGCTGGCCCATGTCATGAGAGCCGACGCGCCACACGCCCACACGCTCGCCTGGCGCTGGCGCGTCGATCAGCCCCTGCCGAAGGCGGACCTGCACGAGCGCAGCGGCGACGACACCGCGCTGAAGATCTGCGCGCTGTATGAAGTGCCGGCCGACAAGATCCCGATGCTCGATCGCGCCTGGCTGGCAGCGGCCAGGGCGGCAAGCGACAGCAAGATGCCGTCCGCCAGCATGTGCTATGTGTGGGATTCGCATCTGCCGGTGGGCACCGTGCTGCCCAATGCCTTCACCCGGCGCGTGCGCTACATCGTGGTGCGCTCCGGCGAATCAGGGCTCGCGACCTGGATGCAAGAAAAGCGCGACCTCGACGCCGACTTCCTGCGTCTGTTCGGCGACGAGACCGATACCGTGCCGCCGCTGCTGGCCATCGCGATCGGCGGCGACGCCGACAACACGCACGGCCACAGCCTGGCCTACCTCGCCGATCTCGTGTTGAGCCCGTGAGCGGCTTGATTCACGCCCGGCGCTGCTCCTGCGGTCAGCGCCCCATGCGACGGTCGTAGCTTTGCGAGATGCGGTCGAGCAGCGCGGGATCACGTGCGCCCTGGGAATCGAATTGCACGCGCACGCTGCCGTCTGCCTGCTGCCTCACGCTGGCGGTCACCGTGCCGCCATCGATGCGGCCGACGACATTGCCGCTGGCGCGATCCTCGACGTTGACCGCCACCCCCTGGTCGCGCATCGCACCCGCCGCCGCGCTGAAGGAACGATCGAAGCTGGCCGGCGTCGCTGCGGGGTAGTAGCCGGGAGGAGGCCCGTAGTACGCGCATCCTGAAAGCGCCAGCATGGCGGCGCAGCCCAGGGCAAGCATGAGGCGCTTCATGGTGTCACCTTTGTCCAGCCGGGGCCGGGGTCGAAGGACTTGGTCGCGGCGGCCTTTGCCGCGCTGTCGGGGCCGAGGTCGCGCTGGTAGATCAGGCCATCGTGACGAGCGATGAAGCTCATCACGCCGCTATCGCCGTAGCGGGCCGGCCAGGCCATGACTGCAAAGCCGCCGAACAGGTTGCTTTTTGCGACATAGTCCAGCGCACCTCCCGGCGCGTGAGCGCCCTGCGAGGTGAGCAGCTTGTAGTGATAGCCGTGATAGCCCTGGGGGCCCATGTTGAGTCCACTGGCCGCGGTGTATGCCGCGCCCAGAGGACTCTCCTTTTCCGGCCCCATCTTCGGCCAGTACAGGCCGTCGTGCTTGCCGGTCGAACTCGCCAGCCGGGCCGCGTACTCGAGCAGGCCGTCGGCGTCGTGGTCCTGGGCAGCGTACTCGCGCTGCGCATCGCAAAGCGCCAACACCGCCTGCATCGCGTTGTGCTCATTGCGACCGATGCGGCGGATGCGGATTTCTTCCGCACCGGCGCGCATGTCGAACTGCCAGCCCTGCGCCGACTTCACGATCGGGATCGGCAGCGTCCAGCCGTCGTGCCCGACGGTGATATGGGCCCGACCGTCGCCGGCCGGCTGGATCGCATGCGACTTGGCCCAGCCGGAAAGGAACAGGTAGCGGATGTTCGCCCCGATCGGCGGGATGACCTCGCGGAAGTCGGATCCGAGCATCGCCTTGAGCGCCGCGTCGTCGTTCTCTGCGACGGCATTGCCGAACGCGGTCATCGCCGCTTCGGGCGAATTGAAGGCCTTGAGTGCATGGGCCGCCGGTACCGACGCCACACCGAGCATCAGTGCAGCGGCGATCGCGCGGACACGGCCGCCGGGATGGGCGGCATCTCGCCTTGTTGATTTCATTGTCCCTGCCCCCCTCAGCGCCTGCCGCCGCCACGACCACCTCCACCCATGCGCGCACCACCGCCCGCGCGGCCTCCGCCGGCCCCGCCACCCCGACTGAAGCCCGAGGACTGATAGCTGCTGCGCCCGCGATCGAAGTCGCGCTGGGCCGTGTTTCCCCCGCCCACGCCCTGGAAAGCGCCCTCGCGGCCGGCGCCGCCGTAGTTTCCGGCGCCCGCACGGTCGGCAACGCCCGCACCGCCTCCGCCTCCAGTTCCCCGGTCGGCCACACCGCCACGATCGCCGGCGCCGCCCGTGCGATCGCCAAGGCCGCCCTGCCCTCCTGCGCCAGCCCGGTCACCGACGTCCGCACGCTGACCTGCACCCCCGTCGCGCCCGCGAAAGTCGGCACGCCCCTCGGCGCCGGCCAGGTTCCCGCCGCCGAACTTCTCGCGCGTCGCGTTGTCCCGGTAGGCGACACCCTGCCGATGGTTGGCGTCGTGCTGCCACTTGCCGCCCCGCCCCCGCCCCGCCCCTGCTGCGATCGAAATTGCGGTCGATGTTGGTGGCCCGGTTGATGTCGATGTCGACGTCGCCGCCACCCCAGTTGCAGTTGCCGAAGATCGCACCCGCGGCGGCCAGGCCTATGCCCCAGGCAATCCCGGTGGCCAGGGCCGCGCCTGGGTAGTACCCCGGGTAGTACGCCGGATAGGGCGCCCAGTAGTACGGCGGATAGGCCGGATACCACCAGGTGCCGTACACGACGGTCGGGTTGTAGGTCGGCACGTAGATCACCTGCGGGTTGGCAGGCTCGATGCGCACGATGGTCTGCTCGGCCACGCCTGTCGGCTGCTCGATGATCACTTTCTGCTGATCGTTCGACTTGAGGTTTCCGGACTGCTCCGCCCGCCCGCGCAAGCGCTGCACGGCGGCGAGCACGTCCTTCTGCTGCGCGAGGAAGGCGTCGCCGAGCTTCTGCGTCCAGTCGAGCTTGTCGTTCATCGGCTCGAGCACCTGCGGGAAGGCGACCAGCGACTTGACGCTCACGTCCCAGGGCTGGCTCTCGACCGCCTTGACGGCCGCCTCGCCCTTCACATTGGGGTTTGCCTTGACCCAGCGCGCGGCGTGAACGATCTCCAGCGGATAGGTGGAGGCCATCAATACCTGCGACAGCACGGAATCCGGGTAGAGGGCGATCGGCGCGACCAGCGCCTCGATCTCCTCGGGCTTGAAGGTGCTCGCCGCCTGGCCCTGCGCCCGCAAGCCGCTCGACCCCAGCACCAGCCCCACGACGAGCCAGACGCACGCGAGCCGGGAAAGCTGCTCTGTGAAACGCCTCATGGTCACTCCCCGTCGGAGCCCCTGCCCCCTGCGCCAAGGAGGGGGCTCGAGGTGGCCTCGACAACCAGAATCCCGCTCTGACCCGACCCTTGTGCTGCTTCTGAAGCCGGGCACGTCAACAACATCAATGTTTCAACGTCAACGTCAACTGGAGACATCTTGAGCCCCTCGAGACCCAAGGCCCAATCTATGGTGCGCGCGCAGTCCCTTCAAGTCAACGCCCTTGCATGGGCCGCGTTCGTCGCCGTCCTCGCGTCCGGCAACGCGCATGCCTTCCAGATCGATGCCGGCAACCCGGACCTCGCGATCCAGTGGGACAACACCGTGCGCTTCAACAGCGCCGTGCGCGCCGAAGATCGCGACGACAAGATCGGCAACACCGCCATCGCCGACGAAGGCACCTACCGCTTCGACCAGGGTGACTTCGTCGCGAACCGGCTGGACCTGCTGTCGGAATTCGACGTCGTCTACAAGAAGCTGCACGGCGCGCGCGTGAGCGCCGCGGGCTGGTACGACGCCGCCTACAGCGGCTCGAGCCGCACCAACCCGAACCCGCCGCTCACCAACATCCCGAGCTACATCAACAAGCAGTACAGCGACTACACCAAGCGCTACTACTACGGCCCCTCCGGCGAGATCCTCGATGCCTTCGTGTTCACCGGCGGCGACGTGGGCGACGTGCCGGTGCGCGCCAAGCTCGGCCGCCACACCGTCTACTGGGGCGAGTCGCTGTTCCTCGGCGGCAACCTGCACAGCGTGGCCTACGCGCAGAACCCGCTCGACCTGCAGAAGGGCTTCTCCACCCCCGGCACCGAGGCCAAGGAACTGTTCCGTCCGCTCAACCAGCTGTCGGGCCAGGCCCAGGTCACCGACGACCTCTCGGTCGCGGCGCAGTACATGTTCGAGTGGGAGTCGTTCCGCTATCCCGAGGGCGGCACCTACCTCGGCCCGGTCGACTTCGTGTTCAACGGGCCGGACCGCCAGTTCCTCTCGCCGGCGCTCGGCTTCGCAGCGCGCGGCAAGCCCTCCGAGCCGCAGCAGCACGGCGAGTTCGGCCTCTCGGCGCGCTGGAGCCCCGAGTGGCTCGACGGCACGATGGGCGCCTACTACCGCAACTTCTCCGACAAGCTGCCGCAGACCTTCGTCACGCAGGCCGGCCCGAACCGCAGCCAGTACAACCTGATCTACACCGACGACATCGACCTGTTCGGCATCAGCCTGGCCAAGAACATCGGTGGCGTCAGCGTCGGCGGCGAGCTCTCGTACCGGCACAACACGCCGCTCAACAGCACCGTGCTCGGCATCGCCGCCCGGCCTGCCGGCCAAGGGCGAGACCAAGGGCCCGCGTGGCGACACCATGCACGGCGTGGTCAACTTCCTCGGCATCGTGCCGAAGACGCCGGTGTTCGACACCGCCGCCTGGGCGACCGAGTTCACCTGGGCGCACTGGAACAAGGTGTCGCAGCGGCCAGAACCTCTTCTTCGCCGAAGGCCAGCCCGGCCTGCGTCAGCACCAACCGCAGCAAGTGGGACGGTTGCACGACGAAGAACTTCTTCGGCTTCGCGGCCTCCTTCACGCCGACCTGGTTCCAGGTGTTCCCGGGCGTGGACCTGTACGCACCCGTCACCTACGCCGTCGGCCTCAAGGGCAACGCCCCCACGGTATTCGGCGGCAACCAGGGCAACGGCAACTACAGCCTGGGCCTGGGCGCCGACGTGCGCCAGAAGTACCGC
Source organism: uncultured beta proteobacterium (assembly GCA_963818175.1). GTDB lineage: Bacteria > Pseudomonadota > Gammaproteobacteria > Burkholderiales > Burkholderiaceae_C > Caldimonas. The sequence goes on along the minus strand of CAWFRK010000042.1, from coordinate 26,884 downwards.
TTCGACCTGAAGTACATCGACTTCGTCGGCAAGTACAAGGACAACGGCACCTCGGTCACCAGCCAGAACGGCCTGACCACCCTGCTGAAGGACCGCGGCTTCGTGAGCCTCACCTTCAAGACGACTTTCTGATCACCCCCCTGGCCATCGCAAGCGGCATCTGCGCGCAAGCGCCGATGCCTGGCTTGGGGCGGCCGCAACACCCACGAGGAGACAACGCATGAACCTCTCTATCAAACTCCTGGCCGGCCTCGTCGCCGCCTCGACCGGTCTCGCCGCGCAAGCCGCGATCACCGCCGAGGAAGCCAAGGCGCTCGGCACCACCCTCACGCCCATCGGCGCGGAAAAGGCGGCCAACAAGGACGGCACCATCCCCGCCTACTCCGGCGGCCTGACCAAGGCGCCCGAGGGCTTCAAGGCCGGCGACGGCGTGCGGCCCAACCCGTTCGCCAACGAGAAGCCCCGTCTCGTGATCGACGCCAAGAACATGGCCGAGCACGCCGACAAGCTGACCGAAGGCACCAAGGCGCTGATGCAGAAGTACCCCAGCTTCCGCGTCGACGTCTTCCCGACGCACCGCACCGTGGCCTTCCCGAAGTTCGTGACCGACAACACGGCCAAGGGCGCCGTCAACGCCAAGACGCTCAACGACGGGCGTTCGATGGAAGGCGTGCACGCCGGCTTCCCGTTCCCGATCCCCAAGAACGGCAACGAAGCGATGTGGAACCACCTGGTGCGCTTCAACGGCCAGGCTTATGAAGCGAAGTACCGCAACCTGAACGTCGATGCCAGCGGCCGTCCCGCCTTGGCCACCGAAGGCGTCAGCGTGCAGGACTTCCCGTTCTGGGACACCACCAAGACCTCGGCCGACACCTTCTGGCGCATCAAGCTCACCTACACCGGTCCGGCTCGCCGCGCCGGTGAGGCGCTGATGATCATCGACCCGCTCGACATCGGAACGAAGGACCGCCGCGCCTGGAGCTACCTGCCCGGCCAGCGCCGCACCAAGGTCGCACCGGACCTGTCGTTCGACACGCCGAACCCCGGCACCGCCGGCGCGACGACCTTCGACGACACCTTCATCTTCAACGGCTCGATGGACCGCTTCGACTTCAAGCTGGTCGGCAAGAAGGAGATGGTCGTCCCCTACAACGCCTATGGTGCGGTGTACCAGGCCAAGCAGGACGACCTGCTCAAGCCCAACCACCTGAACCCCGACCTGGTTCGCTGGGAACTGCACCGCGTGTGGGTGGTGGAAGCGACGCTGAAGGAAGGCAAGCGCCACGTCTACGGCAAGCGCACGTTCTACCTCGACGAGGATTCGTGGGCGGCGCTGGCGTCGGACAACTATGACGCCCGTGGCCAGCTCTACCGTGCCGGCTTCGCCTACATGGCCCCCAGCTACGACCTGCCGGCTCCGTACACCGACATGTTCGGCCACTACGACCTGGTCTCGCGCATCTATTCGCTCACCGGCTTCATCGCCGAGACGGGTGGCATGAAGCACACCAAGGCCCTGCCTGACCGCGAGTGGACCGCCGACTCGCTGGCCGGCTCCGGGGTCCGCTGACGCGGGCCTCGTAGAAGAACGCTAGGAAAGCCATCATGGTCCGCCGCATATTCGCACTGACCCTCGCCGCCTGCGCCGCGGCCTGGGCTGCTCAGGGAACCACCGAGAAGGGATGGCGGGACGTGCTCGACACGCCCGCGATAAAAAGCCCTCTCGCGGCGCGCGCCTTGCTCAACGGCCTGGCACGCGCCGGCGACCGCATCGTCGCGGTCGGCCAGCGCGGGCACGTGCTCTGGTCGGACGACGCCGGCAAGAGCTGGCGCCAGGCCGAGGTGCCGGTCAGCTCGGACCTGGTGGCGGTGTCCTTCCCGCACGCCAAAGACTGGCTGGGCCGTGGGACACGACGGCGTCGTGCTGCACAGCACCGACGCCGGCCAGAGCTGGACCGTTCAGCTGAACGGCCTGCGCTCCGGCGACCTGATGGTCGAGTACTACAAGCGTGAAGCAAGCGCCTCTCAAGCCGCCGACCCGAAGCGGGCCGAGGCGCTGGTGGAGGAGGCAAAGCGCTTCGCTGCCCAGGGCGCGGAGAACCCGCTGCTCGACGTGTGGTTCAGCGACGCATCCAACGGATACGTGGTCGGCTCGTTCGGCCTCGTGTTCCGCACCACCGATGGCGGCGAGCACTGGGAACCCCTGCTGCACGCCGTCGACAACCCGAAGAGCCTGCACCTGTACTCGGTGCGGGGCATCGGCAACGACGTCTACATCGCCGGCGAGCAGGGGCTGCTGCTCAAGCTCGACCGCGAAGCCAAGCGCTTTCGGGCGCTCGAGCTGCCCTACAAGGGCACGCTGTTCGGCGTGACCGGCACCGAGCGTGCCGTCGTCGCGCACGGCCTGCGCGGCAGCGTGCTGCGCAGCACCGACGGTGGCAGCAACTGGCAGCAGGTCGACACCGGCCTGCAGGTCGGCATGACCGCGAGCGCGCTGGACGACGACGGGCGCATCGTGCTCGTCAGCCAGGCGGGCCACGTGCTGGCCAGCGCCGACGACGGCGCGAGCTTCAGCGCCCGTCCCCATCAAGAGGCCCGTGCCCGCCTCCGCCGTGGTATCGGCGTCCAAGGGCACGCTCGTCATCGCCGGACCGCGCGGCGCCCAATCACAGCCGCTGCCCTGAGCGCGCCGGAGACCACACATGCATACCCCGAACCAACATGCGGACCTGTCCGCACCGGGCTCGCTAGAAGAGTTCGACACCCGCTCCGGCTCGCGCCTGGAGCGCCTGGTCTTCAATAACCGCCGCGCGGTGATGATCCTCTGCGCGCTGGCCACCGTGCTGCTGGCCGTGCTCGCGGCAACGAAGCTGACGCTCAACGCCAGCTTCGAGAAGATGATGCCGCGCAGCCATCCCTACATCCAGAACTACCTGGAGCATCGCGCCGACTTGCGCGGGCTGGGCAACTCGCTGCGCATCGTCGTCGAGAACACCGGCGGCGACGTCTACGACCAGAAGTACCTCGAGACGCTCAAGCGCAATCCATGACGAGCTGTTCCTGACGCCCGGCGTGGACCGCGCCTGGATGAAGTCGCTGTGGGCGCCGGGCGTGCGCTGGACCGAGGTGACCGAGGAAGGCTTCCGCGGCGGGCCGGTGATGCCCGACAACTACGACGGCTCGCCCAAGGTCACCGAGCAGCTGCGCGGCAACATCGCGCGCGCGAACCTGGCGGGCAGCCTGGTCGGCAACGACTTCAAGTCGAGCATGATCATCGTGCCGCTGCTGGACCAGGACCCGACCACCGGCCAGCGCATCGACTACCGCGCGCTCTCGCATGCCATCGAGCAGATGCGCGACAAGTACGAGACCAGCGCCTCGGGCGAGCCTACCGGCATCCGCGTGCATGCCATCGGCTTTGCCAAGCTGGTCGGCGACCTGATCGACGGCCTCTACCAGGTGGGGCTGTACTTCGGCCTGGCGGCGCTGATCGCCATGGCCATCATCTATTTCTACACGCGCTGCGTGCGCAGCACCGCGCTGGTGGTTGCCTGCTCGCTCGTGGCGGTGGTCTGGCAGCTCGGGCTGGTGGCCGGCATGGGCTTCGAGCTCGACCCGTACTCGATCCTCGTGCCCTTCCTGGTGTTCGCGATCGGCGTGTCGCACGGCGCGCAGAAGATGAACGGCATCATGCAGGACATCGGGCGTGGCGCGCACCGGCTCGTGGCCGCGCGCTTCACCTTCCGCCGGCTGTTCCTCGCCGGGCTGACCGCGCTGGTCGCCGATGCGGTGGGCTTTGCGGTGCTGATGGTGATCGACATCCCCGTCATCAAGGACCTGGCGCTCACCGCCAGCGTCGGCGTGGCGGTGCTGATCCTGACCAACCTGATCCTGCTGCCGGTGCTGCTGTCGTATGTCGGCGTCAGCCCGGCCGCCGCCGAGCGCAGCCTGCGTGCCGAGGACGACACGCAGAGCGATCGCGGCTTCAACCGGATCTATGCCTGGCTCGATCGCTTCGTCGAGCGGCGCTGGGCGCTTGCCACCGTCGATCGCGGCCGCGGTCCTCACCGTGCTCGGCTTTGCCGTCAGCACGCAGCTGAAGATCGGCGACCTCGACCCCGGCGCGCCCGAGCTGCGACCCAGCTCGCGCTACAACCGCGACAACGCCTATGTCACGGCCAACTACTCGCTGTCGAGCGACACCTTCGCGGTGATCGTCAAGACCGAGAAGGAAGGCTGCCTGAAGTACGGCACGCTGGTCGAGGCCGACCGGCTGGCCTGGTCGCTGCAGCAGGTGCCGGGCGTGCAGACCACGGTGTCGCTCACCAATGCCGTGCGCCAGATCACCGCGGGCAGCAACGAGGGCAGCCCCAAGTGGCTGACGATCGCGCGCAACCAGGACGTGCTGAACTACGGCGCGCAGCAGGCGAGCGTCAACAACCCGGAGCTGTTCAACACCGAGTGCTCGGTGATGCCGGTGATCGCCTATCTCTCCGACCATCGCGCCGAGACGCTGGACCGCGTGGTGCAAGCCAGCGCGGAATTCGCCGAGGCGCACAGCAACGGCGAGCGCAAGTTCCTGCTCGCCGCGGGCGGCGCCGGCATCGAGGCCGCGACCAACATCGTCGTGCGCAAGGCCTGGACGCAGATGCTCGTGCTGGTCTACGCCGCCGTGATCGTGCTGTGCTTCATCACCTTCCGCAGCTGGCGCGCGGTGGTGGTGGCCGTGGTGCCGCTGATCGTCACCTCGGTGCTGTGCGAGGCCCTGATGGTGTGGCTCGGCATCGGCGTGAAGGTGGCGACGCTGCCGGTGATCGCGCTCGGCGTGGGCATCGGGGTGGACTACGCGCTGTACCTGCTCAGCGTGCAGCTCGCGCTGCAGCGCAAGGGCGAGACGCTCGGGCAAGCCTATCGGCACGCCCTGCAGTTCACCGGCAAGGTGGTGGCGCTGGTGGGCGTGACGCTCGCCGCGGGCGTGGCCACCTGGGCGCTGTCGCCCATCAAGTTCCAGGCCGACATGGGCATCCTGCTGGCGTTCATGTTCATCTGGAACATGGTCGGCGCGGTGCTGCTGATCCCGGCGCTGTCGCACTTCCTGCTGCCCGGAGGTGCCAAGGCATCCAAGGGCCTGGCGGAAGTTGCCGCCGAGCCTGCGGCTGCAGCCTGAGGGCGGAACATCAATGACGAAGACCAGCTCGCTGGAAACCAGCATCGTCCGCATCGGCTCGCAGGACCTCCGGGTGGCCTGCGGTGGCACGCCAACGGCGACGCGCACGCTGCTGCTCTTCAACGGGCTGGGCGCGAGCATCGAGACGGTCGCACCCTTCGTCGACCGTTTCGAGCACACGCGTGTCATCGTGTTCGACGTGCCGGGGCTCGGCGAATCGCCCGCGCCGTGGCTGCCCTACCGCTTGCGCGACATCGCGCGCATGGGTGCGCAGCTGCTCGACCGGCTTGGCGTGGAAAGCGCCGATGTCATGGGAGTTTCCTGGGGAGGCGCCGTGGCGCAGGAGTTTGCGCTCAGGCATTCGACACGCTGCCGCACGCTTGACCCTCGCGGCCACTTGCGCCGGCTTCGTCATGGTGCCCGGAAAGCCGGGCGTGGTGCTCGAGATGCTGAGCCCCAAGTACTACGGTGCAGGGCGCAGGCCGAGCTGCCGCGGCTACTTGTTCCAGCTGCTTGCCCTCGTGGGCTGGACCAGCTGGCACTGGCTGCACAAGGTCAAGGCTCCGACGCTGGTGATGATGGGAACCGACGATCCGTTCTTGCCCCTGCCCAACGGCCACATCGTGGCCAGCGGAGTGCGGGGCGCGAAGCTCGAGACGATCGATTCCGGTCACCTGTTCGTCCTGACACGCCCTGACGAGACCGCGAGGCGCATCGAGCGCTTCATTGGCGAGCACGCGGAACAGGAACTTGCTGCGGCTTGAGGTCGATTGGTCGTGCCGCTGCCTGGCTTGACCAGGGCGGTCTGATGGAGGCGCCGGGAAGCCTGCAATTGCGGTAGCTGTTTCGACACTCCCGACCTCGCCGAAGTCCGGATGCTGCTGAGGGGACTTGGACAAGGCCTGCATTGGCAGTCCGGCCGATAATTCCCGCGCCCGATTGGCGCCGGGCGCGAATCGGGAAGCAGGCACTCCATGAACGTTGCCGCATGGCTTCGAGGTCTGGGTCTGGAGCGCTACACGCAGGCGTTTGCGGACCACGACATCGACGCCGACACGCTGGACCAGCTGAACGGAGCGGACCTCGCGGAGATCGGCGTCAAGTCGGTCGGACACCGGCGCATGCTGCTCGAGGCGATCGCCGCGCTCGATGAGGCGAAGCCCCTGCAGGCCGCAGTGCCTGCAACGCCGGCGCCGGCCGAGGAGCCGAGCATCGCCAGCTGACGGTGCTGTATTGCGCCATGGGCGGCTCCGGCGCGCAGACCTCCGGCGTTCAAAGCGAGGAGATGCGCGAGGTGATTCGCTCGTTCCACCAGTCCTGCACGCGGACGGTGGCCGAGTTCGACGGCTACGTGGCCAACTTCTTCGGCGACTGCGTGCTGGCGTACTTCGGCTGGCCGCGCGCGCACGAAGACGATGCGGAGCGCGCCGTGCGTGCCGGCCTGGCCTTGGCGCAGTGCATGGTCATGGTCCATCGCGGGAGCGGGCCGGGTGAGGCGCTGGTCGTTGCGGGTGGGCATCGCCACCGGCGCCGTCGTGGTGGGCGACGCTGGTCAAGGAAGGCCCGGCGCAGGAGCAGTCCGCCGTGGGCCTGGCGCCGAACCTGGGCGCGCGCATCCTGAGCCTGGCCGCGCCGGGGCAGGTCGCGATCGACGAGCTCACGCGGCGGCTGCTGGCGCCCAGCTTCACCGTGCAGGCGCTGGGCCGCCATGCGCTCAAGGGCATCGCCGAACCGGTGGCCGTCTACCTGGTCAGCGGCGAGCGGCCCGCCGAAAGCCGCTTCGATGCCCGCAAGGGACAGGATCTCGCGCCCATGGTCGGGCGCGACCAGGAACTCGCGCTGCTGACTGGAGCGCTGGGCGCAGGCGCTAGGCGGCGAAGGCCAGGCGGTGCTGCTGGTGGGCGAGGCGGGCATCGGCAAGTCGCGCCTGGCGCGGGCGCTGCTCGACGCCTGCGATGCCGGGCCGGATGGGCGCATCCTCTGGCAATGCTCGGCCTACCACACCGGCAGCGCGCTGTGGCCGGTGATCCAGCGCTTGAGCCGCGCGGCCGGCTTGCTGGTATGCAGGACTCGACCGATGCGGTGCTCGACAAGCTCGAAAGCGCTGACCGGCGCAGAACGAGGAAGTGACGGCGCTGTATGCCAAGCTGCTGGGGCTCGAGGGGAGCGCAGCGCTACGGCCCGCTGGAGATGACGCCGCAGATGCTGCGTGCGCGCACGCTCGAGCTGCTGGCCGAGCAGCTGCTCGAGATGGCAGAGCGAGCGCAGGATGCTGCTGGTGCTCGAGGACGCCCACTGGATCGACCCGACCACGCTGGAGTTGCTCGAGCGGATGCCTGGAGCGGATCGACAGCGCACGCATGCTCATCCTGATCACCAGCCGGCCGGACAAGCAGCCCAAGCTGGGCGCGCATCCCGAGCGTCACGCAGTTGTCGCTCAATCGCCTGAGCCGCGCCAACGTGGAGGCCATCGTCACCCGGCTGGGCGGCAACAGGCCTGCAGGCGCAGACGCGGGCCACCATCGTGGCGCAGAGCGATGGGGTGCCGCTGTTCGTCGAGGAGCTGACCAAGGCGGTGCTCGAGACGGGCGAAGCGGTCATTCCCGCGTCGCTGCACGGCTCGCTGATGGCGCGGCTCGACCGCATTGCCGAGGCCAAGGAGGTGGCGCAGATCGCTGCCTGCATCGGGCGCGAGTTCGACCTGGCGCTGCTGCGGGCGGTGGCCGAGCAACCCGCGGCGGTGGACGCGGCGCTGGACAAGCTCGTGGCCGCAGAACTGTTGTTCCGGCGCGGCGATCGGGCCGACCCGAGGTTCACCTTCAAGCATGCGCTCGTGCAAGAGGCGGCGTACGACAGCTTGCTGCGCAACAAGCGTCGGACCTTGCATGAGCGCATTCTGGAAACCCTGGAAGCGCAGCGTGCGGATACCCCGCCGGAGATGCTTGCGCACCACGCCGAGCGTGCCGGGCATGGCCGACAAAGCCATTGACTACTGGCGGTAGCGCGGGCAACGCGGCACTCGCAAAGTCGGCCTATGTGGAAGCCGCCGGCTCTTCGAACCGTTCAGTTGGGCTGATCCAGACCCAGTGCGATGGCGTCGATCGCCGAGTCCTGGAACTTGAATTGCAGCTGCGCCTCGGGCAGGCGCTTTCACGGCGCTCAAGGCTTGAGTTCTATGGATACGGGCAGGGCCTTCACAAGAGCTAACGACCTGCTCGAGGCCACGCCGGGCGCCAGCGCCTTTCGTCTGCGCGCGCAATATGGCTTGTGGCTGTGCACCCATTAACCGTGCCGAACTCGACAAAGCCTTGAAGCTTGCACTCAAGACGCTTGCAGCCGAGGGAGCCGATGGCACGCCTGAGTCGGTGATGTTCGCGCAGCGCATGGTGGCGAGTACTCGCATGCTATCTGGGCTGCTTCGCGCAGGCGCAGGACACGTTCGAGAGCATGGCCTCGCCAGCCTGGATGCTGCGAGGCGGTTGCACGGCCCAGTTCGGGTTCGACCCGGGGATCGCGACGCTGTATCAGCTTGGCTTGATGCGTTGCATTCAGGGATACGTGACGCAGGGCAAGCAGCAGATGGCTCGCGCGCAAGCCCTTTGCACGACGCAGACGCCGCTCGTCACGCGATGGGCACGTGCATCTGTATGGCGCCCTGGTCGCGGCATGCGCCCGCGATAGCAACATGGTGAGACATGAGGCGGACGCTCTGGCCGGATTGATCGCCACGCTCCTGTACGAAGGGTATGTCGAAGTGTTGTCGGGCTGGGCTGCGATCGAATCCGGCCGGCCGACCGAATCGGACATCACGGCCCTCAAGCGGGGCCTCGACACGCTCGATGCTCAAGGTTCGCGGCTCTTCGCCCCGCTCTTCGTGGCAAGGCTCGCGACCGGGCTGGCGGCCATCGGCCGGCAGGACGAGGCGCAGAGACACGATCGAACGCGCGCTGGCCGAATGCGAGAAGACCGATCAAGGCTGGTGCGACGCCGAGCTGTGGCGCGTGCGTGGCGAGTTGCTGCTCGCCAGCCCGCAACAAGATCGTGCGCAGGTGTCCCGCAGCTTCGAGCGGGCCTTGAGCGATTGCCCGCGCTCGTGGCGCCAAGCTTTGGGAGCTGCGCGCCGCGGCAAGCCTGGCGCGGCTGTGGGCGGACCAAGGGGAGTCCGCCAAGGCACTCGAGCTGCTGGCTCCGATCTACGACTGGTTCACCGAGGGCTTCGACGCGGTCGATCTTGTCGAAGCACGGGCCCTGTTGAGCACGTTACGGCTGCAGGCATTGCGCGACGGATGATCCGCACTGATGAAGAGGAGCTTGCGATGAAGCGTTTACTCTGGATGTGCGTACTGGCAACCGCGGCCCTTGCGCTGGCCGGCAGTGCCGGCGCGCAGACCTTGCGCTGGGCGAGCCAGGGCGATCCCCAGACCATGGACCCGCATTCGCAGAACGAGACCATGACCAACCTGATGAACGGGCAGGTCTACGAGCGGCTGGTCGTCGCGCGACAAGCAGCTCGACCTCGTGCCCGCGCTGGCCACCGAGTGGACAGCAGATCGTCGCCGCTGGCCTGGCGCTTCAAGCTGCGCCCGAACGTCAAGTTCCACGACGGCACGCCTTCACCGCCGACGACGTCGTGTTCTCGATCGCAGCGCGCGCAAGGAGCCCACCTCGCAGCATCGCCGTCTACGCCGCCCGCGCTGGGCACGCCGCAGGAAGATCGACGACCTCACCGTCGAGTTCACCTGACGCAGCGTCAACCCCATCTTCCTGCAGCACCTGAACACTGATGTGGATCATGAGCAAGGCCTGGTCCGAGAAGCACAAGGTGACCAGGCCGCTGGACTTCAAGAACAAGGAAGAGAGCCTACACGTCGCTAACGCCAACGGCACCGGCCCGTACATGCTGGTGAGCCGCGCAGCCCGGCATCAAGACCACGCTACAAGCGCAACCCGACCTGGTGGGGCAAGTTCGAAGGCAACGTGCAGGAGATCGTCTACACGCCGATCGCCAACGACGCCACGCGCCTGGCCGCGCTGGTCTCCGGCGAGATCGACTTCGTGCTCGACCCGGCGCCGCGCGACGTCGCAGCGGCTGCGCAGCACCGACGGCGTGAAGATCCTCGACGGCCCGGAGAACCGCGTCATCTTCCTCGGCATGGACCAGTGCCGCGACGAGCTGCTCTACAGCAGCGTCAAGGGCAAGAACCCGTTCAAGGACCTCCGGGTGCGCCAGGCGCTGTACCAGGCGATCGACATCGAGACGCATGCAAGACCAAGCTGATGAACGGCCAGAGCGCTGCCCACCGGCGGCGATGACGCCGTCGCCGCTGGGCGCCTACAACGACCCCGAGCATCGAGAGCCGCCTGCCGTTCGACCTGGCCGGGCCAAGGAGCTGATGGCCGAGGCCGGCTATGCCGACGGCTTCGAGGTCACGCTGGACTGCCCGAACAACCGCTACATCAACGACGAGGAGATCTGCATCGCGCTGGCCGGCATGTGGGCGCAGTTCGAAGGTGCAAGGTGCAGAGTCAACGCGATGCCGCGCGCGACCTACTTCCCCAAGCTCGAGAAGCTCGACACCAGCATGTACATGTTCGGCTGGGGCGGCGCCATCACCGACGCCGAGACCACGTTGACGCCGGTGATGCGCAACCGCGGGCGACAAGGGCGTGGGCTAATACAACTACGGCAACGTCACGCAACGACAAGTTCGACGCGCTGGCCGCGCAGTCCAGCGTCGAGGCCGACCCCGCCAAGCGCGAGCAACTCGTCAAGGCGGCGCTGCGCGAGTACAAGGACAGCGTGCACACGCTCCCGCTGCACCGCCAGGTGATCCCCTGGGCCTTGCGCAACAACGTGACGTCGTGCACCGCGCGGACAACTGGCTGGAGGTGCAGTGGGTGAGAGTGGACAAGACCGGCGAGTGAGGGGATTGCGTCAACGATGGGCTCGGAATCACGCCTTCGGCTCCAGGCTCATCTCTCGTTGGACAAGACTGATGGTTGACACAGGTTTAAGGCCTGCCTATCCTGCGGCCGTCGTCAAAAAAAGGCGACACGGGATTGGTCTCTCGTAAGCGTTTGCGGTGAAAGCCGCGATCCATCTGTGCCTCGCGGCTTTCTCGCGTTTGGGCCCGCTTTTTGGCGGCCCAGGCGGGGAGCCGAAAGGCTCGCCGGTACTCGCAAGCGCGCCGGTAGACCAACCTGTCTGGGCTGCCGCCCCGGTTGGCACCGTGATGGCAGTCACCTCGACTGCCATCACGGGAGCCACGATGACTTCATCTTCGAGCGGCGACGAGCTGCGTCTCACTATCTCCACCACGGCCACATCGAGTGGCACGGACCGCGCGCCAGGCTCGAAGCGAGCGGGCTGATCCCGACCAACTTCAAGTGGCCCAGGCGCATCGACTATGCCGACTGGCACGCCAACGGCTTCGATTTCTCGATGCGGCGCTGCCGGCCCGACGGCCTGATGGGCCCGATGCGCCACTGGATGAACTGCGACTACTGGTACGTGTGCCGCTCCCTGCCTTGCGATCCGCTCCGCCTTTGGCTCACTCGCGAGCTGTACCGCGATCTGGGCGACATCCTGTTCCAGGCGACGCGACTGGGCGAAGCGCTGCGAATGGAGTTTTCCAAGGTGCATGCGGACGAGCGCGTCGAGAGGTTCGAGGCTCGATTGGTCCCTCAGCCGATGAAGCGCAGGCGCGGTGCGGAGGTGTGATAGGGGCGGTTGGCAGATGTTGCGTTATCTATGAGCTCGTTGACTATTTCATAGCAGACGCAACACAAGGCACCTCTCGATGGCCATTCCGAACAACGCGGCCGTGCCACGGTGCCGCACCGCGATCCGGGTCGTTCGCAGGTCCGACGGCGCTGGCGCTCGTACAGCGCATCGAGCTTCAGCGTGCCGACCGACGCGGCGCGCAGCTGGAGCCGTTTCGCACAGTCGCCTGGAGTGGCCCGTGAGGCTGCGCAAGGCTGGCACAACGCGTTCACGCGCGGCCTGTATGGCCGCCCGGATGTCCACGTGATGCGGCCCTACATCGAGGTCACGGCATGACCGAACCGCGCGGCCTCGATTCCCAGCGGGCTGAACGCATGCCGACGCTGGGAGACTCCGCTTCCACCGCTACGGCCCCGAACGGCTATCGCTCTCGAGATCCGAATCAGGCCGGAATTCCGATCAAGGGTGCATGCCATGGCGTTGGCCGAGCCGCGATCCGGGGGCTTGGTGGAATGGGCCGGCATAGCGCTGGAGCCGAAGGCGCCGGGAGGCTGGCGCATCGATGGCGTCGAGCGTTGCCGAGTCTTCCGAAGGCGCGGCCGACGCACAGGTCGTGGACTGCTTCCGGTTCCGCAACAAGATCGGCCTGGACGTGGCCAGCCCGGAAGCGATGCGCGACAGCAGGCACCCTCGAGAGCGCTCGAAGCCCCCTGCAGCACGAACTATGCGCGGTCCATGCCGATTACTACGCTATTCCTCTTGGAAACGACTACGACTTGATCGAGCAAGCTTGAAGTACTAACATACGCATGCGCATACCACGGCTTCCGCCATGAAAACCGAACGCATCACCGTGCTGGCTTCCCCAGAGTTCAAGATCTTCTTGTCGAACGAGGCGGCGCGCGAGGGCGTTAGCGTGTCGGCCTTGATCGTGCACGGCTGCGAGCGGCCGGCGCAGCCGGAAGAAGTCGAGTTGGCTGCGCTGGCGGCAGAGCTGCGACTGGCGGTCCGTGGTGCGAAGCGTTCGCTCAAGGAAGGACTCGACGAAGCGCAGGCCTCTTGAGGAGCTCGCGCGTAACGCGCGGGGCACAGGCCGAAGACGAGGGAGGCTTTCGTCGTATCAGATGCCCTGCTGCTCTGCGCGAGGCGTCTGCAGCTGGCCGATGACGTGAAGCGTGCGGGTGAAGCCCTCAAGGACCAGGCGCAGCGAGCTGCGCGACCAGGACCCGCGCATCACGCGCCTCGAAGCGCAATGGGACACGATGATGAAGATGGCTGCGCGAAGCGCACCGCATTCGATCGAAGACAAGCGAAGTTGATACCTTCGGGACTGTGCTGCGTCGCACAGGAAGTTGAATCTCAGTGGAAATAGGCCCTTGGCGGCGACGCCGCCAATGGGCGACAGCCTCACTCCGGCTTGAACCCGATCGACTTGAGCACCTCTCCCACGCGTGCGTAGTCGGCAGTCAATGATTTGGTCAGTTCCTCGGGGCTGCGGCGCTGCCCCACTTCGAAGCCGATCTCGGACAAGCGCGTGCGTGCCGCGGGCTGATCCAGCACCTTGAGCACGGCCTCGCGCAGCTTCGCCTGCACCGGCGCAGGCACCTCGGGATTCACCCACAAGCCCATCCACGCCACGGCCTCGAGCTGCGGATAGCCGAGCTCGCGGAAGGTCGGGCACATCGGGCAGCAGCGTCGAACGCTGCTGCGTGCTGACCGCATAGGCCTTGATCTTGCCGGACTTGATCAGCGGGAGCGAGGTGGGCATGCCGTCGAACATCAGCGGCACGTGGCCGCCCATCACGTCGGTGAGCGCGGGCGTCGAGCCCTTGTAGCCGACGTGGACCATGTCGAGGCCGGCCGCCTTGTTGAGCTGCAGGCCCATCACGTGCGAGATCGTGCCCGCCGTGTAGGAGGCGTAGTTGACCTTGCCGGGATTGGCCTTGACCCAGCCCACCAGCTCGGAGAAGTTCTTCGCAGCGAGCGAGGGCGCGCCGACCATCACGAGGCCGCCACGGGCCAGCTCGGCCACCGGCGTGATCTCCTTGGCCATGTCGACGCGCAGCTTCATGATGTGCGGGATCTCGCTGACCAGCGAGTTCACGCCCACCAGCAAGGTGTGCCCGTCACGCGGCGCCTGCGAAAGCTCGTTCACCGCGAGCACGCCGCCCGCGCCGGGCTTGGGCTCGACGATCACCGGCTGGCCGATCTCCTTGGCCAGGCCGTCGGCCAGGAAGCGCGCGACGATGTCCGCCGAGCCGCCGGGCGGACCGGCGACCACGATGCGCACCATCTTCTCGGGCCACTTCTGGGCTTGTGCGAGCGGCGCGGCGAAGCCGAGTGCAGCAACGCACGGCAGCAACGCGGCGCGCAGGACAAAGCGCCTTGAATCCATGATCGATTTCCTTGGTCGAATATCAGGCCCAGCGCATCAGCGCGAGCACCAGTACAGCGAGGAACACCGTCTCGCCGAGCATCAGCATCACCGGCTTCAGGCCGACGGTGGCCAGGTCGCGAAGCTGCGTCTTCATGCCGATCGCGGCGATCGAGGCCACCAGGCACCAGCGCGAGAGGTCGCTGCCGAGTGACACCACGGCAGACGGTACCCAGCCGGTGCTGTTGATCGCGATCAGCACCGCGAAGGCGACGGCGAACCAGGGCAGCAGCGGCGGACGCTCGCCCCCGGCGGCCTTGGTGCGCGAGCGGACGACCATCACCGCGAACATGATCACCGGCAGCAGCATCGCCACGCGCATCAGCTTCACGAGCGTGGCAACGTCGCCCGTCTCGCGCGACATGCCGTAGCCCGCGCCGACCACCTGTGCGACGTCGTGGATGGTTGCGCCGAGGAACACGCCGGCCTGGGTGTCGTCGAGCCCGAGCACGCGGGCGATCATCGGGTAGACGATCATCGCCAGCGTCGAGAGCGCCGAGACGCCCACCACCGTGAAGAGCGTCGCTCGCTCCTTCTGCGGATGGGCCGGCAGCGCGGCCGACAGCGCCATCGCGGCCGAGGCGCCGCAGATCGCGGTGGCCCCGCCGGACAGCAGTCCGAACAGGCTCTGGAAGCCGAGCAGGCGCGCGGCAATCATCGACACGCCGATCGTCAGCACGACACCCAGGACGATGAGCAGCACCGGGTGCCAGCCGAGCGCCACCACCTGCGTCGCGGTGATGCGCAGGCCGAGCAGCGCGACGCCCAGGCGCAGCACGCCGCGCGCGGTGAACCCGATGCCCGGGGCGCACGGCCCCTCAGACGAGAGGAAGTTCATCGCCATGCCCAGCAGCAGCGCGAACAGCATCACCGGCGCGCCGTAGTGCTGCGAGAGGAAGGTGGCGGCCGCAGCCACCACCACGCAGGCGAGCACGCCGGGGAAGAGCTGCTTGCCCTGGGCCGGGAGGGCCGCGATCGAGAGTGTTGCCATGTCAGGTCTCCAGGACGCCAAGCGGCACCCACCAACCAGTGCCAGCGGGTGGGAGCCGCGGATCCGGCTTTAGCTTCGGCCTCACATCGCTGGCGCGATATGAGCCTTCGCTGAAGGGGTGGATCAAGTCATGCCGTGGGCAGACGATAGTCCTTGAACATCTCGCGCAGCTTGTTCTTCTGCATCTTGCCGGTCGCGCCGAGCGGGATGCTGTCGACGAAGACCACGTCGTCCGGCATCCACCACTTGGCGATCTTGCCGTTGTAGAACTCCAGCAGCTGCTCGCGTGTCACCTCACCGCCGGGCTTCTTCATCACCACCAGCAGCGGGCGCTCGTCCCACTTCGGGTGGCGCGCGGCGATGCAGGCCGCCATCGCCACCGCCGGGTGGGCCATCGCGATGTTCTCGAGGTCGATCGAGCCGATCCACTCGCCGCCGGACTTGATGACGTCCTTGCTGCGGTCGGTGATCTGCATGAAGCCGTCGGCGTCGATGGTGGAGACGTCGCCGGTGGGGAACCAGCCGTCCACCAGCGGGTTGCCACCCTCGGACTTGAAGTAGCTCGAGATGATCCACGGGCCGCGCACGAACAGCTCGCCGGAGGTCGTGCCGTCGTGCGGCAGTTCCTTGCCGTCGTCGCCGACGATCTTCATGTCGACGCCGAACACCGAGCGTCCCTGCTTGGCCTGGATCGCGAAGCGTTCCTCGGCCGAGAGCTTGAGCTGGCGGGGCTTGAGGGTGCAGACCGTGCCCACCGGGCTCATCTCGGTCATGCCCCAGGCGTGCAGGACCTGGACGTCATAGCGGTCCTGGAAGGCGCTCATCATCGCGGGCGGGCAGGCCGAGCCGCCGATGATCGTGCGCCGCATCGTGCTGAACTCCAGGCCGTTGGCCTCCACATGCGCCAGCAGGCCCTGCCAGACGGTCGGCACGCCGGCCGACAAGGTCACGCCTTCGCTCTCGAACAGATCGTGCAGCGACTTGCCGTCCAGGAACGGTCCCGGAAACACCAGCTTGGCGCCGACCATGCACGAGACATAGGGCAGGCCCCAGGCGTTGACGTGGAACATCGGCACCACCGGCAGGATGACGTCGCGCGCGGAGCAGTTCAGCGCGTCGGGCAGTGCCGCGGCGTAGGTGTGCAGCATCGTCGAGCGGTGGCTGTAGAGCGCGCCCTTGGGGTTGCCCGTGGTGCCCGAGGTGTAGCAAAGGGACGAGGCGGAGTTCTCGTCGAAAGTCGGCCACTCGAACTCGGGCGCATGGGCTTCCAGCAGCTCCTCGTAGCACAGCAGGTTGGGCACCTTGGACGAGACCGGCATGTGCGCGCGGTCGGTCATCGCGACGAAGGCCTTGATGGTCGACACGCGCGAGGCGATCGCCTCGACCAGCGGCAGGAAGGTCAGGTCGAAGAACAGGACCTGGTCTTCGGCGTGGTCGGCGATCCACACCACCTGGTCGGGGTGCAGCCGAGGGTTCAGGGTGTGCAGCACGGCGCCCGAACCGGAGACCGCGTAGTACAGCTCCATGTGGCGATAGCCGTTCCACGCCAGCGTGGCGACACGCTCGCCGAAGCCGATGCCGCGCGCCGCGAGCGCATTGGCCAGGCGGCGCGAGCGCTGGGCGAGATCGCGGTAGGTCTGGCGATGCACGTCGCCTTCGACGCGGCGGGAGACGATCTCCTGCTCGCCGTGATGGCGCTCGGCGTGGGTCAGCAGGGAGGAGATCAGCAGCTGCTGCTGCATCATGAGTCCGTTCATGGGGATACCTTCAATTCAATGGTGCGAGGTTCAGGCATGCGCATTGCGAGCGCCTGCCGCAGATGCGGTGGCCGGTTCAGCGGGCGGCTCGGCGGCGCGTTGCATGTCGCCTTCGTAGGTCCGCGCGGCGAACTTGAAGGCCAGTGCAGCGACCAGGCCGAATGCCGGGATGACCGTCAATGCGGTTGTCAGCCCCCAGGCGTCCGACACCATGCCGACGATGAAAGGACCCGCGGCCAGGCCGAACAGGTTCTGGAACAGCGCCAGCACCGATGCGCCGGTGGCGCGAATGCCGGGATGGATCACGTCGATCACGATGGCCGCCACCGGTCCGACCGAGCAGGTCATCATGAAGCCGCCGAGGGCAATGAGCGCGAAGCGGGCCTGTGCAGAGAGCTCGAGCCCGAAGCGCGGCGCTCCGAAGGCCACCACCACCGCCAGCAGGGAGGCGATGCACAGCAGGGCCAGGATGTGCAGCTTGCGGGCCGGCCGACGGACGCCGGCACGGTCGACGACCGCCCCCCAGACCACGCTGCCGATGGCGCCGCACAGCACCACGAGCGCCGCCTTGACGCCCGCCTCGGCAGGCGCGATGCCATATTCACGGTTGAGGAAGCTCGGCAGCCAGGACCAGATCGCCGACACCACGATCAGCTGGGCGGCACCGCCCACGCAGACCCACAGCATGGTGCGCGAGCGAACCAGCGCCCGTGCGACGGCTTTCGCCGCGCTGGCCGTCGAGCGCGTGGCCCGGTCGAGCCGGGGCGTGAGCTCCACGGTCCGGTAGTCGCGCACCTTGAGGTACAGCAGGGCCATCAGCAGGCCGGGGATACCCACCGCGCCGAATGCCGCCTTCCAGCCCCACTTCGCGGCGATCAGGCCGCCGAGCATCACGCCCAGCACGGAGCCGACCGATGCCGCGGCGAAGAAGCCGGCCATCAGGGCACCGCGCATGCGCGCCGGGAAATGGCTTGAGATCAGGGCGGCGCCGACGGAGCCGTAGCCGGCCTCGCCGAGGCCCACCATCGCGCGGGCCGTCAGCAACTGGCCGAAGCTGCGCGTGAACATGCAGGAGATCGTCGCCATGCTCCAGATGGTGGCCATCACGACGATGCTCTTGACCCGGCTGGCGCGGTCGGCGACCAAGGCCACCGGCAGCGCGCCGAGCGCGACGGTGACCGACACCACCGAGACCAGCGCCCCGAGCTGCTTGTCGGACAGGCCCCACTCGATCTTCATGTAGGGAAAGAGCGAGACGATGACCTGGCGATCGACATAGTCGAAGATCATCAGGCCGATCGTCATCGCGAAAGCGAACCAGGCTTGGCGTGGGCCGAACAGGTAGCTGTCGCCAGCTCCCTGCTTCGTATCTAAAGAGTGCGCGTGCATTTGAAACCTCGTGTAGTCAAGCCGTGCGGCTTCAGGGCACCAGCACCGTGGCGCCGGTAGTTGCGCGCGACTCGAGCGCGCGGTGGGCCTGGGCGGCCTCGGCCAGCGCGAAGCTCTGCCTCGGCTCGCCGGTGATCTTGCCGGCCAGGACCAGGGAGAACAGCTCATCGGCCATCGCAAGCATGTGCGAGCGCGGCGTGGCGTAGTGGATCATTGCCGGACGCGTGACCCAGATCGAGCCCTTGACCGCGAGCAGCGTCGTGTCGATCACCACCGGCCCCGAACTGGTGCCGTTGCTGACCAGCGTGCCACGCGGCTGGAGACTGTCGAGCGAGGCCATCAGCGTGTCCTTGCCCACCGAGTCGTAGGCCACCGGCACGCCGCGTCCGTCGGTAAGCTCGCGCACGCGCTCGGAGATGTTCTCGCGCGAAGTCACGATGGTGTGGGTGCAGCCATGCGCCTTGGCGATCTCGGCCTTCTCGTCGGAGCTGACGGTGCCGATCATCGTGACGCCCAGCGCTCGCGCCCACTGGCAGGCCACCAGCCCCACTCCGCCCGCGGCAGCGTGGTAGAGGATGGTCTCGCCGCCCTTGAGCGGGAACACCTGGCGGAACAGGTACTGCGCCGTCATGCCCTTCATCATCAGCGCCGAGGCGCTGCGGTCGGAGACGCCGTCAGGCAGCGGGATCAGCACATCGGCCGGCATCACGCGCACATCGGAGTAGGCGCCTTGCGGGCCCAGCAGGTAGCCGACGCGCTGGCCGACGCGAATGTCGGTCACGCCGGGGCCGACCGCCTCGACCACGCCGACCGCGTCCGAGCCCAGCCCATTGGGCAGCGGCATCGGATAGGTGCCCTTGCGGAAGTAGATGTCGATGAAGTTCACCGCCACGTAGCTGTGGCGCACGCGCGCCTGGCCCGGGCCCGGGTCGCCCACCTCGACGGTTTCGAGCTTGAGCACTTCGGGTCCGCCGGTTTCAAGAATGCGAATGGCTCGTGCCATGGTTTGTCTCCTCACACTGTCACGTGCTGCTGCCGCGCGCTGTTGGCGGCGAGCTGATCGATGAACTGTTCGGCGCGCGGCCAGGGGCCGAAACCCGAAGCCGGGTTCAGATGGCCCACCTCGCCGAGGTCGACGAGGTGGCTGCGCCAATCCCGTGCCAGCTCGGCAACGCGCTCATAGCGGCCGAGCGGATCGTTGCGGCTGGCGGCGACGATGCTCGGGAACGGCAGCGTGAAGCGCGGCACCGGCAGCCAGCCGCTGGCGCGCAACTCTTCGAGGCCGGGGTAGCCGGCCGGCATCGCTTCCTCGAAGTCGGGCGGCGTGGCGAGCAGGGCGCCCGCGATCGGCCGCTTCGACTTGCATGCCCAGTGCGCGACCATCACGCACCCGCCGCTGTGCGCCACGAGGACCACCGGGCCTTCGATGGCCTGGGCCTCGCGCTCGATCGCCTCCACCCTGGCGGCGCAGTCGAGGTCGGTGCGGCCCATCGGCGGCACCGAGCGCACCTTGCGGCCGGCACGCTCGAGGTCTGCCTCGAGCAGCGTCTGCCAGTGCTCGGCGACCGCGTCACGCAGCCCGGGCACGATCAGGACCGTCGGCAAGGCGCTGGTACCGCTCTTCATGCTCAAGCTACCTTGCGCAGGTAACCCTGCTGGCGTCCCTTGGGGTTGGGCGCGAAGCCGTTGGCGGCCAGCGTCTCTTCCACGGTGTCGTAGAACACGCCGATCTTCAGGATCTCGCGGGCTTCCTTGGCTGTGGCGATGTCGCGGCCGAACTCGCGCGAGATGCGAACCAGCTGCTCGATCTGCTGCACGGACGTCATCTTCCCGGTGCGCTTCTGGTTCCAGATGTTGTCCTCGATGCCGCAGCGCACATGCAGGCCGAGGGCCATGCCGATCATGTTGATCGGCAAGGTGTTGAGCATGCTGCTTTCCACCGTCAGCATCGTGCCGTCGGGGATGGCGCGCAGGAAGTTGGCCAGGCTGTAGATGGTCGGCTGGTCCATGCCGCCGCCGATCGCCACCCAGTTGCACACCAGCGGCCCCTTGTAGACACCGCGGCGGATCAGGCGCTCCACCGATTCGTAGCTGTTGATGTTGTAGAACTGGAAAGCGCTCTGGATGCCGGCGGCGCTCAGGCGGGCGACGTGCTCCTCGATGAAGCCGGGGCCGGAGGGCACGATCATCTCGCGGTACGCCTCATAGGTCTCTTTGCCCATGGAGGTGTCGGCGTAGTCGCGGACGTCCATCTGCTCGACGACGTTCATCTGCGTCGTGTTGACCGTGACGGTGACCTGGTCCGGCTTCGGGTCGAGCTCGGCCAGCATGTGGCGCGTGTCGTCCTTCAGCCACTTCGCGGCCGCGCCGTCTTCCGGGGGCGCGAAGGAGATCGAGCCGCCCACCTGGATGACCATCTCAGGCACGGCCTTGCGCACGCCGGCGATCAGCTCATTGAACTTGGACAGCTGCTTGGAGCCCTGGCCGTCGAGTTCGCGCACATGCAGGTGCAGCACGGTGGCGCCGGCGTTGTAGCAATCGACCGCCTTCTGGACCTGCTCGTCCATGGTGACCGCGATGTCCTCGGGGTAGTCGGAGGGGAACCACTCGGGGCCATAGGGCGCGGCGGTGATGACCAGTTTGTCCTGGTTCTCGGTGAACAGCGAACCGTCGAGGAAGTTCATGGCTTGTCCTATTTGCTTGGATGACTGTGGAGTGGATCGGATCAGAAAGTCGCGTCGCCGATGATTCCGGCGCGTTCCATCTTTCGGTGGCAAGGCGGGTAGTCCATCACCGCGTAGTGCTGGGTGGACCGGTTGTCCCACATGGCCATGCTGTTCTTCTTCCAGCGGAAGCGCACCTGGTACTCGGGAACCGCCGCCTGTTCGATCAGGTAGCCCAGCAGATCCCTGCCGGCGGAGGTGTAGTCCTGGCCGAAGCGCACGTGCTCCGGCGTGTGGTAGTTGGTGAAGTGCGTGGTGAAGGCGTTGACGAACAGCACCTTCTCGCCCGTTTCGGGATGGGTGCGCACCACCGGGTGCTCCGCATCGGGGAACTGGGCATTCAGAGCGAGGCGCTTCTCGATCGGCATCGCGGCGCCGAAGCTGGCCTCGATGCTGTGGCGGGCGCGCAGGCCGGCGATCTTCGTCTTGATGTCCTCGGGCAGGCGGGCATAGGCCTCGACCATGTTGGCCCACATCGTGTCGCCGCCCACGGGCGGGCACTCGACGCAGCGCAGCACGCAGCCGAAGGGCGGCTTCTCGCGCCAGGTGGCGTCGGTGTGCCAGGAGTTCTCGTAGCGGTCGTTGGGCTGGTCGGGCGACTTGTAGATGCGCACCAGGCCGGGGGCCTCCGGGTCGCTGCCGAGTACGGGGTGGTCTTCCAGCTCGCCGAAGTGGCGCGCAAAGGCCACGTGCTCGGGACGGGTAATGTCCTGGTCGCGGAAGAACAGCACGCGGTGCTTGAGCAGCAGCTGGCGGATCTCGGCCGCCAGGTCGGCGTCGCGGGAGGCGGCGCCGAGGTCCACGTTGCTCAGCTCGGCACCGATCGTGCAGGTGAGCTGCTCGACCTTGATCGAGGTCTTCAGGGTCGAGGCGCCGACGACGGCGGGTGCGACCTGGGACGGGATGGATTGATTCACTCTTTTGTCTCCTTCATGAACCTGATGGGAGGGCTTGGTGCTCGACAGGATGAAGAATAGGAACGAAGGGCCGTATGACACCCCTCCTTGCAGAAGGGGCCGAACCATGCTTTGAAGGGCGGCGGGAGGGGCCTGTCAGCCGGGAATCGCGGCCTGGCGCGGGCCTTTTCGGGCCTGCTCGACCTTACTCCAAAGGGGGGAGCAAGCCAAGGATTCGTGCTCGATGGACGACCTCCTTGCGCGTGCCTGCGTCGAGCTTGCCGAACAGGTTCTTCACGTGCCACTTGATCGTCGTTTCGCCGGCTTGCATGGCGCGTCCGATCTCCTTGTTCGACAGGTTGCGCGCGAGCAGGTCCAGCACCTCCCGCTCCTTGGCGGTGAGCACCATGCCGGGGCGGGTGGCCGGCTTCGGCAAGGCCCGCTCCGGCTAGGCCCGCTGGGCCGCGGCGGCGACGCAGCAGACGCCCCGAGGCCAGCGTCGCTCCCTGCGCCGGTGAGCTTGCGCACCAGGTCTCCGAGATCCGGGTGGGCATCGTCGAACACCCTCATCAGCCCGTAGGCCTGGGCCAGGTCCACGGCCTCGCGCAGCAGCGGCTGCGACTTCTCGCCGCAACGGTCGAGAACGAAGGCGCGCAAGCCCAGCACTTCGATGTGGAGGCGGCCCTGCCTGAGCTCCTGGGCGATGTCATCGACACGTGCCAGCGGCTCCAGCGCGCCCCGCCAGTCCTGTGCGGCAATCGCCGCGTAGCCATGGGCCAGGTCGCGCAGGATCGTCGTGCTGCGGCGCCACCGGGGCCCCTGGGGCAGCGAAGGGTCGGCCAGCAGCACGTCGATGCGTTCGCAAAGATCGCGGCAGGTCTGCGACCGGAATCGACGGGCGTGCATGCGCACCTGGTCGGAAAGACTCGCAATGCGCAGTCTCGGCAATCCTCTCGCCGATCCGACCGCATCCATGGCCCCGAACAACTCGATCGCCCGGTGCTCCGCCCCCTCGGCGACGGCGATGCGCGCCATGGTCCGGTAGGCGAGCAGCAAGGCCTCCGGCAGGCCGCTGCGCTCGAGCACGTCGAGCCGGTCGGCAAGCAATGCCGCAGCCTCCTCGGGCCGATTGCGCTCCCATACCGCCGCGGCGAGCAGCGCCGCCAGCATGCAGGCCAACCTGCTGCGGCGTCCCAGTTGGGACTCGTCGCTCGCAAGCGCCGGCTGCAGCAGCTTCTCCGCCAGCAGGGTCTGCCCCTCCCACAGGTAAGTAAGCCCGATGATGAGCTCGCCCCAGCGCCCCACATATCCGAGCGCATCCATGAAGTCGCCGCGCGGCGCCTGCTGCTGGCGCAAGCGCGCCAGGGCCGGCTCGCCCTCGAGCAGCGTGCGGTAGGCGGTACGGTTGGCATGCACGTGCAGGAGCACGGGATCGCTCAGCGGCGGAGCCTCGGCCCATGGATCGTGCAACTCGGCAAAGCGATCCGGCTCGTCGGCAAAGATCGCCGCAGCACCGAGGATGAGGGCGCATTCGCATCGCAGCGCGTCGTCGATGCCCTGCGATGCCAGGCGTGCGACGAGTCGCTCGGCCTCTTCGTGGCGTTCGCTGAGCGCCAGCGACCATGCCGCAGCCAGCAGCAGGCGCGGGCGTCGGTCGATCTCCTCGGCCGGCAGGTGCACCAGCCACTCGAGCACGGCCCCCTGCCTGCCGTGCTTCATGATGGATTCGTAGAGGCTGCGCTCGGCCAGTTCGTAGGCCCTGTCGTGCAGCCCCGCCCTCAGCGCGTGACGAGCCGCCGATTCGAGCAAGCCATGCTCGTCGAACCAGCCGGCCGCCCCCGCGTGGCATTGCGCCTGCTGCGAGGGGGGCAGCGCCGCAAAGCGCTGCCGCAGGGTTTCACGCGCCAACCTGTGCATGCGCAACCAATCGCTTTGCTCGCCGACGATGAACACCGGGGTTTCGCCGCTCAATCGCGCCAGGCGTTCCGGTGCGTCGTCGGAGCCCGTCACGGCGCGGCACAGGTCGGGGTGAAGGTGCTCCAGGATCGCCGTACGGGTCAGGAAATCGACATCGACCGGATCGAGATTGGCCAGCAGCACGCCGACCAGGTGATCACGCAGTTCGCCACCGCGCCCTGCCATTCCGGAGACGGCGGTGCGCGGATCGGCACCCGCCGCGATGGCCGACAGGGCGAGTTGCAGGCCCAGCGGCCAACCCTCCGTCAGTTCGTGCAAGCGGGCGGCGGTGTCGTTGTCGACGTCCGTGGCCAGTTGGCTGCGCACCAGCTCCATCGTTTCGTCCAGCCGGAATCGCAGGGTGGCCTGGCCGACTTCGATGCATTGGCCGTAGGCGACGAGGTCGTCGACGTCGAGTTGGCAGTCGGTCCGCGCCGCGACGATGGTGCGCAGGTTGGGCGGCGCGTTGCGCAGCAGATAGGCCAGCGCCTCGCGCGATGCGGCCGGCAGGCGATCCGCTTCGTCGATGACCAGCACGACGTCCAGGGCCGCATGCGCCAGTTCGGCAAGCCAGATGGTGATGCCTTCGAGCCCATCCTGCTCCGTGGCCTCGA
This sequence comes from uncultured beta proteobacterium, assembly GCA_963818175.1. Taxonomy (GTDB): domain Bacteria; phylum Pseudomonadota; class Gammaproteobacteria; order Burkholderiales; family Burkholderiaceae_C; genus Caldimonas. The sequence goes on along the minus strand of CAWFRK010000042.1, from coordinate 2,233 downwards.
GCAAGGTGTGGCCAAAGGTGGGTCGCCCCGAGCCCACCCGGACGGCCAGCGCCAGGCTTTGGACCAGCCGCCGGGGGTCGTCCCGCGCCTGCGCCGACAACCATGCGACAGCGGCACCGCGGGAAAGATGCTCGAGCCGCCATTGGGCCAGCAGCGAAGTCTTGCCGAAGCCCACCGGAGCCTGCACCAGGATCACCGGGCGATTGGAAAAATCAGCGGCGCTCGACAACAGGCGAGGACGGGCGACCAGGTGACGCGGCACTCGTGGCGGCGTGACCTTGAGAAGGAGATCGTCGACGGAACCGGAGGTGCTGCGTGTCACGTGACCTTGGCTTTTTGACCCGGGTCTTCAGTGTAATGGCGTACGCGGAACGGTCTCTGGCCACTTTCGACCCCGTATCGGCGAACGCCGCGTTGCCGCAGAGCGCACAGGCAAGCGCCATGAGCATGCGGTTCATCGCGACCCCCTACACCGTACCGACGCCGACCAGCATCTCGCACGGCCCGATGAAACCGCCGTCGGCTTCGTACGGTCGCAGCGCGGCCTCGATGTCGCGCCACACCGATGCGCGATCGGCATCGCTCAAGCCCGCCATCATCTGGTGCAACGCGCCGAACGATTCGCGCTCGAAGCGCACGCATTCGGCCGCGCTCTCGAGGCGCACCGGCGACGGTACCTTGCGCACTTCGATGTCGCGCAAGCCCGCCTGCGCGAAGGCTGCCTGCAGCACGCCGTCGCCGCCGAGCGAGAACGGCCCCGGCTGTCCTGGCAAAGGCGGCGGCAGTTGCGCGCGCTCGCGGATGATCTTCACCGGGATCGAAAAGAACGCGTTGCGCTCGGGGGTCGAATAGACGATCGCCGCAATGCGTCCGCCCGGCTTCAACACGCGGCGCATGCCGGCGAGCGCACGCTGCTGGTGCGGAAAGTAGATCAGCCCGACACGGCTGATGACGACGTCGAATGACTGGGCCGGCAACGCGTCGAGCGCCTCGCCGTCGAGCTCGCGCGTCTCGATGATGTTCGACAGCCCGGCGGCCCGCGCGTCGGCCGCCGCGTGCTCGAGCAATGCCGGCGCGATGTCGGTGGCGAGCACATGGCCGCCCGCACCGACGCGTCGCGCCGCCGCGATCGACTGCTCGCCAGCGCCGGCCGCGACATCGAGCACGCGGCAGCCGGGGCCGACCTGCGCGAGGTCGAACATCGTTTCGGTGGCCGGGCCCAGCCATTGCCCGAGGAACGGCCCCCAGCGGTGCCAGGCGTCGGCAGCGGCCTGCCATTGCGCGCGTGTCGTGGCCTTGAACTTGGCCGCATCGAAGGTGTTCGCGGCGTTTTGCAGTACAGCGCTCATCGTGCGTCTCCCGTGATTGGTGAAGATGACGCATCAAGCTTCGGCGCCGGAACGCCCGGCGGCCAGTCCAGAATCTGCACCTCGTATCCAAGTGGCGGCGCCGCGCTGCCCAGTCCACAATTTGTACTGGCGCCCGCAGCGTGGAGGCGCTAGGTTGAGAACATGATCGACTACGGGCAGTTCTGCACCGTCGCACGCGGCGCAGAGGTGTTCGGCGAGCGCTGGACGCCGCTGGTCGTGCGCGAACTGCTGTGCGGCAGCACGCGCTTCAACGACATCCGTCGCGGCGTGCCGCGCATGTCGCCGTCATTGCTGGCGCAACGGCTGCGCAAGCTCGAGGAGATCGGCGTCGTCAGGCGCGTCGCCAGCGGCGAATACCACCTTACCGGCGCCGGCGAGGAACTGCGTCCGATCGTCATGGCGCTCGGCCATTGGGGCGCGCGCTGGATCGGCAGCCGGCTCAAGCGTGGCCAGCTCGACGCCGGCTTCCTGATGTGGGACATCCGCCGCTTTGTCCGCCTCGACGAGATGCCGCGAAACCGCTGCGTGGTGATCCATTTCCGCTTCACGGACGCGCACGCCGGCGAACGCCGCTGGTGGCTGGTGGTCGAGAACGGCAGCGCCGACCTGTGCCGCGACGACCCCGGCCGCGAAGTGACGCTGGTCGTCGAATCGACGGTGCTCGCGCTGACCGAAATCTGGACCGGCGATCGCGAGCCGGCGGAGGTCATCGCTACACGCGCGCTGCGCGTCAACGGTGCGCCGCGCGATGCACGTGACCTGTGGCGCTGGCTCGGCCGCAGCGCGTTTGCCGACACGCGGGCCGCGAGTCGTGGCTCATGAGCCACGCTCGCTTCGGTCAAGCCTCCGCCTTGAACTGCACG
>CAWFRK010000041.1:0-14319 GCA_963818175.1 uncultured beta proteobacterium | reverse complement strand
GAACAGTGCGCGTGCTGCGCATGTGGACTCACTACGAATGAGCGCCGGCAGGCTGAGCCGCAAGCCTCATCCAAGCTCGAAGGTGGTCACGCCGAACACCCTCCGCAGCTCGCACGCCGGGGCCGCGCCCGTGTACATGCGCGCGGTCTCGAACACGCCGCGCATGCCGTGGCGCTCGGCCAGCTCGACCGCTTCTGCATTCGGCAGCGGCACGTCCAGGTACACCGCATCTCCCTCGGGCACTCGGCTGCAGAGCGCCTCGTACAGCGAGTTCGCGACGGCCTTCGGGTTGGCCACGAGCGGGCCGATCTTGTGGCCTTCTCGGCAACGGCGGATGACGCCCCAGCCGGCGAGTCGCGACCCTTCGACGCAGGCCAGCGCGGTGGCATCCGGCATGCCGATCCAGGCGCGCAGGAAGCGCTCACGCGTCGCCGGAAAGACGCGCCGGTCGTCCCGGCACAGCGCGGCGAAGTCGATGTCAGCCACCGGCACGATGGCCGCTGCGCCAGCAGGTGCCGAGCTCGCCGCATGGCGTGCCGTGCCGGCGTAGCGAAGGTTCTGCCACGCGAGTTCGAAGCCGGACTTGCGATAGTTGTCCTGCTGCGCCGGAACGCCATCGAGCCCGACCAGGTGCCCCGCCAGCCGCTGCATGCCTTGCGTCCACAAGCGCCGGCCGATGCCTTGGCCGCGCCACTCCGGCACGACGATGTACAGGCCGATGAAGCCGAACCCGCCCTCGTAGGACACCGCGCTCAGGCACCCTGCGAGGCGGCCATCGACTTCAGCGATCAGGAAGCCGCCGGGGTCGGCCTCGAAGAAGCAATGCGCGTCATGCAGGCCGGGGTTCCAGCCCTCGCGCGCCGCGAGATCGATCGCCAGGTTGACTTCGTCACGGCGCATGGTTCGAATGGTGCAGTCATGCATTTGCATCTCATACCTCAATGACCGTAGTCCCGCTCGCGCTGGCTACGGACGGCCAGCACGAAAACGGTGTCGATGCCCGGCAGGAACCGATACAGAGCCACATAGCCGCGCGAGCCCTGGCCGATGACCAGTTCCCGTTTTCCGCCCTTGACTGGCCGGCCGATGAGCGGGCTGTGGGTCAGAACCTGCATGGCCTGGATGATCTCGCCGATGCGCCGCGGGGCTTCCGCTACCTCGTACTGCTCGAGATGGTCGAGGAAGCGATCAAAGTCGTCCAGAACCTCGGGCTGCAGTTCGAGGTGGGCCATGAACCAAGACTCAGCGGCCGAACTTGCGGGCAGCCGGCTTGCGCGGACGTTCGCCCCGCGCCCGAGCTTCAAGGTACGCTTTTGCGTCGTCCCACGCCACTGTCTTGCCGGTCGCTAGCAACTTCGACCAGCGCTCCTCTGCAATGCGGTGAAACTCGTCCTCAAGTTCGGACTGCTCGACGCTGCGGGCTATGGCGTCATGAATGAAGGCATGGGACGTCTCGCCCGATCGCTCGGCCGCGGCGTTGATGCGCGCCTTCAACTCGTCATCGATGCGGATCGTGGTCGTGGCCATGGGTCACCTCGGGGTTTTCCAAAATGTAGCACTTTCGTGCTACTTCAAGCGCACCCCCTGAGCCAACGAAGCAGAATGGATCGCAACCCACTTCACGAAAGGCATCGTCAATGCTGAAGACCTACCACGGCAGCTGCCACTGCGGCGCCGTCAGATTCGAGGCCGACATCGACCTCACCCAGAGCACCTACCGCTGCAATTGCAGCATCTGCAGGCGAACGCGCTTCTGGGCGGCGGTGGCCAGGGAGGATGGCTTTCGCCTGCTTGCCGGGGAAGCGGCGCTGACCCAGTACCTGTTCAATACCCGCAAGAACCAGCACTGGTTCTGCAGGCACTGCGGCGTGCGCGCCTTCGGCATCGGCACCGAGACGCCGATCGGCAAGATGTACGGCATCAACCTGGGGTGCCTGGAGGATGTCTCGGACGAAGAGCTGGCACGTGTGCCCATCACCTACGTCGATGGGCGCAACGACAGGCAAGGTGCGCCGAGTTCTTCCAGCACCTGTGAGGGCGCGGTCTCCGTCAGCATGCAGGCGCAATGCTTCACAGCGAACACCGCCAGGCACCGCGCTCAGGCGTGATTGAGGAAACTTGCGCTTGAGAGGCCGGGGAGCCTCATTCGTTCAGCAGGTAGCGCTGCTCCAGCGCTTCGAGCGCCGCGGGCCCCACGCCGAGACGGCGCTTCAGGTAGGTCTCGACGCCGCCGTGTTCGGCGTCCACCACCTGCAGCGCGGCATCGAGGAAGCCCTGCTGCACCTGCCACAGCACCGCGAGCGCTTCCGCCGGAGTGTCGTTGTGCGGCAGGCGGGGGCTCACGTAGAGCTCGTTGGTCAGCAGGTAGTCCTGCACCACCAGCTCGCGAGGCACGCCCAGGGCCAGCAGGATCAGTGCTGCGGCGACGCCGGTGCGATCCTTGCCGGCGGTGCAGTGGAACACCACCGGCGCATCGTCTTGCAGCAGGTGCTCGAACAATTCGGCAAAGCGCTGCGCCTGCTCATTGACGAGGCCGCGGTAGAGGTCTTTCATCAGCTCCACCACCACGGGAGCGGTGAGTTGCCGACCCGCGGCCGCCAGGTCCTCCATGCGCTGGACCACCGTGGGCTCGATGGCCAGCGAATGCTGGGCGAGGCCGGGCAGGTCATACGGCCTGGCGGCGCGCTCGGTCTTGCCGCGGAAGTCGAACGCCTTGGCCAGGCCGAGTTCGCCCAGCGTCGTTCGATCCGTGTCGGTCAGGCCGCCGAGGTGGTCCGACCTGAACAGCCTGCGCCAGCAGACGGGGCGACCGCCTCGGCCGGGGTAACCCCCCAGGTCACGAAAATTGGACGCGCCTTGAAGGCGCCAGGCTCGATTGGGATGTCGTGGCATGGACCGATTGTCGCGCCGGGACGTGTCGCTCCCTGTCGCATGGGAGACCCGGCAGGCTGCCGGGCCGTGCGCAATTCCCCAAATCGGCCTGGCAAGGCTGCCTTGCAGCGCACTCCGCCCGAAAGCTTGCACAAGGCGTGCGATGTGCGAACGCCTATCGGTAGAACGCTTCGACCTTGCCCTTGAGCTTGATCAACAGCGGCTTGCCCTTGCGGTCCAGCGTCTTGCCCGCGGGCACCTTCACCCAGCCCTCGCTGATGCAGTACTCCTCGACGTCGAAGCGCTCCTTGCCGTTGAAGCGGATGCCGATCTCGTGCTCGAACACGGCGGCGACGTGATGCGGGCTGGCCGGGTCCACCGACAAGTGATCGGGCAGCGGGGGTTTCTCTTTGGCTTCGTCCATGGCGACTTCCTGGTTGGCGGTTTCGGGCGGCCTGCATTCTCGCCCACCCCTTGTACAAGGATGCCTTTGCGGCTAAGTTCACCAGAACAACAACGGAGGGGACGAGCCATGGCACGACAAGCGTTCGATGCTGGCCTCGACGACGCCGTGTCGCGCCGCAGGCTGCTCCGTGGCGTGGGAGCTGCCGTTGGCGCGGCGATGCTGGCCCCGCGCTGGCTGCGGGCGCAGGGCGCCGCCGCCCAGGTCGGGCCGCCCAGCACGGTCACCCAGCCGCCGCGCGACTTCAGCGAGCGCGGCGCGCCCACCACCTACTTCACCGACCCCGACGTCCTCACGGTCGACCCTGCGTTCGACGGGCTGCGACAGGTCAACGCGCCGATCCAGCGGCTGTTCACCGGCACGCTGTGGTCCGAGGGGCCGGCATGGAATTCGGTCGGCCGCTACCTCGTGTGGAGCGACATCCCCAACAACCGGCAACTGCGATGGCTCGAGGACGACGGCCGCGTGAGCGTGTTCCGCATGCCCTCCAATAACAGCAACGGCAACAGCTTCGACTTCCAGGGCCGCCAGCTCTCCTGCGAGCACCTCACGCGGCGCCTCGTGCGCTACGAGCTCGACGGCTCGGTGACGATCCTCGCCGCGATGTTCAACGGCAAGCGGCTCAACTCGCCGAACGACGTGGTGCCGCACCCGGACGGCAGCTACTGGTTCACCGACCCGCCCTATGGCGGCCAGATCTACGAAGGCGCTCCCGATGCGCCGGGCGGCCCGTCGAACAAGGCCGGCCGCTTCAACCCGAAGCTCGGCCAGCCGCCGGAGATCGGCAGCTACAAGCGCGAGCTGCCCACCGCGGTGTACCGGCTCGACAAGAGCGGCACCCTCACGCAGGTGGCCGGCGAGGACATCGTGCCCGACCCGAACGGCCTGTGCTTCTCGCCCGACTACAAGAAGCTCTATGTCATCAGCACGGGCCAGGGGCCGGGCGACACCATTGCGGGCGGCAAGGGCGACATGTCCGTCTTCGACGTCGGATCGGACAACAAGCTGTCCAACGGCAAGCGCTTCAGCGACTTCATGATCGACGGCGTGAAGTGCGGCCCCGACGGCGTACGCGCGGACGTCGACGGCAACCTGTGGTGCTCCAGCAATGCGGGGCGCCGCGTCGGCTACAGCGGCGTGACGGTGTGGACGCCGCAGGGCAAGCTGATCGGCCGCATCCGCCTGCCGGAGATCTGCGGGAACGTGTGCTTCGGCGGGCCGAAGCGCAACCGCTTGTTCATGGCGGCAAGCCAGTCGCTGTATGCGCTGTATACGGCGACGCAGGGGGCGGCGCCGGGGTAGACGCCAGCAGCCAGCTGACCAGCCGCGCCGCCAGGCAGCCGGCGATGTCAGTGCCGGCGCGCGCATCGAAGCCCAGGAACATCGGCGAGCCGTTCAGCTCCAGGAAGCGCAAGCTGCCGTCCGCGTCGCGCTTCAGGTCCATGCCGGTGAAGCGCAGGCCGATGACCTGTGCGGCGCGAATGCACTGCTGCCGAACGACCATGGGCAGTTCGATCGGCACGCAACGCTCCTCATGGCCGCGAAAGTCCAGCGCGTGCGAGACGATGTGGATGGCCGCGATCACCTCGCCGTCGAGCACGTACACGCGAATGTCTTCGCCGGGCAGCAAGCTCTGGAACGTGACCGGCGAGCGGCTCAGCAGATCGAGCCGCGACGGCGCCAGGTCGTCCGAGCCCAGCTCGCGCGTAGCCGCTCCGCCGGACACGGGCTTGTAGGCCACGCGCGCACCGACGGCGAACGAGCGCACCTCGCCCGGGTCATTGGTCCAGCGCGTGGCCGGCACCGGCAGCCCGGCTTCCTTCAGCAAGGCCAGCTGGAACGGCTTGGTCATGCGCGGGCTCGCCGCCATGCCGTTGTAGATCGGAACGCCGGTGTGCTCCCAGCGGCTGAGCATGGCGGTGAGCACGTCGGCGCGCTCGCGGCCGACCAGCCAGTCCTGGAACCGATGCGCGGCCGAGTCGCACTGAGGCCTGCTCGCGGCGTGCAGCGCGCCAGTGCCCACGTTGCGCACGTAGACCGCAGAGGGGCACACGCGGGTGCCGTCAATCAGCACGTCGTCGAGGGCCTCCCCCAAGGTAAGCCGCAGCGAAGACGGGAACCGGCTGGCATCGAGCAGCAAGGGCTCTGCGCCCAATGCGCGCACGCGCCCGGACACGCCCACCACGTGGGCATCGTCAGCCGGGCCGACGATGACCACCGGCGAGATCGTCATTTGCCGAGGTCCTGGATGAATAGCCCGAGAAGTTCCTCCAGCCGCGTGGGCCCGCTGCCGAGCCCCTCCCCGGCACAGCCTTCTTCGCCGAGTGCCGTGCTGGTGACTTCGCCGCCACCTTCCTCGCCAATGGCCGTGCTGGTGACCTCGCCGCCACCCTCCTCGCCAATGGCCGTGCTGGTGACTTCGCCGCCACCTTCCTCGCCGACGGCCAGGGTGGTGGGGTCGCCGCCACCTTCCTCGCCGACGGCCAGCGTGGTGGGGTCGCCGCCACCTTCCTCGCCGACGGCCAGGGTGGTGGGGTCGCCTCCGCCTTCCTCGCCGACGGCCAGCGTGGTGGCCCCGCCGCCTTCTTCTCCGACTGCCATGCTCGTGACCTTGTCCGTGCAGTTGCCCTTGTTCAAGGCATCCGGCCGAAAGTCCTGGCCCAGGTCCGGGATGAACAGCGATCGATCTGAAACTTGCATGGCGTCACCTCTTTGTACCGATGGTGGGTCGAAACCTCGGTACAAGAGTACGCATCGCGAGTCGGCATGCACAGCTGCCACTGCTACTAGCTGGGAACGCTCCCTAGTGGAGTCTGGCCAGCCTAGAACATCCGTTCTCGCGCTGCGCCCGTAAGGACGGCATACGCTTCATTCGCTGCCTTGAACCTCTCCTCGGCCGCCGATTTTTCCTCGGGATCCCCGAAGAACTTGTCTGGATGGTTCTTCAGGGCGATCTCCCTGAACTTCTCCTTGACCTCTTCGGGAGGGGGGAGTTTGCCCGGCGGATAGCCAAAAACGGCAAGAGCCTCATCCCAGGTGAAATTGGATCTTGTGACCTCCACATGAATCTCGGGAGACACCCCATCGGCCTGGGAGGCGCCTCCGGGCCCGGAGGCATCGGCCGGCTTGGGTGCCGCTCCTGGGGCCGCATTGGCCCCCTGGCCATCGGCCGGCTTGGGCCCGCCGTGCAAGAAGAGATCGACCAATTGCGACACCGTGTGTCCTGCCGGGATCGCGGTACCCGGCTTGACTTGCGCTGCATAGGACTGGAACGCCTTGTCCACGAGGCTCGCTTCCTTCTTCACTTGCTCCAGCAATGCCTTCATTTGAGGGTTCCGAGTGTGGCTGCGGCTGCAATAGGTCTCCAGCGCTTCCTGAAGTTCATGCAACCTTGCACCCAGCGCACTTGTCAGCACCAGGGGCTGTTCGCCGCAGGGGGCTTGAGCAGCCTGATGGACTTCAACGAGCTTCGCCCGGATGGCCTTGTACCCCGTGGACACTCCCACGCTGATACCACCGAAAAATGTTTTGTCGTCTTCCGGGAGACCTGCCCACTTCGTCACGTCGTCAAGTGTGGGTAGTGGCCTCCGATCGGCCTGCAGGTCCTCCAGGTCCCGAAGCAGCGGTTTCAGACGCTTCTCGAGGTCGGCAGGCTTGAGCACGACATCGTCGGGCATGCCCAGCTTGACAACTTCCCGATTGAAGAGCTCACGAGCCTCCTCGTGAAACTGCGGTACGACGTGCCTCAAGGCCAATTTTTCCAATGCCGCCCGGTTGGTCGCCCGGTTGGTCGCGCGGATGGTGCATTCGCTTCGGATCTGCTGTGCCTCTCGCATCGACAAGGGCTTGCCCTGAATGAGATGCTCTTTCAGCTTCTCCGATGCGGCCGAGCCGGCAACATCGCCATGTCCTAGCGTGACGAGCTCGACGAAGCTGTTGATCGCCTTGCGGTTGAGCGTCTGATCGTCTTGCGGTATCGACTGGGGGCTCTTGGTGCCGCCGCCCTGACCGTCGACACCAAAGTATTCCTTGCGTGACCCATTGCCGATCATGTAATCGAGCCTATGGCGCGCGAGGGCTGCTTGGGCTGCCGGGTTCATGTTTTCCATATGTCACTCCTCAGATGGTTCGGCCTTGTGATCTCTGTCGCATCACCCGCGCACGAACGCGGACGATGCGGCCTCCAGCGCGCTCAGCGCATCCGGTGCCGCGGCAGGCTGCCTCAGTTCGCGGTGCCAGTGTTCGGCAATGTTGACGAAGCGTTCGAGCACATCACGCAGCCTGGGCAGGTCGAGGCCGGCGAGCGGCAACCGATGCGCCATCACCACCAGCCCCGCACTCGACAGGCCCAGCGTCGCGCCTGCGGTGCCTTGCCAGAACAGGTTGGCTTCGAGCAGGCTCAGGGTCAGGTCTGGCCGGTCCGCCGTGTCGAACTCACCCAGGGCGGTGAACAGCACCAGCCACCCGGCATCGCGACGAAATTCCACCGCGACCTTCTCGTCAAATAGAACATGACAGGAATCGTCCTTGTCGGGCTCTAGCTTGGGCAGTGACATGGACTCGCCCAACTCGTCGAGCAGCAATCGAAAAATCTGCTCGTCGCCGGAAGCTTCTGTAGGCATCGGAACTCCTTGTGGTGCCTGCGCGTGTGAGATCGCGGTTTGGTACACCCGCGAGCGCTGCTGCCGATACGGCGAAGCATTCGTCACCGAGCAAGCGCGCGAGTTCCGACGATCTGATGAACGCCCACACGTTCGCGAAGCAGTTCCGGTTATCCGAGAAACTCGGCGGACATCCAGGGCATTGCGTAAGGCGACGCCTACGCGCGCAATCCGGCGGCACATACAGAAAATCGCCCGACCCTTCCATACCCTCGAGCCATGGATGAATTGCTGAGCGCCCTGCAATGGCCGGCCATGGTGGCGACGCTGGTTGCAGCGTGGCTGGTCGCATCTCGTTCGCCCGCCAAGCGCGTGTGGGGTTTCTGGACCTATATCGCGAGCAACGTTCTCTGGGCGCTGTGGGGCTGGCACGCCGATGCCTACGCGATGATCGCCTTGCAGGTGGGGCTGTTCGCGATGAACGTCCGGGGAGCCAGGAAGAACGAGGACTCCTCGTAGCCATCTGCGCCGTTCTGCGCTGGGCCGCGCACGGCGCTTGCCAAGGAAGCATCCGGACTTCTGCTCTCACATACATCATGGAACGCATCCGCAACATCGCGACATGGGCCGCCACAGCGGTCGGCCTGGTCAAGGGCGCCCGCCAGGCGATGAGCGTGAAGGCGGAAGGGGGCTTGCCGGCAAGAACGGATGCTCCCGAACCTTCCGCTGCGGCAGTGAAGGTGCCGAGCTGGCGGCAGTTCTACGACTTCATGAAAGAGGCGATCAACGCCTGGATCGACGACTACGCGCCCAGCATGGGCGCGGCGCTGTCGTACTACACGCTGTTCTCGATCGCCCCCCTCCTGATGATCGTGATCTCGGTGGCGGGCCTCGTCTTTGGCGAGGATGCGGCACGTGGCCACATCACCGCGCAGTTGCGGGGCTTCCTCGGGGAGGAAGGAGCGATCGCCATCGAAGGCCTGCTCAAGAGCGTCAGCCTCCAGGGCAAGGGCATCATGGGCACGGTGATCGGCGTGGTGCTGCTCCTGATCGGCGCCACGACGGTCTTCGCCGAATTGCAGAGCACGCTGGACCGCATCTGGCGCGTGCCGGAGCGCCAGAAGCCGCAGGGAATCATGGGCCTGCTGCGCGCGCGGCTGCTGTCCTTCGGGCTGATCCTCGGCCTTGGCTTCGTCATGATCGTCTCGCTGATCGCGAGCGCGGCCATGTCGGCGATCGGAGAGTGGTGGGCGCCCTGGTTCGGCGGCTGGGAGATCGTCCTGCAGGCGGTGAACTTCGTGCTCAGCCTGGTGCTGGTGACGGTGGTGTTCGCGATGATCTACAAGCTGATGCCCAGCGTGCCCATCGCCTGGCGCGACGTGTGGGTCGGCGCGGTCGTCACCGCCGCGCTGTTCACGGTGGGCAAGTTCCTGATCGGCCTGTACATCGGCAAGAGCGGCGTCACCTCAGGCTTCGGAGCGGCAAGCTCCATCGTGCTGCTGCTGGTGTGGGTGTACTACTCGGCACAGATCTATCTCGTGGGAGCCGAGTTCACCTGGGTGTATACGCACCGCTTCGGCTCGAAGAAGGGGCAGGAGCGCAAGATCGAGCAGCCATCCCCCGTGAGAAGCTGAGCCACTTCACGACACCTTCGGCGGCGCAAGCCGCTGCAGCCTGGCCATCAAGGCTTCCAGCGAAAGCGGCTTGCTCATATGGGCATCGAATCCGGCCGCCTTGGACTTTTCTACGTCCTCGTCGCGCCCGAAGCCGCTGACCGCGATCTTCAGCCAGCCGCGCGAGTCGGGCCGCCGCCGCAGCTCGGCCATGAGTTGCAGGCCATCCATGTCGGGCATGCCGATGTCGCACAGGAGGAGATCGAACTCGCCTCCTTGCGCCTCGTCGAGTGCCTGGGTTGCGCTCGAGGCCCTCGTCACCAGCGCGCCTTCGGTCGTGAGCACGTCGCCGAGCGATTCGAGCGTGTCGGCGTCATCGTCGACGAGCAGCACGCGCCACCCGGCCAAGGCCCTGCCTCCCGCCGCGTCCTGGGAGCCCGCCTCGCGCGTCACGCCCTCCAGGAGCGGCAGCTTCACGCTGAACAGACGCACCCTTGCCCGGCCCTTCGGAATGGGCTGTCACGCTGCCGCCGTGCATCTCGGCCAGGCTTTTCACGAGCGCCAGGCCGATGCCCAGGCCGCCCTCGCGCCGGGTGGACGGCTTGCCGTCACCCTGCTCGAACATCTCGAACACCGAGGGCAGGAAAGCGGGCGCTATGCCTCGGCCGGTGTCTGCCACCTCCAGCAGCGCGAACGATCCGTCGCGTCGCAGCCGAACGCTGACCGTGCCACCCGGCGGCGTGAACTTGAAGGCATTGCTGACGAGGTTCCAGGCGATCTGCTCCACGCGCACCACGTCGGCATAGACCGTCAGGTCCTCGGCATCGACTTCGAGGTTCAGCGGCTTGGCCAGCGCCTCGGCGCGCAGCGCGTCGGTGATCCGCTCGATGATGGGTCGCCATTGCACCGCCGTGCGGCTCAGCGCCAGCTTGCCCGTGTTGATGCGCGACAGGTCGAGCAGGTCGTCGATGATCTGCGCCTGGCCCTGCACCGAGCGCCGGATCGTGTCGACCGCCCGCATCAGTCGGGGCTCGGACAAGGCCTGCGGCGAGCGGCCGATCAGCTCGGCATTGAGCAGCACCAGGTTCAGCGGGTTCTTGAGCTCGTGCGACATCACCGCCAGGAATTCGCCTCGCATCGCGTGGGCGGCCTCGAGCTGCTCGCGCACCCGCTTCTCGGCCTTGAGCAGCTCTTCGCGCTGGCGCTCGAGCAGCTGGCGCTCCGTCAGGTCGCGGGCGATCTTGGCGAAGCCTTCTTCGCCGCCTTCGAGCAGCGGCGTGGTGATGCCGCTGCCATAGAAGCGGCTGCCGTCCTTGCGCAGGTGCCAGCGCTCATCGAGCGCACGGCCGCTTTCGCGCGCCTTGCGCAGCTCCGCCTCGGGGATCCCGGCGGCGCGGTCCTCGGGCACGAAGAGCCGGCGGAAATGATCGCCCATCATCTCGGCCTCGGTGTAGCCGAACATCAGCTCGGCGCCCTTGTTCCAGCCGGTGATGCGACCCTGCGGATCGAGGGTGATGACGGCGTAGTCCTTCGTGCTGTCGGCCACCAGGCGCAGGCGCTCGTCGCGCGCGCGCAGCTGCTCCTGCGCGCGACGGCGCTCGGTCACGTCGATGAAGTTGAGCACCACGCCATCGATGCGATCCTCGCTGGTGCGGTACGCCGACACGCGCATCAGGTACCACACGCCGTCGCTGGCCGCGATCTCGTGCTCCACCGGCTGGAGCGTCGCGAGCACCTTGGCGACATCCTCGGCGACCCGGTCGTACTTGAGCCGATGCGTGAGGTCGCCGAGCGAGCGCCCCACGTCCGACGCCATCAGGTTGAACACCCTGCTCGCCAGCGGTGTGAAGCCCTTGATGTGCAGGTCACGGTCGACGAAGACCGTGGCGATGTCCATCGAGGTGATCAGGTTGCTCAGGTCGTCGTTGGCCTTGGCCGTCTCCTCGACCTTGTGCTTGAGCTCGAAGTTGACCGTCGTGAGCTCTTCGTTGACGGACTGCAGCTCTTCCTTGCTGGTCTCGAGCTCCTCGGTCGCCGAGCGCAGCTCCTCGTTGATGGACTGCAGCTCCTCGTTCGAAGCGCGCAGCGCCTCGCCGGAGGCCGCCGTGTCGCCGATCTGGCCCTGCAACTGCTGCTGCAGCCGCAAGACTTCCTGTTCCAGCACCTTGTAGGCCGGGTCCTGTTCGCCCTGCCCCGTGTCTCCCGGCACGGCAAGGCTGGTGTCGACCTCGTCGAAGAGCACGAACAAGTGCACCGCGTCGCCTGTCGGCCCTGCGGCCGCGCACCGTCATCTGCAGCGTGATCCGACCCTGCTCGCCGGTGATGGTGACCGGCCTGGCCGCCACGCGCTGGCCGGAGCGGGCCGCGAGGAAGAGCGCCGGCCGCAGCGCCGAGGCCAGTTCGGGCAGCACGACCTGCAGCAGGTCCTGCGAAGGCTCGCCGTCCACGTGGCGCAGATAGCGCGAGGCGCCGGCACTGGTGTGCAGGATCTTGTGGTGCGTATCGACCACCACGCTGGCCGGCCCATGCTCGTCCGCCAGGCGCTGGTGAAGACCGGCGAGTGAGGGCCCGACGACGGCGTGGGTCAGGTCGGCCGACTCCGACCGGCGTGGCACTGACAGATGCAGCGGCAACAAGTCGCGGCGGGCCGAGCGAACCGCGTTGGCACGGTAGATCCGGTGCTTCTTGTCGACGGGGGTGAACAGCTCGGACAGGACCTCCGCCGACTCCGCGCTGCCCAGCAGCAGCAGGCCGCCCGGGTTGAGCGCGAAGTGGAACAGCTCCAGCACCTGCGCCTGCACGTCGCGCTCCAGGTAGATCAGCAGGTTGCGGCAGCTGATCAGGTCCTGGCGCGAGAAAGGCGGATCGCGCAGCAGGTTGTGCCGGGCGAACAGCAACTGCTCGCGCAGGGTCTTCTTGGCGCGGTAGGCGCCCGGCTCCTTGTCGAAGAACTGCCGCAGCTGCCTGGTCGGCACGTCGGCCACGATGGCGTCCGGAAAGACGCCGGCACGCGCCACGGCGAGGGCGCGGTCGTCGATGTCGGAGGCGAACACCTGGATGCCGACGCCTGGCACCCTGCTCGCAACGTGGTCGTTGAGCAGCATGGCCAGCGAATAAGCCTCCTCGCCCGTCGCGCAGCCCACCACCCAGGCGCGCACCTGGCTCGGCGGCGGCCGGCCATCGAAGAAGTTGGCCTCCACCTCCCGCTCCAGCGCCTTGAAGGCCTCGTGGTCGCGGAAGAAGCTCGTCACGCTGATCAGCATGTCCTGCAGCAGCAGCTCGGCCTCCTGCGGGTGGTGGTCGAGGTAGCGGCGATAGGCCGGCACGGTGGCCTGGCGCGTCACCTGCATGCGCCGCTCCAGCCGGCGCAGGACCGTGCCGCGCTTGTAGTGCTGGAAATCGTTGCCGGTGCGGGTCGCCAGGATCGCCATCACGTCGTTCAGCGCCGTCTCGGCGCTCGCCAGTGCCGCGCGCCCTCCGGCTCCTTCACCTTGGCGCCCAGCGCGTCGGCGTCCGGCAGCTCGATGCGCTGCGCGTTCTGCCACAGCTCGACCAGCTTGGGCGCCACCTCCGAGGCCGGCAGCACGAAATCGACCCGGCCCGAGACCATCGCTGCCGACGGCATGCCGTCGTATTCGGCATCGGCGGGCGACTGCGCGATGGTGACGCCGCCCTCGGCCTTGATGTCGCCCAGGCCCACGGTGCCGTCGCTGCCCGTGCCCGAGAGCACCACCGCGATGGCGCGCTCCTGGTGGGCCTGTGCCAGCGTGCGGAAGAAGATGTCGATGGCGACGGGGCGACCGCGTTGCCCCCGCCGCGCGTCCACCACCAGGTGGCCGTCGTCCATCGCCAGCTGCAGGGCCGGCGCGATCACGTACACATGGTTGGGCCGTATCGGGACGGTCCGCGTGACCTGCTCCACCGGCATGCGCGTCACGCGCTGGAGGATGGCCGCCGCGTGGCTTTCATGCTCGGGAGAAAGATGCAGCACCAGCACGAAGGCCATGCCGGGGTCGTCGGGCATGTGCTCGAACACCCGGACCGCCGCTGCCATGCCACCCGCGGATGCGCCCAGGCCCACGACGGGAAAAGGCAGTGAGGACTTGCGCGGCTTGGTCGCGTCGTCAGGAGCCTCGCTCGGGGTTGCCGCCAGCTCTTCCATGAGGTCTCTCGTGTATCGCGCTGCCTGTGGGCATTATGCGACCAGCATGAGGGGCAATTACCGAGCCTGGCCCTGAGGACCTGGACCGACAAGCGTCACTCCGGACTTGTGCGGCACCAGCTTCACCTTCAGCTCGCAACCGACAGCGGCCGCGTATTTCTTCAGCGTTGCAAGCGAAGGAGCGTGGCGCCCAACTGCTTCAAGCCTCGAAATTGCGCTCTTGGTGGTTCCCATCCGCTCGGCGACTGCATCTTGTGTAAGACCCGCCTTGGCGCGAGCCTTGATCATTTGGCTGGCCAGCGCGTACTCGAGCTCGAGCGACTCGTACGCCTCGGAGAAGCCGGGGCGTTGCCTGGCCTTGGCCAGAAACTCGGCATGATTGTGACGAACGGGCTTGTACTTCAGGTCAGCCATGCTGCACCTCCTTGAGGCGCTTGCGCGCAAGTTTCAGCGCCATAGGCAAATGTTACAAGTCTAACTTGCCGCAAACCCCAGACCAACGTTCGTAGCCGCCATTGTCATTCGCGTTGAGGCGCCATGCGCAAACCAACCTCGGTGATTTGCGGTGCCTGGAAGTGGTTTCGACCGAAGACCCATCGACCACCTGTT
>CAWFRK010000040.1:0-266293 GCA_963818175.1 uncultured beta proteobacterium | reverse complement strand
CCGATGCCCCCTCGCAGGCGAAGGCAGCCCCGGCATGCCCTTGTCGGTCATCCATATCCAAGCCGTCTCACCGGACGCGCGCAGAGCACTCTCTTTCGCAGCGCGCTCCCTCGCATCCATGAACGGGCTGACCACGTGAAGCGCGACAGGCGCGGCACCAGCGTCCAGCAGCAGCGCGTTCGGGAAGCCTGCGGCTGACTTCACGTCGTACTTGAGCGGCTTGATGAACTGCCGCCCTTGCCGCTGGAGTGCGTCAATCAGCGGCAGTTCGTGCAGTCCTTCGAGCGGTATCCACTGATCCGTCGTAAGCATCAGCGACAGCGAGTCGACCTGGTAGATGTGCTCCCGTTTGGCGTAGATCAGCGCCGCCATCAGCACGCGCGGCTTGTGCTCGACATCCACATCCATGGCCTGCAAGGTTGGCCCGTAGGCGCGCTCCGCCCTTTCCCATGCCTTGTTGTCGATATACAGGGGCGCATCGGGCATGTGCTTCACCGTGAGCCGACGACCGTAGGAGGTCGCCTCCACCCCACTGAGCTGGCCGATCAGGATGGCCATCTTGAACTGCACGTCGGACTCGGGCGACAGCAGCATCGTCAGTCTCCGCCGCCGCCGCTCGCCAATCTCGTCCGCCTCGGCCACACGGAACTGCTCCGGAACGAACAAGCGTTCCTGCAGCGTCCCGCCCTTGAGGGTGACCCCTTGCGCCGCCGCGAGCAGGTGGCGGTGAATGACCGCCTGCGACCGCCGACCCTCCATGGCCGGATACCAGCGGTTGAAGCCAGCGCGGTCGTACAGGAAGTGAAGCACTGCACGCAGGCTCATGCGCTTACGCGGCGCGCTGACCGTGGCCGGATCTTCGACGGGTTCGTGGTGCGCCATAGGCCGTCCCGCCACGCGCGCGAGCGGGAATGCCGTCCTGATCTCGACCTGTTCCGGAGCGTGCTCGACGATGGCCTCGCCCAGCAGTTCGCCCAGCCCGGACGTTCCCGGCTCCGGCTCGAAGGATGGGCATGTGACGTGGTGGAGCCGGCCGGTGTCCGGCATGCGCTTGATGACGAACTCGGCATGTCTGGCCACGTACATTTCCACCCCACCAGGCACGCACATGCACCGTGGTCGCTCGGAGGATTCGTAGACACCGGCCAACGCGTCCTGCAGGCGTACATCCGACGCGGCGTAGGTCCGTCCCTTGATGAAGTAGCGGGCGGTGTCCATGGGGGGATCTTTCAGGCTGCTAGGCCATGTCCCTGACCAGGTGTTCGATCGAGGGGACCGGGCGGCGCAGCAGGCGTTTGACGGACCTTGGATGGGCGATTCCCAACAGGTCGCCCACCTGTCGCCGGGTCGCTCCCCGCTCGACCAGGCGTTGCGCGACATGCCTCCTGACGGACTGCGTCGTCATGCCCATCAGGCCGGCCTTGAGCAGGATGCAACGATAGGTCGACACGAGAACCGGGCAACAGGGCCGGGGATCGCTGGCGCTTCTGGCCCGGACCTCGAAGGGCCGGCCCGCCCTTGTCAAGAACAGCCCGCTGCCCGGGTCGAGGCCGCGATATTCGGGTTGACCGGTGACACCCAGGTTCCGCTGAAGGCGCTCCTCGAGGTACGCGTCCAACGCGCCGCAAAGACGCCGGTTCACGAGGTGGAGTTGCCGGCCTCGATGGTGGCCACCAGTTGCGGGTCCGATTTCGGTGCTTTCGCGCGCGCTGCCATCCGCGATCAGGTAGTCACGGACCTGCAGGCCGGCGACCTCGAGCGGCTTGGCGCCCGTGCAAAAGAGCAGCATCAACAGCGCCACGTCTCGATTGGCGTTCTCGCTTTGTGATCGAAGGCTCCTCACTGCTTCAGCAAGGTCATCGCTCGAGCGAGTCGCTGAAGGGCTGCTCTTCGCTGCGGGATCAAACGCCTGAAGCGCCTTCAGCACGGCTTCTCGCGATCCGCGCAGAAGGGCCAGGCTGGAGAGATCGCCTCCCCGCAAGTTGCCGATCGGTGTCTGGCTGGCAGCGAGCCTGACGAGCGCCTTCACCTGCTTCTCGGCCGTCGATCGCACGATGCCGTGCCGAAGCCCGGCCTCTCGGTAGCTGAGGCCACGCTCGAGCACGTCGAAGAGGATCTGGGTGGCCTGTCGGATCGTCCGTGGCAGCATGGCGGCACCGTCCATTGGCAAGTGCCCCTAGTCTTGTCGCCTCCCGGTCGCAATTGCCAGCGGAAATCCGACCTTTAGACGCCCAGGTAGCGGGGGTGCCCATCCCCAACAACCTCGGAAGGCGTCCCTGATCCAGAAAGAACCGTGACCGAGCGCGCGCGATCGACCAGGCTACCAAGGCGACCCATGCGCAGCGTGCGACGCATGCTCCAAGGCCTCAAGATCTGCTGCCAGGCTGCCGCTGAAGCGCATGCAATATCTCCATCGCTTCAGACGCGCGTTCAGACGGTACGAAGAGGTGGTCATGGAAGTAGGCGGAAACCACGTTGCACGGGATGGAGGCATCCGCCAATGCCCTCGAGACGGATGCCATGAAGCCAACCGCGTCCAACGAAGAGTGGACGTTCAACGTGATGTGGCGAGCCTCAAACAGGAAGTCGACACCGTATTGGATCGCTTGCGCTTTCGTGATGATCGCCGTCAGTCCTTCCGCTTCGCGAAAGGTGCACAGGGGTTCGAGTCCTTCTGGCACCTGCCAAGCCTTGAAGCAGCAGTAGACGAACGTGTCTGAATGGAGCTCAGGCGCCATCTGACGCTGCAGTCGCTCGAGGTCTCGCTCTGGAATCATTCCGGTGGCTCCAACGAATGGGCTCCCCACGAACCCGCTGCTACAGCCAGATTATTGACGGGGACGGAGGGGTTGGCGCAGATGTTTAGCCCGAGTGAGCAACCAAGAAAGAAGGTCTACGGTCCGCAATTCCTGCGGATCGTTGCACTGCTGTCCATCATCTGGATGTCCGGCGTACTCGCCGCCCAGATCCAGGGGGGTGTCGCCGTTCTTCAGTTGCTCGGCGCCAGCACGCCGATAGCCTTTGCATGCGTCCTCGCGCTGATCTTCACTGCATCGCGCATGAACCTCGGCATGGCGTCGGCGCTGTTTTCCGCGTGCTTGTTGGCGAGCGGTCTAGTGCTGTTGTATGCACTCCATGCGACCGGTGGGCTGGCGACCTATGCGCATGCGCCGCAACACTTCATTTCGGACATCTCGACGTTCAAGCCATCTACGGCGGCCGCCATCACGATTGCTGTCGCCGTCCTGGTATGCACGGGCGCTGACTACCACCAGTTTGTTCTTGCGGCTCGACGCCCCGGCGCCGCCGCGGTCGGCTGCGTCTTGGCGGCCGTGGCACTGGCAATGCTCAGTTTCCTTCCGCCGGCACTGATCGTGACGATGGTCCGCGCGGGCAGCTTGAGCGAGGTGTCGGATGCACGCCAAGTGGTACCGCGTGCGCTGGCTCATGTAGCCGCGACCTTTGGACATGGGGCCGACAAGGTGCTCCTTGCGGCGCTTTCGGCCGCCGCGCTCGGCTCGGGGGCGGCGATCCTCCGTGCGATGGTGGATGCGCTGCGCTCCTGCGTCGGACATTTCGGACGACGCGCCAATCGAGCGTATGAAATCGGCATGTTGGCAGCCGGGGCGATCATGGCCCATTGGGGACACGGCATCGTCCACACGATGGTTGCCGTCAATGCGCTGTACATCTCAGCTATCGGGCTCGTGTTCATTGGCCTGCTGCTGCGACGCCCGCCACCACCCCGGGCGGCAACCGCGATGCTTGCCTCAGGTTTTTCAGTCGCACTGCTGGTCCAGGCTGCAAAGTGGCTGGGCTGGCTTGCCGGTGACATCGAAATGCTATCGATGGCCTTGGCCCTCACGATTTCAGCGGTGCTCGGAAGCATCGCGATGGCGATTGAACGAAGAGGAATCGCAGGCGCCGGTTCATTGCGCCTGTCACCCAGCTTTTCGCTCTGCAGCCGCATCGCACCGAGAGCTTCAAGTTGTCCACCGATCCGATCTTCGTCGAGAAGCTGCGCGACGTGGTCGGTCCTGTACCTGAGCCCGCCGGAGAATGCGCTGGTCCTGTGCGTGGACGAGAAGAGCCAGTGTCCAGCACTGGAGCGCACTCAGCCGATGTTGCCCATGGGCTTGGGCTACGTCGAGGCGTCACCCACGACTACAAGCGTCATGGCACCACCACACTGTTTGCTGCGCTGAACGTGCTCAGCGGTGCGGTGCTGGCCAGCTGCAAGCCGCGCCATCGCCATCAGGAATTCCTGTCGTTCTTGCGCGAGATCGACAAGGCGATTCCGGCCGAGTTGGACATTCACTGCATTGCCGACAACTACGCGTCGTACAGTCAACCCGAAGATCAAGGCGTGGCTGGCGAAGCGCCCGCGCTGGCACATGCACTTCAGCCCGACTTACAGCTCCTGGCTCAACCATCTCGAGCGCTTCTTCGCTCGGATTCGCCCTAGCGGGCCGGTTGCTGAGCCACTGAGTGGTCCCCCAACAGCCGACGCGCCTCTCGCACCACGAGTTCCGTGATCTCGCTGAGCAGAGCGGGCTGCAATTCCCAGTGATGCCAGTACAACTCGACCTGAACGGGCGTGTCCGGCGCAATCTCCACGAGGCGTCCTTGAGCCACCAATGGATCACCTTGCATGCTCGGGGCCAAGCCATAGCCGACACCGACAGCAATCCCTTCAAGGAGAGTGAGTGGCGCTGGCAAGTAGTGTTTCGCATAGCGCTCGATCGACACGCCGAAGCGCTTGCGCAGGAATTCGTCATGCAGCGCGTCCTTCCGGTTGAAAAGCACCGCCGGTGCACTCAAGACTGATTGCATGTTCAGCCCATTGGGGAAGTACGTACCGGCCATGGCTGGACTGGCATAACACCGGTATTCCATCGCACCAAGCGCTACTGCGATGAATCCGGGAGACGCCGTCTTCTTCGTTGAGATGCACCCCGCGACCTCCCCACGAAGGAGCATGTCAGACGTGTGGTCCTGATCGTCTGCAAGAACCTCGATCGCCGCCTTGCGCTGCGACAACAGCGTCCAGAGCACCTCCGCGAACCACGTCGCAAGCGAGTCGGCGTTGACGGCGATGGCCAGCGGTACCAAGCCAGCATCCTTCGGGCCTGGCTGCAACTCTCGCAGCGTCGAGGCCTCCATCAGGCGGAGCGCCTTGACGTGACGCAGAAGAATTTCTCCGTCTGGCGTTGGCACCACGGGCTTTTCGCGGACCAGGAGAACAGTACACAAGGCCTCCTCCAATGCCTTGATGCGTAGGGAGACGGCCCCCTTGGTGATGCTCAAGATCGACGCCGCGCGATCGAAGCTGCGTTCGTCGGCCACGATCGCAAAGGTTTCGAGTTGCTCCCTGTCCAGCATGGGTCCTCCGTTCAAGACAAATGCCGATCTTCGAAACTTTCTAAACCAATGTGGCTGGCGCTGTCGGAAATCATAGGATCAGCTTTGGCACCATTGCACAGCATCGGCGCCGCCAGCCCCACCAAGTTTTCAACCGGTAACCATCACCTCCTCCGTGCAGATGAAGAAGGTCATCGGTGTAGCTGCCTCGCGTCCCATCGCAGTTCTCGACGATGACTGGGAGGCCGCCGCGTCCCTCTGCGCAGGCTTGCGCACGCAAGGCCTGGACGCGGTCGCGTTCTCGGAACCGCGAACGCTTTGGGCCGGCTTCTTGCGAACGCCGTTCCTTGCGTTCGTTCTGGACTGGACACTCGAAACCGGTACCTCGGCGCCTCTGATCGCCTGCCTGAGACAGCACAAGCAGGCGGCCGAGGCCCCCATCTTTCTTCTGAGTGGAAGCCCGGCAGCCTGTGGCTTTCCACTCGATCCTGACG
This sequence comes from uncultured beta proteobacterium, assembly GCA_963818175.1. Lineage (GTDB taxonomy): Bacteria > Pseudomonadota > Gammaproteobacteria > Burkholderiales > Burkholderiaceae_C > Caldimonas. The sequence goes on along the minus strand of CAWFRK010000040.1, from coordinate 260,438 downwards.
TCGCCAAGGCAGTTTCCACCTACCAGTTGCAGTTTCGGGCGAAGCCGTACTCCTGCATCAGGCTTGCAGCCGAACTCCGCTCGATCCTCGCGACGATGGATGCGAAGCCGAGCGGCACCTGACCGCGCCGCCCGGATAGGTCACACTTGCTTGTCTGGACGAACAACGGCGTCACCCAACATGACCACCTCGGACAATCCGTCACACTCTCGTCGCACAACGGACGAGGAGAAGACATTGCCGGACACGGCCCCCGAGAGCCCTTCGCAACTCGGTGCACGTGAGCCCCCGGCGGCGCCCGAGCCACACAGTGCTGCCGTCCTGAGTTTGCTTGGGATGGTCTCGCATGAATTGAGGACACCGTTGCAGACGATGATGGTCAACGCCGAGTTGATCGGACTCACTGAACTCACGCCCGAGGCACGCGGGGCACTCGCTGCGCTCGAGCGTGCACTCGACGTAGCGATGCGGCGCTTGACCAGCCTGACACACTATGTCGCTTCGTCCGGTGCCATGGGCGGCGGCGTGGCCGACAGATTTCGCCCTTTGGCGGTCGTGAAGGACGTGATCGGCGAATTCTCTTCGGAGGCTGGTCAACATGGTCAAGAGGTGTGTGTCGCCTGGGCGTGCCCTGAGGACATCGAAGCCCATGGCGATCACGTTCGTCTGCATCAAGTGCTTGGCAACTTCGTTGCCAACGCGATTCGTCACGGAGACGGCGGGCTGATAACCATCACCGGGCAGTTGGTTGGCCAGGAGAACCTGGAATCGCCCTTGCTTCAGATCGCCGTGAAAAATCGGGGACCCCGGATACCCGAGCAGACGCGCGAGACCATCTGGAAGCCGTTCGTGCGTTCCTCTCCCCCAGCGCCGACTGCCAGAGGCATGGGTCTGGGGCTCGCGATTGTCAGGCTGCTGGCCGCAGCCGAGGGATGGCAGGTCGGCCTGGCAACAGATGCGCCGGATGAGAAGGACGAGACCACCTTCTTTGTCCGCATTCCACTCAGTTCCGCCGCGGCCGAGAGCCCTGCATGAGCCTGCATCAGGGATCATCACCTCAGACCCTGCCAGACGCGACGTCTGCAGCAATTGCGTAGCGGGCAGGTCCGCCTGTAGCAGCTCAGCTCAACGTCGCCAAAGGGACGCCATCGCCTTCATCCGACGCTTGCCCTCGGTTGTCACATACACGGTGGTCGTGGCCAGCGATGCATGCCCGAGGATCTGCTGCTCGATCTCGACGCGAGTGCCTCGTGCGATCGAGTGCGACGCGTGGGCGTGCCGAACCCAATGAGTGCTCGCGCGCGCGAGGCGTTCTGCGCTTCTGCCGTCGCCTCGCGCCGAAAGCGCCTGCGCACAAAGCTCGAAGAACCGCTTGACCTGGTCATAGAGCGTGTTGGCCGCGATCCCGGCACGCGGGTCGACTCCGCCGACCGGCTGCAGCGCAGGCGCCACGTCGCCGATGTCGCTCGCTTTGCCGAGCAGATGTGCTCCGACGTTTTCGGCGGAAACCGGATTCGGGTCTAGTCCGCGCGACTCGAGGTAGCTCGACAGCTCGCCAATCACGTCGATCGGAACCGGCACCTGGCGCAGCCTGCCCCCCTTGCCAACGACGTTGAGCAACCACCCTTCGACATGTTCGCTGTCTTCGTCATCCGGCGGGTATTCGATCCACTCAAGGTGATCGACTCGGGCGGCGACGGCTTCGGAGAGCCGCATGCCCGTCGCGTACAGAAGGGACAGTGCGAACCGCAGTCGCAGCGAGCTGGATGTGTCCTGCAGCTGGGCGGCCTGCTCAAGAACGAACCGCCACTGCGCAACGGTCAGGCTTCGACCGATGTTCATGCGCGGCTGCGACGACCGGGGCACGGTGATGCCGGTCCACGGGTTTCCCATCACGTAGTTCTTGTCAACCCAAAAGGCATAGAGGTTCTTGAGAATCGTGATGGCCTGACGCTGTGCGGCAGGCGACAGCGGACCTTCAAAGGGCCGCCACAGCGGCGACCACCGCTCCCGGTTGCGCTGCGCGCACCAGCGCGAGCGAGGCTGAGGGTCGGCGACGAAGGCACGGTAGGCGGCACAGTCCTCGGTGGTCATCGACGACAGCGGTTTTCGCCTTTCGACGACGGCCCATAGCAGGAATCGCTCGCCCTCTTTGCGGTAAGCGCGCTGGGTGTGCGAGAGGTAGAGCAGCCAGTCCATCGGACCATCGATTCCGGTGTCGCGCCCCCTGCGTCGCGCCTTTGCGGCGTCTCGCTGTTCCGGTGTGACGCCGGCCTTCGACTGCAGCCAGGCGAGAAGCGCCGCATAGTCGTTCGACGCAGCCAAGAGGCATTGGGCCTGCGCCCTGCGAAAGGCGCCGCCGCTGCCGTCGAGTTCGGCGGGCACGACAAGCTTCTCCAGCGGTCGGATGTCGGTTGCCGGTCGAACCACCTGCTGCAACTCGTGCCGGTACAGCGAGGTTCGCGGCAGCCCGACGTGCCGTCCCACAGCGATGCCGATCGTTGCCTCGTTCTGCATCAACCAGTGCACGACGCGTTCGGCCTTCACCTTCCCGACGCCCCGGATCGATGTCGGCCAGCCGCGGCCGACGCCGTTGATCCGGTCCAGCAGCTGAGCCAGCGTAAGGATGCCGGCAGCCTCCAGGCGCAGCGCGATGCTCGCATTCAGCCAGGCCGACACAGCATCGCCGGCGCGCGGCGGTTGCGCCACCAGCGACTCGAGCCAGCGCAGCGCGTCGAGCTGCTTTGCGATCAGCCGCGCGCGGCGTGTCTGTCGCTCGCCGGCCTTCCCGTACTCGGCCTCGAACGCTTCCATCTGTTCGGCCTGCGAGAAGTCTTCGATGCCGCGCGCCGCTGCGAACTCCTCGAGTGACGGTACCTTGGACCCCGCTTCGGCCAAGCGGCTGGCGTCGAACAAGACCAGTCGCGCGGTCCCAAACCGGCTTTCGCGTCGGGCGGCCGCAGCGAATGCGTCGCGAATCCAGTGGATCGTCGTGCGCACCACCCGAAGGTCCGTCGAGCTTCCTTCGACGCCTAGATACCTCTCCCACGTCTCTCTCAACGGGAGACCCTGCACCAGGCCACGCATGAAGGCGAAGTGCGTCGGAGCCAACCTGCGGGTCCTTGCGGGCGGCGCGACAGCAGCAGAACCGAGATCAGAGGCCATACGGCCTCGCGTACCAGGCCCTCGGGGTCACGTAGTCATGCTCGGGCAGCACGATCTTCCCTGCTTCGGGGGCCTCGAGAATCGTGCGGCCGACCGGGGCCTGCACGCGATTGCCGTGCAGCATCCAGAAGTACGAACCGAAAGAAACGCTGCTGCGTCGGTCGACCGTTTCGAGCTTGCTGTGCAGCGCATGGATGCCAGCCAGCATGCGCGCCACACCTCCCGCCAATCCCGGCATCTCGAAGTCGAAGTTCACTGCATCCCCGCTGCCGAAGCTTGTTCAGGCGACGACCGTGCCGACGGGGCATGCGGCGTCGCGACGGAAACCAGTGTCCGCGGCAGCGCGCCGCTGTCTACTCGGAAATCCGGGCGACTTGGCCGCGAGAATCGCGCGTGTTGATAATCGGCGGTAATCAACAAGCGGCTATCGGTTCCGCCGTCGTGGTGCCCCCCGCCCCGCCCGCTTCGTCCACGACGTGTCTCGCGTGTTTTGGACAAGCCGTTGACAAATGTGCATGCGACAGGTGTAAGCGGCGTCTTGACGTGCACATGGGTGCCTCCCATAAGATGTGGCAACTGTCGGTTCGCATATCCGGCGCGACAGTTACGGGCGAAAGCCTCGTCGATGCTGCCTCGACTGCAGCCGTTAGCGGTCGTGACCCGCACAAGAGTTTGACCTCCGATGAGGCGCCGGGCACTTCACACCGGCAGGGTCTTGGGACCTATCGTTCCCAAAGCTCGAATCTAGCAACAGCGCACTGCTGAGTCTGTTTCCCGACGCACACCTCTTGCTCGGTGCGTGCGGCTCGGCGGTGTTGCCGCTCGTTCTCCTTCCCCTGTTGACGCGCCCCATGCGCCGCCATCGATCCTCCGCGTCATTGGAGCGGAAGGCGGTCTCACGCGTCAGCACCAGACTCTCTTTGGAGGTCGCCATGGACCAACTGCTGTCCTCCCAGCCATTGGAGGACTTCTCAACGGCACACGACCCGAGCCTCGCCCGAAAGCCCGCCGCGATCCTAACGGCGGGGGCACACTGTCGTGCCGACGTCGCGGCTCACGCTGACGCCCGAGGAGTTGCTCGAGCTCACGGGTTACAAGCGCGGCGCCGAGCAGGCGCGCTGGCTGAAGGACAACGGATTCAAGTTCAAGCTCGACCGACTCGGGAAGCCTCGCGTTGATCGCACGCACTACGATCAGAAGATGGGCAGCAAGCCCGCAACCGGGGAAGCGATCGGCGGCTCACCGAATTGGAGCGCCCTCACAGGAGCATGACGATGCCGCAGACGATCAAGGTTATGCCGCACCTGTACGCCCGCGCGGGCAAGCGGCGCACGCAGTATTACACCCGGCTCGCTGGCGAGTACCACGACCTCGGCCACGACGAGACACGGGCGAAGGCGAAACTCGCCGCGCTCCTGGAACTCCCGCGCACCGAGACAACGATCCGCGCCATGTGCCAGGGATACCTCGACGAGCAGCGGGACATGCGCCACGGCGGTGACGACACTGCACTCGGCGAGCGGACGCTCGACGACTACGAGTTTTGCCTGCGCACCGTCTGCAAGGTCTTCGGCGACATGCACCCGCAGGCATTCAAGCCGACCGACGCCGCGAAGTACCTCAAGATGCGACGTCAGCAGGGATGCGGCGTGCGCGGCAACAAGGAAATGAGCGCGCTGTCATCGGCCTTCAACTACGGCATGACCAGCGGCGCCGTCGAGTCGAACCCGTGCCGCGGGTACCGGCGCAACCCGGAGCGGCCGCGCCAGCGAAAGGTCTCAATCGCCGAGCTCAACGACTTCCTCGCCTACGCCAAGGGGAAGGGCGGGTCGTCGTACCTCGTCGCGCTGATCGGCTGCTGCGTCGCGCTCACTGGGCGACGCCGCGGCGAAATTTTGCGGCTGCCGAAGACCGCGATGACTGAGGCCGGCATCAACGTGAAAGACTGCAAGACGAAAGCGGGTGAGGCCGAGCGGTTCTACGTCGTCGAGTGGAGCCCTGTCCTGCGCCAAGTCATCACGGAAGCCATGTCGATCAAGCACCGGCGCGCGAAGAACCGCCCGCCGCTCGTGTCGGGCTTCCTGTTCGCCAACCGCGACGGCCAGCCGTACACCGATCACGGTTTCAAGGCGCTCTGGCAGAAGCTCATGCGCGCCTACATACCCACGGCACCAAGGACGCGAAGTGGTTCCGCGCCCACGACCTGCGCGCGCTGTACGTCTCAGAGATGCTGGAGCAGGATCGCGACCCGAAGACGCACAAGAACGAGCGCACTATGCGGACGGTCTACGACCGGCGGAAGCGCATCAAAGTGACGCCGCTCGCATGACACGCTACGTCGGGAAAGCGCTGGAGCCCGGCTTGACGTTCTTACGATTGAGGACGTTCGCGTTGACGAGTCAAGCCCCTTCAGGGTTGACCGAGCAGGTCCGCGATCCGACCGCCGCGCCGCCAGACCCGAGCGGCTGCCGCGGCATCTTGCCCAGGGCTATGTGATTCTGTCAGACAGCGGCTTCGCCGACGGCAGCGGGACCGGGCGCCGCGAGGAGTGGCGAGCGCCCTCGATGCCGCCGGCATCCTCCCCGCAGTGACGACCAGTTCAAGTTCCAGGTCTCGATCGTCCCGCTGGCTGAGCGGCATACCGGCATGCGATTGGACGTCCTGGCATCAGGAGCACTGGATGTACCGGCTTGTTCTCGACCAACTACTGCTTGGCTGGTTCCGAACCGGTCAACGATCCGAGTGGCGATCTTGGATCCGATGTTGCGGAGGAGGGTCGAGACCGGCCGGTAGCAATTGCGCCGGGGGCGGACAGTGGGCGTTCGGCGCTCCGGGCCGACGCTGCGCTGGGGCGTGTCGAAGGCCGCGCTGCTGTACCGGGGACGTCAGCTCGGCGTCTTCAGCGACGACCAGGTCCGCGCCGGGCTACATCACGCTGAACCGGCACGGCGAAGCCATCGAGGAGCACGAAGACGCATCCATGCCGATCGAAGTCCCTGAGGTCGTGACCGAAGGGCTGGACATGATGACCAAACAAGGCGTGCCCCTCGTCGCGGTCGCCCGCAAGATGCACGTGCAACCGCGCCTCTTGGACGATCTCCTCGGCCGTGCCAGCCACCGCAGCGCCGAGGTCGTGAACCTGTTTGCCACGCCCTGATTGCTGGGCGCGTCAGCGCCCAGCAATCGCGTCCTCTACCCGTTGCTCCGGGGCGCGCGGGGACATGAGGTGGTTCAGCAGGACGCTTGCCGTCTCCAATCGACAGCCCTCCAAGGCCGCACGATCCGCATCGTCTCCAAACTGGCCGTGATCACCCGCAACAGCAACTCCAGCGGGGGCGCGGGCGGGCGCGCCGCGACGTGGAAAACTTGCGAATTTGCGAAAAAAACGAGGGTTTCCGAGGCCCAAAAGACGGGAGCCCCGACAAACGCTAAGTACCTGTCGGGGCTCTAGTTTTTCTGGTAGGCGCGATTGGACTCGAACCAACGACCCCCACCATGTCAAGGTGGTGCTCTAACCAGCTGAGCTACGCGCCTGAAGAAGCGGCAGACTATAGCACAGCACTTTCAGGCCTCCCTCAACGCAATCAGCCGACAGCGCGCGCGCAGAGCGCACGCCCGCCACTCGCGACACCAGTTGCAGCACCTGCGACAGCCGCGCCGAATCGATGACCTCGATCGTGAAGGTCATCCAGGCGCGGTCCTTCACGGTCTGCGAGTTCACTCCGATCACGTTCATCTTCTCCTTCGCGAACACTTCGGAGATGTCGCGCAGCAGGCCTTGCCTGTCGTGAGCCTCCACTGCCACGTCCACCGGATAGACGGCCGTCTTGTCGCTGGAAGCCGTGCCCCAGGCCACCGGGATCATGCGTTCCGGATTGCGCCCCGCGATCTGCCTGAACGAGGAGCAGTCCTTGCGGTGGATCGCGCACGCCCTTGCCCTTGGTCACATAGCCGCCGATCGCATCCGGCGGCGCCGGCCGGCAGCAGCGCGCCAGCGTGGTCAGCAGCGACTCGACTCCCACCACCAGCACGCCACCCTTGGGCGAGACCGCATCGCTGCGTGCCTTCTTGAGGGCGATGACTTCGTCGGCCGTAGGAGCCGGCTCGCTCGGTCGCAGCAGTTGCTCGATGTTGCGCAACGAGTACTCGTCCTTGCCCACCACGTCGAACAGCGCATCGGCGCTCTTGAAGCCGAGCTGGCGTGCCAGGTCTTCGAGCTTGACCGCCGTCCGGCCCTCGCGCTGAAGGAGCTTCTCCACCAGCTCGCGCCCCTTGGCAATGGTCTGCTGCTGGACCAGCGCATTGAACCAGGCCCGCACCTTGGCCTTTGCGCGCGAACTCTTCAGGTAGCCCAATTCGGCGTTGAGCCAGTCCATCGACGGCCCGCCCTCCTTGGTGGTGATCACCTCCACCGTCTGGCCACTGCTCAGGGGCGTGTTCAGCGGCACCATCGCGCCGTCGATCCTGGCGCCCCTGCAGCGGTGGCCCAGGTCGGTATGCACCGTATAGGCGAAGTCCACCGGCGTCGCGTCGCGCGGCAGCTCGACAACGCTCGCCTGCGGCGTGAAGACGTAGATGCGGTCATCGAGTCCTGCATCTTCGCCCTGCCCCGAGAAATCGCGCTCCCATGCCAGCAGCTGGCGCAGCACCGCCTTGCGTGCCTGCGCCACCTTCTCCTCGAATTCGCCCGCGGCGCTCACACCGCCGTAGCCCTTGGTCCCCGCTTCCTTGTAGGCCCAGTGCGCGGCCACGCCGTGCTCCGCATGCTCGTGCATCGTGCCGGTGCGGATCTGGATCTCGATCGCGCGGCCCTTCTCGTCGTAGACCACCGTGTGCAGCGACTGATAGCCGTTGGCCTTGGGGCGCGCGATGTAGTCGTCGAACTCCTCGGGCAAGGGCCGGTAGGACTCGTGGACGAGGCTGAGCGCCGCATAGCAATCGCGCACCGACGACACGATGACCCGCAACGCGCGGATATCGAAGACATGGTCGAAGTCGACCTGCTTGCCGCGCATCTTCTTCCAGATGCTGTAGATGTGCTTCGGCCGGCCCTGCACCTCGCCCTCGATGCCATGCAGCCTCAACTCCTGCGTGAGGCGCTGCCGTGCACGCCTCCACCACCTGCTCGCGCTCGACCCGCTTTTCATCGAGCATGCGGGCGATCGCCTTGTATTGCTCGGGCTCGAGGAAGCGGAAGGACAGGTCCTCCAGCTCCCACTTGACCTGCCAGATGCCGAGCCGGTTGGCCAGCGGCGAGAACACCTGCATCGACTCGCGCGCCAGCACCAGCGGGCAAGGCTTCTTCGCCGCGGCGTAGTAGCGCAGCGTCTGCAGCCGCGAGGCCAGGCGCACCAGCACCACGCGCAAGTCCTTCGAGAAGGCGAGGAGCATCTTGCGCACCCGCTCGGTCTGCTCGGCGCGCATTTCCTCGTCGACCAGCGCGTCACGCGCGTTGCGCTGGATCTGCACCAGCTTGAGCGTTGCGGCAACCAGCGTGGCGTACGAAGGCCCGAAGGCCTTGGCGATCACTTCCTCCGGCTTGGCCAGGTATTCGCCCACGTAGACCAGGTACACGGCCGCCAGCATGGCGGGCGAGGCGCCGATGTGCCTGAGGATCGCCACCACGCCCTCGGCGTGATGCAGCGCGTCTTCGCCGGTGTCGAGCAGTTGCCCGGCCAGCAGGGGCTCGGCGAATGCACGCGCGCGCATCAGCCGGGCCTGCTCGTCCACCACCGAGCCTTCGGCCGGCTGCGGCGCCTTCGCCTGCCCGGCGCAGTTCTCTCGATTCACCAACCGACTCGTCCACCAGCCTCACGATGGGCGAAGCGGTGACGACCGTCTCCAATGCGCCAGTCTTCATGTCGCCGCCAGGAACTCCTTGACGATCGCGACCTGTTGCGGGGCGACGAGGGTCGGTGCATGGCCCACTCCTTCGATCTCCTTCAACACCGCCCTTGGACCTCGCCGGGTCATGGCATCGGCAGTTTCGTGCCTGAGCAGATCCGACTCCGCGCCGCGGATCAGCAAGGTCCGCGTGCGCAGGCTGTCGTACCGCTGCCAGAGAACGGCCTCGCCGGCAGCCGCCATCTCCGGCGAAATCGCGCGGAAAGGCACTGCGATCCCGGGATCGTAATGAAGCATCAACCCATCGCCTTGCTCGTCGCGAACCGGCTTGAGCATAGGCCGCGTGAGCGACAGCCACTCATCCCGCGTATGCGGGCCAAATCCCTGCGAGATCGACAACAGATGGTCCGCCGCCTCGTCGAGCGTTGCGAAACGCTTCGCCTGCCCCAGATAGGTGCCGATGCGCGCCAGCGCAGCAGTCTCGATGGCCGGCCCGACGTCGTTGAGGATGAGATTGCGCACCGGCGAGCCGGGCAAGGAGGCGAGCCCGAGGCCGATCAAGCCACCCATCGAAGTGCCCAGCCAATCGAGTGTCTTCGCGTTGAGCCGGGCCAGCAGGCTCACCATGTCGGACACATAGGCCGGTATCTGGTAGCCGGTGGGGTCGGCCAGCCAGTCGGATCGTCCGCGGCCGACCACGTCGGGGCACACGACGCGGTACTCGCCGGCCAGGGCCCGCGCCAGCGTGTCGAAATCGCGCCCTTGCCGAGACAGGCCATGCACGCAGACGAGTACCCTGTCGTTGCCCGGGTCTCCCCATTCCCAATAGGCCATCCGATGCAGGCCGCTGGACATCCAGGCATTGGACGAAATCCAGCCGGGGTTCAGTCATTGGTCAAGATCCTCTCTGATAATTTGCGAAGCGTGTCGCACTGTGTGAACCATAGCAAAGAGGAGTTCGAATGTGTTGAAAGGAAAAACCGCACTTGTCACTGGCTCGACCAGCGGGATCGGTCTCGGCATCGCCAAGTGCCTCGCCAGTCAGGGCGCCACTGTCGTGCTCAACGGCTTCGGCGAGGTCGAGGCCGCCAAGGCGGAGGTCGCCAAGCTCGGCAACAAGGTCGGCTATCACGGCGCCGACATGAGCAAGCCCGCCGAGATCGAAGACATGATGCGCCAGGCCGCAAGCGATTTCGGCGGCGTGGACATCCTGGTCAATAACGCCGGCATCCAGCACGTGGCCAACGTCGAGGATTTCCCGCCCGAGAAGTGGGACGCCATCATCGCGATCAATCTCAGCTCGGCCTTCCACACCACGCGGCTGGCCATCCCGCAGATGAAGGCGAGGAACTGGGGACGCGTGATCAACGTGGCCTCGGTACACGGCCTGGTGGCCTCGGCGCAGAAGTCGGCCTACGTCGCCTCCAAGCACGGCATCGTGGGCTTCACCAAGACGGTGGCCCTCGAAACGGCGAACACCGGCATCACAGTCAATGCCATCTGCCCGGGCTGGGTGCTCACCCCGCTGGTCCAGAAGCAGATCGAGGCTCGCGCGAACCAACAAGGCATGTCCGTTGAGCAGGCGCAGCGGGAGCTGCTGGGCGAGAAGCAGCCGGCCCATCAGTTCACGACGCCCGAGCAACTTGGGGAGCTGGCGCTGTTCTTGTGCTCCAGCGCCGCGGACAACGTGCGCGGCGTGGCCTGGAACATGGACGGCGGCTGGCGCGTCGCGCCCAGTGAGGAGCCGCGGATCCGGCTTCGCCGGTCCGCAGGCGGAGCCCCCTGGGGAGAGTGCCGCGGCTCCAAGCCGACCTGCGTCGGCTTGGACGGCAGAACGCCAGCCGACTCGGCGGCTCTCGCACGCGCCTACGGGGGTGGTCAATTCAGCATCACGCTGCCGCTGACCGTCACCGTCACCAGCCCCTTGCCGGCCTCCACCGGCACGGGGGCGTCTTCTGCGGCCATCATGGCCTTGGCCCGCATCACCGGGATCGGGGGCCCGCCCGGTTCATGGGTCGAAATGTTGACCTCCCGCAAGGCATAGCCCGCAAACCCGAACTGCCTGGCGTACTCGAGCGCCTTGGCCCGATAGTTGGCGATGGCACGCTGGGTCGCGTCTCCTTCCACTTTTTCGCGCGCCTCGCGCGACAGGCTCTGCATCACGTGCGCGACGCTGAGCGTCTGGATTCGTCCGGCGGCCTGGGTGATGCGCGGCATGTCCCGACCCTCGAGCACCAGCTCGGCGGTACCGTTCCAGCCACTGATCTTTCCTTGCTGGGTGTAGCGGGGATAGAGCGAGAAGTTTCCGGTCCGCACGTCCATCTGGCCGGGCTGGACAGTCTTTCGGGCTTCCGCCAGGGCGGCATCGAGCGCCTGCTTCAGCGCGGCCTGCACGCTGGCGGCGTCGGGCCCCTCCTTGGTCGTGTTCAGGGTGATCGCCAGCAGGTCCTTGGTCACCTCCACATTGGCGCTGGCATTGAAGCTCACCACGTTCTGCGGCTGCGCTTCGGGGGCCGCGGATGCCAAGGGCGAGACCGCGAGGAGCGCAGCGCCGGCCAGGGCGCCGAGCGACAGGCGGATCATTTCCTTTGTCTTCATGAAGTCCTTTCCGAGTCAAAAAATGAGCAGCGCGAATGCTCGCACTTGCGGGAGCCAGCTTCCAACGCTCGCGCCGCATCAACGGGGTCAACTTCTCGAAGATTTGCTCGTCGGTGCGCGAGGCTCTTCGACCCATCGGATGAGGTCTTGACGTCCCGTCAGGACCAGTCGCAAGATTTGTAACTCTTGGTCAGACCGTCCTGATTTCGCTTGTGCGACCCACAAAATCCCTGCTGTTACAAGTTACGGGAGGAACACACATGACAACGCCATCGCCCAACGCCCGCGTCGACCGCATCGTGGTCGTTGACGACGACGCTCGCATCCGCGACCTGCTGCGGCGCTACCTGACCCAGGAAGGCTTCGAGGTCCTGCTGGCCGAAGACGCCAAGGCGCTGAACCGGGTGCTGACCAGGGAAACTGTCGATCTGATCGTGCTGGATCTCATGCTGCCTGGCGAAGACGGCCTTTCGATCTGCCGCAGGCTGCGTGCGGCCAATGACGCCACCCCCATCATCATGCTCACCGCCAAGGTCGAGGACGTGGACCGCATCGTGGGCCTCGAAGTCGGCGCTGACGACTACCTGCCCAAGCCCTTCAACCCTCGCGAGCTGCTGGCCCGCATCCATGCGGTGCTGCGGCGCCGCCCCACCCTGGAAGCGCCCGGGGCTCCGGCCAAGGAGCCTCAGAGCGTGGCCTTCGGCCCCTTCGAGTTCGACCTGGCGCTGCGCCGCCTCACCAAGGACGGCGAGCCCATGCCGCTGACCACCGGCGAGTTCTCGATGCTCAAGGCGCTGGTGCGACATCCGCGCCAGCCGCTGTCGCGCGACAAGCTGGCGCAGCTCGCCCGCGGTCGCGAGTTCGAGCCCTTCGACCGCAGCCTCGACGTCCAGATCTCGCGCCTGCGCAAGATGATCGAGCCCGATCCGGCCCAGCCGCGCTATATCCAGACGGTCTGGGGCGTGGGCTATGTGTTCGTGCCTGACGGCACAAGCTGATGTGACCCACCCCCGTAGGCGCTTCGCGCGGAGCCAGCCGCCAGAGTCGGCTGGCGTTCGTGCCGTCCAAGCCGACGCAGGTCGGCTTGGAGCCGCGGCACTCACCCCCACTCGAGTCCGCAGGCGGCTCCGCCTGCGGACCGGCAAAGCCGGATCCGCGGCTCCCGCTCGCTGTACTGGGTTCAGGCTCACCTAATTGAGGTCGGGTGTAGCGGCTCAAGCGGGCCTGCGGGGTTGGGCCATACTCGCGGCCTTTGACCCCTTCGGCTTGACCCGACCCCATGCCCCGCAAACGCTTCACCCTGAGTCTCTTCTGGCGCACGTTCGTGCTGCTTGCGGTGTTGCTGGGGTTCGGCATCTTTGCCTGGGTGCAGACCTTTCGCGCGCTCGAGTTCGAGCCGCGCGCCGTGCAGGCGGCCCAGCAGCTCGCCAGCCTGGTGAACCTCTCGCGAGTGGCGCTGCGCTATACCGACAGCATCAACCGGGTCACCCTGCTCAAGACCATCTCGGAGCAGGAATCCGTCAAGCTGCAGCCGCGCGAGCCGGGCGACAAGTACGAGCCCTTCGAGTTCGACCGCTTCTCGCGCCGCATCGCGCAGGAGCTGCGTTCGCGGCTGGGGCCCACCACGGTGGTCGCCACCAGCGTCAACGGCATGCCGGGGCTGTGGATCGACTTCAACATCGAGAACGACCGCTACTGGCTTCAGGCCGATCCCAATCGCCTGCAGGCGGTCACCGGGCGCACGTGGTTCATCTGGGTGAGCATCGCGCTGCTGGCCACGCTGCTCGGCTCGGCCGGCGTGGCCGGGCTCATCAACCAGCCGCTGCGCCAGCTGTCGTTCGCGGCCAGTCGCATCCGCGAGGGCGAGTTCGAGTCACGCCTGGACGAGAACACCATGACCAGCGAGATTCGCGAGGTCAACAAGGGCTTCAACCGCATGGCGCGCGAGCTGGCCAAGGTGGAGGAAGACCGCGCCGTGATGCTGGCCGGCATCTCGCACGACCTGCGCACTCCCCTGGCGCGGCTGCGCCTGGAAACCGAGATGAGCGTCGAGGACGAGGAGGCCAAGCGCAACATGGCGGCCGACATCGACCAGCTCGACGCGATCATCGACAAGTTCATGGACTACGCCCGTCCATGCGACGTGAAGCTGATCCCGGTGCACCTCTCGGGCGTGATCGACCGGGAGATCGCGGCCTTTCGCGACACCAGCCAGATCCGCATCGTCTCGCGCGTGGCCATCGACACCAAGGTGCTGGCCGACGAGATCGAGCTCGGTCGCGTGATCGGCAACCTGTTCGAGAACGCGCGCCGCTATGGGCGCAGCGCCAGCACCGGCATTGCGCGGGTGGAAGTCACCTATGCGCGCACCGGCCCCTGGGTGATCGTGAGCGTGCGCGACCACGGGCCCGGCGTGGCGTCGGAGAAGCTTCCGCAGCTCACGACGCCTTTCTTCCGCGGCGATGCGGCCCGCACGGCGGCAACCGGCGCGGGGCTCGGGCTTGCAATCGTCGAGAAGACGATCCTGCGGATGGGGGGAACCTTCGAGTTGATCAACGCGCCCGGGCTGGACACCGGGCTGATTGCGCGCATCCGGCTGAAGAAGGCGCCATAGGCGCCTTCGGCGCCTTCGGGTGAACGTCACCGCTCCCCCGGCCCCCTCCGTGAGGGGGTTCTGTCTTGAATCACAAGCCGGCCGCAGGCCGGCGCTCAGCCGCGGCGCAGCAGGCAGACCGCGCGTGCCTCGATGGACTCCTGTCGTCCCACTGGCCCGAGCTTCTCGGCCGTCTTGGCCTTGACGTTGACCTGCTCGACGGCGCAGCCCAGCGCTGCCGCGATGCGCTCGCGCATCGCCGGGATGTGAGGCGCCATCTTCGGCGCCTGCGCCACGATGGTCGAATCGACATTGACGAGCTCGAAGCCGCGCTCGCGCACGCGGCGCATCGCTTCGGCCAGCAGTGCGCTGGAGTCGGCGCCCTTGAACGCTGCATCGGTGTCGGGGAAATGCCGGCCGATGTCGCCCAGGGCGGCCGCGCCCAGCACGGCATCGGTGATCGCATGCAGCAGCGCGTCCGCATCCGAATGGCCTTGCAGGCCGAGCGTGTGCGGGATCTCCACTCCCCCGAGGACGAGCTTGCGGCCCGCCACCAGCGCGTGCGTGTCCCAGCCTTCTCCGATGCGAATGTCCATCAACGTGTCCTGAGCAGCCTCTCGGCCAGTGAAAAGTCCTGGGGATAGGTGACCTTGAAGTTCTCGAGCGTGCCCGGCACCAGCTTCGGCGCGTGGCCCAGGGCCTCGATGGCGCTGGCCTCGTCGGTGACCTCGGGGCCTGCCTGCAGCAAGGCCGGGCGCAGCAAGCCCATGCGGAACATCTGGGGCGTCTGGGCCTGCCACTTGCCGCCGCGGCGCACGGTGGAAGCGACCCGGCCCTTGCGCTCGTCCTTCAGCGTGTCGGCCACCGGCAGCGCGAGCAGGCCGCCGACTTCGTCGTCCATGCAGGCGTCGATCAATTCCTCGACCCACTCGGGACGCAGCAGGCAGCGGGCGGCATCGTGCACCAGGACCCAGTCGTGCGGCTGCACGCCGTACTCGGCCAGCACCGCCAGCCCGTTGGCGACCGTCTCGGCCCGCGTGGCCCCGCCCGAGCGGGCGACCCAGCCGTCGTAGCCCGGCGCGTGGTTCTCGAATTGCGTGTCAGTTGGGGCCAGCACCACCAGCGTGCCTGCCAGCCGAGCTACGCCTGCCAATGCCGCAAGCGTGTGGGCAACGAGGCTGCGCCCCGCGAGGGTCTGGTATTGCTTCGGGCCACGCGGCCTGCGCCCGCACGCCGACGCCGGCGCAGGGCACCAGCGCAAAGCAACGAGGAGCCTCGGTCGAAATCATGGACAGCCCTTGAAAAAGTGCCCGGATTCTATAATTCAGCACTTATTCGTTCGCCCCGAGGGACCGCTCTCCGGGGCGAATTGCTTTTGCCCCGGATTGCATGCAGATCCCCACCCTCTCTCCCGGCAAGCGCTATACCTTGCCCCGCCCGATCGGCTCGGCCGATGCCCTGTTGCTGGCCCGGCTCGCGCAAGAGCAGGCAGCCAGGAAGACGCTGACGGCCATCGTCACCGCCGACCCGGCCGACGCGCAGCGGCTGCAGGACGAGCTTGCCTTCTTCGCGCCGGAACTCGCCATCGCCGTGTTCCCCGATTGGGAAACGCTGCCCTACGACACCTTCTCGCCCCACCAGGACCTGATCTCCGAGCGCCTGGCCACGCTCTGGCGCATGCGGCAGAAGGAAGTGAACGTGGTGCTGATGCCCGCCACGACCGCGCTGGCGCGGCTGGCGCCGCCGGCCTTCATGGCGGGCTACACCTTTCATTTCAAGCAGAAGGAAAGGCTCGACGAGGCCTCGCTCAAGGCGCAGCTCACCCTGGCCGGCTATGCGCACGTGAGCCAGGTGGTGTCGCCGGGCGAGTACGCGGTGCGCGGCGGCCTGATCGACCTGTTCCCGATGGGCTCGAGCGTGCCTTATCGCGTGGACCTGTTCGGTGACGAGGTCGATTCGATCCGCACCTTCGATCCGGACAGCCAGCGCAGCCTCTACCCCGTGCCCGAGGTGCGCCTGCTCCCCGGCCGCGAATTTCCGATGGACGAGGATGCCCGCGCCCGATTCCGTGCCCGCTGGCGCGAACGCATCGAGGGCGACCCCACCAAGGCGCGGGCCTACAAGGACATCGGCAACGGCATCGCCACCGGCGGCATCGAGTACTACCTGCCGCTGTTCTTCGACCAGACCGCGACGATCTTCGATTACCTCGGCCCGGGCGCCGTCGTGGCGCTGCACGGCGAGATCGACGAGGCGCTCCAGCGCTTCTGGACCGACACGCGCGAGCGCCACAAGTTCCTGCGTTTCGACCCGGAGCGGCCCATCCTGCCGCCCGAGGACGTCTTCCTGCGGCCGGAGGAGTTCTTCACCCTTGCCAACGCGCATGCGCAACTCTCGCTGCGCGGCGTCGGGTCTCCTGCCGAGGCCGACGAAGGGGACGCACAGGCGACGGCCTGGGCCCGCCCGCTGCCCGAGCTCGGTGCCGAGCGCGGCGCCCCGGAGCCGCTCAAGCGGCTGCAAACCCACCTCGCCACGACGAAGCACCGCGTGCTCATCGTGGCCGAATCGGCAGGCCGGCGCGAGAGCCTGCTGGAGCTGCTGCGCGACAACCGCATCGAGCCGCCCAGCGTCAAGTCGCTGGCCGAGTTCGAGCAGGAAGACGAGCGCTATGCCATCGCGGTCGCCCCGCTTGCGGCCGGCTTCCATTGGGTGCGCCCCGAGGGCGAGGCGATCCAGTTCGTCACCGAGACCGAGCTCTTTGCCGCTGCCCCCACGGCAAGGCGACGCCGCAAGCAGGAGCAGGTCAGCAATGTCGATGCGCTGATCAAGGATCTGTCCGAGCTGAAGATCGGCGACCCGGTGGTGCACGTGAACCACGGCATCGGCCGCTACATGGGCCTGGTCAGCATCGATCTCGGGCAGGACGAAGGCGGAGCGAGCGAGTTCCTTCACCTCGAATACGCGGACAAGGCCACGCTCTACGTGCCCGTCGCCCAGCTCCACCTCATCAGCCGCTACACCGGTGTCAGCGCCGACGAAGCGCCCCTGCACAGGCTGGGCTCGGGCCAGTGGGACAAGGCCAGGCGCAAGGCCGCCGAGCAGGTGCGCGACACGGCTGCCGAGCTGCTCAACCTCTATGCGCGCCGCGCTGCGCGCGAAGGCTACGCCTTCCGCTTCTCGCCGCACGACTACGAGGCGTTCGCGTCGAGCTTCGGCTTCGAGGAGACGCCCGACCAGAAGGCCTCGATCCATGCGGTGATCCAGGACATGGTCAGCCCCCGGCCGATGGACCGGCTGGTCTGCGGCGACGTGGGCTTCGGCAAGACGGAGGTGGCGCTGCGCGCGGCCTTCGTCGCGGTCACGGGCGGCAAGCAGGTGGCGCTGCTGGCGCCCACCACCCTGCTGGCCGAGCAGCACCACCAGACCATCAGCGACCGCTTCGCGCAGTGGCCGGTGAAGGTGGCCGAGCTGTCGCGCTTTCGCACCACCAAGGAAATCAACCAGGCCTTGAAGGGGCTGGCCGACGGCACGATCGACATCGTCGTCGGCACGCACAAGCTCCTGTCGCCCAGCATCAAGTTCGCGCGCCTGGGCCTGCTCGTCATCGACGAGGAACACCGCTTCGGCGTGCGCCACAAGGAGGCCATCAAGGCGATGCGCTCCGAGGTCGACGTGCTGACGCTCACCGCCACGCCGATCCCGCGCACCCTGGGCATGGCGCTCGAGGGCTTGCGCGACCTGAGCGTGATCGCGACCGCGCCCCAGCGACGGCTGGCCATCAAGACCTTCGTGCGCAACGAGAGCAGCGGCACCATCCGCGAAGCGGTGCTGCGCGAGTTGAAGCGCGGCGGGCAGGTCTACTTCCTGCACAACGAGGTCGAGACCATCGAGCACAGGCGCGGCAAGCTGGCCGAGCTGCTGCCCGAGGCGCGCATCGGCGTGGCCCACGGGCAGATGCACGAGCGCGAGCTCGAGCGCGTGATGCGCGACTTCGTCGCCCAGCGCTACAACGTGCTGCTGTGCTCGACCATCATCGAGACCGGCATCGACGTGCCCACCGCCAACACCATCGTGATGAGCCGTGCCGACAAGTTCGGCCTGGCGCAGCTGCACCAATTGCGCGGACGCGTCGGCCGCTCGCACCACCAGGCATACGCCTATCTGCTGGTGCCCGACGTCGAGGGGCTCACCAAGCAGGCCTCGCTGCGGCTGGAGGCGATCCAGAGCATGGAAGAGCTCGGCTCCGGCTTCTACCTGGCGATGCACGACCTGGAGATCCGCGGCGTGGGCGAGGTGCTGGGCGACAGCCAGAGCGGCAACATGCAGGAAGTCGGCTTCCAGCTCTACAACGACATGCTGTCGCAGGCGGTGCGCGACCTGAAGGCCGGCCGCGAGCCGGACCTGCTGTCGCCGCTCGAATGCCGCCACCGAGATCAACCTGCACGCCCCTGCCCTGCTGCCCGATGCCTATTGCGGCGACGTGCATGTGCGCCTCAGCCTCTACAAGCGCCTGGCCACGGCCGAGCGCGCCGAGCAGATCGACATCCTGCTCGAGGAGATCACCGACCGCTTCGGCAAGCTGCCGCCGCAAGGCCAGACGCTGTTCGACGTGCATCGGCTGCGCGTGCTGGCCCGGCCCTACGGCGTCGTGAAGATCGACGCGAGCCCTGCCGGCATGAGCATCACCTTCCGACCCAATCCGCCCATCGACGCGCTGCGCATCATCGAGCTGGTGCAGAAGAACCGGCACATCAAGCTGGCGGGCAACGACAAGCTGCGCATCGACAAGGCGCTGCCCGAGCCGAAGGACCGGGCGCAGCTGGTGCGGGATGTGCTGCGCTCGCTCGGCACGCCAAAGACCGAACCCGTGGCCGCCTGATGGCCCCTCTCACCGACCCTGCCGACATGCCCATGCAAGCCGATTCCGGCCTCGTGATCCGAGGCTTCACCCCGCCCCTCGCGCTGCGCGACTTCAAGGCCATCGTCTTCGACATGGACTCGACGCTCATCAACATCGAGTGCATCGACGAGATCGCCGATGCCGTGGGCAAGAAGGCCGAGGTCTCGGCGATCACCGAGGCGGCGATGCGCGGCGAGATCGCCGACTTCAAGGAGAGCCTGCGCCGCCGCGTCGCGCTGCTCAAGGGGGCACCCGCGACTGCGCTGGCTGAGGTCTACGAGCAGCGCCTCAGGCTCAACCCCGGGGCGACCGAGCTGATCGCCGCCGCCAAGGCCGCCGGCCTCGCCACGCTTGCTGGTGTCCGGCGGCTTCACCTTCTTCGCGGACCGCGTGCGGGACCGGCTGGGCATGGACCACGCCAAGTCCAACGTGCTCGAGATCGAGAACGGCATGCTCACCGGCCGGGTGGTCGGCGACATCGTCGACGGCGAGGAGAAGAAGCGTCAGCTGCTCGCGCTGTGCGAGCGCCTGGGCTGCCCGCCGAGCCGGGCCATCGCCGTGGGCGACGGCGCCAACGACCTGCCGATGATGGGCGCGGCCGGCCTGTCGGTCGCCTATCACGCCAAGCCCAAGGTGCGCGAGCAGGCCATGGTGGCCATCAACCAGGGCGGGCTCGATCGCCTGCTGGAAGTGCTGCGCTAAGCCGACATTGACAAGTCCCCGCGAGCAAATCAAGTCCCGGCACATTCAGAAATACACCACCGCCTGCAGCCAGAAGCGCGTCTTGTCGTCGTCGGTGTCCACCGTGGAGCGCTCGCTGCCCAAGCGTTGCGCGACGCTGGCGCGCAACAGCGCGCGAGCGGGCAATGCCCAGTCGAGCCCCAGCCCGAAGGCCGACAGGCCACGACGGTTGTCGCCGACGGCGATGAAGGGATCCTTCTCGGTCCTGATCTCGCCGTGGTCGATGAACCCGCTGAAGCGCACGAGCCCTCCCAGCACCGGCGAAGGCAGCGTGTAGCGCAACTCCCCCTTCAGCAGCAGGCCCTCGTCGCCGGGAGCTTCGCCCTCCGGATAGGCGCGCACCCCGAAGGCGCCGCCCAGTGAAAACTTCTCCGAGCTGTCGAGGTTCTTGTTGGCGAACTGCCCGCTGACCTGGGCATACGCCGACCATCCGCCGGCCAACGGAAAGAGGCCATCGCCCGTGAAGTTGACCTTGTAGAAGCGCCCATTGGTGCGCACCGACACGTCGTCGATCGCCCGCTTGCCGGGGGTGCGAATATCCACCTCGCCTGCGACCACCTGCGCTCCCGCGTTGTAAAGCTGGCCGGCCGCGGTGCGTGCCTGCGCCCGACAGCCCCAGGTAGGCGCGCCGCACCACGGTTTCCTCGTCGGTCACGATCGTGCGGTCCTGCAGCTTGCGGTGGTCTGCACCGAGCGTGCCATCCAGCCGCAGCCGCCCGAGCGGATGAACGCATAGCTGGTGTACGCGCTGAGGGTGCGGGTGTCGCCATGGGGGTCGAGTGCGGCGAATTCGCGGCCGATGCGGTAGTTGCTCGCATCGAACGCGGCACCGGCCTGCCAGCCCTGGGAGCCCAGCGGCAGCTGGTAGGCCAGCCGGCCGTAGCGGGTCTGTTCGTCGCTGGTCTGCAAGCGCAGGCTCAGCCGGTCAGCCCAGCCCAGCGGGCTGTCGAGGAAGGCCGATGCGCCCACGCGATTGCGGCCGGTGTATGGGTTGCCGTGGTTGTCCGCATCGACGCTGCCCGACAGCAGCGACGACGGCTCGACCTGCACCACGACATCGGTCTGGCCGAGGCTTTGCCCGGGCTGCAGCGTGGCGTTGGCGCCGGCGACGCCGGGCAGATCGTTGAGCAGCGAGAGACTGCGCTCGAGCTTGGGGCCGGAGATGGCGCCGGGGCCCGAGGCCGGGGCGAGGTAGTCGCGCACGCGCGCTTCGGACATGCGCGACTCGTTGACCACTTCGGTCTTGCCGATGCTGCCTTCGAGCACGGCGACTTCCACCACGCCGTCGCGCACTTCCTGCGCCGGCAGGTAGGCGCGCGAGAGCAGGTAGCCGTGGCTGCGATAGTGGGCCGTGATGCGGGCGGCGGCCTCGCGCAGTTGCCCCAGCGTGAGTTCCCGTCCGATCCATTCGGTGAGCAATCCGCCCAGTTCTTCGGCGCCGAACAAGCTGGCGCCGGTGATCCGGAAGCCCTTGACTTCGACACGGGTCGTGTCGGTGGGCGCGACCGCCGGGCGCTGCTCCTCGATGATCTGCGGTGCGGGTTTGGCCGGCGCTTGCAGCGCCGGGTCCTTGCGCTCTCTTTCGCGCAGCACCTCCCCGCCGCCGGGGATGGGGATGAGTTGCGCGGCGGCCAGCGTGGGGGCGAGCGCGACCAGGACCTGCGCGGCGCGAAGGAGGGGTCGGGTAGTGCATCGGATTCAATTGGCCTTTGCCTGGGGTGTGGGCGCGCTTCGTGGCATCGCCATGCCGCAGCCGACGATGGAGACGTTGGCCAGTGCGACGCTCCCCGGCTGCGCCGCGCATTCGTCGAAGGGCTCGTCGGTCGGCACGAGCGCTGCGGTGACGAGCCGGACGCTCGCGCTGTCCCGGCAGGCGCGGGCGGCGGCGTATTGGGGTCGGGCAGCCGGCTGAGCGTGCCTATCGTGTCGGCACTTGAGCTGCAGCTTCAGGCTGCCGTCGATTGCCCTGATCGCGCAGTTGCCCGACGCCAGCCCTTGCGGCGTGATCGCGTAGCGGCCGGGCGCGCGCGCGCCTTGCGCGATGCCGCTGTTGCCGACGTGCCAACCAGCACCGACGCGTCTTCGCCGTTGCCGCCCGCGGTGGGCGGCGCTCGGTGGCCAAGGCCGTGGCGTCGTTGGCGACGATGTTCAAGGGCGCCTTGCCGATATCGGCCGTGGTCGTCGCGGTGGTGCTGGTCAGGTGGTAGTTGCCGAGGTCCGTCCCGCCGAGCGCGATGCCGCTGATCGTGACGGTCTTGCCGGTGCCGACGTTCTTGTCGGCAAACGCACCGCTCGGCCCGCCGCGGCTCTGGTCGAGCCACAGCTCGTCGCCCGCCACCTTGCCTTCGAGGCTGTGGGTGCCGGTGTCGAGCGTGGCGATCGTGGTGCCGTCGTAGGTCTTGTTGGCGGCGCTGATGCCGCCGACCGTGAGCGCACGCGGGTCGATGTTGGCGCTGGTCATCAGGGTGGGGTCGGCCAGCCGGTAGTTGGCGGCGTCCGCACCGCCGCTCAACACGAAGTCGGTGACCGTAACGGCCTTGCCCTGGCCGACGTCCTTCGTGTCGAACTGCCCGCTCGCCCGGCTCGTGTCGAGCGCAACGCTCTCACCCTGCAGCACGCCGGTGAGCGTCGCGTTGCTGGTGTCGAGCGTTGCGGTCGTGCTGCCGTCGTAGGTCTTGTTCACGGCGCTGATGCCGCCCACCGTGAGCGCACGCGGGTCGATGTTGGCGGTGGTCGTCGCGGTGGTGCTGGTCAGCTCGTAGTTGTCGCGGTCCGTCCCCGTGAGCGCGATGCCGCTGACCGTGACGGTCTTGCCGGTGCCGGCGTTCTTGTCGGCAAACAAGCCGCTCGGCCCGCCGCGGCTCTGGTCGAGTCGCAGGTCGTCGCCCTCCACCTTGCCTTCGAGGATGTGGGGGCTGGTGTCGAGCATTGCGTTGGTGCTGCCGTCGTAGGTCTTGTCCACGGCGCCGATGCCGTTGACCGTCAGCATCCGCGCGGTGATGTTGGCGCTGGCCGTCGCGGTGGTGCTGGTCAGCTCGTAGTTGTCGCGGTCCGTCCCCGTGAGCGCGATGCCGCTGACCGTGACGGTCTTGCCGGTGCCGACGTTCTTGTCGGCAAACAAGCCGCTCGGCCCGCCGCGGCTCTGGTCGAGTCACAGGTCGTCGCCCGCCACCTTGCCTTCGAGGATGTGGGGCGGGTGTCGAGCGTTGCGGTCGTGCTGCCGTCGTAGGTCTTGTTCGCGGCGCTGATGCCGCTGACCGTCAGTGCCCGCGCGGTGATGTCGGCGCTGGCCGTCGCGGTGGTGCTGGTCAGCTCGTAGTTGTCGACGGTCCGTCCCGGTGAGCGCGATGCCGCTGATCGTGACGGTCTTGCCGGTGCCCACGTTCTTGTCGGCAAACACAGCCGCTCGGCCCGCTGGCTCCGGTCGAGCCCCAGGTCGTCGCTCCGCCACCTTGCCTTCGAGGCTGTGCCCTGCTGGTGTCGAGCGTTGCGTTGGTGGTGCCGTCGTAGGTCTTGTTGACGGCCCTGATGCCGCTGACCGTCAACGCCTTCCGGTCGATGTTGGCGCTGGTCATCAGGGTGGTGTCGGCCAGCCGGTAGTTTGCGGCGTCCGCACCGTCGCTCAGCACGAAGTCGGTGACCGTAACAGCCTTGCCCTGGCCGACGTCCTTCGTGTCGAACTGCCCGCTCGCCCGGCTCGTGTCGAGCGCAACGCTCTCACCCTGCAGCACGCCGGTGAGCGTGGCGCTGCCGGTGTCGAGCGTTGCGTCGGTGGTGCCGTCGTAGGTCTTGTTGACGGCCCTGATGCCGCTGACCGCCAGCGCCTTCGGGTCGATGTTGGCGCTGGCCGTCGCAGTGCTGCTGGTCAGGACGTAGTTGTCGAGGTCCGCCCCGCCGAGCGCGATGCCGCTGACCGTGACGCTCTTGCCGGTGCCGACGTTCTTGTCGGCAAACAAGCCGCTCGGCCCGCCGCGGCTCTGGTCGAGCCACAGGTCGTCGCCCGCCACCTTGCCTTCGAGGATGTGGGGGCGGGTGTCGAGCGTTGCGTCGCGGGTGCCGTCGTAGGTCTTGTCCACGGCGCTGATGCCGCTGACCGTCACCAGCGCCGGGTTGATCGTCAACGCGCCACCGCTCAAGCTGATGTCGTATCCCTGCTGGTCGGACCACAGGCCTGGGGGCGTAGGTGCCCACCTTGACCGCGCCACCGTAGGGATTGCCGGTGCCGAACACATGGCCGGAGGTGTCCGCCCCGGCGACCGAGTACTGCGCGTTCGACAGCCCGCCCACCACCTGGCGGTCATAGGTCTTGCTGACATCGGCCGCAGTGACCGTCAGCGGCGTCAGGAAGGAGCGCAGCAGAGGCCGCGTCTGGCCTTCGTAGATGCGCCACACGGCGCCCGATCCGCCTGTCGTGGCGATGTCCCATCCGGCAAACGTGGCCGGATCCATGAGCTGCGCGGTGGTCTTGCCCTCGCCTCCAAGAACGCTGTATTCCGTGCCCGTCGTTTCGATGTCCCAATAGGCACGGTCGAAAAGGTTGAAACTGAGAGGACGGCCGAAACTGTCCTGAGGCACGTGTCCCAGGAGACCTCCAGTAGTGTCTCCGCTCACAGCGCCAGTGGCATAGACGTTCGTGATCGTGGAATCTTCGGCTTCACCGATAAGACCTCCAGCGTAATGACGCGTGTCCACCGCGCCAGTGGCATAGGCGTTCGTAATAGTGCTCGAGTAGGAAAGACCGACAAGACCTCCAGCCCAGGTGCCCCAGCTCACAGTGCCAGTGGCATAGGCGTTGGAGATCGTGCTCTCAACGGCTCCACCGATAAGGCCTCCAACATAGTCACCCGACCCCGTCACAGCGCCAGTGGCGTAGACATTCGTGATCGTGGACGCCTCGACCCATCCGGCGAGACCTCCTGAGGTGAGTCCCCCGTGCACCGCACCAGTAGCGTAGGAATCCGTTACGGCGCCT
This sequence comes from uncultured beta proteobacterium, assembly GCA_963818175.1. Taxonomy (GTDB): domain Bacteria; phylum Pseudomonadota; class Gammaproteobacteria; order Burkholderiales; family Burkholderiaceae_C; genus Caldimonas. Next base: position 235,625 of record CAWFRK010000040.1, on the reverse strand, counting down.
CTAAGCATCCTCCCAACCAGGCCTCCAGCGAAATCACCCCCCCTCACCCTGCCGGTGGCGTAGGAGCCAACAACCGTGGGGATCTCGTCGTGAGAACCTGCACGTAGCGACATAGCCGACAAGGCCTCCGACATCATCGGTCCCGTTCACCGTGCTGGCAGCGGAGGAACTGCTGATACTGCCGTGGCTCTCGCCGACAAGCCCTCCGACCCGCTGGACCTCCGATCCACGGTACCGGCCGCAGAAGAACCGATGATCGTGCCGTAGTTCACACCGACAAGACCTCCAGTGCCCGCCTCTCCCGCTTACGTCGCCAACGAAATGGACGTTTCTGATCGTGCCTTTGTTGACTCCGGCCACCCCCCCGGAGCCCCATGAACCCTCGGTGTCCACCACACTGTTCACCACCTGGCTATCGGCAAGGGTCACGTTGGCCACGAGCGCCCCGCTACCGATGTCTCCGAACATGCCGGCCCGGCCAGCCTCATCATCCATCAAGATGTTGTCGATGAACATATCCCGGATGGTGTGGTTCAAGCCATCAAAATTGCCCGTAAAAGGGTTTCTGACAAAGTCCATATCAGGCTTGGTGACCCCGATGGGCAAGAGATAAGCTCCTTCGACATCGATGTCGCGGCCCAGCGCGTAGTTGCCGGAGAGGTTGTCGTTGATCGCTTGCAGCCGCTCGACGGTGTTGACCAGCATCCAGGCCGTGTGATTGCCCGTGACGCTGCCACTGAAGTCTGTCGGCGCGCTGTAGCTGTCGGGGTTGTAGTAGAGGTCGGTCTGACTGGCGTTCACCTTGCCGCCTGTACCGAAGTTCACCTTGCCGCCGGCGCTGCTGGTGCCCTGGCCTTCGGAGTCGGCCCGCAGCACCAGGCGGCCATTCGGTGCGTCGATCGGTGCGTTGACATGGATGTCGTGGTGGGCGCTCAGCGTGAGGCTGTTGGTGCTGCTCCAGCCCAGCGCATCGTTGACGAAGATGTCGCCCGCGTCCGTGCCGTCGGCGCTGGTCTGGATCACCACGTTGCCGCCGGCGAGGTTGCTCGCGAGCGTCGCAGGCTTGATGTCTCCGCCGCTCTCGGCGATGGTGTAGTTGGTGGGGTCGATCAGCCAGGTGCCGGCACGGCCCTGCGGCGCCGCGGTGCTGACCCGCGCCGAATCCGGCGTCTCGACCTTGAAGGCCGAGGTCTCGACAAAGCCGCCATCGCCGCCGGCCGGCGCGCTCGCATCGAGCGTGCCGGCTTGGCGCACAACGCCGCTGTCCATGTCACCCAGCAGCTTGATGGTGCCGCTCGATTGGTCGATGGTGCGCGCCTCGATGAGGCCTTCGTTGTTGACCACCGCACGTGCCGCGCTGTCCTTGAGGGCGCGCGCATCGAGCACCACCTGGCCGCCGTCGCCCTGGATGCTGCCGTAGTTGGCCACCAGCGTGTCGATGGTCGCCGCGTCGATCTTGTAGCCCAGCAGGCTGCCGCCGCCCAGGTTGAGCGTGACGCTGTCGCCCGCCGCCAGCAGCACCTGGCCGCGCCGCGCCGAGATGGTGGCGCCGGACTCGTTGCGCACCTGCGGCGCCAGCAGCGCCACATAGCCGCCCTCGGCCGCGATGAGGCTGCCCTGGTTGGTCACGCCAATGGTGGGATTGGCGCCGGGCTCCTTCGTGAACACATAGTTGCCGTCCTTGCCGTCCCAGAAGTCCTGGTCTGAGAGCTTGAACGTGCTCGCCACCAGCCCCCCGACATTGACTTGCGCCCCCTTGCCGAACAGCACGCCGTTGGGGTTGAGCACGAACACCTGCCCGTTGGCCGTCAGCTTGCCGTCGATCTGGCTGCGGCCCTGGCCGCCGGTCACGCGGTTGAGCGCGATGGCGCCGGCGTTGGGCTGCACGAACTGCACCGACTCGCCGGCACCGACATTGAAGCTGTGCCAGTTGATGACCGCCTTCTGGCTGTCTTGCTTGACGGTGGTGGTGGCCGAGGCAGGGCCGCTTTGCGTGATGGTGGCGCTGCCCTTGCCGGCGGGCACCTGGCCCTGTTGCGGTGCACCCTGCACCTGCGCCCCGGCCAGGGCCAGTGCGCACAGCAGCAGCGGCTTGAAGGGCCGACAGCTCGTGGCGCTGCGGGTGGTCTTGCCGCAAGCGCGTGCCGATTCGGCGACCGGCACCCAGATGCGTTGCACCCGATTCCAGACCAGGCGGTAGGTGTGATTCATTGCACGACTTTCCTCTTCAAGGACCGGATGCTCCGTGCGCAAGCAGAGGCACCCTAACTAGACGCGCCTGTGGGTAACAGGCCGCGCCTGTTTGGTTCCGAGTCAGTGCATTGAAATCATGAACAGACGCACAGCCGGCTCGACTCGCGAGCCCCGGCGGGGGCGGGGATGCCGTCGATTCGTCAAGGAGCCCGAAGCATGAGCCCGACGAAGGCGTGTCCCCTCTTCAGGTGAGCTTAAGAAGCCTTTAGGGTTTGCTGAGGAAAGATTTAGCAAGGCCGCGGCTGCCGCTTCCTACAGTTTCTGGCTCACGCAAGGCGTTTCGAACGCAAGCGGCCACCAGAGACGTAGGAACCATGCAAACCATCCACCGAAAACCCGTGCGCCGGCCACGGTCACGCAGACCGGCACACTCGCAAGCCATGTCGCCGCCCTGGCATCGCTGAAGGTCCAGCGCTTCGACATGTACGGCGCCATCCACAAGGCGCTGCGCATGATGATGACCGCCACGCTGGTGCGCGTCGGCAATACCGATGGGGGCAGCAGCGCCGACGTGCGCGAGACCCTCACGCAGGTGCGAGACCTGCTCCTGGCGTGCGAGAAGCACATCGCCAAGGAGAACAAGTACGTGCACCCGATGCTGGAGCGCGCCCGGCCGGGCGCGTCGGCGCAGATCGCCAGCGAGCACGGCGAGCATGCCGACGCGATCGAGGAGCTGGCGGAGCTCGCGCTGCAGGTCGAGACCAGCGACGGCGAGGCGCGCCAGACCGGGCTCAATCGGCTCTACCGGGCGCTGGCGCTGTTCATCTCCGAGAACTTCCAGCACATGCACTACGAGGAGACCGAACACAACGCGGTGCTCTGGGCGCACTACACCGACGTCGAGCTGGTGGAGCTGCATGGCAGCATCCTTGCCGCCATCCCTCCGGAGGAGATGATGCGCATCGCGCATTGGATGATCCCGGCCGTCAATGCCCATGAGCGCTTCGCAATGCTGGACGACATGCGGCGCACGGCACCGGCTGCGGCGTTCGGTGCCATGCTGAACCTGGCCCGGGCGCGGCTCGATCCCACCGAATGGGCCAAGCTCGCGCGCGCGCTCGACGTCTCCATCGCGCCGCAGATTTCGCCTTCGTTCTTTGCGGTGGGCTGAACCAGGCACTCAGCCTGCTTCTTCGAGGTGAAGCGGCCGCTTGACCTCGAGCCGGAAGCGCCCGCGCCCGGTCTTCTCGATGGTGACGCCGGCCTGCCGCTCCGCCAGGCGGCGGGCCAGCAGGACCAGGCGCGCCTCGAGGTTGTCGCTGACGTCCGGCAGGCGGATCTGCGGGTCGAGCCTCAGCTCGCGGTTGGTGAATTCGCAGCGACCCGACTGCGTGTAGTCGCGCAGCAGCTTCCACAGGATGGAGCCGGCCACGCCCTTGATGACGTAGTCGGCGTCGAAGAAGACGCTGCCATCGGCTTCGAAGTAGCGCACGCCGATGCCGGTGGCGCTCTCCGGCTCCGCCTCCGGAGCGGACGGCGCCTCGGCCGGCGCTTCGCCCGCGCGCTCCTGCAGCCGCTGGTCGCGCCCGCCGTCCTGCGCCTGGTCGTCATCAGCCTGGAAATGCCGCATCGCAAGGCCCACGACCGTGCTCAGGCCCACCATGGCGTCTTCGTCGTCATAGCTGAAGCGCAGGTCCTGCGGGCTCTCGACAAACAGCATGCCCAGCAACTGGCCCGCCGCCATGATGGGCACCGCGAGCTGGCTGTGCGGCTCGGCCAGCCCCGGCCACGGAATCTCCAGCGCCTGTCCCTGCCCCTGCCGCGCCAGGCTGTCGCGCACGGCGCAGCTGTAGGTGTATTCGGCGGTCATGTGGCTGATGCGGACCGGCGTGCGCTCGCGCGCCGCGGTGCCGATCACGCCCTGGCCGAGCGGAATCTCCGACCCGACGCCCGAGGAGCTGTAGCCCCGGCTCGCGACGGTGTACAGGCGCTCGCCGGGGGCATCGAGCATCAGCAGCATGGCGTGGCCGACCTGGAAGTCGCGTTCCAGGCAGTCGAGGGTCTTCTCCAGCAGCGATTCGAGGTCGGGGCAGGCTGCCAGCCTCTCGGTGCAGCGCCGCAGCGCTGCCAGCCGGCCGAGCCCGACGCCGGGCGCGGGCAGGTCCTGCTTCGGCACATGCTCGACGGCCACCGCCTGGTACATGTCCGAGCCGCGCAGCCGGAACACGCCGCTCATGCCGGTGTGCGAGGCAATGCCCGACAGGCGGGCCTTCATGCGCTCGAACAAGGGCCCGGACGTCTCGGTATGCAGGTAGCGGGCCCTGATGCGGTACATCGCCGCGGTGATCGGGTGCGCCACCAGGATCTCGACCTGGGGATTGGCCAGCACATTGCGTCGCGTGGTGTTGAAGAACTGGAACGACAACGCGAGGTGCTCGCCGTCGACATAGTCCACCTGGGAGAGGTAGGCCACGTTGGGCACTCCCTCCGCATCGCAGGTCGCCATCACGGCCGGTATGGCGCCTTCGAAGCAGGGACGGATGTCGTCGAGCGAGATGGACAAGACAAGCTCCCTCAGGCCGCGGCCGGCGCATCGGGCGCCGGCCTTGCGCCCGGCGTCTGGTCGAAGGAGGCGGTCGGTGTGAAGCTCACCGCCACGAGTTGCGCCGGGTCGTGGTTGACCAGGTTGGCAATGAGTTTCTCGGCATAGCCCAGCGTTGCCACTTCGGCAACGAAGCGCGCGGCGTAGTCGCGCGCCAGCCCCCGGTCGGCTGCGCCTGCCGGCTCGATGCTGACCTGGCTCCCCTTCAGCTGCACCGTGCGGTGCGTGCTGGGCTCGCTGAACACCACCGCCACCCGGTCGTTGGCACGCAGGTCGTCGAGCAGCGCACTCGCCATGTCGGCCGACACCAGCACGGTCACTCGCAAGGGCCGGCGCTGCACGCGGCAGCCGAGCGCTCGGATCAGGTGCGGCTGCAGGTGCGCGTCCCGCCCCGCGACGATGATCGAGACGCGCCGCTCGAGGTGGGCCAGATGCTCTCGCGGGATCATGCGTTGGCCACTTTCCTGATGGGCGGTTTCACGTCCTCGTGTCGCGCCGGCAGCATGGGCAGGTGCTCGCGGGCGGCATTGAGGATCAGCGAAGTGGAAGTTTCCGTCAGCAGGCAGAACTTGGTCACCACCGCATCCAGGTGTGCCACGTCGATGACCGCGATCTCGAGGATCCAGTTGTCTTCGCCGGTCACGTTGTACGCATTGATCACCTCGGGGGTCTGCTGGATGAGCCTGACCACGCGTGCGTATTCCGCACGCCCCACGCGGATGACGGCGCGGATGCCGTAGCCGAGCCGGCCCAGATCGACCGTGGCTCGATAGCCGGTGATGACGCCGGACGACTCCAGCTTGCGCACCCGCTCCGTCACGGCCGGCTGGCTGAGGTGCACGCGGCGACCGAGCTCGGCCATCGAGAGCCGGGCGTCGGCCTGCAGTTCGGCAAGGATGCGGGTGTCGTAGTGGTCGAGATCGGAGTTCAATGTCGCGCTCCTGAACGGCTTGAGCATGAAAGGATTATTGGCCTCACATCCTTTGATTTCCACTGTATCGACCCTGGTGTCTTTCCTAGCATTGAGGCTCGTTTTCCGAAATTTCGAGAGCCTGTGTCATGTCCGCCTCCCCCACCGCCATTGCCCGCACGCCCTCCGGCCTCGAGCGGCCTGGTCCTCCTTTGCCTGGCTGCCACCTGGCTGGTGTGGGGCTCGACCTACCTTGCGATCAAGTACGCGCTCATCAGCTTCCCGCCCTTCTTCCAGATGGGCACGCGCTTCATGGTGGCCGGGCTCGGCCTGGCGGCGTGGATGCGCTGGCGCGGCGCGCCCTGGCCCGGGGTTCTCCAATGGCGCAACGCGCTCGTGGTGGGCAGCCTGATGCTCGGCGGCGGCATGGGCGGCACCGCGTATGCCGAGCAGACCGTCGGCTCGGGCCTGGTGGTGGCCTTCATCGCCGTGTGCCCGCTGATGATCGCCGCGCTCAACCTCTTCTGGCGCATCTACCCGAGCAAGCTCGAGGTGGCGGGCATCGCGGTCGGGCTGTGCGGCGTGCTGCTGCTGACGCAGGGCGCGGGCTTCCAGGCCTCGCCTGCCGGGCTGGCGGCCATCAGCATCGCGTGCGTGACCTGGTCGCTCGGCAGCGTGCTCAGCCAGCGCGGCCTGCCGCTGGCCCAAGGGGCGATGGGCTTTGCCAGCGAGATGATCTGCGGCGGGCTGGTGCTGATGGCCCTCGCCGCCCTCACCGGTGAAGCCGCGGTCGTCGCGGCCAAGTGGCCGCCCGAGCCGGTCGCCGTCGGCGCCTGGCTCTACCTCGTGGTGTTCGGCTCGCTCATCGCGTTCAACGCCTACATGTACCTGCTGAGCAAGGCCAGCGCGGCGCTTGCATCGAGCTACACCTTCGTCAACCCCGTGATCGCGATGCTGCTGGGCGTGGCCGTGGCCGGCGAGCACATCACCGGCTACGAGTGGCTGGCGGCGGGCATCGTCCTGGTCGGCGTGGTGTTGATGCTCAGGGGCGTGGCCACGAGGGAGTGACAGGCTGTCACTCGCGCGGACGCCCCCTTCCCGTGTCACCTTTTCAGGGCTGGCACGACGGCCGGCTCCGGCAGGTCAGCTGCACCACGGCGACCCGTATTGGCACGGTGCTCGCGGACGGCCATACTGCTTGATGGACAGCCTCGCCTGATGCCGTCGGCCTTGGCGGCAACGCCGCGGCACGGCGCGGGCTGATTTGCCAGATTCGCCGCGCAAGGAAAGCACATGTCACTTCGCATCAACGACACCGCACCCAACTTCACCGCCCAGACCACCCAAGGCACCATCGACTTCCATGAGTGGATCGGCGACGGCTGGGCCGTCCTGTTCTCCCACCCGAAGGACTTCACGCCGGTGTGCACCACCGAGCTGGGCTACATGGCGAAGATCGAGCCCGAGTTCAAGAAGCGCAACACCAAGATCATCGGGCTGAGCGTCGACCCGGTCGAGAACCATGAGCGCTGGGCCAAGGACATCGAGGAAACGCAAGGGCACGCGCCCAACTACCCGATGATCGGCGACCCCGACCTCGCGGTGGCCAAGCTCTACAACATGCTGCCGGCCGACGAGCCGGGCACCTCCGAAGGCCGCACCGCCGCCAACAACGCGACCGTGCGCTCGGTGTTCGTGGTCGGGCCGGACAAGAAGATCAAGCTGATGCTGACCTACCCGATGACCACGGGCCGCAACTTCGACGAGATCCTGCGCGTGATCGACTCGATGCAGCTCACCGCCTCGCACAAGGTGGCGACGCCGGTCAACTGGAAGGACGGCGAAGACGTGATCATCGTCACCTCGGTGTCCGACGACGACGCCAAGAAGCTCTTCCCCGGCGGCTGGGAAGCGAACGAAGCCGTACCTGCGCCTCGTCAAGCAGACCGGGCTGACAGCTGCAGGCCGATGCGACGCATGATCTTCGAGCAAGTCGCCACGGGCGGGTGCCTGTCCTACCTGGTCGGGTGCCCAGACACCTGCGCCGCGGCGCTGATCGACCCCGAGGCCAGCCAGGTCGACCGCTACATGGCGCTGGCCTCGCGCGAAGGCCTGCGTGTGCGCTTCGTGATCGACACGCACACGCACGCCGACCATTTCTCGGCCACGCGGCAGCTTGCGCGCAAGCTCGACGTGCCCGCCGTGATGCACCGCGCGAGCCCGGCCCCGAAGGTCGACCTGCGCGTGGACGACGGCGAGATGCTGGTGATCGGCAAGCTGAGGCTGCAGGTGCTGCACACGCCCGGCCACACGCCCGACTCGATGTGCCTCGTCACCGACGATCGCGTCTTCACGGGCGACACGCTGCTCATCGGCGGCACCGGCCGCACCGACCTGCCAGGCGGCAATCCGGATGCGCTCTTCGACAGCCTGTTCGATCGCCTCCTGAAGCTCGATCCGGCGCTCAAGGTCTACCCCGCGCACGACTACAAGGGCCGCAGCCACTCGACCATCGGCGACGAGCTGGCCACCAACCCGCGCCTGCAGGCTCGCGAGCGAAGCGCCTTCGTCGAGATGATGAAGAGCCTCGACCTCAAGATGCCCACGCACATCACCGAGGCCTTGCGCACCAACATGAGCGGCGGCAAGACGGTCGCCGAGATGCTCGCCGAGGCGGCCGCGGGCGTGCCCTTCATGTCGATGGCCGAGCTCAACAATCGCGTGTTGGCCGGCGACGACGATCTCATCGTGCTCGACGTGCGCGAGCGCGAAGCCTACGAGGCAGGCCACATCGCGGGCGCACGGCTGCTGCCGCGCGGGCAGCTCGAGCTGCGCGTCAACGATGAGCTGCCGGACCCGACGCGACGCATCGTGGCCTGCTGCGAATTCGGCCGCATCTCGACGCTGGCCACATCGACGCTGCGCCAGATGGGCTTCATGCGGGCTGTCGCGCTCGACGGCGGCGTGAAGGCCTGGCGCGAGGCCGGTTTCCGCTCAGCAGGAGCCTGCCCTAGCGTGTTCGGCGCGCTGGGCAAAGTGCCCTAGGCGAGTCGAGAACATCCTCGACCGGCATCAGGCATTGCACCGACGCGATCCTTGATACAGTCGATGCAGCTAAGCATATTTGTGAGTCCTGCCATGCGAACGAACACTGACCTTCCCGATGACATCCTCAGGCGCGCCAAGATCGAGGCGGTTGAGCGCGGCTCGACACTGCGGCAACTGGTCATCGATGCCCTGCAACGGGAAATGGCGGGCAGTGAGCGGCCTCGCAAGCGCCTCACGCGGCCACCGGTAAGACTCTGCAGCCGACGCCCCGCTACGCAAGCTGAGTCCGGATGCCGTGAAGCGCCTGGATATGGAGGCCGTCCAAGAAACCGACGAGAGCAAGGCACGTGCGTTGCATCGCTGATGCCAATGTGTTGCTTCCCTTGCTGACCGAAGGGCACGCACACCGGGAGCCCGCAAACACATGGTGGGAGGCACGTGACGACGGCGACGTCGGACTGAGCCTGCCGGTCCGCATGGCGTTGCTGCGCTTGCTCACGAACAGTCGCGTCATGGGCTCCGGCACCTTGCGTCCGGCCCAGGCATGGAGTGCCGTGCAGTGCCTCATCGATGATCCGAGGATATGGTCGTCGACCAGATTCCTTCAACGCACCCCAAGCTCTGGTACGACCACATCGCCCGGCGCGAGCCGACACCCGACTTGTGGACCGATGCTTGGCTGGCTGCGCTTGCGCAGGCCCACGAATGCGAAATGGTGACGTTCGATCGCGGCTTCCGCGCGTTCTCCAAGTTGAAGCTTTGTTTGCTCGAGCCTGCGAGCCCGCAAGAGTCTCCCGCATAGAATCCCCGCGTTGGTGCCCGCGCGGCGTTCTCGCCGCGCAGTTAAACGGGAAGCAGGAAGAGTCCCCTGGTCACCCAGGATCTCCAACCTGCGCTGCCCCCGCAACGGTAAGCAGACGAGGCTTCATGCTTTGGCCGCGCTCCTCAACCACTGGCACCGCGTTCGCGCGCGGTGCTGGGAAGGTGAGCCCGGTAGGTCTGCCAGCCCGGATACCGGCCAACAGGGGAGCGCCTCGGCGCTCGGTGTGCCCGGACCTGCGGGGAAGCAGGGCCGGCGTTCAACAAAGACTTCATCATGAGCTCTCGTGCCCTTGGTCATCGCACCCTGCGACGACTTGCCGCGCCTTTTTGCGCCGGCTTTCCGCTGTGCCCTTCTTCCCCTGCGCAATTGCCGCGCAGGAACGCCTCGCCCAGGCTCCGCTTGATACTGTCGTCGTCACCGCGACCCGCACCCCGCAGCCGGTGCAGGACGTCGTCGGCGACATCTCGGTGATCACCAGCGAGCAGTTGTCGCTCGCCGGGCAGTCGTCGCTGCGCGATGTGCTGCAGCAGGTGCCCGGCGTGCAGCTGAGCACCAACGGCAGCTATGCCTCCACCACCTCGCTCTTCGTGCGCGGCGCCGATCTCTCCAAGGTGGTGGTGCTCGTCGATGGCGTGCGCATCGGCTCCGCGACACTCGGCACCGCGCAGATCGAGAACCTGCCGCTGGCGCAGATCGATCGCATCGAGATCCTGCGCGGGCCGGCGACCACGCTCTACGGCGCCGATGCGGTGGGCGGCGTGATCCAGATCTTCACCAAGCGCGGGCAGCCCGGCTTGCAGTACAACGCCGACGCGGGCGGCGGCTCCGACGGCCTGTTCAAGGCAGGCGCCGGCTTCTCCGGCGCCACGGGCAATGTCAACTACGCGCTCTCGATCTCGGGCGAGCGCGCCGATGGCATCAGCACGCGCGTCAACCCCGACGACTTCGAGTTCAACCCCGACGACGACGGCTTTCGCAGGACCGGCGTGTCGGGCTCGCTGGGCTGGAGCTTCGCGCCCGGCCACACGCTCTCCACCACGCTGCTCGCGAGCCGCCTGAACAACGACTTCGACGGCACCTTCTTCGATCCGGTCACCTTCTCGAGCCCGCTCGGGCTCACCGGGGTCGACACCGACGCCGAGGGCAAGAGCAGCACGCTGGCCTGGGGCGTGACGCTGGACGACCGCATCAACGATCGCTGGCTGTCGAGCCTGCGCGCGAGCCTGTCGGAAGACAGGTCCAAGGCGATCTACCGCCGCATGTCCGACGGCGCCCTCGACGGCCAGGACCACTTCGACACCGAGCGCCGCCAGTACACCTGGCAGAACACCTTCTCCTTCGGGCCGGACCGGCTGATCGCCTCGCTCGAGCGCATGGAGGAACGGGTCGACAGCAGCGTTGCGTACACGGTGGACGAGCGCGACACCAACAGCGCGATGCTGGCCTGGACGATCGACCGCGGCCCCTGGCTCGGCCAGGCCGCAGCGCGCTACGACGACAACTCGCAGTTCGGCAGCTTCACCACCGGCAGCCTGGCGCTGGGCTATCGCCTCACGCCGCGCTGGCGCGTGACCGGCAGCGTGGCGAGCAACTTCCAGGCGCCGAGCTTCAACCAGCTCTACTTTCCCGGCTTCGGCAACCCCGAGCTGGAACCCCAGCGCAACCGGGGCGGCGAGGCTGCCCTCAGGTACGACGACGGCAGGCTGAGCGGCTCGGTGACGCTCTACCGCAACAACCTGCGCGGCTTCATCGATCCGCTCACCAACGTGCAGACCGGAGAGGCCAGGCTGGAGGGCGCCACGCTCGAGGCGGGCTGGCGCAACCAGCAGTGGTCCGTCAGCGGCTCGGTCGACTTCCTCGAACGCCGAGGAGGAGCCCTCCGGCCGGAAGATGGTGCGGCGCGCCGACCGCAGCGCGCAGATGCGCGTCGAGCGGCGTGCCGAGTGGGGCACGGCCTTCGCCGAGCTGCTCGCGGTCTCCGACACCGAGGACGACAACTTCCTGACCTTCCCCGCCAGCCGCGTCACGCTGGGCGGCTACGGCCTCGTCAACATCGGCACGCAGGTACGCCTCGCGCCGGGCTGGTCGGTGCTCGGACGCATCAACAACCTCATGGACAAGGACTACTCCACCGCCTTCCTGTACAGCACGCTGGGGCGCACCATCTTCGTGGGGCTGCAGTACCAGGGTGCCAAGCCTTGAGACCTCGCTGACTACCTCGTTGACCGGAATGCGCCACTTCCGCTCCCTCCCCGCCATCTATGCCGTGCTGCTGCTGGCCGTGGCCGGCAGCCTGCTGCTGGCGCTCGGCCTGGGGAGCCAGCGCTTGCCTGCCGGCGAGGTGCTCGGCGTGCTGCTCGGCCATACCGAGAGCGTGCAGGGCGACATCGTGATCGGCCTGCGCCTCCCGCGCGCGCTGGCCGCCTTGTCGTGCGGCGCGCTGCTCGCGCTGGCGGGTGCGCTGCTGCAGACCCTGCTTCGCAATCCCCTGGCCGACCCCTATGTGCTCGGCATCTCGGGCGGCGCTTCTGTCGGGGCGCTGCTCGCGCTGTGGGCGGGAGCAGCCTGGTGGTGGGTCAGCGCAGGCGCCTCGGCGGGCGCGCTGGCGGCCACTGCGCTCGTGTTCCTCCTGGGCGCGCAGGCTTTCCGGCGGCATGCGGAGAGCACGAGCGCCGGCGTGCAACTCCTGCTGGTCGGCGTGATCGTCGGTGCGGGCTTCGGGGCGACGGTGGCCTTCATTCTCTCGGTCGCGCCCGAGTCGCAGTTGCGCGGCATGGTGTTCTGGCTGCTCGGCGACCTGAACGGCGCCGATCAGTTCGGGCTGCCGTTGGCCGGCGCTGCCGTCCTGCTGCTTGCGGCCATCCTGATGGCACGCGATCTCAACCTGATGCTGCTGGGCGATGGTCCGGCCTTCGCCCTGGGCGTGGACGTGCGGCGCGTGCGCATTGCCGTCGTGGCGCTGGCCTCGCTGGCCGCCGGGCTCGCCATCACGGTGGCCGGCAGCATCGGCTTCGTCGGCCTCGTGGTGCCGCATGCATTGCGACTCGTGCTTGGCAATGACCAGCGCCTGTTGCTGCCGGCCTGCGCCCTGGGCGGTGGAGCGTTCCTCGTCGTGGCCGACACGCTCGCCCGCACCGTGCTTGCGCCGACCCAGTTGCCGGTCGGCGTGCTGACCGCCTTCATCGGCGTGCCCACCTTCTTGTGGCTGTTGCTGCGACATGCGAGGCGCACTTGAGCCGCGCCCTGCTCTGCACCCAAGGCCTGGACGTGCGCGCAGGTTCGCAGCAGCCTCTTGCGCGACCTGGACTGGGACGTGCGCACCGGAGAGCGCTGGGCCCTGCTCGGCCCCAATGGCTGCGGCAAGACCACCTTGCTGAAGACACTGGCCGGCTTGCTGCCGGCGGCCGACGGCGAGGTTCGCATCGATGGTCGCGGGGTCCATCTCATCCCCACCCGGGAACTCGCCCGACTGCGGGCGTGGTGTCCCCAGCACCACCAGGACGTGTTCGCGCTCAGTGCGCTCGACGTGGTGCTCGCGGCGCGCCAGCCCTATGCCGGCCGCTTCGGCTGGCTTGGCGTGGACGATATCCGTCGGGCGCAAGAAAGCCTGGCGAGGGTCGATGCGGCTCATCTCGCCGACCAGGATGCGCGTCACCTCTCGGGCGGCGAGCGCCAGCGCGTGGCCCTCGCAGCGGCACTGGCCCAGGACACGCCCTTGCTGCTGCTCGACGAGCCTACCGCGCACCTCGATGTGCCCCACCAGCTTGCCGTCTGCGAATTGCTCAGGCGCCTGCGCCATGCGGGCCGTGCTGCTGTCACTGCACGACGTGAACCTGGCCTTGCGCTGCTGCACGCATGCCCTGCTCTTCACGCCGTCCGGCCTTGTCCAGGGGCCGCTGCACGAGGTGCTGACGCCCACGAACCTGGCGCAGGCCTATGGCTGCGAGATGCGACCGGTCACGGTCGATGGTCACTCGTACTTTCTTCCGGCTTGATTCGCCACGGGTTGATCACTTCCAGGCCGCAAAACTCAAAGTCGGCCATGTTGCGCGTGACCAGGCGCAGGCCATGCTGCAATGCGGTGGCAGCCAGCAAGCTGTCAATGGCCGGCACGGGACGCCCTGCCTGCGCCTGGATCCGGCCCCAGCGATCCGCGACGCCGGCGTCGACCGCGAGCAGCCGGTCGCCGAACCAGTCCGGCAATTCATGCTCCAGCCATATGCGCAGCTTTTCTCGCCGTTTTCCGGCCGCCAGGCGGTCGATCCCCTTGCGCAGTTCTCCGAGCGTGAGCACGCTCAGGAACAGCGCATCGCTCGTCACGCTATCGAACCAGGATACGACCTGAGGCTCTGGCGTCGGACGAACCAGTTCCGAGATCACGTTGGTGTCGATCAGATAGCTCACAGGCCACCGTTCACAAGTCGGTATCCCGGGTCATCGATCGGTCACGCTCGAGTTCGAGTTCAACGCCGCGCAATGGCGATCGCCGCATGAAATCCACGAATCCAGGCTTCCTTCGGGCGAGGCGCTCGTAGTCTGCCCTCGAAAGAACCACGGCAGCCGACTTGCCATGCAGCGTGATGTCTTGGGGGCCTTCGGTCTGCGCTTGGCGAACGAGTTCGCTCAAGCGAGCTTTGGCTTCTTGCAATTGCCAACTGTTCATGGAATGCTCCGAATATTCTGACCAGACAGACCATATTTCGCAGAGACGCGGCCGAGCGCGTCAAGGCCTCTTTCGCCGTGCCGCCTCCATCGCTTCGCACACCAGTTCGGCCGCTTCGAGAATGCGCGGCGTGGGCCGATTGATCAGGTCGCCGCTCACCTCGAAAAGATTGCCGCGCGACACCGCGAGCAGGCGCGGAAAGCGCCGCCAGCCCTCGAGTCCGTCGAGCGGCTGGTCGGGCGCCGTGACGCCGGGCGCGGCGGCGAACATGAATTCAGGGTTGGCCTCGAGCACGGCCTCGACCGACAAGGTCGGCACCAGCAGGTCGAGCTTGCCGAACACGTTGACGCCGCCGCACAGCCGGATCACGTCGCTGATCATGTGCGTGTCGTTGAGCGTCATCAATGGCTGGCGCCACACCTGGTAGAAGCTGCGCACCGGCGAGCGGCCGGCATACTGTCCGCGCAACCTGGCGTACTGCTGCCGAAACCGCGCGGCCTCGGCATGAGCGGCCGACTCGGTGCCGAGCAGGGAACCCAGTCGTTCGATGGAGTCCGGAATGTCTTCCAGCCGTCTCGGCTCGCTCTCGAATACGGGCACCGCCAGCGAGGCCTGCAGCTTGTCGATCTGGCGGCGTGCATTGCCGTGCCGCCAGACGACGATGAGATCGGGCTTGAGGGCAGTGATCGCCTCCAGGTCGAGCATCTCGTTGTCGCCGATGCGGCGTATGCGCCTGGCGGCCTCGGGGAAGTCGCTGTACTCCACCACGCCCACCAGGCGGTCGCCGCCGCCGGCGGCAAACACGAGTTCCGTGCCATGCGGAGCCAGGCTCACGACCCGCCGTGCCGGCGACGTCAAGCTCACCTTGCGGCCGTGGTCATCCACCACCGTGATCGCCGCCGCGCCCGCGCACAGGCTGGCTCCGGCGCACAGCAGCACCATCAAGCGCAATCTCATTCGATCTCCCTGTTCAGGCGAAAAATCATAATCGCGCGATGCCTCACTCCACCTTCCTTCTACGAGCGCTTCCGCGGCACGCTGATGATCCAGGGCTGCACCAGCGACGCAGGCAAGTCCACCCTCGTCGCCGGGCTCGGACGCATCTTCCATCGCCACGGGCGCAAGGTCGCGCCCTTCAAGCCGCAGAACATGGCCCTCAATTCGGCCGTGACCGTCGATGGCGGAGAGATCGGTCGAGCGCAGGCGCTGCAGGCGCAGGCCTGCGGCATCGAGCCGCACACCGACATGAATCCCGTGCTGCTCAAGCCCAACAGCGACGTGGGCGCGCAGGTCATCATCCAGGGCCATGCCCGCTTCAACGCGGACGCGGCCCGGTACCACGAGTACAAGCCTCTCGCGATGCCCTTCGTGCTGCAAAGTCACCAGCGCCTCCAGGCCGCGCACGAGGTCGTGCTTGTCGAAGGGGCCGGCAGCCCGGCCGAGGTGAACCTGCGTGATCGCGACATCGCCAACATGGGCTTCGCCGAAAGCGTGGACTGCCCCGTGATCCTGGTGGCCGACATCGATCGCGGCGGCGTGTTCGCCCATCTCGTCGGCACCTTGGCCTGCCTCAGCGAAAGCGAACGGCGCCGCGTTCGCGGCTTCGTGATCAACCGCTTTCGCGGCGACATCGCCCTGCTCGAGCCCGGCCTGCGCTGGCTGGAGGCGCAGACAGGCAAGCCGGTGCTCGGCGTGCTGCCCTACCTCCATGGCCTGGCCCTCGACGCAGAGGATGCGCTGCCCACGGAGCGCCAGGCCAAGGACGCAAGTCGACGACTGCGCGTGGTGGTGCCGGTGCTGCCCCGGATCTCCAATCACACCGATGTCGATGCCCTGCGCTTCCACCCGCAGGTCGATGTGATCCTTGCCGGCCCGGGTCAGCGGCTGCCTGCGGCCGACCTCATCGTGCTGCCGGGCAGCAAGAGCGTGCAGGCCGACCTGCGAGAGCTGCGCTCGCGCGGATGGGAGGCCGACATCCGCAGGCACCTGCGCTACGGCGGAAAGCTCATCGGCCTGTGCGGCGGCATGCAGATGCTCGGGCGAGCGCTGCATGATCCGCAAGGCATCGAAGGCGACGCCGGCTCGATGCCCGGCCTCGGCCTGCTCGACCTGCAAACCACGCTTGCGCAGGACAAGCAGTTGCGACGCGTGAGCGGGCGGCTGGGATGGTGCGAGGCTCCCGTGGTGGGCTACGAGATCCATGCCGGCATGAGCACCGGCGCTGCGCTCGAGCAACCGGCACTGCACTTGATCGAAGGGAAGACATGGCGGTCGGATGGAGTGCTCGACCCCGGCGGCCAGATCCTCGCCACCTACGTGCACGGGCTGTTCGACAGGCCCGAAGCGCTCGCCGCGTTGCTGGCCTGGGCCGGCCTGGAGGATGCGGCGCGCCTCGATCTCGATGAGTTGCGCGAAGCCAGCCTCGACCGCCTGGCCGATGCGGTGCATCAGGGGCTGGATCAAGCGCTGCTCGCTCGCAGCCTGGTCACTGGGCCTTGATGCGTCTCGCAGCCCCGCCCGACCAGGCGATGGCGCCCTGCCCGGCCACGCGCCCGCTCGCAAAGCACGCGGTGAGCAGGTAGCCGCCGGTCGGAGCTTCCCAATCGAGCATCTCACCGGCGCAGAACACGCCCGGCAATGCCTTCAGCATCAGGCGTTGGTCCAGTGCCTCCAAGCGCACGCCGCCCGCCGAGCTGATGGCTTCATCGATCGGGCGTGCAGCGACCAATCGCAGCGGCAAGGCCTTGAGGGCCGCGGCCAGGCGGGCCGGATCGGCCGTCACCTCCGGCGTCAAGACCTCGTGCAGCAAGGCCACCTTCACGCCCTTGATCCCCAGGCGGCTCTGCAAGTGGCTCGAAAGGGAACGCGAGCCGCGCGGATGCGCCACCTCGCGCGCGACGCGAGTCGCGTCCCAATCGGGCATCAGGTCGAGATGGATGAGCGCGCTGCCGTGTTGCGCGATCTCGTCGCGCAAGAGCGCACTGGCGGCGTAGACCAGGCTGCCTTCGACGCCCGTCTCGGTGATCACGAATTCGCCCCGACGACGAAACTCTGTTCCGCCAGTCGCGACGAAGGACAGCACGACCGACTTCATCGGCTGGCCCGCAAAGCGAGTGCGAAGGTGATCGCTCCAGCCGGTGCGGCCTGCTTCGCGGCCGGCCACGTCGAATCCGCAGTTGGAGGCCAGCAATGGCGCCATCTCCACGCCACGCTCGGCCAGCAGCGACACCCAGGCGCCATCGGAGCCCAGCCGCGCCCAGCTGCCGCCGCCGAGCGCAAGGACCAGCGCATCGGCCCGGTGCATGACAACGCCCGCGGGCGTCGCCAGGCGCAGTTCGCCACCGGGAGCCCAGCCCGACCAGCGATGCCGCATGTGAAACCGCACCCCGGACTCGCGCAGCCGATGCAGCCAGCTCCGCAGCAAGGGCGCCGCTTTCATCTCGGCGGGAAAGACTCGCCCCGAGCTGCCGACGAAGGTGGGGATGCCCGAGCCCTTGCGCCCATTCGCGCAAGCCCTCGGGACCGAAGGTCTCGAGCCAGGCCTGGATCTCGGATCGGCGGGCACCATAGCGAGCGAGGAAAGGCTCGCGTGCCTCCGAATGCGTGAGGTTGAGCCCGCCCTTGCCGGCGAGCAGGAACTTGCGTCCCACCGATGGCATCGCATCGAACAGATCGACGCCGATGCCGGCCTGCGCGATGACTTCGGCCGCCATCAGGCCGGCGGGACCACCGCCGACGATAGCGACCGAGGATGATGAGGCAAGGCGCGACGACATCCAGCGATTGTCGCCCCGCCTGCTTCAGCCGCTCCTCACTTGGGCGTCAGGTCCAGCTTCGAGAACTTGGTGCCCTCGATCGAAAGATTGGCCATCAGCCCGGCATTGGTCATTGCAAAGGCCACCACCGGCGCGGTCACCGTGGTGGTGTCGATCTGGGCGTCGGCCCCGACCTTCATGACGGCCACCGCGGCATCGACACCCGCCGTCCAGCCGTTGCTGGTGCGGAACTTGTCGAGCGCCGCCTGCGTCATGAACATCATGACCAGGGCCTTCGACTGGGCGCCCGCCTGGAAGCCGAAGGAGCCGGCCGTGGTCTTGTAGTACTCGGCCGTCTTGCCGCCCATGCGCAGGGCGCCTTCCCCATACTCGCCGCCCACGACGAAGCCGGCAGCCTTGATGTCGGGAAAGACCAGGATGCCGCGAGCCTTGTCCGCAAGCTCCTTCGATCCCTTGGCCTGGGTGTACAGGCGCGACAGGGTGGAATCGACCTTGGCGTCGATCTCCATGCGTTTCGCAGTTGCTTCCTGAGGACTGCCAGGGGAAGCGCAACCAAGCACCGTTGCCGCCATCAGGCCGATGGTGGCGCTCATGAACACTCGACGAGACATGGCTTGCTCCTGGTCGTTGGTGTGCTGGTCAATTTCGTCCTGGCGCCCGAAAAAAGCAAGCCCGCGCGTCAAGCGCGGTGGCCTTCAGCGGCCGGCGCGCAACGCGCTCAATGTCGTGCGGCTGGTAATCACCTCGGCATCGAGCTTGAGGTGCAGCAGCGTGGGCTGCGACCGCCGGAGAGCATCGCGGAAGGCGCCTTCGAATTGGTCGGTGCGATCCAGCCGTGACGCCGCCCAGCCATAGGCCCTGGCCAGCATTACGAAATCCGGGTTGAACAAATCGCTGCCCGACACGCGCCCCGGAAACTCGCGCTCCTGGTGCATCCGTATGGTGCCGTAGCTGCCGTTGTCGACGACGATCGAGACCAGCGGGCCACTGTTCGCATCGCGATAGCCGGTGGCGGTGGCAAGTTCCTGGCCGGTCATCAGGAAGTCGCCGTCTCCGGCAATGTTGATCACGGTGCGTCCGGGCTCCAGCAGGCTGGCGGCCACGGCGGCCGGCACGCCGTAGCCCATCGATCCGGCGGTCGGCGCGAGCTGGGTGCGCCGCCCCGACGCCAGCCCAGGGTATTGGTAGTAGCGATGCAGCCAGCCCGAATAGTTGCCTGCGCCATTGGTCAGGACGGCATCCTCGCGGCCCTCCTCGCGCAGCACGCGCTGCAAGGCCTTGACGACCTCGGCCAGGTCCATCGACCCCGGAGGCGGCTCGGACTTAAGGTTCTCTTCATAGTCCGCTCGTGCGCTGCGGGACCATTCGGCCCAACGCAAGTCCGTCGGCGCAGTCAGCGTCTCGAGCGCCTTGGCAGCGATGGCCATCGAAGACTGCACGAGCAAGTCGGCAGCGTACACACGCCCGAGTTCCTCCGCGCCGGCATGGATGTGGATCAGCTTCTGCTTCGGCCGCGGCGCCTCGATCAGGGTGTAGCCGCCGGTCGTCATCTCGCCCAGGCGCGGCCCCACCGCGAGGATCAGGTCGGCCTCGCGCACGCGCTGCGCAAGCCGCGGGTTGATGCCGATCCCCACGTCTCCGACGTACAGCGGATGCCGGTTGTCGAACAAGTCCTGGAAGCGGAAGGCGCAGCCCACAGGCAGTTGCCAGTTTTCAGCGAAGCGCTGGAGTGCCTTGCAGGACTCGGCATCCCACCCGCTGCCCCCGGCAATCACGAGCGGGCGCTCGGCCTGCAGCAGCAGGCTTCTCGCTTCGCGCAACGCACCGGGCGCGGCCCAGGCCGACGCCGGCTCGATCCGGGGCAACACCGCGGCGACCGTGGGCTGCATCAGCATGTCTTCCGGCAAGGCCAGCACCACCGGCCCGGGGCGACCCTGCATGGCCACGTGAAAGGCCCGGGCCACATATTCGGGCAGGCGGTCGGCTTGCTGCACTTCGCCCACCCACTTCGCGAAGCCTCCGGTGCTCGGGCCGAACATGGCGCAGTAGTCGACTTCCTGGAAGGCCTCGCGGTCGCGCATGTCGCTGCCGACCTGCCCGACGAAGAGGATCATCGGCGTCGAATCCTGGAAGGCCGTGTGCAGGCCGATGCTGGCGTTCGTGGCGCCCGGACCGCGAGTGACGAAGCAGATGCCCGGCCGGCCGGTGAGCTTGCCCTGGGCCTCCGCCATGAAGGAGGCTCCACCTTCCTGCCGGCAGGCGATGAAGCGGATGCGGCCACGGTGCTCGTGAAAGCCGTCGAGCACCGCGAGAAAGCTTTCGCCGGGCACGCCGAAGACGGTATCGACGCCTTGGGCAACGAGTGCCTCGACGAGTGCGTGTCCGGCCAGGCGGGAGGCCGTGGATGAGGTCATGGTCTGCGCTCCTCCTTGCGCCTTGATTATCCGGAGCTGCGGCCGCGCGGTTTCCACTACGGGAGAGTCCCGTTGACGATCAGGATGGGGGCGGGAGAATGCGGTGGGCACGAATCGTGCCTCGCTCACGCATCCCCAGTCCCCCTCCTCCATGAGTCTGCACCATATCGACGTCCCGGGCGTCACCTTGCATGTCGATGACATCGGGACCGGCGAACCGCTTCTGTTTCTCTCCGGCCTGCTGTGCGATTCGACCCTGTTCGAGCATCAGGCCGGCGCGCTGTCGCGTCACGCCCGCGTGATCCGCATGGACTGGCGAGGACACGGCTACAGCACTCGCCCCAAGGGCTCGGGCTGGAAGATGGAGCGCCTGATCGAGGACGTCCGCGCCGTATGCAATTTCCTGCAGCTCGATCGCGTGACGCTCGTCGGCTTCGGGCTGGGTGGCAACGTTGCGGCACGCTTTGCACTGGAGTATCCCCAGCGGGTGCGTGCGCTGGTGCTGATGGGCACCAGCGCGGGGCCGCAGGATCTGTGGCGCCGCATCAAGCTGCACGTGCTGGCCGGGATGTCGGGCTTGTTCGGGCCTGTCTCGGCACTCGCCGCGCAGGCCGCAAAGGCGATGTTCTCGCCAGGCTATCGCAGGGAGTACGGCCATGTGGTGGCCGCCTGGAGCCACGCGCTGGAGCGCATGGATCCCGACGTGGTGCGGGGCATGCTGCGAATGTTCGCCGAGCGCGACAACCTGCTGCCGCGCCTGCCTCGCCTGCGCGAGCTCAGGCTGCCGGTGCTGCTGCTTGCCGGCACGCAGGATGAGCTGGTGTCACCCGGCCACGTGCACGCCGTCTGCCAGAAGCTCCACGGCGCGCAGCACCAACTGCTGCCCGGTGCGGGGCATGCGATTCCCCTGGAGCGCCCCGAAGCGACGCTTGCGGCCCTGCGCCGCTTCCTGATCGATTCGGGGGTGATGCCTCCCGAGCACCTGGAGGCCCGGGCGGCATGAACCACCCCCGTAGCGCCTTCGGCGTCCCCCTCAGAGGGGCGGTGCCGCGGCTCCAAGCCGACGCGTCGGCTTGGAGCCGCGGCGCTCCACTCGGCAGGGGCTCCGCCTGCGGACCGGCGTAGCCGGATCCGCGGCTCCCGCTCGCTGTGCCGAGGTCATGCGTCGAGGGTAGTGCTTGCGGCTCAAGCCGGCGCGAATGCCGTGCGACGAACGCGACGCACGTTGAACGCACTGGCGACCAGCACGCCCTGCACCACTGCCAGCCCCAGGAACACAGCCTGGTAGTGGTGCATGTCCATCAGCAAGCCGAAGCCGAGCGGCGCAATGGCCTGTCCGATGTCCAGTCCCGAGTAGACGACGCCATAGACCCGCCCGGTGGCGTTGTCGGGAGTCGAGCGCTTGACCAGCAGGTCACGCGAGGGCGCCGCGATGCCGGCCGCGAACCCCATCGCGCCGAACATCACCGGCACGGCCAGCGCCGGCAGCTCCGCAAAGCCGAGCGTGAGCGCAAAGGCTGCCGCAATGCCGAACCCGATACCGACGACCCGCTCGCAGCGCTCGGGATCGGACGCAAGGAAGCCCCCGAGCACCATGCCGCCCGCACTGACCACCATGTACACCGTGAGGCAGATCGCGGCCAGGTGCGCAGGCACCTCGTGCAGTTGCCGGGCCGACTCGGTGGCAAAACTCTGCACCACGCTGAGTGCCATCGCGTAGAAGAGAAAGAACGCGAAGCACATCCAGACGGCGGGGATCTTCAGGAAATCCATCGCCCCACCCTGGCCATGGGACGCGGCCGCAGAGCTCGGCGCGGCTGCGGCGCCCGATTCGAGCTTCAGGTCCGCGCGCCTGACCCAAAGCAGAGCGATGACCGCAAAGACCAGCACGCCCGCGCACACCAGCGCCACCCGCCACGAATAGGCCAGCGTCAACGGCACCAGCATCGCGGGGGCCAGGGCCCAGCCCAGGCTGCCGCTGATGGAGTGGACGCTGTAGGCATGGCCCAGGCGCTTCTTGGCGATCTTGCGATTGAGCAGCGTGTAGTCCACGGGGTGGAACACGCCATTGCCGAGACCGGCCACGACTGAAAAAGCCGCCAGCATCAGGTAGCTCTGGCTTGCGGAAAAGCCGAAGGCCGCCACGCCCAGCAGTAACAAGCCGCCAAACAGCACCGGCCGTGGCCCGAAGCGATCGACCACGAATCCGGACACGGCCTGCACGACACAGGAGACCACGAAGAAGATCGACAGCAGGAAGCCGAGCTCCGCATAGCTCACCGCGAAGGCATCCTTGAGCCAGGGGAACAAGGGGGCGAGCAGCAGCTGGCTGTAGTGGCTGAGGCCGTGGGCGAGGCCCACGAGGCCGATCACGGTGGCGTCGGAGCGCAGGGAATTGGGAGCGGCAGGCGCCAGCACGGTGCTCATCGAAAAGTCCTGTTCGGGGGAAAACTCCCTCGATGGTAGGAGCGCCGGGCAAGGCGGATTTACGATAGCAGGACAACTTCTGTCGAGAAACTGCCAATCATGGCCACTTCCCGCATCCAGCAAGTCAAGCCGCTGACGCCGCATCTCTTCGTGCCCAGCGCCACCCGCCCGGTGCGGGCCAAGGTGCACCGCTTGCGCACCGACACGCAAGTCATTCCTCACAGCCATCCCTGGGGGCAGCTGGCGCTTTCCTTCGTCGGCGTGACCCGGCTGACGGTGGCCGATGGCACCTACATCGTCCCGCCGTCGCGCGCCCTGTGGATACCGCCCGGGGTCGAACACGCCATCACGGTTGTCGAGGACAGCGACCTGCGCACGCTCTACATCCACCAGCCGCGCGGCCGCTGCGGCCCGGACGTGGCCAGGGCGGAACAGGCCTCCTGGCACGAGTGCCGGGTGCTCGAAGTTTCCGAGCTCCTGCGCGCACTGGTGCTGGCGATGGATATGCGCCCGGATGACGCTCCTGCGCTGACGACGTCCGAGCTCCAGCGCGAGCAGCTGCTTTGCGCCCTGGTGCAGGACGAACTGCGCCGCGCCCAGCCGCTGCGCCTGGGCGTGAGCCTGCCGGCGGACAAGCGCCTGCGCGCCCTGTGCGAGGCGGTACTCGACGAGCCAACCCGCCACGCCACGCTCGAGGGCTGGGCGCGCGACAGCGGCGCGAGCCCGCGCACGCTGGCCAGGCTGTTCCGCCAGCAGCTGGGCACGACCTTCGGCCAGTGGCGGCAGCAGGTCCTGCTGGCCAAGGCCGTGGCGATGGCCGCAAGCAAGCGTCCCATGAGCCACATCGCCGCCGAGCTGGGCTATGCCAGCGCCAGCGCCTTCTCGGCCATGGTGCGGCGCTCCGTGGGCGCACCCCCCACGCGCTTTCTCGGCCAGCAGGGCACAACCCCGCCTTTGCAGGGGTGACTTCTCCCAACGGCCCGCCTAGAGTGCTATAGGGGGTAACTGCGCATCGAGGCCCAACCCTGTTCAGGGACCTTGCATGCTTCATGTGCCTTGACGAGGGGAAGCCGGCATGCTCACGACGCTGTTCGGGGATCTGGATCCCGAGGCTCCGGGAAACGATCCCGAAAGCCGTGCGGCCCAGGCCGCCGGGCCTCCCACCGTCGCCGGCTCGGACTTTGCCGCCACCGCCATCCTCGAGAGCACCGCCACCGAGCTGAGCGACCGTGGCCACATGGTCGACAAGCACACGCGCGAGCTGTTTGTCACGGGGTCGGCGGCCGAAGCCATACGGGAGCACTTCGCTTCCTCGCGCTCCGAGACGGACACTGTCGCCCGGCAGATCACGCTTTACGACCCGGGGCGGATGTGGGCACCCAGCGTCGTCAAGGCCCTGTCGGACGCCTCGGGCCAGCCGATCGAACGCTTGCACCTGCGTCACCGGAACACGTTGGCCAGCATCGCCATCATCGAACGCACGGCCTTGCCGCGCCGCGTGGAAGATCCGCTCAAGATCTATCACGCCGATGTCCGCGAAGCATCGCGCAATGCGCAGCTGCTGCCCTTCGCCCTGATGGAGCGCAGCCAGCTTGCCGCCGTGATCGTCGCACCGATGACGGACGCGACGCTCGACCTGATGCTCGGCGCGCTGAACGCCGCCTCCCATGGCCCGCATTGGCACTGCGGCAGCCTGCTTTTCATGCTGTCTGCTTCCGTGGGCAACTATGCGCCGCGCATCGCAGGCATGCGCTGGCCCGAGCGGCTCAACGTGATGGTCACGACCGAGCCGATGACGAGCACCTCCTCGGTGTGGAATTCGGTGCTCAACACCTGGAACAAGGTCAAGACGCTGCCCGCGTGGGATGTCGACGACGCAGCATCGGGAGAGCCATCGGGCAGGACCGAGGAGACGCCGGTGAGCGGCCGCGTGGCAGCCCTGCCTTCCGAAGCCAACACCCCCTTGCCCGACGTGGAGGAAATGCCCGCCAGCTCGGTGGTCGTGGATTCCCTGCGCGCCTCCCTCGACGCGACGCGCGTCATGCGGATCATCGACCAGATGCTGCAGATCGAAGGCCTGCTGGGATGCTGCGTGGTCGATGCGCAGACCGGGCTGGTCATGGGGCAGGAGCGTGTCGATGACGACGAGGAGCTCAACCTCGAGCTGATCGCGGCGGCCAACACCGAGGTGCTCAAGGCGCACCGCCGTGCCTCCCGGGACATGGGCTGCGGCGATCGCGTGGACGAGGTCATCGTCACCCACGGCCGGCGCCACCAGGTGCTGCGCACGGTGGCCAGCCATCCCGATCTCTTCCTGCTCGCGGTACTCGACAGGCAGCGCACCAACCTGGCGCTGGCGCGCTTCAAGATCATGGATGCGGAGAAAGCCCTCGGCTGAAGCGCCTTCCCGGCTGGGCTACCATCTCCCTCGTCCCCCTGAAATTCAGTCGCGGCCCCCATGGCAAGCGAACACCCATGAGCCAAGTTCTATTCGACTACACGCGCCAGGATGCGACCGGCGCGAGTTGCACTGCCCACGCCTGGGCCAAGGTGCCCGAACCCCTGACGCCCGAAGCCCGCGCCGATTGGAAGGAGCGCGCCCGCGCGCTGCTGAAGAAGCACAAGGCCGTGCTGGTGGCCCATTACTACGTCGATGGCGACCTGCAGGACTTGGCACTGGAGACCGGCGGATGCGTGGCTGATTCGCTCGAGATGGCCCGGTTCGGCCGCGACCATGAAAGCCAGACGCTCGTGGTCGCGGGCGTGCGCTTCATGGGCGAGACGGCCAAGATCCTGAGTCCGGAAAAGCGCGTCCTGATGCCCGACCTGGAAGCGACCTGCTCACTCGACCTCGGCTGCCCGCCGGACGACTTTGCGCGCTTCTGCGATGCCCACCCCGACCGCAAGGTGGTGGTCTACGCGAACACCAGCGCCGCCGTCAAAGCCCGCGCCGACTGGATGGTGACGAGCTCCTGCGCGCTGGCCATCGCCCGTCACCTCAAGGCGCAGGGCGAAAAGATCCTGTGGGCACCCGACAAGCACCTGGGCCGCTACATCCAGGAGCAGACCGGCGCGGACATGCTCATGTGGAACGGCGCCTGCATCGTGCACGACGAATTCAAGGGGCTCGAGCTCGACCTGCTGCGCAAGCAGCATCCGGGCGCCATGGTCCTGGTGCATCCGGAATCGCCTCGCAACGTAGTCGAGCAGGCCGATGTGGTGGGCTCCACATCGCAAATGCTCAATGCGGTCGTCAACGGGGATGCGAGCGAATACATCGTCGCGACCGACAACGGCATCCTGCACCGGATGCGCCAGCTGGCCCCGGGCAAGACGCTGATCGAGGCGCCCACGGCCGGCAACAGCGCCACATGCAAGAGCTGCGCTCACTGCCCGTGGATGGCGATGAATGCGCTGCAGGGCGTGGTCGCCGCGCTCGAACAAGGCATTGGCGAGATCACCGTGTCCGAGCCGACGCGCAGCGAAGCCCTGGGATGCATCGAACGCATGCTCGATTTCGTCGCGCGCCATCCGGCCAGCATCGCCAAGCCGGCACAGGGCTTCGTGCCCAACGTCGGCGCAGCCTGACCTTCCGCCCCTTCATCTCATGTTCGAATCCAACGAAACGCTGGAACAGGCGCGCGCGCGCAACATCCGCGATGCACTGCGGGAAGACATCGGGCGCTGCGACTGGACAGCCCAGCTTGTGCCGGCCGGGCGGCGCGTCATGGCCCGGGTATTGGTGCGTGAAGACGCCGTGCTGTGCGGGCGCGAGTGGTTCGATGCTTGCGTGATGACGCTGGACCCGCATGCCCGCATCGAGTGGCACTACGCCGAAGGTGCCTCCATGCGTGCCGACACGCCGGTGTGCAATCTCGAGGCCGATGCACGCGCCTTGCTGACGGCCGAGCGACCGGCTCTCAACTTCCTGCAGACCTTGTCGGCCACGGCGACGGTCACGCACGCACATGTGCAGGCCATCGAAGGCGCCTCTCCCAACCCGCGCGGCTGCGTGATCCTCGATACGCGCAAGACCTTGCCGGGCCTGCGCCTGGCGCAGAAGTACGCGGTGCGTACCGGCGGCGGCCGAAACCAGCGCCTGGCGCTCCATGACGGCATCCTCATCAAGGAAAACCACATCGCTGCTGCCGGTGGCGTGGCCCAGGCGCTGCGCAGCGCCCGGGCGCTGAACGCCGGGGTCGAGATCCAGATCGAGGTCGAAACGCTGGACCAGCTCGCCGAGGCGCTGGCTGCCGGTGCCACCAGCGTGCTGCTCGACAACTTCGACCTGGCGCGGATGCGAGAGGCCGTGGCCCTGACAGGCGGACGCGCCTTGCTGGAGGTTTCAGGCAGCGTGCGGCTCGACCAGGTGCGTGCCATCGCGGAAACCGGGGTCGATCGCATCTCGATCGGCCGCCTGACCAAGGATGTGAGGGCGATCGACTACTCGATGCGCGTGATGGAATGAACCTCCCTAGGCGCTATGCGACGGATAATTCATTCAGCGAGCGGGAGCCGCGGATCCGGCTTCGCCGGTTGGACGGCCGAGCGCCAGCCGCCTCTGGAGGCTGGCTCCGCGCGAAGCGCCTACGGGGGTGGTCCACTTCCCGCGGCAGGCGTATCGAGAACATCGAGCCGCGTCCCGGTTCGGAACGCAGTTCCAGGCTTGCACCGAGCAGGGCCGCGGTGCGCTGCACGATGGCCAGGCCGAGCCCGAGCCCATTCGACCTATCGCACAGCTCGCCTGCGTTGCTGGCACGGAAGCCTTCCCTGAAGACCTCGGCCTGCTGATCCGGGGGGATGCCGATCCCGGTGTCCCAGACCTGCACCTCGACTTCCGCCCCGCGCGGCCGGCAGCCCACCAGCACCTTGCCCTTGGCGGTGTAGCGCAGGGCGTTGCTCAGGAGGTTGCCGAGGATGCGGCCCAGGAGGTGATCGTCGGTGTGCACCCAGAGCTTGGTCGGGGCCACTCGCAATTCGATCTTCTTGTCCGCGGCGATGACCTGGAACTCCTCTTCCAGGAATGTCAGGGCCTCCTGCAAGTGAAAGGGCCGAAGGGAGGCGCGGGTGGTGCCTGTTTCGGACCGGGCCAGCGTCAGCAGGCTATCGAGCGTGCGGCCCATGCCGCGAAGGGATGCCCTCATCCGCAGGCAGATCTCATCCACGCTCTGCGCGTCCAGCCCTCCCTGCTGCGAGGCCGCTCGCAAGGCCGACACGAACAGACCGAGCGCCTGGACTGGCTGGCGCAGATCGTGGCTTGCCGCCGCGAGCAGGTTGAGACCCCCTTGCCGTGTTTCGATCACCTTCATTGCCAACGCGTCTCCTCTACCGCAGAGCGCACGGGCGGACAGCTGGAAAGTGCCGTGTGCGCAACGGCGGCCGTCGGCCGCCGGGCAGAAGATCATGCGCCGGGCAGAGGCGCCAGAGGGTCAAGAATACTCAACTCTTCCGGGGCACCCTGGCGTCCGGCTCCACCAGACGGCGACCCGCGGGGCGGGTGAGGATGGTCGGGAAGCTGACAGGCAGGGTCTGGGGAAAGTCGCGGCTGTAGTGCAGGCCCCGGCTCTCGTGCCGCACCAATGCCGAGCACACGATGAGTTCCGCGCAATCCACGAGATTGCGCAGCTCGAGCAGGTCGCGGCTGACACGGAAGTTGGCGTAGTAGTCGTCGATCTCGCTGCGCAGCAGGTGGATACGGTGAAGCGCCCGCTCGAGCCGGCGGGTCGTGCGCACGATGCCGACGTAGTTCCACATCAGCAAGCGCAGTTCGTCCCAGTTGTGCGAGATCACCACCTGTTCGTCGGCATCCTCGACCTGGCTCTCGTCCCAGAAGGGCAGCACCGCGCCGGGACCGCGCGCGTGCGCCAGGACGTGCGAAGCCACCGTCCGCCCGAGGACCACGCATTCCAGCAGTGAATTGCTCGCCAGCCGGTTCGCGCCATGCAGCCCCGTGTAGGTGGTTTCACCCACGCCGTAGAGGCCGGGCACATCGGAGCGCCCTTGCAGGTCCGTCACGACGCCGCCGCAGGTGTAGTGCGCCGCGGGCACGACGGGTATGGGTTCCCGGGTGATGTCTAGCCCCAAGTGGAGGCATCGGGCGTAGATCGTGGGGAAATGCTCCTTGAGGAAGTCCGCACCGAGATGCGTCGCGTCGAGCCACACATGGTCCGCGCCGAGCTTCTTCATCTCGAAGTCGATGGCGCGTGCCACGATGTCGCGCGGAGCCAGTTCGCCCCGGGGATCGTGGTCGGACATGAAGCGCCTGCCGTCAGGCAGCTTGAGGTGGGCGCCCTCCCCGCGCAGGGCCTCGGTGATCAGGAAGCTGCGCTCCTGCGGGTGATAGAGGCAGGTGGGGTGAAACTGGACGAACTCCATGTTGCCCACCCTGCAGCCAGCCCGCCACGCCATCGCGATGCCATCGCCCGTGGAGGTGTCGGGGTTGGTGGTGTAGCGGTAGACCTTGCCTGCACCTCCAGTGGCCAGCACGACGGCGGCTGCGGGAAGCGTCTCGACCCGGCCTCGATCGATGTCGAGCGCATAGATGCCATAGCAGCGCGGCGGCTCGTCGCGCTTGAGATGCCTGGAAGTGACGAGGTCTACGGCCATCCAGCGCTCGCGCAGTTCGATGCCGGGATGCTTCCTGACCTTCTCCAGCAGCACGTCGTGGATCGCCTTGCCCGTGGCGTCGGCCGCATGGGCAATGCGCCGCACGGCATGGCCGCCTTCTCGCGTGAGGTGAAGGCCGAGCGGCCCCTCGGGATCAGGCGAAAAGGGAACACCCTGCCCGACCAGCCATTCGACGGCTGCCGCACTGTGCTCGGCGATGAAACGCGCGGCCTGCTCGTCGACCAGGCCTGCACCTGCATCCTGGGTATCGCGAACGTGGCTGTCGATGCTGTCGTCGCTTCCCAACACACCCACGATCCCGCCTTGCGCCCAGGCCGTGGCGGCTTCGTCGAGGTTGCGCTTGGCCAACACCACCACCGGACGGTGATCTGCCACGTGCAAGGCCACGGTGAGCCCGGCCAATCCGGCACCGACGATCACCACCGGGGCTTCAGTTTTCGATGGCATGCTTTTCCTGCTCTGGATATCGAGGCGCCCATGAAGGCGCCTCCTCTTGAGGCATCGAGCCATTCTATCGATGCCCCCTTCGGAACCTTTAATTCGTGAACCAGTTGGCACTCGAAGGCATCCATCCTCATCCATTTGGAGGGGTAGCAAAACTGAAACGCGTCGTTACACTGAGCCGCTACTACAAAACAGGTATCCGGCCATGACCCGTACCCAGCCCATGGACATCGACACTCCGCATGCTTCCCATGACGCCAGCACCGAATGGGCTGCCACCATGACGGACAACTCGATGGCCACGCAGCTGATGGCCCGGGAAAGCGATGACCCACGGCTGGTCGGGGCCGAGGAAATCGGTCGGCCGGTCGCCCCCAATCAGCGCGAGCTGTTCGTTTCCTGCGATGCCGCTGAAGCCTTGCGGCAGCAGTTCACGCATCTCGAGAGCAGCCACATTGCCTTGCACGACGTCGGGGGCAATTCCTCGCGGCAGCTCCTGCGGCAGCTGGCGGCCCTCGGAGGCACTCCAGTACAGCAACTGGTCGTGCGCCAGCAGGGCTACGGCACGACGCTGGCAAGCCTCGAATATGCGAGCTACAGCCTGCCGGACGGCAAGAAGGTCCAGATCTACTCGTCCGACAGCCAGGCCACGCCCAGTGCCCAGCAAGCCATCACCCGGGTGCTGATGGAATTGAGCCACACCAGCATCGTGCTGCTCTCGGACCTTCCGGCCCAGGGCTGCGCCAACGCGCTGCGCACCGCCATGCACATGGTGCATGCCGGAAGCTGGACCTGCCCCAACCTGCTGATCCTTCCGCTCGGTCCTGCCGCGACCGCCGCGGCGCTGGCGCAATCCAGCCAGGTGGTGCAGCGGCACGGCATGCTGGTGCGCGCCGCGCCCCAGCCCGCGCGGCCGGCGGACGCCTGGTCGTACATCCTCGGCTTCTGGCAGAAGAATCTGAACCGTGGACGTCTGGCGGCTCCGACCTCGAGCGGCCCCCAGATCGTGCCGTTGACGCTTCACCTCGCCCCCGAGCCGCAAGCGGCCGTGGTCGCGGCATCCGTCGGAAGCCCCTGGCCTGCTCCGCGCGCGTCCAGCCCCGCACCTGCTTCCGCAGCTGTTGCCGCCCGGCGGCCCCGGCGGCCAAGGCCCCGGCAGAGCTCAGCTCCTACGTGTCCCTGGTCTCGCAGATGACGGGCTTGCTGTCATGCTGCGTTTTCGATGTCAATCAAGGCTCCGCCCTGGCTCACACCGGCCGCGGCCCCTCGTCGGTCGAGATGGCTCGCCAGGGCACGGCGATCCTGCGAGCGCTGCACATGGCCCGGTTGGGACTCAACATGACCGAGCCTGCGCAGGAAACCTTGATCTCCTCCGATCGCCACCATCAGGTCGTGCGTCCGATCCCGGGGTATCCCGATATCGCGCTGCACTGCCTGCTCGACCGGCACAAGACCAACCAGTCGCTGGTGCGTTTCCAGCTCCAGCGACTCGATGCCTGGCTCAAGCAGCAAGGCGGCCAGTAGGCGCGCGCCGCTTCAGTCGTTCTCGCGCAACTGGCCGCGGATTTCTCCTGCCGGGGAACTTCGACGAGTGGACGTTCACGTAGGCGACGCCGGCACGTATGGCGGCGACCAATTCGTCGAACTCCATGGCAGCGATACCTTGGCCAGCGCCTGGAATGGCGGGTGGGGGCGGGGGTGCGGGTCCGATCACATTGGCCGCCTGCAAGACTCCCGTCACGGTGCCCGACTGCGGGCAGTCAGGAGCCAGGCCGGTGGGATCGCGGGTTGGCGCTGGTCTGGCAGAGAAAGACCACGATTCCTCCGTTGACCGACTTCTGCCCAAAGTGGATGTGCGCTTGCCTCACCTCCCCTTCCAGGCCGCTGTAGGTGATCTGGTAGGAGATCGAACCGGACCTTTCATCGATCGTGGCCCTGAACCGTCCAGTGGCTACCGTGGATACGGCAGGAACCTCCATATAGCCCTTCAGGCGGGTCTTGGTGTCATCGCGGTCGCCGCCGTGATGGTGGCCGTCATCGTTGGCGAAGGCATTTCCCGAAAGGGCGAGAGCAGCCACGGTCGCAAGCCTGGCAAGCGTGGGCGCGGAAAGATGGCACAGCAGCATGGTGGTACCTCCATGAAAGGCCGCGAGGCTCCCGATTGAAGCGGGAGGCCGGTCGGTGGCGCGACGAGCGCCGCCCCGGTGTACGAGGCTTCGTGGAGCACTATTCCGCCGAATTGTGACGGCGCGATGCTTGTGTTACCTGCCGTTCAGCGGCAAGCGGCCATCGCGCGCCAGCCGGCGCATCCACCGGAACCGCTTCAGCGAATTTCCCTAGCCTCGACGTCCACGACACCACGATCGTCGCTGCGCTTTGCGTTGGAGCGGGCGCCGGGGCCCGGCGTCGTCCAGCCGGGCCGCGAGAAGCGATGGAACCTGATCGGCGGCGGCCGCCTGCCGCGCAGCAGGGCCCACACGGTGAGCCCCGATGCGGCCAGCAGCCCGGCCACCAGCAGGCTCGCAAGAAAGACCAGTCCGAGCGCCGTCAGAACGAAGCGCACCATGAAGCGGCCGAGGCCGCCGAAGAATTCGGTCAAGAAAGGCATCCTCCTCGGAGCGTGGTCGGCCGCTTCAGTTCCATGAAGTTTT
The DNA here is from genome assembly GCA_963818175.1 of uncultured beta proteobacterium. GTDB lineage: Bacteria > Pseudomonadota > Gammaproteobacteria > Burkholderiales > Burkholderiaceae_C > Caldimonas. Next base: position 203,047 of record CAWFRK010000040.1, on the reverse strand, counting down.
TCAGTGCACCACCCGGGTGAAGACGAATTCCCCATCTTCCACATCCACCGGGATCACATCCTTCGGTCCGAACTTGCCCTCGAGGATCAGCCTGGCCACGGGGTTCTCGATGCGATGCTGGATCGCCCGCTTGAGCGGTCGCGCGCCGAACACCGGATCGAAGCCCACCTTGGCCAGCTCCGCGACTGCAGCGGAGGAGACGTCGAGCTTCATCTCCATCTTCTCCAGCCGCATTTCAAGCGCTCGCAGCTGGATCTTCGCGATCGATTCGATGTGCTGCTGGTCGAGCGCGTGGAACACCACGGCCTCGTCGATGCGGTTCAGGAACTCGGGCCGGAAATACTGCTTCACCTCCGCCCACACTGCCTCACGGATCAGTTCGTACGGCTGCCCAGCCATCTGCATGATCTGGTGCGAGCCCAGGTTGCTGGTCATCACGATCACGGTGTTCTTGAAGTCCACCGTGCGACCCTGGCCGTCGGTCAGGCGACCATCGTCGAGCACCTGCAGCAGCACGTTGAAGACGTCGGGGTGGGCCTTCTCCACTTCGTCGAGCAGCACCACGCTGTAGGGCTTGCGACGCACGGCCTCGGTGAGGTAGCCGCCTTCGTCATAGCCCACGTAGCCCGGTGGCGCGCCGATGAGTCGGCTCACCGAATGCTTTTCCATGAACTCGCTCATGTCGATGCGAATGAGGTGCTCCTCGCTGTCGAACAGGAAGCCCGCGAGCGCCTTGCACAGTTCCGTCTTGCCGACACCGGTAGGGCCCAGGAAGAGGAACGAGCCGTAGGGACGGTTCGGATCGGAGAGGCCCGCACGCGAACGGCGAATCGCATCGCTCACGGCGACGATGGCCTCGTCCTGCCCCACCACGCGAGCGTGCAGGCGGCTTTCCATCTGCAGCAGCTTGTCGCGTTCGCCTTGCATGAGCTTCGAGACCGGAATGCCGGTGGCGCGCGCCACCACTTCCGCGATCTCTTCCGCGCCCACCATGGTGCGCAGCAATTGCGGCCTGCCGCTCTCGGCCTTGCCGGCCTCCTTGGCCTGCGCGTCCTTGAGCTTCTTCTCGAGTTCGGGCAGCTTGCCGTACTGCAGCTCGGCAACCTTGTTGAAGTCGCCCTTGCGCTTCCACTCCTCGATCTGGAACTTGATGCGATCGATCTCTTCCTTCACCTGGGCCGAGCCTTGCGCCGTGGCCTTCTCGCTCTTCCAGATCTCTTCCAGGTCGGCGTATTCACGCTCGAGCCGAGCGATCTCGTCCTCGATCAGCACCAGGCGCTTCTGCGAAGCCTCGTCCTTCTCCTTCTTCACGGCCTCGCGCTCGATCTTGAGCTGGATCAGCCGCCTATCGAGCTTGTCCATCGCCTCCGGCTTGGAGTCGATCTCGATCTTGATCTTGGCCGCGGCCTCGTCGATCAGGTCGATCGCCTTGTCGGGCAGGAAGCGGTCGGTGATGTAGCGATGGCTCAGCTCGGCCGCGGCCACGATGGCCGGGTCGGTGATCTCGACGCCGTGGTGGACTTCGTACTTCTCCTGCAGCCCGCGCAGGATGGCGATGGTGGCCTCCACGGTCGGCTCGTCGACCAGGATCTTCTGGAAGCGACGCTCGAGCGCGGCGTCCTTCTCGATGTACTTGCGGTACTCGTCGAGCGTGGTCGCGCCGATGCAATGCAGCTCGCCGCGTGCAAGCGCGGGCTTGAGCATGTTGCCGGCATCGATGGCGCCTTCGGCCTTGCCGGCGCCGACCATCGTGTGGATCTCGTCGATGAAGAGGATGATGCGACCCTCGTCCTGCGCCACCTCCTTGAGCACGGCCTTCAGGCGTTCCTCGAATTCGCCGCGGTACTTGGCACCGGCGAGCAGCCCTGCCATGTCGAGCACCAGCACGCGCTTGTTCTTGAGCGTCTCGGGCACTTCGCCAGCGATGATGCGCTGCGCCAGGCCTTCGACGATGGCCGTCTTGCCGACGCCGGGCTCGCCGATCAGCACCGGGTTGTTCTTGGTGCGGCGCTGCAGCACCTGGATGGCGCGGCGGATCTCGTCGTCGCGGCCGATGACGGGGTCGAGCTTGCCCCGCTGGGCACGCTCGGTGAGGTCGAGCGTGTATTTCTTGAGCGCCTCGCGCTGGCCTTCGGCTTCGGCGCTGTCCACCGAATGCCCGCCGCGCACCGCCTCGATGGCGGCTTCGAGCGATTTGCGGGTCAGGCCGAATTCACGCGCGATCTGGCCGATCTCGGCCTTGCTGTCGGCCAGTGCCAGCAGGAACATCTCGCTGGCGATGAACTGGTCGCCACGCTTGAGGGCCTCTTTTTCTGCCGCCTGCAGGAGCGAGACCATGTCGCGACCGGCCTGGACTTGCTCGGCGCCTTGCACTTGCGGCAGGCGCTTGATGGCCGCCTCGACGGCCTTGTGCAAGCCGCCCGTGTTGACGCCGGCCCGCGCCAACAGGGCCTTGGGGCCTTCATCCTGCTGGAGCATCGCCAGCAGGATATGGGCGGGTTCGATGTACTGGTTGTCGTGCGCGAGCGCGAGGCTCTGGGCGTCGGCCAGGGCCTCCTGGAATTTGGTCGTCAGCTTGTCGAGACGCATGTGAAACACCTCCAATCGGCGGAAACTTGGGGGATATTCCGCCGAATTTCAAGTGTCGCTCCTGGCGACGGGGACAAGAAGCAACCCTGATGCTCGCGTCAACCCAGCAGCGCCCGCGCCAGCTTCAGCCCGGCAGCGGCGCATGCCAGCGCCCCGAGCACATGCAAGAGGGTGTGAACGGTCGCCAGGGTCCACTGGCCCCTTTCCAGCAGGTGCAGCGACTCCATCGAGAAGGCCGAAAAGGTGGTGAATCCACCCAGGAAGCCGGTCACGAGCAGCAATCGCAGGAGCTCGTCGGGCGTGCGCGCGAACCAGGCCATCGCCATGCCGATCAGCAGGCCGCCGAGACAGTTGACGAACAAGGTACCCAGCGGAAAGCCGATCCACACGGGGTTGAGCCAGATGCCGGCCAGCCAGCGGGCAAGCGCACCGAACGACGCGCCGCAGGCAACCGCCAGCGCGTGCGCCCAGGTGACCTGCTGCATCAGCAGCGGGCTCCGGCGTTGCCGGACTCGAGCCCCCAGCGTCGCAAGGCCTCGTCGTCGCTCGCGCGCGCATCGACCCAGCGGGCACCGGCGGCGGTCTGCTCCTTCTTCCAGAAAGGCGCCTGGGTCTTGAGATAGTCCATCAGGAATTCGCAGGCCTGGAAGGCCTGGCCCCGATGCGCCGACGTGACGCCGACGAAAACGATCTGGTCGCGCGGGCGCAGCGGCCCGACACGGTGGACGACACGCGCGGCGTAGATGTCAAAGCGCCGGAAGGCTTCGTCGATCATGGCCTCGATGGCCGTCTCGGTCATGCCGGGGTAGTGCTCGAGTTCCATCAGGCTCACACCCTGGCCGTCGTTGGAATCGCGCACCGTGCCGACGAAGCTCGCGACCGCGCCGACGCGGGCATCGCTCTCGCGCAAGCCCGCAACCTCGGCCGACAGGTCGAAGTCCTCGGTCTGGATGCGAACACGTGTGGACGCCATCTCAACCCCCTGTCACCGGTGGGAAGAAGGCCACTTCAGCGCCCTCCTCCAGCACCGCGGATTCGTCGCACAGCGCCTGGTTGAGCGCCGCCCGCAAGGATTTCCCCGTCGCGAGCGCCTCGGCATGCGCTCCCGAACGGCCGATGAGAAGCTGGCGCAGCGTTCCCACTGAACTGCCCGCCGGCACGTCCATGCTTTCCTGCGGACCGAGCGCTTCGCGGATCGAGGCGAAGTAGCGCACCTTGACCTTCATGACAGCCACTCCCCAAGCGACACGTAGCGGACGAGGTCGCCTTTCGCGATCGGGTGCCCGGGCGGGTTGTCAACGACGCCTTCCGCCCACACGGTGGACGTCAGCACGCCCGAACTCTGGTTCGGGAACAGCTCGAGCGATCCATCCGCGCCGTACCGCACGCGCAGGAACTCACGCCGCATGTCGGGCTTGGGCCAGTCGAAGCCTGCGGGCAACAGGAGGCCACGCGGCGGGTCGCTTGGCGCTCCCTGGAGTGCGAGCAGGAAAGGACGCACCGCCAGCAAGAAGGTGACGAAGCTGGACACCGGGTTCCCCGGAAGGCCGATGAACCATGTCGGGCGATCGGATCCATTGCGCACCTCGCCGAAGGCCAGCGGCTTGCCGGGCTTGATGGCGATCTGCCAGAGGTCGATGCGACCCTCGGCCTGCACGGCAGGCCTGATGTGGTCTTCCTCGCCCACCGAGACGCCGCCCGACGTGAGGATCAGGTCGTGCCCCTGCGCGGCGCGGCGCAGCGCCTGCCGTGTCGCCTCCATCGTGTCCGGCACGATACCCAGGTCGGTGCATTCGCAGCCGAACTGCGCGAGCAGGCCACGCAAGGTGTAGCGGTTGGAGTTGTAGATGGCGCCGGGCCTGAGCGCTTCGCCCGGCATGGCAAGCTCGTCACCAGTGGAAAAAAGCGCTACCCGCGGCCGGCGGACGACCGCAAGCGATGCAGCCCCGACGGTCGCCGCCAAGCCAAGCGCCTGGGGCGTGAGGCGTCGGCCACGCGCAAGCACGATGCTGCCTTGCCGCACGTCCTCTCCCTGGCGACGGATCCATTGCCCCGGACTGGGCACGGCATTGATCCGAACCCGGCCATCGACTTGTTCGCATTGCTCCTGCATCACGACTGCATCGGCCCCCTCGGGGATCGGTGCGCCGGTGAAGATGCGGGCGGCAGTGCCGGGCTCGAGCCGCGCTCCGACTTGTCCAGCTGCAATGCGTTGCGCGACGGGCAGGACCATGCCCTCGCGCGACACGTCGGCCGTGCGCACTGCGTAGCCATCCATCGAGGTATTGGCCAGCGGCGGCACGTCCAGCGAGGAGCCCACGTCCTGGGCAAGCACGCGTCCCAGGGCCTCGAAGGTCGAAACGCTCTCTGTATCAGAGATCGGCGCTATCGAGCCGAGGAGCCTCGACAAGGCCTCCTCCAGGCTGAGCATCGGGGAACGGGGGGCTGTAGTCATAGCGGGATTGATTCTGCAGAAGGTGCTCGGCTATGGCGTCGGCGTCGTTCAAGTCCAGCAAGGGAAGCCCGGTGGCCTCGGGCAGTTGCAGCGGACTGTCGGTCGCAATGGCGGTCACGAAGGGGTCGTAGGGATACTGCACCGCCTGCCCGGTCGAGGCACGCCAGACCTCGATCTTGAGCACATCGGCCTGCTTGAAGCCTTCGACCAGCACCCAATCGCATTCATAGAGCTCGGCGATCAACTGGTGCACGGTCGGATCGCACTGCACCTCGTACTCGCGGATCTTGGCCAGGCGACGATCAGAGGCCACCACCACCTCGAAGGCCCCGGCCTGGCGATGCCGCCACGAGTCCTTGCCCTCATGGTCGATATCGAACTTGTGGTGCGCATGCTTGACCACCGACACGCGCTGCCCAGCCAGCTTCAGCCTGGCGATCAACTGCTCGACCAGCGTGGTCTTGCCCGAACCCGAATACCCGCAGAACCCAACGACTCTCATCTGTAGCCTCACCGCCCGGATGCAGCGGACGGCATCAACAATTCTGCGCGATATGAGTCTTCACGGCCTCGGCATCGACCCTCATCACCTTGAAGCGCTTGGGGAGCTTTTCGATGCCTTCGAGACTCGCAGGCCGCTGCGGTTGGCGACCCAGCGCCTCCACGATGGTCTCCGCGAACTTGGCAGGCAGGGCGGTCTCCAGCACGATCGTCGGCATGCCCGGCACCACGCGCTCGCGGGCCACCTTGAGGCCATCGGCTGTGTGCGTGTCGATCATCACGCCGAAGCGCTCGAAGGTGTCGCGAATGGTGGCCAGGCGCTCCGAGTGCGTGCTCTTGCCCGATACGAACCCGTATTCGCGGATGCGCGCGAATTCTTCCGGCGTGAGCGAAAAGGCCCCTGCATGCTCGACGTCGTGCATGAAGAGCTCTCGCGTACGGGCCGAGTCGCGGCCAAGCAGGTCGAACACAAAGCGCTCGAAGTTCGAGGCCTTCGAGATGTCCATCGAGGGGCTCGAGGTCTCGTAGGTCTCGGCGCTCTTTCGTACTCGGTAGGTGCCCGTGCGGAAGAACTCGTCGAGGACGTCGTTCTCATTGGTGGCCAGCACCAGCTGGCGAATGGGCAGACCCATCTGGCGTGCGACATGGCCTGCGCAGATGTTGCCGAAGTTTCCGGAGGGAACCGCGAAGCTCACCTGCTGGTCGTTGCTCGTGGTGGCCTGGAAATAGCCGGCGAAGTAGTACACCACCTGGGCCAGCAGGCGGGCCCAATTGATCGAGTTGACCGTGCCGATCTTGTAGCGACGCTTGAACTCGAGGTCGTTCGACACGGCCTTGACGATGTCCTGGCAATCGTCGAACACGCCAACGACCGCAATGTTGTGGATGTTGGCGTCCTGCAGGCTGAACATCTGGGCCTGCTGGAAGGGGCTCATGCGGCCATGCGGCGACAGCATGAACACGCGCACACCCTTCTTGCCGCGCATTGCATATTCGGCAGCGCTGCCGGTGTCGCCCGAGGTGGCACCGAGGATGTTGAGCTGCTCGCCCCGGCGCGCCAGTTCGTACTCGAACAGGTTGCCGAGGAGCTGCATCGCCATGTCCTTGAAGGCCAGCGTGGGGCCGTTGGAGAGGGCCTGCAGATGCATGCCGGACTCCAGTGTCTTCAAGGGGGTGATCGCTTCACTCCCGAAGATGGCCTTGGTGTACGTGTGCGAGACGATGGCGCGCAAGTCGGCGGCGGGAATGTCGTCGATGTAGAGCGACAGCACTTCGAAGGCGAGATCGGCGTATGACAAGCCGCGCCAGCGCGACAGCATGGCGCCGTCCACCTTGGGATAGTGCTTCGGCAGGTAGAGGCCGCCATCAGGCGCCAGGCCCTCCAGCAGGATCTCGGAAAAACCGCGCTCGGCCTGGTCGCCGCGGGTGCTGATGTACTTCAAATCTCTCTCCAGGGCCCGAGGGGGCCGATGCCGGGCAGGCGGCCTCAGTTCAGCTCTTCCTTGCGGATGCGCACGATGGGCTGAAGCACCGTGGGCAATGCCTGCATCTGGGCGGTCGCCTTGTCCATGCGGCCTTCCTGGGTGTCGTGCGTCAGGATGATGAGGTCGGTCTGGTTCTCGTCGTCCCCGGCTTCGCGCTGCAGGACGGCATCGATGGAAATGTCGTGCTCGGCCAGGATGCCGGTGATGCGGGCCAGGACACCTGTCTGGTCCGCCACCCGCAGGCGAAGGTAGAAGGCCGTCACCACGGCGTCCATCGGCAGGATGGGAACATCGTCCAACTCATCGGGCTGGAAGGCCAGGTGCGGTACCCGATGGTCCGGGTCGGCGGTGTGCAGCCGGGTCACATCGACGAGGTCGGCCACCACGGCCGAGGCAGTGGGCTCCGAGCCTGCGCCCTTGCCGTAGTAGAGGGTCGACCCGACGGCATCGCCATGGACCACGACGGCATTCATGGCGCCCTCGACGTTGGCGATCAGGCGCTTGGAGGGCACCAGGGTGGGATGCACGCGCAGCTCGACGCCGTCGTCACGGCGCTTGGTGATGCCCAGGAGCTTGATGCGGTAGCCCAGGTGCTCGGCGTAGACGATGTCGGTGGCCTGCAGCTTGGTGATGCCTTCGATGTGTGCCTTGTCGAACTGCACGGGCGTGCCGAAGGCGATCGCACTCATGATCGAGACCTTGTGTGCCGCATCCACGCCCTCGATGTCGAAGGTCGGATCGGCCTCGGCATAGCCAAGGCGCTGCGCCTCCTTGAGCACGACGTCGAAATCGAGGCCCTTCGAGCGCATCTCGCTCAGGATGAAGTTGGTCGTGCCGTTGATGATGCCGGCGATCCACTGGATGCGATTGGCCGTCAACCCTTCGCGCAGGGCCTTGATGATGGGAATTCCACCGGCCACAGCCGCCTCGAAGGCGACCATCACGTCCTTGCCGCGGGCGGCGGCGAAGATCTCGGTGCCGTGCACCGCAAGCAGGGCCTTGTTGGCAGTGACGACATGCTTGCCGGCTTCGATCGCCTTGAGGACCAGTTCCTTGGCCCGCTCGGTGCCGCCGATCAACTCGACCACGATGTCGATGTTCGGATCGGTGGCTACTGCGTCCATGTCGTTCGTCAGCGCCACTGTGCCGCCCAGCGCCTGGCGCGCCTTCTCGACATCGCGTACGCCGACCTTGGCGACCTCGATGCCGCGGCCGGCGCGGCGCTTGATCTCGGCCTGGTTGCGCTCCAGCACCTTGACTACGCCGCTGGCGACGACGCCAGCACCCAGCAGGCCGATTCGGATGGGATTCATAAGAGACTCGATCAGGTGTTCAGTAGGAATGGCGCTTGCGATAGTGCTCGAGGAAGCGCGCGATGCGGCCGATGGCGTCGGTGAGGTCGTCCGAATTAGGCAGGAACACCAGCCGGAAATGGTCGGGCTCGGCCCAGTTGAATCCGGTCCCCTGCACGATCAGCACCTTTTCCTCGGCGAGCAGTTCGTAGGCGAATTGCTGGTCATCCTGGATGGGATAGAGCTTGGGATCCAGGCGCGGAAACATGTAAAGAGCGGCCTTGGGCTTGACGCAAGTCACGCCCGGGATTTCCGTCAGGAGCTTGTGCGCCAGGTCGCGCTGCCGGCACAGCCGACCGGAAGGCATCACCAGGTCCTTGATGCTCTGGTAGCCACCGAGCGCGGTCTGGATGGCCAGTTGCCCTGGTGTGTTGGCGCACAGGCGCATCGAGGCCAGCATGTTCAAGCCTTCGATGTAGTCCTTGGCATGCTTCTTCTCGCCGGAAACCACCATCCAACCGGCGCGGTAGCCGCAGGAGCGGTAGTTCTTCGACAGGCCGTTGAAGGTCACGCAAAGCACGTCATCGGCCAGCGATGCAATGCTCGTGTGGACGTTCCCGTCGTAGAGCGTCTTGTCGTAGATCTCGTCGGCAAAGATGATCAGCTGGTGCTGGCGCGCGACCTCGATGATCTCCTGGAGCACGGCTTCCGGGTATAGCGCGCCCGTCGGGTTGTTCGGGTTGATGACCACGATGGCCCGCGTGCTGGGCGTGATCTTGCGCTTGATGTCTTCGATGTCGGGCAGCCAGTCGGACTGCTCGTCGCAGACGTAGTGGACGGGGTTTCCGCCGGACAGGGAAACTACCGCGGTGTAGAGCGGGTAGTCGGGGGCCGGAATCAGCACCTCGTCGCCGTTATTGAGCAGTGCGTTCATGCTCATGGCGATCAATTCGGAGGCGCCGTTGCCGAGGTAGACGTCATCGACCGTGACGCCCGGGATGCTCTTTTCCTGCGTGTAGTGGACCACTGCCTTGCGCGGCGCGAACAGGCCCTTCGAATCGGTATAGCCCGCCGAGTGCGGCATGTTGCGGATCATGTCCTGCACGATCTCGTCGGGAGGCTCGAGGCCGAACACCGCCAAGTTGCCGATGTTCAGCTTGATGATCTTCTGGCCCTCCTCTTCCATCTGCCGAGCCTTTTCGAGCACTGGCCCACGGATGTCGTAGCAGACATTGGCCAATTTGCTTGACTTGGAGACGGATTTCAAAGGGAGCTCCCCAGGGCGATTCCACCCGACAGAATGTTGCGGCGCAAAACCTATAATTTAACCACAGCGCCACTTGAAAATTCCCCGGTGGGCCGCAACTCCAGAGCATCGTGAAGCTTCAGCCCGACCGTCTCGACAACGCACTCAACATGATCGCCGGCTATACCGATGCCGGCGTGACCATCAACGGCGAGTTTCGCAGTGCCAGCGTCCTGGTGCCTTGGACGGGCGCCGTTACTGCATGGCCGGTGCATCGGGTCGACGAGCTCACCCCGGAACAATTCCAGGCCGTTGCCGATCTCAACCCCGAGGTCGTATTGCTCGGCACAGGGCCCCGTATCCGCTTCGCCAGCGCAGCAGTCTTGCGACCGCTGATCGATCGAGGCATCGGGGTGGAAACCATGGACACGCCTGCCGCTTGCCGCACGTACAACATCCTCGTATCCGAAGGCCGATCCGTGGTTGCGGTGCTTTTGCTCGACCCAGTCAAGTGAGCCCCTGCCGGGGTCAACCCTAAGCCTCATTGGAGCCGGGTATGAACTCGAGTGCCGTTATAATTTGAGGCTACGCCGATTGGGGCGCAACTCTCTTCAAAAACCTACATGACGCCAGCCCTCAATAAACCCCTTCCGGAATTTGAAGCGCTCGCGACCGGTGGCGTGAAGTTCACGCCACAGGCTTTTGCCGGGCAGACCGTCGTCCTGTATTTCTACCCCAAGGACAACACTCCGGGCTGCACCACCGAAGCCATGCAGTTCCGTGACAAGCACAAGGATTTCCTGAAGGCCGGTGCAGTCGTCTTCGGGGTGTCGCGCGACAACATGGCTTCGCATGAAAAGTTCAAGCAGAACCTTGAGCTACCCTTCGAGCTGATCGCTGATACCGAAGAAAAGATGTGTCACATGTTCGGCGTCGTCAAGAACAAGATCATGTACGGGAAGAAGGTCAAGGGCATCGAGCGCAGCACCTTCGTGGTGGACGCGGACGGCGTCTTGCGGCACGAGTGGCGCGGCATCAAGGTAGCCGGCCATGTCGATGAGGTCCTCAAGGCGGTCAAGTCGCTCAAGAAGGGCGCTTGAACCCGGATATCGGGGGTCAATACCGAGGCAATTTCACATTGCCCGCACATTCCCGATGTGCATAATGAGTTCATGCCGTTGAGTCGTTACTCCTGCATGATCGTAAAGCCGCACAGCTTGCTGTGCGGCTTTTGTCTTTTGGAAGCCTGAAGTACTCACCAAGATGCCTCTGCCCAAGCCGCCCACCAAGAAAGCCTCCCTTCTTTCAGCCGCAGATCTCGACGCCCAGGCTGCTCCCCAAAAAGCCACGCGCTCGCACAAGTCCGAACCGGCCTCCCCCGCCCTGCTCGACTTGTACGATCCCACCGAGAAGACGCCTGCACACGCCAAGCCGGTGGTCGTGCGAGCGCCTGCCCCGGCGCCGGTGGTCCAGCATGCGCACCACGCACGTCCCAAACGCCCGCGGCACGACGGGCCGCCGAAGCTTTTCGTCCTCGACACCAATGTGCTGATGCACGACCCGATGTCGATCTACCGGTTCGACGAGCATGACATCTACCTTCCGATGATCACGCTCGAAGAGCTCGACAGCCACAAGAGGGGCATGTCGGAGGTCGCTCGCAACGCCCGCCAGGTCAGCCGCGAGCTCGATGCCTTGGTGGCCGACGCGCCATCGGGCGTGCCCGAGGGCATTGTCCTGGCCAAGACGGGGCACAAGGAATCCACCGGGCACCTGTTCTTCCAGACCCAGTTGCTGAACGTGGAACTGCCCCAGGGACTGCCGCAAGGCAAGGCCGACAACCAGATCCTGGGCGTAGTGAAGTCCCTGCGCCAGCAGCATGGCGAAAAGCGGGATGTGGTGCTGGTGTCAAAGGACATCAACATGCGCATCAAGGCCCGCGCCCTGGGCCTGCCTGCGGAGGACTATTACAACGACAAGACGCTCGACGATGGCGACATGCTCTACACCGGCGTGTTGGCGCTGCCATCAGACTTCTGGGAGCGGCACGGCAAGACGATGGAGAGCTGGCAGCAAGGCGGCTCGACCTACTACCGCATAAGCGGCCCGCTGGTGCCCTCGCTGCTGATCAACCAGTTCGTCTATCTGGAGGCTCCAGGCGCTGCCCCCCTCTATGCCAAGGTGACGGAAATCACCGGAAAGACCGCCGTCTTGCGAACCTGCAAGGAGTACACACACCAGAAGAACGCCGTCTGGGGTGTCACGGCGCGCAACCGCGAGCAGAACTTCGCACTCAACCTGCTGATGGATCCGGAATGCGATTTCGTCAGCCTCACCGGAACGGCTGGCACAGGCAAGACCTTGATGACGCTGGCGGCCGGGCTGAGCCAGGTCCTCGACGAGCGCCGCTATACCGAAATCATCGTGACCCGCGTGACTGTGCCGGTGGGCGAAGACATCGGCTACCTGCCCGGGACCGAAGAGGAAAAGATGTCGCCCTGGATGGGCGCCCTGGACGACAACCTGGAGGTTCTCGCCCGCTCCGAGACCAGTGCCGGCGAATGGGGTCGAGCGGCCACCAACGAACTCGTGCGCTCGAAGATCAAGATCAAGAGCTTGAACTTCATGCGTGGACGCACCTTCCTCAACAAGTTCGTGCTGATCGATGAAGCGCAGAACCTCACACCCAAGCAGATGAAGACGCTGATCACTCGCGCCGGTCCGGGTACGAAGATCGTCTGCCTGGGCAACCTCGCGCAGATCGATACGCCATACCTGACCGAAGGCAGTTCCGGCCTCACCTACGCAGTGGACCGGTTCAAGGGTTGGCCACATAGTGGTCACGTGATGCTGGCACGCGGCGAGCGTTCACGCCTCGCTGATTTTGCGAGCGACGTGCTCTAGACAAAGACAGACCTTGCCTGCCGCCTTTGGTCAAGGCGCCACAAGCAATCAAGGGCCCTTCGCGGGCCCTTGTCGCATCTGGCGCTGATGTCGAACGGCGCTCAGTATTCGTCGGACCCGACGCTGCCCGGCGCAAGGTTCTCGAACTTGGTCAGCGGCTTGAGGAATGCCAGCTTCACGGTCCCTACCGGCCCATTGCGCTGCTTGCCGATGATGATCTCGGACACACCCGGCTCCTTGCACTGGTCCTTCGTGTAGTACTCGTCGCGATAGATGAACATGATCACGTCGGCGTCCTGCTCGATGGCGCCCGACTCGCGCAGATCGCTCATCATGGGCCGCTTGTCGGTGCGCGTTTCGACGCTTCGGTTGAGCTGCGACAGGGCGATGACCGGGCAGCCAAGCTCCTTGGCCAAGGCCTTGAGCCCACGCGAGATTTCCCCGATCACCGTGGCGCGGTTTTCTTCGCTTCCACCTCCGCTGCCGCTCATGAGCTGCAGGTAGTCGACGATGATGAGCCCCAGCTTCCCGCACTGCCTGGCCTGTCGCCGCGCGCGTGCACGCAGCTCGCTGGGGGAAAGGGCGGGGGTCTCGTCGATGAAGATGCTGGCGTTTCGCAGTTTCTCCACGGATTCGGACAGGCGCGACCATTCATCGTCGCGCAGGTTGCCGGTGCGCAGGTGCGACTGGTCGATGCGCCCAAGGGAACCAACAACCCGCAGCGCCAACTGCGACGCGCCCATTTCCATCGAGAAGACGACCACCGGGAGGCCCTCGGACACGGCGACGTGCTCGCCGATATTGAGCGCGAAGGCCGTCTTGCCCATCGAAGGCCGTGCCGCAAGGACGATCAAGTCGCCAGGCTGGAGCCCGGACGTCATGCGGTCCAGGTCGAAGAAGCCTGTTCGCACGCCGGTGACGTCCTCGGCGCCGTTCTCTGCCAGCTCCTGCACGCGGTCGAGCAGGTCCACGACGAGCGCATCCATCGACTGGAAGCCCTGCTTGCCCCGCGAGCCCTCTTCGCCGATCTTGAAGATCTTGCCCTCGGCTTCATCGAGGATCTGCGAAACCGGACGGCCCTGCGGATTGAAGGCTGCCGTGGCGATTTCGTCGCTGGCTGACACGAGCTTGCGCAGCACGGCTCGCTCGCGAACGATCTCGGCGTAGCGACGCAGGTTCGCTGCACTCGGCACGCTCTGCGCCAAGGCATTGAGGTATGTCAGCCCTCCGCATTCCTCCGCCTTGCCGAGGCTTTGAAGCTGCTCGAAGACGGTGATCACGTCGGCGGGCTTGGTCCCGTTGATCAAGGCCCCGATGGCACCGTAGATGAGCTTGTGCTGATAGCTGTAGAAGTCCGTCTCCGTCAGCAGATCGGCTGCGCGGTCCCATGCGGCGTTATCGATCAGCAAGCCGCCGAGCACGCTTTGCTCGGCTTCGATGGAGTGGGGAGGGATGCGCAGGCGCGCCACCTCGTCGTCAACGGTTCGGCGCGAGGCGTCCGAAAACTCGGACCCGGTCAGTATGGCGGACATAGACGCTGAAGATAGATGCCTGCCGCGTTGCAGGCAAGGGACAAGTCTGTGGACAAGACTTGGAAATCCGGGGGAAACCGCAGGAAAACCCGGGGTGGCTCGGCAAAACAAAAGGCCGGTCCAGGACCGGCCTTTTGCGCAGGTGGCTGCGAGGTTCTGATCGATCAGTCGGTCTCGCCGACCACGACCACGTTCACATCGACGACGACGTCGGTATGCAGCACCACGGTGACGCCATGCTCGCCCACGGTCTTCAGCGGACCATTGGGCATGCGCACTTGCGACTTGTGCACCTCGAAGCCTTGCTTGACCAAGCCGTCGGCGACGTCGTAGTTCGTCACGGAGCCGAACAAGCGGCCGTCGACGCCGGCCTTCTGGACGATCTTGACCGTCACGCCGCTGAGTTTTTCGCTCTGGGTCTGGGCATTGGCCAGCTTGTCGGCAGCCACCTTTTCCAGTTCTGCGCGCTTGGCCTCGAATTCCTTCTTCGCAGCCTCGGTCGCGCGACGCGCCGAGCCCTTCGGGATCAGGAAGTTGCGCGCGTAGCCGTCCTTGACCTTGACGATGTCGCCGAGGTTGCCCAGGTTGGCCACCTTCTCGAGCAGGATCACTTGCATGTTCGAAACTCCTTAGACCTTGTGCTGATCGGTGTACGGCACCAGGGCCAAGTAACGGGCACGCTTGATGGCGGTCGACAGCTGGCGTTGGTAGATCGCGCGGGTGCCGGTGAGGCGCGCCGGGGTGATCTTGCCGTTTTCGCCGAGGAAGTCGCGCAGGGTATCGATGTCCTTGTAGTCGATCTCTTCGACACCAGCGACAGTGAAGCGGCAGAAGCGCTTGCGCTTGAACAGCAGCGATTGCTGATTGCGCTTGGTCTTGCGGTCCTTGGAGAACTTACCTTTTCCACGAGGTGCAGGCATGATGACCTCTCTCTTTCTATCTATCCGAATTCAAAACGAACTAGAGCAGCTCGGTGACGTGAAATACGATCCCTCGGCCATTGCGCTGCGAGGTCATGAAGCCGGCGAACTGATGGGTGCTTCCCAGCTCGACACGATTCAAATCCTCTGCCATCGCCCCGATTCCCACCGCCTTCAGCTCCAACTGGACCTTTCGGGGGTGCCCGGCTTCCGTGACCGATGATTCATGCGCGAGGCGCAGATCGAGGGCTGGGAGTCCGGCGGGCGTGTATCGCATGGCACCGCGTTCCAGGACCACCGCAACGAGAACCAGCCGGTTCATGCGGCGACGTCAAACGCGAGACGGGATGCCATCACCTCAGGCTGCTGCCTCCTGTTGGGAAGACTTGCGGGCTTCTTCCTTCTCGACCGCGCGCATCATGATCGATGGTGCCGTTTCGGCCTTGCTCTTCTGCACGGTCAGGTGACGAAGCACCGCGTCATTGAAGCGGAAGCCGGTTTCCAGCTCGGCCAGGGCCTCATTGCTGCACTCGATGTTCATGCAGACGTAGTGGGCCTTTGCCAGCTTCTGGATCATGTAGGCCAGCTGACGGCGGCCCCAGTCTTCCACGCGATGGACCTTGCCACCCGAAGCGGTCACCACGCCCTTGTAGCGCTCGACCATCGCATTGACTTGTTCGCTCTGATCCGGATGGATCAGCAGAACGATTTCATAGTGACGCATTGGACACTCCTTATGGATTCCATGATGGAAGCCGCTCCGGGGCGTCGTTCTTCCGGGTGTCATTCCGCTCACGGGCAATTGCCGGAGAGGAGGAACCTGGTTAAGCCGGAGGCGGCAAGGGAAACGAATATTGTAGCAGAGCGCCTACTGCTCATCAGCCCTGGGGTAGCGGACGTTCTCCAGCATGGCCGCCTCGGCCACAGCTGGCGGGGACGTCAGCAGACTGGCGATCACCGTGACGATGAACCCAGCAGGTACGCCGAATACGCCAGCCGCAATCGGGGCGACGTCCCACCACAGGCAGTCGGCCAGTGGACGCGAAACGCCAAGCAACTGCCGCAACCAAGGCAGGGTGGTTGACATGTAGTACAGGCACACGCCAAGGCCGGCCAGCATACCCAGCGTCGCCCCGAGCCGGTTCGCGCGACGCCAGAAGATGCCCAAGGCCAGGGCCGGGAAAAAGGCCGCGGCCGCCAGTGAAAAGGCCGCCGAGACGAATCCCAGGATGTTCGCGATCTTCAGTGACGCCACGTACGCTGCCATGATCGCAACAGCCAGCACGAGGATCTTCGACAGCATGACGCGCCGGATCGTCGGCGCCTTGGGATTGATGATGTGGTAGTAGAAATCGTGCGAAAGCGCGTTCGCAATCGTCAGCAGCAGTCCGTCGGCCGTGGACAGGGCTGCGGCCAATCCGCCCGCGGCAACGAGGTAGGTCACCACATTGGGCAGCCCGCCTATCTCCGGAGCCGCGAGGACGATCATGTCGCCGCCCATCTGCAACTCGCCCAGCTGAAGCACGCCGTCGGCATTGACGTCCTCGACCGACACGAGAGAGGTGTCGAGCTTGGTCCAGCGCTTGATCCAGCTCGGCAACTCGTCAAACGGCGTACCCACAAGGTTGGTGAAGACCTCGTACTTCACCAGCACGGCCAAGGCCGGCGCCGCGATGTAGAGCAAGGCAATGAAGAACAGGGACCAGGCCACCGAGCGCCTGGCCTCGCTCACGTTCGGCGTGGTGTAGTAGCGGGTCAGCACGTGCGGCAAGGCCGCCGTTCCGACCATCAGGCAGAACATCAGCGCCAGGAAGTTGCGCCGTTCGGCGTCGAAGGCTCTTTGCTGGTCGGCGTTTCCTGCGGGGTCGCCATGAGCGTACGGGAGCGTTTGCGCCGGCATGCCAGCCAAGGGCTGCGCTCTGCGCTCGTATGCGATTTGCTCCTGTTGATAACGCCGGGCAGCCTGCTCCTCAGTGCGCGGCAGTTGCGCGAGCCGTCGCTCCTGCTGCTGGATGCGCGATAGCGGCGCCTCGGCAGCCTTCATCTCATTGATCGTCTGCAGCAACTCGCGCGCGTCCTGGGCCATGCTGGCTGGGACATCGGCCAGCTTCTCCCGTGCGAGCCGTGCCTTCTCCGCATACCGGGCGATCACCTCCTGCTCAGCGGGGTCGCTGATGAGCTCACGCTCTCGCTCCGCGACCTTGGCAAGCTGGGATGCATAGGAAACGACCGGCACCGGATGGCCTGTCTGCTTGACTGACAGCCATACGACCGGGACGAGGTAGGCGATGATGAGTACGATGTACTGGGCCACCTGGGTCCAAGTCACCGCACGCATGCCGCCCAGGAAGGAGCAGACCAGAACGCCTCCCAGCCCGACGAAGATGCCGATCTCGAACGAGAAGCCGGTGAGGTGCGATGTGATGAGACCTACCCCGTAGATCTGCACCACCACGTAGACGAAGGAAACGAGGATGGCGGCAGCGACCCCCACCAGCCGCGGCAACTTGCCGCCGTAGCGTGCGCCGAGGAAGTCCGGAACGGTGTACTGCCCGAAGCGGCGCAGATACGGCGCCAGCAACAGCGCCACCAGGCAATAGCCTCCCGTCCACCCGAGAATGTAGGCCAGTCCCCCAAACCCTTGGAGATAGAGCACGCCAGCCGTGCCGATGAAGGAGGCGGCGGACATCCAGTCCGCCGCGGTGGCCATGCCGTTGTACATGGCAGGGACGCACCGGCCCGCCACGTAGTACTCGGCCTCGTCTACCGTGCGGCTGAGCAGGCCTATGATCGCGTAGACGGCGACGGTCGCGATAAGGAAGGTCGCGCCGATCCAGCCCCTGGACCAGCCTCGCTGTTCGAGCAGGCCCAGGGCCACGATGAAGGCGACGACACCCAGCGTGTAGAGACCATAGCGCCGATGGAGCGCGCGGCGAAACCCGGAGGCCACCCCGGATCTGCCCGAATCGGATCGGGACGCTGCGGCGGTGCCTTCACTCATGCGGTTCGTCGCGCGACGCTTGCCTGTAGCGCTCGTCCAGCCGATCCATGGCCCAGGCATAGATCGCGATGATCAGCACATAGGCGATCAGTGCACCTTGCGCAGCCATCCAGAAGTTCAGCGGGAACACGCCAAAGCCAAGACCTTCGAGGTCTCGGGCAAACCACGGCCCGACAAATGAAACGGCGAACCAGGCGGCGAGCAGGATCGCCGTCAGCCTGACCACCTTGCGCCAGTAGGCGCGCTTCCGCTCGACAGGGTCCACCGACCAGCCCCTTGCAACATCCTCGTCGCGCGCAAGACCACGCGCGTCAAGCCTGCCCGATGGGCCAGGCTCAGACCGGATTTTGCGCAAGCGCAGGAACTTGTGGACTAGAACGAACCCTGGCGGCGACCGCGCGGAAAGTCCGCACGGCCGCCATTCACCCGATCGTTCTCAACGATTGGCCAGGCGCTGCCAGGTGTCCACCACCGTATCGGGATTGAGCGAGATCGACACGATGCCCTCTTGAGCGAGCCACTCGGCGAAATCGGCATGGTCGCTGGGGCCCTGGCCGCAAATGCCGACATACTTCCCGACCGCCCGGCATGCGGTGATCGCGCGCGAGATCAAGGCCTTGACGGCCGGGTCGCGCTCGTCGAAGTCGCGAGCCAGCAGCTCGAGGCCCGAATCCCGATCGAGGCCCAACGTGAGCTGCGTGAGATCGTTGGACCCGATGGACATGCCGTCGAAGTGCTCGAGGAACTGCTCCGCCAGGATTGCGTTGCTCGGCACCTCGCACATCATGATGACGCGAAGATCGTTCTCGCCACGCTTCAAGCCGCGCTCGCCCAGCATCCGGGTGACCTGCTCTGCCTGGCCTAGCGTGCGCACGAAAGGCACCATGATCTCGACGTTGGCTAGACCCATGTCATTGCGCACGCGTCGCAGCGCCTCGCATTCCATCGCGAACGCTTCGCCGAAGGCTTCGCTCACATAACGCGATGCGCCGCGGAAGCCCAGCATGGGGTTCTCTTCTTCCGGCTCGTAGCGCGAGCCGCCGATCAGCTTGCGGTATTCGTTCGACTTGAAGTCCGACAGACGAACGATCACCGGCTTGGGCCAGAAAGCCGCCGCGATCGTGGCTACGCCCTCGGCCACCTTGTCGACATAGAAGGCCCGCGGCGAGGCATGACCGCGGGCCACCGATTCGACGGCCTTCTTGAGGTCGGCATCGACATTGGGATAGTCGAGAATCGCCTTGGGGTGCACGCCGATGTTGTTGTTGATGATGAATTCGAGTCGCGCCAGGCCGACACCGGAGTTGGGCATCTGGGCGAAGTCGAAGGCAAGCTGAGGGTTGCCCACGTTCATCATGATCTTGACCGGGCAGTGGGGCATCTCGCCACGCTGCACTTCAGTGACCTCGGTCTCGAGCAAGCCATCGTAGATGTAGCCCGTGTCGCCCTCGGAACAGGCGACCGTGACCAGCGCACCGTCCTTCAGGACCTCGGTAGCGTCTCCGCAGCCGACCACGGCGGGAATGCCGAGCTCACGCGCGATGATCGCCGCATGGCAGGTGCGTCCGCCGCGGTTCGTCACGATGGCCGAGGCGCGCTTCATCACCGGCTCCCAATTGGGATCGGTCATGTCGGTCACGAGAACATCGCCGGGCTGCACACGATCCATTTCGCTGATGTTGTGGACCAGGCGCACCGGACCGGTGCCGATCTTCTGGCCGATGGCACGGCCCTCGGCCAGCACGGCACCTTGGCTCTTGAGCTTGTACCGTTGCTCGACCTTGCCTTCGGACTGGCTCTTCACGGTTTCAGGGCGCGCCTGAAGAATGTAGAGCTGGCCGTCCATGCCGTCCTTGCCCCACTCGATGTCCATCGGCCGGCCATAGTGCTCCTCGATGATGAGGGCGTAGCGGGCCAGCTCGCTCACCTCGGGATCGGTGAGGGAATAGCGATTGCGCAATTCGGGCGCGGTATCAACCGTCTTGACCAGCTTGCCGCTCGCCTTCTTCTCCTCGGGCGTGGCGAACTCCATCTTGATGAGCTTGGAGCCCAGGCCGCGGCGGATCACCGCCCGCTTGCCGTTTCGCAGCGTGGGCTTGTGCACGTAGAACTCATCGGGGTTCACGGCCCCTTGCACCACCGTTTCGCCCAGGCCGTAGCTGGAGGTGATGAACACCACGTCCTTGAAGCCGGACTCGGTGTCGATGGTGAACATGACGCCGGCTGCACCGAGGTCGGAGCGAACCATGCGCTGCACACCGGCCGACAAGGCCACGTCGCTGTGCGCAAATCCCTTGTGGACGCGATAGCTGATGGCACGGTCGTTGTACAGCGAGGCGAACACCTCCTTCATCTTGTGGAGCACCTCATCAGCGCCCACCACATTGAGGAAGGTCTCCTGCTGGCCTGCGAAGGAAGCATCGGGAAGGTCTTCTGCCGTGGCCGAGGAGCGGACGGCAAACGAAGCGCCGGGGTTGCCTTCTGTCAGCTTGGCGAATTCGGCGCGGATTGCAGCTTCGAGGTCGGCAGGAAACGGCGTCTCCTCGACCCATTGCCGAATCTGAGCGCCAGCCTCGGCCAAGGCCCTCACATCGTCTGTATTGAGCGAATCAAGCTTGGCGTTGATGCGGTCCACCAAGCCGTTGTGCTTGAGAAACTCGCGGAACGCATGCGCCGTGGTGGCAAAGCCGCCGGGCACGCGTACGCCCGAGGCCGCAAGCTGGCTGATCATTTCGCCCAAGGAGGCGTTCTTGCCGCCGACCGACTCGACATCGGTCATGCGCAGCTGTTCGAAAGGTACTACTAGTGCCCGGGCGTCCGCCCCCGTGGAAGTGGATGACATGGGAAAGCTCCGTGATGTTGAGAAACCGGTGCTTCCGCTTCATGCCCCCGTCGTACGATGGACGAGCGCCGGCCGATCCACTTTGTGGATTCTTGTTTGGGTGGTTTGGCGGGCAAAGGGTGAAGTCGGAAGAGATTGCCGGGATTTTACAATCGCGCCATGCCAAACCGCACCGTCTTCTTCATCTCCGATGGAACCGGCATCACTGCCGAAACCTTCGGCAACTCCATCCTCAAGCAGTTCGCGATCACGCCAAGGCACGTCCGCATGCCCTTCATCGACACGGTCGACAAGGCGCGCCATGCCGTTCGCGAGATCAACCATGCCTTCGAACTCGAAGGCAAGCGGCCCATCGTCTTCACCACCTTGGTCAACGAAGAGGTGCTGGCCGTGATGCAGGCTGGGTCCCATGGGCTGATGCTCGACATGTTCACGACCTTCGTCGAGCCGCTGGAGGCCGAGTTCGGCATGAAGTCGAACCATCGCGTGGGTCGCTTTTCAGACGTTGCGGCGAGCCAGGAGTACCACAACCGCATCGAAGCGATCAACTTCTCGCTGACCCATGACGACGGACAGGCGGCGCGCAACCTGGCCGAGGCCGACGTGATCCTGGTCGGCGTGAGCCGCAGCGGCAAGACGCCTACCTCGCTCTACCTGGCCATGCAGCATGGCATCAAGGCCGCGAACTGTCCGCTCATTCCGGAAGACTTCGAGCGCATGACGCTGCCCTCGTTCCTTGCGCCACACAAGCGCAAGTGTTTCGGACTGACCATCGCGCCCGACAGGCTGAGCGAGATCCGCAACGAGCGTCGGCCCAACAGCAAGTACGCCAGCCTGGCGAACTGCCGCTACGAGGTCGCCGAGGCCGAAGCCATGATGCGTCGCGAGGGCATCGACTGGCTGTCGTCCACCCACAAGTCGATCGAAGAGATCGCTACCACGATCCTGCGCGACATCCGGCCCGATCGCCTGATCTACTGAGCGCCGGCTGTCCGGGTTGCCACCTGCCGTGCCGCCTCGTACAGGCAGATTGCGGCCGCGCTTGCGACGTTCAAGGACTCTTCGCCACCCGGCTGGGGAATCCGCACGGTAAGCGCACATCGCCGCATCAAGACGTCGGAAACCCCCTGCCCTTCATGCCCCAGGACCCAGGCGCAGGGCGCCGGCAAGCCGACTTCATGCAAGGCATGGGGTGCGTGCGAACTGGTCGCCACCAGAGGCACGCTCAGCGCCTCAAGGTCTGCAGGCTCCAGCGCTTCGATGAGGTGCAAGGCGAAGTGAGCTCCCATTCCCGCTCGCAAGACCTTGGGTGACCACAGTGCAGCCGTACCCTTGAGGGCCAATACTTGCGTCACGCCGAGGGCGGATGCGGTACGCAGGATGGTGCCTACGTTGCCAGCGTCCTGGAGGCGGTCGAGTATCAAGCTCGGCGCCACCGAGTCCAAAGTGACCGCCTCGGGGGCGTCCACCAGAAAGCCAATGGGCGCCGGGCTCTCGAGCGTGCTCAGCGCAGACCAGAGACTATCGTCGACGGTGTTAATCCTTGAGGCCGCTTGAGCCAGATGCCGAAGCTCGGGCCGATCCCACGCATACGCCGCAACGAGCGCCTCCGAAGGGTGGCCACCCCGATCCAGGAAGGCCTTGCACAAGTGGTCGCCCTCCAGCCAGACCTCTCCGAGCCGCCGGTACGCCCCCGGATCGCTGCCGAGCTTGCGTACCTTCAGCAGCAGAGGGTTGTGCCGCGAACTGATGTGCTTGGGCTCGCTCATTCAAGAATGCCCAAGGCCTCCCGCACCGGAGCGAATGAGCGTCGATGCGCCAGGCAAGGCCCGTGCTCTCGCAAGGCAGCGAGATGCATCGCAGTGGCATAGCCTTTGTGCGCATCGAAGCCGTACTGCGGATGCCGCTCATGGAGCTCTAGGCACAGGCGGTCCCGATACACCTTGGCGAGGATGGACGCAGCCGAGATGGCCTTGACCTTGGCATCGCCGTCCACGATGGCCTCGGCAGAGATCCTGAGAACGGGCAGGCAATTCCCGTCGACCAGGATCTTGACAGGCATCAGCCGCAGGCCTTCGACCGCACGCCGCATCGCGAGCATCGTGGCCTGCAGGATGTTGAGCTGGTCGATTTCCTCGACGCTCGCCTCGCCAACGGAGCAGCACAGGGCCTTGGCGCGAATTTCATCGTTGAGGCGCTCACGCACCTTTTCCGTGAGGATCTTCGAATCCGCAAGACCGCGGATCGGCTTTTGATCGTCGAGGATGACCGCGGCGGCAACCACAGGCCCGGCCAGGGGCCCGCGGCCAGCCTCGTCAACGCCTGCGATCAGGCCGACGACATCCCATGCCAACGTCAGCTGTTCAAGCTTCGAGGACTTTCGCGATGGCATCGGTAGCGGCCTGCGCTGTATTGCAACGCAGGCGGTGATGAAGTTCGACAAAACGCTGCTCGAGGGCGTGGCAACGCCGGGGATCATCCAGCCAGGCCATCGTTGCATCGGCCAGCGCCGCCGGGGTCGCCTCGTGCTGCAGCAGTTCGGGCACCACGAAGTCTTCGCACAGGATGTTGGGCAGGCCGACCCAGGGCTGGTAGTTCATGCGCTTCATGATCTGGAAGCTCAGCCAGTGCATGTTGTAGGTGATGACCATCGGGCGCTTGAAGAGGGCCGCCTCAAGTGTGGCCGTTCCGCTCGCGATCAGGGTCACGTCGCAGGCGGCGAGCGCCTCGTGCGAGTGGCCGTCCAGCAAATGGATCGGCACCTTGGGCGCATATTGTGCGACCAGAGGGTCGATCATGGCGCGAAGTCCCTGCACGACAGGCAGCACGAAGCTCAGCTCGGCACGACGCCGATGCAATTCGGCGGCCGCCTGCAGCACCTTCGGCGCGACGTACTGGATCTCGCTGCGCCGACTGCCGGGCAGCAGCGCGACGACGGCCTCGTCCGCCCGCAAGCCGAGCTTCTCTCGCGCTGCCCCGCGCGGTACTTCCATGGGAATCGTGTCAGCCAGTGGGTGGCCGACAAAAGTGCCGGCGATCCCATGCCGGGCGAGAAGCTCGGTCTCGAAAGGGAACAGGCACAGCACGTGATCGACGGACTGCCGGATCTTCTCGACCCGCTTGCCGCGCCATGCCCAGATCGAAGGACACACGAAGTGGATGGCCTTCACGCCGGCGGATCGCAATCGACCCTCCAGATCCAGATTGAAGTCGGGCGCGTCGATCCCGATGAAGGCCTGCGGTCGATCGCCCAGCAAGCGTTCGGACAGTTGCTCTCGAATGCGGGAGATTTCGCGGTAGTGCCGCAGCACCTCGACATAGCCTCGCACCGCTAGCTTCTCGTGAGGCCACCAGGCGTCGAAACCATGGGCCGCCATCCTCGGCCCGCCGATGCCGTGCGCCTCCAACCGAGGCCAGCGCGCCTTCAAACCGCCGAGCAGCAATCCCGCCAGCAGGTCGCCCGAGGCTTCCCCTGCCACCATCGCCAAACGAGGTGAGCCGCGATCCATCGCTTCGAGCTCAGCGGACGATGCCGCGAGTGGCTTGACCGAGGAAGCCGAGCATCATGTCGATGTCGGGTTTCGCCTCGGGTTTCTCCAAGGCCAATTGGCGGATCAGGGCCTTGGATTCTTCGAAAGTTCGACCCTCACGGTACAGCAGGCGATGCATTTGCTTCACGGCAGCGAGTCGCTCGGCCGAAAAGCCGCGTCGTCGCAGACCTTCGATGTTGAAGCCGTGCGCCCGGGCTGGATTGCCATCGACCATCATGAACGGGGGCACGTCCTGGCTCAGCGCCGTGGAGAAACCGACCATCGCATGGGCACCCACCTTGACGAACTGGTGGACGCCGCTCAAGCCGCCGATGATGACCCAATCGCCGATCACCACGTGCCCGGCCAACGTGGCGTTGTTGGCCAGGATGGTCCGGTCGCCGAGTTGCACATCGTGAGCGATATGCACGTACGCCATGATCCAGTTGTCGTCACCCACGTGGGTCACGCCACGATCTTGAGCAGTGCCCAGATTGAAGGTGCAGAACTCGCGAATGGTGTTTCGATCACCGATGTGCAGTCCTGTGGGCTCGCCGGCGTACTTCTTGTCCTGCGGCGCGGCGCCGAGGGAGCAAAACTGGAAGATCCGGTTGTCGCGCCCGATGCGGGTATTGCCCTCGATCACGCAGTGGGCGCCGATGCTCGTGCCTTCGTCGACGCGAACACCCGGGCCGATGACGGCATAGGGCCCCACCGTGACCGAAGCGGCCAGCTCGGCCTTCGGATCGACGAGCGCCGTCGGATGGATGGTCGCCATGCGCCTGCCCTACCCCTGCCGTTCAGTCTTCGATGCGACGCATGGTGCACATGAGGCTGGCTTCGACCGCCAGTTCCTCGCCCACCATGGCCTTTGCCTTGAACTTGTGGATGCCGGCACGGGCCCGCTCGAACTCGACCCATAGAGTCAGTTGGTCGCCCGGCTCGACCGGGCGCTTGAAGCGCGCCCCATCGATGCCGACGAAGTAGTAGACAGCGTCGTCATCGACTTCCGTCTGCGCGCTGGTAAAGCCCAGGATCGCCGAGGCCTGCGCCAGCGCTTCGAGCATCAAGACGCCAGGCATCACCGGCCGATGCGGAAAATGACCCGTGAAGTAAGGCTCGTTGATGGTGACATTCTTCAGGGCCTTGATGTATTTACCCGCTTCCAATTCGATAACCCTGTCCACCAGCAGGATGGGATAGCGATGCGGGAGTTTCTTGAGAATCTGGTGGATATCCATCATGGCGAAAGCTTCTTTTCCAGTGCGCGCAATCGATCGCGCAAAGCATGCAGCTGGCGCACCGTTGCGGCATTCTTTTCCCAGCTCTTGTTGTCATCGAGCGGAAAGGCACCACTGTACACGCCGGCCTTGTGGATCGAGCGGGAAACAAGCGACATGCCCGTGACGTGCACGTTGTCAGCAATAGTCAGGTGCCCCGCAATGCCAACGCCGCCCGCGATGGTGCAATGGGCGCCGATGCGGACGCTGCCTGCCACGCCGACGCAGCCGGCCATCGCCGTGTGAGCGCCGATATGCACGTTGTGGGCGATCTGGATCAGGTTGTCCAGCTTGACGCCATCTTCAATGACCGTGTCATCGAGCGCACCGCGGTCGACACAGGTATTCGCCCCGATCTCCACGTCGTTGCCGATGCGAACGTTGCCGAGTTGTTCGATCTTGATCCACTCGCCCTTGTGCGGAGCAAACCCGAAACCATCAGCCCCCACCACCACCCCGGAATGCAGAATGCACCGCGCCCCGACCGAACAGCCGAACAGCACGCTGACATGAGGCGCAAGACGAGTCTGGCTGCCGATGCTTGCAGCCCGTCCGACGATGGAATGCGCACCGATCACGGCACCGTCTCCAATCACCGCGTGGTCTTCGATGACCGCCAAGGCTTCCACGCGCACGTCGCGACCGAGTACGGCCGTGGGCGAAACCACGGCCGTCGGGTGGAGTCCCGGCGCGCCGACGGGACGCATGCGAGCGGCCCACCACTGGGTCAGTTTCGCGAAATAGAGGTAAGGATCGTCGGTGACCAGCGCCGCCCCGCGGCGCGACGCAGCATCGCGCAGTGCGGGCGTCACGATCACACAGCCTGCTTGAGTGGTATCGAGCAGCGACTCGAACCTTGGGTTGGAGATGAAGCTGATCGTCGAAGGCGTTGCGCCTTCCAGTGGCCCTACCCGGGTGATGAGCAGCTCGCGTGAGCCGATCAGTTCGCCGCCCAGTTGGTCGGCGAGGTCACCCAGGGGTACTTCAATCACTTGCCACTGCTCGCGTTGAGGGTCTTGATGACCTTGTCGGTGATGTCCACGCGCGGGCCGGCAAAGACGGCTTCCTGCACGATCAGGTCGAACTTCTCTTGCTCGAAGATCTGCTTGATCACCTTGTTCGCACGCTCGACCACCGAAGCCAGCTCTTCGTTCTTGCGCTGGTTCAGGTCTTCCTGGAACTCGCGCCGACGTCGTTGGAAGTCGCGATCCTGCTCGACCAGCTCACGCTGGCGGCGAGCTCGATCCGATTCAGCCAGCGTGGGGCCGTCCTTCTCGAGCTTCTCGGAGGCGGCCTTCAGGCGAGAGGCGACATCGGCCAGCTCCTTCTCGCGCTTTGAAAATTCCTGCTCCAGTCGGGCCTGAGCTGCCTTGGCAGGTGTCGCGTCACGCAGCACGCGATCGCTGTTGACGTAGCCGATCTTCAGGTCCTGGGCGTGCGCTCCCTGCAGGGCCAGCGCAAGCAAGCCAGCGGAGAACATCGACAATACTTTCATCTTCTTCATCATCAGAACGCAGTCCCAATCTGAAATTGCAGTTTCTGGATTTTATCCCCCGGTTCCTTGCGGATCGGCGTCCCGTAGGACAGCTTCAGCGGACCAATCGGGGAAATCCAGCTCAGGCCGACGCCGGCCGAAGCGCGGAACGCGTCGAAGCGAACGTGCTCGTCTTCGCCAAATACGTTGCCTGCGTCGAGATAACCAAACAGGCGCAGCGTGCGGTCGTTGCCCACGCCGGGGAACGGCACGTACAGCTCGGCATTGGCGTTGATCCGCTTGGGACCGCCGACCGATGCCCCAGTGGCGTCCACCGGACCGAGCGACGCCTGCTCGAACCCTCGCACGGTGCCGAGACCCCCGCTGTAGAAGTTCTTGAACACCGGGAACGGCTGCCCGTTCAGGCCCTTGCCCCAACCCACTTCCGTGTTCAAACCGAGTGTGAAGGCGCGCCCCAAGGGAACGTACTGCTGG
Source organism: uncultured beta proteobacterium (assembly GCA_963818175.1). Lineage (GTDB taxonomy): Bacteria > Pseudomonadota > Gammaproteobacteria > Burkholderiales > Burkholderiaceae_C > Caldimonas. Next base: position 175,502 of record CAWFRK010000040.1, on the reverse strand, counting down.
ATCTGGTAGTTGGCCCGCAGATAGCGCGCGTCGCCTGCAACGCTCCACTCGGCGTTCAGGCGCTGAAAGCGTCCGCGGGTCGGCACGAGCGAGCTGTCGCGGTCGTCCCGCGTCCAGCCCAGGGTCAGGGGAACGCCCACGCTCGTTGCGCCGAACTCCTCGCGATAGCGGAAGTAGCTGTTGGGCAACGCGCCAGGTTCGCCGCGGATCTCCGTACTCTCGGCTCCGATGCCGAAGTACACCGTGTCGTATTCGCTGAAAGGCACGCCGAATCGAATGGCGGCGCCGGGCGTCACGAGCTTGTAGTCGCTTCCCTGGCTCGAAAGCGGCTGCGTGGTGCGGTAGTACAGGTCGATCGATCTCGAAATGCCGTCGATGGTGAAGTAGGGATCTACCGTGCTGACGACAAAGGTGCGGTTGTACTTGCTGGTATTGAACTCGATGCCGAGATAGTTCCCCGAGCCGAAGATGTTGTCCTGCTTGACCGACGCGGTCAGGCTCAGCTTCTCGGCACTCGAGAAGCCTGCACCCAGCATCAGGTTGCCGGTCGGCTTTTCGACGACGTTGAGCGTCAGGTCCACCTGGTCCACCGTTCCCGGCACTTCGCCTGTCTCTACGTTGACCTCGCTGAAGTAGCCCAGGCGATCGACCCGGTCGCGCGACAGTCGGATCTTCTCGCCGTCGTACCAGGACGATTCGAACTGTCGGAACTCGCGGCGAACGACTTCGTCGCGCGACCGCGTATTGCCGGAGACATTGATCCGCCGCACATAGACTCGCCGTTGAGGCTGGGCAGCAAGCGCAACGCCCACCCGGCCATTGGCGCGATCGATGTCGGTACGAGGCTCGATGCGCGCGAATGCGTATCCGAAAGCACCGAATCGCTCGGTGAACCTGCGTACCGTTTCCGCGACGTCTTCGGCGCGATACGGCTCGCCCGGCTTGATGGTGACAAGGCTCTTGAAGTCGTCTTCCTTGCCCAGGTAGTCGCCTTCCAGCTTCACGCCGGTGACGGTATAGGGCTGCCCTTCCTTCACGTTGATCGTGATGGTGATGTCTTCCTTGTCCGGCGAGATCGCGACCTGGGTCGATTCGATGTTGAACTCGAGATAGCCGCGGTTGAGATAGAAGGAGCGCAGCTTTTCAAGGTCGGAATTGAGCTTGGCGCGCGAGTACCGATCAGCCTTCGTGTACCACGTCAGCCATCCACCGGTAGTCAGGTCGAAGAGCCCCTTGAGCTCGTTCTCGGAGAAAGCCTGGTTGCCCAGGATGCGGATCTCGCGGATCTTGGCGACGTCACCTTCGGTGACCGTGAAGGTGACATTGACGCGGTTGCGCTCCACCGGCGTGACGGTCGTGATGACTTCGGCGCCGTAGAGACTCTTGGAGAGGTACTGTCGCTTGAGTTCCTGCTCGGCGCGATCGACCAAGGCGCGATCAAACGGACGTCCCTCGGCTATGCCCACGTCGCGCAATGCTTTTGTCAGGGCTTCCCTGTCGAACTCCTTGGTGCCGACGAACTCTACCGTGGCAATGGTAGGGCGCTCTTCGACGACCACCACGACGACGTTGCCATCGATCTCGATGCGAACGTCCTTGAACAAGCCCGTGGCGAACAGCGAGCGCAGCGCTGCCGACCCCTTCTCATCGTTGTAGGTATCGCCGATTCGAAACGGCAGCGAGCCGAACACGGTACCGGGCTCGGTACGCTGCAGACCCTCGACCCGGATATCACGCAAGACGAAAGGCTCGACGGCCCAAGCCCACCCTGCATGCAATGCAGCAAGCATTGCAGCGACAAGAACGGAAGGTTTCGGAGCGTGGAAAAGCGATGAGCGGGGACGCGATGAAATTGTTGTTGGCATGCAGTCAGTGCAGCCCAAGGAGGCGGGCAACATCGTTGTAGAGAGCGAGTGACATCATCAAGAGCATGATGGCCACCCCACCGCGCTGCAGCCGATCAAGCCACGCGTCAGGGATCGGCCGCCCTGTCACTCCCTCGAAAAGATAATACATCAGGTGTCCGCCATCCAAGACCGGTAGCGGCAGCAGATTCAGCACGCCGAGGCTCACGCTCACGAGCGCAAGAAAGCCAAGGTAATAGGCCAGGCCCAGCTTGACGGACTGCCCGGCAAAGTCGGCGATCGTCAAAGGCCCGCTCAAGTTCTTGATGGAGGCCTCGCCGATGATCATCTTGCCCAGCATCTTCAGGCTGAGCACCGAAACTTCCCAGGTGCGATTCAATGCGTACTGGAGGCCATCGAAGAACCCGTACGTCACCCGCACCAGCTCGACCGGCTGGCCGACGAAGGCTTCGATCCGGGCAACGGTCTTGTCCTGTTCCTGGCGCACGGACGGATTGACGGTGATCTCGAGCACCTGATCGCCGCGTTCGACCCGCCAAAGCATCGGAACTCCCGCACCATCCCGAACGGAACCGCGGATGCGTTCGCGCAAGCGGGCCGCATCTGTCACCGGCACGCCATCGACAGCAAGCACCCGGTCGCCCTGCTTCAGGCCTGCCTCGGCCGCCGGGCCATTGGGGATGACCTCGCCCAGCACGGGTTCGCTGTACGGCCCCCCAACTCCAATGCGCTGAAGCAGTTGCGCATCTATTTCCTGCGTGCCGAGCTGCGCCAGCGCCAGGGTCAACTTGCGCGTGTGTTGACCGCGTGAATCGGTGACTTGCAGGCCCAGATCCTGTCCGGCAACGGTGGCGTCCGTGATCTGCCAGCGGAGATCGTTGAACGACCGGATCTCGGTGGTCGTGCCATCGGGGTCGACGCTCGCCTGGATCCAGTCGCCCGACCGCAGACCCGCCCTTTCAGCCAGGCTGCCTGCGACCGGTGCTCCGACCACTGCCTTGGGTTCGTCGGTGCCCACCCAGCCCGCCACGGCATACAAGACCACCGCAAGCAAGAGATTGGCGAGCGGCCCGGCGGCCACGATCGCCGCGCGAGCCCCGAGCGGCTTCCGGTTGAACGCCAGATGGGCCTCGTGAGGAGCGACCGGTCCCTCTCGTTCATCGAGCATGCGCACATAGCCGCCCAAGGGCAGTGCCGACACCACGAATTCCGTCGAATCGGGCGTACGCTGTCTGCGCCAGACGACCTTGCCGAAGCCCACCGAAAAGCGCAACACCTTCACGCCGCAGGCCACTGCGACGCGGTAGTGCCCCCACTCGTGCACGACGATGAGGATGCCCAGGGTGACCAGGAATGCCAGTACGGTGGTGATCATGCTGCCAAGCCCTTGGTAATGCGTCTGGCGTGACGCCGCGCTGCGGCATCGAGTTCGAGCAGGGCATCCAGGGAGCCGAGTGCATCGCCTGACGGCGGCACCTCCTCGAGCGTGCGCAAATTGACCGTGTGAATCTGATCGAAGCGGATGGTTCCATCGAGAAACGCATCCACCGCCACCTCGTTGGCGGCATTGAGGATTGCCGTGCTGCCATGCGGGGCACGCAAGGTATCCCAAGCCAATTGCAGGCCCGGGAACCGGAGCGGATCGGCATCCTCGAAGCTGAGCGCGCGCAAGCGAGCGAAAGCTAGCGTGTCGGCACCCGATTCGATCCGCTCCGGCCAGGCCAGGCCATAGGCAATGGGCACGCGCATGTCGGGTGTTCCGAGTTGCGCCAGCACCGAGCTGTCCTTGCACACCACCATCGAGTGAATGATGCTTTGGGGATGGATCACCACCTCGATCTGCTCGGGCGCCAGGCCGAACAGCCATCGGGCCTCGATGACCTCGAGCGCCTTGTTCATCATGGTGGCCGAGTCCACCGATATCTTTCGCCCCATGACCCAGTTGGGATGCGCACAGGCCTCGGCGGGCGTCACGCTGCCCAGCGTGGCGGGCGATCGTTCACGGAAAGGCCCACCGGAGGCCGTGAGAATGATGCGCTCGATGCGCTCCGGCCAGGTGCGAGGGTCCTCCGGCAGGCACTGGAATACGGCCGAATGTTCGCTGTCGATGGGCAAGAGGCGCGCACCACCCTGCTCCACGGCCTGCATGAAGAGCGCGCCACCAACGACCAGGGCCTCCTTGTTGGCCAGCAACAGTCGCTTGCCGGCCCGGGCGGCCGCCATGCAGGGGGCAAGACCCGCCGCGCCAACGATGGCGGCCATCACGACGTCCACTTCCGGGTGCGCCGCCATGTCCACCAGCGACTGCGGCCCGACGAGCACCTCGGTCCGACGCCCGGCTTCTCGCAGCCGCGCCCGCAGCGTCGGCGGCCGCGGCTTCCTCTCCAATTACAGCGAACTTGGGCTCCCACTGAAGGCACTGCGCGAGCAGTTCGTCTGCGCGGCTGTGCGCCGTCAACGCAAACACTTCGTAGCGCTCGGGATGCCGACCCAGCACATCCAGCGTGTTGGTGCCGATCGAGCCGGTGGCACCCAGTATGCAGACACGTTGCACCATCAGAGCCCACCCAGGGTCATGGCAATAGGAAACACCGGTAGCAAGGCATCGATGCGATCAAGCACACCGCCATGGCCCGGCAGCAGTTGGCTGCTGTCCTTGGCGCCCACGCTGCGCTTGACGAGCGACTCGAAAAGGTCTCCGACGACACTCATCGCGGCGAGGAACACGCAGACGAGCGCCAGCCCGACGACACCCAGGCGCTGCAGCAAGTGGCTGAACAAGCTGGGAGAGTCAACCGCCAGATGCCGATCGACCATCACCCATGCCGCCGCGAGCAAGAGCACGCCCACCATGCCGCTCCAGACACCTTCCCAGCTCTTGCCCGGACTGATGGCCGGCGCGAGCTTGCGCCGCCCGAAGGCGCGGCCACCGAAGTAAGCGGCAATGTCCGCTACCCAGACAAGGCAAAAGATCGAAAGCAGGAAGTTCACGCCGATTTCCTTGGCGTGGGTGAGCGCAAGCCAGGTCAGCCAGAGCATTGCCGCACCCACCACCCACCGCAGGGCTTGTGGCGAAGACGACCAGCCCACCGGGCCGCGCTTCAGTACCCACGCGCCGCCCAGCACCCAGCCGAGAAAACCGACCCACCATGCGACACCGCTGAACATGGCCATGCCAGGACCTTCCATCCAGGTAGCTGCGCACACCAGCGCGACCACGACGCCCAGGCCAATGGCCCCGGCGGCCTGCATCCCATTGAGTCGCCCCCACTCCCATCCAGCCGCGGCAACGGCAATGAGCGTGAGCATCGCGAACGGCCATGGTTCAGGAACGAACAGGGCCGGCAGCAGAACCGCGAGCAATATCACCGCGGTGATCACTCGCTGCCTGAGCATGCTCAGACCTCCTGCGGGGTCGGCCGCGCAACTGACGGCTTGACCGCGCCAAAGCGACGGTCACGCCGAGCGAAGACATCGAGCGCCGCGTCGAGTTCGGCTTCGCCGAAGTCTGGCCACAGGCAGTCGGTGAAATAGAGTTCGGAATAAGCCGCTTGCCACAACAGGAAATTGCTGATGCGGATTTCGCCCCCGGTGCGTATGAAGAGATCGGGGTCCGGCGTGTGGCTCAGAGCCATGAAGCGGCCCAGCTTTTCCTCATTGAGTTCGTCGGGTGGCACGCCCGCGGCGATCGCCTGGCGGCAAGCCTGCACCATGTCCCACCGGCCGCCGTAGTTGAAGGCCACTGTCAGGGTGATGCGAGTGTTCTGGCGCGTTGCCGCCTCGGCTCCTTCCAGAGCTGCCCGCACCTTCGGGGCCACGGCTTCGCGGTCGCCGACGACGCGGATGCAGACTCCTTCGGAGGCCAGCTTGGCAAGGTACTGCGACACCGTTGCCAGCGCCAGGCCCATCAGCCCCGACACCTCGTCGGCAGGTCGCTTCCAGTTCTCGGACGAGAACGCAAAGACCGTCAGATACTCGATGCCGCGCTGCGCACATGCGCGCACCGTCCGAACCAGGGCTTCCACTCCGGACTTGTGCCCGAACGCCCGAGGCATCAGGCGCTGATTGGCCCAGCGCCCATTGCCGTCCATCACGATGGCCACATGACGTGGAAGAGGCCCTGCACGCTTTGCAGTCGCGGCGAGCTTGGAAGGCAGCGTGGAAGTCACTAGCTTGGTACCGCGTCGAGTTCCGGTTGAGTTCACACCGCCATGATCTCGGCTTCCTTGGCCGTGACCAGCTTGTCGATCTCCGCGATCGTGCGGTCGGTCAGCTTCTGGATGTCGTCCTGGGAGCGACGTTCCTCATCCTCGGTGATCTGCTTGTCCTTGAGCAGCTTCTTGGCGTGCTCGTTGGCGTCGCGGCGCAGGTTGCGCACGGCCACCTTCGCTTCCTCGCCGGCGTGCCTGACCACCTTGGTGAGCTCCTTGCGGCGCTCTTCGGTCAGGGGGGGCATCGGAACGCGCAGCAGATCGCCTTGGGACGAAGGATTCAGCCCGAGATCGGATTCGCGAATCGCCTTCTCGATCTTGGGGCCCAGGCCCTTTTCCCAGGGCTGCACGCTGATGGTTCGGGCGTCGAGCAGGGTCACGTTGGCGACCTGGCTGATCGGCACCATCGAGCCGTAGTACTCGACGTGCACCTGGTCGAGCAGGCCTGTATGGGCCCGGCCGGTTCGGATCTTGGTGAGGTCGTGCTTGTAGGCCTCGACCGACTTCTGCATCTTCTGTTCGGCGGTTTTCTTGACGTCTGCGATGCTCATCTGCTTGCTACTCCTCAAACGTGGACGAGTGTGCCCTCGTCTTCGCCCTGCACCACCTGCTTGAGCGCCCCCGGCTTGAAGATGCTGAACACCTTGATCGGCAGCTTCTGGTCGCGACACAGCGCAAAGGCCGTGGCGTCGAGCACCTGCAGGTTCTTGACGATGGCTTCATCGAAGCTGATTTTGGCGTAACGGGTGGCCTCCGGGTCCTTTTTCGGGTCGGCGGTGTAGACACCATCGACCTTGGTGGCCTTGAGGACGATCTGCGCGCCGATCTCGGCTCCTCGAAGTGCAGCCGCAGTATCGGTCGTGAAGAACGGGTTGCCCGTGCCAGCCGCGAAGATGACGACCTTGCCCTCTTCGAGATATTGCAGCGCCTTCGGCCGCACATACGGCTCGACGATCTGCTCGATGCCGATGGCCGACATCACGCGCGCCGTCATCCCCTCCTGGCGCATGGTGTCGGCCAGGGCCAGGGCGTTCATCACGGTGGCCAGCATCCCCATGTAGTCGGCGGTGGCCCGGTCCATGCCGACCGAGCCGCCGGCCACACCGCGGAAGATGTTGCCGCCACCGATGACCACGGCCACCTCGCAGCCGAGCGCCGTCACATCCTGGATTTCCCGCACGATGCGAACCATCGTCGCGCGGTTGATTCCGTAGGCGTCGTCGCCCATGAGGGCCTCGCCCGAAAGCTTGAGCAGGATGCGCTTGTAAGCCGGCATGCGGGTCCTCCTTGATATGCGGTAGATCGATGCGAGTGTAGGGGATCGAGGACGACGGGTTACTGACCCTTGGCCGCAGCCACCTGGGCGGCGACCTCGGCGGCGAAGTCGTCCTGCTTCTTTTCGATGCCCTCGCCCACCACGAACATCGTGAAGCCCTTGACCGTGGTGTTGGCCGCCTTGAGCATCTGCTCGACCGTCTGCTTGTCGTTCTTCACGAAGGCCTGGTTGAACAGGGAGACTTCCTTCAGGAACTTCTGGATCGAGCCTTCGACCATCTTGGCGACGATGTCGGCAGGCTTGCCCGATTCGGCGGCCTTGGCGTTTGCGACGTTGCGCTCCTTCAAAATGAGGTCGGCAGGCACCTCGGCCGACGAGAGGGCCACGGGCTTCATGGCCGCGACGTGCATTGCCACATCCTTGGCTGCGACGTCATCGCCAGTGAACTCCACCACCACGCCGATGCGGGTGCCATGCAGGTAGCTGGCCAGCTTGCTGTCGCCGGCGAAGCGCTTGAAACGGCGGATCGACATGTTCTCGCCGATCTTGCCGACCAGGCCCTTGCGGACTTCTTCGACGGTCGGGCCGAACTCGCCCAGGGTCAGCGGCAGCGCCGACAGGGCGGCCACGTCGGCAGGATTGTTCTTGGCAACCAGCTCGGCCAGCGCCTTGCCGAAGGCCAGGAAGACGTCGTTCTTCGAGACGAAGTCGGTTTCGCAGTTGATCTCGACCAAGGCACCGGTATTGCCGTCGATGAATGCAGACACGATGCCTTCGGCAGTGATGCGCGAGGCAGCCTTGCTTGCCTTGTTGCCGAGCTTGACGCGCAGGATCTCTTCGGCCTTGCCCATGTCGCCGTCGGCTTCGGTCAGCGCCTTCTTGCACTCCATCATCGGCGCGTCGGTCTTGGCGCGAAGTTCAGCCACCAGGCTAGCGGTAATTGCAGGCATCTTTTCTCTCCAGTTTGCAAACGCCCCCGCGGCGTCGGCGCATCGAGGCTCGTTCGACATTGATTCGGATCGCGTTGAAAAAAGGGGGCTGAAAACAGCCCCCTGTTCGGCTGCCCCGACGGGGCGTCAAGGCCTTTAGGCGGCTTCGTTCACTTCCACGAATTCGTCGTCGCCACCGGACGAGGCGGCTTGCACCACTTCGCTCACGGCGTTGGCCTTGCCTTCGAGAACAGCGTCGGCCACGGCGCGGGCGTACAGCGCCACGGCCTTGGAGGAATCGTCGTTGCCCGGGATGACGTAGTCGACATCGGCCGGAGAGTGGTTGGAGTCGACCACGGCGATCACCGGAATGCCGAGTTTCTTGGCCTCGGCGACGGCGATCTTGTGATAGCCGACGTCGATCACGAATAGCGCATCGGGAAGCGCGTTCATGTCCTGGATGCCGCCGATGTCCTTCTCGAGCTTGATGATCTCGCGAGAGAACAGAAGTGCTTCCTTCTTGTTCATCGCCTCAAGGCCGGCTTCCGACTGGGCCTGCATGTCCTTGAGCTTCTTGAGCGAAGTCTTGACGGTCTTGAAGTTGGTCAGCATGCCGCCGAGCCAGCGCTGGTCGACGTAGGGCATGCCGGCACGGGACGCTTCCTGGGCGACCACTTCACGTGCCTGGCGCTTCGTGCCGACCATCAGGATGGTGCCGCGGCGGGCAGCCAGCTGGCGGACGAACTTCATCGCATCTTCGAAAAGCGGCAGCGTCTTCTCGAGATTGATGATGTGGATCTTGTTGCGATGGCCGAAGATGAACGGGGCCATCTTGGGGTTCCAGAAGCGCGTTTGGTGTCCGAAATGGACACCGGCTTCCAGCATTTCACGCATGGTGACGGGCATACTTAGCTCCAAAGGTTGGGTCTAGAATCCGGCGCAGATTGCAAGGCAGCGCTTCAACGCTTTCGATGCAACACCTTGAGTTCGACGGATTCGCGATTTGTTTCCTGGATCCGCTCCGAGCATCCTTCCTTTGCTTGCTGAGCAAAGGCCACCCGCAGCTCCCAGGTAAACCCGAAGAGTATAGCACGCCACATGTTCTCCGATCTCGCCGCAGCACGCGGTGCACTGCTGGCGCGCGAGTGTCGCGCCACCGATTTTCTGGCGGAATCCTTCGCCGCCGCCGACTCTCCCGTCAATCAGCACACCTTCCTGCGACGCTTCCCCGAGCAGGCTCGCGCCACGGCAACCGGCCGTTGATCAGTTGCTCGATGCGGGTGCGCCGCTGCCCCCGCTCGCGGGGCTCGCGGTCAGCATCAAGGACTTGTTCGACGTCGCGGGCTTCCAAGCCACCGGGGGCTCGCTTGCCCTCTCCGATCGCCCCGCTGCCGCCCAGGATGCGACCGCCGTGGCCCGGTTGCGGCAAGCCGGCGCTGCGCTGGTCGGGCTCACCAACATGACCGAGTTCGCGTTCTCGGGCGTGGGCTGGAATCCGCATTTCGGAACGCCGGCCAATGCCGGGACGCTCGCTCTCGACGCATCGACCCACCGCATTCCCGGCGGATCGACCTCCGGAGGAGCCACGTCAGTCGCCAGTGGCGCGGCATGGGCTGCGCTCGGGTCGGACACGGGTGGCTCGATCCGCATACCGGCAGCGCTGCAGGGACTCGTCGGCTTCAAGAACACCGCCCGCCTCACGCCGGCTTCGGGTTGCATTCCGCTTTCCACCACGCTGGACACGGTCTGCGCCATCACCCGTTCGGTGCGCGATGCCGTCACGCTCCACGAGGTGCTGGCCGCGCGGCGGGTGCACCTTGCAGGGCGCCCGCTCCATGGCTGTCATCTGGCGCTGCTGCGAACGACCATGCTGGACGGACTGGATCCCACCGTCGCCAGCGCGTTCGAGGCTGGCGTCGCTGAACTGCGCCGGCAGGGTGCGCGCATCGTCGAGATCGACCTGGCCTTCACCGAAGAGCTCTCTCGCATCCAGGCGACCGGAGGATTCTCCGCAGCCGAAAGCTGGGCTTGGCACCGCCAATTGCTCGCCGACCGCGGCGATCGCTACGACCCTCGCGTGGCCCAACGCATCCGGCGCGGCTCCTCGATGAGCGCGGCGGACTACATCGACTTGCTCCAGGCTCGGGCCGAATGGATCGGCCGCATGGACGCAGTTCTTTGCCAATACGATGCGGTGCTCTCGCCCACCGTCCCCATCGTCGCTCCGCCCACCGCCTCGATTGCGAGCGACGATGCGGAGTTCTTCCGCGTGAACGCGCTGCTGCTGCGAAACACCTCCGTCGTCAACATGCTCGACGGCTGCGCCCTCTCCCTTCCCTGCCACACTCCCGGCCAATTGCCGGTCGGGTTGATGGTGTGGTCCACGGCCCTGAGGGATGACGTGGTGCTCGACGTTTCCCTGGCCATCGAAGCAGCCCTCGCAGGGCGGGAGCCCTGAGGCATGCGCATCGCCGTGATCGGCGCCGGCATTGTCGGCGTCACGACCGCTTTTGAGCTGGCCGCAGAGAGCCACGAGGTCGTTGTCTTCGAGGGGCGCAGCAGCGTCGCCACGACCTCGAGCTTCGCCACCGGCGCCGTGTTGGGCCCAAGCTTGTTCGGGCCGCAGCCTGATGCCGGCACGTTGGAGCGGCTGCTCCCCAAGCGTGCACCATTTCCGTGGTCTGCACAGCTGAGCCCGGGGCTCAACCTGGACACATGGCGCTGGTTGTGGCGCGCGTGGCAGGCGCATCGTCCTCGGCATCAATCCAAGGCATTGCCTGCACTGGCTGCGCTCGCGCGCTACAGCCTCGCGCGCCTGCAAGAACTGAGCGGGACGAATGCGCTCGACTTCGAGCGCAGCGTTGGGCAGCTGGTCGTGTTTCGGGATCCTGTCTCGCAAGATCGCATCCAGACCCTTGTCGACGATCTCAAGGCGGACGGCATCCCGGCCACCTGGCTGGATGCGTCCGCCTGCCGCGTGCGCGAGCCTGCGCTCAGCTCGGAAGTGGAGTTCTTCGGAGGCTTGTACCTGCCGGATGACGCCGCGGGCAATTGCCGGCAGTTTGCCCATCTGCTGAGAGATGCCGCCGAACGGCTGGGAGCGGAGTTCCGCTTTTCCACAGCGGTGCTCGGCGTCGAGACGACACCCGGACCCAGCCTGCGATGGAAGGAAGCGGAGCATCCGACCATCATGGCCGCGAGCCGCTACGCCGGCGGACCTGTGTCACGGCCTGCAGGCGCTGGCCCGACAAGCACCGGCGCGGGCCAGGAACCGTTCGATGCCATCGTGCTGTGCGCCGGCGCCCACAGCAATGAACTGCTGCGACCACTGGGCCTCAAGCTTCCACTGCTGCAGGTGCATGGATGCTCGGTCACGGCTGCCTTGCGCAACCTGGATCACGCCCCCGTCTCGGTGCTGACCGACGCAGCGCAAGGCGTCACCATCTCGCGCCTCGGGCAGCGAGTGCGCGTGGCCGGGGGAATGGAGATCGGCACACCCTCCTATGCACGCGAATACGGACCATCGATCGCCTGTATGGCGTGCTTCAGGACTGGTTTCCCGGTGTGGCGCACTTGAGCCAGCCACAGTTGTGGAGAGGCGGCAGCCCTATGCTGAGCGACGGACTGCCGGCCCTCGGGCCCAGTGGCGTGCCGGGCATATGGCTCAATCTTGGCCACGCCGCACACGGCTGGGCGCTGGCCTGCGGCAGCGCTCGGGTCTTGGCTGATCAGATCGCCGGGCGGCGGCCGGAGGTCGCCATCGACGCCTTCAGCCCGTCGCGCTGGCGCGATCGATAGGCGAGCTCGATTGCTCTTGCGCCGCCCAGCGACAGGCTGGAGGGCCTGCGCTATCGTCCGGGCATGAGCGCAAGCAATGCCACCCCGATACGCGTCCTGCCCGACCCACACTCTCGTCTCGCCGCCTGGCCCCTGCACGATGTCGAAAGCAGTCGCGCGATCGAGGCACACCACCAGGACAAGCTGCCTCCGCACACCTTGATGCAACGCGCCGGGCTCGCCGTGGCGCGACTGGGCCTTGCGATCGCACCGCATGCATCGCGCATCTGGATTGCCGCCGGACCGGGCAACAACGGCGGAGACGGCCTCGAAGCGGCCATCCACCTTCGCGCCGCGGGAAAGGACGTGCTGGTCACCTTGCTGGGTGATTCGAATCGCTTGCCGGCGGATGCAAGGGCTTCACTGGCCCGCGCCCAAGCAGCAGGTGTCCCGATCGCGGCTTCGCTGCCAACGACGAACATCGGGGGCGGCTTGGTGATTGACGCACTTCTCGGCCTCGGCAGCTCTCGTGCCCCGCAAGGTCCGATCGCAGAGGCCATCCGCGAAATGAACCGGCTCGAGGCCCCGACACTCTCGATCGACCTCCCGACCGGGCTCGATGCCGGAACGGGCCGACTGCTCGATCCTTCCGGCGCAGCATGCGTTCGTGCCCAGCACACGCTCGCCCTGCTCACGCTCAAGCCTGGCCTGTTCACGGCGCATGGCCGAGATCACGCCGGCGTCGTGTGGTTTGACGGCCTCGGCGCCGAACCGACGCTTGCCGCTTCGGCCACCCTGCCGTGCCACGCCGGCATTTCGGCACTTGCACCTTCGCGCAGGCACGCCCATCACAAGGGCAGCTTCGGCGACGTGCTCGTGCTTGGAGGCGCCCCCGGCATGGCAGGCGCCGCCTTCCTGTGCGCCCGCGCCGCGTCAGCCGCCGGTGCCGGGCGCGTATACCTGGGCCCGCTCGATTCGAATGCCCCGTCCCTCGACCCTGGCCTGCCGGAGCTGATGCTGCGCGACACGATGGCGCGCGACGCAATGGATTGGCGAAGCATGACGCTGGCTTGCGGCTGCGGCGGTGGAGACGCCGTGCGCGAAGTGCTGCCGCGAGCCTTGAGCAACGCCCCTCGTCTGGTGCTGGATGCGGACGGCCTCAATGCGGTGGCAAGCGACCTCGCCCTGCAGTCCCAGCTGAAGGCCCGCGCGCAGCGGGGCCTGGGCACCATCCTGACGCCCCACCCGCTGGAAGCGGCGCGCCTGCTGGGCTGCGATGCAGCCACGGTCCAGGCCGATCGGCTGGCCGCGGCGACGAGCCTGGCCGGGCGCCATGGCTGCGTTGTGATCCTCAAGGGGTCCGGCTCCATCGTGGCAAGCCCGGGGGCCGCGCCGAGCATCAATCCGACCGGCAATGCCGCGCTGTCGACGGCAGGCACGGGCGACGTCCTTGCCGGTTGGCTGGCCGGCCTGTGGACGCAAGGGCTCGAAGCTCGCGCAGCCGCTCTTGCGGCCACTTATCTGCATGGCAGGGCGGCTGACCGGTGGATCGACGACGGTCACACCGGCGCCCTCACCGCCAGCCGGCTGATCGGCCTGATGCAGTCGGGGCCGTGAAGCTCACTTGCGACGGGTTCGAGCCTTGGCCACCGCGGCGGTCTTTGCCGCCTTGACGGGATGCAAGCTTGCGCCCGCTGCCTTTGGAGCACCCCCAGTGCGAGAAGCCTTCCTGGCACGCGATTTCAGAGCCCGGTCGGCATCCTTCACCGCCTTCAGCTCCTCCACCTTGCCTGTCGCTCGATCACGCTGCGCCCGAGCTGCCTGGCGCTCCTCGACACCCTCACGAACCATGCGGAAGTCGATCTTGCGCCCGTCGAGATCGACGCGGCTGACCTGCACGCGCACCCGTCCGCCCACGACGTATCGAACACCGGTGCGCTCACCGCGGAGTTCCTGCCGCACTTCGTCGAATCGGTAGTACTCGCCGCCCAGCTCCGTGATGTGGACCAAGCCGTCGACGTACAGCGCATCGAGCTGGACGAACAGGCCGAAGCTCGTGACCGCGCTGATCGTTCCGCTGTACTCCTCGCCGAGGTGCTCGCGCATGAAGCGGCACTTGAGCCAGGCCTCGACATCGCGCGAGGCTTCGTCGGCGCGACGCTCGCACGTGCTGCAATGGACCCCCGCAGCTTCCCACTGCGCGATCTCGCTCGACGCGACCTTGCGATGACCGTGCCTGACGGGCTCCTCTTCGACGAGACCGATGAGGTGGTAACGCTTGCCTGCCAGCAAGACCTTGATCACCCGATGCACCAGCAGGTCGGGATAGCGGCGAATGGGACTGGTGAAGTGCGTGTAGGCCTCGTAGGCCAGGCCGAAGTGGCCACTGTTGATGGGCGTGTAGATGGCCTGCTGCATCGAGCGAAGCAGCATCATGTGGATCTGCGTGACATCCGGCCGGTCCTTGGTGGCTGCGGCGATCACCTGGAACTCGCCCGGCTTGGGATCGTCGCTGATGCTCAAGCCCAGGCCGAGGCTGCGCAGGTAGTTCTGGAGGATGGTCTTCTTCTCGGGCGTCGGCCCCTCGTGGACCCGGTATAGCGATGGATGCTGGGCACGGGAGATGAAGTCGGCGGAGCACACATTGGCTGCGAGCATCGCTTCCTCGATGAGCCTGTGCGCCTCGGTCCGCACGCGCGGGACGATCTTCTCGATGCGGCCGTTGTCGTCGCAGATGATCTGCGTCTCGGTGGTTTCGAAATCCACCGCGCCACGCTGGCTGCGATCGCGCAGCAAGGCTCGATACACCTCATGGAGATGCAGCAGGTGCGGCACCAGGTCCTTGCGCCTCGCAGCTTCGGGACCTCGGGTGTTGGCGAGGATGGCCGCCACCTCGGTATAGGTCAGGCGAGCGTGCGAATTGATGACGGCGGGATAGAACTGATACGCGTGGATCTCGCCCTTGGCCGTGACCAGCATGTCGCACACCATGGCGAGACGATCCTCGTCGGGGTTCAGCGAGCACAGCCCATTCGAGAGCTTCTCGGGCAGCATGGGGATCACGCGGCGCGGGAAGTACACCGAGGTCGCCCGCTCGTACGCATCGCGGTCCAAGGGTTCCTCGGGCTTCACGTAGTGGCTCACGTCGGCAATCGCCACCACCAGGCGCCAGCCCTTCGCACGTCCGACCTTGGCCGGTTCGGCGTACACCGCATCGTCGAAGTCCCGCGCATCTTCCCCATCGATGGTGACCAGCGGGACGTCGGTCAGGATGTAGCGATTCTTGCGATCCGCTGCACGAAGCTTGTCCGGCAGCCCGGCCGCCTCTGCCACGGTGTCCGGAGAAAACTGATGCGGCACCTCGTACTTGCGCACCGCGATCTCGATCTCCATGCCCGGGTCGTCGATCTCGCCGAGCACCTCGACGACACGCCCCACCGGCTGCGAATAAAGCGACGGTGGTTCGGTAAGTTCGACCGCCACCACCTGCCCGGCCTGCCCCTTGGCCGTGGCGTTCTTCGGTATGAGGATGTCCTGGCCGTAGCGCTTGTCTTCAGGCGCCACGACCCACACCCCGCTCTCGTGCAGGAGGCGCCCGATGATGGGCGCCTTCTTGCGCTCGACGATCTCGAGCACCCGGCCCTCGGGCCGGCCGCGGCGGTCATAGCGGATCACGCGCACGCGCACACGATCGCGATGCAGCACCGCACGCATTTCCTGCGGCGAGAGATAGATGTCGACTTCCCGATCGTCTCTGATGACAAAGCCATGCCCATCGCGATGGCCCTGGACTGTGCCCTCCACTTCACTCAACAAGGCGGCGCCGATCGAAGTACTTGATGCGTTTGAGTTTTTAATGATAGAATCTCCGTCTGTTCTGACAGCAGCCAGCAATGGTGATTAAGCGGAACAAAATGCCCAGGTGGCGGAATTGGTAGACGCACTAGTTTCAGGTACTAGCGGGTAACTCCGTGGAGGTTCGAGTCCTCTCCTGGGCACCAGATACAAGGCCTCGCATCGCAAGATGCGGGGCTTTTTTCTTTTGTCTCGCGCCCCGGTTCGGAATCAAACTTCGTACTTCTTCGCAAGGCCTTCGGGACGCAGTCCGTCATATTCCTCGAAGGGCTGATGGATCCAGGGACTGGTGGGCAGGGTCTCGACGTGGTAGTCGGGCATGTAAGTCGACATCCCTTTGACCCAGATCACGGCCGAGCGCAACTCACTGATCGAAGGCATGCCGCGCAGGCGCTCGACCACGGCCTTGAGCGTCACGCCGGAATCGGCAAGATCATCGACCAGCAGGACGCGACCGGCCACCTCGCCCTTGGGCATGGTGATGTACTTGGCCATGTCGAGGCGGCCCTGGATGGTGCCCGCCTCGGCGCGATAGGAACTCGTCGACATGATCGCCAGCGGCTTGTCGAACACGCGCGAGAGTATGTCGCCAGGCCGCATGCCGCCGCGCGCAAGGCAGAGGATCTGATCGAACTCCCAGCCCGAGTTGTGCACCTTGAGCGCCAGGCGCTCGGTCAGCATGTGGTACTCGTCCCAGGATACGTAGAGATGCTTGCCGTCATCGGTGAGCATGAATACTCCTTGTGCTCGCGGATCGAGCCTTGATGTTCGATGAGATCGGGCGCCCCACGGATCAGGCCTTGTACGGATGGCGCAGCAAGATCGTGTGATCGCGATCCGGCCCCGTCGAAACCATGTCGATCGGCGCACCGATATAGGCTTGCACTCGCTCGAGGTAACGTCGCGCATTGAGCGGCAACTTGTCCCAGTCCGTGATCCCGGCCGTGCTTTCGCTCCAGCCCGGGAAGGTCTCGTAGATCGGCTTGCATGCCACGATGTCGTCGGCATCGAGCGGAAGAATGTCGATGCGGCGCCCGCCGAGCTCGTATCCGACGCCCACCTGGATCTCCTTGAGGCCGTCGAGCACGTCGAGCTTCGTGATGCACAGGCCCGAGATTCCGTTGATGAGAATCGAGCGCTTGAGAGCAGCGGCATCCAGCCAGCCGCAGCGTCTCGCCCGGCCGGTGACCGTGCCGCGCTCCTGGCCCACGGTCGAGAGGTGATGGCCCACGCTGCCCGCGTCGTCGATCGACAGCTCCGTCGGGAAGGGCCCGGAGCCGACGCGGGTGGTGTAGGCCTTCGTGATGCCCAGGATGTAGTGAAGCTTGTCCGGCCCCACGCCGGAGCCTGCGGCGGCATTGCCGGCAACGCAGTTGCTCGAGGTCACGTAGGGATAGGTGCCGTGGTCGATGTCCAGCAATGTGCCCTGGGCACCCTCGAACAACACATTGCCACCGCCGATGTTGGTCTCGTTCACGCGCACCCCAACGTCGGCGAGCATCGGCTTGAGTTGTTCGGCCACCTTCATCGCGTGATCGAAGATCGGCTGGAACTCCAGCACCTGGCCCTTGAGATAGCCGCCCAGCACGAAGTTGTGCAGCTCGAGCAACTCACGCAGCTTCGCGGCAAAGCGATCCGGGTGCTTGAGATCCTGCACTCGCAGGGCGCGCCGCGCCACCTTGTCTTCATAGGCGGGGCCGATGCCCTTGCCGGTGGTGCCGATCCTGCCTGCGCCACTGGACTCGCGCTGCGCTTCGCGCGCACGGTCGACCTCGACGTGGAAGGGAAGGATCAGCGGGCAGGACTCGCTGATGAACAGGCGCGAGCGCACCTCCAGGCCCGCGGCCTCGAGGCGTTCGATCTCGCCCAGCAAATGGGTCGGGTCGACCACCACCCCATTGCCGATGTAGCAGGCCACGCCGTCGCGCATGATGCCCGAAGGAATCAGCTGCAGGGCGGTCTTCTTGCCCTTGATGACAAGGGTGTGCCCTGCGTTGTGCCCACCCTGGAAGCGCACGACTGCGGCGGCATGATCGGTCAACCAATCCACCACCTTGCCCTTGCCTTCATCACCCCATTGGGTTCCGACCACAACGACGTTGCGGCCACGGTCTTGCTGGGTCATACGACTTGTTCCTGAAAAGCGTGAACGGGGAAGCTGCGATCGAAGGAGTTGCGTCAAAGGGCCTTCAGAGCCCATTGGCCCTCGATCGACACCAGTTCGCGATCGCAATCGAATTCCTGCACTTCGTGTTCGTGCCCCGGCAGCACGCACACGACGGTCTCACCCTGTTCGCGCAGGCGGCGGATGGCCGCGCGCAGGCCAGCCTCTTCGCCCCAGGGTGCACGGATGGCGGCGCGCGTGCCAACGACGCGCGCGAGCCCGACGAGTTCCTTCAGGTCGGTGCTGAAACCGACTGCGGGCCGATTGCGGCCGAACGCGGCGCCGACCTCGTCGTAGCGTCCGCCGCGCACCAGTGAATCGGGGCTGCCCGATGCATATACCGCGAAGCGGGTCCCGCTGTAGTACGCATAGCCGCTCAGGTCCGCCAGGTCGAAGCCGATACCGACCTCAGGATGGGCTCGCCCCAGGTGCTCGGCGATCCAGCGCAAGTCCTTCAGGGCGGCATGAATGGCTGGCCGTGCCGGAAGGCAACGCGCTGCCTGCTCGAGAACATCGAGGTCGCCATACAAGCCCGTGAGAGCCAGCAGGCCCTCGCGGCTTTCAGAAGGGAAAGACGAGGTCAAGGCCTGCAGCCCAGCGGCATCCTTGGCAGCCAGCCGGGTGCAGACCTCGTCGAGCACCGCGGCTTCGGCCGGCACCGAGTCGAGCAGCGCGTGAACGATGCGTGCATCGGCCAAGTCGATGGTCAGCTCCGCGAGGCCGACACACTGCAGGGCCGCCAGCGCCAGTTCCTGGACTTCCAGGTCGGCTTCCAGGCCCGCGTGTCCGTAGATCTCGGCACCGAACTGCAGCGGCTCGCGAGTCGCCCTGAGGCCCGCCGGGCGCGTATGGAGCACGGGGCCGCAGTAGCACAGGCGAGTGACTCCGTCACGATTGAGCAGATGAGCATCGATGCGGGCCACCTGGGGCGTGGCGTCGGCGCGCACACCCATCGAGCGACCGCTCAATTGATCCACCAGCTTGAATGTCCGCAGATCCAGCTCGCCCCCGGTGCCTGACAGCAACGACTCCAGATATTCCAGGAGCGGAGGCATCACGAGTTCGTAGCCGTAGCCGCGAGCGGCATCCAGCAGGGAGCGCCGCAATTCCTCGATGCGACGTGCCTCGGACGGCAAGACATCGGCGATGTGCTCGGGCAGCAGCCAAGCAGACGACATAGAAATCACCGGGGAATTAAAAGCGCGATTGTACCGGCCCACCAAAGGGCTCCAGAGCCTCGGCCCGCGGGATCAGCTCGCCACCAGCCAATACAGGACAGCTCCGCCAAGCACGCTGGCAAGGCCAAGAAAGCGGATCTGGCCGTCGCTCATCCGGAGGACCTGCTCGAACACCCGCCGCCAGCCGCCGGGACTCAACAGCGGCAACAGGCCTTCGAGCACCAGCATCAGCGCCAATGCCGCCAGGAAAGTCTCGGACATGAGCCGGTCGGTGCCTGGCTACTTGCGACCCGACGAAGCACCGCTACCGCTGCTGCGCATCGCCTTGAAGAAGTCACTGCCGGGATCGACGACCATCACGTCCGACTTGCTGCGAAAGCTTTGCCGGTAGGCTTCGAGGCTGCGATAGAACTCGGCAAACTGCGGGTCGCGCCCGAACGCCGATGCATAAAGCGCGGAAGCGCGGGCATCGCCCTCGCCCTTGACCTTCTGCGCCTCCCGATAGGCCTGCGCGACGATCACCTCCCGCTGCTTGTCGGCGTCGGCACGGATGGTCTCGGCTTCCGCAGCGCCGGTGGAGCGGCGCTCGTTGGCCACGCGCTTGCGTTCGGATTCCATGCGGCGATAGACAGCATCGGTGATGTTGGCCGAGAAGTCCACGCGCTTGATCCGCACATCGGTGATCTCGATGCCGAAGCTCTTGGCGTCGTCGGTCAGGCGTGAGCGCACCGCCTGCATCACGGCGTCGCGCTCGGTGGCGAGCACGGCGCGCACGGTGCGCCTCGTCACCTCTTCGTTGAAGGCAGCCTGCACGATGGGAGCCAGGCGCATCTCGGCGTTGCGCACGTCCACACCGTTGTTGTTGCGGATGAACTGGCGCGAGTCGATGATGCGCCACTTCACCAGCCAGTCGATCACCAGGCTCTGCTTCTCTGCCGTGAAGATGGGGCGCGTATCCGGGGTGTCGAGCGTCTGTATGCGACGATCGAGATAGACCACGTTCTGGAACGGCGGCGGAAGCTTGACCTTCAGGCCGGGTTCGTTGATGACCTCCTTGATCTCGCCGAGCGCATAGACCACGGCGAACTGGCGCTGGTCCACCACGAACAACGTGGACCCTACGATCACGATGACGAGCAGCAGGCTCGAGACGATCAATCCGATGCGATTCATGAATGCCTCTTGGTGTTCTTTTCGTTGGCCTCAGCGGCTTTCACGCTCGCGGCCGCGCAATCCGTCGCGCGAGCGAGTGTCGATCGGGGCTTGCGTGGTGGGCGTCTCGGTGGGTGCGCCGGCTGCGGGCGTACTTGCAGCCAAGCCAGCGGACCCTTGCACCAGCTTCTCCAGCGGCAGGTACAGCAAATTGTTGTTGTTGCGCGTGTCGATCAGCACCTTGCTGACGTTGCTGTAGATCTGCTGCATCGTGTCGATGTACATGCGATCGCGCGTCACTGCCGGCGCCTTCTCGTATTCGGCCAGCACGCTGCGGAAGCGATCGGAATCGCCTTCGGCCTGTGCGATGACGCGGGCCTTGTAGCCCTCGGCTTCTTCGCGCAGGCGCGAAGCGGTACCCTGGGCCTTGGGGATCACGTCGTTGGCGTAGGCCTGCCCTTCGTTCTTCAGGCGCTCGCGATCGGCATTGGCCTTGAGCGCATCGTCGAAGGCTGCCTGCACCTGCTCAGGCGCCTGCACGCTCTGCAGGTTGACGTTGGAAACGACGATGCCCGCCTTGAGGCGGTCGAGCTGCGTCTGGGTGGACTTGACGAGCTCGGCGGCCACGGCGTCGCGCTGCTCGTAGAGCACCGCATCCATGTTGCTGCGACCGACGATTTCGCGCACGGCGGACTCAGCCGCCTGGACCACCGCGTCATCGGGGCGGCGATTCTCGAACAGGTATTCCCTGACGTCCTTGACGCGATACTGGACCGTAAAGCGGATGTCCACGATGTTCTCGTCTTGCGTCAACATCGACGAATCGCGCAGGCCCGTCGCCTGCACGACCGATGCGCTGCCGACCTCGACCGAGCGCAATTGCGATACGGGCACGATCTCATGCGACTGGAACGGATAGGGCATGCGCCACTTGAAGCCCGCCTCGGTGATGTGGCTGAACTTGCCGAAGGACATCACCACCGCCTGCTGGCCTTCCTGCACGATGAAGAAGCCGCTGCCCAGCCAGATGAGCACGACCACGCCGACGATGAGTCCCGCGCCGACTCCGGCACCCTTCATGTCAGGCGGGAACTGACCATCGCCTCCAGTGCGGCCCGGGCGCTGGAGGCCTCCCTTGCCGCCGAACAAGCCGCTCAGCTTGCGATTGAAGTCGCGCCACAGCTCGTCGAGATCGGGAGGACCTTCGTTGCGACCGCCCCCACCCGAACCCTGGTTGCGTGCGGGTTCGTTGCCCTGCGCTTCGGGCCCGCGCCCCCAGCGTGAATCATTGAGGTTGAACAGCCCGCGCACACCCGCGCTCAAGGTCGCGAGGATGGCGCGCACGAGTGCAAAGGCGACTGAGGCCAAACGATGGGGGAGATGCGTCACTGCTAGGCCGTGAGACACGTGTGGGCTGCTGCTGTTCATGCTCGTGCGAGATGGTTGGAATTCTTGGTTTGCTGCGCTTCGATCGCTTCAGCTGCTTCAGGTTCCGGCGTCGCGTCTTCCGGTACCAGTTCGCCGTCCTGCCGCGCAATCTCGGCCAGGCGGTCCCGGAGCCCGTCGAGGCCCTCTCCCCGTTCGGCACTCACGAAGACGCGCGGCACGCTGCGCTGCGGCTCGACCTCGAACATGTCAATCAAGACGCGCGGACGCTGGTTGTCCTCGAGCGCGTCGAGCTTGTTGAAGACGAGGAACTGGGGAATATTGGCGGCACCGATCTCGCCAAGCACGCGCTGGACTTCATCGATCTGCTCGCGCCAGGTGGGGCTGGCCGCATCGACGACGTGCAAGAGCAAGTCCGCGTCCGATGCCTCCTGCAGCGTCGCCTGGAAGGCCTCGACGAGGGTGTGCGGCAAGTCGCGGATGAAGCCCACGGTGTCCGACAGCGAGACGGAACGTTCGGCCGAGGCCAGGTAGAGCTGTCGCGTCGTGGTGTCGAGCGTCGCGAAGAGCTGGTCGGCCGCGTAGGCGCGCGCCTTGACCAGTGCATTGAAAAGCGTCGACTTGCCGGCGTTGGTATAGCCTACAAGCGAGACCCGGAAGGTGCCATTGCGATCGCGCGACTTGCGCTGCGTGTTGCGCTGGCGCTTGACGCGGTCGAGCTGCACCTTCAGCGACTTGATGCGCTGACCGATCATGCGGCGATCGAGCTCGATCTGCGTCTCACCCGGACCGCCTCGATGGCCGACGCCGCCGCGCTGGCGCTCCAGGTGACTCCAGCGACGCACCAGCCGCGTCGACAGGTACTGCAAGCGCGCCAGTTCGACCTGCAGCTTGCCCTCGTGACTCTTGGCGCGCCGGCCGAAGATCTCGAGGATGAGCATCGTGCGGTCTGCCACGGGAACGCCGAGGTAGCGCTCCAGGTTTCGTTGTTGGGCCGGTGACAGTGCCTGGTCGAACAGGACAGAGGCGGCTTCGTGCTCGTCCACGAGGGCCTTGATTTCGTCGGCCTTGCCCGAGCCGACAAAGAGGGCGGCGTCAGGAGCCTTTCGCCGGGCTGTCATCCGTGCCACCGGCTCTTCGCCGCCGGACTCGGCCAGCAAGGCCAGCTCGTCGAGGGTGGGGTCAAAGGGGGAGCCGGGTCCGAAGTCCACGCCCACGAGGATCGTGCGCGTGGTGGGGGCCGCTGCCGAGGAACTCAAAGTGCTTGTCGCCTCGAAGGGCGCGCAGCCCGGACCCGCTTGGCAGCGAGCCCGGTTGCGCCTTTAGGTGGACTCTGCCGATTCGCCGGCGTGGAAATTCACTGCCCGGCCGGGAACCACGGTGGAGATGGCGTGCTTGTAAACCATCTGGGTGACGGTATTGCGCAGGAGCACGACATATTGATCAAAGGACTCAATATGGCCCTGCAGCTTGATGCCGTTGACCAGGTAGATGGACACCGGCACGTGTTCCTTGCGAAGCAGGTTCAAAAAGGGATCTTGCAAAAGTTGCCCTTTATTGCTCACGATATTCTCCGTGTTGAGTTCTTAGAGCCTGCACGTTAACACAGGGTGGTACGGAATCCCCGCGATTCTCGTCAGGAGTCCTTGTCCGAGTAGGGGTTGCGGGACGAGCGCATTTCAACGCGCAACGGAGTGCCGACCAGCTTGAAGTGCTCGCGGAAGCGGCCTTCCAGAAAACGCTTGTAGGCGTCGGTCACGTGCTCCAGCGAGTTGCCGTGGACCACGATCACCGGCGGGTTCATGCCCCCTTGGTGTGCGTAGCGCAGCTTGGGGCGGAACATGCCCGGCACGCTTGGGCGCCTGGTGCTCCACCGCTTCATGCACCAGACGCGTGAGCACCGGCGTGGACATCTTCTTGAAGGCCGAGGCGTGCGCTTCGGCGATCGCCTTCCAAAGCGGACCGAGGCCCTGGCGCTTGAGCGCCGAGATGTGCAAGCATCGGGCGCGAACTTCAGGAAGGCCAGCCGCTGCTCGATCGAGCGCTGCAGCATCTCGCGCTGGTAGGCATCCACCGCATCCCACTTGTTGAGCGCCAGCACGACGGCGCGGCCGCTGTCGAGGATGTAGCCCGCGATGTGCGCGTCCTGGTCGGTGACACCCTGGGTCGCGTCCAGCAGCAGCACCACGACGTTGGCTTCGGCGATCGCCTGCAAGGTCTTGACCACCGAGAACTTCTCGATGGCCTCGAACACCTTGCCCTTGCGGCGGATGCCGGCGGTATCGATCAGCTCGAAGGTCTGGCCGTTGCGCTCGAACGGCACGCTGATTGCGTCGCGCGTGGTGCCCGGCTTGTCGAAGGCAACCAGGCGTTCCTCTCCGAGCCAGGTGTTGATGAGCGTGGACTTGCCCACGTTGGGCCGTCCGGCGACAGCGAGCTTGATGCGCCTTTCGCCGTCTTCGGCGCCCTCTTCCTCCGGCTCGTCGAAGGGAAAGCTCTCGAGCGCGGCTTCGATCAGGCTGCGCACCCCCTGGCCATGCGCGGCCGACACCGCGAGCGGCTCGCCCATGCCCAGCTCGAAGAACTCGGCGAGCTGCGGTCCTTCCTGCATCCCCTCGGCCTTGTTCGCGGCGAGCAGGACCTTCTTGTTGGCGGTGCGCAGGTAGCGCGCGATGTCGTGGTCCTGCGCGGACAGGCCCGCGCGCACATCGACGACGAACACCACCGCATCGGCTTCGGCGACGGCCTGCCGAGTCTGCTTGGCCATTTCCTTGACGATGCCCGTGGTCGAGTCGGGCTCGAAGCCGCCCGTATCGATCACGATGAACTCGCGGTCGCCCAAGCGACCATCACCGTAGTGGCGATCGCGGGTGAGGCCGGAGAGGTCGGCCACGATCGCATCGCGCGACTTGGTCATCCGGTTGAAGAGAGTGGACTTGCCCACGTTGGGTCGACCCACCAGGGCAATCACGGGTTTCATCGCTCAAGTCCTTATTGGCGTGAACGCCGGCCTTACTCGGGCCGGAATGCGTAGACCCCGCCGTTGCGGGTCACCGCCACCAGCAGGTTGCCCGCCACGACGGGGGCGCCCGCCAGCGGCGCTGCCGTCGGTCGTCAGCCGCCCCAACGGGCTGCCATCCTCACGCGACATCAGGTGCAGGTAGCCTTCGGTGTCGCCCACGACGACGCTGCGACCGACCGCCACGCGGTGCGCTCAGGCCACGGAAGCGCAGGCGTTCGGAGTCCCAGGCCACCTCGCCGTTGGCTCGACGATAAGTCGTCAGCTTGTCGGTCGAGTCCACCGAATAGACATAGGAATCGTCGGCGAACACGCCGACCGCCCCGCTGGAATTCTTGCTCCAGGCCAATCCGCCCCGGTCGGTGTTGACGCATCCGACGGCAGACTGGAAGGCGCGCGCGCATACCTGGTCGCCAGTGCGGCCCGCCGGCCCGACCAGATCGGCCAGGCGCTCCACTTCATTCGTGCCGCGCGGCGAGGCGATCGGCACCTCCCAGCGCAGCGTACCGCGCAGCGGATCGAGGCCGGCGAGGCGCGGCCCCTGCCCTACCACCAGCGTATCGCGCACCGCGAGAAGGACGCCCGGCTGGGCGAGCGTCAGCGGATCGCCCTGTCTTTGCTGGCTCCAGAGCTTGGCACCGGTGGTCGCGTCGAATGCATGCACGGAGCGATCGACCGCATAGACGAACACTCGCTCGCCAGCCACGAGGGGCGGCGTCACCGAACGCGACGGCAGGCGCTGCCGCCAGAGCTCCTTGCCTCCCTCGAGTGCGACGACCTCGCCAGCTGCGCGTCACCACCGCGGCGACCTTGCCGTCGCTGCCCACGCCGGCGGCCAAGTCGGCGCCCGCACTGGCGCGCCACAGTTCCCTGCCCGTGGCCGCATCGAGCGCAACCACCGTGCCATTGCTGGCCGCAACGGTCAGCACCTGCGCGTTGACCGCCATGCGCAGCGGCATGTCGATGCGCCCCACGCGCTGGCTCCACACCTGCTGGGCCCGCACGACGTTCGGCGCCGGCATCTCGAGCGGCGTGGGCTTCGGCTTTTCAGGTCCCCCGCAGGCGACCAGGAGAGCCGCAGAGAGCAGCGGCACGAACGAGCGAATGATCGTTGCGATGCTCATTGCTGCCCTGCCGAAGATGCCGCTGAAGACACCGCCTCGGCGGCAGGCGGCGCGCCCAGCGCCATCAGCTTGGCTTCCACCAGCAGGCGATAGTCCACCGTGGAAGGCAGCCCCTTGTACGCCTTCTCGTATTCGGCTTGAGCCTCGGCCTTCTTGCCTTGGGCCAGGTAGATATCACCGCGGCGGTCGGCCGCCAGCGCCTCGAATTCCTTGGGCATTTCTTCGGCGAGCAGCTTGAGCGCCTCGTCGAAGGCCTTCTGGTCCAGCAGCAGACCTGCCAGTCGCAGGCGGGCGATGGCGCGGTACTCGGCCTCGGACGACTTTTCACTGACCCAGGCGAGTGCGGCACGTGCCGCGTCGGCCTTGCCCTTGTCGGCCAGCACCTTGGCCGCCAGCAGGCCGGCCTGCGCCGCATAGGCGGTGCGCGGATAGCGCTCCTTGGCGTCGTCGAAGGCGCGCTCGGCCATGTCGGCGTCACCGGACTGCGCAGCCTTGTCGACCTCGTCGTACAGCACGCTGGCCTTGACGGCCTGCTCGCGCTGCCAGTAGTTCCAGCCGTTCCAGGCGGCAAAGGCACCGAGGACCAGGATCAGCGTCCAGGTGATCAGGTTTCCGTATTGGTTCCAGAAATGCTTGAGCGACTCAAGCTGTTCTTGTTCTTCGAGATCGAGATGGGTGGCCATGTGCTGTGGTTCGAGCGTGTTCAGCGGATGCGCATGCGTGGCAGCGGACGGCGAGATTATGCGTTGAGCAATTCGGCCGCCCATTCGGAAACGCCCTCGAGCGGGCGCTGGACCTGGGTGGCATCTGCATCGCGAAGCGGCTTGACGGAGACCAGGCCCCGGCTCACCTCGTCTTCGCCGAAGATCAAGGCGTAGCGCGCACCGCTGGCATCGGCCCGCTTGAACTGGCTCTTCATGCTGCCGGCGCCGTCCTTGCCCCCGGCGTGCATCAGCACGGAGACGCCCGCGCTGCGAAGGCCCTCGATGGCGCGAATCGCGCTCGCAAGCACCTGAGGGCTCGGAACGACGGCATAGGCCACCGGCGCGTTGGCCGGGCTCTCCACGCCCAGTTCCTTGAGCAGTTCGAGAACGCGCTCGACGCCCATCGCCCAACCCACGGCCGGGGCGGGCTTGCCGCCGATCTGCTCGACAAGGTAGTCGTAGCGGCCGCCACCGCAGACCGTGCCTTGCGAGCCGAGGCGATCGGTGACCCACTCGAAGACCGTCAGGTTGTAGTAGTCCATGCCGCGCACCAGGCGCGGATTGATCGTGTATGGCAAGCCGTTGGCGTCCAGCACCGCGCGCACCGCATTGAAGTGCGCGAGCGAGGCTTCGCCGAGGTAGTCCATCAGGCGCGGCGCGGCTTCCACGATCGACTGCATCGCCGGGTTCTTGGTGTCGAGGATGCGCAGCGGATTGCTGTAGAGGCGGCGCTGGGCATCGGCATCCAGGGCGTCGCGGTGCTTCTCGAAGTGCGCGATCAAGGCTTCGCGGTGGACTCGTCGCTCTTCGGGCTGGCCCGAGGCTGTTGAGCTCGAGGCGAACGTCGGCCAGGCCCAGGTCCTTCCAAAGCGCCCGGCACATCAGGATCAATTCGGCATCCACGTCCGGCCCGCCATAGCCCAGCGCTTCGACATCGACCTGGTGGAACTGGCGATAGCGGCCGCGCTGCGGGCGTTCGTGCCGGAACATGGGGCCCATGTAGTACAGCCGCTTGCCGCCGTCGTACAGCATCGAATGCTCGGTCGCGGCGCGCACGATGCTGGCGGTGCATTCGGGTCGCAGGGTGAGCTTGTCGCCGTTCATGCTGTCTTCGAAGGAGTACATCTCCTTCTCGACGATGTCGGTCACCTCGCCCAAGCCTCGGACGAACAGCGCCGTGGGCTCGACGATGGGGGTACGGATGTTGGCGTAGCCGTAGCGCACCATCAGCTGGCGCACCTTCTCTTCGAGCCATTCCCATCGCGCCGATTCGGGCGGGAGGATGTCGTTCATTCCCTTGACCGCGCGCAGCGGCATCACGTCGCTCTTGGGTGGTTTGGGTTGTTCTGCCATGGTCCGATGAAGCTGTAGATTCGAATTGACCGCGACGACGGCGGTCATGAAAGCCAACGACTGCGGCCGCGAGCCTTGCCCGATCGCGGCCCGCTTCAGCTACGCCGAGGCGACGGCGCCGAAGCGGCGCTCGATGTAGTCCTCGACCAGTTTCTGGAACTCCTGCGCAATGCCATCTCCGCGCAAGGTGACGGCCTTCTCGCCGTCGATATACACCGGCGCGGCCGGCGCCTCGCCGGTACCCGGCAGGCTGATGCCGATGTCGGCATGCTTGCTCTCGCCGGGCCCGTTGACGATGCAGCCCATCACGGCCACCTTCATCGTCTCGACGCCGGGGTAGCGCGCCTTCCAGACGGGCATCTGCGCCCGGAGGTAGTCGTCGATCTGCTTGGCGAGTTCCTGGAATACCGTGCTGGTGGTGCGCCCGCAGCCGGGGCAGGCAGTGACGCTCGGCACGAAGGACCGCAGTCCGAGCGCCTGGAGGATCTCCAGCGCCACGACCACCTCCTGCGTACGCGCCTCGCCGGGCTGGGGCGTGAGCGAAACGCGAATGGTGTCGCCGATGCCCTCTTGCAACAGCACCGAGAGCGCGGCCGCCGAGGCGACCGTGCCCTTGGTTGCCATGCCGGCCTCGGTCAGGCCCAGGTGCAGCGGATAGTCGCAGCGTCGCGCAAGTGCGCGATAGACGCTGATGAGATCCTGCACCCCACTGACCTTGCACGACAGGAGGATCTGCTCGCCCCGCATGCCCAGCTCTTCGGCGCGGCGCGCCGACTCGATGGCCGAGGTGACCAGCGCCTGGTACATCACCTGCTGCGCGTCCCAGGGCTGGGCGCGATGGGCGTTCTCGTCCATCAGGGTGGCGAGCAGCTCCTGGTCGAGACTGCCCCAGTTCACGCCGATGCGCACTGGCTTGTCGTGACGCATCGCCACTTCGATCATCTGCGCGAACTGGCGGTCGCGCTTGTCGCCCTTGCCCACGTTGCCGGGATTGATGCGGTACTTCGAGAGCGCCTGCGCGCAGCCGGGAATTCGGTGAGCAGCTTGTGGCCGTTGTAGTGGAAGTCGCCGATCAGCGGCACGTCGATGCCCATCCGGTCGAGCTGCTCCCGGATGGCGGGAACGGCCTGCGCCGCCTCGGGCGTGTTGACGGTGATGCGCACCATCTCGGAGCCGGCCAGCGCGAGTTCCTTGACCTGGATCGCGGTGTCGATCACGGCCACCGTGTCGGTGTTGGTCATCGACTGCACCCGCACCGGCGCATCGCCGCCCACCGTGACGACGTTGGAGCCCCAGGCGATCCGCGCCTGGCGCGAGTGCCGGGTGGCCGGCCGGGCCGCGGCAATCAGGGAATCGGGTTCGGAGCTGAGGTCTTGCATTGAGCGCACCGGCGAAGCCGGCCTTTCGAAAAGAGACTACTTGACTTCGAAGCGTGCCACGTTGTCGCGCACGTGCGGCCCCATGTCGAAGGGCGCGCCTCGCACGTCGACTTGCGTGCCCTTCGCGTTGCCGACCTTCACGCGCATGGGGAAGCTGCCGTCGAGGCTGACGGTCTCGCCGGCGGGAATCAGGCGCGAAATGAGCGTGCGGCCGCTGCCGTCCACGACTTCGACCCAGCTCTGGGCCGTGGTTCTCAAGACGATCGCACCACCTGCCGCATCGGTGGTCGGTGCCGCGGGGGCCGCACCGATGGTGGCCGGCGCAGCCGCCGACGGACCGGTGCCGAAGCTGCGCCTTCCGCTGGCGGTGCGGAGTGCACCGTTTCGGACGCCTGCGGGCTCGGTAGGCGGCAGCACGGGGCCCGATGCCGCATCGGTGACCATGCCGGGCGGTGTCTCGCCACCGCCCATGGGCTTGATCACGCCGGGCGGCAGGAGCCAGATGACGATCGCGCCGACCACCAGCAGCGCGGGCACCCATATCGCAGGCCGAGCTACCGTATCGAGCACGAATGGCTCACGACGAATGGTCGTGTCGCGGAAAGGCTGGTTCAGCCCCTGGGCGACATGCTCGAGCCTCGTGGCCGGACGGGGACCAGGCAATTTCGCGAGGATGGGCGCCGGATCGATCTTGAGGAAGCGGCAGACGGCCTGCGCCAAGGCACGGGCAAAGGTCGAATCGGGCAACTCGTCGATTCGGTCGCCTTCGAGCGCTTCGAGCTTCTTGACCGTCACCTTGATGGATGCGGCCAGCGCAGCGATATGGATGCCGTGCGCCATCCGGGCAGCCCGCAGCATTTCGCCGGCGGTGGCGTTCGCGCCGGCGCCCTGCATGGCGTCGTGGACGCTGTCTTGCTCACTCATCGAAACGCCCCTGCTCGAAAGCCGACGCCTCGCGGGAGCGCGGATAGCGGCGCTTGAGCTGATCGCCGTATTCCATCGCTCCCGTCCGGTTGCCCATCTTCTGCTCGATGCGCGCTGCAAGCCACAGCGATTCGGCATTCACGAGTTCGGGAAAGCTGTTGACCCGGCGCACATAGAAGCGTGCGCGTTCGAAATCTCCCCGGCGATACAGCACCAGGGAGAGGTTCATTGCGATGGTCGGATTGCCCGGCTCGATCTGGTAGGCGCGAGCCAGCGTCTTTTCTGCTCCCGGCATGTCGCCCGAACGCGCCTGGCACACCCCCTTGGCCATGACAGTCTTGCCGAGCTCCCGGTACTGCGGGACAGCCTCTGCCTTGTCGAACTGCACGTAGGACTCGGGGAAGCGCTTGCGCTGGCACAGGAACCAGCCGTAGTTGTGCATCACGTCGGCGTCGCGGGGGTCCACCTGCAGCGCCCGGCGGAAGCTTTCCTCCGCCAGTTGGTCTTCGTTGAGGTTGGAGTAGATGAGCCCGCGCATGTTGTAGGCGTGCGGCAGGTTGGGGTCGATGGCCAGCGCCTGCTTGAGCTCGTCGAGCGCCGTGGTCATCTGCCCCTGCGAGTAATACGCCGAGGCGAGTTCCAGGCGAAGTCGAGCGCGCTTCTGCGTATCGGTTTCGTCGGAGGCCGTGGGGAGCTCCTTGGTATTGCCCGTGGGGCCCACGGGCGCCGGAGCTTGTGTCCCGCAGCCTGCCATCACGGCAAGCAAGCCTGCCAGCATCCAGGCTCCAACCCACTGCCTGCGCCGTTGCGCGCAGGCTTCACCCAACGACATCATCTGGTCTCCTGCCGGCTTGGTCCGGTCATCGTTCGTATTTGAATAGGTTGACGTGTCAGGCGCTGATGCACGTTGGTGCGGTCCTGGACCTCGCCGGCCAGCTGGCCGCAAGCCGCATCGATATCGTCGCCGCGGGTCTTGCGAACGGTCGTGACGATACCAGCATCCATCAGCACCTTGGCGAAGGCCTGCACCCGCTCGCGCCCGGATCGCTTGAGGCCGGATTCGGGGAAAGGATTGAAGGGGATCAGGTTGAGCTTGCACTTGATGTGCTTGCGCACCAGCGCAACCAGTTCGCGCGCGTGCTCTTCGGTGTCGTTGACGCCATCGAGCATGCAGTACTCGAAGGTGATGAAGTCGCGCGGGGCCGCTTCGAGGTAGCGATTGCATGCTTCGAACAGCTCGGCGATCGGGTACTTGCGGTTGAGCGGCACCAGTTCGTCGCGCAGCAGGTCGTTGGGAGCATGCAGCGAAACCGCAAGGGCCACCGGGCAGTCCTCGCGCAGGCGATCGATCATGGGGACCACGCCCGAGGTCGAGACCGTAACGCGACGACGGGAGAGCCCATAGCCGTTGTCATCGAGCATGACTCGCAAGGCGGGCACGAGGGCCGAATAGTTCTGCAGCGGCTCGCCCATTCCCATCATCACCACATTGGTGATGGCCCGCTCGCCGGCTGCGAGCTTCAGGCGTTGGCGCAGGTGATGTTCCGCATACCAGAGCTGGGCAAGGATCTCGCCGGTGGCGAGGTTGCGGCTGAAGCCCTGATGGCCGGTCGAGCAGAAGCGGCAGCCGACAGCACAGCCTGCCTGCGATGAAACGCACAGCGTGCCGCGGTCGTCCTCGGGGATGAATACTGCCTCGACGGCATTGCCGTCCCCCACGTCGAACAGCCATTTGACCGTTCCGTCCGCGGAGGCCTGCTCGGTGATCACCGTCAGCGGGCGGACCTCCGCGTGGCCGGCGAGCTTTTCACGCAGTGACTTGGCGAGGT
Source organism: uncultured beta proteobacterium (assembly GCA_963818175.1). GTDB lineage: Bacteria > Pseudomonadota > Gammaproteobacteria > Burkholderiales > Burkholderiaceae_C > Caldimonas. Next base: position 143,377 of record CAWFRK010000040.1, on the reverse strand, counting down.
CGGACATGCGGGCGAAATCAGATTCGCCCTTTTGATGAATCCATCGAAACAACTGGGTGGCGCGAAAGCGCTTTTCACCCAGCTGCTCGCAAAAGGCGGCCAGACCGTCGAGATCGAAATCGAGCAGGTTGGCCGCCATTTGCGTACATCGAAAGAAATAGGTCTGCGCCGCGATCAGCGGGCGTAGACGTTCATGGCGGGGAAGAAGAACGCCACTTCGACAGCAGCGGTTTCGGCCGCATCGGAGCCATGCACGGCATTGGCGTCGATGCTGTCGGCGAAGTCGGCGCGGATGGTGCCTTTTTCGGCCTTCTTCGGATCGGTGGCGCCCATGAGGTCACGGTTCTTGGCGATGGCGCCTTCGCCTTCGAGCACCTGGATCATCACAGGGCCGGAAATCATGAATGCGACCAGGTCCTTGAAGAAGGCGCGCTCCTTGTGCACCGCATAGAACTGCTCTGCCTCGCCACGCGACAGATGCGCCATCTTGGCGGCCACGATCTTCAGGCCGGCGCCCTCGAAACGGGCATAGATCTGGCCAATGACATTCTTGGCCACGGCATCGGGCTTGATGATCGAGAGAGTACGTTCAACCGCCATGAAATTTCTCCTGAATCAATAACTTGGCAAAGTTTTCAATTGTAGCGGTCTAACAGGGGTTATCCCGGGGTTCGGCGCTCTCGAGGGCGAAAAAGGGGCGCGCAAAGAGAGCAGCTCATCGCCCTCGGCCGCCGCCGCGCTTGCCGCCGCCTCCCCCACCGCCACCGCCACCGCCACCGCCGCCACCGCCGCCAAAGCCGCCGCGGTGACCGCCGCCACCGCCCTTGCCGAAGCCCTTGCGAAGGAAGGCGTCGGCACCGATGTAGCCGACGCTGGTCTGCATCGGATCAGGCTGGCGACCGCTGCCCGGCCCGCCCTTCTTCGCCTTGGTGGACTGGGCAAAGCGCTTGTCGTAGGTCTGCTCCAAGGGATCCGGACCGATGGGGCGCGGGCTGCCTTCGTTGCGTCTGGCGTTGTTGCCCTGCCCGCGGTCTTGGCCCGGTCCTGGCCGCCCTTGCCGCCCTTGCGCCGCCCCCGACCTCCGCCTTCGCCTCCGCTGCCCTGGCCTTGGCCGCCCTGGCCCTGCTGCTCGCCGCCTGCAAGTCGCCGGATGGACCGCACGTCCTGGTCGTCGAGTTCGACCCACACGCCACGCTTGAGGCCGCGGGGCAGCACCATGCTGCCGTAGCGAATGCGGATCAGGCGGCTCACGGCCAGTCCGACCGCATCGAAAAGCTTGCGCACCTCGCGGTTGCGTCCTTCGGTGATGACGACGCGGTACCAGTGGTTGGCCCCCTCGCCTCCGCCGTCCTCGATGGACCTGAAGCTCGCTGGCTGGCCGTCGATCTTCACCCCTTCGAGCAGTCGCGCCCGGGTTTCTGGATCAAGCGTGCCCAGCACCCGGACTGCGTATTCCCGCTCCACGCCGAAGCGCGGGTGCATCAACTGGTTCGCCAACTCACCCGAGCTGGTAAACAACAGCAGCCCTTCCGTATTGAGATCGAGGCGGCCCACCGACTGCCACTTGCCCTGCGGAAGCTTCGGCAAGCGGCGGAACACCGTCGGGCGGTTCTGCGGATCGTCATGCGAGACGATCTCGCCGGCCGGCTTGTGATACGCGAGCACACGCGGTGGCGGCGGTGAGATGTGCACCCTGATGGGCTTGCCGTTGACGCGCACCTGGTCACCGAACGAAATCCTCTGCCCGATGTGCGCCGGCTCTCCATTGACCGAGATGCGCCCTTCCAGGATGAGCTGCTCCATGTCGCGCCGCGAGCCGATGCCGGCCTGCGCGAGGACCTTGTGAAGCTTGGGTGCGTCGGGCTCGGGCGCGAGGACGCGCTTGTTCGGCGCCTCGGGCGCCTCCGCGCTCACATCGTGCTCCACATCGAACTGGCCCGACAGCACCTCGGCAAAGCGCTCGGTGGCCTGGACCGTCGTCACCCCCGATGCCGGTGGGCGCTGCTCCTTTCTGCCCTGCTGCTGCTGCTGCGGAGCGCGGGGCTGCCGCTCGGCATTTGCATCCTGTGCCTGCACGTCGGGGGCCTGGCCCTCAGCTGCGCGCTCGCCCTGCCGCTCCCGGCGGCCACGCCGATCACGCCGACGGCGACGGCTGCGTCCTTCGCCTGCCGGGCCGGAGGCTTCGCCTTCAGCTTCGCGGGCCTCGCCCTCCCCGGCTTCGCCTTCACCTTCACCTTCACCTTCCTGGCGCTCGCTCGCCTGGTCCTGGAATGCCTCCACTTGCGCAGCTGCGGGCTCTGCAGCGGGTGCGCTGCTCTGAGCCTCCGTCGGCTGAGCAACAGGCAAGGGTCGGGCCTCTTGCGAAGGCTCGGTCAAGAAAAGCGGTGGCAGCGCAGGGGGTTCAGCCGGCTGCGCCGAGACGGGAGCGGCTTCCTGCTCGACCGGCGCTGCACTCGCTTCTTCGACACCCTTTGCGACGGGCGTCTTGCGCCGACGCACGGTCTTTTTCGCAGCAGTCACCTCGGCCGCGGTCTCCGCAGCTGGCAGCACCGGCTCTGCAGCCTGGGGTCCCTGCGCCTCGAATGCCACTGCTTCCGCGTCAGGCGCTGCCTTCGGCTTGCGCGTGCTGCGCCGCTTGGGAGCAGGCTTGCCGGCGGCGCCAGTCTCGCTTGCCGCATCCTGCGTAGCAGGGACGTCCATATCGGCGGGGGTGGGAGCGTCTTGGGGATCAGAGTTCATGGCGCGGGTGCGGGTGCACGTGGTCTTCGGAGGAAGGCGCGTCGAGCATCGCATCGGCGCGGGCAGGGTCTTCGTTCTGGGGGGCAGGCGGCTCGTCGACGGACGAGTCGCCTTGGCCGGGTTCGGCCAGGGCGGCCAGGCGCCGTTGCGGGGAATCGTCTTCGCCGCTCGGCTCGGCCGGAGGAGATTGCGGTGTGTCGAGGGTAGTGGGAGCTTCATCAATGCCCGTGACTTCTTCCGGCAAGCGAGGGGCTTCCTGGATACCGGATGCTTCTTCAAGTGGTGCGGGCAACTCGGGTGGCGCGGCTTGCTCCGATTCCGGCTCCGCTTCCGCCTGGTCCCGTTCCAGCAGCGATCCTTGCTCCGGCAGCGCTTCGGCCAGCAAGGCCGGGTTCAGCGACGCACCGTCGAGTGCGGGCAATTGGTCCAGGGAAGCCAGGCCGAGGTCGTTGAGGAAATGCTTGGTCGTCGCATACAACGCTGGTCGTCCCGGCGCTTCGCGGTAGCCGATGGTGTCGATCCAGCCACGATCCTTCAGCTGCTCGATGATGTGGCTGCTGACAGTGACACCGCGGATGTCTTCGATGTCGCCCCGGGTCACGGGCTGGCGATAGGCAATGATCGCAAGCGTTTCCATCGCGGCTCGCGAATACTTGGGCGGCTTCTCGGGATTGAGCCGATCCAGGTATTCACGCATTTCGGGCCGGCTCTGGAAACGCCAGCCGGTGGCCAAGGCCACGAGTTCGACGCCGCGGCTTTCCCAGTCTCGCGTCAACTCGTCGAGCAGCATTCGCAGCGTATCGGTACCCACTTCGTCGTCGAACAGCGTGCGCATATCCCGCAGCGGCATGGGCTGATGCGCGCATATCAGCGCTGTCTCGAGGACGCGTTTGGCATCCTGTGTATTCATGGAATTTTTTCTGTCGTCCTCAACCGGGATTGGGGCGGCCATGGCGCGCCTCGGCCAGATGGTGGAAAGCGGCAAGGCTCGTCACGCCAAAGCCGCGCCAGGGTCTGTGAGACGGGTCCTGGATACCGCCACAACGAAGCCACCTCGTGGCTACCGTCCTGACCTCCCTGCCGCCCGGGGCGATTCCCGGTGCCGGAGGCTGCGGTGAAATTGAAATACTGGCCGCTATTGTATCCAAGCCAGCACGCTTGCCCTAATGGGAGACACCAATTCAAACACCCGTGACCTCATGCCATGCAGCTTCAAAATCCGCCGGCGGCGCGGCCCCGAACTCTAGCGGCTCTCCGGTCATCGGGTGGTCGAAGCACAGCCGGGCGGCGTGCAAGGCCTGGCGTGACATGCCTAGCGCGCTCCTGCCGCCGTACGTGGCATCTGCCACCAGGGGGAAGCCGCGCGAGGCCAGATGAACCCTGATCTGGTGCGTGCGACCTGTGTGGAGCCTGCAACGCACCGCCGTGTGGCCTGCGCTTGCGCGCACCACCGCGACATCCGTCCGGGCCGGCTTGCCGCCCGCCACCACCGCCATGCGCACGCGCGACTGCAGGTCGCGGCCGATCGGCGCGTCGATGCGGGCCACGCGGGCAGGCTGAAGAATCTCGCCATGCACCACCGCGAGGTATTCGCGATCGACTTCGCGCGCGGCGATCGCTCGCACCAGTTGCGTGACCGACTCCAGCGTCTTGCCCACCACCATCAGGCCGCTGGTGTCCTTGTCGAGACGATGGACTATTCCCGCGCGCGGCAGCTCGGCCGCCCGGGCGTGATGTGCCAGCAGGCCGTTGAGGAGCGTCCCGGACCAATGCCCCGCCGCCGGATGGACCACGAGTCCGGCGGGCTTGTTGACCACCAGGAAATGCGGGTCCTCGAACACGATGTCGAGCGCAATGGCCTCGGGCCGAAAGGCCTGGCTTTGCGGCGTCGGGCGCAATTCGACCTCGACACGCTGGCCGGGCCGCACCTTCTTGCTTGCAGTGTCGACCGGCACGCCGTCGATACAGACCGCCCCTTGCTCGATCAAGGCCTGCAGGTGGCTGCGCGAGAACTCCGGCGCCAGATCAACCAGGACCTTGTCGAGGCGCATGCCGTGCTGGGCCGGGTGCACCACCACCTCGCGCAGTTCGGCATGCGAGGCTTCGAGCCCTTCGTCATCGTTTTCGCTGTGATGCTCCGGGGCATCGGGCTGTCGCATATAAAATTCGCAATCCCTGTTTGATGGCGGCGGCTGGTCCGCCCACGTGGCTGCAATGAGCGAAATGAAGGCGGTACCTGGAAAGCTGGCAGGGGCATCGGCCCTGGTGCTGGCCACTCTGCTCTCGGCCTGCTCCTCGGTCCCGAAGGACGAGACCGCAGGCATGTCCAACGAGAAAGTGTACTCAGAGGCAAAAGACGAAGCCTCCTCGGGCAACTACGAGCGCGCCATCAAGTTCTACGAGCGCCTCGAAGGCCGCGCCGCAGGGACGCTGCTTGCCGAGCAGGCCCAGCTGGAATTGGCCCACACCTACTGGAAGAGCGGAGAAAAGGCCCAGGCGCTGGCCACGCTCGATCGCTTCATCAAGCTGCACCCCAGCAGCCCGGGCATGGACTACGCGCTCTATCTCAGGGGCCTGGTCAACTTCAACGAAAACCTCGGCCTGTTCGGGCGCCTGTCGGGCCAGGACCTCTCCGAGCGTGACCAGCAGGCTTCGAAGGACTCGTACCAGTCCTTCAAGCAGCTCGTCGAGCAGTTTCCCGATTCGGTCTATGCACCCGATGCGCGCCTGCGCATGAACTACATCGTCAATGCGCTTGCGGCCTACGAGGTGCACGTGGCGCGCTACTACTTCCGTCGTGGCGCCTATCTTGCCGCGGCCAATCGTGCGCAGCAGGCGGTGCAGGACTTCCAGCAATCGCCGGCCACCGAAGAAGCGCTCTTCATCATGATGCGCTGCTACGACCGCATGGGTCTTCCCCAGCTGCGCGAAGACGCCGAGCGGGTGCTCTCGCGCAGCTTTCCGGAAAGCAAGTTCCTGACACAGGGCGAACAGCCCAACAGCAAGTCCTGGTGGAGCCTCTGGTGAGCCAGGGGCCGGCGGCACTCAGCTGCCGGCCGTCGCGCTGCCGCTCAATTCGCTGAGCCACTCCAGCGCCTCGCGCTCGCTCGCCAGCGCGAGTCATCGCAGGCAGCGCGGCGAGCAGGCGACGGCCATAGCCCATGCTGGCCAGCCGCGGGTCGCAGACGACCAGCAAGCCCTTGTCCGTCTCGGTGCGGATGAGCCGTCCGGCGCCCTGCTTGAGCGACACCGCAGCCTCGGCGACGAAGTATTCGTTGAAGGCGTTGCGGCCTTCGCCTTCGAGCCGCTTGACCCGCGCCTCCACCAAGGGATCGTTCGGTGGCGGAAAGGGCAGCTTGTCGATCACCACGCACTGCAGGGCCTCGCCGGGGACGTCGATGCCTTCCCAGAAACTTTGCGATCCGACCAGCACGGCGCGCGGGTGGGCGAGGAACTGCTGCATCAACTGACGCTTGGGTGCGCTGCCCTGCAACAACACCTCGATCGGCTCTTCGCACTCCTGCAGTTGCGCGCGCAGCTCATCGCCGATCGATTGCAGCGCCCGGAGCGTCGTGGTGAGCACGAAGCTGCGCCCGCCCAGCTCGAGCGCCAGGCGAGCGGCCAGCTCGGCCACGGCGCGCGGGTGCCCCGGCTCGTTGGGCTTGGGAAAGCTGCGCGGCACGAAGAGTCGCGCATGAGAGGGATAGTCGAAGGGGCTGCCCACCCGCACGACGGTGGCATCGTCGAGCCCCGCCGGCTCGGTGAACCAGCTCAGGCGCTCGTCGTCGCCCAAGGTGGCGGAGGTGAAGATCCAGGCCTTGGGTTCTGCTTCTATCTGCTCGCGTATCGCCTCGCGGATATCGAGCGGAGATTCGACCAGGCGCGCCTGCTGCGGGCTGATGTCGATCCAGCGCACGGAGCCGGAAGGAATGTCTCGAAGGAAGCCCTCGGCGCGCTGCGACAGGCTGCTGGCACGCTCCTGCAGCTTCACGAAATCGGGCGCGATCTCGCTGACGGTGGCCAAGGCCTCGGCCGCTGCATCGGCCTGCGCGGCGAGCGAATGCAGGGCTTCAACGAAGCTCGGACGATCGCAACGCTCCTGCCACCGCAGCTTGATCAGCCCGCGCGCATCGCGCAAGGAACCGGCAGCGACAAGGCGCAAGTCGCGCGCAGAGCGCTCGAGCGCTCCCGCGAGATCCTGCCATGGCGCCAGCCCGCGGGCATGCTGCAAGCCCGGCCGCGAGCATGTCGCGGACGAAGTCGATCACCTGCGCCGTGCCGAGCGCACTGCCGAGGAACTGCACGCCGGCTTCGGCCAACTGATGCGCCTCGTCGAAGATCACCACGTCGACGCTGGGCAGCAGCTCGGCCATGCCGGTCTCGCGCAAGGCCAGGTCGGCAAAGAAGAGATGGTGGTTGACCACCACCACGTCGGCCGCCAGGGCTTCGCGACGAGCCGCCATCACGTGGCAGCTTCGATAGCTTGGGCACTCGGTGCCCAGGCAGTTCTCGCGCGTGGAAGTGACCAGCGGAATCACCGGCGAGCGTTCGTCGAGACCTTCGAGTTCGGCGAGGTCGCCGGTGCGCGTCGACTGTGACCACTGCTCGACCTTGGCGAGCGCTCGCACGGCAAAGCGATCGGGCAGCTGGGCGGAGTGGCGCGCCTGCTGCAGCCGATGCAGGCAAAGATAGCTGCCACGCCCTTTGAGCAAGGCCAGGCGCACCGGCACCTGCAGCGCATCGCGAACATGGGGCAGGTCGCGCAGGAAAAGCTGATCCTGCAGGCTCTTGGTGGCCGTGCTCACCAGGACGCGGCCGCCCGAGAGAAGGGCCGGAACGAGATAGGCGAAGGTCTTGCCGACGCCGGTACCCGCCTCCGCCACGAGGGCAGTGCGCGACTCCAGGGCCAGGGCGATCTCGCTGGCGAGTTCGGTCTGCTGTGGACGGTCGCGGAAGGAAGGATCGGCGCAGGCCAACGCACCTTGAGCGCCGAAGGCGGCCAGCACCGCGTCCCGCAGAGGATGTTCGGTCGCTTCCTGCTCGGCCGGCTCCAACGGGATCATGCGGGCTCTTTGGGGTCCAGTTCCGACTCCAGCCGGGCGATGAGATCGCGCAGCATCAGTCGGCGTTTCTTCAGGCGACGCAAGGTCAGTTCGTCGAGGGGATGCTGCACTTCGGTGCGATCGATCAGGCAATCGAGATCGGCATGCTCCATGCGCAACTCGATCAGGCGCCGCTGGGGCGAGTGCAGATTTTCATCCATGGAGCTTGCGTGACGGATATCTCGCGGGAAACTGGGTGCGGTGAATTATAGTTTTGAGCTATCCACTACCTGCGCTTATGAGCACATCAAACAAGGGCTACCGCCTGACCGCCGCCACCGGAATTCACCGTGGCGACCGCATGTACCAGCAGGATCAGGTGGAAATCCTGGCGCATCCTCGAGTCTCGGGATGCGTGCTCTCCGTGGTGGCCGACGGCATGGGCGGCAAGAGCGGCGGCCGCAAGGCTTCCGACCAGGTCGTGCTCACCGCCCGGCAGCTCTTCGAGCGCTACTCACCCGCCACCGAGGAAGCGAGCGAAATGCTCAAGCAGCTCGTGCTCGAGTCGCACCTGATGATCAAGCTCACCGCCATCACCGCCGAAGAAGAGCCGCATAGCACGGCGGCCGCCTATCTCATCGGAGCGAACCGGGAGTGCGACGTGATCCACGCGGGCGACTCGCGCATCTACCACTTCCGCGGCGCCGACATGGTGAGCCGCAGCAAGGATCACTCCTACGTGCAGCGTCTCGTCGATGAGGGGCAGCTCACCGACGACGAAGCCAACACCCATCCGCAGTCGAACCTGCTCACCGGCTGCCTGGGCACTTTCCAGGATCCGCCGCTGACTCTGCACCACATCGAACGGCTGGAGATCGGCGACACCATGCTGGCCTGCAGCGATGGGCTGTGGCACTACTTCAGCCCGCGCGAGCTGGGCGCCATCGTGAACACGCTCCCTCCACGCGACGCCAGCGAGATGCTGGTGACCAAGGCGCGCCAGCGCGCTCGCGGGGGCGGTGACAATCTTTCGCTGGCAATCGTCCGGATCGAACTGCTGGGATAGCCAGCCGCACGAGCGCCACGCGTTGCCGGTGGCGCTACTTGGGGGCGCGAAGACCGCGCCCGCTTGCGATCTCCGCCTTGCTGAACAGTCCCTTGGGACGTCAACGGACTGTCAGTTGGCCTTGCCTGCGCATCACGTCGAACACGCCGTTCCCGCGGTACAGCAGGTCGACTGCGCCATATGCATCCCCGCTGATCGATCCACCGGTGCCGGGGGTCGTACCAGTCGTGGAGGTATAGATGTGCCCGCCCAGCGTTCCCGCTGCCCCCTGCTGCCACGAGCCTCGGGTGCCATCGGCCGATGAGGCCACGGCCGTCCAGAGCTGCTGGCCTTCTGTCGACGCTGCCCAGGTCATGCCGCCGTCATGCGAAAAGTAGATGGGAGCAGGCCTGGGTGTTCCGTCGGCGCCGATGCCGGAGCCAGCCGCCACGATGCTGCGACCGTCCGCAGAGATTGCCATCGATTTCCAGCTCATCGTTCCGGACACGGACACGGTCTGCGCTACCCATGTGAAGCCGGCGTCGGTCGAGACGTAGATCTCGCCCGTACGCTGGCCGGCGACCAGCGTGCTGCCGTCAGCGGAAATGGCCACCGAGGCCCAGCCTGAGGCCAGCTTCATGCCTCCAGCCGAGGATGCCACCGACGTCCAGGGAGACAGAGCCATGGACCATGTCCAGTTGCCATTGCCATCCTTGGTGGCACGGTAGATGCCATTGCCGGAGTCCGCCGCCACCAGCTTCGTTCCATCGGCCGACATGGCCAAGGCGACGAAATTCTGCTGGCCATTCGTATCGATGGGTCCGATCTGCCGCCAAGTCTGTCCAAAATCGGTCGACGCGAAGACATGTTTCCGCTGTGCTGCCAACTGAGTCTGGCCGTCAGCGGAGGAGGCCACCGATGCCCACTCTGCACGGGGGACATTGGCAGATGTCCAGGTCTGTCCGCCGTCGGCCGAGATGAAGAGCATCCCGTCACGCGTGGCTCCCATCAGCTTGAGACCGTCAGCCGACGAGGCCACCGAGGTCCAGAAATACATCTGCTGTGAGCGCGGCGTCCAGGTCCGGCCGCCGTTGGACGACGTGTAGACCGGGCCTTTCACTTCCATCTGTTGGCCATGCAGGTTCGACGTGTAGCCTCCAACCGCCGCCACCAGCTTCTTGCCGTCGGACGAGGAGGCGATCGATGACCAATGCTGCGGGCGAGCAGGGCCCGTTCTATTCCACACAGCACCAGGCTCAGTGACGCCAAGCACTTGCTGCCCAGCGTTCTGGGCGATCTGCCAGCCCCCTGCGCCCGCGCCTTGGACTGAAAGCAGATCGCCGATGTTCAAGGTGCTCGGCAAGGTGATGACGACCGGGGCCGAGTCGTTGCTGGCGATGTAGCCGGTATTGGGCATGGCCTGCACCGGTCCGCTGACGCTCAGCCAGTTCATCACGGTCCCACTGCATTGATACTGCACGCCGCTGACTTCTTCGCTATCGAGCACGCCGTTGGCGTTGGCGTCGAGCCCCGACTCGATCTTGGTGCCACCCTGCTGGCAATGGACGCCCGGCGGCTCGGGTGTCGTCAGCGTCAGCAGCGACTGCGCGCCGGCGGCCTCGGCACCGAGCAGTGCCACCAGGATCAAGGACGCAATGGCTCCGCCCCTTGCTTCAAAACTCTGTATCACATGAATCTCCAGGAAGTTGCACGCAAGCGACCGGGAGGTTGGTTGAATGGCCGCTGCGCGGCGCACTTGGTAACGGATGCGCGACCGCGGTTCCGTGGGCAGGGCCACCCGCTCGACAATGCGTGACAAGTTTCCCGAAGGCCAGGCTCCTCAGGTGAGGGCCGTATCCACCTCGCGCCGCTCCAGCGACAGGAACTCCTTCGACTGCATCTCGTTGAGACGCGAGACGGTGCGCGGGAATTCGTGCGCCAAGGGCCCCTCGTTGTAGAGCTCCTCCGGAGGCACCTCGGCCGACATGATGAGCTTCACGCGGCGGTCGTACATGACATCCACCAGCCAGGTGAAGCGCCGAGCTTCAGACGCCAGCCGAGGCGGCATCTGCGGCACGTTCGACAGCAGGATGGTGTGGAACTGGGTCGCAAGCTCGAGATAGTCGTTCTGCGAACGCGGCCCGCCGCACAGCGTCTGGAAGTCGAACCACACCACCCCGCCGGCACGCCGCCGCGCATGGATCGTGCGGTGCTCGATGTGCAGGTCCGGGCTTTCGTCCTTGGCCTCTGCGAGGCGATCGAAGGCCTGCTTCATCTCGGCCTCGGCCTCGGCACCGAGCGGGGTGTGATACAGCTTCACCTGCTCCAGCGTGCGCCGCCGATAGTCCACCCCGGCATCGACACTGATCACCTCCAGCTTGGCCTTGAGCAACTCGATCGCGGGAAGGATGCGGTCGCGATGCAGGCCATTCGGATAGAGCCCGTCCGGGTGGAAGTTCGATGTCGTCACGATGCTCACCCGATGCGTGAACATCGCATCGAGCAGGCGATGCAGGATCATCGCGTCCGTCACGTCGGCGACGTGGAATTCGTCGAAGCAGATCAGGCGATGGCGCCGCGCGATGCGCTTGGCAAGCTCATCCAGCGGATTGACCATCCCCTTGAGATCGGCCAGCTCTCGGTGAACCTCGCGCATGAACTCGTGAAAGTGCAGGCGCGTCTTGCGCTGCAGCGGCACCGCGTTGAAGAAGCAATCCATCAGGAAGCTCTTGCCCCGCCCCACCCCGCCATACATGTAGACGCCGCGCGGCAGAGGCGGATGGCGCAGCAGCTTCGTCAGCGCATTCGAGCGGCGCGCCTTGTAGTCTTCCCACTCGTCCTGGCAGCGCTGCAGGGCAGCCACGGCCTTCTGCTGCGCCGGGTCGCTCTTGTACCCGCGCTCCTTGAGCGTCTGCCTGTACAGCTCGGTAACACTCACCATCTTCGGTGCTCGAACTTCAAGAAAAAGGGCGACGTGGATGTCGCCCCTTGGTCATCACGACTGCGACATCAGAAATTCAACGACCGCTTGTCCACCGCCAGGGCAGCTTCCTTGGTCGCTTCGGCCAGCGACGGATGCGCATGGCAGATCCGGGCGATGTCCTCGGCGCTGGCCTTGAACTCCATCGCCACCACCGCTTCGGCGATGAGCTCCGAGGCGAACGGCCCGACGATGTGCACGCCGAGGATCTCGTCGGTCTTGGCATCGGCGAGGAACTTGACCATGCCAGTGGTATCGCCCAGCGCCCGCGCACGACCGTTGGCCATGAAGGGGAAGGTGCCCGCCTTGTAGGCGCGCCCTTCGGACTTGAGCTGCTGCTCGGTCTGGCCCACCCACGCGATCTCGGGGCTGGTGTAGATCACCCAGGGAATGGTGTTGAAGTTGACGTGCCCGTGCTGGCCGGCGATGCGCTCGGCCACGGCCACGCCCTCTTCCTCCGCCTTGTGCGCGAGCATGGGACCGCGCACGGCATCGCCCACCGCCCACACGTTCGGCAGGTTGGTCTTGCAGTCGCCGTCCACCACGATGGCGCCGCGCTCGTCGAGCTTGAGGCCGACAGCCTCGGGAGCGAGGCCGATGGTGTTGGCCAGGCGGCCGATCGAGACGATCAGCTTGTCGCATTCCAGCGTCTTGGCTGCGCCCTTGGCATCGGTGTAGGACACAGTGATCTGCGTGACCTTGCCCTTGGTGTCGTTCTTCACCGCCTCGATCTTCACGCCGAGCTCGATCTTCAGGCCCTGCTTGGCGAAGGCCTTGCTCGCTTCCTTCGCAATCTGCTCGTCCGCCGCGCCAAGGAAGGCCGGCAGCGCCTCGAGCACGGTCACGTCTGAACCGAGTCGTCGCCACACCGAGCCCATTTCCAGGCCGATCACGCCTGCGCCGATCACGCCCAGCTTCCTGGGAACGGCGGGGATGCTCAGGGCGCCGTCGTTGGAGAGGATGTTCACCTCGTCGAACTCCGTGCCCGGAAGAGCGCGCGGGTTGGAGCCGGTGGCCACGATGATGTGCTTGCCGACGAGGCTTTCTTCCTTCGCGCCCGCCACCTTGATCTCGTAGCCACCCTCGGCCGCCTTGACGAAGGAGCCGCGGCCATGGAAGAACGTGACCTTGTTCTTCTTGAAGAGGTAGGTGATGCCGTCGTTGTTCTGCTTCACGACGGTGTCCTTGCGGCGCAGGAGCTGCTCGAGGTTCAGCTTGAGGTCGCCCACCTCGATGCCGTGATCCTTGAAGTGGTGGCCGGCATGGTCGAAATACTCGCTCGATTGCAGCAGCGCCTTGGACGGAATGCAGCCGATGTTGGTGCAGGTGCCGCCCAGCGCAGGCCCGCCCTTGTCGTTCTTCCACTCGTCGATGCAGGCGGTATGGAAACCGAGTTGTGCGGCACGGATGGCGGCCACGTAGCCGCCGGGTCCGCCACCGATGACGATGACGTCGAATGCTTGACTCACGCTTTGCCTCCTCAGATGTCGAACAGGAGGCGGGCCGGGTCTTCCAGCGCTTCCTTCATCGCGACCAGGCCCAGGACGGCCTCGCGGCCGTCGATGATGCGGTGGTCATAGGACATGGCCAGGTAGTTCATGGGCCGCACGACGATCTGGCCGTTCTCCACCACGGCGCGATCCTTGGTGGCATGCACGCCGAGGATCGCCGACTGCGGCGGGTTGATGATGGGCGTCGACAGCATCGACCCGAACACGCCGCCATTGGAGATGGAGAAGGTGCCGCCGGTCAGCTCCTCGAGCGAGAGCTTGCCGTCCTTCGCCTTCTGCCCGAACTCGGCGATCTTCTTCTCGATCTCGGCGAAGGTCATCTGGTCGGCGTTGCGCAGGATGGGCACCACCAGGCCACGCGGCGAGCCGACCGCGATGCCGATGTCGAAGTAGCCGTGGTAGATGATGTCGTTGCCATCGATCGACCCATTGAGCACCGGATAGCGCTTGAGCGCCGCCACCGCCGCCTTGACGAAGAAGCTCATGAAGCCGAGCTTGACGCCGTGCTCCTTCTCGAACTTGTCCTGGAACTTCTTGCGCATCTCCATCACCGGCGCCATGTTCACTTCGTTGAACGTGGTCAGGATGGCGTTGGTGGCCTGCGACTGCAACAGGCGCTCGGCGACGCGGGCGCGCAGGCGGCTCATCGGCACGCGCTGCTCGGGCCGCTCGCCGAGGTTGACCGAGGGAGCGCTGACGGGAGGCAGTGCCCTGGCGACCGCAGGGGCGGCGGGCACCTGCACAGGAGCCTGCACCGCGGCCTTGGTGCCGGCCTGGATCGCGCCGAGCACGTCACCCTTGGTGACGCGGCCGTCCTTGCCGGTACCGGTCACCTGCGTGGCGCTGAGTTGGTTCTCGGCCAGCAGCTTGGCGGCCGCCGGCATGGCCACGTCGGACTTGGCGCCGCCTGCGGCGGCGGTCGCCGCCGCGGGAGCGGCAGCAGGAGCCGCGGCAGGCGCAGCCGCCGGTGCGGCGGGGGTCGCTTCGGTCGGGGCCGCTTTTGCGACGGCGTCGGTGTCGATCCTGGCGATCACCTCATCGCTGGTGACCGACGCGCCATCGTTCTTCACGATCTCCCCGAGCACACCCGACGTGGGCGCGGGAACCTCGAGCACCACCTTGTCGGTCTCGATCTCGATCAGGATCTCGTCCATTTCCACCGGCTCGCCGGCGCGCTTCTTCCACTGCAGCAGGGTGGCTTCGGCCACGGATTCGGAAAGCTGGGGAACCTTGACTTCTACGATTGCCATGTTGAATTCTTTCTCTGGTCTTCAGACCGGAGCGGTGTGCGCCCCGGCTGCGCGCCGGCCGTCTCTACCGGTCCGACGCGCGCCTTCACTGGCGGCGCACAGCGCCTGCGAGGGATCATTTGGTGAGGATGAAGCCCTTCAGTTTTGTGAAGGCCTGGTCGAGCAGGGCCTTGAGTTGCTCCTGGTGCAGGTGGGCATACCCAACCGCCGGCGACGCAGAGGCAGCGCGGCCGGCATAGCCGAGCTTCTGGCCCTCGAGCATGTTCTCGTGGATGTTGTGCTGCACGAAGAACCAGGCGCCCTGGTTCTGCGGCTCGTCCTGGCACCACACGATGTCGGTCGCGTTCGGGTACTTCTTCAGCTCGTTGCTGAAAGCCTTGTGCGGGAAGGGATAGAGCTGCTCGACACGGATGATGACCGTGTCCATCGACTTCTTCTCCTCGCGCTTCTTGACCAGGTCGTAGTAGACCTTGCCCGAGCATGCGATCACGCGCTTGACCTTGGTCGCATCCACGTTGGCATTGAGCTCGCCGATCACCGTGCGGAACTCGCCCTTGGTGAATTCGGACAGCGGCGAGGTCGCCTCCTTGTGGCGCAGCAGCGACTTGGGCGTCATCAGCACCAGGGGCTTGCGGAACATGCGCACTTGCTGGCGGCGCAGCACGTGGAAGATCTGGCTGGCCGTGGTGGGCTGGCAGACCTGCATGTTGTTGTCCGCGGCCAGCTGCATGAAGCGCTCCAGGCGCGCCGACGAGTGCTCGGGGCCCTGGCCCTCGTAGCCGTGCGGCAGCATCAGCGTGATGCCGTTGGCACGCCCCCACTTGACCTCGCCGGAGGCAATGAACTGGTCGATCACCACCTGGGCGCCATTGGCAAAGTCGCCGAACTGCGCTTCCCAGATCACGAGGGTGTTCGGGTCGGCGCTGGCATAGCCGTACTCGAAGCCCAGCACGGCTTCCTCGGAGAGGATCGAATCGATCACCACGAACGGAGCCTGGTTGTCGGCCACGTGCTGCAGCGGAATGAAGGTGCCTTCGCTCCACTTCTCGCGGTTCTGGTCGTGCAGCACGGAATGGCGGTGCGTGAAGGTGCCGCGACCGCAGTCCTCGCCCGACAGGCGCACCGGGTAGCCGCTGGCGACCAGCGAGGCGAAGGCCAGGTGCTCGCCCATGCCCCAGTCGACGTTGATCTCGCCACGGCCCATCGCCGCGCGATCGGCGAGGACCTTCTCGACCAGCGGATGCACCTTGAAGTTGGCCGGCACCGTCGTCAGGCGCTCTGAAAGCCGCTTGACCTCGGCCAGCGGCAGCGCGGTGTCGGCGGAGTCGGTCCACTTCTTGTTCAGGAAAGGTGCCCAGTCGACCGCGTACTTGCTCTTGTAGTTCGTGAGCACCGGGTCGACCGTGTGCTTGCCGGCATCCATCGCGGCGCGATAGGCCTTGACCATCTCGTCCGGCGCTCCCGGAGGCAGCACGCCCTGGGCCACCAGCTTGTCGGCGTAGAGCTTGCGCGTGCCGGGGTGGACGGCGATCTTCTTGTACATCAGCGGCTGGGTGAGCGAGGGGGTGTCCTGCTCGTTGTGGCCCAGCTTGCGGAAGCAGACGATGTCGACCACCACATCCTTGTTGAAGTCCTGGCGATAGTCGAGCGCCATCCGGGTGGCCAGCACGACCGCCTCGGGGTCGTCGCCGTTCACGTGCACCACCGGCGCCTCGATCATCTTGACCACGTCCGTGCAATACAGCGTGGAGCGGCTGTCGCGCGGATCGGAGGTGGTGAAGCCGATCTGGTTGTTGATCACGATGTGCAGCGTGCCGCCGGTGTAGTAGCCGCGCGTCTGGGCCAGCGCCAGCGTCTCCATGACGACGCCCTGGCCGGCAAAGGCCGCATCGCCGTGCACGATGATGGGCAGCACCTGGTCGCCCTCGGCGTCGCCGCGGCGATCCAGGCGCGCCTTGACCGAGCCCTCGACCACCGGGTTGACGATCTCGAGGTGCGAGGGATTGAAGGCCAGGCTCAGGTGGACCGCACCGCCAGGGGTGGTCACATCGCTGGAGAAGCCCTGGTGGTACTTGACGTCGCCGGCTGGCAGGTCTTCACGGGCGGTGTGGTCGAACTCGGAGAACAAGTCCTTGGGCGCCTTGCCGAGGATGTTGACCAGCACGTTGAGGCGGCCGCGGTGGGCCATGCCGATCACCGCTTCCTGCACGCCCTTTTCACCGCCGCGCTTGATCAGCTCGTCCATCGAGGCGATGAAGCTCTCGCCGCCCTCGAGCGAGAAGCGCTTCTGGCCGACGTACTTGGTGTGGAGGAAGCGCTCCAGGCCCTCGGCGGCGGTCAGCCGCTCGAGCACCCACTTCTTCTTCTCCGGCGAGAACGTCGGCTTGGCGCGCGAGCTCTCGAGCCGCTCCTGCCACCAGCGCTTCTCGGTCGGGTCGGTGATGTGCATGAACTCGGCACCGATCGTGCCGCAGTAGGTCTCGCGCAGCGCCTGCACGATCTCGCGCAGGGTCATCTGCTCGGCGGTCGTGAAATAGGTGTTGGTGGCGCTGAACACGATGTCCATGTCGGACTCGGTCAGGTCGTAGAACGCCGGCTCCAACTCGGGGATGCGGGGGCGCTCGGCACGCTTGAGCGGGTCGAGGTCGGCCCAGCGGGAGCCCAGGAAGCGGTAGGCCGCGATCAGCGACTGGACATGGACCTGCTTGCGGGCGACCGCGAGATCGGTGCTGCTGGCCTTGACGGCGAAAGCATTGGACTTGGCGCGCTGCGCGAAGGACTCGACCACGGGCGCATGGGCCACGTCGCGGGAATCGGTGCCATCAACGGCGGGAACGTTCTGGAGGGCGTCGAAATACGAGCGCCAGTTGTCGGGTACGGAGCCCGGATTGTCGAGGTACGCCTCGTACAACTCTTCGACGTAGGGAGCATTGCCCCCGAACAGGTACGAATTCGACCTGTATTGCTGCATCATCTCGCTCACCTCTTGTTCCGGCTTCCGGAACTGTTGGCTGGTTAAAAACCTTCCGCGACACGGCTTGACCGGTTGGCGGATTGCGACCCGCCTTCACTGTGGATTCAGGGGAGAAACCAGCAAAGGGGACGGGAAGGACCTACGGGTGGCGACTCTATCACCGTTGCCCCCGGCCGGCTATGTGGATTCCACATTCCCGTCCAGGCGCAGGTGCGACGTCATCCGGCATGGCCGGCATTGCCTTCCATGCCCACGAGGCGAGGCTGGTTGAGTCGCAGGGGCGAGACGGTCTTGCGGGCCTTGAGCCAGCCTTCGACCACCTCCCAGATCGGCGGGCCGCTGTCCTTTGCAGCCTCGCCCACCGGTGCCCAGCCGGCCACCTTGTAGGTCTTGCCGGCCTCGATCGGGCTGCCGTTCAGGCGCATGTCGCTGATGCGCCGTCCGGCGGCGGCGCGCGGGTCGATGGTGTAGCTCAAGCCACCCACGCGGACCATGTCGCCGCCCTGCTGGTAGTAGGGGTCAGGGTTGAAGAGGTTGTCGGCCACGTCCTCGAGCACCGTCTTGATGGTCTCGCCGCTCATGTCGGACAGCGTGGACCACGGATAGGTGATCGCGGTCTGGTCCATCACATGCTCGCGCGTGATGGCCTGCCCGGGCAGCAGCGAGGTGCCCCAGCGAAAGCCCGGCGAAAAGGCGATCTGGGCGCCGCGCGCTTCCATCATGGCGTCGAGGATGAGCTGATCGAAGCTGCCGTTGAAGTTGCCGCGCCTGTACAGCAGCCCTTCGGTCACGGCCAGTGGCTCGGCCAGCTTCGCGGCGAAGGGCGCCCTCGCCTTCTCGATATACGAAGCCATCGCAGGGTCGGCAGGCAGCAGGTCGGCGAACACCGGCAGGAGCTTGTAGCGCACGCTCTTCACCCGGTCGCCCTGCACGTCGAGGTCGAGCACGCCGAGGAACTTGCCGTTCGAGCCGGCGTTGGTCACGAGGGTCCGGCCGCCGGCGTTCTTCACGGTCACGGGCAGGGGCATGCCGTCGTGCGTGTGACCGCCGAGGATCACGTCGATGCCCGTCACGCGCGAGGCGAGCTTGAGATCGACATCCATGCCGTTGTGCGAGAGCAGCACGACCGCCTGCGCGCCCTTGGCGCGCACCTCGTCGACTACCGCCTGCAGCTCGCGCTCCTGGATGCCGAAGGTCCAGTCGGCGACCTGCCAGCGCGGGTTGGCGATAGGTGTGTACGGAAAGGCCTGGCCGACGATCGCCACGCTCACCCCGTTGACCTGCCGCAGCACATAGGGCTTGAACACCGGGTCACCGAAGTCCGCAGTCTTCACGTTCTGGGCGATGAAGTCGATGCGGCCGGCGAAGTCCTTCTCGACGATCTCCTTCACCCGCTCCATGCCGTAGGTGAATTCCCAGTGCGCGGTCATCACGTCGACGCCGAGCAGCTTGGCCGCATCGACCATGTCCTGCGCGTTGGTCCACAAGGCCGTGGCCGAGCCTTGCCAGGTGTCTCCGCCGTCGAGAAGCAGCGCCTGGGGACGGCTTGCCTTCAGGCGCTTGACCAGCGTGGCCAGGTGCGCGAACCCGCCGACCTTGCCATAGCGCCTTGCGGCCGTCTCGAAGTCGAGGCACGTGAATGCATGGGCCTCGCGTGTCCCGGGCTTCAGGCCCGTCATACGCAAAAGCCGTTCCCCCACCACATGCGGAAGGGCATCCTTCGCCGCCCCCACGCCCAGGTTGACCGAGGGCTCGCGGAAGTACACCGGCAGCAGCTGCGCATGGCAGTCGGTCATGTGCAGCAGGTGCACGTTGCCATGGCGCGGCAGGTCGTAGAGGGCATCGAGCTGCGCGCCACGCGCCTCGCGCCCCAGCGGAAAGCCGGCTGCCGCGGCAGCGGCCAGCACGCTCATGAACTCACGACGAGACAACTGCATGCGAACGTGCGGGCCTTGGGCAGTGCCTACTGGCTGTTGACCGGTGACTTCGGATCCAGCAGCAAGGCGACCACGTCCTTGACCTGCGCCTCCGTCAGGATGCCGGCATCACCGAACCGAGGCATGCTCGAGCAGGCGTTGTAGGCATGGCTGTTCCAGACCTTGCCCCAGGTGTACTTGACGATCTCGGCACTGGCCGGGTCGGCAGGGTTGCTCACGCCGCGCAGCTTGCCGAAGTTGTAGAGGCTCGGCCCGATGTTGCCGAACGCGATCTCGGACTTGGCGAGCTGGTGGCATGCATAGCAGTTGCCGCCGGCCACGGTCTGCGCCGTGTCGTTGAACTGCATTCCGCGTCCGCTCTGGGCGATCTTCTCGCCCTCCTTCCAGTCGCCGAGATACTTGCCGTCGCCCGGGTACTTCACCGCGGCGAGTGCGGCCTTTTCAAGGCGCTCGGCCGTGGACTTGTCGATCTCCATGCCCCTGCGCGGCCGCATCGCTGCAGGCCTTTTGCATGGCGCTCTGGTCGAGGCGGTCGAGCTTGGCGATGCCGCGTTCGCCGAACGAGGTCTTCAGCACCTCGGTGACGTCGGGGCCGGTGGCCATCGAGGCGCAGCCTGCCACCACCGCGGCAGCGATGAGGGTCGATGTGATCCTGCTCTTCTTCATGCTCATGAACCTCAGCGTTTGATCGCAGGCGCGGCCATCGTGCCGCCATTGGCATTGACGCCGAGGAAGGTGATCAGGTCCACGGAGGCCTGGCTCAGGTACTTCAGCTCGGGAAAGCGCTGCTGCCGGAAGCAGTCGTACAGGCGCCACTGCATGGTCCGCACCGCGCCTTGCGAGACGCGATAGGCCGGCCAGGAGGTGTAGGCCTGCTGGGCCGGCAGCTGCTTCGTGAGGTTGGGCAAGTCCTGCAGGCGGATGCGCTGGTCATCGGCCGAGTGGCAGGAAGCGCACGCAAAGTCATAGGGGCCTCCACGGAAGAAGAAGATCTGCTTGCCGCGCTGGTAGGAGGCCTTTTCCATCGCGTGCGACTGCGGCACCGCCACCGGCAGCTCGCGCGACTCGTCGTAGATGAAGGCGACCAGGTCCTCGATCTCGGTGGCCTTCTGGCCATCGCTCGAGAAGGGCTTGGCGGTGACCTCCTCGCGCTTGAAGCCCTGCAGGCTGACCATGCAATGCACCAGGCGCGACTCGACGTCCATCACGGCATCGACGTCAGGAAAGTAGCGCGGCATCGCCGCGGCTGCACCCGCCACGACGCCGGGGCCGCGCCCGAGATCGCACTTCTCGAGCGAAGCGTTTTTCGGACCGCGTGCCTGGCGCCACAGGGCGGCCCCGCGTGCGGCGTTCAGATCGGCGGGATTGCCGTCCTGCAGCGAGTTGCGATATTCGTTGATCGCATCGGCGGTGGACTTCTGCGCCCAGGCGGGCGCATGCAGTGCAGCGACAGCCAGCAGGGCCGTCGTGGCCAGCATCTTCATCATCGGAGTCTCCTACGCGATCATCGCCTCGTCGGTGCGCTTGTCGCCTTTGTTGTCGGTCCAGGTCACTGCGATCTTGTCGCCGGTCTTGCCGCCCTTGAATGTGAACTGGAGGTAAGGGTTCTTCGACACCGCGGGGCCCCACTGGGCGGTCAGCACGGTCTTGCCGTTGTGCTGCGCGGTCACTTCCTGGATGAACCAGGCCGGGATGGTCTTGCCGGCCGCATCCTTGCGCTGGCCGCTTTCCATTTCGTGGGCCATCAGGATGCGCACGGTGGTCTTGTCGCCCTGGGCCTGGGCGCGGATGCGCATGGGGTCTGCCATATGTGTTCCTTGAATTCCTTGAACCGCTGCGATGGTGCCTTCGGGAGCCCTCAGCCCCCGCAGCCGCCGAGCGTGACCTTCACTTCCTTGGCAGCGAAGTAGTACTTGTCGCCGGCCTTGACCAGCGCATACACGTTGGAGGTCTGCGCCATCTTGATGTTGGTGGCGACGTTGGCATCGGTGCCTTCGGGGATTTCGAAGCTGGCAGCCAGCGTGTTCGGATTCTTCTCGACCAGCACCGACACGAAGCTCGTGCCCGGCAGCGTGCTGGCGACGGCGACCCGCACCACGTTGCCGTTCTCCGCGATCTCGGGCGCGATCAGCTGCACGTCCTTGCTCTCGACGGGAGCTGACCCGCCCATGGCCTTGACCACGTCGGCCAGGCTCTTGGAATCGAATGCAGCCTTGTTCCAGGCGGCCTGGGCGGCCGTGGGCAGCAAGCCGGCAGCGGCAGCCAGCCCGAGCACCGTGGTGCTGGCACCAGCCTGCAGGAATTGCCTGCGGTTTGCCATGTTTTCAACCTCCAATGATGAACATGTTCATGAAATCGGCGCACACGATACAACAAATGGACACGTCTTGGGCAGGTGAGGCTGCCTGTCCGGCGCTCAGGACTCCACGAGTTGCTTGATCTGCTGCAGCGCGCTCGGATCCTCGATCGTGGTCAGGTCTCCGGGATCGCGCCGCTCGCACACCGCCTGGATGGCGCGGCGCAGCAGCTTGCCCGAGCGGGTCTTGGGCAGCACCGTCACGAAGCGCACGCGCGCAGGACGCGCCACCGCGCCGAGCTGGTCCGACACCAGCTTCATGATGTCGCCCTCCAGCGCGAGCGCATCGCTTTCGCTGGCCGCCCTGGACGCGTCCTTGAGCACCACGAAGCCCATCGCCACCTGCCCCTTGAGGGTGTCGGCGACGCCCACCACCGCCGCCTCGGCCACCAGCGGATGGCTGGAGATGCTCTCCTCGATCTCGCGCGTGCCGAGCCGATGGCCGGCCACGTTGATCACGTCGTCGGTGCGACCGAGGATGAAGTAGTAGCCCTGCTCGTCGCGGATGCCCCAGTCGAAGGTGCTGTAGGCCAGGCGGCCGGGAAAGGTCTGCCAATAGGTCCTGACGAAGCGTTCGTCGTCGCCCCACACGGTCTGCATGCAGCCCGGCGGCAGCGGCCCTTCGATCGCCACCACGCCCTTCTCGCCCGGCCGGGTCAGCTCCTCCCCGGTGACTTCGTGCAGCAGCTTGACCTGGTAGCCGTACATCGGCACGCCGGGCGAGCCGAGCCGGGACTCCTTCTGCTCGACGCCGTTGGCGATGGTCAGGATCGGCCAGCCGGTTTCGGTCTGCCAGTAGTTGTCGATCACGGGGCGGCCCAGCCCGTCGGCGATCCAGCGGGCGGTGGGCTCGTCGAGCGGCTCGCCGGCCACGAACAGCGCCCGCAGGCTCGACAGGTCGTATTTCGCACAGATAGGCCGGGTCGTGCTTCTTGAGCACGCGCAAGGCGGTCGGCGCGCTGAACATCGCGGTGACCTTGTACTTCTCGACCAGGCTCCACCAGATGCCGGCATCCGGGCGGATCGGCAGGCCTTCGTAAAGGATGGTGGCCATGCCGGCGATCAGCGGGCCATAGACGATGTAGCTGTGCCCGACGACCCAGCCGATGTCGCTGGTGGAGAAATAGGTCTCGCCGGCCTGGCCGCAGAAGATGTGCTTCATGCTGGCGGCGAGCGCCACGGCGTGGCCGCCGGTATCGCGCTGCACGCCCTTGGGCTTGCCGGTGGTGCCGCTGGTGTAGAGGATGTAGCTGGGGTGGGTGGAGTCGACCCAGGTGCAGGGCACGAGCGTGTCCATGTGGCGCTCGCGCAGCGCGGCGTAGTCGAGGTCGCGGCCTTCGGTGCGCTCCATCGCAGCCAGCCCGCGATCGACCAGCAGCACGCGATCGGGCTGGTGGCCCGCCAGCCCGATGGCCTCGTCGAGCAGCGGCTTGTACGCGACCACCTTGCCCGCACGCGAGCCGCCATCGGCGCTGACGACCAGCTTCGGCCGGGCATCGTCGATGCGGCTGGCCAGGCTCACGCTGGCGAAGCCCCCGAACACCACCGAGTGAATCGCCCCGATGCGCACGCAGGCCAGCATCGCGAAGACCGCCTCGGGGATCATGGGCATGTAGATCAGCACGCGATCGCCCTGCCCTACGCCCTGCGCGAGCAGGATCGCCGCCATGCGCTGCACCTCGGCATGGAGCTCGCCGAAAGCTGTAGACGCGCTCGCTGTCGGTCTCGGTCGATACGTGGATCAGCGCGTTCTGGTCGGCGCGCTGCGCGAGATGCCGATCCACGGCGTTGTGGCAGAGGTTGGTGAGGCCGCCGGCGAACCAGCGTGCGAACGGAGGCTGGCTGTAGTCGCAGACCTGCGAAGGCGCGCGCTCCCAGTCGATGAGGGTGGCCTGTTCGGCCCAGAATGCGTCGCGATCGTCAATCGATCGCCGGTAGAACGACTGGTAGTCCATGAGGTCTCCGGTATGGCGGCGTCCTGCATCGCTTGTGTTCCAACCGCCCGATCTTGGCCTTGCAGGGGCGCGTAACCAACCCGGTCGAACCCGGCCGGGGCGGCATCGGCCGAGGCCCTGCTTATCCATGCAAACGTCCCGACAAACGGATTCCCATTCGAGGAATCTGCCGTAAGGCCTTGTAAATCCTGCACTTTTAGGTTGACGGTTCCGTGACACGTGCACTATGGTGCCCGCCATGCCGCGCCGCTTACATCTCCAGAGACTGCTTGCACGGCGCGTCGCCCCCCTGGCTCTCGCGCTGCTGTGCGGCCCGTCCTGGGCGACACCCGAAGCGCAGGGCGAGACCACCAGCCGCTACCCCGAACTGGTCAGCCGCTACCTCGCCGAAAGGGGCCTGCTCGAGGCCACCCCCACGCCGCCGGCCGGCGACGCCGCTTCCGCCCCCGAGCACGGCCTGATCGACCGATGCGCGACAAGGCCTCCAACATGGTGATGTCGGCGATGAACTTCCTCGGCGTGCCCTATCGCCGCGGCGGCGACCGGCGCCGACGAAGGCTTCGACTGCAGCGGCTTTACCCGCTACGTCTTCGAGAACAGCCTCGGCCTCGTGCTGCCGCGCCGCGCGGACGAGCAGGCCAAGGCAGCCGGGGCTGGTTTCCGTGGCGCGCGCCGAGCTCAAGCCGGGCGACCTGGTGTTCTTCAATACGCTGCGCCGGACCTTCTCGCACGTGGGCATCTACGTCGGCGAGGGCAAGTTCATCCATGCGCCCCGCACCGGCACCAAGGTGCGAGTCGAGGACATGCGCGGCGCCTACTGGAGCAAGCGCTTCACCGGCGCACGGCGCGTCAACGGCTCGGATGCCACCGACACACCGACCCCGACGGCGCTGCCGGTACCGACCGCCACCCTCGTCCCTGACGCTTCCCCCGAGCACCCCCAGCCCTGAAGCGCCGAGGGGCGCACGCAAGGGGGCACAATCGCCCCATGACCGACAAAGTCATCCCTCTCGCTGACCACCGCTACGCCGCCGCGATTCCGATCGTGCCCGCGCAGCCGAGCCCGCCCACCGGCCTGTTGTCCGACCGCCTGGGCCGCCCGCTGCGCGACCTGCGCATCTCCGTCACCGATCGATGCAATTTCCGCTGCAGCTACTGCATGCCCAAGGAAGTGTTCGACAAGAACTACAGCTTCCTGCCGCACAGCTCGCTGCTCAGCTTCGAGGAAATCACGCGCCTTGCGCGACTCTTCGTGGCGCATGGCGTGCAGAAGATCCGGCTCACCGGAGGCGAGCCGCTGCTGCGCAAGGACATCGAGCGATTGATCGAGATGCTGGCGCAGCTGCGCACCGTCGAAGGCACGCCGCTCGACCTCACGCTCACCACCAACGGCTCGGTGCTGGCGCGCAAGGCACGCGCCCTGAAGGATGCCGGCCTGCAGCGCGTGACGGTGAGCCTCGATGCGCTGGACGACGCGCTCTTTCGCCGCATGAACGACGTCGATTTCCCGGTGGCGGAAGTGATGCGCGGCCTGGAGGAAGCCGAGCGCGTCGGGCTGGGCCCCCTCAAGGTCAACATGGTGGTCAAGCGCGGCACCAACGACCACGAGATCCCCGCGATGGCGCGGCACTTCCGCGGCACGCCGATCGTGCTGCGCTTCATCGAATACATGGACGTCGGCGACACCAACGGCTGGCGCATGGACGAGGTGCTGCCTTCGGCGCAGGTGATCGAGCGCATCGCGGCGGAATTCCCGCTGGAGCCGATCGACCCTCAGTATGCCGGCGAGACCGCGGAGCGCTGGCGCTACCTGGACGGCGCGGGCGAGATCGGCGTGATCTCGAGCGTCACGCACGCCTTCTGCCACGACTGCAATCGGGCCAGGCTCTCCACCGAAGGCAAGCTCTTCCTGTGCCTGTTTGCCGAGCGCGGCCACGACCTGCGCGCCTTGCTGCGCGGCGGCTACAGCGACGAGCAGATCGCCGCGAGCATCGGCCTCGTCTGGCAGCAGCGGGCAGATCGCTATTCGGAACAGCGCGCCGCCTTGCGCGCCGAGCGGGCGTTGCATCCTGAGTCCCACAAAGTCGAAATGCATTACATCGGAGGCTGACCAGCATTCATGGATCGACAGCAAATCACCGGTCTCATCCTCGCCGGCGGACGCGGCAGCCGCATGGGCGGCGTGGACAAGGGGCTGCAGAACTATCTCGGCATGCCGCTGGCCATGCATGCCCTGATGCGACTGGGCCCGCAAGTAGGCGAGTTGATGATCAACGCCAATCGCAACCTCGGTGCCTACGAATCCTTCGGCGTACCGGTCTGGCCCGATGTCATTCCCGACTTCGCCGGCCCGCTCGCGGGCTTTCTCGCAGGACTCGAGCGCTGCGAAACCCCCTACCTGGTGACCGTCCCGTGCGACACGCCCCGCTTTCCCGATGACCTCGTCGCCCGGTTGGCACAGGCCTTCGAGACCGAGGACGCCGATCTCGCAATGGCCCGCACGGGCGACCAGGTCCATCCGGTCTTCTGCCTGATGAAGACCGCCCTCATGGAAAGCCTCGTGAGGTTCACCCATGACGGCGGTCGCAAGATCGATCGCTGGACCGCCATGCATCGCACGGTGGAAATCAACTTCGAAGATGAAGCTGCCTTCTTCAATGCCAACACCCTGGAAGAACTCCAGCAACTCGAGCGCAGTCGTGGCTGAGGCGACCGGCCTCGTGGTCCGCCGGCTCGGGCCCGAAGACCTCAGCCGGTACAAGGCCCTGCGCGACGAATCGCTCGAACGCCATCCGGAATCGTTCACCTCCGACGCGCAGTCCGAGCGCACGCGCTCTCCGGAGAGCTACCTCGGCCGACTCGGGCTAGGCGAGCCGCTCGGCGGCACCTTCCTGTTCGGCGCCTGGATGAACGGCGAGCTGGTCGGCAGCGTCGCCTGCGAGCGCGAGTTCAAGCCCAAGACGCGGCATCGCGCCAAGATCGTCGGCATGTACGTGCGCGAGAGCCAGGCCCGCCAGGGCATCGGCCGGCAGCTGCTGGACGCCTGCATCGCGCAGGCGCGCCGCGCGCAGGGGCTGGAGCTGCTGACCCTTACCGTCACCGCCTCCAACGAGCGCGCCCTGCGCATGTATGAACGGGCCGGCTTCAAGGTCTACGGCGTGCAGCCGCGCGCCATCCGTGTCGACGTCGGTCCGCGCACGCAGTATTTCGACAAGGCCCATATGGTCCTGGTCCTCTGACAGCCCGCTCGCGAGCCCTCCCCTGGTTACCTGGCCCAAATGACCCTGCAATCCCTCCCTGCTCTCGGAGAAATCGCTTCCTGCGTCGGGGGCTACGACCCGCAAGCCTTGCCGGTGGCCAAGGCGCAGGAGTTCATACGTCGCTTCGTGCCGCGCGTGAGCACGGTCGAAAAGCTCGCGATTCGCTCCGCGCTCGGGCGCGTGCTGGCCGAAGACATCGTCTCTCCGATCGACGTGCCGGCGCACGACAACTCGGCCATGGACGGCTATGCGGTGCGCGGCGCCGAGCTGTCCGTCGAAGGCCCGACTCGCTTGCGCATTGCCGGCACCGGCCTCGCAGGCCAGGGCTCCGGCGTCGAGGTGCCGGCCGGGCAATGCTTGCGCATCATGACCGGCGCCGTGATGCCCGCAGGGCTCGACACCGTGGTGCCGCAGGAGTTCGTCAAGCTCGAGGGCGACGAGGTGATCGTGCCCGCGGGCGTGGTGAAGACGGGAGACAACCGCCGCTTCAAGGGCGAAGACCTCGCCCGTGGACAGGCCGCGCTCACCGCCGGCCGCCGCCTGCAACCTGCCGACCTCGGACTGCTGGCATCGCTGGGCCGGGCCGAGGTGCCGGCATGGCGCCGGCTGCGGGTGGCCTTCTTCTCGACCGGCGACGAATTGCGCTCCATCGGCGAGCCGCTGGAGCCGGGCTGCGTCTACGACAGCAACCGCTACACCCTCTACGCGATGCTGCAGCGCCTGGGAGTCGAGGTGCTCGACATGGGCGTGGTCCGCGACGAGCCGGCGCTGCTCGAAGCCGCCTTCCGCGAGGCCGCTGAATCGGCCGATGCCATCATCACTTCAGGGGGAGTGAGCGTCGGCGAGGCCGACTTCACCCGGCAGATGATGGCCCGCCTCGGCGAAGTGGCGTTCTGGCGCATCGCGATGCGCCCTGGCCGTCCGATGGCCTTCGGGCGCATCGACAGTCGAGGACCCGGTTCGAAGTCGGCCGTGCTGTTCGGCCTGCCGGGCAATCCGGTGGCGGTGATGGTGACCTTCTATGCCTTCGTGCGGGAGGCACTGCTGGCCATGGGTGGCGCCTCCTGGCAGCCGCTGCCGATGCTGAGGGCCGTGTCCACCGCGGCGCTGCGCAAGAAGCCCGGGCGCACGGAATACCAGCGCGGCGTGGTGCGGCTGGAAGACGGCCAGTGGAGCGTGAGCATCACCGGCTCGCAGGGCTCGGGAATCCTGCGCTCGATGTCCGAGGCCAACGGGCTGGTCGTGCTGCATCACGAGCAAGGCAGCGTCGCTGCCGGCGAACTGGTGGACGTGATGCCCTTCGAGGGCCTGGTGTAGGGTTGACAACCGTTATTACGCTGCCCAAGATGACGTCATGAGCCGCCAAACCATGAGCTTCGCCCTGCCGCAATCGATGCGTGAGTACATCGACTCACGGGTGTCCGAGGGCAACTACGGCAACACGAGCGAGTACATCCGCGATCTAGTCCGCCGGGACCAGGACGAACAGGCAAGGAAGCGCCTGCGTGGCTTGATCGAGGCAGGTTTGCAATCCGGGCCGGGGCGTGCTCGGACGAAGGCAGATGAAAAGGAATTGCTGGCAATCGCTCGTGGCGAGATCGATTGAAACCGGCGATTCTTCGCCCTCAGGCGTGGCACGACCGTCAGGCTGAAGTCCGGTACTACCGAAGGGAAGCCGGCAGCAACGTCGCGGTGAGGCTGGTCAAGGCAACCAATGCAGCGCTGAATCAGATCGAACTCGAGCCCGGCATCGGCTCGCCCGCGCTTGGAAGGCTTCTGGACGTTCCCGAATTGAGGACCTGGCGGGTGGCCAGGTTCCCGCTGCTATGGTTCTACTTCGAGCGACGCGATCACCTCGACGTCGTCAGGCTGCTGGGCGAACGGCAAGACATCGCAGCCATCATCGCCCGATCGCTTCACAGCGGTTGACCGCTGCCGCTGGTCGGCACCGGGCATCAGCCCAGGACCGGCTGCTTTTCCTCGACGACCGTCTTGATCGGCCCCGGCGTGCTCTTGCGCGCGAACAGCGTGTACATCGTCGGCACCACGAAGATGGTCAGCAGCGTGCCCACCGTCATGCCGCCCACGATCACCCAGCCGATCTGCTGGCGGCTCTCGGCACCGGCGCCCTCGGCCAGCGCCAGCGGCACGGCACCGAGCACCATGGCCCCGGTGGTCATCAGGATCGGGCGCAGCCGCAGTGCCGCGGCGTGCTTCACCGCCTCGAACACCTCCAGCCCCAGCTGACGCTGCTGGTTGGCGAACTCCACGATCAGGATGCCGTGCTTGGTGATGAGCCCCACCAGCGTGATCAGCCCGATCTGCGAATACACGTTGAGCGTGCCTCCCGCGAGCTTGAGCGCCAGCAACGCGCCCACCATCGACAGCGGCACCGACAGCATGATCACGAAGGGATCGACGAAGCTCTCGAACTGCGCCGACAGCACCAGGAAGATGAACAGCAGGGCCAGCACGAACACCAGGCCCAGCGCCCCGCTGGACGACTTGAATTCACGCGACACGCCATTGAGCTCGGTCGAGTAGCCGGGCTCGAGCACCTTGGTGGCGGTCTGGTCCATGAACTGCAAGGCCTCGCCCAGCGAGAAGCCCGGCGCGAGATTGGCCGTGATGGATGAGGAGCGGCGCTGGTTGAAGTGGTTCAACTCTCGCGGCGACACCGATTCGGTCACCTTGACGAGCGAGGACAGCGGGATCATCGGCCCCACTCCGCTGGCGTCCGGACGCCCGCGCACGAACAGGCGCTCGATGTCGTCGGGCCGGGCGCGACCGCGGGCGTCGGTCTGCACGATCACGTCGTACTGCTCGGCATCGCGCTTGTAGCGCGTGACCTGGCGGCCGCCGAGCATGGTCTCGATGGTGCGCGCCACCTGGTCCACCGCCACGCCCGCGTCGGCAGCCCGCTCGCGATCGACCTCGATGAAGATGCCGGGCTTGTTCAGGCGCAGGTCGGAATCCGGCTGCACGAAGCCCGGATGCTTGTCCATTTCGTCGATGAACCGCTGCGTCACGCTCCAGAGGTTCTGGTAGCTGTCGGAGGTGACGATCACGAAATTGACAGACCGGTCGCGAAAGCCTTGCCCCAGCGACGGCGGCGTGATCGGAAAGGCGTTCACTCCCGGAAGGTTGGCGATCTTCGGTTGAAGCTCGCGTGCAAGCTCCAGCGTGGAGCGGTCGCGCTTGCTCCAGTCGACGCTGCGCAGGAAGGACACACCCTGCGACACGGTCGGGTTGCCCGAGACGATGAAGACCCGGTCGAACTCCTTGTAAGTCGGCGCCGACCCGCTCGATCTCCTTCATGTACTTCTCGGTGTAGGCGAGCGTCGACCCGTCGGGCGCATTGACGGTGACCAGCATCACTCCGCGGTCTTCCATCGGCGAGAGCTCGCTCTTCATGCCCTTGAACAGCCACCAGCTCCCGCCGGCGCAAGCCAGCATCACCAGCACGATCAGCCAGCGCGCGCGCAGCGTCCAGCCCAGCGCGCGCTCGTAGGCGTTGGACAGGCCGTCCAGCCCCCGCCCCATGAAGCGGTCGAAGGCCGATGGATTGGCGTTGTGCCGCAGCAGCTTGGAGCACAGCATCGGCGACAGCGTGAGCGCGATGAAGCCCGAGACGATCACCGTGCCGGCCAGCGTGAGCGCGAATTCCACGAAGAGCCGTCCGGTGCGGCCCGGCGTGAAGGCCAGCGGTGCGTAGACCGCGGCCAGCGTGAGCGTCATCGCCACCACGGCGAAGCCGATCTCCTTGGCGCCCTTGATCGCCGCGGCGAACGGCGTCATG
This sequence comes from uncultured beta proteobacterium, assembly GCA_963818175.1. Classification (GTDB taxonomy): domain Bacteria; phylum Pseudomonadota; class Gammaproteobacteria; order Burkholderiales; family Burkholderiaceae_C; genus Caldimonas. The sequence continues at coordinate 112,529 of CAWFRK010000040.1, read as the reverse complement.
CCTTCCTCGATGTGGCGGAAGATGTTCTCCAGCACCACGATGGCATCGTCGACCACCAGTCCGATCGCCAGCACCAGCGACAGCAGCGTGAGCGTGTTGATGGTGAAGCCGGCCGCCGCCATCAGGGCGAAGGCGCCGATCAGGCTCACCGGGATGGTCACCAGCGGGATGATCGAGGCGCGCAAGGTGCGCAGGAAGACGAACACGACCAGGGCCACCAGCACCACCGCTTCGCCGATGGTGCGGTAGACGCCCTCGATCGAGCGGTCGATGAAGACGGAGTTGTCATTGGCAACCTGCACCTTCACGCCGGCGGGCAGATCCTCCTCGATGCGCGGCATGATCTCGCGCACGCCGTCGGAGACCTCCAGCGGATTGGCGGTGGCCTGGCGGATGACACCCAGCGACACCGAAGGCACCCCGTTCAGGCGCACGCTCGAGCGCTCCTCCAGCGCCCCCTGCTCGATGCGCGCCACGTCCTTGAGCTTGACGGTGTAGCCCTGCACCTGCTTGAGCGACACCTCGGCAAACTGCGGCACGGTGCTCAGGTCGGTCTGCGCCGTGACGTTGAATTCGCGCTGCTGGCCTTCGATGCGCCCGGCGGGAACCTCGAGGTTCTGCTTGCGCAAGGCATCCTCGACATCCAGCGTGGTGAGCTGGTAGGCGGCCAGCTTGTCCGGGTCCAGCCAGATGCGCATGGAGAACTTGCGTTCGCCGCTGATCCTCACATCGGCCACGCCTGACACGGTTTGCAGGCGCGGCTTGACGATGCGGTTGGCGAGGTCGCTGATCTCCAGCTGCGACAGCGAGTCGCTGGTGAATGCCAGCCAGATCGTCGGCGTGGCGTCGGCTTCCACCTTGGAGATGATGGGCTCGTCGACCGTATCGGGCAGCCGGCCACGCACACGCGAGACACGGTCGCGCACGTCGGCGGCGCCATCCTCCGGACTCTTGCTGAGCTTGAAGCGCACCGAGATCTGGCTTTGCTCCTGCCGCGAGATGGAGGTGATGATGTCCACCCCGTCGATCCCGGCGATCGAGTCCTCGAGCGGCTTGGTGACCTGCGTTTCGATGACCTCGGCCGACGCGCCCACCAGCGTCGTGTTGACCGTGACGACCGGCTCGTCGATGCGGGGATATTCGCGCACCTGCAAGCGGGTGAACGACACGGCGCCCACCAGCAGGAGCAGAAGCGAAAGCACGGTCGCGAAGACCGGGCGGCGGATGGAAACTTCTGCGAGCTGCATGCAGATGCCTTGGTGGGTTCAGGCGATATCGGAGATCGGTGGTTCGTCGCGGGCCGGGCCTAGCGACCGGCCACCACGCTGTTGGCGACCAGGCGCGAATCGGTCGGGCCCACGCCGCGGGGCCGATGCGCCGGAGCCGGGAGGCACGCCCCGAGTGATGTCGCTGGCCGGCGCGGCCGTGCCGCTTCCGGCGCGATTGCCGCCGCCGCAGTTCGACCACCTCCAGCGGCGCGCCGTCACGCTGCACACGCTGGTGACCCGCGAGGACGATCGTCTCGCCTGCGCTCACGCCTTGCAGGATCTCCACCTTGCCCGCGCGCCGCATGCCGATCTGCACTTCGCTGCGCTGCGACACCTTGCCGGCGTTGTCCGAGGTGCCGGGGCGGTCGACCACCTTGATGACGTATTGCTTGCCGCCTTGCGGCACCAGCGCCTCCTCCGGGACCACCAGCGCTTCGGCGCGAGTGGAAAGCGTGGTGTCCACCCGGGCGAACATGCCCGGGCGCAGCACGCCTTCGGGGTTGTCCATCGTGCCGCGCACCAGCACCGAACGCCCGTTGGCATCGACTTGCGGGTCGAGCGCGGCGATGCGCGCGGTGAACTTGCGGCCGGGCAAGGCATCGAGGGCGACCTGCGCCGACTGCCCGACCTTGAGCTGCGAGAGGTAGCGCTCCGGCAGCCGGAAATCGACATAGACGGTCTAGATGTCCTCGAGGTTCACGAGGTCGGCGCCGTCCTTGACGTAGTCGCCCACGTTGACTTGCCGGATGCCGGCCGTGGCATCGAAGGGCGCAAGGATCTTCATGCGGGCGAGTTGCGCTCGCGCCAGCGCAAGCTGCGCCTGCGCAACCTGCAGATTGGAGCCGGTCTGGTCCACCGCCGCCTGGCTCACGAAGTTCTCCGCCAGCAGTTCGCGATTGCGGGCATCGTTGGCGCGCGCGATGTTGACCAGCGACTGGGCCCGCTGGACCTCGGCTCGCAGCACGCTGTCGTCGAGCTGCACCAGGAGCTGGCCCTTGCGCACCCGCTCGCCGTCCTTGAAGCCGAGGGAGGCGATGCGGCCAGCCACCTCGGGACGCAAGATCACGCCTTGGCGAGAGCGCACCGTGCCGACGGCCTGGGCGGCATCGGTCAGGCGCATGACCTCGACCTTGCCCACCTCCACCGCCACCGGTCCGCCGGACGGGGCCGCGCCGGCCTGCCGCTTCGGCACCGCGTTGGCCACCCCATCGCCTGCGAGAGCCGCGTCTGCGGAAGCCTCGAGCGGAGCAACAGGACGGTTCTGGTACCAATAGGCGGCGGCACCGGCTGCGGCAATGCCGATCACAGCGACGGTGGCGTGCAGTTTCTTCATGCGCGAGGGCTTTGATGGTGAATAGAACAATGTAAGGCCGAGGGATGACACGACCTACACAATTCTTCACATGTTAATGTCATTGCACGCTTTCGGCCCCGCGATTGGCCAGCGCGTCCGCGCGTTCGTTGCCCGGGTCGCCGGCATGCCCCCGGACCCAGCGCCAATCGACGTGGTGAAGCGCTGCCAGTGCCTCGAGCCGCTTCCACAGCTCGGCGTTCTTGACCGGCTTCCTGTCGGCCGTCTTCCAGCCGCGCAGCTTCCATCCGTGGATCCACTCGGTGATCCCCTTGCGAACGTACTCGCTATCGGTGAAGAGCGTGATGTCGCAGGTGCGCTTCAAGCTGGCTAGAGCCTCGATCACCGCGGTGAGTTCCATCCGGTTGTTGGTGGTGTTGGCTTCACCGCCGAACATCTCCTTCTCGTGCTCACCCGAGCGCAACCAGACGCCCCAGCCTCCGGGTCCCGGATTGCCCTTGCAGGCTCCATCGGTGTAGATCACGACTTGGGGGCGAGGAATGTTGGAACTCATTGAGTGTGGTCAGGAAAGGTGAAAGAAAAAAGGAAGAGGAAGAGAGCGGCATGACATGACCCCGCAGGGTCGTGTCATGCCCGGCTGCCGCCGTTGGAGTGATCCCAGGGCTTCCTGCGCGCGACCACGGCGGGCGCGGCCTGCGTCTGCTGGCGAGGCTTCCAGCTTCGGGCCGATCAGCCGCATGCCGCGCACACGCTTGACCGCGACCACGAAGTAGGCCGCGCCGAATACCGGCCACCAGCGCTCGCCGGCGCCATCCATCCAGCGCATGCGCTCCAGCCATGGTTGTGATCGCAGCGCGGGGCGATAACAGCCGAAGCGACCCGACTCGACCTCGAAGCTCAGCAGGCGCAGCCAGTCGCGCACCCGTCGATAGCCGAGCAGGTCGCCGTGGTCGGGCAGGAAGGCCTGCCCGAAGCCGAGCCGTCGACTGAGGCTCGTGTAGCGTTCGTACGCGCCCCACAGGCTGGTCGGGTTCAGGCCCGTGATGAGCACGCGCCCCTCCGGCACCAGCACGCGATCGACTTCACGCAGGGTCTGGTGCGGATCTCGCGCAAGTTCGAGTGTGTGGGGCAGGACGACCAGGTCCAGGCTCTGGGTCTCGAACGGCAAGGCGTCGAAGTCCGTCAGCAGGGCGCGCGGTGTCGGGCGCAGGCCGGCGGCTCGGGTGGATCGCTGCCCAGCGGAGCAGGCAGGGCGGCAGGCAGCGCCCGATCGAGGGCGATCCAGCGATGCGGCATGCGGTTGTGCGCGAGCACGTCGAGCTGCGACAAGCCGAGCTGAACGGCGTGGAATCCGAACAGGTCTCCCACCACGCGAGACAGGTGCTGTTGCTCCCACGCCAAGAGATACCGGCCCGGCGGCGTGAGCAACCACTCATCCAAACCTATAATTTGCGTGTTTTTTTGCGTCATGGAACTGCGCTCACGGCCATTCTAGTGACCCATGACGACGAGCCGGTCGCCGTCTTCGCGGCGCCCAGACAATGGAAGAACAACGTCAAATGAATCGTCCCCCTCGCCTCGTCAACTGGGCCTTCGGCCTGCTGGCCGCCCTCCTCGCGGCCGGTTGCGCCACCTCCCCGGCTCCCGAGGTCGCGCCGGCCACGTCGCCTGCGACGATGGCCGCCGCTCCTGCCGCTGCCGCGTCCACACCCGCACCGCAGGCAACAGCCGCCAAGGCCAAGGAGCCCACCGCAGCGGATGCGGCGGTGATCGTCCCCGACGAAGTGTCCCCTTATGCCTCGTCCTCCGCCGAGCCGCGGCCGTGCCCGACGACCTCGCGCAGCGCGACCTGTGGGTGCGCATCCGCAATGGCTACGGAATGCAGGAGCTGAGCAGCGACCTGGTTCGCGAGCATGAGCAGTGGTATGCCTCCCGCCCCGACTACGTGCAACGCATGACGGAGCGTTCGAGCCTGTATCTCTTCCACATCGTCGAGGAGGTGGAGCACCGCGGCATGCCGACCGAGCTGGCGCTGCTGCCCTTCATCGAAAGCGCCTTCAACCCGCAGGCCATGTCCACGGCCAAGGCTTCGGGCATGTGGCAGTTCATCCCGTCCACCGGCCGGCACTTCGAGCTCACGCAGAACATCTTCCGCGACGAGCGGCGCGACGTGCTGGCTTCGACCCGCGCCGCGCTCGACTACCTCGGCAAGCTCTACGCCATGTTCGGCGACTGGCAGCTCGCCCTTGCGGCCTACAACTGGGGCGAGGGCAACGTGCAGCGCGCGATCGCCCGCAACCAGCGGCTGGGCCTGCCCACCGACTACGCGAGCCTGCGCATGCCGGCCGAGACGCGCCACTACTTGCCCAAGCTGCAAGCGGTGAAGAACATCGTCACCGATCCGGGCGCGTTCAATCTCGCGCTGCCGCCGATCGAGAACCACCCCTACTTCCTCACCGTCGCGATCCAGCGCGACATCGACGTCGATCTCGCGGTGCGGCTCGCGGCGCTGCCGAAGGCCGAGTTCCACGCGCTCAATCCGCAGATGAACAAGCCGGTCATCCTGGCCGCCGGCGTGCCGCAGATCCTGCTGCCTTATGACAACGCGAAGCTCTTCCTGAGCAACCTGGCCGAGCACCGCGGCACCGCTGGCGAGCTGGACCGCCTGGGTGGTGCCCCGGACCATGCGGCCGGCCGAGGCCGCCCAGCAGGCCGGCATGAGCGAAGACGAGCTGCGCGAGGTCAACAAGATCCCGCCGCGCATGCTGGTCAAGGCCGGCTCCACGCTGCTGGTGCACCGCAATGGGCAACACCATGTCAGTGATGTATCCGAAAGCATTGCCGACAACGCCGTCATGTCGCTCGCTCCCGATGGGCCGCTGATGCGCCGCACGGTGATCCGCGCCGGCAAGCAAGACACGGTGGCGAGCATCGCCAGGCGCTACCGCCTGCAGCGCCGCCCAGGTCGCGCAGTGGAACGGCGTGAGCACCAAGGCGGCCTTCGACGTGGGCAGCGCGTCGTCGTCTACCTGCCCGTCAAGGGCAAGCGGCTCGGCGACCGCCACGCGCGCGGTGGCGAGCAAGTCTGCTCCTGCCCGCACGGCCGGCAAGAAGGCCAAGGCCACGCGCACTGCCGCGAAGAAGTCCAACGGCAAGCTGCGCGTCGCAACACAACAGCAGTGACATCCGGCGAGCGCTGCAGCGCCCGCCCTTCAAAGCTTCGCGACACGTCTCGGAAGCAGCTCCTTGCCCGAGGTGGCCGGCATCAGAAGAGCTTCGCGAACTTGCCGTCGTCGGCATCAAGGATGTTGTCGGTGTACTCGGGCTTTCGGTCCCCCTCGGGTGCAATGAAGTCCCCACCGCCGATGATCCTGAATTGCCCGGGCTCGACGTAGTCGATAGCTCCTGCCCAGAAAGGCCTTGAAGTCCTCCATCCTTTCGTAGTGCTGGGCGCCAAGCAGGCACCCCTGGGCACCGATTGCCACGGCCACGCTGGCCACGTAATCCAGGACTTCGGTGACGATCGCGTTGCCCTCCTCCGCATTGGCGGCATTGACCGCGAAGTTCGGATGGGCGGGATCGAGATCCTGCTTCCCTGGGCGGTAGGCGTGGTGGAGGTCGCAGAAGTCGACAAACAGCACCAGCCCGTTCGCTGTCTCGCAGATCGCGCACCATGCCGTCGCGACCGGGTCGGATTGCGGCTTGCCGGCCAGCACGGGCGTGGCCCCGATGAACGCCCATCCGACGTTCAGTATTCGATTCAGCAGGACCTCCAAGTGACCGCTCATTGGGCCCCAGGCAGTTGCTCGTGCGCTTCCCGAGCATCAGCGTTCGCCCGGCTTCCTTGTCCAGCACCGAGACGCGATACACGCGGCTGTTCCCGTAGCGCAAGAGGCCGCGGTCGTCGCGTTCGTTCGCGCACTCCTGCAAGGCGCGCCGGGCGTTCTTCCACTGGACGTGCAGTGACACCAGCTTCTCGCCATCAGGCAGCCCGGGCGTCTTCAGGAAGGCCGTCAGCACGTTTTCGGCCGAATCGAGCGACGCAAGCAGGCCGCCCTTGATCCCCTTGACCTCGATCTTCTCCTTGCCGGCGACGAACCAGCGCTCGAGCAGTTCCGGACTGATGGTGATGGACCCGTCGAGGTCCTTGCCAAAGGTGAGCTCGAGCATCTCGCGGACCCGGGACCTCTGCTTCTTGTCGTAGCCCTCGAGCGCTTCGGGCCCGATGGCGCGCGGCGGCGGCCAGGAGACCTCCCTGAGGACCTGCGCGAACCTGCGATCGGTCTCCCGTGCAGCCGATGGCATTCGAGCAGGGCCGTGAGCAGGGCGCGGGTGCTGGACACATGGTCGTCGAATGCCTTCGCGAGCGCAGTGAAGGTGTAGAACTGCACGGGTGCCGGCGCTCTCGCGGGATCCAGGAGGCTCTCCCAATGGATCGCGCGCGCCTGGTCGATCGCACGCTTGCGAAACTCGGGCACGCCTTCGATCGAGTTGCAATCGAGCCGCCCGGTCTGCCACGCATTGCAGAGCATGGTCTTGAGCATGGGCCTGAACGACTTGCCGACAGCTTTTTCGTCGGCGGCGCAGTAGGCCAGCGGCAGGTCCATCAGGTCGGAACGCTCGCTGCGTTCGATCGCCGCATCCGGCTTCAAGCCGCTGGCCTTGCAGAGATCGAGGAAGAAGCGATCGCCCAGGTCCGTCCTGGTCATCGACCCCGGTGACCAGGGCCATGAGGAGGTCTTGCAGGACGGTCGGCCGCTTCAACTGCTCCAGCAGCTCCAGCCGACTCCATAGAGCCGCACCCAGCAGGCTTCGTCCACGCCGCCACACTCTTGCATGCCGTCGGAAATGGCCTCCAGGGTCGCGCGCTTGTGCTCCAGGAGCGAGGGCAGGTTGAGGGCGGTTCGACCACCAGCGTCCAGCACGACGCATGGCGGACCTTGCCGGTGCGCATGGGCTGGGACAGCTCCTTCAGTGCGTCTGTGAGCTCGTGGCCGGGGATCGACAGCCCGATCGTGACACTGACCAGCGCCGTCCAGCATGCGGCTTCGCGGACTTTCGAGGCCGCCATCTGGCGGCCGGCCGTCTTGACGATTCCGACAGCGCAGGAGCTGGGATGACCCCCTCGCCAGTCAAGGCTTCGGCGTCAGACGGCTCATGCGGCGCTGCGCCTCGATCATGTCGAGCGCAAGCTGCCAGCCTTGCGGATGCACGACACCGGCCGCGCCCATCTTCTCCAATGCCGCGCGCAGCAGGGTGTCGTCCGGCAGCCTGGCGGCAGCAGCAAGCGGCACCCGTTGCCAAGCTTCGTGGGCGGTGACCTTGGCCTCCGCCAGCAAGCCCGCGACCCGGGACCAGGAAGGCGCATCCAGCTTGGAGATGTCCTCGGCGAAAGCCCCCTCGGGCTCGCGACCATCGGCGATGCGAGCGCCAGCAGCAACTCCAGCAGCTGATCATCCGTATCGGCTGCGCTGAACTCGCGAGATCGCCAAGGCAACGCTGGCCGAGTTCGGTCGAGGTCAGGCGCGCCTCCATCAAGGCCACGACAAGGGAGCGCAGGACCAGGGACTCTTGCATGTTCTTCGCCAGCGCCCAGGCGGGCTCGTAGAGCATGGCCCAGCAGCCCTCGTCGTGGACGCGGCACGCCAGCATGCTCTTGGCAATGTCTTCCAGGCACGCCCGCTTCCGGGACAGAGACAAGTCCTTCGGCACGGCATTGACCAGCTCCATCCAGGCTGAGGGATCCTCGACCTTGCCGACGCGCATGCCCTGGGCCAGCATGCACAGCGCCTCTGCGCTCTTCCTCGTCGGACTCGCACAGGTGCAATACAAACCGCGCCAGCGCCAGCCAGCGATCGGCGTCACCCACCTTGGCAGCCACCATGCCCTCTGTTGCGGCGTTGAGCATGTCGGTGAACTCACGGACCAGCTGCTTGTCCATCATGCGCACCGGCTCGTCGTCGAGGCCTTCCTTCCGGAACAGCTTCATCGATCGATTCGAAGGCCCATCGCCAGCAGTCCCGATGCCTCGCTCCCGCCTCCCCCATGCTCCGCATGACTTCGCACCGTACGGGGATCGGCTCGTCCAGGAGGTCGACTGCGTCCAGTACGCAAATCCACGCTTCGCGAGCGGTGACGCCGGCGTCGGACAGCGCGCCCGCCACGCCGGACAAATACGCGCGCCTCCACCCGGTCAGTCCGCGGTGCGAGGCCGTGAGTCACCAGCAGGTCCATCACCTTTCCTGGCCTCAGGCACTTCAGGCAGCCAACTCACATCGAGCTTGGTGAACTCCCGCAAGTCGACAAGACAGCGCCTGGCGAGGCCGGTGTTGGCCAGCGGCACCTCCATCAGCGCCCCGGCAAGGATGCAGAGAGCCGCCGGCGCCTTGAATTTGCTCGCCAGTGCCCAGGTGTGGTCGTACAGCATGGCCCAGCAGGCCTCGTGAGGAAACGCCGCAGCCCGCATGCTCGTGGCAATGCCTTCGAGGTGCTCGCGCAATTCATCCAGGCGGCAGGTCGTGCACGACCCCGACCACCTGCGTCCAGCATGAGGAATGCCTGACCCTGCCGCTGCACAAGCCCTCGGCCTGCTTGCGCAGGACATGAGCCGCTGCTGGCTGGATGTGCGCAGCATCAGCTCGGCGTGCGCCAGCGCTTCCCAGCAGCCCGCCGCGCGAACTCGTGCGGTCGCCATGCCTGTTCTTGCGATGTCGACCAGTCCCGTCAACCGGTCGCCCAACTTCGTCCCCGGCGCGCCGTCCTGGCTCATGCGCACCAGCATGTCGATCAGGTGCCCTGCGGCCACCAGCACCGCTCATCCGCCACGCCGGCCTGCCCCATTTTCCTCATGGCATCGGCGAGCAGGGCGAGTCCCCCGGCGGCGAGCTGCGCCACGACCGGCGCGCGCCTCCCACGGCTCGGCCGCGGCGACCTTCGCGCTGCCCGATCGAAGACGCCAAGCCGACCCAGCAGGAAGTGGCGACGCCCGGCCTCAAGGCGGTTCGAAGAGGTCTTCACCCAGCAGCTTCGGTCGACGACGCGGCCGACTCCATGCCCTCCGCGACACGCGTGTAGATGGACTGATCCATGCCCGGTTCGCCCTCACCGCGCGGCGGGCTGATCCCGCGGGCGGCGACCGTCAGCGCTCGCCAATTCGGGATCAGCGACCTGGGCGTTGGACGTGCAGTTGCGAGTAGTCGCGGTGCCGGCAGCGGCTCTTGCACCGACATGGCCAGCGCCCGCAAGCCGGCGACAGTTGCACGATGAGTGAGACCTTTTCTCCGAGATCTGGACGAGGCCTGCTCCCCCAGGATCATCTTGTGCGTGTCCAGATGGCAGGGCGGCGTTGCAAAGGCCTGAGACTTCATGTGGGCCGGAGAAGAGGACGACCTGCATAGCGAATTGCTCACTTGCGGCGTGCGGTCCCATCGTCGGGCGGGTCGCTGTCGACCTCACGCAGCGGCGTCCCCCAGTCCCTCTCGTCGCCGCGACTGCTCGGCAGCGCCTTTGAGGTCCACACCGGCGCGCGGGGGAGCTTTTCGATCCGCCGCTGTCCCGGCCGGCGACGCGCGCGGGCGGCCAAGAGTTCCCGGTTTTGCACGTCGGAGCCAGCCGCGCCTCCGCAGAGTTGCCGCAGCCCTCGGCGGCGCCCAGCGTGGCACTGCTCGAGCGCCTCGCGCAGTTGGGGCTCCAGCCGGGCATCGCTCTCGTGAGCCAGCAGTTCGCGCGCATTGAACTCCTCGTATTCCCACAGCGCCTTCAGGATTCGCCCAGCGGCCGCGTCGGCAAGCCGGCCGGGATGGAGGAGGCGTGAGGACCCGTTCGGCGAGCCGATGCTTCGATGATTCCATGTTCTGTTTCCTTCCTCACGCCCAGTCGACAGATTTCGGGTCGGCACCACGGGGTCCGGGTAACCAACGGCCCGGATGGGGTTCCAGAAGGATGAGCCGAGGCGGCCAGAAAACACGGCCCGTCGGCGTCCTGCAGAGCCGCGGCGCTCAGTGGCTCAGCGAGAGCCAGACCTTGTCCAGCCGCTTGACGCTCACCGGCTGCGGCGTGCGCAGCTCCTGCGCGAAGAAGCTGACGCGCAGCTCCTCCAGCAGCCAGCGGAACTCCTCCATGCGGTCGTCGACCTGCGCCCTTGCGCTCGGCCACCAGGCGCCAGTAGCGCTGCTCCTGCGGCCGCAGTTCGGCCAGCCGCGCGGCGTCGCGCGCCGGGTCGGCGCGCAGCTTGTCCAGCCGCAGCGTGATCGCCTTCAGGTAGCGCGGGAAGTGCTGCAGCTGCGCCCAGGGCGTGGCGGCCAGGAAGCGCTTGGGCACCAGGCGCTGCAGCTGCTGCGCGGCGTCGGCCGCGGCCTCGGGCTGGTCTTGCGTGTCCTTGATCTTGCGCGCCGCGGCCGCGTATTCGACCAGGACGGTCGCCGGCCAGGCGCGCCACCTCGTTGGCGATCAGCGTCGAGCCGCGCCGCGGCCCTCCTCGATGCGGCGCTTGAAGCTCGCCTCGTCGGCTGGGCAGCGGGTCCAGCAGGAAGGCGCGGTCCAGCGCCACCTCGATGATCTGCTCGCGCAGCTCCTCCACGCGTGCCCAGCGGCATGTAGGCCACGGCCATCTTCTGCAGGTCGGGGATGTTCTTCTCCAGGTACTTGAGCGCTCCTTCATCTGCAGCGCGAACAGCCGGCGCAAGCCGGCGCGGTGCTTCGCCGCCGCGACGTCGGGCTCGTCGAACACCTCGATCGTCGACCGCGTCGCCCTGGTCGATCAGCGCCGGAAAGCCGATCAGGGCTGGTGCCGCCCTTGCGGATCTCCATCAGCTCGGGCAGTTCGCCGAAGGTCCAGGCGGTGTATCGGGCCGTGCTCGCGACGGGCGCCGTCTCGCCTGGCTGAGCCTGCGGCCCAGGTGCCGGCTTGGCGGCCGCGGTCGCCGGCGGCGCCGGGAGCGGCAGGTGCTCCTGCCGGGCGCGTCGTCGCGGCGACCTTCATCGCCGCCAGCGCCTGGAACGCCCCGCGCGCCTGCGCGCCCAGCTCCGCCTTCAGCGCCGCCGAGGTTGCGCCCCATGCCCAGCTGGCGGCCGTGCTCGTCCACCACGCGCAAGTTCATGAACAGGTGCGCCGGCAGCATGTCCAGCTTGAAGTCGGCGCGCTTGACGTCCAGGCTGGTCTCGTCGCGCACCACCTTCAGCAGCGCATCGGTCAGCGAGCCGCTGCCCGAATTCGCGCGTCGCGCAGCTGGCCGCCAGCCGCGTCGGCGACTCCGGCAGCGGCACGAAGCGCGAGCGCGGCCTCTGCGGCAGGCTCTTCAGCAGGCCTGCACCTTGTCCTTGAGCATGCCGGGCACCAGCCACTCGGCGCGCTCCTCGCTCACCTGGTTCAGCACGAACAGCGGCACGGTCACCGTCAGGCCGTCGCGGCAGTCGCCGGGCTCGTGCAGGTAGGTGGCGCGCGCAATCCACGCCGCCCAGCCGGATGGTCTTCGGGAAGGCGTCGGTGGTGATGCCCGCCGCCTCGTGCCGCATCAGCTCGTCGCGCGTGAGCTTCGAGCAGCTCCGGCTGCCGCGGCTCGCCTCGCGGTACCAGCGCTCGAAGCTGGCGCCGCTGCACACGTCCGGCGGCAACTGCTGGTCGTAGAAGGCGTAGATCAGCTCCTCGTCCACCAGCACGTCCTGCCGGCGCGACTTGTGCTCCAGCTCCTCGACCTGCTCGCACCAGCTTCTGGTTGGCGGCCAGGAAGGGCAGCTTCGTCTCCCACTGGCCGCCCACCAGGCCTCGCGGATGAAGATCTCGCGCGCGCCTTGCAGGTCGACCGGGCGAAGGGCACGCGCCGGCCGCTGTAGATCACCAGGCCGTAGAGCGTGGCGCGCTCCAGCGCCATCACCTCGGCGGCCTTCTTCTCCCAGTGCGGGTCGAGCAGCTGCTTCTTCAGCAGGTGGCCGGCCACCTCCTCGATCCACTGCGGCTCGATGTTGGCGATGCCGCGGCCGAACAGGCGCGTGGTCTCCACCAGCTCGGCGCCACGATCCAGCGGCCCGGCCTCTTCTTCAGGTGCGCGCCCGGGATGGCGGTAGAACTTGATGCCGCGCGCGCCGAGGTACGCATCGTCCGTCCTCCTGCTTGCAGCCGATGTTGCCCAGCAGGCCGGCCAGCATCGACTTGTGCAGCTGCTCGTAGCTGGCCGGCGTGGTGTTCAGCCGCCACCTGTGCTCGGCCACCACCGTGTGCAGCTGGGTGTGGATGTCGCGCCACTCGCGCACGCGGCGCGACGTTGATGAAGTTCTGGCGCAGCAGCTGCTCGTACTGGCGGTTGCGAGAGCTTGTGCTCGGGCTTGCGCCTCGTGCGCCGCCGCCGCGGACTCGTCCAGCCACTTCCACAGCCGCAGGTAGCCCGAGAACTCGCTCTTCTCGTCGTCGAACTTCGCGTGCTGCTGGTCGGCCGGCCTGCTGCAGCTCCATCGGGCGGTCGCGCACGTCCTGCACGCGACAGCGCGCAGGCGATCACCAGCACCTCGGCAAGCGCCGCCGCTCGCGCGCCTCCAGGATCATGCGGCCCACGCGCGGGTCCAGCGGCAGCTGCGCCAGCTCCCCGCCCATCGGCGGTGAGCTCGTTGTCGTCGTCCACCGCGCCCAGCTCGTTGAGCAGCTGGTAGCCGTCGGCGATCGCGCGGCGCGGCGGCGGATCGATGAAGGGAAAGTCCTCCACCACGCCCAGGTGCAGCGACTTCATGCGCAGGATCACGCCGGCCAGCGACGAGCGCAGGATTTCCGGGTCGGTGAAGCGCGGCGCGGCCGGGAAGTCCTTCTCGTCGTAGAGGCGGATGCAGATGCCGTTGGCCACGCGGCCGCAGCGGCCGGCGCGCTGGTTGGCCGCCGCCTGGCTGATCGGCTCCACCAGCAGCTGCTCCACCTTGCTGCGGAAGCTGTAGCGCTTCACGCGCGCCGTGCCGGCGTCGATCACGTAGCGGATGCCCGGCACGGTGAGCGAGGTCTCGGCCACGTTGGTCGCCAGCACGATGCGCCGCGCCGCCGTGGCTGTCGAACATGCGGTCCTGCTCCGCCTGCGACAGCCGCGCGAACAGCGGCAGCACCTCGGCATTGCGCGCAGCGGCTGTGGACAGGTGCTTGCGCAGGTGGTCGGCCGCCTCGCGGATCTCGCGCTCGCCGGGCAGGAAGACCAGGATGTCGCCCGCGCCCTCGCGCCACAGCTCGTCCACCGCGTCGGCGATGCGTCGTCAGGTCGAATCGCGCTGCGTTGCCAGGCCGCTAGCCGTCGGCGGCGGCATCTCCTCGAACGGCCGCCAGCGCTGCTCCACCGGGAACATCCGCCCCGACACCTAGATCACCGGCGCCGGCCCCTTGGCCGAGGCGAAGTGCTGCGCGAAGCGGTCGGCGTCGATGGTGGCCGAGGTCACGACGATCTTCAGGTCGGGCCGGCGCGGCAGGATCTGGCGCAGGTAGCCCAGCAGGAAGTCGATGTTGAGGCTGCGCTCGTGGGCCTCGTCGATGATGATGCGTGTCGTAGGCCTTGAGCAGCGGATCGGTCTGCGTCTCGGCCAGCAGGATGCCGTCGGTCATCAGCTTCACCGAGGCGTCGCGCGACAGCCGGTCCTGGAAGCGCACCTTGAAGCCGACCACCTCGCCCAGCGGCGTGTTCAGCTCCTGCGCGATGCGCTTGGCGACGCTGGAGGCGGCGATGCGGCGCGGCTGCGTGTGGCCGATCAGCGCCCTTGCCGCCGGCGCTCAGCTTGCCGCGGCCCATGGCCAGCGCGATCTTGGGCAGCTGGGTGGTCTTGCCCGAGCCGGTTTCGCCGCAGACGATCACCACCTGGTGCTCGCGCATCGCGGGCGCGATCTCGTCGCGCCGCGCCGACACCGGCAGCGATTCGGGAAAGGTGATGGGCGGCACGGGATTGGCGACCGCAGGCGGCTCGGGGTCGCGCGCTCTGTGGCATGGGGGCCTTCGTGCAAAATCTGCCATTATTTCAAAGCCCCCTCACCCCTGCCAGCCGAGTCCCACCGATGAGCCTTGTCTTCCCGCATACCTTCGTGCCGTGGTTTCGCTCGGTGGCGCCCTATATCCATGCCTACCAGGGCAAGACCTTCGTGGTGGGCATCGCGGGCGAAGGCATCGCGGCGGGCAAGCTCAACGCCATCGCGCAAGACCTGGCCATCCTGCAGCATGGGCGTCAAGCTGGTGCTGGTGCACGGCTTCCGCCCGCAGGTCAACGAACAGCTCCGAGCCAAGGGCCATGCGGCGCGCTACTCACCACGGCATGCGCATCACCGACGAGGTCGCGCTCGACTGCGCCCAGGAAGCCGCCGGCCAACTGCGCTACGAGATCGAGGCGGCCTTCTGCCAGGGCCTGCCCAACACCCCGATGGCCAACGCCACGGTGCGGGTGGTCTCGGGCAACTTCATCACCGCGCGCCCGCTGGGCATCGTCGATGGCGTCGACTTCATGCACAGCGGCCAGGTGCGCAAGGTCGATGTGCGGGCATCCGCAGCGCGATCGACACCGGCGCGCTGGTGCTGCTGTCGCCCTTCGGCTTTTCGCCCGACCGGCGAGGCCTTCAACCTGACGATGGAAGAAGTCGCCACCAGCACCGCCATCGCCCTGCAGGCCGACAAGCTGATCTTCCTGACGCGAGATGCCCGGCATCCGCGAGAAGCCTCGACGACCCGGAGAGCGCCGATCGACACCGAGCTCGCCCTGGCCGACGCCGAGCGGCTGCTCGCCTCGCTGCCCGCGCCGACCCAGCCCACCGACATCGGCTTCTACCTGCAGCACTGCGTCAAGGCCTGCCGCGGTGGCGTGGAGCGCTCGCACATCCTGCCGTTCGCGGTGGATGGCGCGGTGCTGACCGAGGTCTATACCCACGACGGCATCGGCACGATGGTGGTCGATGAAAAGCTCGAGAGCCTGCGCGAGGCAACCGCCGACGACGTGGGCGGCATTCTCCAGTTGATCGAACCTTTCGAGCGCGATGGCACTTTGGTCACGCGCTCGCGCAAGGAAATCGAGCGCGATATCGCGAACTATGTCGTCATCGAGCACGACGGCGTGATCTTCGGATGTGCCGCGCTTTATCCCTACCCTGAAGCGCGTACCGCGGAAATGGCGGCGCTGACCGTGTCGCCCAATGTGCAGGGCCAAGGCGACGGCGAACGCATGCTCAAGCGCATCGAGCAGCGCGCGCGCGCCATGGGGCTGGAAAGCATATTCGTGCTGACCACCCGCACGATGCACTGGTTTATCAAGCGCGGTTTCACCCAGGTCGATCCCGATTGGCTGCCCGAGGCACGCAAGCGCAAATACAACTGGGACCGGCGATCGAAGGTGCTGGTCAAGAAGCTTGCCTGAAACGCCCGCCGCAAGGCGGGTCAAGGCGGAGGGCATTCCGCCTGCTGCGAAAATCCCCCTTTTCTCCACCCCGCATCCAAGGATTCACGATGGCCCGCACCGTCAACTGCGTCTACTTGAAGAAAGAGGCCGAAGGCCTCGATTTCCCGCCTTACCCCGGCGAACTGGGCAAGCGCATCTACGAGCACGTCAGCAAGGAGGCTTGGCAAGGCTGGCTCAAGCACCAGACCATGCTGGTGAATGAAAACCGCCTGAATCTCGCCGACGCGCGGGCTCGCCAATATCTCGCCCGGCAAATGGAGCGCTATTTCTTCGGCGAAGGCGCGGAACAGCCGGCCGGCTACGTGCCACCTTCGACCTGACCCTCCGCGCATCAATACATAAGAATCATTCTTGTTCGCGCTTAGAATGCGGCACTCAACACCAAAGGAGTGCCCATGTCTGTCTGCGTTGCTGCTCGCCTGAGCTCGCTTGCCGCCCTGTTGGCGCTGTCTTGCGCCCCATCGCTTGCGCAGGACAAGGTATTGAACCTGTATTCGGCCCGCCACTACCAGACTGACGAGGCCCTTTACGACAACTTCACCAAGGCCACCGGCATCAAGATCAACCGCGTCGACGCGGATGATGCCGGCATCCTCGCCCGGCTCAAGAGCGAGGGAGCGTCGAGCCCGGCCGACGTGATCCTGCTGGTGGACGCCGCGCGCCTGTGGCGCGCCGAGGCCGACGGCCTGTTCGCGCCGGTCAAGTCCAAGCTGCTCGACGAGCGCATTCCCGCCAAGCTGCACGGCAAGGACAACGGCCAGGGCCCGGAATGGTTCGGCTTCTCGACCCGCGCCCGCGTGATCGTCTACAACAAGGACACCGTCAAGCGCGACGATGTCGACACCTACGAAGAGCTGGCCGATGCCAAGAACAAGGGCAAGGTCTGCACCCGCTCCGGCTCGCACCCCTACAACCTCTCGCTGATCGGCTCGATGATGGAGCACCTCGGCCCCGAGAAGACCGAGGCCTGGGCCAAGGGCGTGGTCGGCAACATGGCGCGCGAACCCAAGGGTGGCGATACCGACCAGATCAAGTCGGTGGCCAGCGGCGAATGCGGGATAGCGATTTCCAACAGCTATTACGTCGCGCGCCTGATGCGCTCCTCCGCTCCGGCGGACAAGGAGGTTATGAACAAGGTTGGCGTGGTGTTTCCCAACCAGCAGAGCTGGGGCACGCATGTCAATGTGGCCGGCGGCGCCATGGCCAAGAATGCAAAAAACCGCGAGTCGGCCGTGAAATTCCTCGAGTACCTCGCCAGCGACCAGGCTCAAATCTACTTCGCCAACGGGAACAACGAGTATCCTGCGGTCGCCAGCGTGAAGGCGGAGAACCCGGCGCTTGAAACGCTCGGCAGCTTCAAGAGCGAGCTGATCCCGATTTCAGTGGTGGGCGCAAATACGGGCAAGGTGCAGCAATTGCTGGACCGCGTGGGCTACAAGTAAGCTTCCCTGCTCCAGGTGCGCGAGGCCACGCACCCTCCCTTCATCGACCCGCCCGGTTCTCCCGCGCGGGTTTTTTACTTGAGACCAATAACACGGTTTGCGCGTGGAATTTTCAGCTTCGGGCAAATGCAGGGTTGTTGATTCGGAACGTCCAAGCTATTATGACGTCGTACCTCGCTGGACCAGTTCTCTTTCAATCACCGTTCGAGATTATCAAGATGGCCACATACCAAGAACTTCTCGCCCAGAAAGCCGAACTCGACAGGCAAATCGAGCAGGCTCGCAAACAGGAATTGTCCGACGCCGTTGCGCAGATCAAGGGGCTCATGGCGCAATATGGCCTCTCGGTGGCTGACCTGAGCGGCAAGGGCGCCAGCGCCGCAAAGACCAGCGCCGCCAAGGGCAGCAAGGTCGCCCCCAAATACCGTAACACCGCCACTGGCGAAACCTGGACGGGCCGCGGCCGCCAACCTAAATGGGTGGAAGCCGCGCTGGCTTCGGGCAAGAGCCTGAACGACCTCTCCATCTGACTTCGCGGACAAGGCCTTCCGGGGCCGCACCCCGCACCACGCCCTGGTGAATCCAGGGCGTTTCCACGTCCAGGCCTGGTGAATCCAGGTTGCTTCCGTATCAACAATGCCCGGAAGCCAACCCCGGGGCGTTTCTGCTCGCATCGTGCTCGTCAGGCAAAATCTGCCGCTTCCCCATAACGGGCGTCGAGCTTCGCCATGCACCAACTTCACCGATTCAAGGCATTTCTGGCCGTTTCAGGTCTGCTGTCCGTCCTGGCAGCCACGCCCGTGCGGGCGCATGAATACCAAGTGGGGCCGATTCAAATCGGACATCCCTGGGCACGGGCCACGGTGCCGGGCCAGCAGGCCGGCGGGGCCTTCCTGAAGCTGCAGAACACCGGGACCGGAGGGGACAAGCTGGTTTCGGCAAGCACGGCAGCCGCCAAGTCCGCCGAGATCCACACCATGGCGATGGAAGGCAACGTGATGCGGATGCGCGAGCTTGGCGCGCTGGACATCCCGGCAGGCCAGACCATCGAGCTCAAGCCGGGTGGCCTGCACATCATGTTCATGGGCTTGAAAGAGCCGCTGAAGGTCGGCGACAGCGTGCCCCTGCGCCTGAAGTTCGAAAGGGCGGGCGAAGTGACCGTGCAGGTGAAGGTCGAAGCGCTCGGCTCGCAGGGCCCGGCGTCGCAGGCACAAGTGCCCGCAAGCGAAAAGGCCGCCCACCAGCACAGTCACAACTGAGGCCCCTGGGCCCAGGCTCCCAGGTGCTAGGCTGAGGCATTCGATCTGCCGGAGCCGGAGATGCACAACAAGCGGGTCAAGTACCTGGTTCTCATTGAATCGGCAGGCGCGATGGTGGCCCGATTGTTTGCGGCCGATCGTGCCTACCTGGGAGATTTCGACGCCTCCTCGGAAGAGGTCGCGGTGATGACCGCAGGCGTCATGCCCTTGCGGGGAGCGCAAGGCCCCGAATGGGGCCAGGGCCTTGCGGGGCACAGCGTGCCCGAGAAGGCCGCTGCGCTGGTCTTCGAACTCGACGTTTGAAGTGAACCACCCCCGTAGGCGCTTCGCGCCGACCCCCGCCAAGGGGGCTCCGCCAGCCGACGCAGGTCGGCCAGGAGGGCTCTCCGCCGTCAGGATGCGACGCCGGCAAAGCCGGTCCGCGGCTCCCGCTCGCTGGCGCTGGGTTCATGCGTCGAGGGTGGCGCGGCTCCTGAGCCGGCCTGCGTCGGCGGGGACGGCGCACCGGCGCTGGCCTCACTCAATCTGCATAGACACCCGCCGCGCGGATCACCGGCCCCCAGCGATCGATTTCCTCCTTCAGCCAGGTCTGCAGGCCTTCGGGCGTCTGCTTGGACTCCGGCACGATCTCCGCGCCCAGCTCGGCCATGCGCTGTTGCACGGTCGCATCCTTCAGGGCGGCGCGCACCGAGGCGTTGAGCTTCTCGATCACCGGCTTGGGCGTGCCCTTGGGGGCATAGATGCCGTGCCACACCACCACCTGGAAGCCCTTGAGCCCCTGTTCGTCGAGGGTCGGCGCGTCGGGCAGCGCCTTGATCCGGCTGGAGGTCGTCACGCCGTACATCTTCACCGTGCCGGCCTTGATGTGCTGCGTGGTCTGCGTGGTCTGGTCGCACATGACATCGACCTGCCCGCCGAGCAGCGCGTTCATCGCCGGAGCGGTCCCCTGGTAAGGAACGGTCTGCAGCTCCACGCCGATGGCTTGCCGGAACATCAGGCTGCACAGGTGCGACACCGCGCCCAGCCCGGCGTGCGCGAGGTTGATCTTGGACGCGTTGGTCTTCAGGTACGGAATCAGTTCCTTGAGGTTGTTGGGCGGCAGGTCCTTGCGGCCCAGCATGGTCATCGGAACATCGACCGCCTGCGAGATGTACTCGAAGTCTTCAAGTGCGTTGAAAGGAAGCTTGCGATACAGCGCGGGAGCGGTTGCCATGCCGTTGTGGTGGATCAGGATGGTGTAGCCATCCGGCGCCGCCTTGGCGACGTAGCCCGAGGCCAGCGTGCCGCCGGCGCCCGTCTTGTTCTCTACCACGACGCTTTGCCCGAGGGTCTTGGTCATCGCGGCACCGAGGGCACGCGCGACCACGTCGGTGGGGCCACCGGCTGCGAAGGGAACGACCAGGGTCACCGGCTTGGTCGGGATAGGTGCCTTGTGCGGCGGCACCTGCACACAGGCTCGCCATTGCCGACGCAATGGCGAGGAATCGGAACATCTTCATGGGGGAAAGCCTCCTGGATTTGTTTGCAATGACCTTGCCGGCTTTGCGCATGCCGGCTGGCTCTTGCATTCGACCATGAAGCCATGACCCGCTGCAGTCGGGTGTTCCCCCACACATCTCGCGACTGCCGCAGGTGCTTTCGGGCGCCCGCTCCGGCGTTTCGTCGCAAGCCGGATGCAGGCCCCGGGACCGCTGTCTAAGCTTCGAGCCATCGACCCCTCGACCAGGAAGACCGCCATGACGACACCACTGCTGATGCTCTTGCTGATGACGGCGCCGTATCTTCTGGTGCGGCTGCATTCCGCCTTGACGAGGCGCTCGACGGATGCCCGTTCCTCTGCCGCTGTCGGCCTCGGACTGCTGTTTCTCTTCACCGCCAGCGGCCACTTCGTGCAGACCGAAGCGATGGCCTCGATGCTGCCGCCCTGGGTGCCAGCTCGCATCGAACTGGTCTATCTCACCGGCTTCCTGGAGATCGCCATTGCGCTCGGCTTCATGCTCCCCGCCTATCGATCGCACGCAGGCTGGCTCGCGGCGGCGGTGCTGGTGGCCTTCTTTCCCGCCAACGTCCATGCGGCCTTCGAGCATGTGCCGATGGGCGGCCACGCCTGGGGCCCGGTGTACCTGTGGATCCGCGCTCCCTTGCAACTCGCCATCCTGGCCTGGGTGTACTGGTTCACCATCAGGAGCGACAGGCCGAGCCCGCTGCGCGCCCTGCGCGAGCTTCAGGCCTTGATGGCCCCGGCGGCAATGTCGAGCGCACGAAGCCGCAACTGCGGATCGAACACATCGCAGACGAGCATGAATTCATCGGCCTGAGTCGCGCCCGCCAGCGTCTCGAAGCCCCGGCGCACGGTGTCGGGCCCGCCGATCACCGCCATCGCGAGAAAGTCCTCGATGGCCGCCCTCTCCTGCGGATGCAGCTGCGCCAGGTAGTTCTCGACCGGCGGCTGCAGTCGCCTGCGATCGCCGCGCAGGATGCCCAGCACGCGTTGATGGGTGCTGCTGGCGAGGAACTCGGCCTCCTCGTCGGTCGGCGCAGCGATCATTGGCACGCCGATCATCACGTAGGGCTGCGCCAACGTGGCCGAGGGCCGGAATTCGCGGCGATACAGCTCGATTGCGGCCAGCAACAGGCGCGGTGCGAAGTGCGATGCAAAGGCGTAAGGCAGACCGCGTTCGGCCGCCAGCCGCGCAGAAAACAGGCTCGACCCCAGCAGCCAGATCGGCACCTCGGTGCCCGCGCCGGGCATCGCGATCAGGCGCTGCCCGGGCTCGGGCTGCGCGAGCAACTGCTGCAGCTCGGCCACGTCACGCGGGAAGTCCTCCTCCCGCTCGATGCGGTCGCGGCGCAGCGCGCGCATCGTCGCCTGGTCCGTGCCGGGCGCGCGTCCGAGGCCCAGGTCGATGCGGCCGGGGTAGAGCTCGGCCAAGGTGCCGAAGGCTTCGGCCACCACCAGCGGCGCATGGTTGGGCAGCATCACGCCGCCCGAGCCGACTCGCATGCGGCGGGTGCCGGCGGCGATGTGCCCCACCAGCACGGCAGTGGCGGAGCTGGCGATGCCTTGCATGTTGTGATGCTCGGCCAGCCAATAGCGCATGAAGCCTAGCGCTTCGGCATGCTGCGCGGTGCGCAGCGCAATGGCCAGTGCATCGGCCACCGTGCCGCCTTCGCGAACGGCCACCAGGTCGAGCATCGCGAGCTTGACGTCATGAAGCGATTTCATGACGTCATTGTCTTAGGGCCCGCTGGCTGGCAGGCCCTAACCCGCCTCCGACCCCTTGCCCGGCCTGAGCTTTCGGTAGATGGTGTTGCGGCTGATGCCCAGCCGCTTGGAGGCGACCGAGATGTTGCCGCCCGCCTCCTCGACCGCGCTGCGGATGGATTGCAGCTCCATTTCCTCGAGCGTCATCGGCGCGCCGGCATGGCCGCTGGCGATTCGCCCCGCGGCATTCGCTTCGCCGTGGATCTTCGAGTCAGCGGCGCCGGCAACCAGGTGGATTCCACCGCCGCCCCTCGACCCTTGCGCGTTCAGCTCGGTCTGCGCCTCTTCGATGAAATCGTCGGACAGATGCGAGCGAGTGATGAGCCCTTCACCAGCCGCCATCACGGCCGCGGTGCGCAGCACGTTGTTGAGCTGCCGGATGTTGCCCGGCCAGCGGCTGCGCTCGAACAGGCGCACCACGTCGGCCGCGAGGCCCGGTGGGCTGCCGTTGCACTCGGCGCGCAAGATCTTCTGCACGATCGGCATCAGGTCGGTCCGCTCGCGCAGCGAGGGCAGCCGCACCACCAGCCCGTTGAGGCGGTAGTAGAGGTCCTCGCGGAAGGCGTGGCGCTCGATCATCTCGCGCAGGTTGCAATGGGTGGCGCTGATGACGGACACGTCGACCGCGACCGACTTGGCACTGCCCAGCGGCGACACCTGCCGCTCCTGCAGCACGCGCAGCAGCCGCACCTGCAAGGGCAAGGGCATGTCGCCGATCTCGTCGAGAAAGAGCGTGCCGCCGTTGGCCTGCAGGATCTTGCCGAGCGCGCCCTTGCGGCGCGCGCCGGTGAAGGCGCCCTCCTCGTAGCCGAACAGCTCCGACTCGATCAGCGTCTCCGGCAGCGATGCGCAATTGACCGCCACGAACGGATGCCGCGCGCGCTCCGAATCGTGGTGGATCGCGCGCGCCAGCAGTTCCTTGCCGGTGCCCGTCTCGCCGAGGATCAGCACCGAGATGTCGCGGTTGAGCACGCGGCGGATCTTGCCGATCACCGCCTCCATCTGCGGATCGCCGCTCTGCAGGTAGCCCAGGTGCGGAAGCCGCGGCTCGCCATGCGAATGAGCGCTCGTCCTTGCCGAAGGCACGGGCTCGGCCGGTGCCTCCTGCTCCCCGCGCCCCTCGCTGGCCGGCTGTGCCGCATCGAAGGGCGTGGGCTCGGCGCTCAGGCTGCCCAGCGAATACCAGCTCGGCCAATTGAAGCGAGCCTGCATGTGCACCTTGTGCCCGTTGCTCAGCGTGAGCTGCATGGGCACCGCGATCGGCGAGCGGAAGTGGTCGATGACCGCCGCCACCGTGGTGCCGAACAGGCTCACGATGCTGTTCATGCGCAGCGCCGCGCCGCTGATGCCGAGCTGCTCGAGCGCGGCGCGGTTGGCGCCGAGGAAGCGGCCATCGCGGCCGACGGCGGCAATGCCTTCCATCAACGTGCCGATGAATTCCGGCCGGCTGTGGAAGTGCAGCCGCAGCGCATGGCGGAAGTCGTCGGTCAGCCAGTGGTTCTCGATCATGCGGGCCGACATCTTGACCAGTCCCATCGTGTGCGTGTGATACGAGCGATGGTCGCCGGTCACGTCGAGCACGCCCAGCGCATTGCCGCGCGGGTCGAAGATGGGTGCCGCCGAGCAGGTGAGGAAGTTGTTGGCGAGCATGAAGTGCTCTTCGGCATGCACGAGGGTGGGCACCTCGCTGACGAGCGCAGTGCCCATGCCATTGGTGCCCTTGCTCGACTCGGACCAGTTGACGCCGGCCGCCAGCGCCACCTTCGAGCCGCCTTCGAGGAAGTCGGCATGCCCGACCGAATGCAGGATGGTGCCGTGCGCATCGGTGAGCACCACCATGCTCTTGGTGAGGTCGATCTGCTCGAGCAGCAGTTCCATCACGGGCGCGGCATGCAGGTACAGGCGGTGGTCGCGGTCACGTGCCACCGCGAGGTCGGCCCGCACCATGGGCGTGTAGTCAGGCTGGCCGATGCGGCTCAGGCCCAGCGCCTCGCAGCGCTCATGCGACTTGCGGATGGCCTCCAGGTGGGCAGGGTCCGGTGGAAGCACACCGGCACCGAACACGGGCTCGGTCTTGCGGTTCCTTGACCCCAGGGTGTCGTTGTGGCTCGCAGGCATTGGCGACCCTCCTTGTCCGCTGGCAGCGGTCGTCGGGGATCGTATGCGCAAATCTGGAGCAAATCCAGAGCGGCTGTACTGTGATTGAGCAGCCCAGCGCACCACAAAAGCGTGACAGCTTGTGACATGAGAGAAGCCGAAGGCCAGGAGCCTGGGCGGCAGAGCGCGTGGCCCGCGTTGGGGCGAATAGCGGCGTGCACGCAGGGGAACGCCGCTTGCTACTCACGGAGGGCCGAGATGGCACCCCCTACCCCAACAGCTCGCAAACATCGTGTTCGGTCCTCCCGCCTCCGCCCATTCCCAGCCGGCAAGCGCGACCCAGCGCATGGAGGTCCAGGTGCGCGCGCCGGGCCGCCTGCACCTGGGCTTTCTCGATCCGGCCGGCTCGCTCGGCCGGCGCTTCGGCAGCCTCGGGCTGGTGATCGACCAGTTCGAGACGGTGGTGGAGATGTCGCTGGCTGATGAAGACCGAATGACCACAGAACGTGCACGCGACGTGCCGCAGCTCGGGCGCGTGGCGGCCCACCTGCAGACGCTGCGCGAGCGCACCGGCCTGCGCCATGGCCTTCGGGTGCACCTCGCGCGCTTGCTGCCCTCGCACGCCGGCCTCGGCTCCGGCACCCAGCTCGCGCTGGCCGTGGGCAGGGCCTTCGCTCGCGTGCACGGCCTGGACATGCGCGCCGGAATGCTGGCGCAATGGCTCGGCCGGGGGCTGCGTTCCGGGGTGGGCGTGGCCGGCTTCGAGCGCGGCGGACTGCTGCTCGATGCCGGTCCGGGCGCGACGGGTCTCGTCGCCGAGCCCCTGGTGCGGCTGGACTTCCCCTCGCGCTGGCGCATCGTGCTGGCACTCGACCGCAGCCATGCCGGGCTCTCGGGCAGCGGCGAGACGGGCGCCTTCGCGACCCTGCCGCCCTTCGACCGCGAAGCCGCCGCCGAGATCTGCCACCAGGTGCTGATGCGCATCCTGCCCGGCGCGGCCGATGAAGACTTCGCCGCCTTCGCCGCGGGCCTCACACGCCTGCAGCAATTGCTCGGCGCCCATTTCGCGCCTGCCCAGGGCGGCGGGCCCTTCACGAGCGAGGCGGTCGCCAGGCTGATGCAATGGATGGCCCGCAACGGCGATGCAGCCATCGGCCAGAGCTCCTGGGGCCCGACCGGCTTCGCGATGCTGCCCTCGGCTGCGATGGCCGAGGAGCTCGTGCACACCGCGGCCCTGCAAGAGCTGGTGCCCGCAGAAATCGAACTGCGCGTCGTGCGGGGTCGCAATACCGGCGCCTCGATCAGCGAGCAGACCGTGCCCGCCTCGCCGCGCGCCAGCCTGCACTGAAAGCGCCGCCGCATCCCCTTTCCTGCCATCCTCCAGCGAGCCACGAGCCATGGAACGCCCCTACATCCTGCACATGTTCACCCCCACTCCGCAGGTGAGCCCCTTCGACGTCAACATGGCGGCCGACGCCGGCTACCAGGTGCTCGTGCCCTATTGCCAGGTCGAGACGAAGGCGGTCGCCGGGCTCACCCAGGACGCGATCTTCTCGCGCGGTCCCAAGGGAGCGGCGCGCACTGGCATCTTCATCGGCGGGCGCGACGTGCAGCAGGCCGCCGACATGCTCGATGCCGCACGCAAGGCCATGGTGCCGCCCTTCGTGGTCTCGCTGTTCGCCGACCCGAGCGGCTCCTACACCACGGCGGCGGCACTGGTGGCGATGGTCCGGTCGCAGCTGCGCAAGGCGCATGGCCAGGACCTTCCCGGGCTGCAGGTGCTGATCCTCGGCGGCACCGGCGCGGTCGGGCGCATCGCCGGCGTGCTGGCCGACGGCGCGGGCGCCAAGGTGCGGCTCGCGAGCCACCGCGGACGCGATGCGGCCCAGGCCGCGGCCGATGAGGTGAACCGGCGTTTCGGCAGCACGCTTTCGGGCGTGTCGACTCGCAACTCCGAAGACCTGCGCACGGCACTGGCCGACGCGCAGGTCGTGCTCGCCACTGCGGCGGCCGGCGCGCAGGTGCTGAGTGCCGCCGAGCGCGCTGCAGCGCCCAAGCTGCTGGTCGTGGCGGACGTGAATGCCGTGCCGCCGGCCGGGATCGAGGAGGTGGGCGTGATGGACAGCGGCAAGCCGCTTTCCGGCTCCAAGGCCGTGAGCATCGGCGCGCTTGCGATCGGCAACCTCAAGTACCAGGTGCAGCACAAGCTCCTGGAGCGCATGCGCACGGCGGAGAAGCCGGTGGTGCTGAGCTTTCCCGAGGCCTTCGAGCTGGCGGGGGAACTGCTCGCCGAACCCGAGGCGAAGTGATCGCGATGAAGCCGCTCGCGCTGGCCGCCCTTTCGGCACGCATGCTGGTCGAGGCGGCCGGGCGCGACGGCTACCTGCCCCTGGCGCTGGACGTGTTCGGAGACCTGGACACGCGCAGCCGGGCGCTGCATTGGCAATCGATCGGCAGTGCCCGCGAGTTGCGCATCGACGGCGACATGCTGCTGGCTGCCCTCGATCGGCTGGCACGCCGCGGCGATGTGCTCGGCTGGGTCGCCGGCAGCGGCTTCGAGGCCGAGCCGCAATGGCTCGAGGAAGGGGCGCGTCGCATGCCGCTCATCGGCACCCCGGCCGACGAGGTGCGGCGCGTGCGTGATCCGCGCAGCTTCTTTGCCTGGCTGGACGCGCATGGTGTCGCGCATCCGCAGGTGTGCTGGCAGGCACCGGACGATCCCGCCGGGTGGCTGCAGAAGCGCGCCGACCGTGCGGGCGGCTGGCACATTCGTCACGCCGGGGACATCCCGATGGACGCGCACGGCGTCGCGCAGCGGGCCGCCGACAGGGCGAGCGTGTATTTCCAGCGCGAGTCCCCCGGCAAGCCCATGTCCGCGCTTTTCGTGGGCAATGGTCAGCGAGCCCATGTGTTCGGCTTCAACGAGCTGGTCGTGCGGGCCTTCGGCCGTCATCCCCATGTGTATTGCGGCGCGATCGGCCCGGTGCCCGTGGCTCCTGCGATCGCCTCGGCGCTGGGTCGCCTGCTCGATGCCGTGGTCTCGGAGTTCGGGCTCAAGGGCTTGGGCAGCCTTGACTTCCTGCAGGACGGGCCCTGTGTTTCGGTGCTGGAGCTGAACCCGCGCCCGTCTGCCAGCATGGCGCTGTACGGCGACCACCACGTGATGCGTTCGCATGTGCTGGCTTGCACGCAGCTCGTGCTGCCTCCGCCGCGCCTGTCCGCGCCGGCGAGGATGCTGCAGGGCAGCGAGATCGTGTTCGCACCCCTGCCGCTTTGCGCATCCGCCGAGGCGGCGGCCTGGCTCGCCTGCCAGCGCGACGTGCACGATCTGCCCGCAGCCGGCGCCGTCTTCGCGGCGGGCGATCCGGTCTGCAGCGTCGCAGCCCAGGGCCGCGATGCGCACGAGGTTCGCGAGCGCCTCGAGCGGCGCCGCCTGGCCGTGCACCAGATGCTGGAGAGTACGTCTCGATGAGCGAGCTGCCGCCGTCACCGCCGGCTGAAGGGCAGTCCCTGGTTGACCGGCTCGCCGGCGCCCGGGCGCTGAGCGTCAACGAGCTGGCCGCGCCACTGGTGCATCGAATGGTGGAAGAAGCCCATCGGCTGCGCATCGGGGTGCAACAGGATGCGAGCGGAGTGCGCATGATCGACGCGGGCATCCAATCGCCCGGCAGCGTCGCCGCCGGGCTGGCGGTGGCCGAGGTCTGCATGGGCGGGCTTGGCAGCGTGCGGCTGCACGCGCCCGTGGGCCACGAGTGGCCGACCTGGCTGCAGGTCAGCAGCTCGCAACCCGTGCTGGCCTGCCTCGCGAGCCAGTACGCCGGCTGGAGCCTTTCCGCGAGCAAGGAGGAAGCCGGCGGCAAGAAGTTCTTCTCGCTCGGTTCCGGCCCGGCGCGCGCGCTCGCCTGCAAGGAAGACCTGTTCGCCGAGCTGGGCTACCGTGACAGCGCCACCAGCGGCTGCATCGTGCTCGAGGTCGATCGCCCGCCGCCTGCCGTGGTGGTGGAGAAGCTGCTGCGCGACTGCGGTCTCGCTCCCGAGGGGCTCACCATCATCCTGACGCCGACGACGAGCCTTGCCGGCATCACGCAGGTCGTGGCTCGCGTGCTCGAAGTGGCGCTGCACAAGGCGCACGCGATCGGCTTTGCGCTCGCCGACATCGTCGAGGGCAGTGCCACCGCCCCGCTGCCCGTGCCTGCCGGCGACATGGTCGAGGCGATGGGACGCAGCAACGACGCGATCCTCTACGGCGGCAGGGTCCACCTGGGCGTGCGCGGCAGCGAGGAGGCCGCCCGAGCGCTGGCCGAGCGCCTGCCCTCGCTGAACTCGAGCGACTACGGGCGCGGCTTCGCGGAGACCTTCCGGCAATACGCGTTCGATTTCTACAAGATCGATCCCGCCCTGTTCGCGCCGGCCGAGGTGTGGGTGAGTCATCTCGACAGCGGAAAGACCTGGCATGGAGGGCGATTGAACATGCCCTTGCTGCTGCAGTCGTGGCTGCCGTCATGAAGGTCGCGATCATGACCGACGAGGTCGGCTGGCACACCCGCCAGCTGCGCCAGGCCTTGCGCGAGCGCGGCTGCGAAGGCCGCTGTCTCGACCTCGCCGATTGCCGCATCGACACCACCTGGGCCTGGCACGGCCTGGTGCTGCCCGGATTCGGCCGCGAGCTGCCCGACGCGGTGCTGGTGCGCGGCATCGCCGGCGGCAGCTTCGAGCAGGTGACCAAGCGGCTCGGCGTGCTGCATGCGCTGCGCGAACACGGCGTGCCGGTCTACAACGATGCCCGCGCCATCGAGCGCAGCGTCGACAAGTCGATGACCAGCCTGCTGCTGCATGCCGCGGGCATTCCGACGCCACCCACCTGGGCCACCGAATCGGCCGCGCAGGCGCAACGCATCGTGATGCGCGAAAGCGCCGCCGGCCATGCGGTGGTGCTGAAGCCCCTGTTCGGCTCGCAGGGACAGGGCTTGCTGCTGCTCGGCCTGGTCGATGGGCAGCACCGACCGCTGCCTTCGATAGAGGACGGCTTCGGATCGGTGGCCTATCTCCAGCGCTTCGTGCCGCCCGCCACCCGCCCCGGCTTCGACTGGCGCGTGCTGGTGGTGGGTGGCCGCGCCATCGCCGCCATGCGCCGGGTAAGTGAGGGCTGGGTGCACAACGTCGCGCAAGGCGCGCGCTGCGAAGCCGCGCAGCTGACGCCCGAGCTCGCCCTGCTCGCCGAACGCGCAGCGCAGGCCCTCGACATGGACTATGCCGGCGTGGACCTCATTCCCACAGCTGGAGCGCCCGGCGGCGCGATGGTGCTCGAAGTCAACGGCGTGGCCGCATGGCAGGGCCTGCAGCGCGTCACGCGGCTTCCGATCGCCCGTGCGATCGTCGATGACCTGCTCGACCGCAAGCTGGCCCACGCGGCGCCCAGGTCCAGCGCGGTGTCACGGGCATGAGGCATCCACTGATGATGGCCCGGGTCGCCGCGCGCGGCAGCATGCGAAGCGCGGGCCGCAGCAACCGCGACGCCAGCCGCGGCATCGCTCGCGTATCGCCCGGTCCTGCGGCCTTCCTCGAAGCCTGCCGCCTCGACGTGAGCGTGCGCAAGCCCGGCAACGTCAGCCACGCCTCTCCCGGCCATGGCATGGATGCCGACTGCTTCATGCGCAGCGCAGCCGCCGCGGCAGGACCGCTGTTCGCCCGCGGCGCGGCGACGGGAGCGCGCATCGAGACGGCCGTCGAGGCGAGCCTCGCCGCCGCAGGCTGCAATACCAATCTCGGCATCCTGCTGCTGTGCGCTCCCATCGCGTCGGCCCTCGAAAGGACGCCGGCGGCGACGATCGCCCCTGGACTGTCGGCCCGCGCGGCGCAGCTTCGCTTCGCGCTCGTGTCGGTGCTGGAATCGCTCGACCTCGACGATGCGCGGGCGGCCTTTCGCGCGATCGCCCACGCGCATCCCGGCGGCCTCGGACACGTCGAGCACGAAGACGTGCGCCAGCCCCCGAGCCTCGACCTGCGCAGCGCCATGGCGCTGGCGGCCGATCGCGACAGCATCGCGCGCCAGTACGACAACGGCTTTGCCGACCTGTTCGAGCTGGGGCTGCCGGTCTTCGGCACGCCTGCCGCGCTTGAGCCGGAGCGCCTGCGGATCGCGGCGGTGCAGCGAACCTACCTGACCTACCTGGCGCGCTGGCCCGATTCGCACATCGTGCGCAAGCACGGCCCGGCCGTGGCGCACGAAGTGATGCTGCAGGCGCGCGGCTGGCTGGAGCGCGCGCTCGACGGTGTGGAGGTCGATGCCGAGCCGGACTTCGCCGCCTGGGATGAGGCGCTGAAGGCACGCGGCATCAACCCTGGCACCAGCGCCGACTTGACGGTGGCGACGGCCTTCTCGGCGACGCTCCTTGCCTGAGAACCGCCAACGCCTCGGGCGCGCATTGCCGTCGTGTCTCAGGCGCGACTGAACAGTTCAAATCCGGGCGCGAGGGCCGAGGTGGAGGTGCTTTCTCCTTCGGCGCCGATCGGCGGCTCGTCCAAGGCCATGACCCAGATCGGGACGCGCTTGCGAAACGACTCGACTGCGGCCGCGAACTCGGTGGGCCCAAGGGTTTGCAGCGGCGCGTGCAGGCACAGCGTGGGCAGGCCCGTGGCGGCATTGATGTGCAGGCTCCAGCGACCGTGCTCGTCGCTGCCGAGGTTCACGATGTTCTCCGACTGGACGACATCTTCGTCGTCTTCGTCATCGTCCTCATCGTCGCGCCCGACGGCCGAACCAGACCCGACGCGACGCGTAGCCGGGCCAACATTGGCAAACAACAGCGCTTCACCAAGCTGCCATTGAACGCCCATCTGGCGCACGTCCGCCAAAGGCAGGACCAGGAAGTCCGCCGGCTCCAGGCCGCAAGGTGGCAGTCCGGCTGCGTCACGGTAGGTGTCTGCCAGATGTCGCAAATCTCTCGGTTCCATACCGCCTCCCTCAGAGCGGGCTATGCACGTTTGGCTGCAATATCGGGAGCTGCTCATTCAGTTCACTCATGATTTCTTGGTTACCGGCTCTCTTGGCTGCCCCCAATGCCGCCACGAGGCCCGTGTAGGCGGTGTTTCTCAATTGACCCCACATGCATTCCCTCAACTCTCTTGTACTGTTCGCCAGCAGGAAATAGATGAGCTCGCCCAACGGCCGATAGGGCGCCGCGTCGCCGTGTTCGTTGCGTATGCTCATGGTGTTAAGCAATTTCGGTATCAAAAGCATCCACGTCGCTTTCGGCCTTCAAGTCGACAGCTACAGGCAGTGCGAGACAGAGACAGATCAGAGTAGCGCCGTATTGAACCCAGAAGAAAATTCTTGCAAACACCTTCTATCGCCTTTTCTTCTCCCATGCAGGCCACGATCAGATCGATCGCCGGCTGAAATCCGCCGAGATCGTGGATATCCTTGAAGTGGTCTGGCGAAATTTTAGCAAGTATCCACATCAACGCCTGCACCGGCTGTTTTGATTTTCCCAACACCTTCAAGGCGAATTCGAAGCATTCAATGCCGGCGCTGGAATACCGCTCGGTCGGTGCGCGCTCAGCAATGGCCAGTTCCAACACCTCCTCCTAAAATACACCTCCTCATCAGTTACCTGATGAAGCGGTTTTCGCTCACCGGCCCACACGCCAGCGTTGAGCAACACCGCAGCCACGATTTTGTGCTTGGCTCCAGAGCGCGTTTGGAATTGGCGTTGAGTAGGAGATGCTGGAGATGCTCCTCAGTAGACCAACTTGATCAGCGCTTGCCCGGTCAGTTTAGAACCAAGCTGGGAAATACGGTTGGGCAATTTTGCACACAGAAACTCCATGCAACAATAAATAGCCGTTGGGTGCTCCAGTAATTTTTTATCATTCCGCAAAACCCGCAAGACGGCGTTGTAAAGAGCGATGTCGCCGGCGTATCGCGCAATCCAAGCCAGCGTCTTGCGCAAGTGATCCTTGGATTGCGTGTTCAGGATGGCCCCATGCACGACAGCCGTAGCCACCTTGTCTTTATTGAGCAAATACGGCTTGGCCTTTTCCTCTACGTCTGTGACACCCTCCATCTGGTTGAGAATGGTTTCCAGCCTTCGATTAATTAGCTGTCCAAACTCCGGGTCCATTCCATGGAAAATGGCAGAACGGTAAACCCCACGACCTGGAATTCATGAGCATCAAGGATCTTGACAACCTTATCGAACACTGCCGCTTCAGCCTGTAACTCAGCCGCAAGCTCGCAGGCGTGTGCATCTTTTGGGTCTGGCTTGCGTGAGTTCTTTATGCTTGCAGCGAGGAATTCTTGGTGGGCGCGAATGAGGACTCTACTGGTGCGTTCCACGCCTGCTTGCAACTTCAGAACGCCCAAGACGAACTGCCCTGCCGGCGATTTGAACCTTGGATCGTTCAATGGATCCAGGGATTTCACAGCGCGGAGTAGTTCTCGCGCGACTGGCAACGTCGCTTCGCGGGCGGCATTTACTGCAATCAGCAGCAACACATCATCGAAGAGGGAGGCGGGAACTTCAGGATCAGGGGTGCTCAGGAGAATCTCAAAGCCGTCTTTCGTTCCCATCATGGTGATAACACACTCATGCTCGGATGCTAAACCTTGCCTCAACTCTACATCGAGTTTCTTCTGCCTATCTATCAGATCGTCGGCATCGCCTTCCTTCTGGATCGCCGCAATTAGCGCCGAAACTTCGTTCAGCTTGGTGCCTTGAACGCCGATGATTTGCTGGGGTTCCTCAGCGATGAGCTGAATCAACAACTCCTTCAATTCCCGGGTGGGCTCGGTGTCGACAAACACAGAATGCACCGCGATGGTCAATGCATCAGCGAGGTCCTTACTACTGCGAAGCACGGTTTCGAGCAGGTCTTTTCGCTTGGCCAGACCTTCCAGGACATAAGGCAATGCCCATCGGGGGCAGCGGTTCAACAACGTCTGGAGGAAAGCAGGATCCTTGCGCTTCGTGAGCTGGTTCACGGCCATCCTGCGCAACGCAAAGGAGAACTCATTTCGACTCTCGAAGAGGCACGTTTTGGCAGAGCACGATGAAGCAATCCAAGCTGGCAAGATGCCTGCGTGACCCCGGTTGGCATTTGGCGAACAGATGACAAGCATGAACCCAGCACTGGTGTCTTTGATGAGAGTTGTCATGATTTCTTCGCAGGCGGCCGGCGTTCCGACTATGACGCCGTCGGGTCGAACGCTCATTTTTTTCAGAGTCTCGGCCAATCCTCCTTTCTGTAAATCGGAAGGCACGAAATGCGTGAAATCATTGGCGTTGGCTGCAGCAATGATGGGCACCTCGGGCAGGGAAATGGTGATTTCCTGATCGAGCGAGGGTTGGGCCGGCCGTTTCTCCATTTTTAGCGGCGGTATTCTGCACACCCTTTGCAGTGGGTGGCCCGAGATTCAATTTGCTATCCATGTGAGGATCTCCGCGGGAAGAAGGGAGCGATGAGCCCGGCCCGTTGGTGCCGGCACTGGCCACTTAGTAACGGGGCGCGACCGTCTGGTTCCGCCTCCGATCGCCCCCTCCGCGTGCAGAACGCTGTGCGCGACGCTTTACCGACAGCAATGGGACATACGCCACCCGGCAATGCGATCTGCCTCGCGCTCAAACTTTCCCGTACTTCAAACACGCGAAAGTCAGAGTTTCTTGCCTCACTCGCCTCAAAATGCTAACTTTCGCGTATCTGAAACACGCAAAAGTTAGACATGCCGCTTCACCTCGTTGGCGACACGATCGACAAGACACGTAGCCACTATCTGGCTGGAAGGGGCCAGCTCGTGCAGCTCATGCGCGGCGTCTATGTCGACGCGGGGGACGAGATCGACCAGACCGTCCTCGCGCACGGCGTGCGGATCGCCCGGTACCTCTACCCGAAAGCCTACCTGTCGGCTGCAAGCGCCATCCTGCTCGGCCCGACCAGTGATGGCCGCCTGTACCTGTCTGGGCAGCGGGTCCAGCGCACGCGCATTCGCGCCCTTGAAATCATCCAGAACAAGGCTCCGACGGCTCCGTCGGTGGCCAGCGCCGTGGTGGGAGACAGCCTTGGCGAATTCAGTATTCACGTCTCCACCGTACGGCAGCGCTTCCTCGAAGCGTTTCGCCTGCGCAGCGCGCATGCCGCATCCATCGACACCGCCATGCGCGAGGCACTTGCGGCACGGCTCATGGAGGAATACGGCGATCCGAAGGCCGCCAGCGACGCTGTCTGGGCACTTGCCCGCGAGAACGAGTGGTACCGCGAGGGCGAGGGAGCCGAGAGGTTTCTGTCACGTCGCCCCGCCGGCGTGCCGGTCAGGAACGAGGCCGCCTTCGACCTGCTCGTGGCCTGGCACGGGCTGCCCGTAGGCACGCTCTCGCACGATGGCTTCGAATGGCGCTGGGCGGCGACCCAGGATGGCCCGGGGCTGCCTCCAGTCGTGCGGCAGACCGTTCCAGGGAAGCTGCCGCCTTTCGTCGTCTCGTTGCTGCCGGAGGGCTGGCTCGAATCCGTCCTGAAGGACTACCACGATGAACGCGCGCTGCTGCGCTCAGGCAAGCGCTACCTGTCGAACATCACCATCGCCGCGACGGCAGACGAATTGTCGAGACTGCCTGCGGACATCCTGGCCACCAGGCTCGCAGCCTTCACCAGCGATGGACTGTTCACCGGCACCTACGCAGGCCCTGGCAGGGGCACCATCGAGCGCGACTTCGAGCATCGCCTGGCTGCTCTCTTCGCCAACGCCGAAACGCCGCGTCTGTCCGGCGTGCAGATCAAGGCCCCCATGCACCTGGATGCAGACGGAAACCTCTTGCCCAGCATAGGGCTCCCCTTCACGCACATCCTCAAGCCCGCAGGGACCGGTGCTTTCGAGGCATTGCCGCTCATCGAATGGATCGGGATGGCCCTGGCGCGCGCCGTCGGCCTTCCCGCGCCGGAGACGGCGCTCGTTCGCATGCCTGACGGCATGCCGCCAGCCTTGCTCGTCGAGCGCTTCGACATTCGTGACCAGCCCGGCGATGCGCGATGGCTTGCCATGGAGGACATGTGCTCGGTGCTCGACCTCGAGCCTCACGAGAAATACACCGGGACCATCGAACGTGTCGCTCGAGCCGTCCGTGCCTTGTCGTCGGCACCGGACGAGGACCTGCTGCTGCTTCTGCGCCGTGTCCTGTTCGCCTGGCTGATCGCCGATGGCGACATGCACCTGAAGAACATTGCGCTGCTCAAGACCGCCCAGCGCGGCGAGGCCGTATTTGGGGCGGTGCGCCTGGCGCCGGTCTACGACGCGCTGACCACGCGCGTCTTTCCCGGCCTCCAGCACGACCGCATGGCGCTGAAGCTCGGTGGCAAGGATGAACGCCTGCGGCGCTCGTACTTCGTGGCACTGGCCACGCTCGCCGGCCTGCGGGCAGCGGATGCACAAGCTGCAATCGACGAGGTGCTGGAGCGGCTGCAGCGCGGGCTGGACGCACTTGCACTGCCTGCCGCCCTCACGCTGAATGCCGGCACGCAAGTCACTATCGGCAGGACGCTCGAGCTTTGCCGTGCCCGCGTTGCCGGCTTCGAATAGCCCTAGGCGTTGCCCTAAGCAAAGCTCCGTTTGGCACAGAACGTGTTAGCCCTCACCTGCTGGGCCATCCCAGTGTCCCCATTTCGCTCACACATCTCGACGGAGACAAAGCCATGGCAAAGATCGACCGCATGCTCGTCGGCGAATCGCTGGTCGGAGAAGGTAACGAAGTTGCGCACATCGACCTGATCATCGGGCCGCGCGGCTCCCCGGTGGAAACCGCGTTCGCGACCGCGTTGACCAACAACAAGGACGGCTTCACCTCATTGCTGGCGGTGGTCGCTCCCAACCTGCTGACCAAGCCCGCCACGATCCTGTTCAACAAGGTCACCATCAAGGGTGCGAAGCAGGCCGTGCAGATGTTCGGGCCGGCCCAGCGCGCGGTGGCGATGGCCGTCGCCGACAGCGTCGAAGATGGAACGATCCCCGCGGACGAGGCCGACAACCTCTTCATCTGCGTCGGCGTCTTCATCCACTGGCTGGCCGAGGACGACAAGAAGATCCACGACTACAACTACCAGGCGGTCAAGGAGTCGATCGCCCGCGCCGTCAAGGGCGAGCCGAACGCGCGTGAAGTGGTGGAGAAGAAGGGCACCATGAAGCACCCCTTCGCCCCCGCCTGAAATCAGTCGCCATCCTGCGTCGGGCCGGGGTGGCATCCGTCGCCCCCGGCCCGGTGGGTGCCTGGATGCCCACGGTGGGCATCCCTGGCACCATGCCCGCTCCAATTAGGGACAGCGTCGCCGCGCCGCGTTCCCGCAATGGCACAGCTGGCGCGAAGTCTTGCGCGCGGCGCTCGATCTCCACACCCACCGCTTCGACATCGTCGAACTTGTGTGGCTTGGTAACCCGCACCCGGACCCAGAACGCGCCGAACTCCAGCACCAGGATCCTCGCGATCGTCTCGGCCAGCGCCTCCAGCAGGCTGACCTGGTGCTCCTCGAGCAGGCGCTGCAGCCGCGCGCGCACCTCGGCATAGTCGATCGTGTCGGCGATGCGGTCGGTGTCGCAGGCACCCGAGCGCGGCAGCCCGGCGCGCAGGTCGATGCGCACCGGCTGGCGTCGATGCAGCTCGCTCTCGTGGATGCCGATCACGGTCATCCCGGTGAAGCCCTGGATGAAGATGGTGTCCATCGGTACATGCTGTGCTTCGGTGTCGCCGGAAGGCAGGGAGTCGTGGCTCGACAGGCTGGCGGACAAGGCGCTCTCCTGGTGGCGGTATGGCAGGCTGCAAGGGTGCTTGCAGCAAGTTGCAGACCAAGGATTGCGGGTGGGCATTTGCGATGCCCGCACCGGTCTGCGCGCCGCTAGAGGTATCCCCAGAGCCGGCCCAGGCATCAAGGCGCACAATGCCTCGACCCAGGAGCCCAGGCTCCTGGGCCATACGCCGTCCCCTCCTGGGGAAAAAGCCCATGACGCTGTCCGCTCTGGAGGCCTGCACGAGCGAGGGAGGAGCTGTCCCTGACATGGAACACATCGTCTTCCTGACCGGCCGACTGGCCCAAGCCAGCCTCAACCGCGTGCTCGATGGCATCGCCTCGCCTCCCTTCACCTGGGAGGTCCGCGAGATCGGCCTGCAGGTTGCCGCCCTGATGACGGCCGACATGATCGGCCGCCGCCTGGCCGAGGCGCCGCAGGCCGACCGCATCATGGTGCCGGGCCGCTGCCGCGGCGATCTCGAGGTGCTGAGTGCGCGCTACGGCATCCCGGTGGTGCGAGGTCCCGAGGATCTCAAGGACCTGCCGCAGTTCTTCGATCGCAAGGCGAGGCCGGTGGACCTCGACAAGTACGACATCTCGATCTTTGCCGAGATCGTCGACGCCCCACAGGCGAGCGTCGAGCAGATCGTGCAGCGCGGCAAGGCGCTCGTGGCCGATGGCGCCAACGTGATCGACCTGGGCTGCCTGCCGCAGACGCCCTTCCCGCACCTCGAGGACAGCGTGCGCGCCCTCAAGGCCGAGGGCCTGGCCGTGAGCGTCGATTCGCTGGACACCTCGGAGCTGCTGCGCGGCGGCCGGGCCGGCGCCGACTACCTGCTGAGCCTCACCATCGACACGCTGTGGATCGCCGACGACGTGGCCGCCACGCCGGTGCTGATCCCGCGCGAGCCGGCCGACGAGGCCTCGCTCTACCGGGCGATCGAGAAGCTCACGCGGCGCGGGCGGGCCTTCCTCGCCGATTCGATCCTGGAGCCGATCCCTTTCGGCCTCACGGCCTCGCTGTGCCGCTACCAGCGGCTGCGCGAGCGCTTTCCCGATGCGCCGATCCTGATGGGCGTGGCGAACGTGACGGAGCTGATCGATGCGGACACCACCGGCATCAACGCGGTGATGCTCGGCATGGCCGCCGAACTCGGGGTCAGTGCGATCCTCACCACGCAGGTCAGCGCCCATGCGCGGCGCGCGATCCGAGAGGCCGACTGGGCGCGGCGCATCATGCATGCGGCCCGCAGCTTCAACACCCTGCCGCGCGGCATGTGCAACGTGCTGATGACGGTGCACGACAAGCACCCGTTTCCCGACACGCCCGAGGAGATCGAGCAGATCGCCAAGGCCGTGCGCGACCCGAACTTCCGCGTGCAGGTCTCGCCGCTCGGGCTGCACGTCTACAACCGCGACGGCCTGCGCCTGGAGCAAGGCCCCTTCGCGCACTGGCCGCGGCTCGGGCTCGAGCACGATGCGCCGCATGCCTTCTACATGGGCGTGGAGCTGGCACGCGCCGAGATCGCCTGGCAGCTCGGCAAGCGCTACGTGCAGGACCAGCCGCTCGACTGGGGTTGCGCGGTCGAGCGCAAGGCCGAGGACCTCTGCCGCTGGGACGAGCCGGGCACGACGCTGCGCGGGGAGGGCCGGTGATGCGGGCCGCCGCGCCGGGCCGCTCCCCCAAGCGAGGCCCGACCCTCGCGGAGGGTCGATCGCCGTACTCGGCGAGCGGGGTGCCGTCATGCCCGAGATGATCTTCGAGACAGTGGTCACCACCGTCCCACCCGACGGACGAGTGCATGTCGCGCCGATGGGCGTGCGCTATCGCCGCGAGCTCGTGGTGCTCAAGCCCTTCAAGCCATCGACCACGCTCGACAACATCCTCGCCACCGGCTGCGCGGTGCTCAACCTGCTGACCGACACGCGCGTGTTCGCGGGCTGCGTGACCGGCCGCAAGAGCTGGCCCACCATGCCGGCCAGGCAGGTGCAGGGCGTGCGCCTGGCGCAGGCGCTGGGCCACGTGGAGCTGAAGGCGCAGGAGGTCCGGGACGATGCCGAGCGCCCCGAGCTGCTGATGCGCCGGGTGCACGAGGAGCAGCACCAGCCCTTCATGGGCTTCAACCGCGCCCAGGCGGCCGTGATCGAAGCGGCCGTGCTGGTCAGTCGCCTGCACATGCTGCCGGCGGACAAGATCGATGCCGAGATGCGCTACC
Source organism: uncultured beta proteobacterium (assembly GCA_963818175.1). Taxonomy (GTDB): domain Bacteria; phylum Pseudomonadota; class Gammaproteobacteria; order Burkholderiales; family Burkholderiaceae_C; genus Caldimonas. The sequence continues at coordinate 73,507 of CAWFRK010000040.1, read as the reverse complement.
TGCAGATCGCGATCGACAAGACGGCCGGCGAGGTCGAGCGCGAGGCCTGGGGCTGGCTGTGCGATGCGGTATCCGCGCACCGCGCCAAGGAGGAAAAAGCATGATCGCGACGACCCGATTGAGGCTGCTGGTCAGCGTGCGCAGTGTCGAGGAGGCACTGGCGGCGGCGGGCGCCGGCGCCGATCTCATCGACCTCAAGGAGCCGCGCGACGGTGCATTGGGCGCCGTGGCGCCGGCCGCGATCCTGCCCATCGTCGACGCCCTGCGCAAGCACGACCCGCTGCAGGTGGTGAGCGCCACCATCGGCGACTTGCCCGGCGAGCGGCTCGCAGACATCGTCGAGGCGGTCCACGCAGTGGCCGATTGCGGCGTCGACTACGTGAAGGTGGGCGTGGAGCGCGGGCCCGCGGCCAAGCCGCTGCTCCAGGCGCTGGCCAAGTGCGATGCGCAGGTGGTGCCGGTCTTCATCGCCGACCGCGGGATCGACATGAACCTGGTCAAGCTGGCCCATTCGCTGCCGTTTCCGGCCCTGGGGCTGGACACGGCCGACAAGTCGGGCGGCAGCCTCTTCGACCGTGTCGATGAAGACAGCCTGCGCCGCTTCGTCCAGCAGACCCGCCGTGCCGGACGGCTGGCTGCGGTGGCGGGGGCCTTGCGCTTCGATCATCTCGGCCAGCTGTGGCGGCTGGGTGCCGACATCGCGGGGTTCAGGACTGCCGTGTGCGCCGGCGACCGGACGGGCGACCTCGATCCGGCCTTGGTGCGCGAACTGGCCTCGCGACTGCGCGGCGAGCGTTCCGCCTGGTGATGACGCCCACCCCCGTAGCGCCTTCGGCGCTCCCCCTCAAGGGGGCTCCGCCAGCGGACCGGCGAAGCCGGATCCGCGGCTCCCGCTTGGCCCGCAAGGCGGCGCGCCGGGATTGCAGTGACTTCGATCCTGCGGCCTCTCGTGCACTACGCCAGCGGACCGGCGAAGCCGGATCCGCGGCTCCCGCTTGGCCCGCAAAGCGGCGCGCCGGGATTGGAGTGACTTCGATCCTGCGGCCTCTCGTGCACTACGCCAGCGGACCGGCGAAGCCGGATCCGCGGCTCCCGCTTGCTGGCTATGGCGCGGCCATCAGCTCCGCCTCGAAGTCGTCCAGCGCGGTATGCGGCACGACGTGCATGGGCATCGGGGCGCCGGCAGCGAGCGAGGCAAAGCGCTGGTCGAGCACGCCCTGCTCGGCCAGTTGCGGGAGGGAGCGGGTAGGGTCGATCGGGCAGGACTTGACCACGACCAGCCGCCCTGCCTGCAGGCGCGCGGCCAGCCACAAGGCAAGGCTGTCGGAGGTGACTTCCCAGCTGGTCCATTCGTCGGGCTGCTCGCGCAGCATGTCCTGCGCCAGCCATACCGGCGTGTCGCCCGCGGCCAGTCGATGGGCGACCGCGCCGAGGTCCCTGGCCGGCCGCAACGCCCGATTCAAGGCGCACAGCATCAGCCCGGTCTGCGCCATGGCCAGGATCGCCATGTTGTGCGCGGCGAGGTCGTCGAAGCCCCACTGCGACTGGGCCTCGCGCACTGCATCCGCAAAGGCACCGCCGCCCGGCACGATGCACACGTGTCCCCGGCCGGCAGTGGCGAGCACATCGAGCCAGCGCGACAGCCAGGCATCGCGCTGCAGGCTGCCGCCCAGCTTGACGACCCAGACGCCGCGAGGTGATTTCACTTCATGACCTCGTGCGCAAGCAACACCGCCACGGCGACGCTCGGTGCACACACTTGCGCCCAGCGGGCGGTCGCCGACGACACCCCAGGCCCCAGCCGAGCCACGTCGCTCGCAAAGGCGCAGAGCGGCCGTCGAAGCCGCACGGCAAGCTCGGCCGCCAGGAAGTCGCCGCATCCCGCGCTCACCAGCGGCGCATCGGCAGGCAGGCGCGCGCGCTCCAGCACCCGCTCGAGCTGCCCCGCCAGGATGCCGATCTGCTCCGCCCGCCAGGTGAGCGCAAACGCCAGCCAGTCCGACGGCGGCGCATCGCGCTCGTCCATGCCGATCATGCGGGCCAGGCGCCTGCGCGTGGCCGCATCGTCCTTCGGGCCGTTGTCGGCCGCCGGGTGGCCATCGTGCCGGGAATCGAGCTCGCCGCTGAGTCGATAGACATCGGCGGTGGTGGCGAAGAACTCGTTCATCACGTTGTAGGCCTCGCCGCGAAAGGCGATCCGCCGCGCGAGCGCGCACAGCGGCGTGCGCACCACGCCCTGGTAGACCAGTTCGCCGCTGGCGAGGCGGTCCGCGTCGGTGCGCCCCGCGCGGCGACGGCGCCACCCTGCAAGGGAATCAGGTCGCAGGTCGTGCTGCCGATGTCCACCAGCACGCCGTCGCCCAGGCGCCGAGCCGCAAGACGCGCGGCGGCCAGCCAGTTGGCCGAGGCGATGGAGGACCAGGTGGTGGCGACCTCGTCCGGCCGGCACCAGCCCCGATCGCCGGCATAGAAGGCCAGCGCCCGGCCCGGCAGGTCGGCCATGCGCTGCGCGAGCCGCAGCACGCCCTCTTCGCGATGCTGGAACAGGTCGGTCATCTCGCCGGTCATGGTGACGGCGTGGAGCGAGCCGCGCATGTGCGGCCAGCGTGCCGCGGCCTGCTCCAGCACCGTGTCCAGCCGGTCCAGGCCCTGCCACAGCGGGCAGGGCCATTGCACCACCTCGCGCACCGTGCCTTCCATCAGCAGGCAGGCCTTGACGTGGGCGCCGCCCAGGTCCCAGCCGATGACACCGGCGTCGGCATGGGGCCCCGGCAGCTCAGCCGCGCGCATCGCCGCTCCGATCGGGCCTGCAAACAGCGCAAGGATCTCGGCCGCAAGCGGGCGGCCGAGTGCCGCCGACAAGCCCACGTAGGCGCAGGTCACGCGCGGATTGATCTCGATCAGCACCGGTCCGCGCCGCGCATGCCAGACCAGGTCGATGCCGACATAGCCGCGCAGCCCCGGCAAGGCCAGCGCCACCCGCATGCCGACCTGGCGCAGTGCGGCGGTGCGCGGATCGGCCGGCGGCACCGCGGCGACGTCCACGCCCTCGTAGGACACCATGCCGTCGCCACCGACGACGATGCGCTGCCGATTGACGGCCAGCGTTTCGGCCCCGCCGTCCGCGCACAGCAGGGACAGGCTCAATGCCTCGCCATCCACCCAGGGCTCGAGTTGCGCCTGGCCGTCGCGCTGCTGCGCATCGCTGCGCGCGGCGTCCAGCCGCGCATGCCTGCCGCGTCGCCACGCTGCCGGCTCCATCGTCGGGCTTCACCACCCAGCCCGAGACGGCCTCCTCGCCCGCGAAGTCCAGCGGCGTCGAGAGCCCATTGGCCGCCAGCAGCTCCAGCGTGCGGCGCTTGCTGGAGGCGAGCCGGATGGCCGCCGTGTCGCAGCCGATCCAGCGGCTTGGCGAGACGGCCTCGCTCAGCTTGCCAAGCAGGCCGTCGCCCTCGGGAGCCACCACCCAGGTGAGATCGTGCGAGCGGGCTTGCCGGCGCACGAACTCGAGGGGCGACTGGCCCGGCGCGGGGCTGAGGAACTCGACTCCGCTCCACGAGCCGGTCCTGGCGAACGAGGGATGGCTGGCACAGGTCACCGCGACCTCGCCCAGCGCCGCCAGGTCGGCGCAGATCGCATCGCGCATCGCCAGGCCCGGCGCGAGCAGCGCGTGCTGGGGATCGGCCGATGTGCTCATCGGACCAGGGACTGGCATCCCCCCACCGCTAAGATGCTCATAGACGAAGATGCGCTGCTTCATCGTCGCACCTGCGGAAGGACCATCGAACCATGCGTCTTGTTCCCGTCATCGACCTGCTCGGCGGCCAGGTGGTGCGCGCCAGGCGGGGCGAGCGCCAGTCCTACCGGCCGATCGAGTCGGCCCTGTGCCGCAGCAGCGATCCCATCGTGGTGGCGCGCAAGCTCTGCGATCACGTCGGCGGCACCTGCCTGTATCTCGCAGATCTCGACGCGCTGCAAGGCCGCCCACCGCAGATCGCACTGGTCGCCTCGCTGCTCGAACGCCTGCCTGCCGTGCGGCTGTGGGTCGATGCGGGCTTCGTCGATCGCCCCTCGGCCGCGGCCTGGCTCGCGGCCCTGTCCGCGCAGGCGGCCGATGGCCCGCCGGGAGAGCGCGTGCTGCCCGTCTTCGGCAGCGAATCGCTGCGCTCGCGCGAGGCGCTGCAGCAGTGCTTCACGCCGCCCGCCCCGGGCATCCTCTCGCTGGACCGTCGCAATGGCCGCCCGCTGGATCCGGGCGGGTGCTGGGAGCAGCCCTCGCTGTGGCCGCGGCGCCTGATCGTGATGACGCTCGACCGCGTGGGCGCCGACGCCGGGCCCGACCTGCAGACCCTGGTCGAGGTGCGGTATCTCGCGCCGCATGCCGAACTGATCGGTGCGGGCGGCATTCGCCACGCGGAGGACCTGCGGGCCGCGCGCGACGCAGGCGCGCAGGCCTGGCTCGTGGCCAGCGCCTTGCATGACCTGCGCTTGCCGCGGGCGACGGGCGGCTGAAAGCCTCGCTGCGATCTTCATGGCACGAACCAACGCAAGTGGTGTGCCACCCAGGAGGAAGCCCAGTCTCCCCGTCTTGTACCGGTGGCACGAAACGTGAATCACGGAATTCATGGACGACGCGCGCAATACCGCTTCCCAGGCGGCCGAGGTCGGCAAGGCTCCATGGACTTGCCCCTTCTGCTCGCTGCTGTGCGACATGTTTCAAGTGGAATCACTCCACCCGCCGAAGCTGGCGGGCAGCAGTTGCCCGCGCGCGCTCCAGGGTCTCGCGCACTTCGACGGCACGCCGCCGGCCTTCCCCAGCGTTGACGGCCAGCAGGTCGATCTCGACACCGCCGTGAGCCGCGCGGCGGCCTTGCTGCGGCAGAGTCGCCTGCCGCTCTTCGGCGGCCTGGCCACCGATGTGGCGGGGGCCAGGGCGATCTACCGGCTCGCGGCGCGCGTGGGCGCCATCGCCGACCACGCCGCCGGTCAAGCCCTCTTCCATGGCGTGCGTGCGATGCAGGATCGCGGCATCTACTACACCACGCTCGCGGAAGTGCGAAACCACGCCGATCTGATCGTCTGCCTCGGGACATCGCCCCGCGAGCACTACCCCGAGTTCTTCCGCCGCTGCGGCGTGGGCGAAGACCTGGTGGCAAGGCGCGATGTGGTCTTCGTCGGGGCGCCGGCCGATGCCGCGCTCGCGGCCACGCCGGGTGTCGGCTGCGAAGCCATCGCGCTGCAGGGCGACCTGTACGAAACCATCGCCGTGCTGAACGCGCTGCTCGCCAGGCGTGCCGTGGGCCATGCGCAAGCGGAACTCGTCGCCCTTGCCGAGCGCATGGCCAGTGCGCGCTACGCCGTGATCGTGTGGGAGGCGGCCCTGCTGCCATCGCACGGCGCCCTGGTGGTGGAGGCAATCCAGCAACTGGTGGCCACGCTCAACCGCAGCACCCGCGCGGCCGCCTTCGGGCTTGGCGGCAGCGACGGCGCGTACACGGTCAACCAGGTGTTCACATGGCTCTCCGGACTGCCGCTGCGCACGCATGCCGGGCCGCTGGGACTGGAACATGATCCGCATGGCTTCGATGCCGAGCGGCTGCTGGCCGAGCACGCGGTCGATGCATTGCTGTGGGTCTCGAGCTTCGGGCCGGAACCTGCCGCGCCGGCCGTCGAGCTGCCGCAGGTGATCCTCGGCCACCCCGCCATGGCCAGGCCTTCCGGCGGGATGGCCAGCCCTCGCCCCGCAACGACGGTGTTCATCCCCGTCAGCACGCCGGGCATCGGCTCTGCAGGGCATCTGTGGCGTGTCGATGGCGGCGTGGTGCTGCCGCTGATGCCGCTGTTCGACGATGCGCTGCCGAGCGTCGCGACGGTGATCGATGCCATCGCCGGGAAACTCGCGACCGCGGTGAACGCATCATGACGACCACCAGGCTTCGCGGCGGTCGCATCGTCGATCCAGCCAATGGCGTCGATGGCGAACAGCGCGACCTGTGCTTTCGCGACGGCCGCATCGTCGACCTGCCGCCCGGCGAGCCGACCGACCAGGAGCTCGACGCGAGCGGCTGCGTGGTGATGGCCGGCGGCATCGACATGCACACCCACATCGGCGGCGGCAAGATGAACCTCGCGCGCCTGCTGATGACCGAGGACCACCGCCGTGGCCGAGACCCATGGCCCGCGCCCTCCTCCCCGCTCGAGCTGCCTTCCTGCGGCTGCTGCACGCCGGGCACGCTGGCCACCGGCTACCGCTATGTCGAGATGGGCTACACGGCCGCCTTCGAGCCCGCGATGCCGCCGAGCAACGCGCGCCACGCCCACCTGGAGATGGGCGACATCCCCGTGCTCGACCACGGCGCCTACGTGATGCTCGGCAACGACGAGCTGTTCCTGCAGATGCTGGCCGAGAGGCAGGACTTCGAGCGCATCCGCGACTACGTCGCCTGGCAGGTGAACGCCACCAAGGCGATGGGCGTGAAGGTGGTGAACCCGGGCGGCATCTCGGCCTTCAAGTTCAACCAGCGCTCGCTCGATGTCGACGACGAGCACGTGCACTGGCGCGTCACGCCGCGGCAGGTGGTGCACACGCTCGCGCGGGCGCTCATCGAGCTGGGCATGCCGCACCCGCTGCACATCCATGCCAGCAACCTCGGCGTGCCGGGCAACATCGCGTCCACGCTGGCGACCATCGACGCGCTCGAGGGTCTGCCCGCGCACCTGACGCATGTGCAGTTCCACACCTACGGCACCGAGGGGCCGCGCAAGTTCTCGTCGGCCGCGATGCAATTGCTCGAGGCGCTCAAGGCCAACCCGCGCCTGTCCATCGACGTGGGCCAGGTCATGTTCGGGCAGACCGTCACCGCCTCCGGCGACACGATGCGCCAGCATCCGAACGCCGCGCTGGCGCAGCCCGCGCAAGTGGATCGGCGCGGACATCGAATGCGACGCCGGCTGCGGCGTGGTGCCCTTCCGCTACCGCGAGCAGAGCTACGTCAATGCGCTGCAATGGGCGATCGGGCTGGAGCTCTTCCTGCTGGCGGACGACCCGTGGCGCGTGGTGCTGACCACCGACCATCCGAACGGCGGGCCGTTCGGCAGCTATCCGCACCTGATCCGCCTGCTGATGGACAAGGGCTTCCGCGACGAGCACCTGGCGAAGCTGCATCCGGACGTGGCGGCCAACGTGGCGCTGAAGTCGATCACGCGGGAGCTCTCGCTCTACGAGATCGCGATCATGACGCGAGCCGCCCCGGCGCGACTGCTCGGCCTGCGCGACCGGGGCCATGTGGGCGCGGGAGCGGCGGCGGACATCGCGGTGTATCGGGACGAGCCCGACCGGCAGGCGATGTTCAGCCAGCCGGAATACGTGTTCAAGGATGGCGAGCTGGTCTCTCACGCCGGGCGCATCCAGGCCGTGCCGGTCGGCGGCATCCATTTCGTCGAGCCGGAGTACGACGCCTCCATCGAGAAGACGCTCGCGCGCCTACGCGAGCCGGCACCTCAGCGTGAACCATCGCCATGCGGCCATTGGCCGCGACGAGCTGTGCCAATGCTGCCGCGGCGGGCGACTGCTGCCCGAGGCCTGCTTCCAGGATCCAGCGCAGCCCCCGGTCCAGGCGCCGGCCGGCACGGCCTGAAGCACCGTCGCCTTCGACGCACGCCATGGACATCAACGGCATCCGCATCGACGACAGCTTCGCCGAGGCCTTTCCGATGAAGGGCACGCGCCTTCTCATCACGGCGCATGACCTCGTCTGGGCGCGGCATGCGGCGATGGCGGCCACGGGCTTCGCCACGTCGGTGATCGCCTGCGGCTGCGAGGCCGGCGATCGAGCGCGAGCTTGCTGCGGACACGACGCCCGATGGCCGCCCGGGGGTGTCGGTGCTGATGTTTGCGATGTCGGGGAAGGAGCTGGCCAAGCAGGTCGAGCGCCGTGTCGGCCAGGGCGTGCTCACCTGCCCGACCACCGCGGTGTACGCCGGCCTCGACGAGGGCGAGCCGATCCCGCTCGGCAAGACGCTGCGCTTCTTCGGCGACGGCTGGCAGATCTCGAAGGTGATCGGCGGCGTGCGCTACTGGCGCGTGCCGGTGATGGATGGCGAGTTCGTCGCGCAGGAGACCACGCCCGTGGTCAAGGGCGTGGGCGGTGGCAACCTGCTGATCCTGGCGCGCGACACGGATGCGGCGCTGGCAGCCGCGACCCGCGCGGTGGCGGCGATGCGCGAGGTGCCCGGGGTGATCATGCCCTTCCCCGGCGGCGTGGTGCGCTCGGGCTCGAAGGTGGGCAGCAAGTACTCGATGCTGCCTGCCTCGACCAACGATGCCTTCTGCCCGGGGCTGCTTGGGCTTGCATCGAGCAGCGCGCTCACGCCGGAGGTGCGCTGCGTGCTCGAGATCGTGATCGACGGGCTGACCGAGGCGGCCGTCGCCGATGCGATGCGCGCCGGCCTGTCATCGCTGATCGAAGCCGGTGCGGCGAGCGGCGTGATCGGCGTCACCGCCGGCAACTACGGCGGCAAGCTGGGGCCATTCCATTTCCACCTGCACAAGCTGCTGCCGGCAGGCGCGGGAGTGTCGCCCGCAGCCCATGACGCGCCGTGGCGACCCTTCGCAGAGCCTCAGACGCAGCCGCCCGCCTTGCGGGTGGACATGCGCGGCATCCTTCCCGCGGCGCTGGCCGACATGAGCGCAGCGCAGGTCGAACGCCTGCCGGTCCTGCACGGCAACGAAAGGCTCGCGCTGGCCGACCTGTTCAGCTTGTCGAGCGCTCCTTCCGACACGCCGGCCCTGGTGTTCGAGGGCGACCTGAGCCGCTTCGACCGCATCGGCTGGCAGCTCGGCGCGGGCCGCATCGAACTGCGCGGCCCGGCCGGCAATCATCTCGGCACCGGCATGAGCGGCGGCGAGATCCTCGTGTCGGGCCGCGTGGGGCACATGGCGGGCTGCGAGATGTCGGGTGGCCGCCTGCACATCGCCGGCGATGTCGGGGACTTCGCCGCGTCCGCCCTGCCAGGCAGCATGAACGGCATGAGCGGCGGGACGCTGGTGGTCGAGGGCAATGCCGGCGAGCGCTTCGGCGATCGCATGCGGCGGGGCACGGCGGTCATCCACGGCGATGCGGGCGACTTCCTCTGCTCGCGCATGGTGGCCGGCACGGTGGCGGTGGCTGGCCGCATCGGCGCGCATTGCGCCTGGGGCATGCGGCGCGGCAGCATCGTTTGCGTGGGCTCGCCGCCCGCATTGGCGCCGACCTTCGTCGCCAATGCGGCCGACATCACGAGCTTCTGGGCCTTGCTTGCACGTGACCTTGCCGGGCTCGGTGGTCCGTTTGCGGCCTTGGACGCGGTGTCGGATCGAACGACACGTAGGCGATCTGGCCGTTGGCGGCATGGGGGAAGTGTTGCTGGTGGGTTAGGGCCCTGTTGTCGAGCCACCTGCGGCGGCGAAGGTGGTCTCAAATGGGCTTTGAGAGCGTTGATTGAGCCATCGCGTTGGCCGATGTTGATAAGGTTGTCCGCGATGACGCCCAAGCCCACCCAGCCCCGACGGCACAGCTCACGGTACAAGCAGTAGCCGGTGGATCGGCTTCGTAGACCGCGCTGGGGAGCACAATGGCAGTGTTGCCTTTTTCGCCGCCGCTCTTTCGTGCAACCCGCCCGACCGCCCACCGGCTCCAAGCTGGCCGCACTGACCCTTGGCACCATCGGCGTCGTCTATGGCGACATCGGCACCAGCCCCCTGTATGCGCTGAAAGAAGTCTTCACCCACGGCCATATCGAGGTCAACACGCAGAACATCCTCGGCGTGCTGTCGATGGTGTTCTGGACCATCACCATCATCGTTTCGCTGAAGTACGTGGTGCTGGTGCTGCGCGCCCACAACAACGGGGAGGGCGGCACGATGGCCCTGATGGCCCTGGCCAGCCGCGCCACGCGCGACAAGCCGAGAGTTCACGCGGCCATTCTCCTGATGGGCATCCTGGGCGCGGCCTTGTTCTATGGCGACGGGGTTATCACGCCGGCGATCTCAGTGCTTTCGGCCATCGAGGGGCTGGAGGTCGCAACGCCGGCCTTCAAACCCTACATCGTGCCGATCACACTGACGATCCTGGCGGTGCTGTATGCCATCCAGAAGCATGGAACCGGGGTCATGGGCAAGATTTTCGGCCCCGTCACGGTGCTGTGGTTCGCGACGATCGCGTTCTGGGGAGCTGTGTGGATCTTTCGCGAGCCGGCGGTGCTATTGGCGCTGAGCCCGCTGCACGCGCTGCGCTTCGGGCTCAACAACGGCTGGCTCACCCTGGTGGTGCTGGGCTCGGTGTTCCTCGCGGTGACCGGAGCAGAAGCGCTCTATGCCGACATGGGGCACTTCGGCAAGCGGCCGATACGCCTGGCCTGGTTCGCCCTGGTGTTTCCGGCCCTGGTGATGAATTACTTCGGACAGGGAGCGCTGCTGCTGCGCGACCCCACCGCCGTGAGCAATCCATTCTTCATGCTGGTGCCGGACTGGTTACTCTTTCCGTTGGTGGCGCTGGCCACGGCCGCCACCGTCATCGCGTCGCAGGCGACCATCTCGGGCACCTTCTCGGTCACCAGGCAGGCGGTGCAGCTAGGCTACCTGCCACGCCTGACAATGATCCACACCTCGGCGCGCGAGATCGGGCAGATCTACATCCCGGCGGTGAACTGGTTGCAGTTCGCCGCCATCGTCTTCGCGGTGTCGGTGTTCGGCTCGTCCAGCGCGCTCGCCTCAGCCTACGGCATCGCAGTGACGGCCACGATGGTGATCACGACAGTCATGACTTTCTTCGTGCTCCGCTATGCGTGGAACTATCCCTGGGTGCTGTGCTTCGTCGCGACCGGCTTCTTCGTCTTGATCGAGTTGGTGTTCTTCTCGGCCAACATCATCAAGGTGTTCTCTGGCGGCTGGTTCACGCTGCTGATTGCGGCGGCCGTGTTCACGGTGATCTGGACCTGGAAGCAGGGCCGCGCAATCGTGTCGGATCGGGTGCTTGCTTAGGCCATCGCCCTGAAGGACTTCCTCCGGTCGGTGTTCATCAGTGCGCCGATGCGCGCATCCGGCACCGCGGTGTTCATGACGGCCGAGCCGGGCATCACACCCAATGCGCTGATGCACAACCTCAAGCACAACAAGGTGCTGCACGACACCAATGTGTTCGTCACCGTGCACTATCACGAGATCCCCTGGGTCAGCTTCGACAAGAGGGTGACGGCCGAGCCGCTGGGCAACGACTGCTGGCAGGTCGCCGTCAATTTCGGCTTCAAGAATATTCCCGACGTGCCCTATGCGCTGCAGTTGCTCCGGCCCCGGGGCGTCCGCCTCGACCCTATGGAGACCAGCTACTTCCTTTCGCGCGACATCGTGGTTCCAACCGTCGGCGGCGGCATGGCCCCGTGGCGCGAGAAGCTGTACGCTTCCCTGCACCACAATGCCGCCGCCGCGGCCGATTTCCTGAGCCTGCCGACCAATCGCGTGGTGGAGCCGGGCTCCAGGCTCGAGATCTGATCGCTGAATGGCGCGGTCGGTGTCGGTCCAGGAGCTGCTCGCCGCCGCTTCCATTTGGCTTGGCCTAAGCGCCACGCTCCTTGCCGATGAGTCGCTTCGTGGTGCGCGCCGACGATTCGACCGCTCCCGCAAGCCGCGCGTGCGAAAGCGGCGCAGCAGCTCCAAGCTCATGCGGTGCCTCCCAGCTCGGCCAGTTCGCGCAGACCGTCCTCGTAGGCGTTGGGCGTCTTGTCGTCCTTTTCGTCCTCTCTGCGAGACCCACTTGCACCGAGGCCGAGCCACAGCGACGCACAGGATGCGGAGCTGTACGGGCTTGGTGGCGTTGTCTTTCAGAATTTCAATTGGAACAAGTCGGATACCAGCACCCACAGACAGGCCACCTATATTTGCTTAAACGAACCGCGGACAGGGATCCAGAGCACGGGTAAGGGGACTTCTCGCGCGGGCAGCATCAGGCGCTTTCGTGGCAGCAACACGCAACAAGGAGAAAGCGACATGAAGTACCACCTGCGTGCCTTGTCCGTCGTCCTGGTGGCGATGGTCGGATTGCTGGGCGCCGCCGAGCAATCCCGCGCCGAGCCGTTCAGTGCGGCCCGGATCATCATCGAGGTCAACGCGTCCGCGGAAGACGGCGGCATCCAGATCTTCGTCGACGGCAGAGGGATGGAACAGATTCCAGGTCTTCGACCCCAGCGGGCAGGAGATCTTCGACGTCATGGCCAGCCACAGTGTCGGCATACCGGGGTGACCGAGCTGTTCTTCGAGAGCGCCGAGCCTTCGTTCCATGACCTGCCGCTGGACCAGTTGCTGGTCCGGTTCCCGGCGGGGAAATACCGGTTCGAGGGTGTCACGGTCGGCGGCAAGTTGCTCACCGCCCAGCCGACGCTCAAGCCACAACATTCCGGCGGGTCCTGTAATCGCTTCGCCGCCCGAAGGGGCGACGCTTGCCCACACCGCGCCGCTCGTGATCGACTGGGATCCGGTCACGCAGCGCGTTTCCGGGCACCGCGCTGCCGGTCAAGATCGCCGGCTACCAAGTCATCGTCGAACGGGTCGAAGCCGTCGCCCCTGATCAAGGTCGACGTCACGCTGCCGGCCACGGTGACGCCAATGACGGTGCCGGCCGAGTTCCTCCAGAGGAATGCCGACTACATTTTCGAGGTGCTGGCCATCGAGGAGAGCGGCAACCAGACCATCACCGAGGGCAGCTTCAAGACAGCGCCGTAGCCGCGCCTGATCGCAATGCTCAGTGGCGTGGAGGCCGGCCCGAAGATCTGCGCCAGTTCGGCTACAGCCGCGACAAGCGCTGCATCGCCGCCAGGTCGTCATCGCGCTGATCGTGCGACGCCCGAGGGCTTCCCGCGAGCTGGACGAGTGCTGAGGTGGCCACGGCCGACTCTACCACGCTGTAGCGGCTTCCTGGATCGCATCGCGCAGCGCTGCGGACGAGCCCACCGCATCTGGGTGATGGACCGCGTCATTCCCACGAGGACAGCTTGCCAAGATGCGCAGCATCGGCGCAAGCTATCTGGTGTGCTTCTCGGTCAACCGTGGCACGCGAGCGTGCAGGTCAAGCGGCTGGCCATCGAGGAGGCTTGACCGCACACTTGGCGATCCGGCCGATCTTCCATCGCGCCGCAATGCATCGAAGCTCACGTCTTCGTGGCCTCCCTCGCGTACGTGGCAGGTCTCAGCTCTCCACGTTCTGCGTCTCCCGCGTGGCGTTCCCACCACGGCACCCCCAAGTTGTCGATCGTCCTCGTCAGCCGTCATTGGTTCCTTCGCGCCAACTGATCGCAGGACGCCTGCGCTGGCAACGACAGGGCCAGCGCCTTGACTCTCATCGGCTGACGTCGGGCCGTGCGTCGCGGCATGACTGGTGGACGGCCGATGCCGCTGTAGGGCTTGGGCGGCAGTGGCTCGACACCCGGGGGCCAGACCACGACCGCCGAAGTGACGCCCACGCGTACATCAGCCCCATGTCACTCAGCGCCTGACGGAAGTTGGTGTCCACGCCATAGCCGGCATCGGCCAACACGCAGTGACGTGGCGCTCCTTCGGCCAGCATGCGCGTAGCTGCGTCAGCGCGATCTGCGTCTTCGTGGCGAAGCGCAAATCCTCAGGCACACCGGATGCGGGCGCGTTCGTCATCTTCCATGCATGCTCTCCTCGGTGGGCACAGTGAACTGGCCCTTGGTAACGAACGCCCGCCTTCGGTTCCACATTCGAAGCGTTAATCTCCACGCAAGCCGGCCCCGGCGGGGCATTTCCGGCTTTGCACGATGCCACTGCCCATGCCCACCCCGAATTGCCACGCCCTTCTCGACGACCGCGACGCCACTCCGGCACGACCCACCAGCCGGCTCTACACCGGCTTCGTGCGCGAACACCGCTGCAGCGATCCGGCCACGCTCGACGCCACCTGGGCCGCGGCCGAGCGCGACCTGCGCGAGGGCCTGCATGCGGTGCTGCTGGCCGACTACGAGTGGGGCGTCAAGCTGCTCGGCGCGGGCCACCAGCGGCTCGCTCCGAACGACGGCTCGTCGCTGCGCCTCCTGATGTTCACCGACCTGCAGCGGCTCTCGCGCGAAGAGGCCGACGCCTGGCTGCAAGCGCAGGACGAAGGCTCGTCCACGCCCGGCATCGCCGGCGTGATGAACCTGCAGCCGAGCATCGACGCCGCCGAATTCCATCGCTCCATCGACCGCATCCACGAGTTCATCCGCGCCGGCGAGACCTACCAGATCAACTACACCTGGCGCCTCGCCGGCGAGGCCTACGGCAGCCCGGTCGCCTTGTACCGCCGCCTGCGCCAGCGCCAACCGGTGCCTTACGGCGCCTTCATCGCGCTGCCGCCGGGCGATGGGGTGCGCTACGTGTCTGTCGTGCTCGCCCGAGCTGTTCCTGCAGCAGCAGCGCGGCGAGCTCACCGCCCGGCCGATGAAGGGCACCGCCTCGCGCGGCGGCGCACCCGAGGGCGACAGCGAGATGGCGCGCTGGCTCGGCAATGACACCAAGAACCGCGCAGAGAACCTGATGATCGTGGACCTGCTGCGCAACGACCTCGGGCGCATCGCGCGCATCGGCTCGGTGAAGGTGCCCGAGCTGTTCGCGATCGAGGCGCATGCCACGCTGTTCCAGATGACCTCCACCGTGCGCGCCACGCCCACCGAGGCCTTGAGCTTCGCCGACCTGCTGCGCGCCACCTTTCCCTGCGGCTCGATCACCGGGGCGCCCAAGCACCACACGATGGAGCTGATCGCCGGGCTGGAAAGCACGCCGCGCGGGCTCTACACCGGCGCGATCGGCTGGATCTCGGCGCCGGCCGGGACGGCGCGCTGTGGCGAGTTCTGCATGTCGGTGGCGATCCGCACCTTGACGCTGGGCGAGTCGCACCGCGAGCGACGTGCGCAGCGCAAGCCTGGGCATCGGCGCAGGCATCGTGCTCGACAGCGAAGCCGGCGCCGAGTTCGACGAGTGCCTGCTGAAGGCGCGTTTCCTTACCGGCCTCGACCCCGGCTTCGTGCTGATCGAGACCATGCGGGCGACGCGGGAGGAAGGCATCGCCTTGCTCGAGCGCCACCTGCAGCGCCTGGGCGACAGCGCCCGCGCGCTGGGCTTCCGCTTCGACCGCGCCGCCGCGCTGGCACTGCTGCGACGTCATGTCGAGAGCCTTCAGCCCGGCCATGACGACGAAGCGCTGACCTACCGCGTGCGACTGGCCCTGGCCCATGATGGCCGCCTGGAGATTGGCGGCGCGGCGCTCGCTCCCCTGCCCCCGGGACCGGTCAGGCTGATCGTCGCCGACCGCAGCCCCGAGCGCCCGTGCGCACTGTCAGCGCACAAGACCAGCGTGCGCGAGGCCTACGACGATGGCGTTCGCGCGCGCGGAACAGGCGGGCGCCTTCGACAGCCTGTTCTTCACGCCCGACGGCCGCCTGATCGAAGGCGGCAGGACCAATGTCTTCGTCAAGCTCGGCGGCCGCTGGTGGACGCCTCCGGTCGAGGACGGCGCCCTGCCCGGCGTGATGCGTGCGCAGTTGCTGAAAGACCCGGCCTGGCAGGCGGCAGAGCGCACGCTGCGGCGCGAAGACCTGGAGCGCGCCGAAGCCATCGTCGCCTGCAATGCCTTGCGGGGCGCCTTGCCTGCCATGCTTATCCTTTGACTGGTCCCGACGAAAGGAGCACGTCATGACGAAGTGGCGCAAGAGCACGAAGGACGAGGTCTACACACCCGAAGAGATCGACGCCCGCCTGAAGGAAGAATGCCCGAAGTGGTACTACGAAGACGGCTGGATCCGCCGCAAGTACAAGACCTCGGGCTGGAAGGGCACGCTGATGGTGGTCAACACCGTCGGCCACCTGGCCGAGGCCGCGTGGCATCACCCGGACCTCACGGTCTCGTATGCCTTCGTGACAGTGAAGCTGATGAACCATGCGGCCAAGGGCGTGACCGACAAGGACTTCGAGCTGGCGAAGAAGATCGAGGACGTGGTGATGTGGCAGCCGGGCGCCGTGGAAGGCGCTATCCTCGAAGGCACGCCGGACGATCCGCGCTTCAAGTACATCAAGTACGACTGAGCGCGGACCGGCCCGCATCGACTCGGGAATCGGCCGATGTACTCAACGGACGAGGGGCTGTCATCAAATGAGACTCGCACTGTTTGATCTCGACCACACGCTGGTCCCCTTCGACGCCGGCATGGAGTGGCTGCGCTTCCTGGTCCAGCGTGGCGTGCTGGAGGAGGCTGACGGCGATGCCTACCTTGCCGCCTGCCGAGAGTACGTGGCAGGCACGCTCGACATCCACGCCGTGCATCACCTGCTGATCGGACCCATCGGCCACCACGAGCGCTCGACGCGGAGGCAGTGGGCTGCGGAATTCGAGCGGCTCATGGCAGACCGGCTTCCCGCGGCTTCACTGGCCCTGGTCGAGCGACATCGCGCGCAAGGCGACCTGTGCGCCATCGTGACCGCCACCGCGCGCCTCATCGCCGAGCCCTTCGGCCGGCTGTTCGGCGTGCCGCACGTGCTGGCCACCGAGGCTGATGAGTTGGGCGAACTGCTGAGCGGCGCGATCGAAGGGCTGCCCTGCCATCGTGAACACAAGCTCGACCATGTGAAGCGCTGGCTGGCGAGCCAGGGCCTCGGGCTGGAGAGCTTCGAGAGAAGCTGGTTCTATTCGGACTCGGCAGGCGACCTGCCGCTGCTGGAGGCGGTGACGGATCCGGTCGCGGTGCGGCCGGATGCGCGCTTGCGTGCTCTTGCGCTTGATCGTGGTTGGCAGGTGATCGACGACCATGGATGAGCAACGATTCGCGTGAGCGGTAGCATTGCGGCCGATTGGGAGGAGTGAATCATGGTTCGAGAAGTTCCCGTTGGGACAGTGCCGAGTACCTCAAATCCACTGAGGACATCGCCGAATATCTGGAGGCTGCCCTCGAAGAGGACGACCCGGCCTTCTTCGAGCATGCGCTGGGCGTCGTGGCTCGCGCACTGACACGTAATCATTTTTGCTTATACTGAAGACGATTCTTGCAAGGAGAGACACATGGCTCATCTTCAGCACCGGGGACGCAATGAAGA
Organism: uncultured beta proteobacterium; assembly: GCA_963818175.1. GTDB lineage: Bacteria > Pseudomonadota > Gammaproteobacteria > Burkholderiales > Burkholderiaceae_C > Caldimonas. Next base: position 56,394 of record CAWFRK010000040.1, on the reverse strand, counting down.
TCGCAGAATTCAAGCGATGGTTGACCGCGAGGGGGGCACAGTTCTCGGAAGGAGCCAAGCACACGAAGATCTACCTGAACGGCAGGCAATCTACGCTTCCGCGTCATCCAAGAGATGAGTTGGGTGAAGGTTTGCGAAAGGCCATCTTGAAGCAGTTGGGCCTGCATGACGAAAAGGGCAAATGATGTTGAGCTACCCCGCGCGCATCCTGCGCGACGGCAAAGGGTATATGGTCTCGTTCCCCGATATCCCCGAGGCCTTGACCGGCGCAGACACGAAGGAAGAAGCACTGGAGATGGCCGTGGATGCATTGACCACGGCAATGGATTTCTATTTCGAGGATCGCCGCCCCGTGCCACGCGCCGTCGGCGCCAAACGCGGTCAAGTGCTGATCGACCTTCCTCCCAGCATCGGCGCGAAGGTACTGCTCCTCAACGAGATGATCGCCCAGGGAACACGCAACGCAGACCTGGCCCGGCGCATGCACCTGCGCCCGCAGGAAATCAACCGGCTGACCGATCTGCACCACCCGACCAAGATTGACACGATCGCGAAGGCGCTGAAAACGCTGGGCCGCAAGCTGGAATTGAGCGTGGTTTAGTTCCCGCCTCAAGCCCCCACCGCCTTCTTCCTCCTCTCCACCAACCGCATGATCATCGGCGTGAAGATCAGCTGCATCGCCAGCTCCATCTTCCCGCCCGGCACCACCAGCGTGTTGGCGCGCGACATGAACGAGTCGTGCAGCATGCTCAGCAGGTAGGGGAAGTCGATGCCCGTCGGCTCCGAGAAGCGGATCACCGCCAGGCTCTCGTCGGGCGTCGGGATGGTGCGGGCGATGAAGGGGTCGGAGGTATCGACCACCGGCACGCGCTGGAAGTTGATGTGCGTGCGGGTGAACTGCGGGCAGATGTAGTGCACGTACTCGTGCATGCGGCGCAGGATCACGTCGGTCACCGCCTCGGTCGAGTAGCCGCGCGTGCTGCGGTCGCGGTGGATCTTCTGGATCCACTCCAGGTTGATCACCGGCACCACGCCGATCAGCAGGTCCGGATAGCGCGCGATGTCGAACTTGGTCGTCTTCACTCCGCCGTGCAGGCCCTCGTAGAACAGCAGCTCCGAGTCGGGCAGCCGCTCCCAGGCCGTGAAGGTGCCCACGTCCCGGGCGTGGCGCTGCGCCTCCTCGGGGTCGTGCAGGTACTTGCGGGCGAAGCCGCTGCCCGTCTCGCCGTAGGTGCGAAACAGGTTCTCCAGTTCGTCGAACAGGTTGGCGTCCTCGCCGAAGTGGCTGAAGTGCGGCCGACCCGCCCGCTCGGCCTCGGCCATCGCGGTCTTCATCGCCTCGCGGTCGTAGCGATGGAAGCTGTCGCCCTCGATGATGGCCGCCCTCAAGCTCTCGCGGCGGAAGATGTTCTCGAAGGTCCGCGTGACCGATGTGGTGCCGGCGCCGGAGGAGCCGGTGATCGCGATGATGGGATGGTGGGTGGACATGCTCGCCTCCTGGAACTCACGATGTGGCGAACAAGCCGCGCCGACCGAACAGCGGCGAGTGATAGCCGTCCTCGACCGGCTCCTCGCGGTGGTACGCCTCGATCAGCTCCACCTCCTGCGCAGAGCCGAAGACGAAGCCGATGCGCTGGTGCAGGCTCTCGGGCTCGACCTCCAGCACGCGCGCCCGCCCGGTGCTCGCCCTGCCGCCCGCCTGCTCGACCAGCATCGCGATCGGATTGGCCTCGTACAGCAGCCGCAGCCGCCCGGGCTTGAGCGGATCCCTCGTGTCGCGCGGATACAGGAACACCCCGCCGCGCATCAGGATGCGGTGCGTCTCGGCCACCAGCGAGGCGATCCAGCGCATGTTGAAGTCGGCGCTGCGCGGCCCCGCCTTGCCCATCACGCATTCGTCGACGTAGCGCTTCACCGCCGGTTCCCAGAAGCGGCTGTTCGACGCATTGATCGCGAACTCGCAGGTCCGCTCGGGGATTCGCAGGCCGGGATGGCTCAGCACCCATTCGCCGAGATGCGGCTCGAGCGTGAACGCATGCGTGCCGGTGCCCATGCGTCATCACCAGCATGGTCGAAGGCCCGTAGATCGCATAGCCGGCGCAAACCTGCCGCGTGCCGGGCTGCAGGAAGTCTTCTGGCTCGGCGTCCTCGCCCGGCGTCGGTGCGCGCAGGATCGAGAAGATGCTGCCGACGGAGCACGTTGACATCGACGTTGGACGAGCCGTCGAGCGGATCGAAGACCAGCAGGTACTTGCCGATGCGGGTACTGCGGCGGCAGCGTGTAGACCTCGTCCATCTCCTCCGACACCATGCCGGCGACATTGCCGCCCCACTCGTTGGAGCGCACGAAGATGTCGTTGCTCAGCACGTCCAGCTTCTTCTGCTCCTCGCCCTGCACGTTCTGCGCGTTGCGCGCTGCCCAGCACGTCGCGCAGCGCGCCGAAGGCCACCTCGCGCGCGATCGCCTTGCAGGCCACCGACACGTCGGTGATCAATGCGTTGAGGTCGCCGGTCGCGTTCGGGTGGCGGCGGCGTTCCTCGATCAGGAACTGGGTGAGTGTCGATCGTCCTCCGGTAAGCATGGCGCGGTCCTTTCTTCTTTCAGTTGAACGACTGGGCGCGTGGCCGCTTCGGTGAAGACGCGGCTCGCGAGGATGTCCTCCGCCCGCAGCACGGTGAGCTGGTCGCGGGTGAGCTGCTCGTCGGCGCCGAACAGGCGCGTGGCATGCCGCAGCCGGATGCGGTCGAGCGCATTGCGGATCGAGCGCGCGTTGGCGAAATGCGGCTGCCGGCGGCGCAGCTGGATGTAGCGCCGGAACGCCTCGTGCGCCTGCACGTCGAAGCGGTAGTTGAGCTTGCCCAGCATCAGCTGGGCGATCTGCAGCAGCTCGTCCTCGCTGTAGTCGGGGAAGTCGATGTGATGCGCGATGCGCGAGGCCATGCCGGGGTTGCTGCGCGAAGAAGGTGTCCATGCGGTCGCGATAGCCGGCGAGGATCACCACCAGGTCGTCGCGCTGGTTCTCCATCACCTGCAGCAGGATCTCGATCGACTCCTGGCCGTAGTCGCGCTCGTTCTCGGGCCGGTACAGGTAGTAGGCCTCGTCGATGAACAGCACGCCGCCCATCGCCTTCTTGATGACCTCGCGTGTCTTCGGCGCGGTGTGGCCGATGAACTGGCCCACCAGGTCGTCGCGCGTCACCGCCACCAGGTGCCCCTTGCGCACGTAGCCGAGCTGCTTGAGCACCTCGGCCATGCGCATCGCGACGGTGGTCTTGCCGGTGCCCGGGTTGCCGGTGAAGCACATGTGCAGCGCCGGCGGCTGCGACTGCAGGCCCTGCTGCGGCGCGCAGCTTGTCGATCAGCAGCAGCGCCGCGATGTCGCGGATGCGGCCCTTCACCGGCGCGAGGCCGATCAGCTCGGCGTCGAGCTGCGTCGAGCACGGCCTTGCACGCCCGAGGCTCTCGTACATCGCCCGCGGCGTGGCCTGCGTCGTGGCAGCGTCGGGATCGCCGACGCACTCGATTCAGTAGCGCGCGCCCTCGGGCGCGGCCTGGACCGCGTAGCTCTCGATGCTGTAGCGCATCGTGCGGCCCGGCCTCCTCGGTGCGCACCAGCCGGAAGCCCGGCTCCTCCTGCGGGACGGTTGACGATGAACGACAGCACCACCGATTCGCTGCCGTGGCGTCGAATCGAACGCGGTGACGCGGATGTAGTGGTCGGGGAAGGTCTTGCGGCAGCTGTCCAGCTCGAGCATCGACGCCGGCCGCGTCGCGCAGGTCGAACATCGGCTTGCCGAACATCTCCCAGTAGGTGTTGCGCGGGTGCGGGTCGTCGGTGTACTCGATGCCGACGGCCCAGCCCTTGTCGAGGCAGTAGTCGAGCTGCTGCGCGATCTGCGCGTCGCGTCAGGTCGGGCAGGAACGAGAAGTGCCTTGGGTGATTCGCATGGTGCCGTGTCTCCTGGCTCAGAGCTCAGGCCACCGACGCAGTCGGCGACGAAGTCCGACGTGTCGGTCGAGGTGTAGTTGAAAGTGATGTCGCCCCAGGTGTCGAGCGCCGCCTTCAGCGGCGGCACCACTTGCGCCGCGTCGCTGCAGGATCTGCGGGCCCTCGTGCGCAGATGTCGCGGCCCTCGTTGCGCGCCAGCACCATCGCTTCGAGCGCGACGCGGTTGGCGGTGGCGCCGGCCTGGATGCCCTTGCGGATGGCCGATCGTGCCGCCGCCGAACTGCAGCACCACGTCGTCGCCGAACAGGTCGAGCAGCTGGTGCATCTGGCCGGCGTGGATGCCGCCCGAGGCCACCGGCATCACCTTGCGCAGCGCGCCCCAGTCCTGGTCGAAGAAGATGCCGCGCGGCAGGTCGACACTGCGTCATGCGTGTCGCGGCAGACGTTGTAGTAGCCCTGCACCGTCATCGGGTCGCCCTCGAGCTTGCCGACCGCGGTGCCGGCGTGGATGTGGTCGACGCCCGCCAGGCGCATCCACTTGGCGATCACGCGGAAGCTCATGCCGTGGTTCTTCTGCCGCGTGTAGGTGCCGTGGCCGGCGCGGTGCAGGTGCAGGATCATGTCGTTCTGCCGGCACCAGTGCGACATCGACTGGATGGCCGTGTAGCCCACCACCAGGTCGATCATGATGATCACCGAGCCGAGCTCCTTGGCGAACTCGGCGCGGCGGTACATCTCCTCCATCGTGCCGGCGGTCACGTTGAGGTAGCTGCCCTTGACCTCGCCGGTCGCGGCGCGAGGCCTTGTTCACCGCGTCCATCACGAACAGGAAGCGGTCGCGCCAGTGCATGAAGGGCTGCGAGTTGATGTTCTCGTCGTCCTTCATGAAGTCGAGCCCGCCCTTGAGGCCTTCGTACACCACGCGGCCGTAGTTGCGGCCCGACAGGCCGAGCTTCGGCTTGGTGGTCGCGCCCAGCAGCGGCCGGCCGAACTTGTCGAGCCGCTCGCGCTCGACCACGATGCCGGTCGGCGGGCCCGGCGAAGGTCTTCACGTAGGCGACCGGGAACCTCATGTCCTCCAGCCGCAGCGCCTTCAGCGGCTTGAAGCCGAACACGTTGCCGATGATCGAGGCGGTGAGGTTGGCGATCGAGCCTTCCTCGAACAGCGACGAGGTCGTAGGCCATGTAGGCGAAGTACTGGCCGGGGATGTCCGGGCACCGGGTCGACGCGGTAGGCCTTGGCGCGGTACATGTCGCACGCGGTGAGGCGGTCGGTCCAGACCACCGTCCAGGTCGCGGTGGACGATTCGCCGGCCACGGCAGCGGCGGCCTCGATCGGGTCGACGCCGTCCTGCGGCGTGATGCGGAACAGCGCCAGCACGTCGGTGTCCTTGGGCTCGTAGTCGGGGTCCCAGTAGCCCATCTGCGCGTACTTCAGCACCCCGGCCGAATAGCGCTTCTTGGCATCGGTGATCTGCTTGACGCTCGTTCATGTGGCCCATGAGACGCTCCTCGGCGTTGGCGTGCTGCAGCCGACTCTAGGCAGCGCGATCGGATTTGCGGAAATTAAATGTTTTGACGATTCATTTGCATTGGCTAATGCATCAACTATGTCACGCCATGCCGCTGCTCAAGCACGCGACCTTCCGCCAGCTCGCCACGCTTCCACGCCGTGGCGCGGCTCGGCAGCGTCTCGGCGCGCGGCCGACGAGCTGCACCTCACGCAGCCCGCGGTCTCGATCCAGATCGGCGTGCTCGAAGAGTCGGCGCGGCACGCCGCTGCTGCAGCGCACCGGGCGCGGCATCCGCCTGACCGAGGCGGGCGAGCTGCTCGCCGGCTATGCGGGCCGCATCCTCGACCTGTGGCGCGAGGCCGGCGAGGAGATGGCGACGCTGCAGGGCGTGTTCACCGGCACCCTGCGCGTCGGCGCGGTGACCACGGCCGAGTACCTGCTGCCGCCGATGCTGGTGACCTTCGCGACGAGAACCCGCAGGTGAAGGTCAAGCTGCAGGTCGGCAACCGCGACGAGATCGTGCGCATGCTGGCCGGCCAGGAGGTCGACCTGGCCATCATGGGCCGGCCGCCGCGCGAGCTGAAGACCGAGTCGGCGGCCGTTCGCCAAGCACCCGATGGCCTTCATCGCCGCGCCCACGCACCCGCTGATGCGCGAGCGCCACGCTCGACCTTGCCGACGCTGGCCGAGGCCAACCTGCTGGTGCGCGAGCGCGGCTCGGGCACGCGCGCGACGGTCGAGCGCCTGTTCAAGGACGCCGGGCGTGCCGCTGCGCATCGGCTCCGAGATGTCGAGCAACGAGGCGATCAAGCACATGTGCGCGCGCGGGCTTCGGCATCGCCTTCCTGTCGCTGCACACCTGCGTGCTCGAGCTGGAGGCCGGGCTGCTCGCAGCTCCTGCCGGTGCCGGCAACCCGATCGAGCGCGACTGGTACGTGATGCACCTGGCCGTCGCGCCAGCTGCCGCAGGTGGCGCTGGCCTTCGAGCAGTTCCTGCGCGAGCGCGGCCAGGCGCTCGTGCTCGCGCACGCGCGGACGCAGGCGGCAAGCGGTGCTGCACCGCGTCATGTGTCAGCCTGACGCACCCGTTCAATACCACCGCCGGTCCCTGCTCAATATTGAGCACGAGGCGAGGGTCATTACTAGGTGGAACTCGGACTCGGGCGGTACTACAAGCTTCGTTGGGAGCACTTCGCATCATCCGAGGGAACCCCCATTCAATATTCATGAAGGAGACGACGATGAGACAACCCCTGCGCTCGAATGCGTTCCTCATGCAACCCTTGCTAGCAGTACTCGCCCTGGCAATGCCGGCATGGGTTCAGGCGAACGCAGACGTCGAAAAGAACATCGCGGACTCGAAGAACTGGGCCATGCAAGCGGGTGACATGTACAACCAGCGCTACAGCAAGCTCAAGCAGATCAACACCGGCAACGTCGGCAAGATGCAGGTGGCGTGGACCTTCTCCACCGGCGTGCTGCGCGGCCACGAGGGCTCGCCGCTGGTGGTCGGCAACATGATGTACCTGCACAGCCCGTTCCCGAACAAGGTGTTCGCGATCGACCTGAACACGCAGAAGATCGTGTGGAAGTACGAGCCCAAGCAGGATCCGGCCGTGATCCCGCAGATGTGCTGCGACACCGTCAACCGCGGTCTCGCCTTGGCCGAAGGCAAGGTGTTCCTGCAGCAGGCCGACAGCAACCTGGTGGCGCTCGATGCCAAGACCGGCAAGGTGGTCTGGACCGTGAAGAACGGCGACCCGAAGCTCGGCGCCGTCAACACCAATGCGCCGCACGTCTTCAAGGACAAGGTCATCACCGGCATCAGCGGCGGCGAGTGGGGCGTGCGCGGCTTCCTGGCCGCGTATGACATCAACAGCGGCAAGCAGGTCTGGAAGGCCTACAGCGTCGGCCCCGACGCCGAGATGCTGATGGACCCCGACAAGACCATGACCTGGACCGACGGCAAGCTCGCGCCGGTCGGCAAGGACTCTTCCATCAAGACCTGGAAGGGCGACCAGTGGAAGATCGGCGGCGGCACCACCTGGGGCTGGTACAGCTATGACAAGGCGCCGAACCTGCTGTACTACGGCACCGGCAACCCCTCCACCTGGAATCCAGCGCAGCGCCCGGGTGACAACAAGTGGTCGATGACCATCTTCGCGCGCGACGTCGACACCGGCATGGCCAAGTGGGCCTACCAGATGACGCCGTTCGACGAGTGGGACTTCGACGGGGTCAATGAAATGATCCTGGCCGACATCAACGTCAAGGGCAAGCCGACCAAGGCGCTGGTGCACTTCGACCGCAACGGCTTCGCGTACACGATGGACCGCATCAGCGGCGCGCTGCTCGTGGCCGAGAAGTACGACCCGAAGGTGAACTGGGCGACCAAGGTCGACATGCAGAGCGGCCGCCCGCAGGTGGTGAAGCAGTACTCCACCGCGCAGAACGGGCCCGACGTGAACACCAAGGGCGTCTGCCCGGCGGCCCTCGGCACGAAGGACCAGCAGCCTGCCTCCTACGACCCCAACACCAAGCTCTTCTACGTGCCGACCAACCACGTCTGCATGGACTACGAGCCGTTCAAGGTCGAGTACACCGCGGGCCAGCCGTACGTCGGCGCGACGCTGTCGATGTACCCCGCCCCGGGCAGCCATGGCGGCATGGGCAACTTCATCACCTGGGACGCCGGCACCGGCAAGATCGTGCAGACCAAGGCGGAGAAGTTCTCGGTGTGGAGCGGCGTGCTCAACACCGCGGGCGGCCTCTCCTGCTACGGCACGCTCGAGGGCTACCTGAAGTGCGTGGATGCGAAGAACATCAACAAGGAACTGTTCAAGTTCAAGACGCCCTCCGGGATCATCGGCAACGTGTTCACCTATGAGCACAAGGGCAAGCAATACATCGGCGTGTTCTCGGGCATCGGCGGTTGGGCCGGCATCGGCATGGCGGCGGGCCTGGAGAAGGACACCGACGGCCTCGGCGCCGTGGGTGGCTACCGCGAGCTCAACCAGTACACGGAGCTCGGCGGTTCGCTGACCGTTTTCGCATTGCCGAACTGAGCAACAACAAGACGGTCTAAGTGTGCGTAGTTGGGGATGGACGGCCTTGTCGGCCTTCCATCCCTTTTTCGTCCCTGGAAAGGCATTACATGAAGTTTCGAATCCCTGCGCTCGGCCTTGCTTGCTGTGCTCTCTTTTTCGCGCATGCTCAAACCCAAGGCCAGAACAAGCTGTACACCGTGGTCGACGGCACCAAGGTGGACTCCAACACGATGAACGGCTTTCGTGCCTGGCGCGCGGCAGCGTGCGACCGCTGCCACGGGGCCAACCAGGAGGGCATGGTCGGGCCCTCGCTGATCACCAGCATGAAGACGATCACCAAGGAAGAGTTCGTCAAGGTGATCCGCGACGGCCGCCTCGACAAGGGCATGCCCAGCTTCAGCGCGAGCGAAATGGTGATGAGCAACATCGACCATCTCTATGCATACTTGAAGGGCCGCTCCGACGGCGCCATCACGCGCGGCCAAGGTCTCAGAGATCAAGCAATGAAGCAAGCCTCTTGCAAGAAGGGCAAGCAACTGTTCGGAGGCTTGCCGGCTGGCGCTCGCTGCCGCGGGCTTCGCGGCGCTCGTCGCGTTGCCCGCAGCCGGGCAAGACGCCCCGGCGCGCAAGGCGTTCCGGGTCTGCCAGGACCCGAACAACCTGCCCTTCTCGAGCGTCAAGGGCGAGGGCTACGAGAACAAGATCGCGGAGCTGTTCGCACGAGACCTCGGCCTGCCGGTCGAGTACTTCTCGTTTCCGCAGCGGCTGGCATTCATCCGCAACACGCTGCGATACAAGCTGCCCGGCGAAGACTTCCGTTGCGACATCGTGATGGGCGTGCCCGCCGGCTTCGACCAGGTGTCGGCGACCAAGCCCTACTACCGCTCGACCTACGCGCTGGTGTTCCCCAAGGGCAAGGGCATGGACAAGGTCGCCTCGCCGGAAGACTTCCTCAAGCTCGACAAGGCCGTGCTCGACAAGCTGAAGATCGGCATCTACGACCGCTCGCCCGCCTCGCAGTGGCTCAGCAAGCACGGGCTGCTCGAGCAAGGCGTGCCGTACAAGATCATGAACCCCGACCCCGAGCAGTATCCCGGCGAGATCATCGAGAAGGACCTGGCCACCGGCAAGATCGACGCGGCCATCGTCTGGGGGCCGATTGCGGGCTTCTTCGCGCGCCGCGTGCGCGAGCCCCAGTTGATGGTCGTCCCGATGCAGTCCGAGCCCGGCATCAAGTTCGACTACCAGATGGCGATGGGTGTGCGCTACGGCGAACGCGAGTGGAAGCAGCAGATCGAGGGCCTGATCGACAAGCACCGCGACGCCATCACCACGATCCTGCGCGACTACGGCATTCCGCTGCTCGAGGTCGAGGCCGAGCGTCCGGCTTCGGCGTCGGCATCCGCTCCGACATCGTCCCGGTAAGGATCGGCCGAGGGGAGCGGACGACCATGCCGACGCTCCCCGGTCTCGCACATCGCCTCAGGCGCTGGGCCTTGCCGGCGAGCTGCGCGCTGCTTGCCCTCGGCGCCCGCGCGGACATCGAGCCGACCACGATGGTCCGCCTCTTTCCCAGCGTGGTGAAGGTCGAGGCCGCCACCACGCAGGGGCGCCTGCAGATCGGTTCGGGCGTCGTCATCGAGCCCGAACGGGTGGTCACCAATTGCCACGTCACGCGCAACGCCACCAGCGCCGCGATCGTCTTCGGCGGCAGCCGCACGGCAGTCACCGGCCAGGCGAGCGACCTGCCCCACGACCTGTGCCTGCTGCAGGCACCCGGCCTCGCCGCCAAGCCGGTGCCGATCGCCCCTTCGAAGGCGCTCAAGCAAGGGCAGGACGTGCTGGGCCTGGGCTACACCGGCGGCTTCGGGTTGCAGGCCAGCAGCGGCTACGTCATCTCGCTGCATCGCTGGTCGGGCAGCAACGTGATCCAGAGCACCAACAGCTTCACCTCCGGCGCCAGCGGCGGGGGCCTGTTCACCGCCGACGGGTCGCTGGTGGGCATCCTCACCTTCCGCCTGCGTGGCGGCCGGGCGCATTACTTCGCGGCGCCGGCCGACTGGCTGGCCGGGCGCCAGGACTTCAAGTTCACCGAGATCGCCCCGCAGAGCGGCCTGTCGTTCTGGGAAGAATCGGGCGAGACGCAGCCCCGCTTCCTCAAGGCCGCGGCGCTGGAGTTCACGCGCCAATGGGAAGCCCTGGCGCAGCTGGCCGAGCAGTGGGGCCGCGATGCGGCCGACGACCCCGAGGCGCCCTACCTGCTGGCCGTGGCGCGCGAGAGCATGAACCAGGTCGAGCCGGCCATACGTGCCTTGCTGCAGAGCGTGGAGATCGACCCGGACTATGGCCGCAGCTGGATGCTGCTGGTGCGGCTCTATCACCGCATCGGCCGCCGGCTCGAGGCCCAGCATGCCCTGGCGATGCTGACGGTGCGCAACCCCAAGCTGGCGCAGGCGATGTCCGACGAATTGCAGACTGGCAGGAGCGATCCCCGATGAAAGACAACTTCCGCCGCATGGCGAAAGACAACTTCCGCCGCATGGCCACCGTGCCGATGGCCCTTGCCGCCGCCCTGCTCATCGGGCTCATGCCTGCCGGCCCCGGCAGCCGGGCTGCCGAGCCCGCCAACGCGCCCGTGCCCGGCGGCTCGCCCGCGGCTCCCACCGCCGACTCGCCCGACGCGGCGGTGCCCATTTCGCGGGCCGAGCGGCTGGTGTTCCTCGAGCCGCATCTCAAGGACGTGCGCGGCCCGAGCCTGCTGCGCTATGGCTTCGTGCAGAACGGTGCCGGCCAGGAGACCCAGCGCGACGAGCTGCGCCTCGACCTGCGCGCGCGGCCCGACGGAAGCTGCTGCGTGGCAGCCGGACGCTTCGAGCAGGACCCGAAGCTGCAAGCGCTGCCGGAGATCGACGGCCCCGAAGCCAACCCGGTGATCCTGTACTTCCTGGAGCGCGACGTGCGCGAGATGCAGCGCCTCACCAAGGGCCAGCAGGCCTACTTTCGCAAGCGCATCCGCATGTCGCTGGCCGAGGGCGCGAACATTGCGCAGCGCACCATCCGCTGGCACGGCCGCGAACTGCCCGCGCAGGAAGTGAGCGTGCGGCCGTATGTCGACGACCCCAATCGGCAGCGCTTCGAGCGCTACGCAGGCAAGCAATATCTCTTCGTCCTCGCGGCGGTGCCGGGCGGCGTGTACCAGTTGCGTTCGGTGGTGCCGGGGGCCGGGCCGAACGACCCGCCGGCGCTGGAGGAAACCATGACCCTGGCCGACTCGCAACAGGATCAAACTTCTCCCGCGTCTCCGAGCTCCAAGGGTGGATCACGATGATGAACTTCAGCACGCGAGGTCTCATGAAGCCAACCCTGTTCTGCGCCGGCCTGCTGGCGGCCTGCCTCGCCGGCGCGCAGGCGGCCAAGCCGCCGCGCCCTGCCGCCTACCCGACGGCGGACAGGGTCGTCTACGTCGAGGACTGCATCCGCCAGCACCAGGGGCCGCACTTCGAGATGATCAACAAGTGCTCCTGCGTGCTCGACACGCTGGCGAGCCAGGTGACCTACGAGGATTTCGTCACCATGACCACCGCCACCAATGCCAACAGCATCGGCGGCGAGCGGGGCGGCGTGATCCGCGATACCGAGATGCTGCAGAAGCAGATCCGGCGCTTCCGCGATTTGCAGACGGCGGCGCAGAAGAAGTGCTTCCTGACTGCAATCAGGTCCGAGTCAATGACCCACCCCCGTAGCGCCTTCGGCGGCTGGCGAAGCCGGATCCGCGCTCCGCTCGCTGGGGCTTGTTGGATGCGCTGGCTGCTGCCCCTGGTGTGTGCCGCGTTCGCGCTCGCGGCGCAGGCACAGTTGAAGAGCCCCGATGAAGACCCCGAGCGCAATCCGACCTGGCAGAAGGTGCGCGCCAGCCTGTTCGGCGCGCGTGTCATCGACGTCGCAGGCGCGCCCGGCGTGTTGCGGTTGGAAGCACCGGCGCGCGCGGAGGATGCGTCCGTCGTCCCGGTGGCGATCCGCGCTCAGTTTGCGCAGACGCCGGAGCGCCACATCAAGCGCACCTGGCTCATCATCGACAACAACCCGTCTCCCATTGCCGCGATCTTCGAATACACCCTGGCGAGCGGCCGGGCCGACATCGAGACTCGCGTGCGCATCGACGAATACGGCTTCGTGCGGGCCATCGCCGAGACCAACGACGGCAAGCTCTACATGCACACGCGCTTCGTGAAGGCCTCGGGCGGCTGCTCCGCACCGCCGGGCACCGACGCGCAGGCGGCGCTGGCCGCGATGGGCAAGATGAAGGTGCGTGTGCAGGGAGACGCGCAACAGCCCGGCGCGCTCTCGGTGGCCCAGCTGATCGTGAGCCACCCCAACCATTCCGGCCTGGCGATGGACCAGTACACGCGGCAGTTCACGCCCAAGCATTTCGTGCGGCGCATCGACGTGAGCTACCGCGGCACGCCGGTGCTGATGGCCGACCTCGATTTCGCGATCAGCGAGAACCCGAACCTGCGGTTCTACTTCACCGCGAAGGACGCAGGTGACCTGAAGGTGGATGTGGTGGACAGCGAGGAGCTGAAGTTCGACACCTCGGTGAAGGTCAATCTGCCGAAGTAGCCGTCCGACTCATTTCGCGACCGACAGGAAGGGATGGATGTCGGCTCGCATCCTCCTTAGCATCGCGCCCCTAACTCATAACAAGCAGCCCCATCGGGCTGCAACGTTGGGAATCCATGCAAAACCAAAGCCTGCCCGGGCTGGTCCACGCCGGCGGCACCTTATCGGCCCAGTTCGACCAAGACCCGTCTTCCTCACCTCTTGCCCTCGGCCTGACCGCCTTGTGCCACGTGGCGCGCATGCACCACGTGGCCGCGGATGCCGAGTCGCTTGCCCATCAACTCGACCTGCGACCCGGCGGTGAACTGACCACCGCGCAACTGCTGCTCGCAGCTCGGCACCTCGGCCTCAAGGCCAAGCCGTTCCGCATCGTCGCTCGAGCGGCTGGCGCTGACTCCCGCTGCCCGCGTTGGCGCCGCCTGCACGATGGCCGCTGGATCGTGCTCCGCAAACTGCGACGGCCCAGCGAGTGCTGCTGCACGACCGGCGAGCGGCCAAGGCGCCATCACGGCAAGCCCGCCCGACCATCGAGCCGCTGGAAGTGTTCGCCGGGCAGTGGAGCGGTGAGCTGATCCTTGTCGCCAGCCGCGCGTCGCTCGCCGGTGAGCTTTCCAAGTTCGACTTCTCATGGTTCGTCCCCAGCCTCGTCAAGCATCGCAAGCTGCTCGGCGAGGTGCTGCTGATCAGCCTCTTCCTGCAGCTCTTTGCACTGGTCATCGCCGCTGTTCTTCCAGGTCGTGATGGACAAGGTGCTGGTGCACCGCGGGCCTCACCACGCTCGACGTGCTCGTGTTCGGGCTGGTGGTCGTGGTGCGTGTTCGAGAGCGTGCTCAACGCGCTGCGCACCTACGTCTTCAGCCACACCACCAGCCGCATCGACGTGGAACTCGGCGCGCGGCTGTTTCGGCATCTGCTTCAGCCTGCCGCTGGCCTACTTCCAGGCGCGCCGCGTGGGCGACTCGGTGGCGCGCGTGCGCGAGCTGGAGAACATCCGCAGCTTCCTCACCGGCAACGCGCTCACGCTGGTGCTCGACCTGCTGTTCTCGGTGATCTTCGTGGCCGTGATGCTCGCCTACAGCGTGCCGCTCACGCTGATCGTGCTGGCGAGCCTGCCGCTGTACGTGGGCCTGAGCCTGCTGGTGGTGCCGGTGCTGCGCGGGCGGCTCGACGAGAAGTTCGCGCGCGGCGCGGAGAACCAGGCGTTGCTGGTGGAGACCGTCACCGGCATCCAGACCGTCAAGGCCAGCGCGCTGGAGCCGGCGATGGCGCGGCGCTGGGACGAGCAGCTGGCCGCCTACGTCTCGTCCAGCTTCAGGACCCAGACCCTGGCCAGCTTCGGCGCACGAGGGCGTCAACCTGGTCGGCAAGCTCGTCAACGCCGCCACGCTCTGGTACGGCGCTCGGCTCGTGATGGACAACGAGCTGACGGTCGGCCATGTTCGTCGCCTTCAACATGTTCGCCCAGCGCGTCGCGCAGCCCATCATGCGCATCGCGCAGATGTGGACCGACTTCCAGCAGACCGGCATCTCGATGGCCCGGCTCGGCGATGTGCTCAACACGCGCACCGAGGCGCCGCCGAGCGCGGCCGGCCAGCTGCCCTCGATGATGGGCCGCGTGACGCTGGACGCAGATCACCTTTCGCTACCGCCCCGAGGCGCGCGCCGGTGCTGCACGACCTCAGCCTCGACATCCGCGCCGGCGAAGTGATCGGCATCGTCGGGCGCTCGGGCTCGGGCAAGAGCACGCTGACCAAGCTGGTCCAGCGCCTGTACGGCCCGGAGCAGGGCCGGATCCTGGTCGATGGCATCGACATCAGCCTGATCGACGCCGCGCCAGCTGAGGCGGCAGATCGGCGTGGTGCTGCAGGAGAACCTGCTCTTCAACCGCAGCGTGCGCGAGAACATCGCCATCGTGGACCCGGCCGCGCCGATCGAGGCGGTGATGCGCGCGGCGCAGCTGGCGGGCGCCCATGACTTCATCAGCGAGCTGCCCGAGGGCTACGACACCGTGGTGGGCGAGCAAGGCACGGGCCTCTCGGGCGGGCAGCGCCAGCGCATCGCGATCGCGCGGGCGCTGTTCCACAACCCGCGCATCCTGATCTTCGACGAGGCCACCAGCGCGCTCGACTACGAGAGCGAGGCCATCGTCCAGCGCAACATGGCGCGCGATCTGCCAGGGCCGCACGGTGATCGTCATCGCGCACCGGCTGAGCGCGGTGCGGCAGGCCGATCGCATCGTGGTGATGGACAAGGGGCGCATCGTCGAGATGGGGCCGCACGATCGCGCTGCGTCGCCGAGGAGCAAGGGCCTGTACGCGCGCCTGTGGCGCATGCAGCAGGGAGGCGAGCTGACATGAATGCCGCGCATCGACGGCACGTCGCTGCACCGCCCGATCATGCGAACTGCTCGGCGCGCTACAAGGCGCGTGCTGCTAGGCGGCCTGGGAGCGCGCGCGACGAGCTGGCCGGGCCGAAGCGGCTGGCCGACGAGGCGGCCTTCCTGCCGGCGGCCCTCAGCCTGCAGGAGACGCCGGTGCACCCGGCGCCGCGCCGCTTGGCGATCGCGATCTGCGCGCTGTTCGCGATCGCGCTGGTCTGGTCCATCGTCGGGCAGATCGACATCGTGGCGGTGGCGCCAGGCCGCATCGTGGTCAGCGAGCGCACCAAGGTGATCCAGCCGCTGGAGGTAAGCGTGGTGAAGGCGCATGCTGGTGAAGGACGGCGACGAGGTGCGAGAAGGCCAGGTGCTGGTGGAACTGGACGCCACCGCTGCGAGCGCCGACCAGTGCGAGCGTGCGAGCAGCTCAAGCTGCCAGTCCGCAGCGCAGCGCAGGCGAGCCGCAGCGATGCGTTGCTCGCAGGCGCTGTGCAGACTCGAACCACAGGCGCCCACCGAAGGCGCGCGCAGGCGACTTTGCCAGCTTCAAGCCGAGTGGCGCGACATCAGCGCCAAGCTGGCCAAGCTCGATGCGGAGCTGCAGCCGTCGCCAGGCCGAGATCGACGACGGTGCGCGCGGGCATCGCCAAGCTCGACGCGACGCTGCCGCTGGCGCGGCAAGCGCGAGGCCGACTTCAAGGCGCCTGGCCGAGCAGGGTTTCGTGGCCAGCCATGCCAGCCAGGACCGCACGCGCGAGCGCATCGAGCTGGAGCGCGACCTCGCCACGCAGCAGCGCCCGGTTGACGGAAGCGCAGGCGGCGCTGGCCGAGAGCCGACAACGCCAGGGAGGCCTATCTGGCCGAGACGCGCCGGCGCCTTGAGCGACCGGCTAGGCCGAGGCGCGACCTGAAGCAAGCCAGCAGCTCACGCAGGAACAGCGCGAAGGCCGAGCAGAGAACGCGGCTCACCCAGCTCACCGCGCCGGTGGCCGGCACGGTGCAGCAGGTGGCGATCCACACCGCCGGGCGGCGTGGTGACCGAGGCGCAGCCGCTGATGGTCATCGTGCCGCACGACGCGCGAGGTGACGGCCGAGGTGGTGATCGACAACAAGGACATCGGCTTCGTGCAGCGCGGGGCAGGAGGCGGAGGTGAAGCTGGAGACCTTTCCGTTCACGCGGTACGGCACCGTGCCGGCCACGGTGAGCTGGGTGACGGCCGATGCGGTGAATGACGAGAAGCGCGGGGCGATCTTCCCGGCCACGCTGCGCGCTGGCGCAGCAGCCACATCGATGTGGACGGCAAGCCGATCCGGCTGAGCCCGGGGATGAATTTGACGGCGGAAATGAAGACGGGCAAGCGGCGGGTGATCGAGTACCTGCTGAGCCCGGTGCAGAGAGCGGTGAGTGAGAGTGGGAGGGAGCGGTGAGGTGGCTCATGAATCTCAACGATGGACGGGCGGCTTTGATGTCGATCGTCATCGGTGCGAGATTGCCGGCTCGGTTCCTCCGACGCTCTTCGGATCGCCTTTGCCGGCTCAGTCGTGACTGCTTTCATCGTTGCGCCACTGATGCCGGCACGTTTTTGGACCGCCTGATTTGGGGAGGAACGAACTATGAACGAACCGGGATTACTCGGCTTCGACTTGAACAAGTCGCGAAACCCTGGCGCTGCGATACCTGCATCTCTCGATTCAAACGAAGCAGAGGTGTATGTCGCGCTTGCCTTGGCCTGCACGTCTTGCCACGCGCAGAGGACTTTGAACATCTGAACCGCTGCCATGCCCGCATCTTGCTGCCGCACGGCAGCCTGATCGCCGCTGTTGGGCAGGTCGATCTTGAGCACCTGCAGATTGCAGGTTCATCAGCGTAGATGCTCCGCAGAGCATGTGGCTCAGATTCCACTGGTTCTGAATCTGCGCGAACGACCAGTCGTGGAGCATTCGCTGAAGCACCGTGAGCCGCTCCTGCTTTGACTTACCGCGCGATGCTGCGACGATGTCTGCTGAGGGAGAGGCATGAAATCGAGACCTTCCTGCTTGGCCCACTTGCCATTCATGGCGTGATCGATCTGCACGCCACGAACCGCCTCGTATTTCAGTTTTGCTTGCGTACCTCCTGAAGCTTGCGAGCACATACTCTTGCATCGTCTCAAGCTCATTGCACCGTTGCTTCATACGGCGCTCATGGTGTCGCTCAGACGCACTTTTTTCATGCGAATCTCTTGAGGTGCCGAGCCGTGTTGAAGAAGAGCTTTTGCGGTGGGTGGCGGCGAGACAGTCCAACGCGGAAATAGCGGCGCTGCGAGGACGAAGTGCGGCGACAGTGCGTAATCAGCTGCATCACATCTACGCGAAGCTGAGAGTCAATAACCGAGCTGAAGCGATCAAGATAGTGCTGACATCAGCTAAATCGTGAACGAGATAAGCTATGAGACTTTCGTTCTATGAGATGCGAGATCCGAGATGATTTCTACTAGCTGCTAACAATAGTGAATAGAAATGAATACATGATTCTTCTTACCACCCCGCAAGTGAGAACGTGCACTTTTCTAACTACCTCCTCATACACAGATATTTCATTAAAATAAAAATACTATTTGTATTTAACTCACCGAGTATATCTAGAAACTACCATGCCAATGCCTACGAAAGCACGACCAGCGTTCTATCTCGCGATATACCTATCCCTAACATATATCTCATATTATTTTTTCTAGCTATTTATCTTTGCTGAAGTGAAACCATTAACTAAAGATCTGAATGCTTTTATTCAAAAACTTTACCGAACCCACCCAAACTTAAGCAATCATACTTTCAAAACTCACACCTTACCTATCAAATTCTCTAACTACCTCTTCTATAATTTCTAACCCTTATGCTATGCTCCGCGGTACTGATCGTTCGACAGCGCCATGTGCCGAGCATCGTCAGCTCGGTCAGTGCCGCGATAGCCAATTCGTGTTCTATCTTGTCGCGCTCCTAGAATTCGTCAGCTGAAACACAATAATATATCTATAATATCAGATGCGATAACCAATCTACATCATATCTCGTAACTCTCTTCGTAGAAAAGTATTCACCAAACGTGCTACCTAACAGTGCGCTCTTAAACAATAAAACCCTAACCCACAAAGAAAACATAATGAGAAAATAACATACCATATGTCATATTTCATTCAAATAATCCTACAGCTAGAGCACAAATATAGCCAACCCCAACCAACACCATACAGTTCTATACCACCAACGCTACTCATAGCGCACAACTCACCCACCTCTACACTCTGTTATAAACCAAACCACCACAAAACCAACCTCTCTTCCAGATCAACCTCTCATAAATTTTTTACTTACAAAGAGACAATCGTTAAAACAAGAGTAAATTACCATCTTGCCACACAAAATTTCGTTAATGAACCTTAAATACGTGCAAGCACTTTATCTATCCATTGGATTGTCAATCTATGTCGGAGCTATTTGGTTATTATCTTACCAATTAACGTGCAGGATAAGCGCTCTAATCTCTTCTTTGTACAGTGATTTCTTCACTATTGTTGTCTGCTTTAACGGCTTTCATTTCGTCGGCTTGGTTTATCTCTTCTCTTCTCAGTAATTATAAATCCTTTAACAGCCCAAAACTATTCTGATAATTATTCTAGTAACCACCATATCTATCTTAAAAACAATTAAACACCATTCTGAACCAATCTACTCATATACTTAACTTTTTTTATTTCTATACAACAACCTTATTTAGTTTTTCTAAATATTTTAATAAACAAAATAATACATCATTAACTCAAGTACAAAACCACCTAAAAACCAATTAATTAAAAACTATAGCATATCTAATCTTAATAATCAAACCACTATCTTACCCTACTTATCACCCTATTATCTAGCTAATATCTTCAAATGGCAATTCATGAAATCTGATAGAGCTTTTATCTTGATAGTCACCGCAAGTCTAATGCCATATCTTTGTGCGTCGCCAGTCGATATACGAAATATCACGACGATGCGGTGCGCCTTGTTTCTGAGGCTGAACAAGTATTGATTGCAAGCGGCAAGTGCAATAACCCTCAAGACTGCAGAAGAAAGGAGCTTGTCTTAATGCGCCCTCTGCGAGATCGAATTTACATGAGCCTATACGAAGCCCCTTCATCGAACGTAATGGTCAGATACTTGCACGCGCGGCGAATCAGCTCGTGTGACAAGGATGGAGGTTATCGACGTAGAAATCTTCCAGAATAGCAAAAAAGGCGAGCTTGCTTCAGCAGGGTTCTTCGGCTCGAAGCCAATCATCAAATTTTCACTGAGAGCAGAATATGTCAACGATTGAAATACGCAATAACACGCAAATTAGGGTGCCACATACTTGGATCATCGTGGCCGGTCCTGATCGGTTTCTCGCGGCTGAGGATTTTATCCAGCAACCAACGGTTCACCAAACGATGCTGGAACGATAATGGATGACACGCGACATGAATCGACATCCAGCACCGTACCTATCGATATATCGATGAGGCATACCAAAGAATTGAGGACTACGTAAACGATTCGAGAGCGAATCCTCCACCTTATGCCATCGCTTGGGGCTCGCAGTGCGCCACATGGCAATCAACACGGCCATTACTGCCGCAGGCGGGGAGTCGCTTCCCGAATATCCTGACATGGAGCCTAATCGATTTTGTGAGGATATCAAGGAGACCATTATATGGAACCCCTACACCATCGAAATCGCCATCAACGTCAATAGGAACTGGAACACCGCGGTTACATGGCGCCCCCGCGACCCCCTAGCCATCGACCTCGACAGCGACGGCATCGAGACCGTCGGCCTCACCCCCACCCCCATCCTCTTCGACCACAACGCCGACGGCATCCGCACCGGCACCGGCTGGCTCAAGGGCGACGACGCCTGGCTCACCCTCGACCGTGACGGCAACGGCTCCATCGATTCCGGCCGCGAACTCTTCGGTGTCGATACCCAAATCACCGATTCCAACGGCCAGACCCGCAACGCCACCTCCGGCTTCGAGGCCCTGCGCAGCCTCGACACCAACGCCGACGGCGTATTCAACGCCTCACGACGCCGCCTTCACCCAAGTTGCGCCTGTGGCAAGACCTCAACCAGGACGGCATCAGCCAGTCCAATGAGCTCTCCTCGCTGGCCGACCAAGGCATCCCGTCCATCTCGCTGGCGCCAGCACGACCACCGTCGATCTCGGCAACGGCAACTCCGTCACCGGCACCGCCACTGTCACGCGCAGCGACGGCAGCACCACCGGCGTCGGCAGCGTGTCCGTCAGCGGCCGAATCGGCCGGCAACCTCAATCTCGCCGACAACCCCTTCTATCGCGAGTTCACCGATTCGATCCCGTTGACCGCGGCAGCTCGCGCCTTGCCCGAGATGGGCGGCTCCGGGCGTGTGCGCGACCTGCGCGAAGCGATGAGCCTGCAGAACGAAGCCGGCGCAGGCTTGGCCACGGCCGTGCAGATCTTCGCCAACGGCTCGACGCGCAGCGCGCAAGTCGCCCATCTCGACACCTTGCTGCAGGCCTGGGCCGCCACCGAAGCCGACAGCCGCTTCCACCTCGAGCCCACGGGCAGCGAGACGCGCCGCTTCCAGGTCACCGGCAGCACCGATGCCGCGCTGGAAGCCAAGCTCAACCGCATCATCCCCATCCTGGAAGTCTTCAACGGCGGCACCGTCGACGCGGCGGGCTGGCGATCCGTGACCACCACGGTGGGCGGGCAGGCGATCAAGACCTACACCATCGCGGCGGCCCAGGCCGAACCTGATGCTCAGCAGCTATCAGGCCTTGAGCGACTCGGTCTACGGCGCCTTGGCGCTGCAGACGCGCCTCGAAGCCCTACCTGGACAGCATCGAGCTCGTGATCGATGAGAGCGGCATCCATTTCGACACTGCCGCCCTGGCTGCCAATCTTGCGTCCTACCGGGCGCAGGACCCGCAGAACGCGTTGATCGATCTGATCGAGCTCAATCGCTACGCCTTGCCTTCCTTGCAGTCCGTGGGATTTGACAGCGTCGGGCCAGTTGCGCACTTGGGTGGAGGCCATTCCAGTCGGCTCGTCCACTGTTGGCAACGCTGACCGAGATGTCGGTCTATCGTCGGTGCGTCGCGAGTGGTTCTTCTAGGTGGACATCTACTTTGGCGATACGGCGGCCAACAGCTTCAACGCTGGTTCCGGCAACGACGTGCGTCGATGGCGGCGCCGCGGCCGACTCCCTCTATGGCGGCGACGGTAACGACCTCGTGCTGGGTGGCGCCGATGCTGACCGACTTCAACGGCGATGCCGGCGACGACGTCTTGAACGGGGGCCTCGGCAACGACTACCTCTACGGCGGCGAGGGCAACGATGTCTATCGCTTCGGTCGCGGCGACGGCACCGACTACCGCGTGGGACTCCGCCGGCAGCCGACCGCGTCGAGCTGGGCGCCGACATCGCCGAGGCCGACGTGACGCTGGCCAACACCGGCTCCGCGCTGCAGCTCACCCTCAACACCGGCGAGAGCCTGCGCATCGACAGCCTGTTCACCTCCGACGGCTCCACCAATGCCGGCTACGCCGTCGAAGCGATCCGCTTTGCCGACGGCACCGAGTGGGACCTGGCGCGCATCAAGGCCGAGGCGCTCAAGGCCACCAGCGGCGCCGACACCCGCTACGGCTTCAACACCGACGACAGCATCGACGGCGGCAGCGGCAACGACAACCTGTACGGCCGCCACGGCAACGACACGCTGCTCGGGGCGACGGCAACGACTCCCTCCAGGGCCAAGTCGGCAACGACGCGCTGGATGGGCGGCACCGGCGACGACACCCTGTCCGGCGGCGAGGGCGCCGATCTGGTGGTGGGCGGCACGCGGCACCGACTCCCTCAACGGCGATGCCGGCGACGATGTCTTGAACGGGGGCACTCGGCAACGACTACCTCTACGGCGGCGAGGGCAACGATGTCTATCGCTTCGGTCGCGGCGACGGCAGCGACCGCGTCTGGGACACCGCCGGCAACGACAGCGTCGAGTTCGGCCCCGACATCACCGGCCGACCAACTCTGGTTCTCCCGCAGCGGCAGCGCCCTCGATGTCTCGATCATTGGCACAACCGACCGCCTCACCCTCGACGGCTGGTTCAACAGCGAAGCCAACCGGGCCGAGCTGCTTCGGCTCACCTCGAGCGGCGAGGCATTGATGGCCTCGCAGGTGCAGGCGCTGATCGACGCCATGGCCAGCTTCGCGCCGCCTGCCGCAGGCCAGACCACGCTGCCCTCCACCCACCAGGCCACGCTCGCCCCGCTGATCGCGACGATCTGGACCTAGCGACCGCCGGCGTGGCCCGCTACTCCCGCAGCCACGCCGCCTCCGCCTCGCGCCAGGCCCGCTGGCAGTTCAGGGATGGCGCAGCGGTAGTGCGCCCAGCCGGCGTACTGCGGCAGTTCGATGTACTGCACCGAGGCTCGCGAAGCTGGCCGCGCGCAGCGCCTCGCCCACGGCCTGCTGCAGGGCGAGCACGTAGTCGAGCTGGGCCTGCACCGCCTCGCGCGGCAGCGCCCCGCCCTGCTCTCCCACCACGCGCTCGGCAGCGCCCATGCGCTCGTGCAGCCAGTGCAGGCTGGCAATGACCTCCGGCAGGCCGGCGCCGCGCAGGTCGGGCACGGCCCGGCCGCCCCAGACCAGCCCCGGTGCGATCCAGAGCCCGGAGCCGCGGTGGTACAGCACGAGCACGTCGACCTGTGCCGAGCGTGGCCGGCGCCACCATTGGAACGGCCCGATCCGCCCCTCGGCACCCTTGAGCGCCGTCTCCGGCAAGCGGTACGGCGCCTCGCTCGCAGCCGCAGCGACGGATGTCGGCCCGGTGCTCTCGCGCAAGGTGCGGATGCAGGCGGTGCACTGCTGCTGCATCTGCGCACCGACGCTGTCGAGCCCATGGACGCGAGCCTTGGCGAAGGCCGGGGCACCCAGCACCAGCTCCGCCCGTGCCCAGGGGTTGATGACATCGCTGACCTCGCGGCCGAGCAAGGCGCGCGACCGGCAACGCAGCGCCTCGCCGAAAGCCGCGCTCGGCCCGGTGCCGCTCAGCCATGCTCCCGAGGCAGTGCGCACCAGCACGAGATTCGACACGAAGCCACCATTGAGAAGGCTGGCCTCGCCGCCGTTCGCTTCGAGCAGCCAGACGTCGCGCGCCAGCGGCTGGGGCTGCAGCGCAGGACCAGGGCAATCCGGCGCGGCTGCCGCAAAGCCGGGCGCCGCACACGCAAGGGCGAGCGCCAGCAGCCGGGTCGCATGAACCAAGTGCCAGCGAGCGGGAGCCGCGGATCCGGCTTCGCCGGTCCGCTGGCGGAGCCCCCTTGAGTGGGGGCGAGTGCCGCGGCTCCAAGCCGACCTGCGTCGGCTTGGACGGCACGAACGCCAGCCGACTCTGGCGGCTGGCTCCGCGCGAAGCGCCTACGGGGGTGGTTCACTCCCACCTCGCGCACAAGGCGCCAGCCCAGCGCTGAGCGGTCTCTCGCAGCAGCGGCGCCAGCCTGGGGTCGCTCATGCGGTGGCCCGCGTCGGGCACGCGGTTCACCAGGACGTCGGGCCAGAGGCCGGCCAGCCAGTGGGTGTTGGCCGGATCGCAGGTGGCATCGGCCTCGCCGTGCACCAGCGCGACGGGGCCGACATCGACATCGCGCAAGGCATCGCCCCAGCCCTGCAGCGCGTCGACCGGGAGAAAGCAATCGTTCAGCAGATAGTGCGCCCTGATCTCCAGCGCCGCTGGGTCGACCCCGCCCAGCGCCGAAGGCGTGCGCGGCGGCTCGAAGCGCACTCCGCGCCCCCGCACCCCGCCCGCCAGCGCCTGCGCATCCTCGAACCGCTCCCACGCCCAGGCCAGCGGCAGGGGGACTTTCCCTGTGTCACCGATGAGCGCGAGTGCTCCGGGCCGGGACAGGGCCGATGCGGCGCCCTTCTCCCCGCTCGCCAGCCACTGACGGCCGGCATCGCCGAGCCACTCGTCCCAAGGCGCGAAGAACGATGCCACTTCATCGGCCGAGCCGAGGAAGGAGCTGCGCAGCATCAACCCCGCCACCGCCTCCGGCCACCGCCGCGCAAACTCCAGCGCCAGCACCGCGCCCCACGACCCCGCCATCAAGGCCACGCGCTCCAGCCCGAGATGCTCGCGCAGCCTGTCCATGTCCGCGACCAGGTCCGCCAGCGTGTTGCCCTCGCGAGAGCCGCGCGGCTCGCTCTGCCCGCAGCCGCGCTGGTCCCAGCACACCCAGCGCACCGGCTGGTCCGCCAGCCAGGCCAAGGGTTCGGCGCGGGAGTGGCCACCCGGCCCGCCGTGGATGACCAGCACCGGAACCCCGCGCGGGTCTCCGCCTTCGGCCCACCACAGGCGGTGGCCGTCATCGGTTTCGAGGCGCCCTTGTCGGCGCTCTGCGGGCTTGTCCATGTGCGGTGGCCGTGCTTGCGGCTCCCATGCTCGTCGAGCGGCACGCGATTTGCTGCAAGTTCAGCGCCTAGTCCTCTGAAACATTGAAATGGATGCCGAGGGACGTGCGGGACTAGCAGGTGGGGGCCTATGAAAATCCTGGTGCTCGGCTCGGGGGCCGGGGGCGGTTACCCGCAATGGAACTGCAACTGCGAGCGCTGCGGCGGCCTGCGTCGCGGCACCATCCGCGCCCATCCGCGCACGCAAAGTTCGATCGCCGTCTCGGACGGCACGCGGGCAATGGGTGCTGCTCAACGCCTCGCCCGACATCGGCCACCAGCTGCGCAGCAACCCCGCCCTGCATCCGCGAGATGGCAAGCGCGACACGCCGATCAAGGCGGTGATCCTGATGGATGCGCAGCTCGACCACGTGGTCGGCCTGCTGAGCCTGCGCGAGGGCCCGCCCATCGAGCTCTATTGCACGCCCTGCGTGTTCGAGGAGCTCACCGGCGGCCTGCCCATCCTGCCGATCCTGCAGCACTACTGCGGCATACGCTGGCACCTGCTGGCCGTGGCCGGCGAAACGACGACGGTGGAGTTTCGGCTGGAGGCGCTGCCGACGCTGCGCTTCAGCGCCATCGCCATCCCGGGCAAGGCGCCGCCCTATTCCGCGCACCGCGAAGACCCGTCGGTCGGCGACAACCTCGCCTTGCTGATCGAAGACCAGGAGAGCGGCGAGCGGGTGTTCTATGCGCCCGGCCTGTCGCAGGTCGGCAAGGCCGAGCGTCAGTGGATGAAGCAGGCGAGCTGCATCATGGTCGACGGGACCTTCTGGAGCGAGCACGAGATGGCCGATGCCGGCCTCGGCCACAAGAGCGCATCCGACATGGGGCACCTGCCGCAGGACGGCCCCGAAGGCATGATCGCGGCGCTCTCGCGGCTGAAGGCGCGCCGCAAGGTGCTGATCCACATCAACAACAGCAACCCGATCCTCGACGAAGACAGCGCCCAGCGCCGCGAGCTCGAGCGCCACGGGATCGAGGTGGCCTACGACGGCATGGAGATCGAACTGTGAAACCCGCCCCGCCCTCCGAAGCCGCGCCCGCGTGGTCGGCCGAGGAATTCGAAGCGCGCCTGCGCGCGAAGGAAGACCGCTACCACATCCACCACCCGTTCAACCGCCGGCTCAACAGCGGCGAGCTGCAGCCTTTCCAGGTGCGCGGCTGGGTGGCGAACCGCTTCTACTACCAGGCTTCGATACCCATCAAGGACGCGGCCATCCTCTCCAACTGCCGTGACCGCGAGGTGCGCCGACGCTGGATCGAGCGCTTGCTCGACCACGATGGGCGCGGCGACCACGAAGGCGCGAACGCAGGCGGCATCGAGGCCTGGACGCGGCTGGGCACGGCGGTGGGGCTGTCGCGCGAGGATTTGTGGTCTTTCAAGCACGTGGTGCCGGGGGTTCGCTTCGCCGTGGATCCGTATGTCGAATTCGCGCGTCATGCGCCGTGGCAGGAGGCGGCGATCTCCTCGTTGACCGAGCTCTTCGCGCCGAAGATCCATGCGGACCGGCTGGCGAGCTGGCCGGAACACTATCCGTGGATCGAGCCGGAGGGCATGGCGTACTTTCGCAATCGCATCACGCTGGCATCGCGCGACGTGGAGCATGGGCTGGAGATTGCGCGCGGCTGGTGCCGCACGCGCGAACGGCAGGAGCGGGCGATCGAGATCCTGCAGTTCAAGCTCGACATCCTGTGGGCCATGCTCGATGCGATCGAGCGGCGCTTCGCGGACGACATGCCGGTGGAGTTGCGGCCATGAGCCTTGTCAGCGACGACGCCACCCCCGCCATCGCCGCGAGGTACCGCCTGCAGTTCGAGCCGGCGCAGGAGAGCTGGGTACTGCTCTACCCGGAAGGCATGGTCAAGCTCAACACGCCGGCGGCGGAGATCCTGCGGCGCTGCGATGGGCGGAAGTCGGTGCGGGAGTTGGTTGCGGAGCTGGAGAGTGCCTTCAACGAGAAGGATCTGCGGGCCGATGTCTGTGCCTTCCTGGACAACGCGTACGGGCGTGGGTGGATTGTCTGAACGGCATCGACGTGATTCATGCCTCTGAATAGCCCCGGCTTCGTGGCGCCCACCCAAACTGGGTCCGGTTCAAGGTTCAAGGTCAGCTGCAATCCTGAGCGCGCGAGGGCGCTTTCTCTGGCAGGTGTCGATCCACATTTCTCGCCTCTTGTTCTTGTTGCAGGCGGCGCAAGGCTCCAAGTGCGAGAGCAGTGATGCAGAGATTCGGCTCGTTTTCGATGGAAGGGTTGGGCATCACTGTGAGCGAGGCTCAAGCAGCGTGAGCGGTGAGCTTCACTCCCAGCGCGCGCGCTACCTTGACCACAGTATCAAAGCGAGGCTTTGCTCCAGGAGCAAGAGCCTTGTAGAGGCTCTCTCTCCCTAGACCAGCGTCTTTTGCCACCTGAGCCATGCCCCGGGCGCGAGCAATGTCGCCAAGCGCGAGCAGGAGCAGATCGGTGTCTTCAGTTTCGAGAACAGCCGTCATGTACTCTGCAATGGCTTCGTCATCGGTGAGATAGCGCGCTGCGTCAAAAGGAAGCAGTCTTGTCTTCTGCTTGGATGTGCTCATGTTTCCAACTCCAACTGAGCCAGGATTCTTTGTGCTCGCTTGATATCTCTGGCTTGGGATGATTTGTCTCCACCGGCGAGCATGACGATGAGGATGTTTTGGCGGCGAGTGAAGTACAGCCGATAGCCAGGCCCAAATGCCACACGCATTTCTGACACCTCACCTCCGACGGTTTCCAGTCGCCGAGATTTCCAGCTTCAGCCAGACGCAGCCTTGCTGCGATACGAACCTGTGCCTTTGCGTCTTTCAGGCAATCGAGCCACTCTTGGAACTCTTGGGTCTGCCAAACGGTGAGCATCGGAGGAGTGTATCCATGTGGATACCCACGTCAACCCCATCCCGAGGTGGCTCTACGACGGCATGGAGATCGAACTGTGAAACCCGCCCCGCCCTCCGAAGCCGCGCCTGCGTGGTCGCCCGAGGAATTCGAAGCGCGCCTGCGCGCGAAGGAAGACCGCTACCACATCCACCACCCGTTCAACCGCCGGCTCAACAGTGGCGAGCTGCAGCCTTTCCAGGTGCGCGGCTGGGTGGCGAACCGCTTCTACTACCAGGCTTCGATACCCATCAAGGACGCGGCCATCCTCTCCAACTGCAGGGACCGCGAGGTGCGCCGGCGCTGGATCGAGCGCTTGCTCGATCACGATGGACGCGGCGACCACGAAGGGGCGAACGCTGGCGGCATCGAGGCGTGGACGCGGCTGGGCACGGCGGTGGGGCTGTCGCGCGAGGATTTGTGGTCCTTCAAGCACGTGGTGCCGGGGGTTCGCTTTGCGGTGGACGCCTATGTGGAGTTCGCGCGTCATGCGCCGTGGCAGGAGGCTGCGATCTCATCGCTCACCGAGCTCTTCGCGCCGAAGATCCATGCGGACCGGCTGGCGAGCTGGCCGGAGCACTATCCGTGGATCGAGCCGGAGGGCATGGCGTACTTTCGCAATCGCATCACGCTGGCATCGCGCGACGTGGAGCATGGGCTGGAGATTGCGCGCGACTGGTGCCGCACGCGCGAACGGCAGGAGCGGGCGATCGAGATCCTGCAGTTCAAGCTCGACATCTTGTGGGCCATGCTCGATGCGATCGAGCGGCGCTTCGCGGACGACATGCCGGTGGAGTTGCGGCCATGAGTCTTGTCAGCGACGACGCCACCCCCGCCATCGCCGCGAGGTACCGGCTGCAGTTCGAGCCGGCGCAGGAGAGCTGGGTGCTGCTCTACCCGGAAGGCATGGTCAAGCTCAACACGCCGGCGGCCGAGATCCTGCGGCGATGCGATGGGAGGAAGTCGGTGCGGGAGCTGATAGCGGAACTGCAGAGTGCCTTCAATGAGAAGGATCTGCGGGCTGATGTCTGCGCCTTCCTGGACAACGCCTACGGACGCGGGTGGATTGTCTGAAGCGGGCGCCTCATCGGTGCCAAGGCTCTCAGCCCATGCCTGCACCGCCTGGTGATCGATGACACTGGCCGGCGTCCAACGTCTGCCAGCGACTCGCGGGTCCTCACGCGGCTGGAAATATCAACCATATGCGCCCGCCGAGTTGAGACAACTCGACGGGCGCCAGTCTAGGGAGGACGAGCTTATGCAATGGTGCTGAGATATCCAGAGGAGCTCAATTACTAGGGTGAGAGACGGGGCGAAGCGTCCAGCAGGTAGTTCGTTTCGTCGCCCACCCAATGCATCCACAGGGTCTCCGAGTTGAGTGGCGACAACCCCATCAGGCGGCCGGTGGTCATGTTGCTTATCTTCACCTGCATCGGGGTGCCGTCAAGGTATCGCGAAATCTACCATGGCTGCTCGTAGTTAAGGTCGAATGGGACATTTGAAGTAGAGGTACCGACAATATTGGTCATGTCGGAGGGTCGACTCTCAAGTAGGAGTACCCGGCGCCAGGAGAGCTGTTCAACTCCGATGCGAGGACGATTCGAGCATCCGTCCCGATGTCTGTTTGTGGCACCCAATCATTGACGGATGAATTGTGCAAGAGATAGAACTTCTGGGTAATGATGGTTTCCTGGCAGTCCCGAAGTTTCGGTATCCAGCCAGGCTGCCCGACGGCGATGCCGTAGCCTCTATGCACTTTCCTGTGTAATGCACTATTTGATAAGGCGTCAGCTTTGGATTTGGAATGAAGGACACCTGCACACCCGCAGTGGCCGAGCCAGTCACGAACGATAAGGTGGCCACGAAGACAGCGGCTGCCACGTGGATTCGATTCTGCAAGTGCTTTGTAATGCAATTTTTCATGATGGTTCACTCTCGGTTTGAAGTAAGACAGCGCGACGCGAGTGCAGCCGTGCGATTGGATCCAGTTTGTTCCAAGTGTCTCTCAAAAACCTGGGTAGGTTGTGGGACGCAATACCCACAGGGTATGCTCTGGATTATATGTTGGGTACGCGCATGCAATACTGTGGATGACGTCGCCGTCCCTCTTCATGCATTTATGCATATCGTGATGGAAGCTCACCATCAACGGCGTATGTGAAGCTGGGCGCTTGAGTACTTCGCAGGTCTTCGGCTTACCCCTGTCCGGATCCCCGAAAGTTTCGTTGTTGCAGCCTATATCTATGCGTTCCCCATTCGGGGGAATTGTCACGATGCGATAGTTCCATGAGTTACCCACGCCGTAGCGCACTTCGCGCCAGCCCGGGCTCCCGGCCACGCTGATGATCGAGCCCTCGTTCGCAACCCAATCCCAGTTCCCCGTATAATTATCAATTAAAGTTTCCATTTTAGTTACGGTCCATGTGTAGTTGGAATTTTGGAGCGGGCTGGTGGGGCTGGTAGACGAGCCTAAATAGCTGTAGTTGTCTGCGACGCGGTACAGGAAGGAGTAGCCGTGGCCAGTAGTAGTCCTATCGAACTCAGATGCGAGGACGATTCGAGCATTCGGCGAGGACAAGGGGTGAGTTGCCTTGTCTACCTGGGGCACGAACTCGGTGTCGGAAGTAGCGTTGTCCAGTAAATAGAACTTCTGCGTTACTATGTTCGGGTTACAGGGCTGCATAAGGGGCACCCAGCCAGCCTGCCCGGCCGGCGCTGCAGTAGCCTGAATGCACCTGCCGTCGTCTGCCACGATCTGATAAGGCGTCAGTTCCCGATGGGGACTATATGCCTGCGCAACGGTCGGCCCTGAGACCAGCGCCAAGGTGGCCGCGAGCGTACTGGCGGCGATGGGGATCGGACTGCTCAAGCCCTTGGTAAAACAACGATTCATGATGGTTCACTCCGGTTTGCAATAAAAGAGCGACGCGAGAGCAGCCTGCCTAGGGCGCATCGGATCAACACCGGGTGAAATCTCACCAAGCGTCAATTAGGTGATGACCCTTCCTCCCCTCCTTTAATCTCATTAGCCCCTACGTCACACCGCCTTAGTAACAGAGCGGTCGCCACAGATCGGTCCAATTCTGACGAATTTATGAGGGAGCAATTTGATACAAACCGGGCGTGAGGCCGGCCTGGGCATGCGCTTTTGGACCAAGTGGTGGTTCGCTTATTCGACCGCCTGTTATGTCAAAGGCGTATTCGTAATGGAATGCACAAAAGCACACGCCCGCCAAAAGGCGGGCGAAGCCGTCAGCGACCCTCAGTTCACCCGATCACTTCGCTTACGAACTCGCGCAGCGTCTTCCCGTCGGCTATCGACAGCGCGCCCATCGTGCGAATAACGAGTGCTTGTTCAATGGTCGTGAACACCGGCTTGAGCCAGTCGGCGACCATCGCCTCGCCGAAGGCCAGTGACACCCTGACTTGGCTGGTGATTGCCATGATCACGATGTCGCGTCGACTGCTGTTGTAGCCATGGCTGGAGACGACAACAGCCGGGCGCTTCTTGGTGCCGGACTGATTCGTGAACGGAAACGGCACGAGCACTACGTCACCGAAGCTGAAGCTTGAAGCGGCCATCATCACATCCGGTCGTAAGCAGCGTCCTCGTCGTTGTCCCACACCCGGGCAAAGCTCGCCTCGCTGGCCTTGGCGGCGGCGTGGGTCAGGCGCTGCGCTTCCTCCCGTTCGCGCAGGAAATCGACGAAATCCTCGACTTCGGCCATGCGCTGCGGGGGGAGTTGTCGGATCTTCTCCATCAGCATTTGTTCGGTGGCGGTCATTGCATCGGCTCCTTCGGTTCCCTTCCTGATGTGGGCGGCCCTCAACGGCTGGCCTGCGCGAGCACCGTCTCAAACATCTTACCGATGAACTGCGGCTTGGCCGCGGATCGACAAATAGCACGCGCCCGCCAAGAGGCGGGCGCGTGGACCTGGAGGAGAGTCGAACGGAGCACAGCCAGGTCAACTGCAGTCCTGAGCGCGCGAGGGCGCTTTCTCTTTCTGCACCAGGTCGCCGAGCCGCCGTGAAGCGGTCAGCGACCGTGCATCAACGCTTCAGCCTTCGCCGTTGCGCAGCAGCGTGCCTTCGGTCGCCGCCTTGATGGTCTCTTCGTGTACCTGGGCGCGGGTCTTCGTCGACTCGCCTTCGGCCACGTTCATGCTCGCTTCGCCATAGGCGATCTGGCCTGCCGCTTGGGCTTGCGCCAGCTCGGCCTTCACTTGCGCGCGGGTGACGCCCGAGGTGCTGGCTTGGGGATATTGGTAGGAAGCTTCGCCGTTGAACTCGCTGGCAAAGGCGCCGGCAGCGGCAAAGGTAGTGATGAGGCCGGCAATCAAGGTCTTGGCATTCATGGTGGTGCTCCGTTCGTTGAGGTGTCAGGTTGCTCGACGAATCGGACTTGGCAATCTCATGTCGCGTTCATCGATGACTGAAATCTAGGCGCCGGCTCCCCATGCATAAACGGGAAGTCCTGCAAAGGCTCATTCCGCAACCCGGAACAATCCTTGTGAACCTCTACGCAGCGCAGTGGCCCCTGGATGCAAGCTCGATCACGCCGAGGGAAACCGTGGGGGCGGTAGAGGAGGTTCACGTTGCACAAAAGCACGCGCCCGCCGAGAGGCGGGCGCGTGGACCTGGAGGAGAGTCGAACGGAGCACAGCCAGGTCACTGCAATCCTGAGCGCGCGAGGGCGCTTTCTCTGGCAGGTCGCGGAGCCGCTGCAGAGCGGTCAGCGACCGTGCATCAAGCTTTCAGCTTTCGCCGTTGCGCAGCAGCTTGCCTTCGGCCGCTGCCTTCATGGTCTCTTCGTGCACTTCGGCGCGGGACTTCGTCGACTCGCCTTGCGCCACGTTGAAGTTCGTTTCGCCGTAGACGACTTCGCCTGCGGCCTGGGCTTGCGCCAGCTCGGCCTTCACTTGGGCGCGGGACACGCTCGACGTGCTGGCTTGGGGATATTGGTAGGAGGCTTCGCCGTTGAACTCGCTGGCAAAGGCGCCGGCAGCGGCAAAGGTAGTGATGAGGCCGGCAATCAGGGTCTTGGCATTCATGGTGGTGCTCCGTTCGTTGAGGTTTCAGGTTGCTCGACGAATCGGACTTGGCAATCTCATGTCGCGTTCATCGATGCCTCAAATCTAGGCGCCGCCTCCCCATGCATAAATGGGAAGTCAGGCAAGAGCTCTTTCCACAAATCGGAACAATCCTGTTGAACCTCCGGCGATCGAACGGCAACCCAGCACCACGGGTGACGCGCCGCAGCTTTGGAGTCGCCCGTCACATCGACAGTGGCACTCAAGCCAAGGAGCCTCATCGTGTTGGACACACCCCTGAAAGCGAGCACGCTCGCCTGCCCTCGGCCTCGCCATCGCCGCATCTCTCGCGGGCTGCCAGATGGACGAGACGGTACCCGTCGCTGCGACCCGGACCATGGCCACCCGAACGGTCACGAGCCCGGGCACGGGGACGGCAATGTCGAATCCCTCCGGTCCGCTCGACGAGACGCCGATCACGCCGAGGGAGACGGTGGGCGCGCCCTCGCAGGATTGATCGACACACCTGCGGCTCGGCCGCGATGCTCGATGGCCATGCTTGCCATGGCCTTTGTCACGACTCAGTCGTGCTTGCCGTGGCCTTTTCCGTGGCCTTTGCCCTGGCTCTTGCCATGGTCCTTGCCACCCTTGCCCTTCGAGCCGCCATGGCGCTCCGCATAGCGCTCCTCGATCCACTGCTCCTGCACGAAGTAGACGCGCTGCTCGCAGGCGGCATAGCGCGCGCAGTGCTTGTTCCAGTTCTTCTGGTGGCCCGGTGGAACATAGAGATAGATCGGCCGCTGGTAGACCGCCACCGGCCCCGGCGCGATGACGACCGGCTGCGGGTAGATCACCGCCGGCGGCGGGTAGTTGCCGATGTCGATACGGCCATAGACCCCCGGCTGATAAATCCCGACCGACACCCCGACGCTGGTCTGTGCCGCGGCATTGCAGGCCAGCAGGCTTGCGAACATGAAGGAAACAAGCTTCTTGGTCATTGATTCGTTCCTGCTGTCGTCGAGCATGCGGTCGGTCCCTGAAACGGATCAGGGAAAAACGAAATTGATGGGCGAGACGGTCGTGGCATCGCACGTCCACGCTCTGCGTCGCGCCTGCAGATTGCGCCTGCAGCCTGTACTTGCCAGCAGAGGCGGGATCGGGCGTCAACACGATCGAACTCGGGTTCGGCACGAAGCTCGTCTTCTGCGGTGCGCCCGCCGGCAGCGTGAAGGCATATGCGCCGGTGTCGGCATCCACGGGTGGCGACGAAACCTCGATGGTCGGCCCGCCAGTGAGCAGCTGCAAGGCCCGCACTGTCGCGGTCGCGGGATTCACGGTGCCGCTGAACTGCAGCGGTGCCGACGCGGCGTCCGCGGGCACGATCGGGACCAGGCTGCTGTTGACCTGGGTGATCGCGCTGTCGCTCGCCGGCACGCCGGTCATCACCGCGGTCACGCGGTCTTCGGCGCTCACCACCAGGTCGTAGGTGCCTGCGGGCACCGGATAGAGCACGAAGCGGCCGTTCTCATCGGGATGCGTGGCCTTCACCGGCACTCCCTGCACTTGCACGGACACCGTGGTCGTGACGGGGTCCAGGCCCGGGTCCACCCAGCCTTCGATGCGCATGCCGTCGTCCGACAGCACCGGGATGACGGCGATCACAGGCTTGAGGTTGTAGCGCCCCGAGTTGCCGCGCTTGACCACGGACTTGCAGGCGTCGAAGTCGAGCACCACGTCGACGATCCGGCCGGCCGGGACGTCGATGTTCGCATTGAGCTTCAGGCCGCTTTGCTGCGCGCTGGGCGTGTCGAGCGCGATCTCCTCGCCGGTGCCGGACAGGACCACGGAGTTCGACGGGGGGCGGGTCCCATCATTGCCGGCCAGCACGAGCCGCAGCTGCGTGTACTTGCCGGAAGGCAACTGCGTCTGGCCGAGCTCGTGGAGCACGCCGTTGGTGAGCGTGAGCAGGTCCACGCGATGCGCGGGGTTCAGTACCACCTCCGACCAGCCGCCGTCGGCATCCTGCGCGGTGGCGCTCTGGTGCACGCGGATCTTCTCGATCGTGACGTTGACTTCGTCGTATCCGCATGACGGAGCGTCGGTCAGCGAGAAGCGCATGGCGCCGGACCCCACGCCGGTGCCCCCGATGCCGCCGCCTCCATCGCCGCCGCCACCGCCACCTCCCCCACCACCGCAGGCTGCAATCAACAGCACCAGCGCGGCGGCGCCTATCGCAGCAAGAAAGCTGGTCTTCATTGGTGGTCTCCCTGAGCACAGTGGGGAGCATGAAGCTCCTCGAAGTAGTAGATGCCGACGCCGACCCGCGCTCGCGGCAGGCCCTCCGCCCCCTCGGGCGGGATCTCGCAGTCGTCTTGCTGCAGCCAGTGATCCAGCCGCTCGAGCAGCGCCTGGCCCTGGCCGGCAGTGCGTGCGCGGAACGCGGGCAAGGCGTTCACGGGGATGCTGTGGTACATGACCTTGCGCTGGAAGCGCGGGTCCGATTCGCCGTGCTCGATGTTGTGGTCGATCGTGTCGATCAGGTCGGCGACATCGTTGCCGAGGATGGCGAGCTTCGCGGGCTCGCTCGTCGTCGGCACGTAGGCACGGGCCAGCAGCTCGACGGTGTGGTCCTCGTGCAGGCGCACCGCGCCGACGCGCACCAGTTCGTCGAGGATCGCGCGCGCGGGCATGTCCCCGCTGTAGCGCCTGACCAGCTCGGCAAACCCCCATTGGCCCTCGATATGAAGCTTGCGCGGCCCTGCCCTCGGGTCACTGAAATCGCTGTCGCGCACCCAGCCGGTGAGCACGCGCGCCGCGCGGTTGTATCGCTCGCCCTCTTCGGGCGCGCCAGCGCGCAGCTTCGGACAGCAGGTGATGCACTTCCTTGCGCGTCAGGCCCGACAGGATCGAGGCGCGCGAGATCGTCGGCTTCTTGCCCTCGATGCCGAAATCCTTCATCGCGACTTCGACATACACGCGCTTGGCCAGCGCCTCGAAGGCCACGAAGGACATCGAGTGACGCAGCAGGACCCGGAAAAGCGGTCGCAACAGGCGGGCGATCGCCGACTCAAGCGCTCCGTGCACGGTCGAACGGGTGTCCATGATTGGGAAATTTATCCCAAATCTTGGGCACGGCATGGGCCATGAGTAAGGGGTTGTGAACCGCAGGGAAAGGTGTATCCCGGGCGCCACCCCGGGGCACAGTCCGGCCGTGTCAGCGGCGTGTCACGACGATCTCGAGGTACTCGGCAGGCACGACCAGCGAGCTTGCACCTGCGCGGTTGAAGCTCTCCAGAACTCGCCCAAGTCACGCTCCAGTGCCGCTGCGGCGTCCGCCTCCAAGCGCGGCAAAGGCCTTGTGGACCGGCCCGTACCAAGTGCGGAAGACCTCGATGAAATGTGCCGCCGAGCGGTAGCGGAAATTGAAGATGCGGGCTGTCGCTTCGATGGACGCGGCCTGTTCGCCGAACAGGGCCTCCAGGTGCGACCTCATGCCCCACAGCGAAGGAGGCTGCGCGCCGGCCGGCGGCGGCACGTGCCGGCCCATCACCTTGAACATCTGCCCGAGGAAGCCCTCGGGCGTCCAGTTGGCCAGGCCGATTCGGCCGCCGGGCCGGCAGACCCGTGCCAGCTCCGACGCGGCTTGCGCCTGGTCGGGCGCGAACATCACGCCGAAGGTGGAGAGCACGGCATCGAAGCTCGCATCGGCGAAGGGCAGCGCCTCGGCATCGGCCACCTGGAATTCCACCTCCAGGCGTTCTGCGCGCGCGCGTTCGGCGCCGCGGTCGAGCAGCGTGGACACGTAGTCGGTCGATGTCACCTTGCAGCCTCGCCTGGCCGCGGCGAGCGTGGCATTGCCGTTGCCTGCGGCCACGTCGAGCACGCGCTCGTCGCAACGCAGGTCGCAGGCTTCGGCCAATTGCTCGCCGACGATCTGCAAGGTGGTGCCGATGACGGCGAAGTCGCCACTGGCCCAGGCTGCCTGCTGGCGGGCCTTGAGGGCGCTGAAGTCGATGCGTGCATTCATGCTGCTTGCTCCTTTTCGGATGGGGTGGGTCCACATCGGATCCGGAAGCAATGCTGCGTTCGTAGTGGGCCGCAGGCCATGCCCGGGCGTCCGCAGTCATTGATCGCAACTCCGCACTTGGGCGAGATCGCTACTCGGCCGCCCCCAGCGGCGCAGCCACCTCCTCCAGCGGCTTGCGCTCCGCGTTCACCGCATATCGCAGCGTGATGGCCGCAGCCACCAGCACCAGCGCGCTGCCGATCGCATAGCCGGCAAACACGGCCCCACGGCTGCCGGTCTCGATGAGTGCGCCGAATAGCGCGGGCGCCACGAAGCCGCCCACGCCCGTGCCGATCGCATAGAAGACCGAGATGGCAAGCGCCCGCATTTCGAGCGGGAACACCTCGCTCACCGTGAGGTAGGCGGAACTCGCCGCGGCCGATGCAAGGAAGAACACCGCCGCCCAGCACCAGGCCTGGCCGTTCGCATCGAGCCAGCCCTGCATGAAGGCCCAGCCGGTGATCAGCAGCGCGATGCCCGAGAGCGCATACGTGGCCGAGATCATCACGCGCCGCCCGATCTGGTCGAACAGCGGGCCGAGCAAAAAAGGCCCGAGCACGTTGCCGAGCGCGAACGGAAAGATGTAGAGCGCCACCTGTTCCTGCGCCACGCCGTAGAAGCGCGTCAGCACCAGCGCATAGGTGAAGAAGATCGCGTTGTAGAAGAAGGCCTGCGAGACCATCAATGCGAAGCCGACCAGGCTGCGCGTCGGGTAGCGCCTCAGCAGCACCTCGAGCGTCTTTGCGAACGTGGGCGTGGCGTGGGCGCTGAGGTGAAGCACGCCGATGGCCTCGGGCAGCGTGCCGTGCTCGCGCATCGCCTCGGCCTCGATGCGCTCGACGATCGCGCGGGCCTCGTCGACCCTGCCGTGCGAGATCAGCCATCGCGGGCTCTCCGGCACGTCGCGCCGCACCAGCAGGATGGCCGCTGCCAGCACGGCGCCGAGCAGGAAGCCGATTCGCCAGCCGGCCTGCGGACCGAGCACGCGCGGATCCAGCAGCACCAGGCTCAGCCCCGCGCCGAGCGCCGCGCCGATCCAGAAGCTGCCGTTGATCGCAAGGTTGACGCGACCTCGCACGCGCGCCGGGATCAGCTCGTCGATCGCCGAATTGATCGCCGCGTACTCGCCGCCGATGCCCAGGCCGGTGACGAAGCGGCACAGCGCGAAGCTGGCGAAGTTGAACGAGAAGGCGGTGGCCAGCGTCGCCACCATGTACACGGCGAGCGTCACCAGGAACAGCCGCTTGCGGCCAAGCCGATCGGCGAGCCGCCCGAACACCAGCGCGCCGATCACCGCGCCGCCGACATAGAGCGAGCCGGTCCAGCCGATCTGCGTGGCGGAGAGCGCGAGCGTGTCGGGGCGCTCGAGCACGCCGCCCACCGAGCCCACCAGCGTGACCTCCAGGCCATCGAGCACCCAGGCCACGCCGAGCGCGATCACCACCCGCCAGTGCCAGCGCGACCATGGCAGCCGGTCGAGCCTGGCGGGGATGTCGCTTTGGATCACGCCTTCAACTGGTCCCTGATCGGCAAGCTGCGGATGCGCTTGCCCGTCGCCGCGAAGATCGCGTTGGCCAGCGCCGGCGCAATCGGTGGCACGCCGGGCTCGCCCACGCCGCCGAGCGGCGCGTTGTAGTCGCCCGGTATCAGGTGGACCACGACCTGCTTCGGCGCCGCATTCATGCGCAGGACCTCGAACTGGTGGAAGTTGTCCTGCATCACATGCCCGTCCTTGAAGGTGATCTCGCTGTAGAGCGCGTTGCTGACGCCCATCATCACCGCGCCCTCCATCTGCGAGCGCACGCGGTCGGGGTTGACGATCGCGCCGCAATCGACGGCGATGTCCACCCTCGGGATGGTGAGCTCGCCCTTCGAGTCCACCGCCACCTCCACCACCGAGGCCACGTAGGTGGTGAAGCTGTAGTGCGCGGCGATGCCCTGTCCGCGGCCCTTGGGCAGCTTCTTGCCCCAGTTCGCCTCCTTCGCGACGGTGGTGGTCACGCGCCGCAGCCGGCCGATGTCGATTGGGTACACCGTCGGGTCTTCGCCGTGGTTCCAGGTGTCGTTGACCTCGCGCGGATCGATCTTGCGCGGCGGCCCGAGCAGCTCGAGCAGGAAGTCCTTCGGGTCGCGGCCGGCCGCATGCGCCATCTCGTCGACGAAGGACTGGATCGCGAAGGCATGCGGGATGTTCGATACCGAGCGGTACCAGCCCACCCGCGTGTGCGCCGGCGCCTCGGGGTTCTCGACGCGCAGGTTGGGCACCGCGAAAGGCACGTTGGCCAGGCCCATGCCGAGCTCGATCGGCGACTGCGTCTTCGGGTCGGGCCCGAACAGCGCCATCAGCGTGGGCCCGACGCTGCGGTGCAGCCAGGCCACCGGCTTGCCCTTGGCATCCAGCGCCGCCTCGATATGCTCGACGGACACCGTGTGGTAGTAGGAATGGTGCAGGTCGTCTTCGCGCGTCCACACCACCTTCACCGGCTTGCCGCCCGTCTCGCGCGAGAGCAGCGCGGCCTCGGTGGCGTAGTCGCCCTTGCTCTTGCGGCCGAAGCCGCCGCCCAGCAGCGTGACGTTGACCGTCACGTCCTCGGGCTTCATGTCCAGCCGCTTGGCCACGTCGGTGCGCACCGCCTGCGGGCTCTGGAACGGGCCCCAGATCACGCACTTGCCGTCCTTGAGCTGCGCGGTTGCGGCCGGCGGCTCCATCGGCGCCTGCGTGATGTGCGGCGCGTAGTACTGCGCCTTCAGCACCTTGGCGGCGGACTTCATCGCCGCATCGACATCGCCCGAGGTGCGGATCACCTTGCCGGGCTTGTTGGCGGCGGCTTCCATCGCCGCGCGGTAGGTGTCGGAAGCGTACTGTCCCGTTGGGCCCGCCCTCCCAGTTCAGCTTGAGCGCCTTGCGGCCGTTCATCGCCGCCCAGGTGCTGGTGGCGATCACCGCGACGCCCGGCAGCGGCTGGAAGGCGCTGGGGATGGCCGAGCCCTTGATCTCGACCACCTTCACCACGCCCGGCACCTTCTGCGCCTCGGCCGCGTCGAAGCTCTTGAGCGTGCCGCCATAGACCGGCGCGCGTGCGACGACGGCGAACAGCATGTCGGGCTGCACCACGTCCATGCCGTACACCGCCTTGCCGGTCGTCATGTCGAAGCCATCGACGATCTGCCTGCCCTTGCCGATGTAGCGGAACTCGGCCGGCTTCTTGAGCTTGATGTCGGCGGTGGCAGGCACCGGCATCGCGGCAGCCTCTCGCGCCACCTCGCCGTAGCCGAGGGTGCGCCCGGTCGGTCGGTGCAGCAGCTGGTGGTTCTTGGCCGTGACCTCGGACGCCGGGACGCCCCAGCGCTTGGCTGCGGCGCCTTCCAGCATCTGTCGCGCGGCGGCGCCGCAGCGGCGCATCGGCATGAAGAAGTGGCGCGTGGTGCGCGAGCCGTCGGTGTCCTGGTTGCCGTAGCGCACTTCGTCGCCGGGCGCCTGCACGACTCGCACTTTCGACCAGTCGGCTTCCAGCTCGTCGGCCACGATCATCGGCACGCCGGTGCGCACGCCCTGCCCCATCTCGGCACGATGGCAGGTGATGGTGACGATGCCGTCTTCGGCAATGGAAACGAACACCAGCGGGTTCTCGACCACGCCGTTGGGCATGCCGTAGGCGCCGTACTTCGGCGCTTCCTGCGCTTCGGGGCTCTCGGCCCAGCCGAGGCCGAGCACGAAGCCGCCGACGGCGCCGCCCGTGGTGCCGCCGAGGAAGCTGCGACGCGAGATGGCGCCGACATGGGGTTCACTGGCCTGGGTGATGGCGTTCATGTCAGGCCCTCCTCGCGCTTGCGGTCGATGCCTGCTTGATGGCGGCCTTGATGCGGGTGTAGGTGCCGCAGCGGCAGATGTTGCCCGACATCGCGGCCTCGATCTCCTGGTCGCTGGGCTTGGGCTTTTCCTTCAGCAGCGCCGCGGCCTGCATGATCTGGCCCGACTGGCAGTAGCCGCATTGCGGCACGCCCTGCTCGCGCCAGGCGACCTGCAGCGGATGCTGGCCCTTGGCATCGAGCCCTTCGATGGTGGTGACGCGCTTGCCTGCCGCCGCGCTCATCGGCGTGCTGCACGATCGCACTGCCGCGCCGTCGAGATGGACGGTGCAGGCGCCGCACAGCGCCATGCCGCAGCCGAACTTGGTGCCCGTCATCTGGAGTTCATCGCGCAGGTACCACAGCAAGGGCATCGCGGGATCGCCCTCGAAGTTCCGCTGCACGCCATTCACGGTGAGTGAAGCCATGCCTGTCTCCTTGTTCGGCGCGGTGACCGCGCGCCGGTCTGCGTGGGGCGCAGCCTGTGCAATTTATGCCTGAGACAAGGCCGTGGCAAGAGACCCGGGGCGATCTTCGCCTATGAGCCCGACCTCCGGTGTGGCGGTAGCTCCAACACCTTAGATACGACGGCGCGAAACGGCCTTCCGAAGCAAGTCATTGACGCGGGTCTGCCATCCCGGTCCGCTCGCCTTGAGGGCTTCCATCACATCGGCGTCTATTCGCATGTTCAGCGCAACCTTGGGGCGCTCCAGGCGCGGGCGACCGCGCATCGGCTTGAGTTCCTTGAACTCTTCGTCACTGAGTTCGTAGGTGTCAGGATCGGCGGCGATGCCCCGCGCAATCTGCGCATCTTCCTCGGGCGTGGGAAGAATGGTTCCAGGCTTAAGCTTCGGCATAGTGCTTCACCTCTCTTGCATTGGCCCTGCGCAAGCTGATGACGCGGCGCTCGTTGCCACGGTCCACGGACATTTATTGTATGTGCATTTAATACCCTTTGGCCGCCGGGCTCACGGCCATCAGAGCTGCCCTTCAGCCCGGCTGCCGAGCCGTCCCGGCGGCCGGTGCCGCGCTCACCGCCCCCAGACCCAGGCCCCAGCTCGCCCGCAAGGCAAGCCGGCGGCCGGCGCTGAAGATGTTGGTGTGCTTTGCGGGGACCGCGGGGTTGCGCGAAATGACCGCCGATTCGCTCGCGTCGTCGCGCTCAGGGGCGCCGGGGTTCTGCTGGGTCTCCATCGGGGTCTCCTCACGAGCTTGCTGCCTGTGAGCGACCTGCCTTTTGCAAGCTGGCCGCACCCCGCTTAAGTTGCCGGGAGCACCCTTCCAGTTCAAGCCTCGGCCCTATCAAAGCGCGACACTTGCGCCTTTTTGCCCACTTTTGCGTAGTGCGTCGGCGACGAATCCACCGGACTTCATTTCGGCGAGAAAGCCGGCGAGGTAATCGCGCCCCGCCTCGCGGCCGATCGGCGTGCCCATGGCCTGCTCGATGGCGGTGAAGCGCCCGGGGATCACGCGCAGGTCGGAGCGCGTCCTGGCCGCTTCCTCCAGCGGCTGGCGCACACCCGCCGCGGCCTCCAGCCCTTGCGCCTCGAAGAGCTCGACGGCGCCGGCCGAGGTGTCGGCGCGCACGAGTTCCGCATGGCGCAGCGCGCGCGTGAGGAACAGGTCGTAGGCGGCACCCTTGCCCACCGCGATGCGCACGCCGGCCCGGTCGAGGTCTTCGATGGCCTGGAACGGCGCGTCGCTTCGGACGAGATAGGTGCCCTCGATGATCACGTACGGCGGCGTGAAGAGGATCTGCGCAGCGCGCACCGGGTCGATCGCAAGGAAGGCGACATCCCAGGCTTGCTGCTCGATGGCCGCGAAGACCTTGCCCGCCGAGTCGTAGGTGACGAACTCGACGCTCACGCCCAGGCGCGAGCCCAGCTCGCGCGCCAGGTCGGCCGACACGCCGCGCGGCGTGCCGTCCTCGCCCTGCTGGGCCAGCACCGGGTTGCCGTAGTTGATCGCCGCGCGCAGGATGCCGCGCGGGGCGAGGTCGCGCAGCACTTGCTCAGCTGGCTTTGCCATGGATGCTTTCCTGA
Source organism: uncultured beta proteobacterium (assembly GCA_963818175.1). Taxonomy (GTDB): domain Bacteria; phylum Pseudomonadota; class Gammaproteobacteria; order Burkholderiales; family Burkholderiaceae_C; genus Caldimonas. Next base: position 13,505 of record CAWFRK010000040.1, on the reverse strand, counting down.
GGTTCGGGGCCGCCCTTGGGACTGAGCGCAAAGGGATGGCCCAAGGACTCGCCGGTGGCGCGCAGCTCACGCAGCACGCTTTCCGGCAGCGGGATGCCGAGCGCGAGCCGCTCGGCTTCGGCTTGCGCCTGTCGCTGGCCGGGATAGCGTGCCTTCGGACCGGCGGCACCGAGGTAGTTGGCGAGCCACTGCGCCATGCTGGCTTCGAAGGCCGCCTTGCCGGCGAACAGCTCGGGATTGATCACGAGCAGGAAGGCGCTGATGCCGCCGGCCGAGCCGACCGGGCCCTGCGGCGATGCTTCCACGATGTCCAGGGCCCCCGTCAGCGCACCGGCCAGGCACTCGACCATCATTGCGAGCCCCACGCCCTTGTGCCCCGCGATCGGGCGCATCGATCCCTTGAGGGCCAGCGCCGGATCGGTGGTCGGCGCTCCGTCGGGGCCGAGGGCCCAATCGTCGGGGATGGCCGCGCCGTCGCGCAGCGCCTGCATGACCTGCCCGCGCGCGACCACGCTCGTGGCCATGTCGAACACCAGCGGCGGCCCGTCCGGCACCGGGGCGGCGAAGGCGATCGGGTTGTTGCCGATCGAGGGGCCGCGCGATCCGGGCAAGGCCATCATCGGCGGCGTCTTCTGGCACAGCAGCGCGACGCGGCCATGATCGGCCGCCTGCACGGTGAAGAGGCCCAGCGCCGACAGGTGGCCGCTGTTGCGGATCACGCACGAGACCGCGGCCAGCTTCTCCGAGCGGCTGATCGCCTCATGAATCGCCGCGCAGGCCACCACCTGGCCGAGCCCGCCGTCGCCATCGACATGCAAGGCTCCATCGCGCCATTGGACGTGCGGCTGCGCCTGGGGGTTGACCTCGCCCGACCGCAGCTTCTCCGCATACACGGGAACCCGCGACAGGCCATGCGTGTCGATGCCGCGCAGGCTGGTGCGCACCAGCACGTTGGCCGCCACTTCGGCATCGAGGCGCGGCACGAAGCAGGCTTCGAAGAGGCCGGTGGTCCAGTGCGCCAGTTCCTTCGAGTCGTATCGATCCATGGCCCGCCCCTGCAGCTCGTGGCTTACTTCTTGTGGGCCTTCGCGTAGGCGGCCATACCGTCGCTCACTTCCTGCCTGGCCGACTCGGGCCCTTCCCAGCCCTGCACCTTGACCCACTTGCCCGGCTCGAGATCCTTGTAGTGCTCGAAGAAATGCTGGATCTGGTTGAGCCGCAGCTTGTTCATGTCCTCGGGCTTCTGCCAGTGCGTGTAGATCGACAGGATCTTGTCGATCGGCACCGCGAGCAGCTTGGAGTCGCCGCCGGCCTCGTCTTCCATCTTGAGGATGCCGATCGGGCGGCAGGTCACCACCACCCCCGTGATCAGGGGAACCGGCGTGATCACGAGCACGTCGACCGGATCGCCGTCGGCCGCCAGCGTCTGCGGGATGTAGCCGTAGTTGCACGGATAGTGCATGGCCGTGCCCATGAAGCGATCGACGAACATCGCGCCGGTGTCCTCGTCGACTTCGTACTTGATCGGATCGGCGTTCATCGGGATCTCGATGATCACGTTGAACTGCTCGGGCGCCTTGGCGCCGGGGGTGACGTTGTGCAGGCTCATGGCGTAGTGCTCGTTCAAGGGGGGAAACCCGCAGTTTAGATGACCCACCCCCGTAGCGCCTTCGGCGCACCCCCTCGAGGGGGCTCCGCCTGCGGCCCGGCGAAGCCGGATCCGCGGCTCCCGCTCGCTGGCGCTTGTGCAGCATGCAGGGTACACACAGGGCGAAGCGCGATTGCGACATAGGGGGCCTTCCCGTAGCATGGGCCGGCCAACGCGGCGCCTCGACTGCGCGGCATCCATCAAAACCTCGGCAATCACCCTCCAGGACTGCAGGCGAATCCTGGGCGGGCCCGAGGTCCACCTGAGAAGCAAGGAGTCCATTTGATGTCCACCGATTTGGCGCTTTACTTTGCGCTTGTGTGCGGCCTTGCCGCAGTCTTGTACGGCTTCATTCAGCGCAGCTGGATATTGAAGCAAGACCCGGGCAACGCCCGCATGCAGGAGATCGCGCTGGCGGTGCAGCAAGGCGCTGCCGCCTACCTGGCCCGCCAGTACAAGACCATCGCGATCGTCGGCGTGGTGCTGGCCATCCTGATCGGCGTGTTCATCGATGGCACCACCGCGGTGGCCTTCGTGGTCGGCGCGGTGCTCTCCGGCGCCTGCGGCTTCATCGGCATGAACGTCTCGGTGCGCGCCAACGTGCGCACCGCGCAGGCGGCCACCAAGGGCATCAACGAGGCGCTCGACATCGCCTTCAAGGGCGGCGCCATCACCGGCATGCTGGTGGTGGGCCTGGGCCTCCTGGGCGTGGGCATCGTGTTCTGGTTCCTCACGATGAACGGGCAGGTCACTCCGGTCACGCCCTTGTCGGCCGCCATCAAGCCGCTGATGGGCCTGGCCTTCGGCGCCTCGCTCATCTCGATCTTCGCGCGCCTGGGCGGCGGCATCTTCACCAAGGGCGCCGACGTGGGCGCCGACCTGGTGGGCAAGGTGGAGGCCGGCATCCCCGAAGATGACCCGCGCAACCCGGCGGTGATCGCCGACAACGTGGGCGACAACGTCGGCGACTGCGCCGGCATGGCAGCCGACCTGTTCGAGACCTATGCGGTGACGCTGATCGCCACCATGGTGCTCGGCACGCTGCTCATCACCGCGTTCCCGATGCAGGCGGCGCTCTATCCGCTGGCGCTCGGCGGCTTCTCGATCATCGCCTCCATCATCGGCTGCGGCGCGGTCAAGGCCTCGCCCGGCATGAAGAACGTGATGCCCGCGCTCTACCGCGGCCTGATCGTCACGGGCGTCATCGCGCTGATCGGCTTCTACTTCATCACGCGCTGGGTGATGCCCGACAACGCGATCTACCAGAGCGGCACGCAGATCCGCCTGTTCGGCTCGGCGATCGTGGGGCTGGTGCTCACCGCCTTGCTGGTGTGGATCACCGAGTACTACACCGGCACCGACTATGCGCCGGTCAAGCACGTGGCCAAGGCCTCGACCACCGGGCATGGCACCAACATCATCGCGGGCCTCGGCGTGAGCATGAAGTCGACCTCGTGGCCGGTGCTGTGCGTGTGCATGGCCATCATCGCCTCGTACTCGCTCGCGGGCCTGTACGGCATCGCGATCGCGGCGACCGCGATGCTGAGCCTGGCCGGCATCGTCGTGGCGCTCGACGCCTACGGTCCCATCACCGACAACGCCGGCGGCATCGCCGAGATGGCCGACATGCCCGAGAGCGTGCGCGCCATCACCGACCCGCTCGACGCGGTGGGCAACACCACCAAGGCGGTGACCAAGGGCTATGCGATCGGCTCGGCGGGCCTCGCGGCGCTGGTGCTGTTTGCCGACTACACGCATGCGCTCGAAGCACGCGGCATGCACATCAGCTTCGATCTCTCCAACCACATGGTGATCGTGGGCCTGTTCATCGGCGGCCTGATCCCCTACCTGTTCGGTGCCATGGCGATGGAAGCCGTGGGCCGGGCGGCCGGCGCCGTGGTCGAGGAAGTGCGGCGCCAGTTCCGCACCATCCCCGGCATCATGGAAGGCACAGGCAAGCCCGAGTACGGCACCGCGGTGGACATGCTCACCTCGGCGGCGATCAAGGAAATGATCATTCCCTCGCTGCTGCCGGTGGTGGTGCCGATCGTCGTGGGCCTGGTGCTCGGTCCGGCCGCGCTCGGCGGCCTGCTGATGGGCACCATCGTCACCGGCCTGTTCGTGGCCATCTCGATGTGCACCGGCGGCGGCGCGTGGGACAACGCCAAGAAGTACATCGAGGAAGGCAACTACGGCGGCAAGGGCAGCGAAGCGCACAAGGCAGCCGTGACGGGCGACACGGTGGGCGATCCCTACAAGGACACCGCCGGGCCCGCGGTGAACCCGCTGATCAAGATCATCAACATCGTGGCCCTGCTGATCGTGCCGCTGCTGCCGAGCGGCATGATCGCGAGCAAGGCCGAGGCGCCGGTTGCCAAGCCGGTGGCTGCGGTGGTGGCGACCGTGCAGACGGTTCGCTGAGTTTTTCTTCGTGCCGCGAGACCGCTATCAAGCCTGCGGCCCGAGGCCGATCGAGCAGGGCGCCGCAGGCGCCACTTCTTGGCAAGACTTCACAGCGCCGGTTGGTGCTCGCGGCTTGCATGCCAGAAGGCGAGAACATGCAGACTCTCGCCCTCGGCCTTGTAGTAGACGAAGTAGTGAACCCGACTGAGGAAAAGGCGGCGCACTCCACGAGTCCGGGCTCCCAGGTACTTGGCGCCGATGCCGGGCTGTTCGGCGAGGAGAGACACCGCCTCTCCGAAGTCAGCGCCAATGGCGCCTGGCGCTGCGGGCCGGTTTGATTCCCACCACTCGGCTGCGATGCGAACTGGCTTGCCGCCCGGGCAGCAATCTTGACCCTGAGGACCATGCCTAGCCGCGGCTCGAAAGCGACTGCAGCAATTCGTCCAGCGACACATACTCGCCACGTTCGATCTCGGCCATGGCGGCAAGCAACTCGCTTTCTTGCGCCTCGGTGAGCACGAAGCTTTCATCCGCACCGCGCGCGACCACGGTGACACGTGTCCCCTCAGGAAGAGGGACACCTTCGAGCACGATCTTCCCGTTCACGACGGTACCGGTGGCGACTTGCATGCGAGGGATGGTACCCCGCTTCAGCGACGCCAGACATGCCGCGCCGCCACCAGCACCGGCACGCCGAGCCCGGCCCATGACACGGCGTCGTAGCCGCCATCGCCAATCAGTGCGGACGCGCCGTCGTACTTGAGGCCGATCTCCTTCTGCTTGGAGACCATGGGCGCGAGCATCTCTCCGTTGTTGACCGGCGGCGGATTGCCGCCCGCCGTCGGGCCCTGCACCAGGCCTTCTACGAGTTGCCGCAGACCGAGATCTGCTGGGTGGCCCTGTTGACGATGCCTGCCGCAGGCCTGGTGCGGCTCTTGTCGTACGGATCGGCCGGGATGCCGGTGGTGAAGGCGAAGTTCTCGACGCGATAGTCCTGGTAGCGCAGGCCCAGCGTGACGAGCAGCTTGTCGTCGACCATCGAGAGCGTGTCGCCGACAGCGACGCTGGTCAGGCGCGTGCGGCCGGTGAGCGCCGGGTCGGACAGGTCGTTGCCGAGGAAGGCGCTGGGGCCGAAGTCGGGCCGTGGGTAGGAGATCGGGTCGTACAGGTTGGTCGGCAGGAAGGCGTCGAAGCCGAAGGCATTCTTCGGTGCTGGCGGCGCCGATGTCGGCATCGCTCACGGTGATGCCCGAGAGCGAGTTCTTCTCGTCGCTGCGGCGCCAGCCATAGGCGCCCCAGGCGGTGACGCTGTCGGTGATGTCCACCTCGCCGCGGAGCGTGCCGAACAGGTCCTTCTCGTTCGAGTACGACCAGGGCTGGGCGAAGTTCTTGTCCGCATCGGGCGCGTCGGGCACATGCGCGACGCCGAACAGCGACACGCTCGGGCGCGTGCGCTCGAGCTTGTTGTCCTGCCAGCCGATGTCGCCCGACAGGCGCACGTTGCGGCTGCGCCAGTCGAGGCCGAGCGACAGCAGGCCGAGCTCGCGCGTGCTCGTCGTCGACAGCGGTGTCGCCGTCGCGATAGGCGGCATTGAGGCGCACGCCGGTGGCCTGGTCGGGCCCAAGCGGCGCGCGATGTCGACCGCGACATTGCCCTGCCCGCCGGTGCCCAAGCCCGCGGTCACCCGCGTCAGCGGCTCGTTGGGCGCCCGCTTGGGCAGCAGGTTGACCACCCCGCCGATGCCGCCGTTGCCGGGCGTCGCGCCGGTCAGGAAGGCCGAGGCACCGCGCAGTACTTCCACGCGCTCGAACAGCTCGGTGGCGATGTACTGGCGCGGCAGCAGGCTGTACAGGCCGTTGTAGGCCACATCGTCGGAAGCCAGGATGAAGCCGCGGATGAAATACGCCTCCTGGAAGTTGCCGAAGCCACGCGCGGTGCGCACCGTCGGGTCGTTCTGCAGCACATCGCCCACGCTCTTGGCTTGCCTGTCCTGGATCAGCTCGTTGGTGTAGCTGGTGATGCTGAAGGGCGTCTCGAGGTTGTCCTTGGTGCCCAGGATGCCGGCGCGACCACCGCGCGCCACCTGCCCGCCCGGATAGGCCGGCGACAAGCCTTGGGCCGAGGCATCGCCACTCGCGTTGACGATGACGGTGGGCAGCGTTGCCACGTCGCCTGCCCCGGCGGCAGGAGCGGCTTGCTGGGGTGTACAGCCGTGAGGCCGCAGGCGGGCGCGGCAGCGAGGGCCACAGGGGTGGGAGTGCGCATGAAGGACCTGAGGTTATGCAAATACAAATGATTCGCAATTGTAGTGGCAAGTTGCACATATGAAGAGCTTCAGGTGCGCCCTGCGCGCGGGCGCGGCGTTTGCCTCTCCACGGATTCACAGAAAGGTCAGTCATGAGTACCTATCCGCAATCCAATGCGCCTGAAACATCGCCCGCCGACAAGCCCATGAGCCCCGGCGACCAGGCACCCCCGGGCACACCCGGCACCGGCGAGAATGTCTGCCCGCGCTGCGGGGGCAGCGGCCGCATCGAGCAAGGCCCCTGTCCCGAATGCCAGGGGACAGGGCATGTCAATACCGGCGTCGGAGGCGGTTGAATGCCAGCCCTCGAGTGCTCTTGAACCGAAGGAGATGTGAATGAACAGCGAATCCGCGGGCTCCCCTGAACCCGGAAGCACGAACGCCGGCAACGGCGGAACGGCCACCCATCCCTCCATGGAAAGCGTCCTCGGCAAGTTGTCGCCGAGCGTCACGAGGATGATCCGCATGGACCACTCGCACGTGATGATGACGGCGCACAAGTTCACCGCCGACGCCGGGCCTTCGCGAAAGCAAGCCATCGTCAACGCGGTCTGCCTCGCCCTCACCATCCATGCGCAGCTCGAGGAAGAGATCTTCTACCCTCGCCTCGAGGAGGTCGCGACCGACAACCCGGTGCTTGCGCGCGTGAAGCCCGAGCACGACGAGATGAAGCAGATCATCGAGGGCCTGTCCGCGCTCGCGCCGACCGATGCAGGCTATGACGAGAAGTTCATGCAGCTGATGCGCATCGTGATGCACCATGTGGCCGACGAAGAGACCGTGCTGCTGCCTGCGGCCGAGATCCTGCTGAAGGACGAGCTGGGCGAGCTCGGCGTGCGCATGGCCAAGCGCCGGCTGCAATTGGCGGCGCCGCATGCCGGCAAGATCGCAGTCAACACCGCACGAGCCATGCCGGTGAGCTCCCTGCTGGTGGCGGGCGGCCTGCTGGCCGGCGGCTACCTGCTCGGCCGCGGGCTCGGTCACCGGCATCACTTAGTGCTTCGTCGTTGATCCCCTGGCCGCGTCGCGGATAGAGCCGCTCGCTTAACCTGCGCGGATGAGCACACAACAACTCTCCGTCCCCAAGAAGAAACTCAAGTTCGTCCTGCTCGAAGGCATCCATCCTTCGGCGGTCGATGCGCTGCGACAGGACGGCTACACGCAGGTGGTGACCTCGCCCAAGGCGCTCGAGGGCGACGCGCTGGTCGAGCAGATCGCCGACGCCCATTTCCTGGGCATCCGCTCGCGCACGCAGCTCACCGCGGACGTGCTTGCGCAGGCCCCCAAGCTGACCGCGATCGGCGCCTTCTGCATCGGCACCAACCAGATCGACCTGCCTGCCGCCACGCGGCGCGGCGTCCCGGTGTTCAACGCGCCGTTCTCCAACACGCGCAGCGTGGCCGAGCTGGTGCTGGCCGAGATCATCATGCTGATGCGCGGCATCCCGCACAAGAACGCGGTGCTGCATCGAGACGGCTGGGTCAAGAGCGCGGCGCGCTCCTATGAGGTGCGCGGCAAGACGCTGGGCATCGTCGGCTACGGCCACATCGGCACGCAGATCGGCGTGCTGGCCGAGCACATGGGCATGTCGGTGGTCTTCTACGACATCGAGACCAAGCTGCCGCTGGGCAACGCGCGGCAGCTGCCCATCGCTGGACGAGCTGCTGGAGACGGCCGACGTGGTGACCCTGCACGTGCCGGAGACCCCGGCGACGCACAACATGATCGGCGCGCAGCAGCTCGCCCGCATGAAGCCGGGCAGCCACCTGATCAATGCCTCGCGCGGCACGGTGGTCGACATCGCGGCGCTCACCGCGGCGCTCGAGAGCGAGCACCTGCGCGGCGCGGCGATCGACGTGTTCCCGGCGGAGCCGGAGGGCAACGACGCCGGCTTCGACTCACCGCTGCACGCGCTTCGACAACGTGATCCTCACGCCGCACATCGGCGGCTCGACGGCCGAAGCGCAGGCCAACATCGGGCGCGAGGTCTCGGCCAAGCTGATCCGCTACAGCAACAACGGCTCCACCGCCACCGCGGTGAACTTTCCCGAGGTGACCCTGCCCGAGCACACCGGCCGGTCGCGCGTGCTGCACATCCACCAGAACATCCCCGGGCGTGCTGGCGCGCATCAACGAGCGCTTCTCCGCCGCGGGGCTGAACATCGATGCGCAATACCTGCGCACGAACGAAGAGGTCGGTTATGTCGTGACCGACGTGGACGGCAGCGCGCAGCGCCTCGTGATGGACGAGATGTGCTCGATACCGGGGACGATAAGCTGCCGGGTGCTGTACTGACCCGCCCATCGAGGTGGCCTGCCTACTGCTCCCGCCTTGTCAGCAGGCAGTCGTATTCGATGACCCTGCCCGCGTCCCGCGTCACGGGAAACATCCCGACGACTCCAAACCCGGCTCTTCTCGTAGAGCGAGATGCTTTCGGTCCAGTGAGGCATCCCTTCATAGATCGAGATCAGCGACACCTCGGACTGGAGCGCGTACACATGCTCCAGCTTGCTCCCCAATCCCTTGAACACCTCGGTGTCATAGCCTTGCGTATCCATCTTCAGGAGGATGCGCCTGCTGCCGATATCGGGCAGCAGGGACTCCAACACCTTGTCCAACCTCCGGACGGAGACCGGTTCTTCCCTCGTCCCTCCGGAGGCGTCGCCGAAGCGCTGCCTGCAGTAGTCGTTTGTTTGAGGAGGGAACTGAAGAAGGAGTTGTCGGAGACTTGATGACCTGGGCCTCCTCCGGCTTCCCAACGCCAGTTTGTGGACCTGCCACAGCGGATCGGTAGATGCAGCGGCAGCGAGTTTCTCGAAGACTGACGTGACAGGCTCGAAGGAGTGATCTCCCCTCATAGAAGGGCCGCACGTTCTCGCGAACTGCCCTTCATTGGCGCCGACGTCGATGACCAGGTCGACCCTGAGGTTCTCCAGCACCGTCTCAGTTGAGCGCGATAGGAAAACCACGCGGCCATCCTGTTGTGCCTGTCGACCACGAGGAAGGACCTCGACCGAACCGCTCTATCTCGAGGTCTGCAAGGCGCTCGATGAGCTTCCTGGTCTGCGTCCTGAAGATCCCCAGGGTGCCCTCTTCCCTTGCGCGAGTTGAAGACGCGGACGGATCGCTTGCCGGTTCGAGCGGAACTTCGCCAGAACGATCCCAAGGCTGTTCGCAACATGCCCTGCTTCATCCAGGAATGCGTCCAGAAGTGAACTGCGGGTGCCTTGCCGAACTGGCTCGCAGCCTTCAGCTCTTCTCTGTCCGGGTGCAGTTTCACGTCGGCGTAGCTGAAGGAATAGACCGCGCTGAGATCCACGAACCTGGCGCGCTCCACGAGGTCGGGGCGAGCGGCGATGAAGCGCGTAAGGGCCATCGGGCCCGTAAGGTGCGGCGTACTCTGAGGCTCCGAGGCCTGGAGGTCTGTTGCGATCTGGTCGAGGAATGCAGGAGCAAGCGGGTTGCCTGCCTCCATGTAGAACATCGAGTTCGTCACCACCTTGGCGAAGCCCTGCTCCTGCGTCGCCTGGTCCTCCAGGAGTACCGGGCTGACACCCTCCAGCGAGCCGAGCAGGTCCAGGAATCGCCCACCGTCGAGCAGCAGGACATCCCAGTCCACGTACAGGCCGCCAAGACGATGCGTGATCAGCAGTCGCAGGATGTCGCTGGCCTCGCCGTAGTTTCTGGCCCGGCGATAGAGCGCCTGCATTGGCGCGGGCTGCGTGCGCAGGAAGGTTTCAGCTGCCGCGTCATCCCACAGGACACATTCCACGTCCTCGGGCATTTGCTCTCGCCGACGAGCGCACGCACTCCCGGTTCAGCGGCGGAAAGCTCTTGCCCAGCGTGATGTGTTGAATTTTCAAGGTCATGTGGTGCGATCGGCAAACCGTCGAGCATCGACCATAGGCGTTAAGCCCATGCCCTTCTGTAGTTTTTTGCAATGTGAGGGCCCCGACCGATAACGAAGTGATCGTGATCGAACAGCGCCACCCCGTGCCGGCGGGGATGCGGGCGTCTCATGCCACCGGGACCGGCGAGGCCGAGGGCCTGACGCGCAACTCTCGGTATGGCGCCAGACGCTGGCGCCCAGCGCCGCCATGCCGCCGCACAGCCACGAGTGCGACGAGGTCGTGATGTGCCAATCGGGACGCAGCGAGGTGCACGTCGACGGGCAGGTCCATCGGTTCGGCGCCACGCCGGCGGTGCCGCCTGCCCGACGGCAGCGAGCTGCCGCTGCCGTGGCGCAGCTGAGCTGGATGAAGCGTTGCGACGGGAGGCCTCGGCCCGTCGCAACTCGGATCACGCCAGGTCGAAGCGATCCAGGTTCATCACCTTGGTCCAGGCCGCGACGAAGTCCTGCACGAACTTCTGCCTGTCGCGTCGCTGCTCGCGTAGACCTCGGCCAGCGCGCGCAGCTGCGAGTTCGAGCCGAAGACCAGGTCGACGCGCGTGGCGGTCCACCTCAGCTCGCCGGTCTTGCGGTCGCGCCCTTCGCAGCACGCCTTCGCTCGGCCGACTTCTGCCACTCCGTGCCCATGTCGAGCAGGTTGACGAAGAAGTCGTTCGTCAGCGTCCCGGGCCGCTGGGTGAAGACGCCGTGCCTGGACTCGCCGGCGTTCGCGCCCAGCACGCGCAGGCCGCCGACCAGCACCGTCATCTCGGGCGCGGTCAGCGTCAGCAGCTGCGCCTTGTCGACCAGCAGCTCGGCCTGCCAACGCTCGAGGCCCTTGCGCACGTAGTTGCGGAAGCCGTCGGCCTTCGGCTCCAGCGGCGCGAACGACTCGACGTCGGTCTGTTCCTGCGACGCATCCATGCGGCCCGGGCGAGAACGGCACCTTCACGTCCTGACGCCGGCCTTCTTCGCCGCCGCCTCGACGGCGGCGCCGCCGGCCAGCACGATCAGGTCGGCCAGCGAGATCTTCTTGCCGCCCTTTGCGCGCCGTTGAACTCCTTCTGGATGGCTTCCAGCTTGGCCAGCACCTTGGCGAGCTCGGCCGGCTGGTTGACCGCCCAGTCCTTCTGCGGCGCGAGGCGGATGCGCGCGCCGTTGGCGCCGCCGCGCTTGTCGCCGCCGCGGAAGGTCGAGGCCGAGGCCCAGGCGGTGGACACCAGCTGCGCGATCGACAGGCCCGAGGCGAGCGACCTTCGCCTTCAGCGCCGCGACGTCCTGGTCGTCGACCAGCGGGTGATCGACCGCGGGCATCGGGTCCTGCCAGATCAGCTCTTCCTTCGGCACGAGCTTGCCGAGGTAGCGCGCGCGCGGGCCCATGTCGCGGTGCGTCAGCTTGAACCAGGCGCGCGCGAAGGCGTCGGCGAACTGATCCGGGTTCTCCAGGAAGCGGCGCGAGATCTTCTCGTAGGCCGGGTCCAGGCGCAGCGACAGGTCGGTGGTCAGCATCGTCGGCGGCAGCTTCTTCGCCGGGTCGTACGCGTCCGGGATCGTCGCGCCGGCGCCCTTGGCCACCCACTGGTGCGCGCCGGCCGGGCTCTTGGTCAGCTCCCATTCGTAGCCGAACAGGTTCTCGAAGAAGTTGTTGCTCCACTTCGTCGGCGTCGTGGTCCAGGTGACTTCCAGGCCGCTGGTGATGGTGTCGGCGCCCTTGCCGCTGCCGAAGCTGTTGTTCCAGCCGAAGCCCTGCTCCTCGATGCCGGCGCCTTCCGGCTCGGCCGCCGACGTGGGTCGGCCGGGCCGGCGCCGTGGGTCTTGCCGAAGGTGTGGCCGCCGGCGATCAGCGCGACGGTCTCCTCGTCGTTCATCGCCATGCGGGCGAAGGTTTCGCGGATGTCCCGGGCCGCGGCGATCGGATCGGGATTGCCGTTCGGGCCTTCCGGGTTGACGTAGATCAGGCCCATCTGCACCGCGGCGAGCGGGTTCGCCAGCTGGCGCGAGTGCATGTCGCCGTCCGCCGCATCGTCGGTCACCAGCACGGCTTCGTCCTCGCCCTTGTCCACGCCCTCTGAGCCGTGGGCGTAGCGCACGTCGGCGCCAGCCACTTGCCCTCGGGGCCCCAGTACACGTCCTGGTCGGGCTCCCACACGTCCGCGCGGCCGCCGCCGAAGCCGAAGGTCTTGAAGCCCATCGACTCCAGCGCGACGTTGCCGGCGAGGATCATCAGGTCGGCCCACGACAGCTTGCGGCCGTACTTCTGCTTGATCGGCCACAGCAGGCGGCGCGCCTTGTCCAGGCTGACGTTGTCGGGCCAGCTGTTGAGCGGCGCGAAGCGCTGCTGGCCGCGGCCGCCGCCGCCGCGGCCGTCGGAGATGCGGTAGGTGCCCGCGCTGTGCCAGGCCATGCGGATGAAGAGCGGCGCCGTAGTGGCCGAAGTCCGCCGGCCACCAGTCCTGCGAATCGGTCATCAGGGCGTGCAGGTCCTTGATCACCGCGTCGAGGTCGAGGCTCTTGAACTCCTCGGCGTAGTTGAAGTCCTCGCCCATCGGGTTGGACTTGGCGGAGTGCTGGTGCAGGATCTCCAGGTTCAGCTGCTCGGGCCACCAGTCGCGATTGCCCCGGCCGCTGCCGGCAGGGGAGAACGGGCACTTCGGTTCTGTGGACATGTTGCCTCCTGGGTCGATCATGGGGACAGACCGGATCACTTTAGAACTCCGCCGCCCATCGATCAACGAAAGATGCCTATGGCACCGATAGGAAAAAAAATGCACACGGCTTCGGGGCACACAAACCCACGACGCGTGGAGTGGCATCGCGCAACGCCCATGGTCCTTGTCCGTCTACCGCCTCCAGCGAGCGGTATCAGGCTACGCAGGAGCAACAAATGGGCGGCGCAGCTCGGCGCCCGCATGAATCATGCGATGCATCAGCGATGCCAGCCGCCGCCTCGATGACCATCGCGCCGGTCCCGCCAGTTGGGGATGCGATCGCCGTCCCGACGTCCCAGCGCGGGGTTGTAGAGCCGATCGCGCCGGTTGGGAATGCCGTCGCCATCGCGGTCCCAGCGGGTCGGCTGCTGGTAGTACCGCGGAACCCTTACCCGGCGCGGGATGCACTGGTTGCACGTACACCGGGGCCGGGCGGCCGTACACCGGATACGCCGGCCTGCCGGCATCGCTGCCGACGGTGACCGACCACTGGACATCGTCATTGCCGCGCGCCATCGCGGTGCCGGCGCACAAGCTGCCGGTGACGAGT